>NZ_BAOP01000026.1 GCF_000344135.1 Gordonia malaquae NBRC 108250 | reverse complement strand
CCAACAAAAAATGTGAAACAAACACACCCCAAAGAGGCGTGCGATTTCAACACAAGCCAGAAAGCAAAACCTGACCAAATCCAAAAAACTGACAAAGATTCAATCATAAACAAAACAAAAACAAATTCTTGTCCGTCACAACATCCTCCATGCCACAAAACAAAAATAATGTGGCACAAGAACATCTATTTACACACTATCGAGTTCTCAAAGAACACACACCCACCAGCACCAACCCACACAAACGCGGGCCGAACTCCAGTGAACTTGATTATCTCGCCGGCCGTTTCGGGCCAACTCTTCCAGTCTAGCCTCACCCCGCTCTGCAGTGCAAATCGGCGTTTCGGCGGCAACCAGACCCACCAGCACCACCACCAGAATCTCGCGACCCGGTGAAGAAGTTGGAGGAAGTTTGTCCTTCGCGGCCTGGCCGCTCGGACTCGATATAAGTTACGCATCGGCCCACAGAAAGCCAAATCGCCTGGTCAGAGCCTTGCGCTACCCGGAATGCCGATGACTGGACGACGTTTCGGGTGCGGATCTGCTGTTCGACGGCTTCGGGCCCATGTCGTGCTCCAGTCCCGAGCCGATGGCTGGCGACGGCTTCTGTCCGGGTTTCACGACGACGAACTGGCCCATCATTCCTTGGTCCTCGTGGAACATCAGGTGGCAGTGGTACATGTACGGCCACCGGTTGGACGTGTAGTCGGTGAACCGAAGGGCGATGGTCGCGACGGCGCCGGGCGCCAGCAGGATCGTGTCCTTCCACCCGTCGATGAGCGGGGTAGTGCTTGTCTTGTCGAGTGACAGGACTCGGAACTGGGTGTCGTGGACGTGGAAGTTGTGAATCCAGTTGTCCTTGTTGGCGATGGTCCAGATCTCGTCGGTGTCCACGTCCACGGTGTCGTCGACTCGGGTGATGTCCATCAGTCGGTTGTTGATCTGGAACCACTCCATGTCGAAGGTTCGCTTCTTGGCGGTGGCGGCGGGACGGGCGGGAGCCCTGAGCGTCGGGTTGAGTCCGGTCGGCAACACGGGCGGCACGGCGGCTTCTGCGGGCGGCCCCACGATGGACAGCAGGTCGAACTCGTCCTTCAGTCCGAAGTCGGGGGAGTCATCGTCGTCTACTTCGAGGTTGTCGGCGAACCGGACTGCTTTCAACGTCACCTTCTCCTCTGGTTCCAGGTCGACGACGATCTCAGCACGTTCGCCCGGACTGAGGTAGACGCTTGTCGCGGTGACCGGTCGGTCGAGGAGTCCGCCGTCCGACCCGATGATCGTGAAATCACGTCGGTCGGAGAAGGCAAGGTTGAACAGTCGCATCGTCGAACCGTCGAGGATGCGGAATCGGACACGACGGGTGGTCGCGGTGAAGGTCGGTCCGCTGATTCCATTGACGACGGCGGTGTCGCCGATGAGTCCGACGTCTTCACGGTCTGTCTCGTCGAGCATGTGGTCGGAGGTGAAGCGCTTTTCCTGGACGATCAGTGGGATGTCGTCGATCCCGTAGCGGTTCGGTAGATCGAGCTGGTCGGACTGGTCGTCGTCGACGATGAGCAGCCCGGAGAGTCCGCGATAGGCGTGGCGGCTGGTGGTGCCGTGCGGGTGCGGGTGGTACCAGAGGGTCGCTGCCTGCTGTTTGATCGTGTATTCGGCGGTCCACGTGTCACCGGGCATGATCGGCTGGTGTGGTCCGCCGTCCATGTTCGCCGGCAGGTGCATGCCGTGCCAGTGCACCGTTGTCATCTCCGGAAGCGCGTTTCCCACTTTGACGCGGATGTCGTCTCCACGACGCACACGAATAGTCGGGCCGAGGATCGATCCGTTGTACCCCCAGGTGGGAGTGCTCTTTCCAGCGACGATCTCGCTCGTGCCGGGTTTCGCTTCCAGGCGGAAGACTTTCGTCGTTCCTGACGTGGCGGGCTTGAGGACCGGCGGGATCGGCAACGGGCGAGATTCACTGCCTGTGGGGTCCGAGCCGCCTGGCGTCGTGTCGTCTGACGAGCACGCCGCGACGACTGTCGCAGCCGCCACCACGCCCGCACCTTTCAGCCATGTTCGGCGACTGATCACTTCGGCGGTATTCATGTGTTCCCCCTTGTTGAGCACGGTCTGTCGTCAGCGCTTGCGCCGACGGGGCTCCCGGCCGAGCACCGTCGACGGCTTCTGGCCGGGGCGGACCACCACGAGCTGGCCTTCCATCCCCTTGTCTTGGTGGAACATCAGGTTGCATCCGAACTGGTAGGGCCAGCGTGTCGACGTGTAGTCGGTGAACCGCACCGCGAGCCTTGCGACCGCGCCCGGTGGGAGCAGGACGGTGTCCTTCCACCCTGCGGTCGGCGGCTTCGGATGTGCCTTGTCGAGTGAGAGCACTCGAAACTGGGTTCCGTGGATGTGGAAGTTGTGAATCCAGGTGTCGGTGTTGCGCACCGTCCAGATCTCGGTCCTCCCGACGGGGACGACGGCGTCGACGCGTGCGGGATCGAACAGCTGGCCGTTGATCTGGAACCACTGGAGATCGAAGTACCGCTTGTGCGCGATTCCGGTGTTCGGCGAGTTGCGCAACGTCGGGTTGAGCCCGGTCGGCAACGCGCGTGGCTTCGGCGCCGTCGGTGCCGGGCCGATCACCGTCATCAGATCGAACTCGTCCTGCAGACCGAAGTCGGGGGCGGCGTCGTCGACGCCGAGGTTTCCGGGGAACGCGACGGCGCGCAGTTGGACGGTCTCGCCTGGAGTGAGGTCGACGACGATCTCGGTCCGTTCGCCCGGACTGATCCCGATGCTGGTCGCCGTCATCGGCTTGTCGAGGAGCCCGCCGTCGGTTCCGATGACGGTGAATCGCCGGTTGTCGGAGAACGCGAGGTTGTAGAGGCGTGCGGTCGAGGCGTCGACGATGCGGAATCGCACCCGGCGGGTGGTGGCGGTGAATGTCGGTTGGGTGATGCCGTTGACCGTCGGGGTGTCGCCGAGCAGTCCGACGTCGGCTCGGTCGGTCTCGTCGAGTGCTCCGGTGGCGGTGAAACGTTTGTCTTGCAGGATCAGCGGGATGTCGTCCATGCCGTACCGCCGAGGGAGGTCGTGACGCGACGTCGCCGCATCGTCGACGATCATCATCCCGGCAAGCCCGCGGGACGTCTGCAGACTGGTGCTCCCGTGCAGGTCGGGGTGATACCAGAGGGTCGCGGCCTGTTGGCGAACTCGGAAGCGGGCCGCGAAGGCCCGGCCCGCTTCGATCGGTTGATGCGGGCCGCCGTCCATGTCTGGAGGAACGTGCAGCCCATGCCAATGGACCGTGGTGGTATCGGGTAGCGCGTTCCGGACATTGATCCGGACGTTGTCTCCGCGCGTGACGCGGATCGTCGGGCCGAGGTTCGCGCCGTTGTATCCCCAGGTCCCCGTGCGGGTGCCGGGAACGATCTCGCTGGTGCCCGTCCGCGCCTCCAGGCTGAAGACTTTGGTCTTGCCGACCTTGCGCGGTGCGAGCACGGGTGGAATCGGCAGCGGTCGAACGACGACGGCCGCGGCTTCCGGTTCAGGTTCCGAACGCGATGTGCAGGCCACAGCACCGGCGCCGAGGACAGCGAGACCTACACCTTTGAGCAGTGTCCGCCGCGACACCGTTTCGTGAACGTCCACTCCGCTCCCGTTCGCCCTGTCCGTTGATCGGATGAGCTTATACGCAGGGCCGGGTCGGTGCGGAGATCAGTCGGGGACGTTCTCTCCGTACCCGAGCGCGCGCAGCGATGCGCGGATGCGTTCTGCGGCGTCGTCCAGTGATTCCGGCGACGGGTTCTGATCGGCCTGAGTGAGGTCGAACGACTCCAGCGAGTGCGCGGGGAACACGTGGATGTGAAGATGCGGCACTTCGAGCCCGGCGATCAACAGGCCCATTCGCGGTGCGTCGAACGCGTCCTTGACGGCACGGCCGATCTTCTGCGATACGTCGGACAGGTGAGTGAACGTCGGGGTGTCGATCTGCTCCCAGTGATCGATCTCCTTGCGCGGCACCACGAGCACGTGTCCGGGTGTCACCGGGTTGATTGTCAGGAACCCGACGCTCTGTCCGTCCTTCCAGACGAAACGTCCGGGCAGATCGCCGTTGATGATGTGCGTGAAAACCGAGGCCATGTCCGAACCTTACCGAGCCTGCACTCCGCGTGCGCGGGGCAGCGCGAACCAGAAGGTCGCGCCTTCCCCCGCAGTGGAACGAACGCCCACTCGGCCGTCGTGAGCGGCGATGAGTGCGGCCACGATCGATAGGCCGAGTCCGCTTCCGCTGTCCGATACGTTCCGGTGTCGGGACGGGTCGCCCCGGTAGAAGCGTTCGAAGACGTGTGCCTGCTCGTCGGTGGTCAGGCCCGGGCCAGAATCGGCGACCTCGACGATCACCTCTTCACCGTGTATCCGCGCCGCCAGGGTGATCGGGCTGTCGGGTGCGGTGTGAGCGACTGCGTTGCCCAGCAGGTTGCCCAGCACCTGACGGAGTCGGAGTCGATCACCGTTGACCTGCGCTGTCGGATCGAAACCGGCCAGGTCGAGGTCGATCTGACGGCCTGGTGCCGACGCCCGTGCTGCCTCGACGGAGTCGACGAGCAGGGGAAGCACCTCAACCGGGGCGTTCTCGACGGGCCGGTGCGCGTCCAGCCGTGCCAGCATGAGGAGGTCCTCGACAAGCATCGTCATCCGGTCGGCTTCGCCGGAGATCCGACGGACTGCGTCGGAGGAGTCGGTGACGGCGCCCAGCGCCATCAGATCGGCGAAACCCTTGATCGACGTCAACGGTGTGCGGAGTTCGTGAGACGCGTCGGCGATGAATCGCCGCATCTTCTCTTCGGATGCTCGCGCCTGACGTTCGGACGCCGCAGTCGCGGCGAAGGCGTTCTGGATCTGCGCCAGCATCGCGTTGAGCGACTCGCCGAGACTCCCGACCTCGGTGTTCGCCGGTCGAGCCGGGACTCGTCGGTGAAGGTCGCCACCCGCGATGGCGTGGGCGGTCTCTTCGACGCGGCGCAACGGACGCAGACTGGACCGGACCAACAGGTAGCTGAGCGCCCCGATCAGGACGACCACGATGCAGCCGACACCGACCTGCAGCCAGATCAACCGCGTCATCGTCGCGTCGACGTCGGTCAACGGGATCGCCACCACCACCGTCGACCCGGCCGACACCCTCTTGACCACCCGCCAGTCCGGGCCCGCCCCAGACGACGACACGGTCACCGGCGATGTGCCCTCCGACGACGAGAGGCTCGACAGGTCTGGACTGGAGCCGAAGTCGTTGAACGTGATCTCAAACCCGTCCGACGACGTCGCGGTCACGAAGTACTGCGACTTCGGGCGCCGCAGGCCAGGAGGACCCGGCATGTCACCGTCACGGACGTCCGGCGGTCGTGCCCACCCGTGGACGGCGTCGGTGAGCCCCTCATCGACGCGGGTGAGCAGATCGCTCCGCATCGCGGATGTCACCACCACTCCGGAGACTCCGAGGCCCGCCAGCACCAGGATGACGGTCAGGACGACAAGTGTCACCCGCAGCGGCATCGACCGCATGCGTTCGGACACCACGTTCATCGAGGCTCACGCATCACGTAGCCCACACCGCGCAGGGTGTGGATGAGCCGGACCGGGCCGGTGTCGATCTTGCGTCGCAGATATGACACGTACGACTCGACCACGTTCACGTCGCCGCCGAAGTCGTAGTTCCACACGTGATCGAGAATGCGTGGCTTCGACAGCACAGTTCCCGCGTTGACCATGAAGTACCGCAGCAATGTGAACTCTGTCGGCGACAGCGAGACGAGTTCGCCGTCCTTGAGCACTTCGTGGGTCTCCTCATCGAGTTCGAGATCGGCGAACACGATGCGCGACGACGCCTGAGACTCCTGTCCGTGCCCGCTGCGGCGGAGCAGCACACCGAGCCGTGCGACGACCTCTTCCAGGCTGAACGGTTTGGTCACGTAGTCGTCCCCGCCGACGGTGAGTCCGTTGACCTTGTCTTCGACGGAGTCGCGCGCCGACAGGAACAGCGCGGGCGCGCCTATGCCGTCCGCGCGCAATCGTCGCAGCAGTCCGAAGCCGTCCATGCCGGGCATCATCACGTCCAGAATCAGGACGTCGGGTTTGAAGGTGCGGGTGATGTCCAGGGCGCGCGGTCCGTCGGCGGCTGAGCGCACGTCCATGCCCTGGAACTTCAAGGACACCGACAACAGTTCCCGGATGTTCTCCTCGTCATCGACGACCAGAACTTTTGCGGGCACGGCTGGGGAACTCACGGTCATGTCACCATCGTGCACCGACCGCCTCCTCCCCCGCTGTCCGAACGCTGGGAGCTTCCTGTGAGCCGGCCCCGTTGCTCGGCCCTCCTAGTCGTTGAGAAGCCTCGACCCTGCTCGATGAGCGCCGCGAGTCGAAGCGTCCGCACCTCACGTCCCCGGACAGCCCCGTGGTCGCCGACCTGTGTTTGTCACGCCGCTTCGACTCGCTCTGCTCGCTCAACGACCAGTGGGGAGTCGCCCTCGGATCGAGCAAGGGCGCGGGGTCAGGACTTCATCATCGGGGAGGCGAAGAGACCCTGGGTCAGGCGGACGTCGCCGAGCCACTCGGCGAGTTCGGCGGCCCGGGCGTCGAGCGCTCGGACACCGTCAGCGGGAACGTCCTCCAGGAGTTGGACGCGGACGCGGTTGTCCTCTTGCACCCAGCCTCCGACGATCCGGCCGTCCCACCATGCGGTCTGTCCACCGTTGCCATTCGTGTCGAACAGGTGCGGAACGTGCGCGGGATCGAGGTAGAACTCCCGGCCGCGCCACCCCATGGTCGTTGGGTCTAGGCCCGGCAGCAGGAGCGCCCGCGGCTGCACCTCGTCGACGGGGTAGAGGTCGTCGGCCATCAGGTAGCCGGTCTCGCCGGAGTCGAGGTCCACCTCGACCACGTCCAGGGCAGCGACTGCCTTCCGCACCGCGGTCTTCGTCGACCCGAGCCACCACACGAGGTCAGCCTCGGTTCCCGGACCGAACGAGCGGAGCCAGCGGGCCACAAGATCGCGGTGGCCATCCTCCGGGCTGACGGCCGCGAGAGGCTCACCCAGCCACGACGACATCGACGTCCAGCCGGGCCGCGACACCGCCCACGTCGCGCGATTGGTCCCGCGGACCACGTCGCCCGCCGCTGCCAGGTGATTGAGCAGGCGCGGGAGCATCGGCGAGAGTCCGCCGTACGACTTCCCGGCGTCGCGCATGATCGAGATGTCGAAATCGGGCAGAGCTTTCCGCACCTCGGCGGCCACGAGTTCGGTTCCGTCGAGGAGATCGAGGACCGCCGACCGCGCTTGATCGATCCATCCTTCGGGGTCGGCGGGTCCGTCGTCGCGACGCAGGTCACGGAGCATGTTGGTGCGTTCCGACGCCGCGACCCGGCTGCCGACCGCGCCCACCGCGTCGGCGAGGATCGGTCGGCTCATGACGAACAGCGTTCGCCGCATCGCGAGCTGTTTCACGACCGTTCGATCGTCGTAGAGCGCGCTGTCGACGTCGTGCGGGGTGATCTCGCCGTTACGCGCCCATGCCGACAGATGCACAGTGGACGCCGTCGTCGCGTGCAACCCGACAACCGCGTCGGCGATCTCGACCACCGGAGTGCCGACTGTCCCGTCGAGCAGATGCCTCCGCTGAAATCGAGCGCGGCGAGCGGTGTCGTCGACGTGTGGTCGTGTCATCGAGCCACCGTAACCGCGTCGATCTCGATTCGTTGGCCCGGGTACGGCAGGACGGTGACCGCGACGATCACGGCCGGAGGAGTGTCCCCGGCGAACGCCTCTTCCACCGCGCCCCACACCGCGGCGACGTCCGCGCGGTCGGCCGTCTCGACATAGACGGTCAGTTTGGCGATGTCGTCGACAGTGCTCCCCTGCTCCGCGAGAAGCGTGGCCAACAGTTCAACGACGTGCGAGGTCTGGGCGATCGGGTCGCCGGGCGCCACGACGGACCCGTGCTCGTCCAGGGGCGATACACCTGCTGTGAACAGTTGTTCGCCGCGAACGCGCGAACCGTAGGCGAACCCTCCGTCGAACAACGCGTCGGACCCGAATCGACTGATCGTCATTGGAAGCTGAGGACCTCGTCGCCCCAGGCGCGGAGCATCGCGTCGTCGAGCCCGACTGCAGCGGAATCGACCGCACCGATCCGCAGCGACGCGTGATCGTCGACTGTGTAGGGGTCCCACTGTGCGTTGCCGGGGATGTCGTCGCCGATGTTCGGGTCGGCTGAGGTTGCGAACGCCAGCCATCGACGCTGGACGCGGGCGGTCACCTCGTCGCCCGTCGGTCGGCCGCCCAATCGGTACATCGGATCGCGTTTGGTGGACGCCGGATTGCCCCACACGTACGGCAGTTCAGTGGCGTGAGCAGCGCCGAAACCGATGAACCGCAGCAGCGGCGTCGCCCAGTCGAAGCGGTACAGGTGCACCGACGCTTGCGAGTTGTGCGCTTCGACGATCCACAACGCGGGCATGCGGAACCCGATGTCGCGGGAGATCGCCATGCTGCGCACCCGAGCCTTCACGTGCTGATACGACTCGTCGAGGTGTTCCGGCTCAGGCAACGGGAGATGCGGCTGCTCGGTGCCGATGAGGGTGAACATCGCGTCGACATGCTCCGACTTCACCGGCATGAGGGGCGACGACATCCACTTGAACAGCGACGTCTCGTGCCGATTCGTGCCGATCATCAGCGGCACCGGCAGTGCGCGCCCGGACTCGTACACACGGAGCGGGTCATCGGGGATCAGGTCGCCGTCGACGATCGGCGTGTGCGCGATGGTGCCGGGATGCTCCCGAGGCACCGACAGGAACATCTGCTGCGACGCCGCCACAAGAGCGTCGACAGGGATGTCTCGAAGCAGATCCGGGCTCACTCGTTCGGCCGGCATGAGGTCGAGCATCGCCTGCGCGTAGCGAGCCGCGCGGTCGGGGCCGTACACCGACGTCGCCGGGGAACTCTGTGCGATGGCCCGATGCACGAGTCCCTCCGCGCCCGGCATGGTCAGAAGCGTCGTGACGACTCCGCCTCCTGCCGACTCCCCGAAGACAGTCACGTTCCCGGGGTCGCCGCCGAAGGCGCTGATGTTCAGGTTCACCCAGCGCAGCGCGGCCAGCACATCGGACATCCCGCAGTTCGCGTCGAACGTCCGGTCGGCGTCCGACCACGACGAGAAGTCGACGAACCCGAACGCGCCGAGTCGGTAGTTGATCGTCACGACGATCACCGGGGTGCCTGCCTCGACACCCGTGCCGATCAGCGACGTCGCGTCGTACAGGGGTTGCGAACCCGAACCGCACAGGTAGGCGCCGCCGTGAATCCACACCAGCACCGGGAGCCGGGTGTCGCTGCGCGACGCGCCGCGCGGGGTGGACACATTGAGATAGAGGCAGTCCTCCTCCTGGCGCGTGCCGTCGCCCAGCTCGATCACCGGCATCACCGGCTGCGGGCACACCGGCCCGAAGGTGTCGGCCGGGACCACGTCTGTGTGCGGTGTCGGATCGACCGCGTGCCGCCACCGCAAGTCGCCTACCGGCGGCTGGGCATAGGCGATGCCTCTCCACACGTCCAGCGTTTCGGTCGCCACACCGCGCAACGGACCATAGTGAGTGTCGACGACCAGATCATCTTGAATCACGGGTTCCATTCTGCCGGGAGGAGTGCCTATGCCGCAGTGTGAGCCGTACCCTTGCGGGCATGAGCATCCCGCTGTTCTTCCGCGAAGAGTCGTTCCTGCAGCCGATGGAGGTGACGCTTCCCGACGACATCCGCGTTGTCACTCAGAAGTTCTACGACGTCCGGATGGAAGACATCCGGGACATCTTCGACGAGTCGTTCCAGACTCTCGCAGGCTGCGGACCGATCGGTCCCGGCTACGGCCTGTACGAGGGTGACCCCCACGACGTCTTCGACATCACCCTCGGCTTCCCCGTCGCCGCCCCGACCGACGTCGAAGGCGTCGACAACGGCGTGTTCCCGTCCGGCCGCGCCCTCATCATGAGCCATGTCGGTGCGTACGAAGGCATAAGTTCGGCGTGGGAGTCGCTGTTCGAGGTCCACGAGGTGAACGGCGGCGGCGACCCTCGCGGCGTCATCGAGATCTACGTCAACGACCCGTCGGTGACCGAACCCGAAGACCTCCGCACCGATCTGATCATCCTGTACTGACGCATCGACAGGGGCCGTTCTCCCGAGTTCATGCTCGAGATGGTCGCGTGGCTATGACACTGGTCTGCGCAGTTTGCGAGCCATGGTGCGCAGCGCGCTCCTTCGGCGGCTGTCAGCTCGTCGTGTCGCAGAGGTTGCGGAGCCAGGCCACTGTGCGCCGCACCGGTCGCAGATCCCAGTCGTCGACCACCGAGTTGATCCCGTTGACGACGTCGTGATGCCACGTCTAGTGTCCCGAGCATGGACGACTTGGACTCAAAGATCCTCAGATGGGCCCAGGGTTATAACGCCTACGAGCGGTTCGCCGGGGACGGTGGGTTCGACCACGCAATACGGCCCCTCATGGAGTCCTACGCGCTGGACGGCCGCATACCTCACTGGGTTGGCGTGGACTACTTGAAGGCCTGGGCGTTCTACTGCGCCCGCCGCTACCGGTTCCAGAGCCCCGCCGCCAGTTTCACCGAGTTCAGTCCAGAAGTACTCGACATCGCGGCACGGATCAACGAGCTGCCCGGCACAGTGGCAGACGATCGGTTCTTGGCCTTGCCGGGCGACCGCAAGCCGGGGGCCGACAGCGTTCCGACAGGCATCTACACGACAGAGCCGATGCTGACGCGTGCTCTCGCTGCCGAGATCAGGAATGACCCCGAAGCCTTCCTCAACGGGCTGCAACGCCACGGCATCCAGAAGACCCTCAAGCCCGGCGATGTTCCACGAGTCGAGTGCGAAGGCGTGGCCAGGCTCGATGTGGTTGTGTACTTGGCTGATAGAACGACGATCGGCATCGAAGCAAAGCTCGACCACGAAATCACTCAGGCTCAGATCGACAAGCAGAGGGACGCAGTCGATTACCTATTTCTCCTCGTCCTCGACAAGGCGGACGCAGGCGACTACTCGTCGAAAGTAACCGGAGTGCTCACGTGGGACGAAGCGATCGGATACTTCAAGGCTCCACGGCTCCGGATCGAAGACATCCACGCCCTCCCTCCGCAGAAGGTCATGATTGAGCGAGCGTTCCGCCCGATCGCCAATCACCTGCGGGTCGCTTTCGGATCCGATTGGACGGTAGGAGTGGGTCGCGGCGGCAGCGGAATGCCGGCTATAACGATCTGGAGTCCCGTCCTTGCAGATGGAAGGCAGCTTCGGAGCCAGGTCCAGGTCGCCGGACGTGGGATGCCCAAGCACCTCGAGGACGTTCGATTCGAGTTCCACGCCGGAATCGAGACCAGCCCGGATGACACTGATTTTCCGCAAGCCGACAAGGTGTCCGATCCTCCGGACTGGGTGAATCACATAGTAATTCTCCGAGACGAGGTGATTCGTGGCGATCTCGATCGATACCGAATCCGCAAAGGTCGAGCCGGAAACGGGCGCCGGGGCGTCGGGAAGAACAAGCTCGGGCTCGTCGAGAAGTTCCTCCCGAACGACGCTTCACTCGCATTGGGTTACTACGACTGGGCTATCGGACCTAAGTCTCGGCCGGTAGCACAAGATGAGCTAGCTGACCTCGCAGGATCTGCCCACGAGCTCCTCAGTTGCTGGCACGCGGCAATCGAAGCCTCCATCGAGGTCGACTCGCACTAGCCGCTCGGGCTCGACGTTCGGAGCTCCCGCGCACCATCATTTCGATCCACCCGGCGATGCGCTTGTAGAGCGGGCTGTCAGCTGCGGCCATGTCAGCGTCCGAAGCGGCGCTGGAGTTCTCTCCATCTGCTCGTCGCAGCAAGCACCGCGCCACTCCCGCAGACGCTTCGACTCGCTCCGCTCGCTCAACGAGCAAGGTGGGCTCGGTCACGAGCAGGGATGGACGCAGGATGCGTCAGACGAGGTCGAGGCGTTTGGCCATGTCGGAGACGAACACTCCGGTCGGGTCGATGCGTCGGCGCACCGCGATCCATTCGTCGATCCGCGGATACATGGAGTGGAATGTGTCAGGCGAGGTGACGGAGTCTTTCGCAGAGTAGAGCCGTCCACCGAAGTCGATCACCCGACGGTCTAGTTCGGAGATCAGCCTGTCCAGGCCGCGTTTGATCGCGAAGTCGAACGTGACGGTAATGCCTGGCGTCGGGAACGACAGCGGCGCGCGGTTGCCTTCGCCGAACATCTTGAGCACGTTGACGAAGCTGGCGTGACCGGAGGCCCGCACCTCGGACAGGAGCGGGACGAACGCGCCGAGGTTCTCCGGCGGGATCACGAACTGGTATTGCAGAAAGCCGGTGCCGCCGTAGAAGCGGTTCCACTCCCCCATGATGTCGAGGGGATGCAGGAAGCCGGTGATGTTGTGAACCTTCCCTGCATACGTGCCGCCCGCCTGGAAGTAGGCGCGGCTCATCAGCCCGAATGTCAGCCGGTTGCCCAGACCGCTCGGGAACACGTCGGGCACGGTGAAGTACTGCGGTGCGTCGAACCGCAACGGGTCGCGTCGGAGTTTCGCCGGCAGTTCGTCGACGGCGGCTAGACGTCCTCGAGTGAAGTAGCCGCGGCCCAGCGCCGGTTCTTTCGTCACCGCGTCGAACCAGCCCGCGCTGTACTCGGCGGAGTCGCTCCAGCCGGTGCGGTGCAGGTCGACGGTCTCGTGGGCGTCGTGGGTGACGACGCCGTCGGCGAGGAAGTACGCGGTCTCGGTCCGCTGGAGTCGGAGACGGGCACGCAGCACGATGCCAGTGAGACCGAGTCCTGCGACGGTCGTCCAGTACAGGGATCCATCCGGATCGTCCGATGTTCCGTCGGGTGCGAGCGTCAAGACTCGGCCGTCGGCGACCAGCAGATCGAGGTCCGCGACCTGGTCGCCGAAACTTCCGCTGCTGTGATGGCTCTTGCCGTGGATGTCGTGGGCGATCGCACCGCCGACCGTGACCTGCCGAGTCCCGGGCAGCACGGGCAGCCACAGGCCGAGCGGGACCAGCGTCCGCAGCAGAGCATCGAGGCTGACACCCGCGTCGACATCGGCGATCAGAGCGTCTCCGTCGATCCGATGAATCCGGTTCACGGCAGTCATGTCGACGGTGAGTCCGGCGCGGTTCTGCGCCGATTCGTTGTACGAACGGCCGAGCCCTCGTGCGATGACACCGTTCCGGAGGTACCACGGCGAATCGGCGTTCGCGTCTGCCACCTTCGCGACAGCGCGGGCGATCGTCTCGACATCCGGTGTCGCCAGAACGGCGGCTCTGGTCTTGTTGGTTCGCGACCAGCCATTGAGGGTCTTGGTCGACACCACGTCGTATGCAGTCGTAGTCACGTCGGCGAACGTACCGCCGCGCCCTGAGAGGCTCCTGCGAGTTCCCCAAGGAATAACGAGCGACGGCGATGCGCTTGCAGAGGGAGTGAGTGCACCCACGCAGGCCAACAACGCCGAGAACGTCGACCGGGCCCTCGCCGCCCTCGAATGGACCCTTCAAGAGTCACGCCGCGAGCAGTTGTCAGCGGGTGAGCATCGGCTCTACGGCGGTCCGACCGCCGGCTTCCGGTATCTGGTGGACGGCTCCCTCGAAATCGACGACTGTGGAACGACGCGACTGATCGCGGCAGGCGACGTCATCTTGTGGCCGCACGGATCGTGCGGCCGCCTCCGCGCGCTCACCGATGTCGACATGGTGAGCGTCGTGTTCGCGCCGAGCAGGTGGCTGCACACCCTCCCCACTGCCGTGGTGATCGGCGGATTCCGAGCCGCCGAGCCCGCCGTTGCCGGTCTCATCGACACCATTGGCACCGGCCCCGGGGCGACGAGGCCCGGCGACGTCGTGATCTGCAACAGAATCACCTCCACCATCGTGTCGGTTGTCATGCGGACGTGGCTGGAACGCGGCTGCGCTCCAGACCTGTGGGCCGACCGGCTGGCAGAGCCGGACCTGTCGCGAGTCATCGATGCGCTGCACGCCGAACCCGGCCGAGCGTGGACGGTGGACGAGTTGGCGAGAGCAGCGACCATGTCCCGCTCGGCGTTCGCCGAACGCTTCCGAGAACTGACCGGGCGATCACCGGCGTCGTATCTGGCCGGCGTTCGGATGGCGGAGGCCATGCGCCTGCTCAACGACGGCGAGCCGGTGGCGGCGACCGCACACCGGCTCGGCTACGAATCCGAAGCAGGCTTCAGCCGCGCGTTCCGCCGACACACTGGACATCCCCCGGCTCGATGGCGACGGGATCGGCAGGCGCAGCCGTCGGCGAGCTGACGTCGCCGCGCGCCGAGCCGAACAAGACTCCGCCGACGACCGCGGAGGCGACCGCGATCCAGAGCGCAGCGGTGATCCCGACGGTGTCCGACAACGCTCCTCCGACAGCGGCGCCGATGGTGATCGCGATCTGGAAGCCTGCCACCAACAGCCCTCCGCCCGCCTCCATCCGATCGGGCGCCTGGCGGCCGATCCAGGTCGAGACCACCATCAGCCACGATCCGAACCCGAAGCCCCACACAGCGACTGCTGCGACCACCAGCGGGACGTTGTCGGGTGCCGCGGCGACCACCGCGATGCTCGACGCGATCAGCGCA
The DNA here is from genome assembly GCF_000344135.1 of Gordonia malaquae NBRC 108250. GTDB lineage: Bacteria > Actinomycetota > Actinomycetes > Mycobacteriales > Mycobacteriaceae > Gordonia > Gordonia malaquae. The sequence goes on along the minus strand of NZ_BAOP01000026.1, from coordinate 54,800 downwards.
GGCACTCCGTACCTGGCGATGTCGAGGTGGCGGTCGACGACCATGCCGACCGCGAAGTTGCCCGCGAGCCCGCCGACACCGAACACGACGAGTATCGCCGCGATCGTCGTTGCATCCAGATCCGGATTCCGTTCGAGTGCCACTCGAATGTAGGTGAACGCCGCGAAGTGTCCGAACACTGTCAGGACGTGCCCGGTGAGGCCCAGTGACAGGCCCGGCACACGGAGAGTCTCGGTGAGCGAGCTGACGCGTGCAGCTGCAGACGGCTCGACGAACGGGAGCACTCGCCAGAGTGCGACGGCCACCACGGCAGACAGGACGGCGGCGCCCGCGAACACTGCGCGCCAGTCAAACACCTCCCCCAGGTAGGTGCCGAGCGGGACTCCGGCGACTGTTGCGACGGTCGTGCCGGTGTTGACGAGCATCATGGCGCGGCCGAGGTGTGCGGGTTGTGCAAGGCGCGAGGCCACGGCGATCGACATCGCCCAGAAACCGCCGATCGACGCACCGAGCAGCAGTCGGGCCACCAGCAGCATCCACATGCTTCCGGATACCGCGACCAGCACATTCGACACCGCCGCCACGCTCGTCAGACCCACGAGCAGAAGCCTGCGGTCCAGCCTCGGAAAGAGGATGCCGATCGTCGGCGCCGTCAAGAAACCGACGAATGCGGTGACGGTGACGGCCTGCCCGGCGTTGCCTTCTGACACCCCCAACGATTCGGCCATGGCGGGCAGGAGACTGGGCGGAAGGAATTCGGCGACGACGAGGACGAAGCTGGTCGCCATCATCACGACGATCGAGGCCCACTGGGTGGCCGTCGACGACGGTGCGGTGCGTTGTGTCATGTCTTCGATCCTCCGGCTCGGACAGCTCCGCCACTTGATCGAAACTCCACAGGATCGGACCGAACGTCCACGGATCTCCGGTGGCAGAATTGTCACGCATGGGGCGGCCGCAGCGATACACGAAGAGGGCCGGGCGAGAAGTGTCTTCTCGCACCGACCCTCTGGTGGAGCCCCCTGTCGGGATTGAACCGACGACCTTCGCTTTACAAGAGCGGTGCTCTACCACTGAGCTAAGGAGGCGTGCGGTGAAGAAGTATATCCGCCGCCCGTAGTTCACCCACCACCAGCACCACGATCGCACGACGAGGAGGCATCACACCGTGCGCGCGTTCTTCCGCCGGGGACTCGAGAAGGTCCTAGGAAATGCCCAGGCGACGATCGACACGATCGAGCCGGGCAGCATCGTCGTTGCACCTCGCAAACCGATCGCGCTCGACGACGAAGCAGCGATCACCGAGGTCCTGGACCTGGCGGCGAAGATCGGCGCGGTCCTCCTCGACTCCGGCACCGGCGCCATCGACACTCGCAAACAGATCGAGTTCGTCGCGGGCATCTATGGCTTGGAGGACGTCGACATCGACGTCACATTCAACACGATCGTCGTGTGTGCACGACGTGGTTACTCACTTCCCCCGGTGATGGCGATGCGGACCGTCCACTATCGATCGCTGGACTTCACTCGTCTCGCGCACGTCGATCGGCTGGTGCGACGCATCCGCCAGCTGGCGATCACCCCGACGACGGCGCACCGGATCGTCGACGAGATCATCGCCGCAAACCACCCGTATCCGTACTGGGTGGCGACGCTCGGGTGGGGCGCGATGGCGGCGGGCATCTCGATCCTGCTGGGCGGCACGTTCTTCGTCGGATTCACCGCATTCATCACCACGCTGGTGATCGTCTCGCTGAACCGCAGACTGGCGCGGATCGGCACCCCCGTGTTCTTCCAACAGTTCGCGGGCGGCTTCATCGCAGTGATGCCTGCGGCGACGCTTTTCCATTGGCGCGAGCAGATCGGCATCGACTTTCTGCCGTCGCAGATCATCGCGGCCGGCATCGTGGTTCTGCTGTCCGGCTTGTCCCTGGTCGGTTCGGTGCAGGACGCGATCACCGGCGCCCCGATCACCGGCACCGCCCGGTTCTCCGAAGTGGTCCTGCAGACCGGCGGCATCCTCGCCGGAGTCGCCCTGGCCCTGCGCGTCACCGAATGGTTCGGCGTGACGCTGCCCGGCCTGGGAACCCAGTTGCCGTTCGGCACCGCCGACACCCTCGCTCGAATCACCGGTGCCGCGATCGCGGCCGGGGCGTTCGCGCTCGGAAGTTACGCCGAGCGTCGCGCGATCCCGGTGGCGTTCGGTGCGGGCATCGTCGCGTCGGGCGTATCGCTGGGCTTGGCGCTCACTCAGGCCGGATCGATCGTCGCCGCGGCCGCCGCGGCCGTCGTCGTCGGACTCGTCGGTGGTCTGGCAGCTCGTCGCGCATTGACGCCGCCGCTGGTCATCGCCGTCGCGGGCATCACACCTCTGCTGCCCGGCCTCTCGATCTACCGCGGTCTCTACGGAATCATGAGCGGGCAGTCGCTCGAAGGATTCGGCCAGGTCGCCGCCGCACTGACGACCGGTTGTGCACTCGCCGCGGGCGTCACGCTCGGCGAGTTCCTCGCGCGTTCGCTGCGTCGACCGAGCATTCCCGCAGTCCTCGTCCGGATCCCCGTCCGCCCGGAGAACTTCCCCCGCCGAAAGCCGCGACGAGAAAACCCTTGACCCTCACGCGGCGTGAGGCACCACGATCTTCAGGAGTGACGATGACACGAGGCGACACGTGGACCGTGGGTCGACTGGCAGAGCATTTCGGGGTGACGGTGCGAACACTGCACCACTACGACGAGATCGGACTGTTGTCCCCGACCGAGCGATCAACGGCCGGGTACCGGCTGTACACGCAGGCTGACCTGCTCCGCCTGCAGCAGATCGTGGTGTATCGCCGGCTCGAGATGTCTCTCGACGACATCGCCGACCTGCTCGACGGGGCCGACGACGCTGTCGATCATCTCCGCCGACAACGTGACGTCGTCACAGCCAGGCTCGACGAACTCAGTGAGCTCGTGAGCGCGATAGACGACGCATTGGAGCGTGAGATGACGAACCGACCCGCCACAGACGCGGAATTGAAAGAACTGTTCGGAGACGGGTTCTCTGACGAATACCAGGCAGAGGCCGAGGAACGGTGGGGCCAGACGGAGGCGTGGACGCAGTCCGCGGCCCGAACGTCGACCTACACGAAAGCCGACTGGGCGGAGGTCAAGGCCGAGCAGGATGCGGTGAACGCCGAGTTCGTCGACGCCATGACGTCCGGCGAGCCGGCCGACGGAGAGCGAGCCCGCGCGGCTGCCGAACGCGCTCGCCTGCAGATCAACGACCGCTTCTACGACTGCGACCACGAGTTCCATCGCTGCCTCGGCGAGATGTACATCGCAGACGAACGGTTCGCGGCAACGTACAACGCTCTCGAACCCGGTCTCGCGCAGTACGTCCGGGATGCGATCGTCGCCAACTCGGACGTCCACCGGGGTCACGCGTAGAATCACCTGCATGCCTGCCAAGACAGAAGACATCGCAGAAGACGATCTGACTCCGGTCGCCGACGAGACGGCGATCTCGGCCCGCCGCGTGGTCGCCACATATGCCGCGGACGCCGACGAATGCCGGATGCTCCTGTCCATGCTGGGCCTCGCCACCGACGAGTCCGCCTGATCGTCGATGACCGACACGGGTGCTGAATTCGTCGTCGTAGCCAACCGGCTCCCCGTCGACAAGCGTGTTCAACCCGACGGGACGGTCACGTGGAAGCGTGCACCGGGAGGTCTCGTCACGGCTCTCACCCCGACTCTCGCGACCCGCGAAGCCGCGTGGGTCGGGTGGAGCGGCGCAGCCGCCTCGACTTCGCTCGACGAGCAGGGAGCTCCGCTCGACGAGCAACCGCGGGTGGACGGGATCGACATTCATTCGGTGCCGTTGAGCAGCGGCGAGATCGCCGACTACTACGAGGGCTTCGCGAACTCGACCCTCTGGCCGCTGTATCACGACCTGCTGGTGGAGCCGGTGTTCCGGCACGACTGGTGGGACACCTATGTGACGGTGAACCGGCGGTTCGCCGAGGCGACTGCCGCGTCCGCTGCGCAGGGCGCCACCGTCTGGGTGCACGACTACCAGCTCCAACTCGTACCCGCGATGCTGCGGGAACTGCGCCCGGACGTGCGGATCGGGTTCTTCCTCCATATCCCGTTCCCCTCGTACGAACTGTTCACCCGGCTCCCGTGGCGCCGCGAACTGCTCGAAGGGCTGCTCGGCGCCGACCTCGTCGGGTTCCATCTGCCGGGCGGCGCGGAGAACTTCCTGACCCTCGTCCGCCGGGTCCTCGACCTGGACACCTCCCGCGACCCCGTCGGCGTCCGCGACGGACTCGGAAGCATCACCACCGGCACGCGCACCGTGCGGGTGGGGTCGTTCCCGATCTCCATCAACGCTGCCGATGTCGCCGACCAGGCGTCGAAGACGCTCGACCGTGCGGCACAGATCCGCGCCGAGCTCGGCGATCCGAGAACGATCCTTCTCGGCGTCGACCGCCTCGACTACACCAAGGGCATCGACGTCCGGCTGAAAGGCCTCGAAGGACTCTTCGCCGCGGGCCGTCTCGACCCGGCGGAGACCGTGTTCGTGCAGCTCGCCAGCCCGAGCCGGGAACAGGTCGACAGCTACATCGCCGTCCGCAATCGCATCGAGCGGAGCGTCTCCCACATCAACGGCACGTACGGGACCACCACGTCGCCGCCGGTCCGCTACCTGCTGCAGCCGGTCCCCCGCGACGAGCTTCTCGCGTACTTCATGGCGGCGGACGTCGTCCTCGTGACACCGCTCCGAGACGGTATGAACCTCGTGGCGAAGGAGTACGCAGCATGTCGTGCCGACCACGGAGGCGCGCTGGTGCTCAGCGAGTTCACCGGAGCGGCCGCAGAGTTGGGTGAGGCCGCCTACCTTCTCAATCCTTACGACGACCAGAACGTGATGGACGTGATCGAAGCGGCCGTCACCGACGACCCGACAGCGAAACGGACACGGATGGCCGCTCTGCACCAGCAGGTGCGCGACTTCGACGTCGACCTGTGGGCCAACAGCTTCTTGCAGTCCCTCGCGGGTGCGGGTGCGGCGAATGAGGAGATCGCGTGAGGATCGACGGCCCCCTCGGTCATGCGATCGCCGAGTTCGCCCACCTCGACCGGGTGTTGCTCGCCTCGGACTACGACGGGTGTGTCGCACCGATCGTCTCCCGTCCGGAAGACGCCAAACCCGATCCCCGGTCGGTCGCAGCGCTCGCCGCTGCCGCCGCACTGCCCGGCATGGATGTCGCACTGGTGTCCGGACGAGCTCGCGCCGACCTGGCCGCGCTGTCTGGGCTCGGAGATCCGGTGGTCCTGGTGGGGAGCCATGGCGCCGAGTTCGACACCGGCTTCGCCGACCCCGTCACCGCCGAGAAACGTGCGCTGCTCGATCGAGTGATCACCGAGTTCGAGGCTCTCGCCGCCCGTTTCCCCGGAACATCGGTCGAGATCAAACCGGCAAGCACCACCCTGCACGTCCGAAACGCTTCACCAGAGGATGCGGACGCGGCACTCGCACTCGCGGCCGAGGGTCCCGCGTCGTGGGAAGGCGTGCACGTGACATACGGCAAGGCGGTCATCGAACTGGCAGTGATCGAGACGAGCAAGGGTCACGCGCTTGATCGTCTCCGCGACATCGGCCATGCACAGGCTGTGCTCTACATCGGCGACGACATCACCGACGAGAAGGCGTTTGCGCGTCTCAACCTGCCCGGCGACGTGAGTGTGAAGGTCGGCGACGGCGCAACGTCGGCGCGGTACCGCATCGACGGCCCGGACGACGTCGCGGACGTTCTCGAAGCGGTTGTCGCTAGCCGGTCTTGATGTTGCGTCGAGCACTCGCCTGATCACGCGGCTTGAGGACGATCTGGTCCATGTTCACGTGCGGCGGGCGTGACGCGACGAACGAGATCACTTCGGCCACATCGTCGGCCACCAGCGGCTCGAGTCCGGAGTAGACGGCGTCGGCCTTGTCTGCGTCGCCGTCGAACCGGACCAGGGAGAACTCCGTCTCGACCATTCCAGGGGCGATCTCGGTGAGGCGGATCGGCTTGCCCAACAATTCGAGGCGGAGGGTGCGATGGATCATCGCCTGCCCGTGTTTGGCCGAGGTGTAGCCGGCGCCGTTGTCGTACGGCTCGATCGCAGCGAGCGAGGTGATCGTCACGATGAGCCCGTCGCCGGACGCCTCCAGCGCAGGTAGAAGGGCTTTCGTGACGCGCAGGGTGCCGACGACGTTCGTCTCCCACATCCACCGCCAGTCGTCCAGGTCGGCGTCGGCGACCGTCGCGAGGCCCTTCGCGCCGCCTGCATTGTTGACGAGGACGTCCACGCGGTCGAGACCTGCGACGAACCTGTCGACCGACTCGGGGTCGGTCACGTCCAATTGCCGCGCGCGTCCGCCGATCTCTGCGGCGAGCGCTTCCAGCCGATCGACCCGGCGAGCGCCGAGGACCACGTCGTAGCCGTCGCCGGCCAGTGCACGGGCGGTCGCGGCACCGATCCCCGAGCTCGCTCCGGTGACGACGGCGACTCGGCGGGACGTGTCAGATGCGGCGGTGCTCATGCAGCCATAGTAGAGCCGGGTCGACTGCTAGCTTTGACGCCATGAGCTCAGGCGGCGTCGTCCCTGCACGACTACGAGTCGGAACCGGACCGGCAGCGGCGGTTCTCCACGCTGTCCGTGCCGGAGGCCCGGTCACTCGCGATCAGATCGTGACCGCAGTCGATTTGTCTGCGGCGACGGTGAACCGTCAGGTCAACGCGTTGCTCGAAGCCAAACTGATCACCGAGCGACCCGACCTCGTCGACACCGGAGCCATCGGCAGGCCGAAGATTCCGTTGACCCTCGACCGGGACCACTACTGCGTGGCAGGCATGCACGTCGGCGCGCTGCGCACCGCCCTGGTGGTGGCCGACCTCCGCGGTCGCACGCTGTACTCGCACGCCATCCGCACCCAGGAGTTCGCAGGAATCGACGCGTCCGACGCGGTGCGTCGCCTGTGCGGGCTGCTGCGTGAGCTCGCCGACCGGTTCTCCGGCCGTCGTGTGCTGTGGGGCGGTGCAGCGATCGGTGGCGCAGTCGACGCCGACACCGGCATCGTCGACCATCCGATCCTGAACTGGCATCGCCAGCCGCTCGGCCCGGAGCTGACGGCGGCGCTCGGTGTCCCGGTGTCGGTGTCCGAGCACGTGCAGGCGATGGCCGCAGCCGACCTGATCCTGTCGGGGTCGATGGACCACGGGCAGTCGGGCCTGTTCTTCTACGCCCGCGAAACCGTGGGCATGGCGATGACGTTCGCGGGCGAAGTCCACCAACCGATGCACGGCGCCGGAACCATCGCCGGGCTGCCCGTGGCGCCCGGAATCCTGTCGACCGAGCCGATCGCCCCTCTGCAGTCGGTGATCGGAACCGAGGCGACCGCGTCTGTAGCGGCACGCCTCGGCGTGCAACCGGACGCCAGTGTGATCGCCGATCACCAGGCTCGGGTGCTCGGCGAAGCGGTGGCCGCCATGCGCGATGTGATCAATCCCGACGAGATCATCGTCGCCGGCGACGCGTTCGCGACCCACCCGCAGGGGCTCGCGCCGGTCCAGGCGGCGTTCGACGCCGCAACCCGGATCGACCGACCCTTGCAGATCAACCCGACGTGCTTCGGGATCGGTGTCCCGGAGGCCGCCGCGATCGCCGTCGCGCTGTCGGCGGTGTACGTCGACCCGCTCGCGGTCGTCTAGAGCGGGAATCCCTCGAGGACCGCGCGCGATCCCGACAACCCCAGACGGCTCGCGCCCGCGGCGATCAGTTCAGCCGCGAACTCGGCGGTACGGATGCCGCCACTCGCCTTGACCCCGACATGGGGGCCGACCGCCGCACGCATCACCTCGACCGCGCGGACGCTCGCACCGCCGGCCGGGTGGAATCCCGTCGACGTCTTCACGAAATCGGCGCCCGCCTGCACTGCCTTCTGACAGACCTGCGTCAACCCGTCCTCACCGATGGTCCCCAGCAGGACCGCCGACTCGACGATCACCTTCAGCAGGACATCCGATCCGATGCCCTGCCGGACAGTCATCACGTCGGCGAACACTTCGTCGTAGTGACCGCCGACGGCGGCGCCCACGTCGATCACCATGTCGATCTCGCGAGCTCCCGACTCCACAGCGAACCGCGCCTCAGCAGCCTTCACGAGGGAATGATGTTTACCCGACGGGAAGCCTGCGACGACGCAGCTGCGCACGGCGCCTGTGTCGATCGGCAGCATCGACGGCGACAGGCAGACCGCATGAACGCCCAGGTCGACGGCTTCGGCGACCGCCGCTTCGGCATCGGCCCGTGTCGCTTCCGGCTTGAGGAGAGTGTGGTCGACGAGGGCCGCGACGGCGGCTCGGTTCAGGTTGCTGTTCGTCACAGGTTCGAGCTTGGCACACTTAGACCCGTGACCACCGCACAGCGCCCTGCAAGCGACGACGCACGACGTCTCGTTCTCACCCTCGGATGCCCCGACACCACCGGCATCGTCGCCGCCATCTCCGGCTTCATCTCCGATATCGGAGGATGGATCACGGAGGCGTCGTACCACTCGGACGAGTCGACAGGATGGTTCTTCACACGTCAGGCTGTCCGCATCGACTCCGCGGAGATCAACGTCGACGACGTTCGTGCGCGATTCGCTCGAATCGCAGCAGACATGGGCCCGGAGACTGAGTGGACGCTCACCGACACGTCGGTCGAGAAGACCGCGGTGCTCTTGGTCAGCAAGGACAGTCACTGCCTCACCGATCTGCTCTCCCGCGCCGAGCGCGGCGAGTTCCCGGCGACGATCGCTGCCGTCATCGGCAACCATCGCGACCTCGAGGAACTCACAACACGTTTCGGCGTCCCGTTCCACCATGTCCCGTTCCCCAAGGACGGAAAGACCGGGGCGTTCGCCGAAGTGCGGCGCATCGTCGACGGCTACCAGCCCGACGCCATCGTGCTGGCGCGCTTCATGCAGATCCTGCCCGCCGACCTCTGCGAGGCCTGGGCCGGACGTGCGATCAACATCCACCACAGCTTCCTGCCGAGCTTCGTCGGCGCCCGGCCCTACCACCAGGCTTTCGACCGTGGCGTGAAGCTCATCGGCGCCACCTGCCACTATGTGACGGCCGATCTGGACGCCGGTCCGATCATCGAGCAGGACGTCAGTCGCATCAATCACGACTACACGACGGCCGACATGGTCCGCCAGGGCCGCGACATCGAGACCCTCGTCCTGTCTCGCGGAGTCCGCTGGCATCTGGAGGACCGCGTCCTGGTCTACGGCCGAAAGACCGTCGTCTTCACCTAGTGCCGCGGAGACGCATCACCACAGGTCGATCTGTGGATGACGCACGCGTTGTCCACAGATGTCGACTTCTCGTGACGAACCCGAAGCGACCCAGAAGATGTCGGCGATCCTTGCGGCATGAATCCGATACGCACCGGGGTGTACTCCGCGCAGCACCTGATCAGGCGGTTGGGCCGTGCGGGTTTCGCCGAGTGCATCAAGAACGGCATCGCGCGGAAGATCCGCCGCGGTTGGTATGCAATCGGCGACCCGCCCCAGGATCTGGTGACCGCTGTTCACCGGGGCGGAGTTCTGAGTTGTGTGTCAGCGCTGGAGAAGCACGGCGTGTGGGTACCCGAGCAGCCCGATGTCCACATCCGAACCAGTGGCCGCGCGGCCCGCATCCCGGACAGCAGGTTCTGTCAGCGGTTCGGTCGGGACGACCCGGCCTGTGCCGCGATAGACGACACCCCGACAGCAGTGCAATATGCGGCGCGTTGCCTGGATCGCGGGGAGTTCGTCGCAGTATGCGACTCCGTGATGAATCTCGGGTTCATGACCGGCGAGCAGATCGACTACCAGTTCCGCAACGCACCGAAGCGAATTCTCGCCCTGCTCGACCGATGCGACGGCAGGGCGATGTCCGGCCCCGAGTCGATGATCCGCTTCTTTCTCGAGGGCAAGCATGTCAAGGTCCGCATCCAAGTGCAGATCGACACTGTCGGTCAGGTCGACCTCTTGGTGGGAAAACACTTGATCATCGAGACCGACGGCCGGGAGTTCCACCTCGAACGCTTCGATGAAGATCGCGCCCGCGATGTGGCCGCGTCTGCGCTCGGCTACACGACGCTGCGCTTCAGCAGGGATCAAGTTCTGTACGAGTGGGAGTATGTGACGACCTCGATCATGGAGGCGATCGCAGCCGGAGTCCATCAGCGGCCGTCACGTCGTGTGAAATGTGCACGTGAGCGCTTCTACACCGAGCTATAAGGGGTAGTACGTCCGCTCAGGTACACATTTCACACGGTGGTTCAGATCGAGCAGCTGCCGGACGATTCGCCCGCGGCGGACTGCCCCTCGGAGGCTGCCTTCAGGTTGACGTCGGAACCGGAGAACGCGAAGTCGATGCCCGATCCGGTCACCTTGAGGTCGCTGACCTTGATCTGCTTGAACAGCGGTCCGAACATCGACGTCGTCACCTGGTCGACGATCGGCTGCGCGAAGTCGGAGGGCAGCCCGAACATGAGAGCGGTCGCATCCTTGACCTCGAACTTCACTGTCCCGTTGCTCACGGTCGGCTTCAGCGTCACTGTCGCGGGGATGCTCAGGATCGCGATCGGAACCTCGGTCTCGAGCTTGATGGTGCCTGCGTTCGCGTCGGCCGAGATCGACTTGATCGTCGCGCCGCCGCTCTGCTGGCTCTCGTTGCTCAGTTCGGTGATCCGCTTGTACGGCAGGTAACCCGAGCCTTTGAGCGATCGGACTGTGCCGCCGTCTGTGCTGATTCCTTCGGCACGCGCGTGGAGCCGCATGTCGGCGGCGTCGCCGTCGTTGGTGTCCACCTGGACCCACGGCACTTCACTGCCGAACACTGCGAGCAGCATCGGCTTTCGCGACACCGACACGTCGGTGGACGCGCCGGTCAGCCCGCCGAATGCGTTCGAGATGCAGTCAGTGACCTTGCTGCGCATGTACAGCTCGGAGCCCACGCCCGCGATGACGAGCAGCAGCACCACGGCTGCGGAGATCAGGGCGATGGTGCGCCTGCGGCCGTGCTTGTTCGCCGCCGGCGCGGACTTCGTCACGGGGATCTCCGGGCTGGAGCTCGCGACGGGGATGCCCGGGTTGCTCGGCGCATCGAACGCACCGGTGCCGAGTGCTTCCATCTGACGGGTCGGAGGGCGCGACGCCTGTGAGTAGGCGTGCGTCGCGGGCTCTGCCGGGCGGCGGGTCGGGTCGATCGGTCCGGTGATCACTTCCCCGGTCGGGGTGTCGTCAGCCGCGTCCGTCGACTCTGCGGGGCCCGCCGGTTCCGGCTGAGCCGGGTCCGCCGAAGGCGTCGCGGCAGCGGCATCTTCGACGGGTGGGCTGTTGTCGGGAGTATCCCCGCTCGGAGTGCTGTCGTCGGTCATGCTCGGGTCCCATCCAGGCTGCGGATGTCACGGCGATTGGCGCCGATCGCCAGCGCCGCTCGCGCCTTGTCGGTCCGGGTCAGGTCGATGTCGTGCAGATCGACCCGTTCACCGGAGTCATAGTCGGCGATCACGCTACCGAACGGATCTGAGATTCGGCTATGGCCCACCCCAGTGGGAGCTGACGATTTCCGAGCCGCCGGATCGGTCGGCGACGCCTGCCCCACGGCGACGACGTGTGTCGCGGAATCGAGGGCCCGCGCCGATACGAGGAGTTCCCACTGCTCCTGTTTGCCCGGACCGGCACCCCACGATGCGGGTACCACGATCAGTTCTGCACCCCGACGTGCGAGTTCGGTGAACAGTTCGGGGAACCGGATGTCGTAGCAGGTCGCGAACCCGACCGCGTGTCCCGCGATCTCGGCGATCACGGTCCGGTCCCCCGGCGCGATCGTCGCCGATTCGCTGAAGCCGAACGCGTCGAACAAGTGAATCTTGTCGTAGCCGATCGGCGGCAGCCCGGGACGTGCCACCAGCAGGGTGTTGTGGATCCGGCCGTCGTCGGACGGCGTGAACATGCCTGCGACGACACTGATCCCGACCTCGGTCGCGACGTCGGCGATCCGTGACGCCCACGGCCCGTCGAGCGGCTGCGCGACGTCGGTCAGCGACACCCCGAAACGGCACATTGCGGCTTCTGGGAACACGATCAGGTCCGCGCCGCCGGATGCGGCCCGCCGCATTTCGTCGATGATGCGCGTCAGGTTGGTGTGGGGGTCGGTTCCGGTCGAGATCTGGGCCATCGCCAGCCGCACGCGGTACTCCTCGCTGTTGTGCTCGACGATCAGCGTTGGTACAGCGTGGAACCGTCCGGGCCGCTTGTCGAACTGATGAACTTGGCGAAACAGTGATCCTTGTCGAGCGATTGACTCACGCACCACGACAACGCTGAGGACGGTGTCGAGAACTGCTGCGCTGAGACGATGACCCACCAGTGCTTCTCGGTGAAGACGGGCCAATCAGCTGAGCGGAGCAGCCGTACGTTCGGATATCGCTGCTTCATTGAAAGGTACTCGCTGTAGATCGAGGCGTTGTCCCAAGTCCGTCCTTCGGCGTACAGGCCCGGCCATTTTGCACTCACCTGCGCGGCCCACCGGTTGTCGGAGTTCGACCGCATGTACGTGGTGTCCGACGCCGAGGACGAGGCCAGGTCGCGCGCAGCCTTCGCCTCCGGATCGACAACCGTCGTGGTGGTCGTCGGGCCCGGTTGTGGATTCCCGACCTGCGCCGTGGTCGTCTCGACCGTCGAGTCCGACGAGTCCGACACCTTCTTCCAGACCACGACGCACCCGATCACCAACGCGATGACACAGGCGATCGCCAAACCCAGGATCACGCCGCGCGCGGCAGACTGCCCGGACCGACCGTAGGGCTGCGGATACCCGGTCATCGGATACTGGCCGGAAGGATACTGGCCCGCGGGATACTGCGCGCCGGGGTACTGGGGGCCGGGGTACTGGGGGCCGGGGTACTGGGGGCCGGGGTATTGGGGTTCGAGCTGGGAAGCGGGGTAGCCGTAGGCGTCCTGGTCCTGCGGGAGACCGGGGTTGGCGAACTGCTCGGTTGATCCCTTGTCGAGCGATACGCGGTCCGACCCGATGTCACGCTGCACCGTCTCCGCGAAATGATTCACCCCTGGCTGCTGCCCATCGGGCGATCCTGGCGTCGACATGCGCTCATGGTAGTCGCGTCGAATGCCTGTGCTGAGAGCATCGTCCGTTCAGATCACCCTAGTGTCAGGACGGGTGAACCGCCGACCAGGGCACGGTGAGCATGTTGTCCACCCGCCGACCACGCGGGACGACGACCGGCACTCCGTCGTCGGCGAGCATTCCCAGCGCCACCCTCCACCGGTCACGTGGCCCGAAAGCTGCCTGTCCGGCCGCTCGATCCCACGCTCGGTCGGCGGCGACGAGCAGGTCGTGGACGAGTTCGCCCGGCACGTTGCGGTGAATCAGCGCCTTCGGCAGTCGCGGCGCAAGATCAGATGGCCGATCCGAGTGGGTCGGCGACCAGCACAGAGTCAGTTCGACGGGCCCGTCGGCGTCGAGCAGCACCCAGCAGTGTCTACGCCCGATCTCATCGCACGTGCCCTCGACGATCAGCCCGCCCGGCGCGAGCGCCGATCGCATCTGCGCCCACGCCTCGTCGACTTCGGCCTCGTCGTACTGCCGGAGGACGTTGAAGGCGCGGACCAGATTGGGTCTCAGTCCGGCGAGTTCAAACCCGCCGAGCGCAAAGCGGACACCGTCACGAGGTTCCACGATCCGGTCCGGATCGATCTCGAGACCGACCAGGCTCAGTCCTGGGACGACGGCACGGAGGCGGTGAGCCATCTCGACGGCGGTGTCCGGGCGTCCGCCGTACCCGAGGTCGACGGCGAGCGGCTGCGGCACGTCCAGTGCTGCCCGCACCCGACGGTCGCCCGCCATCGCGCGGTCGACGCGGCGCAGTCGGTTGATGTTGGTGGTGCCACGGGTGATCCGTCCGAGCGGTCGGCCCGCCCGTCCGGATCGGGTCATGCGAGGTTCTTGCTCACCCATTCGGCCGTGAACTCGGCCTCACCGCGGAACAGGTCCACCAGGTTGATCAGCATCAGCTGTTCGAGTTTGCCGTTGATGAACGGAAGGAAGACCTTCACCTCGGTCGTCTTGCGGACGGTGCAGCCGGTCTCCGTCGGAAACAGCACCTGCTCGCCGTTCAACGAGCCCGGACCGGCGGGGATCGACGCAGTATAGGTGCCGGGCGTCTTGTCGGCGACGAACGCGCCGAGCGTCTCCACCCGCGTGATGACCATGTCCTTCTTCATCACGGTCTGAGCGACCGGCGGGAGCATGTCGCGTGTGATCGTCTGCTTGAGGACCACTCGCATGCCGTCGTCACCGGACTCGAACTCTTCGACGTTCGAGATGGGCGTCAGTTCCCGGAACTGCACCATCAGCGCGTCCCAGTACTCCCGCTGCATCTGCGCCTGGTAGATCTTCTCCGCCGGGTGCTCGTAGCGGGCGGAGTAACTGAGCCGTCGTGCCATGGACCCCAGGGTAACTGGGAAATTAACTCTGCTGGAAATCGAGCGTTGCGTCGCGCTCCGCGTCCAGAAGGATGACGACCTGCTCGGCGACGGCGCGTTCGATCTTTCCGCCGACAAACGGGATCGGAACGTCGATGCTGCCGGCGTACTTCGCCACAGCCTGATCGCCCGCGATCGTGATGTCACCGAAGATCTTGGCCGGAGCACCCGTCACCGATGCGTCCATCCGGCCCGTGATCGTGTCGCCGTTTCGGGTGAACACGCAGGTGCGAGGGATCTCCAGATCGCCCGGGCGCACCGCGGTGACGGCCTTCGGCAGGTTCGCCGCGGCGATGCCCTGCTTGGTCACGACGGTCACCGAGTCGCCGTCGACGGTGAACGATTCGAGGACACCGTGATCGGCGTTGGTCGCCTTCAGCAGATCACGCCAGTACTGCTCACTGCTGAGCAGAGACCACAGCTCTGCCACAGAGAACGGGTACGACACCGAATGCTCGAAGTTGCTCGCCATGAAGGAGAGGTTACCGTTACCCGCATGACCCACGCACAGCTCCTGTCCGCGTACACCACGCTGCGTCTCGGCGGACCCGCGCGAGCCGTCGTCGAGTGCACGGACACGGCGTCGCTCGTGGCGACGGTGACCCGACTCGACCGGGCCGACGAACCGGTCCTGTTGATCGGTGGTGGATCGAACCTGGTGATCGGCGACGACGGCTTCGCGGGCACCGCGGTCATCGTCCGCAGCACCGGCATCACCTTCGACTCGGACGACGACGGACCGTTCGTCACCGCCGCTGCCGGAACCGACTGGGACACGCTGGTCGCCGCGACCGTCGACGCAGGCTTCGGTGGACTCGAATGCCTCTCCGGCATCCCCGGCGCCGCAGGCACCACGCCGGTGCAGAACGTCGGCGCGTACGGGGTAGAGGTCGGCGACCTGCTGCGCGGCGTCGAACTGCTCGACCGGGCCACCGGCCGAGCCGAGTGGGTCGCACCGTCGGCCCTCGAGTTGGCATACCGGACGTCGAAGCTCAAGGGCACCGACACACACGTGGTCCTCACGGTCAGCTTCCGGCTCAATCCGGGCGGAGTCTCGCAGCCGATCGCCTACCGAGAGTTGGCTCAGCGTCTCGGCGTGGACGAAGGCTCGTCGGCTCCCGCCGCCCAGGTGAGAGATGTGGTGCTCGGCCTGCGGGCGGGCAAGGGCATGGTGCTCGACGCCGACGACCACGACACGTGGAGTGCGGGATCGTTCTTCACCAACCCGGTGGTCGGCGACGACCGGATCGACGAGGTGATGGCGGCGATCGTCGCGAAGGTCGGCGACGATGTGAAGATCCCCTGCTTTCCGTCCGACGGCGGATCGAAACTGTCGGCGGGCTGGCTCATCGAACGGGCAGGCTTCACTCGCGGCTACCCCGCCGAGGACGCTCCCGCGCGACTGTCCACCAAGCACACTCTGGCGTTGACGAATCGTGGTGCCGCGACCACCGCCGACCTGGTGACGTTGGCCGCCGACGTGCGGGACGGGGTGCGCGACGCGTTCGGCGTCGTCCTGCACCCCGAGCCCGTGTTCGTCAGCTGTTCACTGCCTCGCTGACATCGCCGAGGACGGTGTCGAGCACTGCGTTGAACGCGTCGGCGCGCTCGAACGGCACCATGTGACCCGCGCCCGGGAACTCCGTGTACGAGTGCAGCACCCCGTTGGCTCGGAGCACGTCGGCCATCTCCCGTGAATGCTCCACCTTCGTCAAGCGATCCTTCGCGCCGACGACAACAGCGGTCGGAACGGAGATCCGTTCGAGGCCCGCGGTCACGTCGAGGCTGTACATGGCCGTTCCCCATGCGCCGCGCGCCGACGGCGAACACGCGGCGAGTTGCTTGTCGGTGAAGTCGACATGCGCCTGCCGCGCGACCGGGCCGAGAGCGACGTAGTGCGCGATCCTGGCGCTCAAGTCGTTGCTCGCAAGAGGAAGCGGCAGAGAGACGAACGCACGCTCCACCACCGGTTCGGCCGGACGGAGGAAACGCGGAAGTTCGGGAACGAGCTGCTGACGCTGAACGACGTCCTTCGCAGCCGTCGACGTCAGGACGATGGCCGAGATCTTCTCCTCCATCCCCGAACCGAACTGCGCTGCCCACGACATGATCGTCATCCCGCCCATGGAATGCCCGACCAGCACGGCTCGTTTGCCCTCTGGGACCATCTCCTCCAGGACGGTCTGCAGGTCCTGACCGAGGAGTTCGACGGACGGCCGGACCGAGCCCAGCTCGGACAGTCCGTGCCCTCGATGGTCATACGCGATGACTGCGCGGCTGTCCGCGAAGTGATGGAACTGCGGATTCCAGAATCCGGTGTTGCACGTCCATCCGTGAATGAGGACGATCACCTCGTCTGCGGCGTCGACGTCGCCGAGTGTCGCGACGTGGAGCAGTGCACCGTCCGGCGTTCCCACGACGGACGAGCGGGGCGCCTTTGCCGGCGGCTCGACCCGCGGGTCCGGACCGTCCTGGACGGGGGTCGGGTACTTGAACGCCTCGCGCAGAATGAGCGCTCCGACAGTCCCCAGTTCGGCGGCGATGACACCTCCGACTACTCCCGCGCCGATCAGCGCGCCCTTGCCTAGACCACGCCAGTTCACGTCAACCATGAGTGTTCCTCTCAGTGCACGGCGTCAGTCACCCGACGACGCCGCGGGGCCTTTCGACTTGTCGAAGATCGAGCTCGCCTCGCCGACTGCGCGGGAGATCTCGTCGTCAAGTGCTTTCGAGAACGCCGACTCGACGATCTCGTGCGCCATGGGACGCACAGTCTGGATGAGTTCAGCGATCCGCGTGAATGTCTGGTCTCCCAGCTCCGGCAGATTCTCGTCGAAGTACTTGTCAGTGATCAACGAGACGAAGCTGTGCGCGACGTCGGCCAGATCCTGCTCCACTCGCACCCACATGTCGAGCAGCACGTCGATGTCAATACCCGCTTTGACCAGGGCTTCAGCACTACCGAGTACTTCTGGGTTGCGCACCGCGTAGTGCGCGCCGTCTTTCGTGAGGAGCCCGAGCTTCTGACTGATACCGATCGCCCGATCCGACGCTCCGAGCGACTTCCGCAGCTCCGTGATGGTGATGGTGGCGGCCCGTTTGATGCTCATCAACCGGTTGGTCTTCGGCGACGCGCGCAGTACGTGCTCCACCTTCATGCCGTAATGCGCCGCGTGCAGAAGCTCGCTGATCGTGGCGAACGTGTAGCCGCGCTCGAGCATGCGGGAGATCAGGTTGAGCCGGACGAGGTGCTCGTCGGAGTACCATCCGGTGCGGCCGCGGATGGTGGGTGCGGGCAACAATCCGCGGTCCTGGTAGACGCGGATGTTGCGGACACTGACGCCCGACACCTGGGCGAGGTCGTTGATGCGGTATTCGGTCATGCGTCGGCCCTGACGAGCGTCATCCGAGCTTCCGGAACCAGTTGCGGTTCAGGATCTCATCGACGCGGACACGGACGTCGACGATGTACACCATCGACGCGACCACGCCCACCAGGAACAGCACCATCATCCCGAGTCCGCCGATCACGAACAGCCAGATCAGCACGTTGGAGCCGGCGAGGAGCGCGACCCAGAACGTCTTCGACTGCGCGTCCACCGCGGTGAACGCGTCGGCCCGTGTGCTCACCGCATGCACGAGCGCCGCCAGCGCCGACACTCCGGCGATGACACCGAGCGCAAGCACCAGGTACAACCGGGCGTTGAGTACCACGTCTTGAACAGTCACCAGGCCACCTTACCCACGAGCGTTGTCAACGTTGGACGCCGCGTCGTCTGCGCCGTCCTCTGTCTGCGCGTTCTCACGTCGGAACGAGTCGTAGATCTCGAGGAGCATCTGCTTCTGGCGTTCGCTGATCGAGTCGTCGACGAGCAGCGCGTCGCGGACCGGACTGGCCGGACGCTCCTCGAGGATCCCGGCGCGGACGTACAAGACCTCCGCCGAGACGCGCAGGCCCTTGGCGATCTGCGCGAGGACGTCCGCCGACGGCTTCCGGAGTCCCCGTTCGATCTGCGACAGGTAGGGATTGCTCACCCCGGCCCGTTCGGCGAGCTGGCGAAGAGACACCTGCGCCGAGAGCCGCTGCGTGCGGATGAATGCGCCTATGTCCTGCGCTGCCGCCGCAACCGCGTCCGCGGTGCTCGCGTCGTCGCACTGCTCGGCATCGGACTTCTTACTGTGACTGCTCACGTTCGATCAACCTGCTTCTCTCTAGAAGTCCAGTGTGCCGAACGAGTGCTAACAAGTGCAAGCACCGGCCGTCCCCTCGACTGCGAGAGGTCAGCCGAACACGAGCACGGAAATCGTGTAGATCGCGAGACCTGCGAGGGAGCCGACCACAGTGCCGTTGATGCGGATGAACTGGAGATCGCGACCCACCTGCAGTTCGATCTTGCGACTGGTCTCCTCGGCGTCCCAGCCCCGAACGGTGTCGGTGATGACGGAGATGATCTCGGTCGAGTAGTTCTCCGCGACGTGGCGGGCGATCCGCGCGATCCACGTGTTCATCTTGTCCTGCAGCGGCTGATCGTCACGGATCCGGACGCCGAGCCGGACCACTGCGTCGACGATCGATGTGCGGAGGGTCGACGACGGGTCGTCGAGCATCTGCTCGATGACGTCCTTACCCGCCTGCCAGGCCGTCGACGCGGCGCCGTTCACCTCGTCGCGCCCGAGGAGTTCGGCCTTGATGCCTTCGAACTTGGCGATCGTCGCCTCATCGTGTTGCAGCTCGTACGCGAAGTCTTTGACGAAGTCGTGCATCGCTCGACGGACGTCGTGGGACGGATCCGCCCTCACCTTGTAGGTGAACTCGGTCAGTTCCTTGTAGATCTTGTCGCCGACGAGGTTGTTCACGAAGTTCGGCACCCACGCTGGACCGTCCCGGTCGACGACGCGGTCGATGAGCTCACTGCTGCCGAGCGCCCATTCGTGGGCGCGGTCGCAGAGCATCTGAACGATCGGCTCCACCCGATCCTCGTCGACGAGTTGTTCGAGGATGCGACCGAGCGGCGGAGCCCACAGCGGTTCGGCGGCCCACTTGAGCACTGCCTGAATGAACTTCTCGACGTCTTCATCGCGCAGCATCTCGGAACCGAGCTTGATCGCACGCGACACTTCGTCGTTGACGCGTCCTGCGTTCGCGGGGTCGGCGACCCACCCGGATACACGGCGCGGCAGGTCGAGGGAGACCGCACGATCGACTATCACCTCGGGCGTCATGAAGTTCTGCTCGACGAACTCGCCGAGCTGGTCGCCGATCTGATCCTTCTTGCGGGGGATCAGCGCCGTGTGCGGGATCGGGATGCCGAGCGGCTGCCGGAACAGCGCGGTGACGGCGAACCAGTCGGCGAGGGCGCCGACCATTCCCGCCTCCGAGGCCGCACGAACGAAGCCGACCCATGCTGCGGTGTCTGCACCGTCCCGGTGCTCGATCCAGCGCATCACGAAGTACACCGCCGCCGCCCCGAGGAGCATGCCTGTCGCGACGATCTTCATCTTGCGGAGGTCACGTGCGCGTTGTTCGTCGCCCGCGACGTCTAGACCTGCGGGCGTCGATCTCGGCAGCTGTGGCTGCTGTCCCAAGGTTGTCGACACGCCACCAGTCTTCCCGAACACGCACTAGTGTTGCCAGGTGATGCCGAACCTCAATCCGCTGTCGTCCGCCTCGGTGGCCGTGAACGCCGCGCGCACCCTCACACGTGAGCTGGAGCAGCGCATACTGGTGCCTGCGGTCGAGGCTGTCACGTCGGACGGCCGCAAGCAACGGTGGGAGAAACACAAGCAGGAGCGGCGCGCCGAGCTCACGTGGGGGACGATCGAGGCGCTCCGCGATCTCGGCGCCGAAGCCGGGATGGACGAGATCGCGTCGCACATCGGAGTGTCGAAGACCGTGCTGTACCGGTACTTCGCGGACAAGAACGACCTCGCCGCAGCGGTCACCGTCACCTACATGGAGTCGACTCTGCTGCCGAAGGTGACTGTCGCCCTGACGGACGATCTGGTCGACTACGACCTGGTCCGCGCGGTGATCGGCGCATATGTCGAGACCGTCGCCGAGGACCCCAACCTGTATCTCTTCACCACCGGACGGACGGCGGGCAGCCTGTCGATCGCCCACACCGAACGAATCTTCACCGGAGCCGTCGCGTCGACGCTTGAGGCTCGATTGTCGGCACGAGGAGCTTTGACCTCCGGTTCTCGGACGTGGGCCGCTGCGATCGTCGGTGCCATCATCCGCGCGGTCGACGATGTTCTCGCGCATGGAGACGGCTCATCTGCGCAGTTGGTGGACGAATTGACGATGCTGGTGTGGGGCGGAATCGTCGGCATCGTGACACGCAACGGCGATCCCGCCGCGTTCGCTGCCGATCCGCTCCCCATGCCGCCGATCGAGACTGAGGACCAGTGACGGACAAGGTTCAGACGTCGGCTCTCCGGGCTCGTTCCGTCGGCCCGATCGCCACGTTCGACGCGTCGTCGACTCCCGGATACAACGGCGACAAGACATCGGGGACTGCCGAGTTGGCCGTCATCGGGGAACGGCTCGCATCGTTGCAGGAGATGCTCTACGCCGAAGGACGTTCCGGTGGGACACGCTCTGTCCTGTTGGTCCTGCAGGGCATGGACACCGCGGGCAAGGGCGGCATCGTCCGGCACGTCGGCGGCTTGTTCGATCCCCAAGGGCTCACCGTGGCCGGCTTCGGGAAGCCCACCGACGAAGAACTCGCGCACGACTTCCTGTGGCGGATCCGCAATGCCCTGCCCAGACCAGGCAGGATCGGGATGTTCGATCGCTCGCACTACGAGGACGTGCTTCCTGTTCGTGTCCACAACGTGGTCCCCGAGAGCGTATGGCGTCCGAGGTTCGAGCAGATCAACACCTTCGAGAAGGAGTTGACCGAATCGGGTGTGACGATTGTGAAGTGTCTGCTGACGGTGTCGAAGGATGAGCAGCGCAACCGTCTCGCCGAGCGCTTGGATCGACCGGACAAGTACTGGAAGTACGATCCGAACGACATCGACGAACGCGCCCTGTGGGACGACTATCTCGCCGCTTACCAGGATGTTCTGGATCTCACCGACACCGATGCCGCGCCGTGGCACCTCATTCCGGCTGACCGCAAGTGGTTCGCGCGCCTGTCTGTCGCCCAACTGCTTCTCGACGCGCTGGAGTCACTCGACCTCGCCTGGCCTCCCGCCACGTTCGATGTCGAAGCGGAGAAGGCACGAGTCGCTTCGCTGGACTAGTACGGCGACGGACGCGGGCAGCGGAGCCGAGGGGCGAGAACAGTGGTCGCGCTACTCCGCAGCCCGCGAGGCGCCAGCCGAGCCGGCGAGGACTGCGCGACCGCTGTTCTCGCCCCTCGGCGCAACTGGCATCACACTTCGACACGCCACCTCGGCTAGCGCCTCGGAGGCGGCTCAATGAGCAGGGGAACCATCCTGACCAAGGGGCCGGGAGGCGGCTCAATGAGCAGGGGAACGCGAAAGACCCCGCCACCTGCAGAGAGAGGTGACGGGGTCTTTCGAGTAAACCTTACTTGGCGGCCGGAGCCTTCTTGGCCGGGGCGGCCTTCTTAGCCGGTGCTGCGGCCTTCTTGGCAGCGGCGACCTTCTTGGCGGGCGACGCGGCGGCGGTGCGAGCCTTGGCCTCGACGGTGCCGGCGGCGCCTGCGACCTTGTTGGCTGCGGCGTTGGTGTCGGCCTTGACCTTGGCGGCGGCCTGCTCAACCTTGACGGCCGCTTCTTCGACCTTGGTCGAAGCCTCAGAGAGGTCGACGGCTGCGTCTTCGACCTTGTCGGCTGCGAGGCCGACGAGTCCGGCGGCACGCTCGCCGACCGCGCGGGTCTGCGACGACACGGCGCCCAGGGCGTCCTCGGTGAGGTCGACGGCGTCGTTGTAGGCCTTCTCGACGCGGGTCAGGTTCTCCGACACGACAGCGTTCTCACGGATGCGGGCAACGGCGGTCTCGCCGCGCTCAGCGAGCGAGTTGTACAGGCTGGTGGCGCGCTCGACGTAGGGATCGGCGACCTTGCGGAGCTCTTCTGCGGTCAGCTTCTCGCGGAGCTCGTCGATGCTCGGGAACTCGGTGGGGAGCTCCTCGATGCGGGTGCGGGTGGACTCGAGGCGGGTGCGGGCGCTCTCGATGCGGGTCTGGGTCGCTTCGCGGCGGGCTTCTGCGCGGGTACGCAGGTCGGCGAGGGCGTCCTTGACTTCCTGGACGGCGGCGTCGCCTGCGCCGACGACAGCGAAGACCGGGGTGGGGAGGGTGCGTTCGGCGGTGCTCATGGGAACTCCTAGTTCACGTTGTTGCTTGACTCTTCGAGTATCACGCAATCTGCTAACTAGAGCAAGCACTGTGCTAGCGAACGTGGCAAGGATCACCAGAAGGTAAAACATCTGAAACCACGAGTTTTCACCAGGTTGACCTGCAGAGTTACTAATCGGAAGCCTCTGCTCCACGCGGATCCGAGACTTCAGCTCACTGCTAGCAAAATGAGTGCGGAGCGCGGGTCTCTACTACGAGGCGACAGCGACGCGGTCGGAGTACTCATAGAAGCCGCAACCCGACTTCTTTCCCAGACTCCCCGCGGCCACCTTCTCCACGAGCACCGCGGGCGGCGCATACAACGGTTCGTTGAACTCGTCGAACATCTTCTCCGCGATCGCCTTCACGGTGTCGAGGCCGACGAGGTCGGCCAGTTTGAGCGGCCCCATCGGATGGGCGCACCCGAGGACCATCGCATTGTCGACGTCGTCCACAGTCGCGAAACCGCTCTCGACCATCCGCATCGCGGACAAGAGGTACGGGACCAGGAGCGCGTTGACGACGAACCCGGATCGATCGTCGGAGCGGATCACCTGCTTGCCCAGGACATCGTGGGCGAAGGTCTCGGCGCGAGCGATCACGTCGACGCCTGCGGCCTCGGTGGTGACCAGTTCCACCAGCGGGAGCACGGGAACCGGATTGAAGAAGTGGAGGCCGACCACGCGGGAAGGGCGCCGCGTCGCCGAGCCGAGCGTGCGAATCTGGATCGACGACGTGTTGGAGGCGAGAACCGCGTCAGGATCGACGACAACGCCGTCGAGCTCGCTGAAAATCGCGGTCTTGACGCCTTCGTCCTCGATCACGGCTTCGACGACCAGTTGGCGATCGGCGAAATCGGCGAGGTCAGATGTGAAGCGCAGCCGCCACGACGCCTGTTCACGCTCACGTTCAGTGAGCGTTCCGGTGGACACACCGTGGTCGAGAGATCCGAGGATGCGCGCTCGGCCCGCGATGACAAGATCTCTGCTCGACTCGTAGACGAGGACGTCGACTCCTGCGCGGGCACATACTTCGGCGATACCGGAGCCCATCTGACCTGCGCCGACAACGCCGACGCGGGAGATCTTCTCGCTTGCCATGGTAGTTCCGCGCTCCAGGGGTAGGTAGCAACAATCCCGGGCCGAGCGGGGCCGGAGGCCCCGCCTGACCCGGGATCGTCAAGGCGTCAACCGTGCACCCAGCATCCTGAGCGCAGTCGAAGGGCTTAGTGGAACTGGCCCTCTTCGGTCGAGCCCTTGAGGGCTGCAGTCGAGGTGTTGGGATCGACCGTGGTGGCGATCTTGTCGAAGTAGCCTGCGCCGACCTCACGCTGGTGCTTGGTGGCGGTGTAGCCGCGCTCCTCAGCAGCGAACTCGCGCTCCTGCAGGTCGACGTATGCCGACATCTGGTTGCGGGCGTAGCCGTGAGCCAGGTCGAACATCGAGTAGTTGAGGGCGTGGAAGCCTGCGAGGGTGATGAACTGGAAGGTGAAGCCCATCGCGCCGAGCTCGTTCTGGAACTTGGCGATGGTGTCGTCGTCCAGGTGCTGCTTCCAGTTGAAGGAAGGCGAGCAGTTGTACGAGAGGAGCTGGTCCGGGAAGTCTGCCTTGACAGCCTCGGCGAACTGCTTGGCGAGCTCGAGGTCGGGCTTGCCGGTCTCCATCCAGATCATGTCCGCGTAAGGGGCGTATGCCTTGGCGCGGGCGATGCAGGGCTCGATGCCGTTCTTGATGCCGTAGAAGCCTTCGGCGGTGCGGGTGCCGTCCAGGAACGGGCGGTCACGCTCGTCGACGTCCGAGGTCAGCAGGGTTGCGGCCTCAGCATCGGTGCGGGCGATGACGACGGTGGGGGTGTTCGCGACGTCGGCTGCGAGGCGAGCCGAGGTGAGCGTACGGATGTGCTGCTGGGTGGGGATGAGCACCTTGCCGCCGAGGTGGCCGCACTTCTTCTCCGAGGCGAGCTGGTCCTCCCAGTGGGTGCCTGCGGCGCCGGCCGAGATCATGGCCTTCTGGAGCTCGTACACGTTGAGTGCGCCACCGAAGCCTGCTTCGCCGTCGGCGACGATCGGGACGACCCAGTTGTCGACCGAGTTGTCACCCTCGACTGCGGCGATCTCGTCGGCGCGCAGCATCGCGTTGTTGATGCGACGAACGACGGCGGGGACCGAGTTGGCCGGGTACAGCGACTGGTCCGGGTAGGTGTGGCCCGAGAGGTTCGCGTCGCCCGCAACCTGCCAGCCCGACAGGTAGATGGCCTTGAGGCCTGCACGGACCTGCTGGACGGCCATGTTGCCGGTCAGCGCGCCCAGGGCGTTGATGTAGCTGCCGTCACCCTTGGTGACGCCGTCCCACAGGATCTCGGCGCCGCGGCGGGCGAGGGTGTTCTCCTCGACGACCGAACCCTGCAGCTGCACGACCTGCTCTGCGGTGTAGTCACGGGTGATGCCGTTCCAGCGCGGGTTGGTGTCCCAATCCTGCTGGATCTCGGCGGCGGTACGCGGCTTTCCGACGTTGCTCATAGCCTTCGCTTTCGTTAGAACTGCTGATTCGCAGTGTCTTCTTGGATCTCGGTACTCCCCGATTGCGAACCGGAGTGCACCTGGAGGCGATGCCTGACGCAAGGTTGCCACAGATCAAACGTCCTGGTCTAGCCCCTGCCGATGCAAACTTCGAACAGCACTCATCCCGTTTTTGCAAATGTTGTGAAGATCCAGAGGCCCTCACGGAGGGCCTCTCAACAAAAAAGTACGCGCGTACTGGGAAAACGCCGGGCGGCCCACTCCCGCCCTCACGTGACGCTCAGCGTCTACACATGCGCGGTGGCTCACACAAGAATTCGTGCGTGTGAGTGACATCACCACACTGTGCGTGACGAGCGATGTCGCCTACTCTGCGGCAGCGCGCTCCACCGCAGCCTTCACGAGGTCGGTGAACGCGGCCTCGTCGAGCGGCGGCTGGGTCAGCGGAGCCCCCGGCACGGCGCCCGCGGCGACCTCCGGCGTCACTTCGACCTCGGTTCCGGAGACACCCATCTGGATTGTCACGACCTGCCCTCCGGGCCGCTTCACGAGCACGTTGGCGAGCAGCGCGGTCCGCGAGCGCGGGTTGGCGCCCGCGGGCCGTTTCACCGAGTCGGTCCGGACCAGATACGAGACGACGATGTCGTCGCCGCGCAGTGCGGGGAGTTCGACCGACGTGTTGACGATCGGTATTCCCGCGAGGGAACCGGTCGACGGGGTCGCAGTCACCGAAGCGCACGGCCCGCTGGTGTCACGGCGGTCGGCATCGACGTCACGCCGCACCGTGGTGAGGAGTTCACTGAACGTGCCGGTCTCCGACTGCGCCACGAGCAGGACTGTGTTGTCCTCTGTGAGCTGCGGGTTGAACTTGGCATCGGCCGTCGGCTTGCACTCGGCCGGAACGAACCCGACGGTCGACGCCGATTCGAGCGTGCTGCGATTGGCCGCTATCAGCTCGCCGACCGACTGCGGGACCACGGTGAAGCCCTGCGGCACCGAGTCGCCCGGAAGCAGTCGCGACGGGAGGTCCGAGCCGGGATCGGCCGGTTCGGATGATCCACACGAGGTCAGGAGCATCGCCGCGACAACCGCAGTCGAAACAGTGATGATGGACGTACCCGAGAGTCGTGATCGCACGCGGTCACGGTACCCCGACGGTCGATGTCGGCACCCGATTCGATCCGCGCGCTGCGTGGCAGGGAGGATCCCGCACTCGATGAGTGGCAAGAAGATGTACGTCGGCGCGCGTCTGCGCCGACTCCGCGGTGAGCGAGGGCTGTCACAGCTGACGATGGCGTCGACCCTGGGGATCTCGGCGTCGTACCTGAATCAGATCGAGCACGACACCCGACCCCTGACCGCACCGGTGCTGGCGAAGATCACCGAGATCTTCGGCATCGACATCGGGTTCTTCGATCCCCAGGACGATGTCCGGCTCGTCGCCGAACTCCGCGAGGCACTGCTCGACGAGGACCTAGATTTCGATCCGGCGGCGAGCGACGCCAACGAGGTGTCGGCGATGGTCGGCTCGCACCGGGCGATCGCCGAGGCACTGGTCGGCATGTACAGCCGATACCGCGTGGTGTCCGAACAACTCGCCGCCGCCACCGCGGGCCGCGGTGAGCCCGGCGGCCGCGGCGCGATCAGTGCACCACACGAAGAGGTGAGGAACTTCTTCTATCAACGGCGCAACTACATCCACGAGTTGGACGAGGCCGCCGAAAGCCTCACCTCACGCATGCGCATGCACTCGGCAGACGTCCGAGCCGGTCTGACCTCGCGCATCGAGGACGTGCACGGCGTCCGGATCGCACGGCGCGTCGACCTCGGCGACAATGTGCTGCACCGCTTCGACAAGGACCAACGACTGATCGAGTTCTCCGCAGCGCTGTCCCCCGGGCAGCGTGCGTTCAAGGTCGCGGCAGAGCTCGCGTACTTGGAGTTCGGCGATCTCATCACGTCGCTGGTCGCCGAGGGCGGGTTCTCCACCGACGACGCGACGGCCCTCGCGCGGCAGGGGCTCGCGAGTTACTTCGCCGCGGCTGCGGTGCTGCCGTACGCCCAATTCCACGGCGCGGCCGAGGACTACCGGTACGACATCGAACGGCTTTCCGCGTTCTACGCCGTCTCCTACGAGACCGTCTGCCACCGACTGTCGACGCTGCAGCGGCCGAATCTGCGCGGGGTGCCGTGGACGTTCGTTCGCGTCGACCGCGCAGGCAACATGTCGAAGCGGCAGTCGGCGACCGGATTCAACTTCTCCTCGAGCGGCGGCACCTGCCCGCTCTGGAACGTGTACGAGTCGTTCACCTCACCGGGGAAGATCCTCACTCAGATCACCGAGATGCCCGACGGCCGCGAGTACTTCTGGGTGTCGAGAACTGTGGAACGTCGCGCCGCCCGGTACGGGCAGCCTGGCAAGACGTTCGCGATCGGCATGGGCTGCGAACTGCGCCATGCGAATCGTGTCGTCTACTCCGACGGCGTCGGGATCGGCGCGGACGCGCGGGCCACGCCGATCGGCGCGGGCTGCCGTGTCTGCGATCGAAAGAACTGTCCGCAGCGAGCGTTCCCGCCGCTCGGATCGACGCTCGACATCGAAGAGCACCGCAGCACGGTCTCGCCGTACACCACAACGTGAGGGCTAGCCCGATTATCGTTTCGTGATGTCCGTCCGGCACCATCAGTCCCTGTGACCTCAGGACTACGGACGAAACTCACACTGCTGGCAGTTGTCGCGGCGATCGTCGCCACGTTGGCCGGGCAACCCGGCACCGCCGATGCCGCTACTGCACGCGTCGTTAGTGTTCATCGGGTCGACGGCCAGCTCGCGCTCGTCCGGGTCTACTCCCCAGCGCTCCGCGCAACGATCACCAACCAGGTGCTGCTGCCCGGAGGCCCCGGCGCGACTCCGGTGTTCTACCTCCTGAACGGGAAGTCCGGCGGCGTCGACGGCGACAGCTGGCTGCGCAAGACGCGGTACCGGAAGTTCTTCGCGGGCAAACGTGTCACCGTGGTGTCGCCGGTCGGCGGCGGCTACACCTGGTACTCGACCCCGGGGTGGCAGCGCTACCTCACACACGAGCTCCCGAATGCGATCGACGCCCGCTTCCCGACGACGGGCAGGGCGGGCATCGCGGGTCTGTCGCACAGCGCCTCGTCCGCGCTCGACGTCGCCGGTCGCGATCGCCGATTCGTCGCAGCGGCGTCGTACAGCGGCTGCCCGGCGATCACGTCCCCGCTGGGGACCACCGCGGTCGTCGCGACGATGGCCAGCGGCGGACAGAACCCGTTCGCGGTGTTCGGTGCGCCCGGTGCTCCCGGTTGGGTCGATCACGATCCGGCGCGCAATCCTCTCCGCCTCGCGGGCAAAGCCGTGTACCTGGGCGTCGGCAGCGGCGTCCCCGGCCGGTTCGACGGCCCGGTCCTCGGCTACCCGGGGCTCATCGTCGGCCCGACTCAGGTCGAGACGATCGTCCGAGACTGCACCTCTCAGATGCGCAGCGCGCTCATGGGGGCGGGCGTCCGACACACCTATCGGGTGTTCTCCACGGGCGCTCACACGTGGGGCCTGTTCTATCGCGAACTCAAAGACAGCTGGCGCACCCTCGCTCCCGCCCTCCACCGCTGACACCGGACCCGAGCACACGGACTACGGTGTGGTCATGACCACACCTCGTGTGAGCCCGGGCGGCTTCGGCGATCTCGGACCGATCAACTGGATGGTGGTGCGCGCGATGTCGCTCGCGACCGGCACCGACAACGCGCACATCTTCGCGACGCTGGGACGAAGCAAGGGCCTGTTCCGAGGCTGGCTGCACTTCTCGTCGCGCATGATGCCCTTCGGCGAACTCTCCCGCCGGGAGACGGAGATGATCATCATCCGCGTGGCTCACCTGCGTGGATGCGACTACGAACTCGACCACCATCGCCGCCTCGGCGCCAAGGCCGGAATCAGCGCCGACGCCTTCGACCGCATCATCGAGGGCCCGGACGCCGAGTGGGGCGACCGTGAACGCAGCCTGCTGCTCGCCGTCGGAGAGATCGTCGCCGATCGGGATGTCTCCGATCAGACGTGGGACGCGCTTCGTCGCCACCTCACCGAACGCCAGGCGATCGCGTTCACGCTCCTCGTCGGACAGTACGACTCCCTGGCCACCACCATCGGTGTGCTCCGCGTGCAACGGGACACCTTCTGATGGTGTCCATCGCCCAGCGTTTGATGGCCGCCCCGGTGTTCTCGCAGGTGTACGAACGCGCGTGGCGACCGCTGTTCACGCGCGGATTCAGCCTCGGCGGTTCAGGGACCGCCGACTACGACCGCGCCCTCCGCGCACGTCTCGCCCAGCCAGGCGATCGTCACGTCCTCGACATCGCCTGCGGCCCCGGCAATTACAGCGGCGACGCGTCGAAGGGTCTGACGGGTGACGGCAGGTACGTCGGCGTCGACTTCTCGGCGTCGATGCTCGCACAAGCTGCACGGGACAATCGTGGCAGCCGGGTGACGTACGTGAGGGGCGACGCTCACAAACTGCCGTTCCCGGACGACTCCTTCGACACCGTCCTCTGCCTGGCGGCGCTGTATCTGATTCCGGATCCACTGCCCGTGCTCGACGAGATGATGCGCGTCTGCGCGCCCGGCGGCGAGGTCATTGTTTTCACCTCCGTCGAGGCATCGATCGCTGCGCTTCCCGGAGCACGTCAGGTCGCGGGCCTGTCGGGCCTGCGGATCTTCGGGCGTGACGAACTGCTGATGCGGTTCTCACGACTAGGCGCCGTCCACCTGGAGCAGACGATCACCGGCGTCGGACAGTACATCCACGCTCACAAGGCGAGTGAGCCGCCACACGCTTGACCAAAGCAAGGGTTGCCTATTTAAATGAGAAAAGTTCATTCAAACTATTCTCGGGAGGCACCATGTCCAGTTCCGAACTCCCCCTCGCCGCCCGCAAGGACGACGACATGCCCGGCCACTGGCTCCTCGCCCGCATGGGCAAACGCGTGCTGCGTCCCGGCGGTCAGGAACTCACCGAACGTCTCCTCGATGACGCCCGTGTCACCGACGCCGACGTCGTGGAACTCGCACCCGGACTCGGCAAGACCGCCGTCGACATCTTGCACCGCAAGCCCGCCAGTTACATCGGAATCGAAGCCGACCGCCAAGCCGTCGACCTCACGGCCGACGCCATCGGGACGAGCGGCACGGTCCGGCTCGCCGAGGCGAATCAGACGGGACTCGACGCCCAATCGGCCGACGTCATGGTCGGCGAAGCCATGCTGACGATGCAGGGTGATCGCGGCAAGAACGAGATCGTCGCCGAGGCGTTCCGCGTCCTGCGACCGGGCGGCCGCTACGCGATCCACGAGCTGGCGCTGCACCCCGACACCCTCGACGACGCGGAGAAGACCGAGATCCGCAGGGCCCTCGCCAAGTCGATCAAGGTCAACGCCCGTCCCCTCACCGAAGCCGAATGGCGCGCACTCCTCGAAGAGGCCGGGTTCGTCATCGAAGAGGTCGGCTTCGCTCCGATGGCACTGCTGCAGCCGCGTCGCATGATCGCCGACGAAGGCATGGCTCAGACCCTGCGCATCGTCTGGAACATCGCGGGCAACAGTGCGGCACGCGGCCGGATCCTGGCTATGCGCAAGGTGTTCCGCAAGTACCGCAAGGAGATGGCAGCCATCGAGATGATCGCAGTGAAGCCGTCATGAGCGACCACTTCACCTACCTTGACGGCCTTAACGCACCGGGTGACGCCGCCGGGGACCGCGCGACGGTGAAGCGTCTGCATCTCAGCGAGAGCGAGACGATCGTGCGGATCGCGTTCGCCGACGGCCAGGAGATGCGCGAACACGTGGCAGTCCACCCGATCGTCGTCATGGGCCAGTCGGGTGTCATCGACTTCACCGTCGAAGGCACAACCGTGCAGCTTCGACCCGGCACTGCGATCCGCGTGGACGCCCGCGTCCCCCATTCGCTGAAGGCCGTCGAGGCGGGGGCTGTCGCCCTCGTCGTCGTCCACGGAAAGTAGAAGTCGCCGGCGATGGCTGATGACAACGTGATCACCGCGAAACCACGGGAACGGGTTCGTGCTCTCCTCACCGACGCGGCGGACGGCCTCGACGCGCACGAAGTGGGCCGGGCCCTCGACGTCCACGTCACCACGGCTCGATTCCATTTGAAGAACCTCGTCGACGAGGGCACCGCTGTCACAGTTCAGTTGGCGCCCGAAGGCGTCGGACGACCACGAGTCGCCTACCGTATCGCGCCGCAGCCCGCCGCAGACGAACTCGGTTCGCTCCTCCTGATGCAGTTGGGCGCCACCTCGCAGCAGAGGGAGGACGCGGCCGCCGTCGCCGGCCGCGACTGGGCACGTATGCATACCGCGCCGCCACAGGCGCTGCCGCCGGATCCCGTGATCGCCGTCGAGGCCGCCCTCACCCGCCTCGGGTTTCGCGTGACGGGAGCACTGTCAGAGTTCGGCCGTCACAGGGTGAACGTCTGCTCGTGCCCCCTGAAACATCTCGCGGGCACAGTTCCCGAGATCGCCCGCGGAGTGGTCCGCGGCGCAGTCGAGGAATCGCTTGCGGCAGCGTCACCGATCCTCGACCGCACCTACGCCGTTCACGTGGAACCCGACGCAAGCGGCAACTGCTCACTGACGCTGATCCTCACCTGACCGGCCGACGCTGAGACCGTTGTCCGTGGACCTCGTGATGATCCACGGCGGAGCACCGACCGGGACGGCATGTCGGCGGCCGGGTGGTACGCACCGGGTTCGGTGCTGGCACACTTGTCAGTTCTGCCACGCATCCAGCCGACCACAGGGGAACGACCGACGATGACTGACGTGATCGGCAAGCCGCGCGACCGGGTGCGCGATCTGCTCGCCGAGTCGGAGTCGGGCCTTGACGCTCACGAGGTGGCGCGAGCGCTGAGCATCCACTCGACGACCGCCCGATTCCACCTGATCAACCTGGTCACCGACGGCGACGCCGTCACGGTCCAATTGCCGCCGGAAGGTGTCGGACGCCCCCGCGTGGCGTATCGGATCGCACCGCCGGCGGCCGCCGCCCGTCTCACCCGATTGCTGTTGATGAGACTCGGGGACACACCCGAAGCACGAGAAGACGCCGCGTCCGACGTCGGACGCGAGTGGGCCCGG
Source organism: Gordonia malaquae NBRC 108250 (assembly GCF_000344135.1). Lineage (GTDB taxonomy): Bacteria > Actinomycetota > Actinomycetes > Mycobacteriales > Mycobacteriaceae > Gordonia > Gordonia malaquae. Next base: position 22,231 of record NZ_BAOP01000026.1, on the reverse strand, counting down.
CAGCTCGCGCCGGCACCGCAGACGTCGCTTCCCGACCCCGTGATCGCCGTCGAGTCGACACTGACGAGACTGGGCGTGGAGGTGAGATCAGTGGCCTCCGAGCTCGGCCGCCATCTGCTGACAGTGTGCGCGTGCGAGCTCGACGACCTCGCGCCCGGACTCCCCGAAGTGGCGCGCGGAGCCCTCCGCGGAGCCGTGGACGAAGCTCTCCAAGGCGCAACCGACCTCCTGATCAGTGACGTCACCGCATCGATCGAGCCCGACCCCGACAACGACTGCACACTGATCGTGGTGCTGTCCGGCTGACCGCTCCACCGTTCGTCGAGCAAGGTTTCCGCTCGACGAACAGACGGCCGTCAGATGTCGCGGTAGTCGCGGACCGACATGCGGGCGCCGCGGCGCTCGGGCGCGGTCCCCGTGACTTCGCACAGTCGAACCACGCGGTACCGCTGCCCTCGGTACGGCTCGAGGAGTTCGAGCATGCGCGCGTCGTCGATTCTCTCCCCGATCAGCGTGGTCCCCACGATCGAGGGGGTGTGATAGTCGCCGACCGGCACCGCGTCGGGGTCTCCCAGCGCTCGGATTCGGGTATGGGCCGCAGTCCACGGCCCGATTCCCCGAAGCGCGGTCAGCGCGTCCGCGTGCCGCTCGACGTCGACCGCCGCAGCTGCTCGAATGGTCCGCATGCGTACGGGCTCGAGTCCGCTGCGATGCCAGTCGACTTCGGTGATGTCGCGCCACACCGACCGGGGCGGCGGGACCCGCATGTCCGGCGGCACGGGCCCGGGTGCGGGCACTCCGTAGCGTCGTAGCAGGTAGCGCCATCCGCGATACGCCTCGCTGCCGACCACCTTCTGCTCCATGACGTTGCCGACGAGCGCTTCCCACACCCGACCGCTGCGTCCGATGCGCAGCCCGGGAGCACCAGAGACGAGTCTGCGAACAACCGGATCCACCGGCGTGAGGTCGTCCGGTTGATCGTTCACTCCGACCATGTCGGGCGCCGCCTCCAGGAGCCATTCCGCACCGGGTCCCCACGCCCGAGCGGTCATCGAGCCCCCGTGCGACACGACTGTGAGAGTTCCCGGACCGTCCGGTGTGTGCACTGCACGCCAGATCGACCCGTCGGGCGCCCGCCGGTACGCGGGATCGTGCGCTCCGCGTCGATGGACGCCGAGAATCGCATCGAGGTCGTACGGCTCGTCCACCGTCCACATACGTTCGCCAGTCATCGCCTGTCCATAGTGGCCGTACGCCGCGGCTGCCGCCACCACTTCGGCCGAGGCCTCCCACCTGGGACGTCTCGCTCGCTGCATGATCTCGGCACATCCACTTTCAAATGTGACTTGACACACGATCCGGCAGCCTTCACAATTATTGACTGAGCCGCCAGTCAGTTATTGACACTCCCCCCCCGAATCAGTGAGGTGCACCACCCATGAACAGCCCGGTCCTGAACTCCCTCCACAACGGACTGTCCGTGTTCAGCACCCCCCGCTCGGTCGCCGTGGTCGGCGCGTCGTCGAACCGCACCAAGTGGGGCTACTGGCTGGCGGCCGGTGCAATCGCCGGGGCGCACCGACGCGACGTCCACCTCGTGAACGCACGCGGCGGCGATGTCCTCGGCCACGCCTGCGTCACCTCTCTCGCCGCCCTCGACGAGGCGCCCGAACTCGTCGCGTTGTGCGTCCCCGGACCGATGGTCGGCGCCGTTGTCGACGAGGCTCTCGCGATGGGCACCCGGGGCTTCCTCGGCATCACCGCGGGCATCGAGGACGAGGGCGAGATCGCCGAGCGCATCCGCGCCGCCGGCGCCCGCCTCGTCGGCGCCAACAGCCTCGGAATCTACGACGCCGCAGGCGAACTCGACCTGAGCTGGGGCAACTTCACCGCGGGTCCGATGGCGATCGTCTCCCAGTCGGGTCAGCTCGGCAGCGAACTCGCTCGCCTCGGCCAGCACAACGGCATCGGCGTTTCGCGCTTCGTGTCGATCGGCAACCAGACCGACGTGACGGCGGCCGAACTCCTCGCCGACCTCGTCGACCACGAGGCGACCCGCGTCGTGGTCGTCTACCTCGAATCGTTCACCGGCGGCGCCGAGCTGTTCGACTCGATCGCCGCACTGCGCGCCGCGGGCAAGCCTGTGATCCTGTTGACGGTCGGCGCCAGCGCCGCGGGCAGCCGTCTCGCCCGTTCGCACACCGGCTCGCTGACCGCGCCCGTCGACATCGTCGACGCGGCGTGCCGCGCGGCAGGCGTCCTGCGGGCTCAGTCGCCCGGCGAGGTGATCGACGTGGCGCGCAGTGTGATCGCGGGTGCCGCGCCCGCGGGCCGTCGCACGGTGATCGTCGGCGACAGCGGCGGTCAGTGCGGCATCGCGGCCGACCAGGCAGCCGCGCACGGACTGTCCGTCCCGCCGCTCGGCGATGTGGCCGACGCTGCCCTCACCGATCTGCTTCCCGCGGGCGCGGCCACGTCGAACCCCGTCGACCTGGCGGGCGCCGGAGAAGCCGACCTCGCCAACTACGTGAACGCCGTCGCCCTCGCACTGGCGGATCCCGATGTCGACTCCGCGGTGCTCACCGGGTATTTCGGTTGCTACGGCGCCGACAACCCCGGGCTGATCGACGACGAGCTCGCCCTCGCGCAGCGGCTCGCGGACGCTGCACGCACCGCGGGCAAGCCGCTGTACGTGCACTCCATGGAGGCCGCCGGACCCGTCGCCGATGCCCTGTGGGCAGCAGGCGTCCCCACCTTCGGGACTGTCGAACCGTTGCTGCGCGCTCTGTCGGGCACCGCCGTCTACCGCGAGCCCGCCCGCGACGTCGCGGTCGCGCCGTCCGCCGGTGTCGCTCCCACCGCGGGGTACTGGAACGCCCGCGCTCTGCTGCTCGACGAAGGCGTGTCCTTCCCCGCGGGCGCCGTCGTCACCACCGTGGACGAAGCGGTCACCGCGGCGGCCGACCTCACCGCCCCGCTCGTCCTCAAAGCCGCATGGCTCGAGCACAAGAGCGAGGTCGGCGGCGTGAAGGTCGGTCTGACCCGCGACGACGTGGCGGCGGTGTTCACCGACATGCACACCCGACTCGGCGACGGCGACTACGTGCTGGAGCAGATGGACACCCGCCCGGACGGAGTCGAGGTCCTGATCGGCTGCCAGCGGCACCCCGACCTCGGAGTCACCGTCACCGTCGGAACCGGCGGCGTGGCGACCGAGGTGTACGCCGACGTCGTCATGGAATCGGCTCCGGTCGACGCTGCGACCGCGACCGACATGATCTCGCGCCTGCGGGCTCACAAACTGCTCGCAGGATGGCGCGGCAAGCCCGCCACCGACGTCGCGGCTCTGGCCGATGTCGTCGCCGCCGTTTCTCGCCTGGCGGCAACCGATTCGCGGATCACCGAGATCGAGCTGAACCCCGTGCGCGTGGCCCCCGACGGTGTCCACGCCCTCGACGCTCTCATCGTCACCGACAACTGACCAGCACTCACCCAGGAAGGACAAGCACATGACCGCCACCACGACAGTCGCACTGTGGCAGCGCGACGCAGCGCTCATCGACGGCGCATGGCGCACCGTGGCCGAGACCGTCGACGTCCACGCCCCCGCGACAGGCGCCACGATCGGCACCTCGGCGTCATCCACCGCGATCGACGTCGACGACGCAGTCGCCGCCGCGCGCGCCGCACTCCCTGCGTGGAGCACCGCATCGCCGGAGGCACGCGCCGACGTCCTGGACGCGCTGGTCGCCGAGCTGCGCAACCGGCGCGACGATCTTGTCGCCGCGACCGTCGCCGAAGTCGGTGCCCCGGTCGCCGTGGCCCGCGAGGCCCACATCGACCTCGGCATCGAGATCATGGCCGACTTCGCAGGCCTGGCCCGGACCTTCGAATGGCAGACGACGATCGGAAACTCACGCGTCCTGCGTCGGGCCGCCGGTGTCGTCGCCGCCATCACGCCGTGGAACTACCCGTTTTATCAGCTGGTCGCGAAGGCGGGCGCCGCTCTCGCCGCGGGCTGCCCGATCGTGGTGAAGCCCGCGGAGCTGACTCCCCTGTCGACGTACCTCTTCGCCGATGCGGCCGTGGCCGCAGGCGTTCCGGCCGGTGTGTTCTCCCTGGTTCCCGGCGCCGGACGCGTGGTGGGTTCGGCTCTCGCCGAGCATCCCGGCGTCGACGTCGTGTCGTTCACCGGCTCCACTGGCGTCGGCAAGACCATCGCCGTGGCTGCCGCCCAGAACATCAAGCGCGCATGCCTCGAACTCGGCGGCAAATCGGCCAGCGTGATCCTCGACGACGCCGACCTGGACGAGGCGGTCCGCACGAGCGTCGCCGCGGGCCTGTTGAACTCAGGTCAGACGTGCAGCGCCTGGTCCCGACTGCTGGTCCCCCGCAGCCGGTACGAGGACGCCTTGACGATCGCCGCCGACGCCGTCGCCGCCATGCGCGTCGGCGACCCCACCGACGAGTCCACCGACCTCGGACCCGTCATCTCCGCCGCCCAGCGCACGTCGATCGTCTCCGCGATCGACGGCGCCCTCGCCCGGGGTGCCCGCCTCGTGTGCGGCGGCCCCGATCCCCTGCCGGAGTTCCCGGGAGGACACTTCGTCGCACCCACCGTCCTCGCCGACCTGCAGGCCGACGACCCGGCGGTACGCGACGAGATCTTCGGTCCGGTCATCGTTGTGCTTCCGCACGACGGCGACGACCACGCCGTGCAACTCGCCAACGACAGCGAGTACGGCCTAGCCGGAGCCGTCTGGTCCGGCGACACCGACCGCGCGATCGCCGTGGCGTCGCGCATCGACACCGGTCAGGTGGACGTGAACGGCGCGCCGTTCAATCCGCGTGCACCGTTCGGCGGCTGGAAGGCCTCCGGACTCGGCCGAGAACTCGGTCCCGTCGGACTCGAAGAGTTCACCGAGATCACCAGCATCCAGTTGTAGCCCCTCCCTCGACCACCTCCAGAAAGGCATCCCATGAGCACCGTGAACATCCCCGCATTCCCGTTGACCGACGAGCAGAAGCAGATCATCGAGCTCTGCCACGATTTCGCGGAGAAGGAGATCCGCCCGCGCGGCCGTGAGGTCGACGAGGCCGACACCGTGACCCCGGTCGACATCTTCCGCAAGGCCGCGCAGGTCGGCATCGCCGACTTCATGATCCCCACCGAGTACGGCGGCGGCGGCATGACCGACGTCTTCACCCAGTGCCTCGTCCAGGAGGAGCTGTGCTGGGGCGATCCCGGCATCGGCAACCTCGTCTGCTCGAACGGATTCTTCTCCGACCCGCTCATGGTGCTCGGCACCGAGGAGCAGAAGCGCAAGTGGCTGCCGCCGACCACCGGCCCCGACGCGATCATGACCTCGCTGGCCACCACCGAGCCCGGTTCGGGTTCGGATGCGGCGTCGATCATCACCACCGCCACCAAGGTCGACGGCGGATACAAGATCAACGGCCAGAAGGCGTGGATCTCCAACGCGGGCGCCGCTGAGCAGTACGTCGTCTTCGCCAAGACCGACAAGACCAAGCGGTCGGCCGGCGTCACCGCCTTCATGTTCAAGAAGGACACCCCCGGCGTCTCGTTCGGCGAGCCAATGAAGAAGATGGGCCAGCGCGCCATCGTCTGCCGCGAGGTGTTCTTCGACGACATGTTCGTGCCCGACGAGGATCGTCTCGGTGAAGAGGGCCAGGGCTTCTACGGCCTCATGGGCACCTTCGACATCTCGCGCGTGGTCCTCGGCGCCGCCGCCGTCGGCGCCGCACGCGCAGCGTACGAGTACGCCCTGAACTACGCCCGCGAGCGCAAGCAGTTCGGTGTCCCGATCATCGAGCACCAGGCCGTCGCGTTCCGTCTCGCCGAGATGGCGACCCGCATCGAGTCGGCCCGTCTGCTGGTCCACCACGCCGCCCGCGTGATCGACAGCGGCCAGCGCGCCACCGGTCTCGCCGCGATGTGCAAGCTGCAGGCGTCCGAGACCGCCATGTTCGTCACCCACGCGGCCGTCCAGACGCTCGGCGGCTGGGGCTACTCCCGCGAGTTCCCCGTCGAGCAGTGGATGCGCGACGTGAAGCTCGAGGAGATCGAAGAAGGCACCTCGGACATCATGAAGCTCGTCATCTCGCGCAACCTCGACTGATCACACGGCACGAAGAACCGCGGTGTCGCCGTCCGGCGGCGCCGCGGTTCTTTTTCTTGATCGGCGCACCGATCATCTTGGGTAGGGTCGGATTCATCGACGACGGCTCGATTGAGGAGTAACCAGTGGCACGTCCCAGTGTGGAGGCCGAGCGCCGCGAGCAGATCCTGTCCGCGGCGTGCGAAGTGATCGCCGACCGCGGAATGCAGTCGTTGCGTCTCTCCGACGTCGCCAAGAGGGCCGGCGTGTCGTCCGGCACCGTGCACTACTACTTCGACACGAAACGCGACGTGATCAACGCTGCGTTCGAGCTGAACTACGAGCGGTCCATCGAAGGACGTCGTGCGATGCTCGCAGGCGATCAGACCGACTCCCTGGCAACCCTGCGGGCACTGGCCCACAGCAATCTGCCCGTGACCGAAGCGTCGATCCGTGCATGGCGCGTGTGGGCCGAGCTGTGGGCCGAGGGCATGCGGGATGAGACTCTTCAGGAGATCAACGCCCGACTGTACGGACAGTGGCGCGATCTCGTGCGCGACCTCGTCGTCCACGGCCAGGAGCGCGGTCAGATCATCGAGGGCGACGCCGACGTGTTCGCCGACGTTCTCGTGTCGATGATCGACGGCATGAGCATCCAGAACCTCATGCACTCCCCCGAGATGCCTCTCGACCGGATGATCGCGCGCATCGACTCCTACCTCGACGCGATCACTTTGTAGTCAGGCGAAGGACCTTTCGACTCACCGGCTCCGCCCCCTGCTCGTTGAGCGAAACGGAGTGAGTCGAAGCGTGCCGCCCCACTGCTCGTTGAGCGAACGAAGTGAGTCGAAGCGTGCCGCCGAATACAACACCGACCCACATCAGACGACCAGCAGCGAACGACCTTTCGACTCACTCCGTTCGCTCAAGGAGCAGGGGGAACACCTCCGTTCGCTCAAGGAGCAGGGGAACGCCTCCGTTCGCGCAACAAGCAGGGCTCCTGCCGGCTTTGCGAACGGAGCTCCTTCTGCCCATTGAGCGAACGGAGCTCCATTACTGCTCGTTGAGCGAACGAAGTGAGTCGAAGCGTGCCGCCTACGCGCGGCGGTCGAGGATCTCCTGCGCAGCTCGCTGCCCAGACGCGATCGCTCCATCGATGTATCCGTTCCAGACACTCGACGTCTCCGACCCCGCCCAGTGGATGCGACCGGTGGGACGTCGCCATCCCTTCTCTCCGTACGCTGTCCACGCGCCCGGTGTCGGGTTGGCCGCGTACGCGCCGCGGATCCACGGATCGATCGACCAGATCTTTTCGACGTAGTCGATCGGTTCCTGCGCGCGTGCGCCGAACAGTTCGGTGAGCGTGGCCAGAATCGACGCCCGTCGCGCGTCGGCGTCGAGCGTCGCCCACGGGTCCACGCGACGACCGTAAACGAACGCGACGAGCACACCCGAGCTCGCATCATTGGGGGAGTTGTCGAAGACGACGCCGGTCTCCCGCTCGTCATAGATTGTCGCCTGACCGCTGAGTCCCTCCGCACGCCAGAACGGCTCCGGGTACGTCACGTGGACCTTCGCGACGTCACCCATCACACTCCGATCGACGAACCTCGCCTTCGCCGGCGGCAGCGGCGGGTCGAACCGGAGCGCTCCTGCAGCCTGCGGAGGCAGAGTGACGATCAGCCGGTCGGCCCGCACGACGCCTCCAGTCGTCTCGATGAGCACACCGTCATCGTGAACGACCACTCGATCCGCTCGGTGACCGAGACGGACCCGATCACCGAGGTACGCTGCCGCGGCGATCGCCGGCGCCTGAGCGCCACCGACGAACCGGGAGTCCTGCGCGCATCCGTCGGTCTCCATCAGTTCGTCGAAGCTGCCCGCGGCTGCGATGTAGAAGAGGAAGTGAAGCATCGAGACATGCCCCGGCTCGCATGCCCAGACACCTTCCACCGCAAGAGCGAAACGGCGACGCGCTCCTTCGTTCGGCACCTCGCGGCGTAGGTACGACGCGACGGACTCGTCGTCGAGCAGATCCGCTCCGGGCGACGCCGGGGGATTCTGCAGATCGATGGTCGACGCAAGCGCGTCGAGCACTGTGATGTGCTCCTCGTACTCATGCAGCCCGTCACCTTCGTCCGGACCTGCACCGCGGTAGCGATTCACTCGACTGTCCGCCCATATCTCCAGGTGATCACCGGCCCAGTAGGTCGGGAACGTCTCGACACCGAATCGATTCGCGAGCGCGAGCAACCGAGTCTGTGTAGGGCCCACCCACTGGCCGCCGTGGTCAACGACTACTCCGGTGGGGCGAACCTCGGACAACGTGCGACCACCGACTCGATCCGAGCCTTCGAGAACGATCGTCTCGATGCCCGCGTCGACGAGACTCAGCGCGGCCGACAATCCCGCGTAACCTGCGCCGATGATAGCGACCTCAACCTTGGCGACGACGTCTGCGTGAACGCTTTCGGAGTATGACATGGGCCCCATCGTCGCATTAACTGACGGACCAGTCAATCAAATTCGTGACCTGGATCCAGTCTTGACAAGCATGTGAGGTGAAGCACAAAGTGTCTTAACTGGTTCGTCAGTCAGAAAGGCCGTCTATGTCAACCGATGCATTCGACACCGAGCTCGAGCGCCGCCTCCAACTCTTGGAGTCCCCTGAGGACAACGGGATGATCCTCCCCGACCTTCCGCTGCGCGACATCGTGCTGTGCGCGGTCGGACTTGCAGCCGGCACCCTTCTCCTCCTCTGGTGGTGCCTCTGATGCGCTCTCGAAAAGCCGTCACCGAGGACACTGTCATCACCGAGAACCGGCCCGACGTCGACGACGCGACTCTGAACGAGCTGCCGTTGACTCGACGGGAGCGCATCTGGGGATTCTGGGACTACTCAGTCGTGAACATCGGCCTCGCCGTCGCAACCTGGGCGTTCCTGCAGGGCGCGGCGGTCGCCTACTACGTCGGCGCGAAGCAGGCCATTGCGACGATCGCGATCGGTTACGGAATCGCCGTCTTCTTCGTAGCGTTGGCACCGTGCCTGCCCTCGGCCAAGTACGGGGTGGAGCAATTCATCGGGCTGCGCAGTGTTTTCGGCAGCGTCGGCGCCCGAGTGGTCATGGTCTTCATGTCCACTCTGCTCGCAGCCGCGTGGTCCGCCGTCCTCGCCATCATGCTCGGCCACGGAATGGTCAACGCACTCAGTCACATGTTCGGGTGGCAACTGTCAGATTCGAGCACGGCGCTGTCGATCATCGCGGTCGGCGCCGTCGTGGTCTCGTGGCTCATCCTGTCGCGGGGCCCGGTCTCGGTCGAACGCGTCTGTCAGGTGATCGCACCGCTGCTCATCCTGATCATCATCGCGATCCTCATCATGGTGCTGCGCCGCGACACCTGGGACCACATCGCGTCCCTCGCACCGCTCGAACCGGCGGAGGACTCACACGTCAGTTTCATGCTGGCCATCGAGATCAACATCGCTGGAGGGTTCGCATGGTGGCCGAACATGGGCAATCTCGCACGTCTCACAAGGACGTCTCGGTCTGCCTTCTGGCCGAACTTCCTCGGCATCTTCGGCGCGTCCGTCGTCTCGGCGGTGGTCGGCGTCTTCGCAGCACTGACCCTCAAGTTGGAAGACCCGACGGAGTGGATGATCCCTCTCATCGGCAGCACATTCGGCGTGCTTGCGCTCTTCGTCGTCGCGCTCGCGAACATCACCGCCATCCTGTCCCAGGGTTACGCCTCGATGGTCGCCCTCCGCGGCGGCGGAGGCCGACTCCTGCGCGGTATCTCCTGGCCAGTGCTCATCACCGTGATCCTCGGCCCAGCCGTGATCCTCGTCTTCTTCCCCCAGGCGGTCTACGACAACTACAGCCAGTTCCTGTCGTGGGGCGCACTGTTCCTCGCGCCGCTGTGCGGGGTCCAGATCGTCGACTACTTCGTCCTGCGGCGGGGTCGCCTGGATGTCCGCCAGCTCTACGCTGACACGCGGGACTCGGGATACGGCTATTGGCGCGGCGTGAACATCTGCGCCTTCGCATCGGTCGGACTCGGCGTTCTGGTGTACTGCATGCTCCTCAACCCGATCACGTACGAGCCGGCGAGCATCTTCAAGTACACGACGGCGTCTGTACCGTCATTCATCGTCGCAGGGCTGACGCACTACGTCCTGACGCGCGCGGTGGTGATCCCGGCCGGGCTCGGGCTCTACTCGCCCGCGGTCCGGACCTCCACTGCCGACGTGTGACCTGCACGTCCTCACGCGAAAGGCCCGGAACCTCATGACGAGGTTCCGGGCCTTGAGGTTTTGAGCCGACCAGACCGACGGCTCCCGGGAGCAGATCAGCGGCGAGCGACCTTTCGACTCACTCCGTTCGCTCAAGGAGCAGGGAAACACCCCGCCTCATTCAGTGAGTCGAAGCGCGCCCGCGAGACTCCGCCCACTGCTCGTTGAGCGAACGGAGTGAGTCGAAGCGTGCCGCCGGGTACACGAAAGGCCCGGAACCTCCCACGAGGTTCCGGGCCTGTTGTCGAGCCGATCAGATGGCGGGCTCGCGCACGTAGATCAGCGTCGGGCGGTCGGCGGCGAAGGCGGCGCGGACGGCCGGGCCGACCTCCGCGTACGACGCGGCGTCGACACCGTGACAGCCCAGGGCCCGAGCGACACCGGCGAAGTCCGGCGTCGGAAGGTCCACCGCGATCGGCGTCTCGTCCCGGTCCACCATCTCGTTGCGGATCTCTCCATATCCGCCGTTGTCGACGACCACCACGGGCAGGGCGATTCCCGCCTGGGCCGCGGTTGCGAGCTCGGGCAGCGAGAACATCACGCCGCCGTCGCCGATCACCGCGACCACCTGTCGACCGGGCGTCGACACCATCGCACCGATGCCCGCGGGAAGCGAGTACCCGAGGGTGCCGAGACCCGACGGGTACATGAACGACCGCGGCGCGTAGCGCGGCAAGTTGCCCATCAGGCCGTAGTAGCACGACATCGTCTGATCGGCGACGATCACGGCGTCGTCGTCGAGGACCTCCGCGAGCGACTCGGCGAGTCCGACGTACGCCGCACCGATGGTGCGTGCGTCCTCGATGAGCCTGGGACGCCACGCGGCCGCGCGGTCGGCGCCGCTGTCAGCCCTGCCGGTCACCGGGGCGAGCCGCTCGGTGAGATCGGCGAGGACCGCCGCGGCGTCGCCGACCACTGCCACCTCGGGGATCGCGTTGGTCGCGACCGCAAGCGGATCGATGTCGATGCGAACCAGACGGGTCGCAGGCATCGGGCCCCACCACCAGTCGGCCGGCGCCAGTTCGGTGCCGACGGCGACGACGACGTCGCAGTCGCGGACCAGATCGAGAGTCACCTCGAGCGGCACACCCGCGCCCAGTGCCAGCGGGTGGTCCTCACGGACGACCGCCTTGCCGTTGGCCGTCGTGACGACCGGCGCGTCGAGCTTCTCGGCGAAGGCCAACACTTCCGCGGTAGCACGGCTCGCGCCGCCGCCCGCAACGATCAACGGGCGCTGCGCGGACGCGATCACCTCGGCTGCAGCGGCGACGACCGACTCCGCCGGGACGATCGACGGCACGACGACCGGAGCCTCCGCCACGACCTCTGCCTGCGCTTCGAGCAGGTCGAGCGGGATCTCCAGGTATGCCGGACGCGGACGCCCGGTGGTCATCGCGGCGAAGCACTGCGCGACGGCGTGCGGGATCTCCGCGACGCTGGTCACGCGCTGCGCGTGTGCGACGACTGCCGACATCGCGTCGATCTGGCTGCGCACCTCGTGCAGCAGGCCGTTGTATCCGCTCGGATGATCCGACGGCATGCCGGGCGCGATGAACAGGACCGGGACCGAGTCCGAGTACGCCTGCGCCGCAGCAGCCGACGCGTTGAGGATCGCCGGGCCGGTGGTCGTCACGACTACGCCCGGTCGGCCGGACAGTCGTGCATAGCCGTCGGCCGCGTAACCGGCTCCCTGCTCGTGGCGGGGAGTGACGTGCTTGATCGACGACGCCTCGAGCGCAGCGTAGATCGCGAGGTTGTGCGTGCCGGGGATGCCGAAGACGGTGTCGACACCGTGAGCGACCAGCGCGTCGACGACGGCGCCGCCTCCCGAGCGGAGAACACTAGCTGACATGGATATCTGAACTCTCTGTGAAGTCGGAGACCGGGGAGCCGGCTCAGTAGATCGGGAACTCGTCGGAGATCGCCGACAGCTTGCGCGAGGCCATCTCGAACGCGGCGGCGCGGAGGGAGACTCCCTCGGTGTCGGCGATGTCGAACATCTCGTCGCTCAGCGCGGTGATGCGGCTGTTGATCTTGACGAACGACTGCTCGGGAGTGCCGTCGACGTCGCCGAAGAAGACCCACCACCACCAGGCGTTGGTCGCCGAGTTGGCGACGAAGTCGGGCGAGACCTCGACGCCGCGCGCTCGGAGGAGTTCCTCGGCTTCCGGAGTGACCGGCATGTTCGCCGCTTCGACCACGAGGCGGGCGCGGATCTGATCCTGGTTGCCGTCGTTGATGCAGTACGAGATGGCGGCGGGGACGAGCACGTCGGCGTCGATCGAGAGCCACTCCGACGAGTCCAGGCAGCGGTCGCCGTCGCGGAGCTTGGTGCGGTCGACGTTGCCCTTGGCGCTGCGTGTGAGGAGCAGTTCTTCCACGTCGAGGCCGGCTTCGTTGTAGACCACGCCTTCGACGTCGACGATGCCCACGACACGGACGCCGACCTCGGCGAGGTAACGAGCCGTCGCGCCGCCCATCGAGCCGAAGCCCTGGATCACCGCGGTGGTGTCGGCGGGCGCCATGTCGCGACGGGCCATCGCGGCGAGGGCGGCTTTGGCCACGCCGTAGCCGCCGACCAACTCGTCGAGGCTCACGCCGTCGACGACGCTGTTGAACGCCGTGGCCATGCGGCCGCGCGCGGCTTCGGGATCGCCGACGACCCGCTCGGCGGCCTGAATCGAGCTGCGAAGTCCCACCTCGGGGAGGAGGCGGTCGATGGTGGTCTGCTGGACGCCGAAGTCTTCGCCCATGGTCCACCGGGTGTCGATGATCGGTGCAGTGGCCTGCAGGAAGCGGCGGAGGACGCCGTCCGCCTCGGGGCTGTACGGATCGAAGTCGATTCCGCCTTTGGCGCCGCCGAGCGGAACGTAGCGGGCTCCGGGCTCGTAGTGGACGCCCTCCTTGAGGGTCATGCCGCGAGCCAGGCCGCGCACCTCGTCGAGGGTGCAGCCGGCGCGCATGCGCAGACCGCCGGAGGAGACACCGCGCACCAGCTGGTCGATGACCACATAGCCGGTGGCGTCACTCTCGGTGTCGTGCCAGACGATCTCGAAGAAGGCGTTGTCGTCGCGAGCGCCTGCGGAGGCGTCGATCGCATTGGGGAGTGTCAGGGACATGTATCGCTCCTGGGCGTGACGGGGGTCGACGGTGACGTCGACTCGGAACAGTTCGTGACTGCATGGAACCAACGCTTGACTGAGTACTTAGTCAGTATGGCACCGATCACAGCGGTGACGCAACCCCCATCGCCGAGACGACGTCAGATGCCGAGTTCGCGACTCAACGCCACCTGAGTCCAGTCGCGGATCTGCGCGACGGTGACGGTGTCGTCGAACACCACGTGCTGAACCGCTAGGCCGTCGAGCATCGAGGTGAGGCGCCACGTTGCGGCGACCGGATCGGGACAGGCGAAGACACCCTGCTCGACGCCCTCGTCGATGATGCCGACGATCACCGCGCGCCACCCCTCATCGAGATCGTGAACCACCCGACGGAGCGTCGGGTCGCGCAGACTCGCCGACCACGCCTGCACCCAGAGACGCCACCCGAACTCCGATCCCGAGGGGCCGTATTCGCGAAGCATCGTGTGCAACCGCTCGGTCACGTCCGACGAGGACGCAGCCAGCGCCGCGTCCCGATGCTCGATGTCCCGATTGGCGGCGTAGGTCAGAGCCTCGACGATCAACGTCTCCAGATTGTCGAAGTGGTAGAACACCAGTCCGACGCTGACGCCGACCCGCTTGGCCACGTCGGCGCCGCGGACACGATCGATCCCACCCTCTTTGATCATGTCGAGGGTCGCCCTGAGGATCCCTTCGCGCCGCTCGGCAGAGTCTCTCGTCATACGTGCCACGCAGGCAATGCTACGGGCCCGATATGCGCAGCCACGAAATGTGACACCCGGCAAGCCTTGACAAACATGTGACCGCCATCGCATTCTCTAATAGCTGACTGAGTACATAGTCAGCTACTTGCGTAGCTGCCAGACCACATCGAACGTGCACGGCCCCCGCATACACTTCAGGAGACATTCCCCGTGTCCATAGCCCCGACGACCGGTTCAGACGAACCGGCGACTCCCTCCCCGAGCTCACCTGTGAACGAACCGTTCTACACGCCCGAAGGTCCAGCCCTCAAACGCGTCATGAAGAGCCGCCACCTCTTCATGATCACCCTCGCCGGCGTGATCGGCACCGGCCTGTTTCTCGGAACGGGCGAGGTCATCAGCTCCGCCGGCCCCGGTGGAACAATCGTCGCGTACATCGTCGGCGGCGTCCTCCTCTACCTGACGATGGTCTGCCTCGGCGAGATGTCCGCGGTCATGCCCGTCAGCGGTTCGTTCCAGGCGCACGCCACCAAGTACATCGGTCCCGGCACCGGCTTCACCATCGGCTGGGTGTACTGGATCAGCTGGGCCTCGTTCATCGGCCTCGAGTTCACTGCCGCCGGCATCACCATGAAGTTCTGGTTCCCGGACACCCCGACGTGGGTGTGGTCCGCCGTCTTCATCGCCGTGCTGTTCCTCGTGAACTGCTTCACCGCCCGGTCGTTCGCCGAAACCGAGTACGCGCTGGCCGCCATCAAGGTCCTCGCCGTCGGCACCTTCATCGTCCTCGGCCTCCTGGCCATCTTCGGCGTCATCAAGATGGACGGCATCGAGGCTCCCGGCCTCACCAACTTCACTGCACACGGCGGGTTCTTCCCGGTCGGGTTCGGCGCCGTCTTCGCCGCCATGATGACCGTCGTCTACACCTTCATGGGCTCCGAAGTGATGGGCGTCGTCGCAGGCGAGACTGAGAATCCGCGCAAGGCGATCCCGAAGGCCGTCCGCACCATCGTCTTCCGCCTGGTGTTCCTCTACCTGGGCTCGATCCTCATCCTGATCGCCCTCATCCCGTGGGAGCAGCTCGGCCTCGACGAGAGTCCGTTCGTCACCGTCTTCAAGGCCATCGGCATCCCCTACGCCGCGGGCATCATGAATTTCGTCATCCTGGTGGCCATCCTGTCGGTCGGCAACACCGGCCTGTACATGTGCACGCGCATCCTGTGGTCCCTCGCCCAGGAGAAGGCCGCGCCCCGCGTCTTCGGCGTCACCACCAAGCGCGGCATCCCTGTGTGGGGCCTGCTCTTCACACTGTTGTTCGGTCTGCTGTCGCTCATGACCGAGTTCGTGGCCGCGGACACCGTGTTCGTCTTCCTGATCTCCGTCAGCGGCGTCGGCGGCGCCCTGTGCTGGATGACGATCGCCCTGTCGCAGTACCGGTTCCGTCGGCAGTACGTGAAGAACGGCGGCGACGTGAAGGATCTCCCCTACGCCGCTCCGATGTTCCCGCTGACCCCGATACTCGTGATTCTCATGAACGGCGTCGTGTTCGTGTCCATGGCGTTCGACGCCACCCAACGACTGTCGTTGATCCTCGGACTCGGCTGCGTGCCCGTGTTCTACGCGATCTACCACTGGGGCATCAAGCCGCGCATCGCGGCCCGCGCAACCGCGGACGCGAAGCAGTGACCGCCGCGCCCACATCCGTCGCCGTCGTCGGCGCCGGGATGGTCGGCCTGTCCACAGCGTGGTTCCTCCAGGATCACGGAGTCGACGTGACAGTCGTCGACTCCGTCGGCCCGGCGGCAGGCGCCTCCTGGGGCAACGCCGGATGGATCACCCCGACGCTCTCCACTCCGCTCACCGATCCGTCGATGCTGACCTACGGACTTCGCAGCCTGCTCAGCCCGACGTCGCCGTTGTACATCCCGCCGCGGCCCGACCCGAAGCTCTTCGGGTTCCTCGCCCGGATGGCGCGCAACAGCACCACCGCTCGGTGGAAGGCCGGGGTGCGTGCTCTCGCCGAGATCAACCGGGAGGCCCTCGACGCATTCGACGCGATGGCCGACGGCGGCGTCGACGGCCCCATCGAGGCCGCAGACGACTTCCTGTTCGCCTACACCGACCCGGCAGGACCGCAGGGCATGGTCGACGAGGGACGGAAGATCACCTCGCTCGGCCAGCAGGTCGACATCGACCTCATCTCGGCCGACGAGGCCCGCGCCCGCGCGCCCATGCTGACCGAGAAGATTCGCGGTGCGTTGGTGCTCCGCGGCCAGCGGTTCTTGAACCCGCCGGATTACGTCGCCGCTGTCGCCGACTCGTTCGTCGCCCGTGGGGGCACTCTCCGCACCGGGACCACGATCACCAGCGTCGACGATCGTGGTGTGCGAGTCCGGATCGCCGGACCGACGATGGACGAGTCGTTCGACTCGGTCGTCGTGGCGACCGGCGTCGGACTCCCCGCCCTCACCAAGCAGTACGGCGTCACCACCCGCGTCCGTGCAGGTCGCGGTTACAGCTTCGCAGTGGACGTCGACGACCTGCCCCCGGGTCCGGTGTACTTCCCGGGGTCGTCCGTGGTCTGCACTCCGCTCGGCGACCGCATGCGGATCGCCGGGATGATGGAGTTCGGTCGACATGGAGATCCCGTCGACCAGCGCCGTATCGGGGCGATCGTCGAATCGGTCCGTCCCCTGCTGCGGGGTGTATCGCTCGACGACCGTCGCGAGGAATGGGTCGGTTCACGGCCGTGCACACAGGACGGTCTGCCGATCGTCGGCCGCACCCGCTCGCCCCGGGTGTTCGTCGCGGGCGGCCACGCGATGGAGGGCATGACCCTCGGTCCGGCCACTGGCCGCCTCCTCGCGGAGACCATCTGCACGGGAGTCACCCCCTCGGCGCTCACCGGTTTCGACCCACTCCGCTGATCTGAAACGACGTCGGCACTCGTACTGGGCTCTGAGCCCGGTACGAGTGCCGACGTCGTTTCAGCGCTGTGCGCTACAGGTTGATCATGTGGCCGATCGCGCCGTGGAAGGTCTCCTGCAGGGCCTCACTCATCGTCGGATGCGTGTGGACGTTGCGGGCGAGTTCCTTGGCGGTCAGGTCCCACTTCTGCGCGAGAGTGAGCTCGGGCAGCATCTCGGAGACGTTGTCGCCGACCAGGTGACCGCCGATCAGTTCGTCGTTGGTCCCGTCGGTGATCAGCTTGACGAAGCCTGCCGGCGCGGCGAGGCCCTGCGCCTTGCCGTTGGCGCTGAACGGGAACTTGGTGACCTTGACGTCATACCCTTCGGCCTTGGCCTGCTCCTCGGTGAGACCGAACGACGCGACCTGCGGCTGGCAGAACGTGGCGCGCGGCATCATGCGGTAGTCGCCGAGTGTCATGGTCTCAGCTCCGGCCATCGTCTCGGCGGCGACCACGCCCTGGGCCTCGGCGACGTGCGCGAGCTGCAGCTTCGCGGTCACATCGCCGATCGCGTAGATACCTTCGACGTTGGTGCGCATGTGGTCGTCGATCGCGATGGCGCCGCGGTCGGTCAGTGCCACGCCGGTGGTCTCGAGACCGAAGCCCTCGACTCGCGGCGCGAAGCCGACGGACATGAGGACCTTGTCGACGGTCAGGCTGCCGTCATTGCCCTTGGCGTCCTTGTATGTGACGACGACCTGGCTACCCTGATCGTCCACGGTCTGGACGCCGGTGCCGGTCATGATCTTCACGCCGAGCTTCTTGTATGCCTTCGTCATCTCCTTGGAGACATCGGCGTCTTCGTTCGGGAGGATGCGCGGCATGAACTCGACGATGGTGACGTCGACGCCGTAGTTGGCGAGGACGTAGCCGAACTCCATGCCGATCGCGCCCGCGCCGACGATGACGATCGACTTCGGGAGGTCGCGGGTGAGGATCTGCGTCTCGTAGGTGACGACGTTCTCGCTGAGCTCCACGCCCGGCAGGAGGCGGACAGTGGAACCTGTGTCGATGATGACGTTGTCGAACGTGATCTCGCGGTCGCCGACCTTGATGGTCTTGGCGTCGGTGAACACGCCGTAGCCGTCGATCTCGGTGATGCCGTTCTTCTTCATGAGGAAGTGGACGCCCTTGACGATGCCGTCGGACACCTGGCGGGAGCGGTCGAAGGCGGCGCCGAAGTCGAACGACACCTCTCCGCTGATCCCGAAGGTCTTGGCTTCGTGATTGAAGACGTGAGCGAGTTCAGCGTTGCGGAGCAGCGCCTTGGAGGGGATGCATCCGACGTTCAGACAGACACCGCCCCACCACTTCTCTTCGATGACGGCGGTCTTCATGCCCAGCTGGGCGGACCGGATCGCGGCCACGTACCCACCGGGGCCGGCTCCCAGGACAACTGTTTGAAAATGTTCAGCCACGGCGTCCAGCCTAACGCGCATCGACCAGTCGCGTCGTCGCTCCACCGAGGAACTTTCAATCAATGATTGAAACGTTGATTGAAACGTGATGTACTGCACCTCATGGCCACTGACGTGACACGCACCCGACTGCTCGACGCGGCCGAGCGAATCCTCGAGAGCACACCGTACGAGCAGCTCAAAGTACGTGCGGTGTGCTCTGAGGCCGGAGTGAACCCGGCGGCAGTCCACTACCACTTCGGTTCACGTGAGGGATTGGTCACCACCCTGCTGCAGGAGCGTCTCGGGCCGGTCTGGGCCGACCCTCTCACCGAGCTGAGCACTCGAGACACCTCCGTCGGGGAGATCGTCGACAGGATTCTCGAACCGGTGACGCGCCTGGCCGAGGATCCCGCACTGGCCCGACACCTCCGATTGCTCGGAAGGTTCGTCCTCACGCACGGTGACCTCGACTGGACCGACACTTGGTTCCGCACCGAGGTGTGGGTGGCGCTCCTGCGACGAGTCGTCGACGTCGACGAGGCCACCGCGCGACGCCGGTGGCGGTTCGCCTTCACCGTCTTGATCACCGAACTGTCCAACCCCACACCGGTGAGCACCGCGACAGTCGCCGCACTCGCCGACTTCCTGACCGCGGGCCTGTCCGGCCCCGCCCCCACTTCGACCGAAGGACCCCGATGACCCTCGACCTCTCCACCGTCGACCCGTTCGCACCGGCGCAGCTCGGCCCGATCACCCCGCGCAACAGGCTGATCAAGTGCGCGACCTTCGAAGGGCGCACACCCGACGCCCTGGTGACCGACGAACTGATCGAGTTCCATCGCGAGACCGCTGCGGGCGGGGTCGGCATCAGCACGGTCGCGTACTGCGCTGTAGCGCCGGAGGGGCGGACCGACAGGCATCAGATCCTGATGGTCCCCGAAGCGGCCGACGGCCTGCGACGTCTCACTGATGCAATCCACTCCGAGGGCGCTCTCGCCGCGGCACAGCTCGGCCACGCGGGTCCCGTCGCGAACTCCATCTCCAACCGGGCCAAGGCACTCGGCCCCGGCCGCATCCCGGCGCCGATGGGCATGTCGGCCACGGCGAAGGTCGACGCCGACGACATCAAACGCGTCACGCAGAACTTCGTCGACGCCGCACGTCTCGCCGTCGACTGCGGGTTCGACGCACTCGAGGTGCACTGCGGCCACAACTACCTGATCAGCTCGTTCCTGTCCCCGCTGCTGAATCACCGCCGCGACGGATACGGCGGCTCGGTGGTCAATCGAGCACGCCTGGCCCGTGAAGTCCTCGAAGCCGTGCGCGGCGCCGTCGGCGACGAAGCCGCGGTCTGGGCCAAGTTGAACATGTTCGACGGCGTCGGCAAGCCCGGCCGCGGTCGAGGCGGCCGCCCCTGGAGCGGCTTCAACGTCGACCAGGCATGCGAGACGGCTCAGCTCTTCGAAGCCGACGGCTTCATCGACGCCATCGAGCCGACGGCGGGCAGCTCGCTGCTCAACCCGATGTACCTGTTCCACGGGAAACCGCCGCTGGCCGAGTTCGCCGACGCCATGAAGGGACCCATCCGAACCGGCATGAAGGCCGTCGGCCCGGTGTTCTTGAAGCACTACCCCTATCGGGACGCCTACCTGCTCCCACTGGCCGCAGAGCTCCGCAAGTCGGTGTCGCTCCCGCTGATCCTTCTCGGCGGCATCACCGATCGAGCCTCGATGCAGACGGCGCTCGACTCCGGATTCGAGTTCGTCGCGATGGGACGCGCACTGCTCCGCGAGCCAGATCTGCCGCTGCGGATCCAGGAGGACGCTTCGACGGTTTCGCGCTGTGTGCACTGCAATCTGTGCATGCCGACGATCTACTCCGAGACCCGTTGCCCGATCCGCGAAGGAGAGGTGCCAGACACCTTCTCACCTGCGTGAACCGCCTGTTAGCGGGGCCGGACGGTCGACAGCGGGTTTCCCATCGTCGAACAGACATGCTAGGTGTGGATGTAGTCCGTTCGGAGTACACGCTCCGTCTGTCAACCGTCCCTCGAGGACCGTCAGGAAGTGGTAACCGCCGTGCCGCGCGCGGCCGCGAGACCTGAGTCCACCTGACCCGGAGACATCGACTCCTCGAGCACGAATCGACGAACCAGAATGACAGACTCGCCGTCCACCAAGGACTTCGGAGCACCACCGGCCACCATGGTCCGCAAAGCGATCGCCGCATCCGCGATCGGCAATGCGACCGAGTGGTACGACTACGGCGTCTACGCCGCCACCACCACATATCTCACCCAGGCGTTCTTTCCCGGAGCGTGGGGAACGACGGGCACGATGCTCGGTTTCGCCGTCTCGTTCCTTCTCCGACCGCTCGGCGGTTTCGTGTGGGGGCCGATCGGCGACAAGGTGGGACGCAAACACGTCCTCGCATTGACGATCCTGCTGATCTCCCTTGCCACCGCATTGATCGGCCTGCTTCCGACGCACGCGTCGATCGGCGTCTGGGCGCCCGCCCTCCTCATCCTGCTTCGCGTGATTCAGGGATTCTCGACAGGCGGCGAATACGGCGGGGCCGCGACGTTCATGGCCGAGTATGCGCCCGACCGCAAGCGCGGCCGTTTCGGCAGTTTCCTCGAGTTCGGCACGATGGCGGGCCTCTCGGCCGGCACCGCGTTCGTCCTGCTGTTGAACTCGATCCTCGACGAGGACCAGATGGCGTCGTGGGGCTGGCGCATTCCGTTCCTCGTCGCCCTCCCGCTCGGCCTCGTCGGCCTCTACCTGCGGTCGCAGTTGGACGATCCGCCGGTCTTCGCCGAAGTGGATCGCAAGCGCAAGCGCGAACCATCGGGCCTTGAACTCTTGAAGACGGCGATCGTCGGCTACTGGCGTCCGATCCTCATCATGTTCGGCATGGTCGTGGCGTTGAACGTCGCCAATTACACGCTGCTCGCGTACCAACCGGACTATTTGAAGAACACGATCGGGCTGTCGGAGTCGGGCGGTTCGTGGGTGGTCCTCATCGGCCAGGTCCTCATGATGCTGATGATCCCCGTGTTCGGCCGCTGGTCGGACTCGACGGGCCGCAAACCCATGTGGTGGGCGTCGCTGATCGGGTTGTTCGTGTTCGCGTTGCCGATGTACTGGCTGATGGGGCAGGGTTTCGCGTGGGCGATCGTCGGCTTCGTGGTGCTCGGACTGCTCTACATCCCGCAGCTGGCGACGATCTCGGCGACGTTCCCCGCCATGTTCCCGACCCACGTTCGCTACGCGGGTTTTGCGATCTCGTACAACGTGTCGACGGCCGCCTTCGGTGGCACCGCTCCCCTGGTGAACGACTGGGTGGTCGGCGACACCGGCTGGCACCTCTTCCCCGCCGCGTACATGATGGCCGCCTGTGTGATCGGAATGGTCGCCCTGTACTTCCTGAAGGAGACTGCGGGAGCCTCCCTCCGCGGCACCGACATCCCCAGCGCAGAGCCCGACGCTGAGGTCGACGACGTCCCGGAGCCCGCCCTCCCCTCCCGCTGACCACTGCTCTTCGCGCACAGTTCCCCGCTCCCGAGCACGGCCTCTCACTGCTCCTTGAGCGAGCTTGCGAGTCGAAAGGTCCTTGGCCGCAATA
>NZ_BAOP01000027.1 GCF_000344135.1 Gordonia malaquae NBRC 108250 | reverse complement strand
AGACAGTATTCGAGCCCCTCAACCACAAGGGTTGAGGGGCTCGAATAAATGTTGAGTTCGGCGGTGTCCTACTCTCCCACACTGACTAAAGTGCAGTACCATCGGCGCTGGAGGGCTTAGCTTCCGGGTTCGGAATGGGGCCGGGCGTTTCCCCTCCGCTATAGCCACCGAAACAATATGAAACTATCACCAACCACAACCCCTAGAAGGGATCACAGTCGTGTGTTGTTTCAGAAGTAGATAGTGGATGCGACCATCACAGACACAAAACGTGTGTCACGAATGCGTGTGAGTGTTGTTAGTAAGTCCTCGGCCTATTAGTACCAGTCACCTGAACACATTACTATGCTTACAGTTCTGGCCTATCAACCCCATAGTCTGTAGGGGGCCTTACCCACCCGAAGGGTGGTGAGAAACCTCATCTTGGAACAGGCTTCCCGCTTAGATGCTTTCAGCGGTTATCCCTTCCGAACGTAGCTAACCAGCAGTGCTCCTGGCGGAACAACTGGCACACCAGAGGTTCGTCCGTCCCGGTCCTCTCGTACTAGGGACAGGTTTCCTCAAGTTTCTAATCGCGCGCGGCGGATAGAGACCGAACTGTCTCACGACGTTCTAAACCCAGCTCGCGTGCCGCTTTAATGGGCGAACAGCCCAACCCTTGGGACCTACTCCAGCCCCAGGATGCGACGAGCCGACATCGAGGTGCCAAACCATCCCGTCGATATGGACTCTTGGGGAAGATCAGCCTGTTATCCCCGGGGTACCTTTTATCCGTTGAGCGACACCGCTTCCACTTGCCGGTGCCGGATCACTAGTCCCGACTTTCGTCCCTGCTCGACATGTACGTCTCACAGTCAAGCTCCCTTGTGCACTTACACTCAACACCTGATTGCCATCCAGGCTGAGGGAACCTTTGGGCGCCTCCGTTACATTTTAGGAGGCAACCGCCCCAGTTAAACTACCCACCAGGCACTGTCCCTGAACCCGATCAGGGTCCGAGGTTAGAAGCCCAATACGATCAGAGTGGTATTTCAACAACGACTCCACCAACACTAGCGTGCCAGCTTCACAGTCTCCCACCTATCCTACACAAACCGTACCGAACACCAATACCAAGCTATAGTGAAGGTCCCGGGGTCTTTTCGTCCTGCCGCGCGAAACGAGCATCTTTACTCGTACTGCAATTTCGCCGAGTCTGTGGTTGAGACAGCAGAGAAGTCGTTACGCCATTCGTGCAGGTCGGAACTTACCCGACAAGGAATTTCGCTACCTTAGGATGGTTATAGTTACCACCGCCGTTTACTGGGGCTTAAATTCTCAGCTTCGCGGAACAAGTCCACTAACCGGTCCTCTTAACCTTCCAGCACCGGGCAGGCGTCAGTCCGTATACATCGTCTTACGACTTCGCACGGACCTGTGTTTTTAGTAAACAGTCGCTTCTCTCTGGTCTCTGCGACCACAACCAGCTCAGAGTGCAAGACTCATCACCAGCCATGGCCCCCCTTCTCCCGAAGTTACGGGGGTAATTTGCCGAGTTCCTTAACCACAGTTATCTCGATCGCCTTAGTATTCTCTACCTGACCACCTGTGTCGGTTTGGGGTACGGGCCGTGCACCAACTCACTAGAGGCTTTTCTCGGCAGCATAGGATCACTGAATTCACCAAAACGGCTACGCATCACCTCTCAGGACACATGTGACACGGATTTGCCTATGTCACTCCCTACAGGCTTACACCAGTACAACCACTAACTGGCCCAGCTACCTTCCTGCGTCACCCCATCGCTTGACTACTACACCCAAGGTCCCACGCAGCCACACCGAGACAACCCCGAAAGGTCGAAACAATGCTTTTGGATGGTTAGTACAGATGATTCGCCACTGGGCGCGGATACACGGGTACGGGAATATCAACCCGTTGTCCATCGACTACGCCTGTCGGCCTCGCCTTAGGTCCCGACTCACCCTGGGCGGATTAACCTGGCCCAGGAACCCTTGGTCATTCGGCGGACAAGTTTCTCACTTGTCTTTCGCTACTCATGCCTGCATTCTCACTCCCACACCCTCCACCACTAGATCACTCTGCGGCTTCCACGGATGCAGGACGCTCCCCTACCCACCCACACCACTAGACAACCCCCCAAAAGGGGTCGCCGATGTACATGTGTGAGTGCCGCGGCTTCGGCGGTGTACTTGAGCCCCGCTACATTGTCGGCGCAGGATCACTTGACCAGTGAGCTATTACGCACTCTTTCAAGGGTGGCTGCTTCTAAGCCAACCTCCTGGTTGTCTTCGCGACCCCACATCCTTTTCCACTTAGTACACGCTTAGGGGCCTTAGCCGGCGATCTGGGCTGTTTCCCTCTCGACTACGAAGCTTATCCCCCGCAGTCTCACTGCCACGCTCTCACTTACCGGCATTCGGAGTTTGGCTGACGTCAGTAACCTTGTAGGGCCCATCGGCCATCCAGTAGCTCTACCTCCAGTAAGAAACACGTGACGCTGCACCTAAATGCATTTCGGGGAGAACCAGCTATCACGGAGTTTGATTGGCCTTTCACCCCTACCCACAACTCATCCCCTCCATTTTCAACTGAAGTGGGTTCGGGCCTCCACAAAGTCTTACCTCTGCTTCACCCTGGCCATGGGTAGATCACTCCGCTTCGGGTCTAGACCCAGCGACTATGGGCGCCCTATTCAGACTCGCTTTCGCTACGGCTACCCCACACGGGTTAACCTTGCCACTGAGCACTAACTCGCAGGCTCATTCTTCAAAAGGCACGCCATCACCCCACCACAAGGGAAGGCTCTGACGGATTGTAAGCGTCCGGTTTCAGGTACTATTTCACTCCCCTCCCGGGGTACTTTTCACCTTTCCCTCACGGTACTAGTCCGCTATCGGTCACCAGAGAGTATTTAGGCTTACCGGGTGGTCCCGGCAGATTCACAGCAGATTCCACGAGCCCGCTGCTACTTGGGAAACACCAAAGCCAGACCACAAGTTTTCGGTTACGGGACTCTCACCCCCTACGGCAGACCATTCCAGGCCACTTCACCTAACCCATGATTTTCTTACTGACCTCACCGCCGGCAGACGATGACATGATGCTCCCACAACCCCACACGCACAACCCCTGCCGGGTATCACATACGCGCAGTTTAGCCCCATCCGCTTTCGCTCGCCACTACTCACGGAATCACTATTGTTTTCTCTTCCTGTGGGTACTGAGATGTTTCACTTCCCCACGTTCCCTCCACACTCCCTATACATTCAGAAGTGGGTAACACGACATAACTCGTGCTGGGTTTCCCCATTCGGACACCCTCGGATCACAGCTCGTTTGACAACTCCCCGAGGACTATCGCGGCCTACCACGTCCTTCATCGGCTCCTGGTACCAAGGCATCCACCGAACGCCCTAAAACACTTACAACAACACCCACAAACACCCCACAACCCCCGCCACGACAGTGGCAGAAACGTTCTGGAACGAATGTGGACATCACATTTCAATTCAACATACATTTTGAAATTGCAATACAAAACACCCTGACACGTGTCAAGATGCTCGCATCCACTATCCACTTCTCAAACAACACACACCCACCCACCCCCACACCCAACAAGCAGGCGGAAAGTCAGCAAGCAGTCTAGAAAGAACAACAACCGACAGAATCAACTGCCGGCCGGTGTGTTCTCTCAGAACCCCGATAGTGTGCAAAAAGCAGCCATGCAGTCACCCGCATGACTACCACCAGCCACGCCGACCACTCTGTGGGTCGACCCAGCCATATACGCGGTGGCGTCTTGTGTTTCACCCATGAACAAACACCAACCATCATCACATTCGGATGACGCGTTGGGTGTTGTCTGCTCCTTAGAAAGGAGGTGATCCAGCCGCACCTTCCGGTACGGCTACCTTGTTACGACTTCGTCCCAATCGCCGATCCCACCTTCGACGGCTCCCTCCCCGAGGGGTTAGGCCACCGGCTTCGGGTGTTACCGACTTTCATGACGTGACGGGCGGTGTGTACAAGGCCCGGGAACGTATTCACCGCAGCGTTGCTGATCTGCGATTACTAGCGACTCCGACTTCATGGGGTCGAGTTGCAGACCCCAATCCGAACTGAGACGCGCTTTAAGGGATTCGCTCCACCTCACGGTCTCGCAGCCCTCTGTACGCGCCATTGTAGCATGTGTGAAGCCCTGGACATAAGGGGCATGATGACTTGACGTCATCCCCACCTTCCTCCGAGTTGACCCCGGCAGTCTCCTGCAAGTCCCCACCATTACGTGCTGGCAATACAGGACAAGGGTTGCGCTCGTTGCGGGACTTAACCCAACATCTCACGACACGAGCTGACGACAGCCATGCACCACCTGTACACCAACCACAAGGGAATATGTATCTCTACATACGTCTGGTGTATGTCAAACCCAGGTAAGGTTCTTCGCGTTGCATCGAATTAATCCACATGCTCCGCCGCTTGTGCGGGCCCCCGTCAATTCCTTTGAGTTTTAGCCTTGCGGCCGTACTCCCCAGGCGGGGTACTTAATGCGTTAGCTACGGCACGGAACTCGTGAAATGAGCCCCACACCTAGTACCCACCGTTTACGGCGTGGACTACCAGGGTATCTAATCCTGTTCGCTCCCCACGCTTTCGCTCCTCAGCGTCAGTTACTACCCAGAGACCCGCCTTCGCCACCGGTGTTCCTCCTGATATCTGCGCATTTCACCGCTACACCAGGAATTCCAGTCTCCCCTGTAGTACTCAAGTCTGCCCGTATCGCCTGCACGCCTGCAATTGAGTTGCAGAATTTCACAGACGACGCGACAAACCGCCTACGAGCTCTTTACGCCCAGTAATTCCGGACAACGCTCGCACCCTACGTATTACCGCGGCTGCTGGCACGTAGTTGGCCGGTGCTTCTTCTGCAGGTACCGTCACTTGCGCTTCGTCCCTGCCGAAAGAGGTTTACAACCCGAAGGCCGTCATCCCTCACGCGGCGTCGCTGCATCAGGCTTGCGCCCATTGTGCAATATTCCCCACTGCTGCCTCCCGTAGGAGTCTGGGCCGTGTCTCAGTCCCAGTGTGGCCGATCACCCTCTCAGGTCGGCTACCCGTCGTCGCCTTGGTAGGCCATTACCCCACCAACAAGCTGATAGGCCGCGGGCCCATCCCAAACCGCAAAAGCTTTCCACCAACCACCATGAAGCAGAAGGTCATATCCAGTATTAGACCCAGTTTCCCAGGCTTATCCCAGAGTTTGGGGCAGATCACCCACGTGTTACTCACCCGTTCGCCACTCGAGTACCCACGAAGGGGCCTTTCCGTTCGACTTGCATGTGTTAAGCACGCCGCCAGCGTTCGTCCTGAGCCAGGATCAAACTCT
>NZ_BAOP01000028.1 GCF_000344135.1 Gordonia malaquae NBRC 108250 | reverse complement strand
CTAGTGCCGGTTCGGGTCGGTTTGGGATGTCCGGTCTGGGCTTCACCGATTGGCCTCTGGCCCAATCCCGGGTGCTCGATCTCGCGGCGCGTGGTGGGTGCGTTCAGCGCCGGTCTCGGACCGTCGCTTGGCGCAGTGGTTTCCGGCACCTCCGTCTTCGTAGACTCCTCCGGCGCGGTGGTCGTTGGCTGCACCGTGGGTGGTGGTCCGTCGTTGTTGCCGCCGCACTTGTAGGGCACGGGTGGTTTAGGTGCATCGCTGGGTTTCTTTCCTGGGTGTGAGGCGGCCCAGGAGTTATTCCATGCGTTGTTGTAGGCGGTGGTCTCGCGTTTGCAGCGCTCGGCCGGGGTTTCGGCGGAGGCCGGTGCGAGTGAGATCGCGAGCAGGACTGCTGCTGCGAGTGCAGTGAGCGCGATCAGGCCCGCCAGGAGCGTTCCCCGGTCGTGCCGCTCGCGGCCGCGGGAATGGTTCGTTGTCATGGTGTCGTTCCGGGTCAGATGCGGCTGGTGGGGCCGTGGTCGTAGTAGACGTAGACGCCGGTGTCGGTGGTGACGCTGATTTTGGCGTAGGGGCGGACGCTGATGGGTCCGAGGGC
>NZ_BAOP01000029.1 GCF_000344135.1 Gordonia malaquae NBRC 108250 | reverse complement strand
CTCGGCGGCAACCAGACCCACCAACACCACCACCAGAATCTCGCGACCCGGTGAAGAAGTTGGAGGAAGTTTGTCCTTCGCGGCCTGGCCGCTCGGACTCGACATAAGTTACGCATCGTGGAACTGGACGTCAAATCTGCAGGTCAGGAAGGTGGCCGGGCGACGCTCGCGGATTCTTGCAACGATGGCTCCATGAACCAGGTGCTTTCAGGCCTCGCGTCGCGACTGTTTCTCGACGCCGCACGTCCCTTGGTCGATTCGCGGATCGCCGCATCAAGCCGGCCGTTCGACGGCGGTGAGCCGCTCCGGCCCTATCCGTCGTCTCGGCTCTGGTCGGTCGTTCACTACGGAGTGTTCGTCCCGCGCCTTCCCGATCCCTATCGCTACGTGAACACGATGACGTTCATCGGCCCGACGGGTACCGAAGCGTTCGACAACGACGAACTCGCGACCTCCGACGTTCGTGGACTCGCCACAGTGCTGTCGTCCACCGCATCGAACGATCAGCATCACTACGCCGGCTACGACTCCCGCACGGACTGCGACTTCGCCGCGGACGGCTCGATCCTGCGGTGGGGCGATGACCTGACGCTCACCATCGACGGCGAGCACGTTCGTGTGGCTGGACGGTACGAGACGTTCGAGGTCGATCTGGATCTTCAACTGACCGACCAGGTGTCGTACTTCGTACGCACTCCCATCTACCAACACCTGAGCCTGCTCGCTCCGTATACGGGAACGATCCGCGATTCGACGGGGTCCACCGCGGTTTCGGGTCTGGGGACTTTTGAGTACGCCAGGGCGATGGGACACCAGGCGGCGGTGTCGAAGGCTCTCCCGAGCGCTTTGAAACTCCCCGTCGATCTGTTCACGTACCAGGTGATCGAGCTCGACGAACGGTCTCAGCTCCTTCTCACCGACGTCCAGGCTCGCGGCCGCACGGCGTGCCGTCTCCTTCATGTACGTGTCCTCGGCGAGGAGACGTCGGTCTATGAGGACGTCACGTTCGAGGTGACCGCCTGGGATCGGCCGCAGACCGACCGGTGGGGCCGGACCATGCGCGTTCCGCAGACGATGCGCTGGACGGTTCGAGACGGGGCCTCTGTGGTGTTCCGGATCGACGCGACAGTCGACAGTCCGCTCCGGTTCGGTCATGGCCGGGGGTACGTCTCCGCCTACTCGTACGACGGCGTCTTCCGGGGCGCCCCGGTGGCCGGTTCGGGCTACATGGAGTGGGTCGACACACGGAGCATCGGCAGCAGGTAGTCGCGAGCCACGGCCGCGAGCTGGTCGGCGTCGTCGAGGTCGACCAACCCGCCGGGTGTCGTGACGAACGACCCGGCGATGCGGGCGATCATCTCGGCGGCCATGTCGGGGTCGACGCCTGCGTCGAGATTGCCCGCCCGTTGTTCGCTCCGCAAGGCTTGTGCGACGAAGGCGCTGACCACGTACATGTTGCGCCCGTCGCCACCGCCGACGAGCCCGGGGACCAGTGCGGGGTCGTCGTCGATGAGGCGTTTGATCAACGGGTTCGACCAGATCCTCTGCACCGACGTGACGAAACCCGTCACGACGCGGTCGGCCAGCGATTCCGACTCCGCCATCGCCTGCGTGAAGTAGCGGAAGTACGCCTCGAGTTCACGGCCGATGACTTCGTCGACGAGCGCGTCTTTGCTCTCGAACTTGCGGTAGATGGTGATCCTCGAGGTGCCTGCGCGTTTTGCCACGTCTTCCATGGACGTTCGCGCGATGCCGTCGATGCAGAACTGATGAAACGCTGCGTCGACGAGCTTGTCGCGTGTCGCGTCGACTGGACGTGGGCCCACCCCCTCCATCGCACGTCGTGTCGCGCGCTCGATCAACGATCGCGGAGCCCCGTTCTCGTCTGCCGTCATCGCGTCGACCCTACCCTTTCCGACCAACTCCTTGTGATCGTCATCACGAGGTGCTATCCATGTTACAGATCGAGATGATTTGTTACATCGGCATCTGTCGGGGATGCGTACGGAGGGTATGAGCATGGAGCATGTGACACGACGCAACGTGTTGAAGGCGACGGCCGGAGCAGGGGCACTACTGGCGGCAGGGTCGGCGACACCGTGGACCTGGTCGCCCGCCGGGTCGGTTCCGGGAACCGGTACCGGAGCCGATCCCAAGAAGGCTTGGGACCCCGAACCAGACGAACTGATCGCCGACGTCTACAAACGCGGCGACGTCGGAAAGGTCAACCGCGCGCTGCGGGCGTGGACGAAGAACGAGCAGCCGCTCCCCGCGGGCTTGTCGGGTGATCTGCGCGACTTCGTCGAACGTTCTCGACGCCTCCCGGCCTGGGCCGATCGCGACAAGCTCGCCGACGCAGTGACGTTCAACCAGAAGCGCGGCACGTATCTCGGCGCCCTGTACGGCTTCGCCAGCGGCATGATGAGCGCCGTCATCCCGCATGAGGCCAGGGCCGTCTACTACTCGCGAGGCGGCGCACAGATGAAGGACCGAATCTCCAAGACGGCGAAACTCGGCTACGACATCGGCTCGCTGAACGCATATGCGCCATCCGGGGAGATGTCGGTGACCTGCGTGAAGACCCGCTTGATTCATTCGGCCGTCCGGCACCTCCTCCCCCAGTCAGCACACTGGTCGAGCGTGTCGGGTCAAACGGTGCCGATCACACAGGCCGACATGATGGTCACGTGGCACAGTCTGCCGACCACTGTCATGCGCATGCTGAACCGGTGGCAGGTACCGCTCAAACACGCCGAGTCGGAGGGCTTCCTGCATTCATGGCAGGTGGCCGGCCACATGCTCGGCATCGAGGACCAGTACATCCCTGCGACGTGGGCCACCGCTGAGACTCAGGCGAAGCAGGTTCTCGACCCCGTGCTGAAGGCGACGCCCGAGGGAATCGAGATCGCCGACATGCTGCGCGATCTCGGCATGCAGCTCGATCTGACACTCCTCAGCCGCGGCGTGCTCGGGTCACTCACCCGTTTCATGCTCGGCGACAAGATCGCGAACGACCTGCGTATTCCGCGCGAACCCGTGTGGGATCCGCTCTTGAACGCCGCATGGGGGCCGTTCACCTTGGTCCGCGAGGGCGTGCTTCAGGCCGGTATGCCGAAGGAGGCGTACTGGACGTTCGACGAGATGCTCCGCCAGTTCGTGCTGTTGTACATGGCGGAGTTGCGCATGCCGATCAGCATCGAGTTGCCCGGTGGCAACAATCCGCACTACAAGTAGGACCGGACAGACGACTCGGCCCCGCACTCGATGACGAGCGCGGGGCCGAAACGGCGGTCACTTCCCGACCGGGACTCCCAGCATCGTCGCGAGCGGGTTGACGATGAACGACGGTCCGAGTTCACGCAGTGCGCCTGCGGTGACGAATGTGCTCGGGGTGGTCTTGACGTCGCACCCGGACGCGACAGGCACACCCGCCATCCGACGATCGAGCCAAGACAGTGCGGCCGGCCCGCCGAGGATCAGTTCGATCCCGTGAGTCGAACTGATCTGGGGAATCGGATTCGGCGGCAGCTGTTCCCGTCGGTACGTCACTCGGCCGCCCGCCCGGCAGTACGAGCGGACGAGCTTGTCAGTACCCGTGATCGGCGCGACCTCTTCGGTGATTCCGTTGTAGATGTAGAGGGGCACTGTGCTTCCACGCCCGGTGACTCCGCGCGCCGCGATGGTCTTCTTGATCACCGGGTCCCGCAGGACCACGTTCACCGGCTTGGTCAGGAAGTTCCGGTAGTCGAACCACAGGTTCTCGACGATGTTCTCGACGACGCACCGGCTCAGGGTGCGCTTGATCTTGGCCTTGCCCGCAGGTGTCAGGTACTTGTTCAGCGCCTTCGTGAACTCCGACGAGTCCTTGCCGAGCGCACCGAGCGCAATCGGGATCAGTCCGGCGAGCGGGGTGAAGTTGACCGACTTCAACGACGCAGCGAGATCACGCTCGGGCGCGCCGAACGCTGCGCCGACGATGTTCAGTTCGGGCGCGTAGGTCGGCTGTTCCTCGACGGCCCAACTACTGGCGATCGCTCCGCCGGAGTATCCCCAGAGCGCGGTGGGGCTCGACGTCGACAGTCCGGACTTCGCGAACGACTGCGCAGCGCGGACACCGTCGAGCACCGCGTATCCGGGCTGATGCGGGGTGAGGAACGTGTTGCGGGATCCACCGTGATCGGGAATCGCGACCGCCCAGCCCTTGGCGAGGCCCGCCGACGCCAGCAGCATCTCGGCCGCCGGATTGTTCAGTGTGACCGGCCCCTTCGGCGTTGTCAGGTCGATGGGCGCGCCCTTGGTCAGCTGGTACGACGGTGCACACGTCGAGTCGACAGCGTCGGTCGCCGCTTGGTAGGAGAGGAGCTTCGACGGCCGCTTGCCCCGGGGAACAATGACCGTGGTGGACGTGACGTCGGGAGCGCCGTTCATATCCGTCGTCCGATACAGCAGCTGCCACGAATCGGCGTTGAGCGGGAGCGCCTGCAGGCTCTTCACCGCAACACGCCGAGACCGGATGACGGTTCCCGGTTTCAGATCGGCGACGCCGGCCGGGACCGCGAAGAATCCAGTCGTCGGCTGATGCGGAGCTGCCGACGACTGTGGCGTTCCCGTCACCGGAGCGATCGCGAGCGCCAGCGCTGCGACCGCGGTCGGCACGACCCACCGAGTCAGTGTTCTCACCATCTGAAGATCCTCCCCATCGACACCATCATGGGCGGCCCCGATGCCACCATAAATAGACATGATGTGTATCTATGGAGCGATAGAATGCCATCGACCGATGTCGAAGTCAATGGAAGGACGTGGCCGACTTGGCCAAGGGCGCACCGACCCGCACCCGCACTGTCGCGTCGATCATGAGCGCAGGTTGGGATCTGTTCGCGAACAAGGGGTTTCACGCTACGTCGATCGACCAGATCTGCTCGGCGGCGGCGCTGTCACGAGGTACGTTCTACCTGCACTTCAAGAACAAGGAAGCCCTGTTCCTCGCCTTGTTCGAACAACACGCGGAGCGGGAGGTGGCGCGGATCGAGAGCGCCATCACCAGCTCCGCAGGCGACGTGGACGCCGCATTGCTGTCGACCCTCGAGTCCCTTTTCGCCAACAGCGAGGAGTCGCGCCGATGGGCGATGGTGTCGACGGAGTTCACGCTCGCCGCCGCACGCGATCCGGCATTGGCCGAACGGCTTACCGCCTTCGAGGACGCATTGGCCGCTCGTCTAGAGAGCGCTCTGGCGCCGATCCTCGAGCGATCAGGCGCCGGCGCGGCAAGGGCCGCACTCCTTCCGACATTCATTGTCGCGCTTCACGAAGGACTCATGCTGCAGCAGGTAGTCACCCGTGATCGATCACTGACGCGGGCTGTCCTCACAGAGTTCCTCCCGCAGGCCCTCGGCCCGCGTCAGTGAGGCTCCACGTGCGTGAGCGCGAGGTCGACGACGTCCGCACGGTCTGATGCGTCAAGCGCCCGCACATCGGCGATCGGCATCCACACGGCGCGTTCCGTGGTTCCGTCGATCTCAGTGGTGCCCAGGACACCGCCGGTGATAGTTCCCGCGAACACGAACCGCTGCAGTCGGACCGGCCCTCTCGTCGCCGAGGCCGGAACCGCGGAGTGGTCGGAATCGAGCATCGCGCCCAGTTCGATGCGGTATCCGGTCTCTTCGTAAACCTCCCGAACCGCGGCATCGTGCAGCGACTCGTCGAATTCGACTCCACCGCCGGGCATCGTCCAGCACGGAGCCTGCGTCGCCGTTCCCCGAAACCGCGACAGCAGGATCTGTCCGCGGTCGGTGAGAAGTACGTACGACGCCAGGCGAGTGTGGTACTCGGTGAAATGCATGCACCCAGGCTATCCGGCAAGCGCGCAGGTCAGCCTTTCTCGCGCGCGAGGTTCGCCATTCTGCCCGTCACGGAGTACCAGTCCCCGTCCCCGTCGGCGAAGACCTCGTCGAGCATCACCATCTGCGTGTGTGTGAGACGTCGCTCGAGGTCGGAGCCCGCGTCCGTCGCAGTGAGCCGCCGCACCCGCCGATCACCCGGATCCGAGGCATTGACCACGAGGCCACGTACCTCGAGGTCCTTGATCGGCCGATGGAGAGCCTGTTTGGTGACGTCGAGGAGTGCCACCAGTTCCCCGATGGACATGCCGGGACGGCGGCATACGAAGTAGAGGACTCGATGATGCGTACGGCCCAGTCCGCTCGCCGCCAGGATCTCGTCCGGAAGAGCCGTGAACGCGCGATAGCCGAAGTACAGGTCTTCGATCGCCTGGCGGAGCACCGCCTCACGATTTTGGTCAAACATCTTGACGAACCTCCCGGAACCGCGCAGAATCACGGCAACCTGATTGACCTATTGGCGAAAGAGGATGACCATGCCGACGTTCTCCGATCGTATCGACGGCCTCCGCCCCTCACCCATCCGAACCGTCCTGAGTGTTGTCGACCGCCCCGGAATGGTGTCCTTCGCGGGCGGCCTGCCTGCCGCTGCTGCACTTCCCGCCTGGTCCGGCAGTGTCGGCCCCGAGACCTTGCAATACGGCGCCAGCGAAGGCGAGCCCGCGTTGCGACGCGCAGTCGCCGACCACCTCCATGCCCTCGGGGTCGACACCACCGCCGATCGGGTGATCATCCTCAGCGGCAGCCAGCAGGGAATCGACCTCGTCGCAAAACTGATGATCGACGCGGGAACGATCACCGCCGTCGACGACCCGACATATCTCGCCGCACTTCAGGTTCTTCGCCTGTACGGCGCGGACTTCACCGGACTGGACGACACGGGACTCGCCGACGCGTCGCTGGCGTACGTCGTCCCCACCTTCGCCAACCCGACCGGAGCATGCGCATCGGGCCCCGAGCGCGACCGCATCGCCGACACATGTCGCGAGAACGGAACCGTCCTGTTCGAAGACGACCCGTACCGCGAGCTGGCATACGCGGACGTCGACCGGACCCCGATCGTCGCGCGAATGCACGGCGCCTCCTGGATCTACCAGGGATCGTTCTCCAAGACCTTCGCCCCTGGCCTCCGGCTCGGCTTCATGACGGCGTCACCCGACCTGTTCGACCGTCTGGTCATGCTCAAGCAGGCCGTCGACCTGCACAGTTCACGCCTGTCCCAGCAGATAGTCCTCGACGCGATCACCGGATCCGGTTGGCAGGATCGTCTCGACTCCCTTGTGGACTTCTATCGCGATCGACGGGACGGGTTCGACGAGCTGCTCCGCACGTACTTCGCCGACCTGGCCGACTGGACCAGCCCGCCGGGTGGACTGTTCTTCTGGCTCCGACTGCGCGAGCCCATGGACACCCGCCGCCTTCTCGACGAGGCCGTCGGCCGCGGCGTCGCATTCATGCCCGGCGAGGAGTTCTACGCGGGTCCGCCGACGCTGGGGACCATGCGCTTGAACTTCAGCCACGCCGACCACGACGACGCCGACCGCGGACTGCGCATCCTGGCCGACTTGGTCGCCGAACGCTTCGATCGGCGCGGATCGTGAGGCAAGATGTGCGGATGAACCTCTGGCAGGGCGAGCAGGCATTCACATCGCGTCCCAACAAGATCGTCAGCATCGACGGCGCAGCACAGCGCAAGGTGGTCGGACGCAAGTCGCTCTGCGACTGGAAGCCCGAAGCGCGTGGGCACGACGCGCTCGCAACGATCCTGGCGCAGAACACGATTCGTGATCAGCGACTCTTACCGCTTCGCCACGGCCGAATGGCGGCGACCCCGTGGACCTACTACCGCGGCGCCGCGGCTGTGATGGCCGCCGACCTCGCGTCGTCGCCGAACACCGGCATCACTGTTCAACTCTGCGGTGACGCGCATGTCCTCAATTTCGGTCTCTGGAAGACCCCCGAACGGAACCTCGCATTCGACCTGCGTGACTTCGACGAGACGCTCCCCGGCCCGTTCGAATGGGACGTCAAGCGCTTCCTCGCCAGCCTGGTGATCCTCGCCAGGTCGAACGGCGTCGAGAAGCATGCGAAGGCGGCCGTCGCCGCGGGCTTCGCAGGCTACCGGGACTGGATCGCGCGCTACTCGACGTGGCCGGAGATCGACATCTGGTACGACAGCGTCAGCACCGAGCAACTCCTCGACTATGCGACCGACGACGACGATCACAAACTGGACAAGCTGATCGAGAAGCGCGCCGAGAAGCGTTCGAGCCGAGGCGCGTTCCGCAAGCTGACCGACGTCGTCGACGGCGTCCAACGCATCACCGAAGACCCTCCGTACCGAACACACGCCCTCCGGGATCACGTGGGTGAGCTCGAATCGATCATCACTCAATACCAGGAGTCGGTGCCCGACCACATCTCCTCCCTGTGGTCGCGTTTCGACCTCGTCGACGCGGTACAGCAGGTGGTCGGCGTCGGCAGCGTCGGCATGCGCGTGTTCCTGACCCTGAGCGAGGAGCGCCGCACCGGCGACCCGATGTTCCTGCAGGTCAAGCAGGCCGCACCGTCGGTGTACGAGCAGTTCCTCGGGGAGAGCCCGTATGCCAATCACGGCTCCAGGGTGATCCACGGGCAGCGCATGATCCAGAGCGCGACCGACATGTTCGTCGGATGGACGTCGATCGGCGACGACACCGACCAGCGCATGGACTTCTACGTCCGTCAGTTCCGCGACGGCAAGGTGATTCCGAAGGGCGAGATGATCGCGCCGCGCCTGTCACAGTTCGCGACCGCATGCGGCCACGTACTCGCCCGCGCCCACGCCCGCAGCGGTGACGTCCAGGCGATCCACGACTACCTCGGCAGCTCCGACAAGGCAGCCGACGCCTTCGGCCGTTTCGCGTTCGCCTACGCGGATCAGAACGACCGAGACCACGCACAACTCGCGAAGGCCGTCGAAGACGGCGCCGTCGACGCTGTCGAAGGGTGGCCGGGCCAGTAGTCACTGCGCCCACGGCGGAACAAGGTGGGCACCGGAGTCGAGCATCGTCGCGGTCATGCCCAGAGTTGTCGTCACCCAGGCGCAAGCGGGCCGCCCCGAGTTGTTGCTGACACGAAAGGTCGCTCCCGCGGGTACGAGAACTGCATCTCCGGCGACCGCGGCGAAGCCCTCTTCGTCGATCTCCACATCGAGTACGCCGTCGACGACGTACAGGACCTCCTCGCGGCTCATCGTGTGCGCATGGCCCGGCGTCCACGGACGGAAGTCGGCGCGCCACGCGGCCAGGGACGTCGATCCGGTCGAACTCGACACGAATGAGGTGAATTCGACTCCGTGGATGTCGAAACGGCGCGCATTCGTGGTGGTCAGGTGCGTCATTGCAAACCTCCAATAGACAATGTGGTTGACGAATAGTAGTCAACCACATTGTCGATATCGAGATATGCTGATTCCATGAATTCCGACGACTCCGCCGCCCCCTTCCTCCTGATGCGGGCCTTCCGCAGCCTCGTCGACGCCGTTCACGAACATCTCGCCGACCACGGCTTCCCCGGAGTCCGTGCCACACACGGCTTCGCCCTCCAGGCGATAGGCACCGGGTGCACCAGTGTCGATCTCGCCGCGCGCCTCGGCGTGTCCAAGCAGGCTGCGACGAAAACGGCGCAGTCGTTGGAATCACTAGGACTCATCGAACGACGGCAGAACCAACACGATCGCCGCGAACGAGTGATCACCGTCAGCGCTCGGGGGCATCGGCTGCTTGAGCTCTCGGCCGACCGATTCCGACACGAAATCAGTCAATGGCGAGCCGCTGCCGGAGACGACGCGGTGGCCACGACTCTCGCGACCCTGACCATCGTCAGCGCAAGCGGACGCTCCGACACCGATCTGTCGGACTGGGCGTGAGGACGCCTGTCGGCACTCGCGCCGACCCGCAGGGCTCGAAAGCCCAACACTGCTCCGCCGCCAGGACTCGAACCTGGCCGCTGAACTGAGTCGTTTCAGTTGGACTACCTGCAGATATTGACGTTAACTGTGCAGGTGACAGAGACTCTACATGTGGACACGAGCGGGCACAACAACCCACAGTCAAACTCATGTAGTGCACGGACCGTGCACGATGGCTAGGGCACGCTCGGCGAAGCGCCGCACGTTCGGCAAGCTCCGCCAGCTGCCGAGCGGCCGGTACCAGGCGTCATATCCCGACCCGCGCGGGTCCGGCCGCTACTACACGGCACCGCACACGTACGACGCGAAGATCGACGCCGAGGGTTGGCTCGCCGCCGAGTCCCGCCTGATCCAACTCGGCGAATGGACTCCGCCGGCCGAGCGATCCGAGACCAAGGCCGCGTCGCTCGTCATGTTCGGCGAGTACGCCGAACAGTGGCTCGTCGAGCGCGACCTCACTCCCAAGACGCGATCGCTCTATCGCGGACTGCTAGACAGCCGCATCCTCCCGACGATGCGCGACGAGTACCTGTCCGACCTCTCCCCCGCTCTCATCCGCACCTGGTGGGCAGGACTCGGGAGTGAGTACCCGACGCGCTCCGCGCACGCGTACCAACTGCTGAGGTCCATCCTCAACACGGCAGTCGACGACCACCTGATCGTCGAGAACCCGTGCAAGATCAAGGGCGCCGGGCAGGCCCCGAAGCGCCGCGATCACGAGATCCTGACTCCGGCCGAGCTCGACGACGTGTACGCCGCCATGCCGAAGTCGTACCGTGCCGCGGTCCTCGTCGCCGCATGGGCCGGTCTCCGATTCGGCGAACTGATCGAACTACGCCGCAAGAACGTGGTCCGCGAGAACGGTGTGGTCTCGCTCCGCATCCGCCGCGCTGCGACGCTCGTGGACGGGCAGATCGTCGTCGGCAACACCAAGACCGAAGCGGGTGCCCGCGATGTCGTCCTGCCGCCGCACATCGCGACGATCCTCGAGGCGCACATCACCGAGTACGTCGGCCCCGGCCCTGAG
Organism: Gordonia malaquae NBRC 108250; assembly: GCF_000344135.1. Taxonomy (GTDB): domain Bacteria; phylum Actinomycetota; class Actinomycetes; order Mycobacteriales; family Mycobacteriaceae; genus Gordonia; species Gordonia malaquae. Next base: position 61,912 of record NZ_BAOP01000029.1, on the reverse strand, counting down.
TCGCTGCTGTTCCGCACCACGCGCGGCAAACGGTTGTCACAGTCGGCGTTCACGAAAACGTTCAAGGCAGCGCTACCCGCCGGCAAGAAGAACGTCCGCGTCCACGATCTTCGCCACACCGGTGCCGTGCTCGCCGCGCAGGCCGGTGCGACAGTCAGGGAGCTCATGGGTCGTCTCGGCCACACGACGCCGGCGGTCGCGATGAACTATCAGCACATCGCCGCGGGTCGGGATGCATCGGTCGCAGCTGCGATGAGCGCGCTCGTCGCGAAGCCGGACGAGGACTCCGAATAGCACTATCGGCGTGTCGGTCGGCATGTCGTGTCCCCCATTCAGATGAACTGTCTCGCGTTGCGGAGTAGGGGGAGCTAGGGAGCTTCTCGGCTCCGACTCCACGCTGCCCGGGATCTCGACATTACGGCTGGTCTTTGCATATAGCGCACCGAACAGCCCCCTCCGCGTACGCCGTGCCTACGGAGACGAGTATGTCCTTGTGTTGCCTACGGGACGCCGCGAGAGGTGACCGAGAGGTCATCTTGAGGCGTGCGCGTTGCGCATTTACTCGGACGAGCTCCGGGCACACCTGTGGAATCCGACCCTGACAATGCCGGTGAACTCTGATCTACTTTTGGACAGTCCCAAGGAATCCCCCCGAGGAAATCCGTGGACGGACTTGACCCAATCAAATACAGGGGAAGCGCCGACGCTCAATCTTGGCGGATCCGACGTCGACGCTTCCCTACACCAACACCCGGAGGTGTCAGAGTGAGCGTACCGACCTATCTCTCGATTCGTGCAGCAGCCGAGAAGAGCGGCTTCAGCGAGAAGACAGTTCGACGCCGCATTGCGGACGGTTCAATCCCTGCTACACGCATCGGACCAAGGTCAATCCGAATCCGTGAGGATGACCTCGCGGCATGGCTCCGCGGATCCGCGGCCTGATCGCCATGCCATTGTTCAGCGATGGGCATCGGCAATCTTCGCGCGCTGATCGCTACGAGGAAATCGCTGACACTGAAGATCTCGGTCTCGACTACCCACTCGACGTCGACAACACCGACGATCTACGCCGCTAGATTCGGCGGCATTCTTTCGCAGTTCCAAAGGCTCCTGACCGCTCCTGTTGGAAACTGAACCGCCCCCGGCCCGAAATGATATTTCGGGAAACCCGGGGGCAGGAATGGAATCACACCAGATGTCCAAGGACAATCCTACTTCGCGTACCCAAAATCCGCCCGATCATTCCTATGATCCCGATCTCGGCCCCGACGCCCAACTACATGCCGAAGCTCGAGCGCGTGGATACCGCCTGGCGGTCCGCTGCAGAGTCTGCCGGTCGTGGTTGGTGGCCGATCGCAGTGTCGCCGAGCACGTCGGCCCGAAGTGCCGAGGCGGCGCCGATGCCTAAAACCCTGCTAGCTGCAACGCTTCTCGCGCCGGCCCACCAGGTCGCCGAGATCCTCGGCGTCTGCCAACCGGACAGCGTCCGTCTGCTCGATGCGCCAACGGCGACCATCCTCGAATTATCGCTCGAGCTCGCGGCGTCGGGCCGCGCGCCGGACGCTGCCTTCGTCGGAGCCGAACTCTTGCGCCGCGGTCACTATGCCGGGCATGCCGGAGATCTCGTCCGCACGCGTCTGGCCGAAGCAGTGACGACCGTCGCCTACCCGGAACTCATGCCGGAGTACGCGGCGTCCGTCCTCGCACGAGTGTTCCGCGCGCGGCTCGCAGCCGCCGGCGAAGCATTCACCGCGAGCGCCGAGGACGCACCCGAGTTCGATCTGTGGTCGCTCCTGATCCGCGAGGGGAAGGAACTCCGCGCGATCTGGGAACGCCTCGCCGCGGTCCGAGGAGGTGCCGCGTGAGCACTCCCGACCAGGACTACACGCGTCAGATCGTCATGAACCGCGCCAGCGACATTCCCGACGACGTCCCGACCTGGGCATGGACCTACGGCGACCGCGGCCGAATCGCCCTGAGCACCGTGTCCCTGTGGGCCGGACGCCCCGGTGCCGGCAAGTCGACGAGCGCACGATGGTTCGTCGCTCAGGTCACCCGAGGGACCCTCGCCGGATGCTGGCTCGGACAACCGACCAACGTCGCCTACGTCGCCCGCGAGGAGTCCATCAGCTACGTGGTCAAACCGAGTCTTCGCGCTCACGGTGCCGACCTCGCCCGAGTGTTCTTCCCCGAGGTCGAGATCCGGTTCGACGACGGAGTCCGACAGACGCCCGTCGCGACCGCCGACATGGACCTCCTCATCGAGGCGTGCCGCACCAACGGAGTGCGGCTCGTCGTGGTCGACCCGCTCATGTCGATGATCGGCGGCAAGGCCGACGTGAACCGGAACAACGAGGTCCGATCGCATCTGGAACCGTGGCGCCAGCTCGCCGAGAAGATCGACGGCGTCGTCGTCGGGATCGCCCACCTCAACAAGAGCGGCAACGGCGACGTCGTCGCCGGAATCAACGGGTCGTCCGCGTTCGGCGAGATCGCCCGCTCCGTCTTCGGTTTCGCCAAGGACCCCGACGCCGAGAACGGCGAACGCGTCATGTCCCAGGAGAAGAACAGTCTCGGCGACGAGAGCCTCGCCCTGAGCTACCGCATCGAGTCCACCGAGATCCGCACGGACTCCGGACGTGTCGCCGAGGTCGGCCGGTTCGTGATCCTCGGCGACTCCGACAAGAGCGTCGGCGACGTCCTCCGCGACGCCGGCCGGCCCGTCGAAGCGTCGGACGGCCCCGAACGAACCGCGGCGTCGGACTGGCTCAGCGCCTACCTCGGCTACCAGATCCGCGATTCGGCCGATGCCAAGCGCGACGGCAAGGCCGCAGGATTCAGCGAGCGAACGTTGCAGCGAGCCCGCCAGGACCTCGGCGTCGCGATCGACTTCGACGGCCGGAAATCGACATGGCGCCTGCCCTCAACCCATGCCACCGGCTCACCACACGTGGCACGTGGCACAGGTGGCACAGGTCAGCGAGTGATCGAAACACCAGGTCAGAGCATTGGTAGTGACTCGAAACGACCCGTGCCACCTGTGCCACGGTCTACGCGCGAGCACACCGGTGGCACCAGTCAGACACCTCCCGGAGGGATCACCGCGTCCACGCCCGGAGTGACCAGCCGAGTTCAACAGATCCTCAACCGACAGGAGGCCGAGTAAATGCACTCCCCGAACCGTCACACCGACGAGTTGATCGCACAAGTCCGCCGACTCCTCGGCGTAGTCGAATGGCTCGACCAGACCGCATCCGATCACGGACACGCCGACGACTGCTGTTCCGGGCCGCTCGACGCCCTCAGCGCCGCCAAGCTCGACCTGCCGCGGCTTCTCCACGCGTTCACCCTCTACTCGGACGGCCGACCGATGGTGTCGTATCTGTCCCTCGATGACGGAGGCCTACGCGTGTCGCACCTGTGGCCGGCCGATCCCGCAGAGCATCCGGTCGAACCAGTGGTTGTCGGGCCGTACTCGCTGGCACCGAACGAGAAGCCCGGAGACCGCGGACAAGTAACCGTCGCGTGGGATCCGATGACGTTCACCGGCACCGCGACCTACACGGCGCCACCGGATCCCCGCCGAGGGTTGAGGGCCGTTCGATGACCCGCCGCAGACGCCCCACACGCAAATGCGACTCCTGCGCCCGTGGCACTCGATCGGTCACCGGATACTGCACCGACCACCGGCCCGCCGATGCGATCCCGTTCGTGCACCGCGTCCCCGGCGACAGCATCAGCTTCGCCGGCCTCACGTTCACCTCTTCCCAAGCGCGTCGACTCGCCGACGCCCTCCACGATGCTCTCGACGAAGGACACATCTGATGAGTACGAAACCTCGACGACGGAAGAATCGCCCGACAATCCATGACGAGGTCGACGATCAGCGTCTCCATGCTGAATGCCTGGCCAGGCTCGATGAACTTGGATTCAGCCAACTCCGCCGCGACCACGTGTACGACTTCGGTTGGCGGTACTGGAAGGTTGGCCCGAACGGACTGCTTGCGTCACCGTTGGTTGCCAGCGAGTACGACGCCCCTGTGATCGTCGCGTCGTGCCATCACGGCCACACGCCACCATCACCCGAGTGCTCGTGTGGGATCTTCTACGTCCACGACATGTTCCACTTCACCGACACCCTCGATTTCCTCAGCGGCCAACCGCGGTTCGATGCGAGCGGGATCGTCGCGACCTGGGGAGTCGCCCTCAACGGGCACGAAGTAGATCGGTCCGCAGAACGGTGGGGTATTCGTCCGCGGCGCACGGGCCGGTACCGAATCCTCGGGATCATGACGGGAGGCCCCGGTTTCGACCTTCGCAAGCTCCGTGAGACCTACAGCTGCCCACTAGTCGAGGGCATCAACTTGAAACACGCGTGGGCGATCGAGAGCCTGTGGGACGAAACTGCCCCGGAGTCGTTCGCTGATGTCGTGAAGGGTCACCAGAGCGATCGCGAGTCGTACGGTACTGCGCCGGAACTCAGTGGGCTTAAGCAGCGCCATGCGCGTGAGAGCGCTACAGAGGCGGCCGCGCGTCTTGAGTCGAAGGCCCGCCGATGACCCTCGGTCGCAACTTCGACCCGGCCGGGTGCGAGCAGCTGTTGATCAAGGTTCTGCGGTCCACGCCGAAACTTGAGGATGCCGCGTGCATCGGACGGCATGAACTGTTCGACGGCCGGCACGCCACCGAAACCCACGCGCACGCGCGCGAAAAAGGCGAACGTGCCAGGGCCCTCTGCGACAGGTGCCCAGCACGCGCCGCCTGCACTGCTTGGGCGGCCACAGAACCGAACCCGACCGGCCACACTATCGCGGGACACACACCCGAACCGGCCATCCCCGGTCGACCGCGTAAGGCCGCATCGTGACGCCGTTCGTCTGCCGAATCTGCACGCGGCCCTGCCCGCGCTACCGCGGCCCAGCCCACGGCTGGACATGCGAACAGTGCATCCCCCTCACAACGACCCCAGGAGATCCCGCCATGCCCACACACCGCCCCATGTACGACTGCACCGCCGCCGGCTGCCGAGGACGTACCCGGTCCGCATCGCGACTGTGCACCGAGCATCGACAGTCGCCGGTCGGCACAGTCACCGTTCACGCCAGCGGTCACCTGTCGATTCACGGGATCATGCACAGCCCGGCCGACGCCCTCGAACTCGCGAACAAGATCGCCGACGCACTCGCCAAGGGCAGCAGTGGACGTCTCTGACGACCAGGCACGCCTGATCGTCTACGTCACCGCCGAGTTCGTACGCCGCCGACAGCTCACCGGCCAACCCATTCCCGAGCAGGTGCGGCGGCTACTCGCCGAGGCGTCCGCATACGGAACAAGCGAAAGGCCGCAGGAACAACACTCAGAACCGGATGACCTGATCGACACCGAGACCGCCTCGCGGATCCTGCGGTGCACTAGTCGGAACGTTCGCAGGATCGCCACCGACCTCGACGGCGAACAGGTCGCCGGCCGGTGGATCTTCCGCCGCGCGACCGTCAACGAATACGCACACCTCAAACAAGGATCCTGACATGGCCAGCACACCCAACACCGAAGCCCTCGTCGCCGGAGTCAAGCAGTACATCGCCGACATGGACGACGACCAGTTCGACTCCCTCGTCGCCGAAACCCGCGAACCCGCCGACCCCGAGAAGAAGCCGACCGGCAGCGTTGAAGGCGGCCGCGAACGGTTCAAGCAGGGACGAGGACTCTGACCATGCGCAAGACCGCCACCAAGACGCTGCCGATCCGAGAACGGATCGAAGCAGCCAACACCGACCTGCAGAACGCCCGCGGACTAAAGGCCCGACTCATGGCGTACTCCTCGACTGCGCGGGCGGAACGGGTCGACGTCGACGAACAGTTCCGAGACCGCCTCCGCAACGGAGCTGACCCCGACGACCTCGTCAACGACTACGTAGACGCCAAGGCCCGCCAGATCGCGGTCGACCTGTTCGGCTCAAACGTCGTCGCCAGCACCCTGCAACACACCGTGCTCCCGGTGAGCCTCGAGAAGAGCTTCGTCGACACCGCACTCGACATGTGCCAAGACGAACTCGACAGCATCATGGCCCGCGTCGACAAACACCGCGACCTGATCGAACGGCACACCACCGACGCCCGCACCGCGATGGCAGCAGGGACCGCCGACGAATACCAGACCGCCGAACAGATCCTCGACGACTACGACCGGCTCCGCGCCGAGTACAAGCGACAGATCCGGCTCCGCGACGAAGGACTCACAGGAACAGCGATCGACTCCGTGCACTGCCGAGACTTCCTCGACGTCGACCCCCACTGGCTCCGACGACGCAGCGTCACCAGCATCCTCGAGGAGTACCCCGACCCGGCGATACTCAGATGGTTCCGCGGACTCACCGTGCCCATCGACCGCACACGAGCCGAAACGATCCTGGCCGTCGCCGACCACCAACCATGGCTACCGAGCGCCGACGAACTCCGCACCATCGACAACGCGGCAGACCAGCTCTGCCGCCACAACTGGCACAGCGGGAACGTCGGCCGCGACCGCGCACACTTCGCCAACCTGACCGCCACCATCCGCAACATCACCCACCACGAACCGCTCCCACAACCAGGAACGACCCGCAGACTCGCCTGACCCGAGCACAACAACACGAGGCCCCGAGCACCGCGAAGACCGCGGGCTAGCTCGGGGCCTCGCTGGTCGATGTCGGTCTACCTACCAGGTCAGGCGCGGAAGTGGAGTTCTCCTTGTTTAGAAGTTCCCCAGGGGGGGGCGGACCCCTCGAGCAGTTCCGACGCCCCTCGGGTCATAGGCGTTCACCCTCCCCGACTACCCCCCTCCCCCCCCGTTGACCGAGGGGGAGGTCAGGGGTCCATTGGTCACCACTCTCTCGATCGGATGACGTTGTCGTCCTCATCAAGTAGTTCCGCGTGCCCGGGCACGCAGCGGATGACCGCATCGAACACGGCGACTGCATCACTGTTGTGGTGCCCATCGTCGAGCCCTGACGCCATGGTCAGACTTGCACCGCGGCCCCCTTGATGGACGTACAGCCGAGTGCCGGCGGAAGTCTCCCAGTGAGACCTGTCGCCATACCCATCAGGAACCCGCTTCGCGGAGAGGACATCCCCAAGTTTCGCGTCCAGGTCATCGGCTACCTGCGAACCGGAAACTGTGATCACAGTCATACCTCATCGGTGATCACCTCTTCCAGATAGATGCAGGGCCCCCGCTCGTTCTGACGGCCGATTATTTCGCGGCTGGAACGGGACTGCCCTGCACCGCTCAGGCTACGCCGCGCCGACGTGGATCATCGTGTTATCAACACGATGATCGCGGGTGGCAGCGCCACGGACCTTGCCCTCGCGAGCGGCCGCCAGATCCCCAGACCCGTAGCCGAACAGAACACGTATGACCAACGGGACCACGGCACCCCGGCGCGGAGGGGCATATGCCTGGGTACGGGCATCGGTTCGAGTGCTGCCGGTCGAGCACCGGTCGGCGGTTGTGGAAAAACAGCGGAGAGAGACACCGCCAATGCCTGAGGGTGCGCGGCGACCCTCCGAGGGGAGCAATAGGGTGGTCAGCACTGGTCTGTCATCCAGAAGCGATGTCCACAAAGTCACGGTGATCTTCACTCTCGCATCTCTAGGTGCGGAAGTCGTGCTGGCTCGGATCGATCAGACGTTGGCGATGCTCGGGACTCGAGGACTGACAGCTAGGCGACCCGGCTACGTGGTCATGTCGGGTTGTGGTCACTGCCAATGGAACACCTACAGGTGTGCCGGAGCGTTGGCCCCATCCCGGTCGATCGACCCACGAACCACGCCCCTATCGCGTCCGGCCACGACGAGTAGCGCCCGCTGAGACAGCGCGCGTCGAGTCATGGCACCGGCATGGTCGCGATCCTCCGGTGGCGACGTCCCAGGCGTCGACGAGGCTACTGGGAGCAGGCTGGTTTTCGTCTAGCTCTGCAAGAACGACGTCGATCTACCGCGGGTAATGAGCGCCGCGGTTCGTGCCTCGCCGGGAGTCGAACCCGGCCAGCGAGGGGCCGCATCTGGAATGCGAGCCCTGTCGAGGGACCGTCGAGGCGGGAGCGGGTCTACTTCTGTCGTCGGATCGACGGGTGCGGCCGGTCGAGGCTGTCGAGACCGTCAGCGATCCACAGCAGGGCCGCGGCAAGCTGGCGCGCCTCACCGGCGGTCAGAAGCACGTCAGGGATCCCCGAGGACGCGTTGCCGTGCTCGACGTAGACGCCGACGAAACCTTCGGCGTTGCCGCGCGTCTCGCGGTCGCGGATCATCGCGGACCGGGTTGTCGGGCCGACTCGGTACGGCATGGCCGCGGACAGCCACACTTCGACGCGTTCGTAGTTGGGGCCGCGGCCGACACCGGCGCGTGAGGTGCCGGTGCAGAACTCGCCATGCTCGGCGAGCGGCGTGTCGGTGGCGCCGTGGTCGCCGCAGATCGCGCCCTCGCAGAAGTCAGCGCAGCGACCGGCGACGTCGATCAGTTCGTCGTTGCTCATGCGATCACCTCTGCCGCTGCGATGAGGGTGCGTGCCAGGTTCAGTGCCGCCGGTCCCGATAGGGCGCTCGGCTCGGGCATCGTGATCGCACCGTGCAGGACGTGAACGACGGCGTCGTCGGTCTGGTGGATGCTGTTCCAGACGTGCCCGCAGAACGTGTCTGACAGGCCGCATGGGCTGTCGGTGTCGGAGCAGTCGTAGAACCCGTCCGTTCGGGTTGCCACAGCGCGCGGATCGTTGAGGATGCCTTCGAGGGCGTCAGCGGCGTTCACGCGATCACCTCGGCGAAGTCGAGGAGTTCGTCGATCGACGCGGGCCGAAGCTCGGCGACGTCGTCACGAACGCACAACGACCACCGCATCGAGCGGGGTGCGCTCGTGTCGGTGGTCGCGGATAGGGTTGTGGGACGATGCATCGGGTCATGCCTCCGGTGTGTCGAGGCCCTGGACTGGTGCGCGAACACCGTCCGGGGCTGACTCATTCAGAGGCCAAGTGCACAGTTGGTGCACGGCGTCCCGCGAGGGACGAGCGGAACACCCATCTATCTGGGTGTTTGCCTTGCTCCGCCGCCAGGACTCGAACCTGAAATGCCTGAACCAAAATCAGGAGTGTTGCCGATTACACCACGGCGGAATGCTGCGGTGAAGATTCTGCCACAGGACCGACGGACCCACGTTCGTCGACCTCTCGACTTCGCTCGATAGTTGCTGTGAGAATGGAGCGATGCCCCGTCCCAGCATGCCGCGACGCCAACTCACCGAAGTCGTCGCCGACGACCTGCGGATCCAGATCATGACCGGCAAGCTGCGTGCCGGAGATTTCGTCCGGCTCGACGAGACCGCGATCGCGTACGGATGCAGCGTCACCCCGGTCCGGGAGGCGCTGGTGACCCTTCGCGGTGAAGGCCTGGTCCGGTCCTCCCGACATCGAGGCTTCATCGTCGAAACACTGACCAGGCGAGACGTCACTGACATCTTCTGGATTCAGGCCGAGTTGTCGGCGCGATTGGCCACCCAGGCGGCCGAATCCGACGACATCCCCGATCGCCTTCCCGAATTGACGGCGATAGTCGACGACATCGAGGCAGCGGTCAAAGACGGCGCGTCCGACGATGTGATCGCAGGCGAGTTCACCTTCCACCGGACCATCAACATCATGGCCGACAGCAAGAAGGTCGCCTGGTTCCTCACTGCAGCGAGCCGCTACAGCCCGTACGACGTGTACGTGCACGACCGTGCCTGGGGCGAGAGCGCCGTCGCCAGCCACCGTCGCCTCATCAAGCTGCTGGAAGCCCGCGACAAGGACGGCATCGCCGATGAGATCCGAACCCAGTTCGGGAACGCTCGCGACCGGCTGGTGAAGCATCTGGAATCCGTCGGATTCTGGACTGCCTCCCCGAGTGCGTAGGATTCGTCACCGCAGTGGACAACGTCTGAAGCGAAGGATCACCGATGAGCAGTCTGCCCGCGACAACGGGAATCGCGGTCGTCGTCCTGGCCGCCGGAGCCGGCACCCGGATGAAGTCGAAGACCCCCAAGATTCTGCACCGCATCGGCGGACGGTCCCTCGTCGGACACGCCATGCACGGCGCGAACGGGATCTCACCGGATGCCCTGGTCGGCGTCGTCAGTCATGAACGCGCGCGTGTGATCGCTGAGATCGACTCCGTCGCGGGCGAGCTGGGACGCGACATCGTGATCGCCGAGCAGGATCTGCCGCGCGGTACCGGCGACGCGGCCCGTGTCGGCCTCAACGCGCTGCCCGAATTCCACGGCACCGTCCTTGTCACCGTCGCCGACGCCCCCCTGCTCGACGCGGCGACCCTCGGCGCACTCGTCGACGCACACACCGCAGGAGACGGAGCCGCCGTCACCCTGACGAGCTTCGTCGTCGCCGACCCCACCGGATACGGGCGGATCGTGCGCGACCCCAACGGCGCAGTGACGGCGATCGTCGAGCACAAGGACGCATCCCACGCCGAACTGGCGATCACCGAGGTCAACGCGGGCATCTACGCATTCGACGCCGACGTCCTCCGCGCCGCTCTCGCCGGCCTGTCGACCGACAACGCGCAGGGCGAGTTCTACCTGACCGACGTCGTCGAGATCGCCCGTGACGCAGGCCGGGTGGTCCGCGCCCACGTCGTCGACGATCCGTCCGTCGTCGCCGGCTGCAACGACCGCGCCCAGCTGGCCGACCTCGGCGCCGAACTCAATCGACGCACCGTCCGTCGCCACATGCTCGCAGGCGTCACCGTCGTCGACCCGGCGACGACGTGGATCGACGTCGACGTGGTGCTCGGCCAAGATGTGCACATCGAGCCGGGCACCCAGCTCCGCGGCCGATGCGTGATCGCAGACGACGCCGTCGTCGGCCCGGACACCACTCTGACCGACGTCGTCGTCGGGCAGGGCGCCTCTGTGATCCGCACGCACGGGTCGGGCGCGATCATCGGCGCGGGCGCCGACATCGGCCCGTTCGCCTACCTGCGGCCGGGCACCGACCTCGGCGACTCCGGCAAGATCGGCGCGTTCGTCGAGACCAAGAACGCGCAGATCGGCACCGGCACCAAGATCCCTCATCTCACGTACGTCGGCGACGCGGAGATCGGCGAGTTCACGAACATCGGCGCGTCGAGCGTCTTCGTCAACTACGACGGCGTGAACAAGCACAAGACGATCGTCGGGTCCCATTGCCGGACCGGCTCGGACAACATGTTCGTGGCACCGCTCACGATCGGTGACGGTGTGTACACAGGTGCGGGTACCGTGCTCCGAGGGGATGTGCCTGCGGGTGCACTCGCGGTGTCAGCTGGATCACAGCGCATCATTGAAGACTGGGTGCCGACCAAGCGCCCCGGAACGGCGGCTGCAGACGCAGCCGTCCGCGCCAAGAACGACCTCGATCAGGAGAATAAGAGCTAGCTGATGACTTGGACCACCGACAACCAGAAGAATCTGATGCTGTTCGCCGGTCGGGCGCACCCCGAGCTGGCGCAGGCGGTCTCCGACGCGCTCGGCGTCCCGGTCACGCCCCAGACTGCTCGCGACTTCGCCAACGGCGAGATCTTCGTCCGCTTCGAGGACTCGGTCCGCGGCAGCGACGCATTCGTCCTGCAGAGCTTCCCGTACCCCATGAACCAGTGGATCATGGAGACGCTCATCATGATCGACGCGCTCAAGCGCGGGTCGGCCAAGCGCATCACCGCCATCCTGCCGTTCTACCCGTACGCCCGCCAGGACAAGAAGCACCGCGGGCGCGAGCCGATCTCGGCCCGCCTCATCGCCGACCTGTTCAAGACTGCGGGCGCCGACCGGATCATCACGGTCGATCTGCACACCGACCAGATCCAGGGCTTCTTCGACGGCCCGGTCGATCACATGCACGCTCAGGGCCAGCTCGCCGAGTACGTGCGCAACAAGTACGGCACCGAGAACATCTGCGTCGTGTCGCCTGACGCCGGCCGCGTGAAGGTCGGCGAGAAGTGGGCCGACTCTCTCGACGGCGCGCCGATGGCGTTCGTGCACAAGACGCGTGACCCCGATGTGCCGAACCAGATCAAGTCGAACCGCGTGGTCGGCGACGTGTCGGGCAAGACCTGCGTTCTGATCGACGACATGATCGACACCGGCGGCACCATCGCAGGCGCCGTCAACGTCCTCAAGGAGGCCGGTGCGGGCGACGTCATCATCGCCACGACGCACGGCGTGTTCTCGCACCCCGCCGCCGAGCGCCTCGCCAACTGCGGCGCACGCGAAGTGATCGCCACCGACACCCTGCCGATCCCCGAGGACAAGCAGTTCGAGAACCTCACCGTGCTGTCGATCGCGCCGCTGCTCGCCCAGACCATCCGCGAGGTCTTCGAGAACGGCTCGGTCACCAGCCTGTTCAACGGCGTCGCGTAACGTCCCGTTCGTCAATGGCTCCTCGTCAGGCTCGCATTCCGGACTCCCCGTCCGATCGATCCGCCTGACGGGGAGCTATTTGCGTAGACGCGTCGCCACCACGACTCCACCCACCAGCAGCACGAGGGCACCGAACGCCCACAGCGCCACCATCCACCCGGGCCGGACCAGCGCAGTGCCGACGCTCGCATCCGAATGAGCTGCATCGGGCACATCGGCGTGGGTCGGCTCCAATCGCGGTCCCGCCGATGGCGGGATGACGGTGGGCAGCCCGTAATTGCTGCAAGAGACGGCACTCCACGCCCCACGGTGCCCGCCGAGGACGACGGTGTCGGTCGCACCGATCGTGAGTTCCACCCCGCATGCCGGCCCTTTCGACGCGGTCGAGACTTCGATGTACGCGGGTACGACGGTCTTGTACGAGTAGTCGACCTGGAAGACGTACGTGCGGTCCATGCCGTCGGCCGATTCCGACGCCGACACGGCCCGCCCGGTGACGATCGCGTCCGCCCTCGCGACTGTCTCCTCTGCGGTCATCGGCGCACAACTGCAGGCGCACGCCTTCCCCGCCGTGGCCCATGATGCTCCCAGCGTGGTCGCCACCAGCCCGATGACAAGTGCGATTCTCCACAGTCCCCTCATGATCCGACCGTAGCGCGAAACCTCGCGGCGCTAGGCTGGTCTGGTGGACGCAACGATCTATCACAATCCCCGCTGTTCGACGTCGCGGAAGACGCTGGACAAGCTCACCGAAGCCGGCATCGAGGTGACCGTCGTCAAGTACCTCACCGAGGGCTGGACCCGAGAGCAGCTGCAAAAGCTCTTCAGCGACGCCGGACTCACCGCGAGCCAGGCCGTCCGCAAGCGGGAGTCGCTCTACACCGAACTCGACCTCGCCAACGCGTCCGATGATCAGATTCTCGACGCGATGGTCGCCAACCCGGTCCTGGTGGAGCGCCCCTTCGTCGTCACCGACAAGGGCACCCGCCTCGCCCGCCCGATCCAGGACGTCGACGACATCCTCTGATGCCCAGTGACTGAAATCGTCCCCGTGAGAGTGGTCCGAGGGCGAATCGCCTCGGACAGTGCACTGGGGGACGATTTCAGTCAGCCGACGCCATGGAAGGAGCGGTTGAGGCCCGGAACGACGACGCCGACGACAGCGCGGGCGAAGCCCTTGGTGCAGTCGAAGAAGTCGAAGTAGTCGCGCCAGACGACGATCTGACCGTCGCGGACCTCGAAACGGCCGCACACCCAGAACCGGATCTTCAACGGTCCCGCTCGCAGTTCGTCCAACCGCTCGGTGAGGACAACGACGCCGTCGGCCGCGACGGACAGGAATTCGACGTCGAATCCGATTCCAGGTGAGTTCAGCTTCCGCATGACCGGCGCGAACCGCCGCATCCCGCGGACGGTGGGCAGCGAGACGTTCGTGTAGACGATGTCGTCGTTGACGTCGGCGAGCGCGGCGTCGACGTCGCCGCGGGCGAGCGCCGTGAGGAAGTGTCGGACCAGGTCAGCAGGATTCTGTGAGGTCATTCCCCCATGGTATTGTGTCTCCCGTTGTCACGGCGAGGGTGATCTGATCACCGTTATCGGCGCGATTGCGCAGACCTCCACTGCCTTGTGCGGATGAGATCGCGTGTCGAGGCCGCTAGTCGCGGCGCTACCGATTCTCGAAACCGATTGGAGGACACCATGTCCAACACCTCGAAGCTGTCTGCTTCCATCCGCACCGGCAAGGGCAAGGGCGACGCCCGCCGCGCTCGCCGCGAGGGCCAGGTCCCCGCCGTGCTCTACGGCCACGGCACCACCCCGCAGCACCTCCTTCTGCCGGCACGCGACCTCGCCGCCATCCTGCGTAACAACGGCCTCAACGCCATCATCGACCTCGACATCGAGGGCGCGAGCCAGCTCGCACTCACCAAGCAGGTCGACGTCCACGCACTGCGCAACTACATCCAGCACGTCGACCTGGTCGTCGTGAAGCGCGGCGAGAAGGTCACCGTCGAGGTCGCCATCGCCGTCGAAGGCGACGCCGTCTCCGGCACCCTGGTCGTCCAGGACGCCAGCGTCGTCGAGATCGAGGCAGAGGCTCTGCACATCCCCGAGCAGATCGTCGTCTCGGTCGAGGGCCTCGGTGCGGGTTCGTCCATCACCGCAGCCGATCTCGTTCTGCCCGAGGGCAGCACCCTGGTCTCGGACCCGGGCACCCTGATCGTCGCCGTCAACGAGCCCAAGGGCTCCAGCTCGGACGACGCAGAAGCCGAGGGCGACGACGCAGAAGCGGCCGCAGAGTAATTCTGCCGCTTCATCAGTGAAACTGATTGTCGGACTGGGTAACCCCGGTCCCTCCTACGAGAAGACCAGGCACAACATCGGCGCAATGGTCGCCGACAGCCTGGTCTTCTCGTATGGAGAGAAGTTCTCCGTTCACAAGCGCTCCGGCGCCGAGACGGCGACCGTCCGCATCGGCGGAGAGCCCGTCCTCGTCGCGAAAGCACGGGCGTACATGAACGTGACGGGCCGCCAGATCGGCCCGCTCGCCGCCTATTATTCGGTGGCCCCCGCCGACCTCATCGTCTTGCACGACGAGTTGGACATCGACTTCGGTCAGGTCCGACTCAAACAGGGCGGCGGAGAAGGCGGCCACAACGGACTCCGGTCCATCACCTCAGCCGTCGGCACGCGTGACTACCTCCGCGTCCGTCTCGGCATCGGCCGTCCACCCGGCCGCCAGGACCCCGCGGATTTTGTGCTCAAGCCGTTTCCGTCGGCCGCGAAGAGCGACGTGGAACTCCTCATCGCGAACGGCGTGGACGCAGCCGAACTGCTCGTCCAGAACGGACTCGAAGGGGCACAGAACACCGTCCACGCATGGTGACCGCCCACTGATTACACGTCGGCACCCGAACCCGGCGGCCGGCCGCGGTTCGGGTGCCGAAGTCGTTTCACGGTGATAGTCGTACGCGCCTCACCGGCATGAATCTCGTGACGCTCGTCACGAGGGACCCATCTGGGCTAGCATTCACGAACTGGATCGAATGATCCACTAGTGACTGAGGACTCAGGAGACAGCCGCCCATGTCGAGCGCCACCCCACCCGACCTGCCCACGCTGCCCGGACGCATCCGTTGGTCGTCCGCCACCGCAGCCTTCCAGATCGAAGGCGCCCGCACCGAAGGCGACCGCGGACGCTCCGTCTGGGACACCTGGGTCGACACCCCCGGCAAGGTGAAGGACGGCTCCACCGCCGAGCCAGGCGCCGACAGTTACCACCGCTGGACCGAGGACGTCGCGCTGGCCAAGGGGCTCGGACTCGATCGCTACCGCTTCTCCATCTCGTGGACGCGCATCCAGCCGGACGGAACCGGGGCGGCCAACAGCGCAGGCCTCGACTACTACTCACGGCTGGTCGACGACCTGCTCGAAGCGGGCGTCACTCCGTTCCCCACCCTGTACCACTGGGACCTGCCCGTTCCCCTGCACGACGCGGGAGGCTGGACAGGTCGCGACGTGGTCGAACGGTTCACCGACTACGCAGGCATCGTCGCCGAACGCCTCGGCGACCGCGTGACGAACTGGTACACCGTCAACGAGCCCGCAATGACAACACTGCAGGGATACGCGGTCGGAGAACTCGCGCCCGGCGAATTCCTCCTGTTCGACGCCATCCCCACCGCCCATCACCAGTTGCTGGCACACGGTCACGCGACGCGTGTGTTCCGCGAACACGGCGCCACCGCCGTGGGCGTCGCGAACAATCACACACACGTCTATCCGCTCACCGACTCCGATGCCGACCGGGCGGCCGCGGTCGCATACGACGCACTGCACAACCGACTCTTCGCCGATCCCGTGTTGACCGGCGAGTACCCGGACATGTCGGCATACGGCGACGTGGACCTGCCGATCCGCGACGGCGACATGGAGATCATCGCCACCCGACCCGACTTCTACGCCGTCAACTACTACAACCCGACCACCGTTGTCGCGACCGCGCCGGACATCCCCATCCCATTCGAGATCGTGCCGACACCCGGCGTCCCGACCACCGGTTTCGGCGCCGATTGGGGAATCAAACCCGACTCGCTGCGCGACCTGCTGATCGACCTCGCCGGCCGCTACCCGAACTTGCCGCCCATCGTGATCAGTGAGAACGGGGCGTCATTCCCTGAACCGGACACAGCGGACGGGGGAATCGACGATGTCGACCGCATCGCGTACATCGACGGTCATATCCGTGCCGTGGGCGAAGCGATGAGCGCCGGGGTGAACATCGAGGAGTACACCGTCTGGTCGCTGCTGGACAATTTCGAATGGGCCGACGGCTACACCCAGCGTTTCGGTCTCACCCACGTCGATTTCGAGACCGCGAAGCGCACGCCCAAGGCGTCGTACGACTGGTATCGCCGAGTGATCGCGGAGAATCGCAAGTGAGCACTGCAATGAAGGCGGGCAGCCGCCGTTGGCTGACCCTGTTCACGGTCGCCTGGCTCGTCATCTGGATGGTTCAGCTGACGCCGCTGCAACTGCTGCTGCCCCTTCAGCTCGACCAGGAGAACTCGCAGGGCGGCGACGAGTGGATCCACACCGTGGTCATCTCGGGCCTGATCCTCGGCGCGGGCGGCCTCGCAGGCGTCATCGCAGGTCCGCTCGCGGGAGCGTGGTCGGACCGCACCGACAGTTCTCGTCTGCCTGAGTGGCTCGGCGGACGACGACGCGTGTGGTCGCTGATCGGCACCTGGCTGATGGCAGTGTTCCTCGTGCTCGTCGGCATCACGCACTCCACCTGGGTCATCGGCGGCGCATGGATCGGCGTGTGCATCGGTGTCGGCGTGGCGTCGGCGTCGTTCACCGCCCTGATCGCCGACCAACTGCCCGACGACCAGCGCGGCTCCGCATCCGCCGCGGTCGGCGCATCGCAGGCCCTGGGCATCGTTGTCGGCGTGGGCGTGATCGGCAGCCTCGGTCTCGACCCGTGGGCCGGGTACCTGATCCTCGCCGTCCTCATCACTGTCGTCGGAACGTGGGCCACCTTGCGGCTGCCCGACCCGCCCGTCGACCACCTCGCCGCGCAGAACTCGCTCGACCCCGATCGCGGCCGATGGGATTCGTTGCGAGACAAGGACTTCTCGTGGATGCTGGCCGGGCGTTTCATCGCCAACGTCGGCAACGCGCTCGGCACGTCACTGTTCCTGTTCTTCCTCCTGTACGGGCTAGACCAGGACAAAGACACGGCCGAGGGAAACCTGATCCTCCTCGTCGTGGTGTACACGGTGTTCGTGGTGATCGCGTCGATCGTCTCCGGTTCGCTCGCCGACCGCGGATGGGATCGTCGTGGCCTGACGATCGTGTCGGCTCTCATCCAGTCGCTGTCGGGTCTGATCATCGTGATCAGCCCGACGTTCACGGCGACGATGATCGGCGCCGCATTCATGGGCGTCGGCTACGGCGCGTTCTCGACAGCCGGTCTCGCGTACGCCACCGACCTACTGCCCCACGAAGACGACCACGGTCGCGATCTCGGCATCGTCAACACCACCGCAGCGCTCGGCCAACTCGTCGGACCGGTGCTCGGTGCCGGCCTGGTGTCGCTCGTCGGCGGCTTCTGGTTGGTGTTCTTCATGGGCTTCGTGTTGTCGATCGTCGGCGCTCTGGTGACTCTGGGTGCCCGCAAGGTTCCGGCAGTCACTAGAATCAGTTCCACCTGACGGTCGGCGTTCGACCGGACAGACGACAACCCTGCGCTCTACAGAAGGACGATGCACGTGGCGACCCTGGTGACACCCTCGGGACATCCGAATGTGGCGATGCTCGGCATCGGCGCGTACCGACCCAAGCGGCTCGTGACCAACGACGAACTGTGCACCGTGCTCGACTCGTCGGACCAGTGGATCTTCGAGCGCAGCGGCATCCACAACCGCCGGTGGATCAGCGGCGACGAGACGATGCGGTCGATGTCGGCCGCCGCAGCCGAGCGCGCGATCATCAACTCCGGAGTCGACCGCGAGAAGATCGACATGCTGATCCTCGCGGCGAGCAGCTGGCCCTACAACGTGCCCCACGGCGCGCCGATCATCGCCTCCGACATCGGCATCAACGGCATCTCCGCGTTCGACGTCTCCGCCGGATGCGGCGGCTTCGGATACGCACTCGGCGTCGCCGCCGACGCCATCCGCGCAGGCAGCGCGAACTATGTGGTCGTCATCGGCGCGGAGACGATGTCCGTCGGCCTCGACGTGACCGACCGCGGCACCGGCTTCATCTTCGGTGACGGTGCGGGCGCGGTGGTCGTCGGCCCGAGTGACGTGAACGGCATCTCCCCGATGGTGTCCGGAAGCGACGGCGACAACGCGGAGGCGATCAGCCAGAACCGCGACACCGTCGAGTACATGGCTCGTGCCGTGGAGTACCAGGGCAAGGATCCCGAGACCGACCCCGTTGGACGTCTGGTGATCAGCATGGAGGGTCCCCGCGTGTTCCGCTGGGCCGCGATCACTCTCCCCAAGGCATTGACCACGATGCTCACCGAGTCGGGCGCGGGTGTCGACGACATCGAGGTCTTCATCCCCCATCAGGCGAACGCACGCATCAACGAGCTGATGAAGAAGAACCTCGGGTTCCCGGACGATCTGCCGATGGCCAATGACATCGAGAACACCGGCAACACGTCGGCCGCGTCGATCCCGCTCGCCATGGAGGAGATGCTCGCAACCGGAAAGGCTCAGGGCGGCCAGACCGCTCTGATCCTCGGATTCGGCGCAGGCCTCTCCTATGCGGGCGGCGTCGTCACGATGCCCCCGGCACCGAAGGTGACCAGCTTCGACGGCCTCGACGACGCCGTCCCCGGCCCCCTCGCAAAGCACCTCCGCATCAGCTGAGCGGACCTTTCGACTCGCTGCGGCACTCAAGGAGCAGTAGGTCGCGTCCCGCTGAATATGCAGGAGGAGCGGCGATTTCCCTGCTCCTTGAGCGAGCGAAGCGAGTCGAAAGGCCGTCGTCCGTGAGCGCAGGGAGTCGAAAGGCAGAGGTCAGGCGTTCTCCTTGCGGAACACTGACGTCCCCCACCAGCCGGCGAGAGCGCTGAGGACGACGGACGCAAGGAGTCCCCAGAGAACCTGCGTCGTCAGCACATCGCCGAGGAACGAACTGCGCACGGCATCGGTGATCCAGCGGAACGGGATGAAGTCGCTGACTCGCTTGAGCCAATCGGGGCCGATCGTCATCGGGAGCAGGATGCCCGAGAGCAACAGGATCGGCATCATCACCATGTTGATCACGGGCGCCATCACGTCTTCGCTCTTGGTGGTCAGCGCGAGAGCGTTCGACGCGGCGGCGCACGCTCCGCCGACGAGGAGGGTGATGACCAGTCCGACGATCACTCCGCCGACCGGACCACGCATTCCCATCGCGTAACCGAGACCCACGAGGATCAACGCCTGCACCAGCAGTTGCAGGAGGTCACGCAGAATTCGGCCGAACAGCAGCGCCGTACGGCTGGCCGGAGTCACCCGTTCGGCCTCGATGACGCCTTCACGCCACTCGCCGATGAGGCTGAAACCGGCGAACATCGCACCGAAGATCCCGAGCTGCACCAGCAGGCCCGGGACGAAGAACGTGTACGCGTTGTCGCCTGCGCCCGGGAACTGAGCCACCAACGGTTTCAGAAGCGGTCCGAACAAGACCAGATACATCACCGGCTGCATGATGCCGATCAGGACCCACGCCGGGTTGCGCAAGTTCATCCGCAACTGACGACGGAAGACGATGTACGACTCGGTGAAGAAACTCATTGTGCGGTCTCCTGGTCTGCAGCGTCGGGTGTGGACGTCTCGTCGCGCAACGACCGCCCGGTGAGGGTGAGGAACACGTCGTCGAGGGTGGGTTTGACGATCTCGATCGAGTCGAGCGTCGCGCCACGCGATTCGAGGTCGCGGAGCAGTCCCGGCACGATCCGCGCCGAGCCACGGACACGAGCGCTGACTGCGCCGCCGTCCACCACCACGTCCGAGCCGACACCGTCGAGCAGTTGAGCGACACCCGGCACGTGTGCGGTGTCGTCGAACTCGAGTCGGACGAGGTCGCCCGACACCTGCGATTTCAGGTTGTCGGGAGTGTCGGCGGCGACGATGCGCCCGTTGTCGATGATGAGGATCCGGTCGGACAGCGCGTCTGCCTCGTCGAGGTAGTGCGTGGTGAGGAAGACCGTCGCACCCCGGTCGGTCCGGAGTTTCGAGATGTGCTCCCACAGGTTGGCTCGCGCCTGCGGATCGAGGCCGGTGGTCGGTTCGTCGAGGAAGACGAGCGTCGGGTCGTGGATCAGCCCCATCACGATGTCGAGGCGACGTTTCTGTCCACCGGACATGTTCTTGGGCATGCGATCCCAGAGTCCGTCGAGTTGAAGCTCCTCGAAGAGCTGCTTGCCGCGGGCGACGGCGTCTCGCCTGCTCATGCCGTACAGCTGTCCGTGGTCACTCACCTCGTCGCCCGCGAGCGCCTGGGAGAACGTCGATCCGGCTTGCGAGACGTACCCGATGCTGCGGCGGACATCCACCGACTGCGTGAGCACGTCGTATCCGTTCACCGTCGCGGTGCCTGCGGTGGGCCGCAGCAGTGTCGTCAGCATTCGCAGGGTCGTCGTCTTGCCTGCGCCGTTCGGCCCGAGGAATCCGACGACTTCTCCCTCGGCGATGTCGAGATCGACGCCGTCGACGGCCCGCACCTCCTTCGCCTGTTTCCCTCTGCCTGTCGTGAAGGTCTGGACCAGACCTCTGGCATGGATCATGTGACGCCTCTCGCTGTCATGGTGAAGGTTGTCCTCTGTGTCTACCCGACGGCACCGACAATTCCATTCGATACTTTCGGGTAACCGGGGTCACATGAGACTGTGGAAAGAGCTGTGCCCACAGATGAAGCACCCGTGATCGAAGGAGTCGTCCCATGGTGGACCTTCACGAAGCAGTCGGCATCAAGAACATCTCCATGCTCGGCATCGGCGCCTACCGGCCCGAACGCGTCGTCACCAACGACGAGATCTGCGCGAACATCGACTCGTCCGACGAGTGGATCTTCACCCGCACCGGAATCAAGTCGCGTCGCTTCGCTCGGCGCGACGAGACGGTCGTCGAGATGGGCGTCAACGCCGGACGCACCGCGATCGCGAACGCCCTGCTGTCGCCTGCGGACATCGACGCAGTGATCCTCGCGACGAACACGCACCTCCTACTGACGCCTGCCGGCGCGGTGAAGATCGCGACCGAGCTCGGCGCCAACGGTGTGCCGGCCTTCGACGTGACGGTCGGCTGCGCAGGCTTCGGGTACGCCCTCTCACTGGCCTCCGACATGGTCCGCGGCGGCAGCGCGACCAACGTTCTTGTCGTCGGCGCCGAACAGTTGTCGGTGACGATGGACATGACCGACCGCACCAACTGCTTCATCTTCGGCGACGGTGCAGGTGCCGTGGTCGTGGGTCCGAGCGAGAAGCAGGGTCTCGGACCGGTCGTGTGGGGCAGCGACGGCACGCAGTTCAACGCGATCCGCCAGGACATCGACTGGATCTCGTACATGGATCAGGACGATCACTCGGCACGCCCCTACCTGCGTCTCGAGGGAACCGCGGTGTTCCGGTGGGCGGCGTTCGAGATGGGCAAGGCCGCGCAACGCGCGCTCGACGTGGCGAAGGTCGACGCCAGCGAGATCGACGTGTTCGTCCCCCATCAGGCGAACACGCGCATCAACGATCTGCTCGCTCGCAGCCTGAAGTTCCCGGAGACCACCCGCGTCGCCAACGACATCGAGAACACCGGCAACACGTCGGCGGCGTCCATTCCGTTGGCCATGGAGCAGATGCTGTCGACCGGGCAGGCCAAGCCTGGCGACACCGCGCTGTTGCTCGGCTACGGCGCAGGCCTCAGCTACGCCGCCCAGGTCGTCACGATGCCCCCGATTCCCTTCGAATAGCATTTTGCTGCCACTGCCTGCGGACCGATAGCGTAGACGGGTGAGTTCCGAGGTCATCGGGCGCGAAGTCAAGCGCCGTCGTACGTTCGCCATCATCTCCCATCCCGACGCGGGCAAGTCGACGATGACGGAGGCGCTGGCGCTGCACGCCCGCATGATCAGCGAGGCGGGCGCCGTCCACGGCAAGGGCGGACGACGCTCCACCGTCTCCGACTGGATGGAGATGGAGAAGGCCCGAGGCATCTCAGTCAGTTCGACGGCGCTCCAGTTCAAGTACGCGTGCGAGGCGACCGGCGACGACAAGGACTTCCCGCACGTCATCAACCTGGTCGACACTCCGGGCCACTCGGACTTCTCCGAGGACACCTACCGCGTGCTGACCGCCGTCGACGCAGCGGTCATGCTGATCGACGCCGCGAAGGGCCTCGAGCCGCAGACGCTGAAGCTGTTCCAGGTGTGTCGCCACCGCGGCATCCCAGTGATCACCGTGATCAACAAGTGGGACCGTCCCGGTCAGACGCCGCTGGAATTGATCGACGAGATCAGCGAACGCATCGGTCTGATCCCGACCCCGATGTTCCTGCCCGTCGGCATCGCAGGCGACTTCCGCGGACTGCTCGACCGTCGCACAGGTGACTATGTGAAGTTCACGCGCACCGCGGGCGGCGCCAAGATCGCGCCCGAGGAACTGCTCGACGCGGATGCGACAGCCCAGGCCGAGGGCGACGCGTGGACCGCTGCCGCCGAGGAGAGCGAACTCCTGTCCGAACTCGGCCAGGACCACGACCAGGAGATGTTCCTGGCAGGTCAGACGTCGCCGATGATCTTCACCTCGGCGATGCTGAACTTCGGCGTCCGCCAGTTGCTGGAGACGCTTGTCGAGTTCGCTCCCCCGCCCCGCGGACGCGAATCGATCGACGGCGTCGCACGTGAGGTCACCGACCCGTTCAGCGCGGTTGTGTTCAAGGTCCAGGCGGGCATGGACTCGTCGCACCGCGACCGGCTCGCATACATGCGCATCGTGTCGGGCGAGTTCGAGCGCGGCATGGTCGTCAACCACGCCCAGACCGGCAAACCGTTCGCGACCAAGTACGCGCAGGCCGTCTTCGGCCGAGATCGCGCCACCGTCGACACCGCATACCCCGGGGACGTCGTCGGTCTGGTCAACGCCATGACCCTCGCCCCCGGCGACACGCTGTATCTCGATCCGAAGGTCCAGTACCCGCCGATCCCGTCGTTCGCGCCGGAGCATTTCTCGTCGCTGCGCGTCACCACCGCCGACAAGTACAAGCAGTTCCGCAAGGCCATCGACCAGCTCGATGCCGAAGGTGTGGTCCAGGTGCTGCGCAACGACATCCGCGGCGACGCCTCGCCGGTGCTCGCCGCTGTCGGACCCATGCAGTTCGAGGTCGTCACGGCTCGCATGAAGGCCGAGTTCAACGTCGACACCATCATCGAGCCGCTGGGATACGCACTCGCCCGCCGCACCGACGAGGCCAGTGTCGCCGAGTTGAATCGTCAGCGCGGCGTCGAGGTGTTCACGCGGAGCGACGGTGCGATCCTCGCGCTGTTCAGCGACAAGTGGCGCCTGCAGTACATCGAGAAGGAGCACAAGGACCTCCACCTCGAGCCGCTCGTCGCCGCGGCCGACTGACGTGCGACGTCTCGCTGCGGTCGTCGCTGCGGCACTCCTGCTGACCGGCTGCTCGACGAACGCGGCCGTCGACGAACCGCCTGCTCCGCGGCCCGCGAAGGCGCTGGCCGCCGAGAAGTGCGATGAGCCCACGCCGACCGGGAAGATCGACAGACTCGGCTACGACCTCCGGTTCACGCGCGGCGCCATTCGCATCAAGGTCCGAGACGTCCGTGGTGAGCGATGCGTCCAGTTCGCCAAATGGGGCAACGCGAACATCGACGTTCCGCCGGACTCGCTGCTGTACTACTTCTCCGGTGGACGCGGCGACGGCGCCCAGGTGGAGTTCCGCGCCGTCGACCTGGCGGGCGGCAAACTCCCTGACACTCGTCCGCTCGGGCGGCTCGACCATCCGATCAACGCGACGGTCGGTGTGTCGATCGACGGCGTCTACTACACGTCGCCGACCTGCGCATTGACGTTGACGGTGAGCAACTCCCGTCGCGCGGCCGGGCGGTTCGCGTGCCCGCAGGCTCTCGCTCAGACGGCGAACCCGTTCGACCCGTCCGACGACGTCTCCTTCGACGACCCGCCGGCCTCTCCCCCGCCCGCAACGGCCGTCCTGTCCGGGCGGTTCGACGTCTACTGACGTCTAAGGGGTGATTCGGTGTCATCTGGTGACACCGAATCACCCCTTAGCGCGCTAGACGATCTCGCTGATGGAGGCGGGGTCGATCTCCTCGATGGTGCGAGGAGTGAACGACGGGTTGCGATCCTTGTCCACCAGCACCGCGCGAACCCCTTCCGCGAAGTCGGGATGCGCCGTGATCCGCTCGGCGGTCGACAGCTCGCGTTCGAGGCACTCCGCCAACGACGACGTCGTGCCGAGCTCGATGAGCTTCGCGGTGACGAACAGGCTGGTCGGTGACGCCGATCCGAGAAGCGTCAACATCTCGGTCGCCCACTCGTCGCCGACCGCACCTCGGAGGCCGCCGATGATCGCGTCGACACTCGTGTCACCGAAGTAGTCCGCGATCTTTGTCAGCGGAAGGGTGGGTTCAACGGGATCACGGTGATCCGCCAGCGCTGCGGCGAGGCCCTCGCCCGAGCGAATGGCGTCGGCCACGGCCCCGAGTTCGGCCGACGGGACATAGTGCGTCGCAAGCCCGACGGCGACGGCGTCCGCGCCTCGCAGACGTGCGCCGGTGAGGCCGAGCCACATGCCGACACCACGCGGCAGTCGCGGCAGGAAGTAGGTGGAGCCCACGTCGGGGAAGAACCCGATCGCCGTCTCGGGCATCGCGATGAGCGCCTTCTCGGTGACCACGCGGATCTCACCGTGGACGCTGATGCCGAGCCCACCGCCCATCGCAGCGCCGTCGATCAGTGCGACGTACGGCTTCGGGTACTCGGCGATCATCTGATTGACGCGGTACTCGCTCGCGAAATACTTGGTGACGGCCGCGGCGTCGCCCGCGATCGCGCTGTCTCGGATCGCGCGGATGTCGCCGCCCGCGCAGAAGGCTCGCTCGCTTGCCGACGTGACGAGCACGGTCTCGACCGCGTCGTCGTCGGCCCAGCGTTCGAGGACGTCATGCAGGTCGTCGATCATCGTCTGATCGAGAGCGTTCAGGGCTTTCGGGCGGTCGAGGACGATCTCCCCGACACCGTTCGCGACGGTGGTGCGGATGTACGACATGACCGCCACGTTATCGCAGGCCCTCCCCCGATGGTTGGGCGTCCAAGTAAATCCCGGCGTGTTCTGCGCCACGCCGCCGACTTGGTCAGCCGACGAGCTCGGACAGTTCCAGCCAGCGTTCTTCGAGTTCGTCGACTTCGGCCTGTGCGGCGTGGAGTTTCGCGGTGAGGTCACCGAGTCCGGTGTAGTCGCTCTGGTCGTGAGCGGCCATCTTCTCGTGCAGCTTCGCGATCTGAGTGTTCAGCTTCTCCATCTTGCGTTCGACTGCGTTGAACTCCTTGCGCGCGGCCTGATGCTCAGCTGCGCTCGTCGCCGGAGCCGCCGCACTTGCGGCGGGCTTCGACGGAGCACTCGGGCGGGAGTCCTCGGCTCGTCGTTCCAGGTACTGGTCCACCCCGCGCGGAAGATTGGTCAGCTTCCCGTCGCCGAACAGCGCCCACGTCGAGTCGCAGATCCGCTCGATGAGGTACCGGTCGTGACTGATGACGACAAGAGTTCCGGCCCACGAGTCGAGCAGGTCCTCGACCTGCTGCAGGGTGTCGATGTCGAGGTCGTTTGTCGGCTCGTCGAGCAGCAGCACGTTCGGCTCGCTCATCAGGACGGCGGTGAACTGGAGACGGCGCCGCTCGCCTCCGGAGAGGTCGCCGACCGGCGTCCGCTGGCGGGCGGGCGAGAAGCCGAGACGCTCGCAGAGCTGGCTCGCCGAGATCTCCTTGTCGCCGAGCATGATGTGACCGGCGACGGCCTCGACCACCTCGATCAGCCGCAGCGACTCGTCGAGGTCGTCGAGTTCCTGCCGCAGCCAGCCGATCGAGACGGTCTTGCCTTCGATGCGTCGGCCGGGCGTGACCGGCACGTCGCCTGCGAGGGCTCGCAGAAGTGTGGTCTTGCCGGAGCCGTTGACTCCGACCAGGCCGATCCGCTCACCGGGAGCAAGACGCCAGGTGGTGTCGTCGAGCAGCACTCGTCCGGGTTCGCCGTCGGACGACGGCGTGGTCAGCCGTGCGTCTTCGAGTTCGATCGCGACCCTGCCGAGTCGGCGCTTCGCGAACGCCGACAGGGCGACACTGTCGCGGGGAGGCGGGACGTCGGAGATGAGCTTCTCAGCGGCCTCGATGCGGTACTTCGGCTTCGACGTGCGCGCCGGGGCCCCGCGGCGCAACCACGCCAGCTCCTTGCGCGCGAGGTTGCGACGACGCTCCTCCGCGGCATCGGCCTGCCGGTTCCGCTCGGCACGCGCGAACACCCAGTCGTTGTAGCCGCCCTCGTACTCGTCGACCCGACCCGAGTGGACCTCCCAGGTCCGCGTGGCAATGGTGTCGAGGAACCAGCGGTCGTGAGTCACGACGAGCAGCGCGCTGCGTCGGTTGACGAGATGCTCGGCGAGCCAGTAGACGCCTTCGATGTCGAGGTGGTTGGTCGGCTCGTCGAGGATCAGCAGGTCGGCGTCGGTGACGAGGGCCGCCGCGAGCGCGGTGCGTCGACGCTGGCCGCCGGACAGCTCCGTCACCTTGCGGTCGAGCAGCCCGTCGATGCCGATTCCGGTCAAGATGCCGCGGATCCGGGCGTCGGACGCCCATTCGTGCTCGGCCACACCGACGCCCACGACCACGTCGGAGACGGTGTGGTCCTCGGGCATCTCGCCTCGCTGGGTGACGGTCGCGACGACCGCTCCGCCGACCCGGGACACGCGGCCGGAATCCGGCTCGGTGATTCCGGCGAGAATCTCGAGCAGAGTCGTCTTGCCGCCGCCGTTGAGGCCGACGACGCCGATCCGCTCCCCCTCGTGCACACCGACGCTGACGTCGTCGAGCAGGGCACGGATGCCGAAACTCTTGCTGATCTTCTCGGCGGTGATCAGTGACGTGTTGGTGCCGGGGTTGGCTGCCATGCGGAGGTGGTGTCCTTAGTTTCGAGGGTGACGATCAGAGCGTTCAGGTCTGTGGAATCAGCCTGGCGCCTGCGACGGGGCCGGATGCGGTCCGCACCGCCTTCGCGACGCCGGAGCCGGACAGCTCCGCCGCCACGCTGACGGCCGAGTCGGCGTCCGCGCACAGGAAGGCGCAGGTGGGGCCCGAACCGGAGACGATCCCGGCGAGGGCGCCCGCCTCGGTGCCGGCGCGGAGCGTGCGCCGCAGCATCGGCTGCAACGACAATGCTGCGGGCTGCAGATCGTTGTGGAGCAGCGGCGCGACGGCGTGTACGTCGCCGGAGGCGATCGCGACCATCAGCTCGTCGGGCCGCCGTGTCCCGGCGTCGGTGGTGCGCTCGCCGTCGGCGCGCAGACGATCGAGTTCGCGGTAGACCGCGGGCGTCGACAGTCCCGTGCCGGAGACGGCGAGAACCCAGTGGAACTCGCCGCGATGAAGAACGGGGAGCAGCTTCTCGCCGCGGCCCGTGCCGAGCGCCGCACCGCCGGTCAGGGAGAACGGCACGTCGGAGCCCAATTCGGCAGCGATCTCGAGGAGTTCGGTGCGCGGCAGATCGGAGCGCCACAGTCGTGCGGCGGCCAGGAGTGCACCTGCGGCGTCGGCGGATCCGCCGGCCATTCCGCCTGCGACGGGGATGTGCTTGTCGATGGTGATCGCGACGGACGGATCGTGCCCGGTCCGTTCGGCGAGTGCGATGACCGCACGGGCAGCGAGATTGGTGGCGTCGGCAGGCACCGCGCGACGGTTCTCGCCGGTGACCGTCAGAGTGAGCTCGTCTGACGGCCGGATCGTGACGTCGTCGTACATGGACAACGCGCAGAAGAGCGTCGAGAGTTCGTGGAAGCCGTCGTCGCGCAGGGGTCCGACACCGAGATGCAGGTTGATCTTGGCGGGGACCCGCGCGGTCGCCCCGCCGATCACCGGCCGGTCTCCGCTGTCTGAGCCGCTTGGGCCAGACGCACGAAGTCGTCCACTTCGAGCCGTTCCCCACGGATGCTCGGGTCGATGTCCGCACTGCGGAGCAGCTCTTCGGCGCGCGCAGGGCTACCCGCCCAGGCCCCGAGGGCCGACCGCATCGTCTTCCGGCGCTGGGAGAAGGCTGCGTCGATGGCGGCGAACGTTCGCAGGCGATGGTCCGCGTCGTGACCGTAGGGGTCCGTGCGTTCGATCCGGACGAGCCCGGACTCGATCTTCGGCGCCGGCCAGAAGACGTGTTTTCCGATGGCGCCGGCGCGTGTCACGTCGCCGTAGTAACGCGCTTTGACACTCGGCACACCGTAGATGCGTCCACCCGGCGTCGCGGCGAGACGGTCCGCGACCTCGGCCTGGACCATCACGAGCGCCGTGCGCAGCGTGGGGAACTCGGCCATCAGATGCAGCAGGACAGGCACCGCGACGTTGTACGGCAGATTCGCGACCAGCGCTGTCGGGGTCACCGGCAGGTCGTCGGGTGTCACGGTGAGGGCGTCGGCGGTCACGACGTCGAAGTTCGACGCGGCGTCCGGCGCGAACTCGCCGATCGTCTGCGGGAGGCGCCCCGCCAATTTCGGGTCGATCTCCACGGCGACGACACGGCCTGCGACACCGAGCAGCGCCAAGGTCAGGGATCCCAGACCCGGTCCGACTTCGAGGACCACGTCGTCAGGACCAACCCCCGACGTCGTGACGATCCGGCGGACCGTGTTGGCGTCGTGCACGAAGTTCTGCCCGAGCGTCTTCGTCGGTCGGACGTCCAGTTCCGCCGCCAAGACGCGGATCTCGGCGGGACCGAGGAGTCGGGGTGTGCTCTGCATACCCCCAAGGATAGGCGTCAGCGGATGCCCAGCTGAGAGGTGCACGACGGCCATGCGCCCCAGCCCTGCGCGGCCTGCGTCTTCTTGGCGATCGCGATCTGCTCTTCGCGGGTCGCGAGGTCGGCACGCGGCGCGTACTCCTGGCCGCCCCAGCGGTCCCAGGTGTTCTGGTCGAACTGGATGCCGCCGTAGAAGCCGTTGCCGTTGTTGATGGCCCAGTTGCCTGTCGACTCGCATTGCGCGAGGCGGTCCCAGACGCCGTACGGCACGTACGGCGCACCCGGCTTGGTGCCGACCCGAACCGTCGTCGGGGTGGCGGCCACCAGCACCTGCTCGTCGAGCTTGACCTTCTTGATCACCTTGCCGTTTCGGGTGGTGACCGA
The DNA here is from genome assembly GCF_000344135.1 of Gordonia malaquae NBRC 108250. Classification (GTDB taxonomy): domain Bacteria; phylum Actinomycetota; class Actinomycetes; order Mycobacteriales; family Mycobacteriaceae; genus Gordonia; species Gordonia malaquae. The sequence continues at coordinate 32,089 of NZ_BAOP01000029.1, read as the reverse complement.
GTACTTGACCTTGGCCTTGCCGGGCGTGCCCTTCTTCAGCACAACCGTGCGGCCCGAGATCAGGGTCGGATCCTTCTTCTTCACCTGCGGCGACGCGACGTCCTCGTCGAGGGTCACGTCTTCGGTGCGAACACGGGTCACCTTGATGACCATGTCCTTGCTGACCGGGGTGCCTGCGGCGGGAAAGACGGTGTCGGTCGGCTCGAGCGGGTTGCCCGCGCGGGCGAGCAGGTCGCCGACGGTCTTGGCGGCGATCGTCGGGCGAGTCGTGTCGGTTCCGTCGGTGAGGACGACCCGCTTGGGCAGCGTCACATCGACGTCACCGCCGTCGACGGGCAGTCGTGCGTCGAGGCTGCCGTCGACCGCGCTGGACTCGAGGCCCTTCTCGGCGAGGACGCCGCGCACGGTGGACGCGTTGGTCGTGACGACCTCACGCTTGCCGTCGATCATCAACTCGACCTTCTTGAGGCGGTCGACGACGATGGTCTGGTCGTCCTCGGGTGCACTCGACAGGGAGACGCTGACGATGTCGCCTGCTGCCGGGTCGACACCGTTGTCACGCAGGACGTCCTCGACGGAGAACGCCATGGTGCTGACGGTGGTCTTCTCACCGTCGACGGCGAGAGTCACTTCCTTGTGCATCACTGCACCGGTGACCGCGCCCGCAGCGACGGTGGTGGTGACGGCGGCGACCGCGAGGCGGGCGCGCATCGACGTGGACTGGTTGATTCTCGTGAAAGCAGACAAGCTAATTCATCCTGACGGGTGATTCTTCGATCACGATACGGTAACGAACAGACTGCTGTTACCGCAACGGCAGGGAATACGCACGGCGTGCATTCGCCCCGAGAATCGTCGCCATCTCACGGTCGTCGAGCCCCTTCACCGCCGCCAGGGCACGCGCCGTGTAGGGCACGCAGTACGACTGATTGGGCTGGCCACGGTACGGATGCGGCGTCAGGAACGGTGCGTCCGTCTCCACCAGCATGAGTTCAGCAGGCGTGATGTGCGCCGCGGCACGCAACTCGTCGGCATTGGTGAAGGTCACAGTGCCTGAGAAGCTCAAGTAGTAGTTGCGCTCGACGCATTCGGCCGCGATGTGACGATCTCCCGAGAAGCAGTGCATCACCACCGTGTCCGGGCTGCCTTCGGCTTTCAGCACGTCGAGAAGGTCCCCGTCGGCGTCCCGGTTGTGGATCATCAGCGCCTTGCCGGTGCGCTTGGCGAGGTCGATGTGCCATGCGAACACGTCACGTTGTGTCGCCGGATCAGCGCAGTCCTGCGAACGGGTGGTCCAGTAGTAGTCCAGGCCGGTCTCCCCGACCGCAACCACCCGCTCGTCGCTGAGCATCTCCTCGAGTTCGGCGCGCGTCTGATCGTTCAGGTCGGCTGCGTGTGTGGGGTGGAGTCCCACTGCCGCGAACGCCCGGGAATCCCACTTCGCGGCCTGCACCGCCCATCGTGCGTCGACCATGTCGTCGGCGACGGTCACGACGTGGGAGACGCCCACCGCCTCCGCGTGGTCGAGGATCTCCTTCACCGCCTCCGGTGTCCGACCGCCGCACGCCGCCAGATGTGTGTGCGCGTCGATCAAGCCGGGCAACGGCTCCGGGTCGGGCGGGGGCAGACGACGCTTGTCCTTCTTGCTGGAACTCACAGCACTACTGTGCCCGACACGACGGTGACGCTGTCGCCGCCCACCCAGATGTGCGTCCCGTCGTCGACGACGTGCACGCGCCCCGACCGCCTGAGCACGGTCCCCTGGGACGCGACGTACGACTCCGGAAGGCTGCCTGTCCTGCGCAGCCAGACCGCAAAACCGGCGTTGAGACTGCCGGTCACCGGGTCCTCCGGCACGCCGTCGCCTGGAACGAACGCTCGCACTTCGACGTCGGCGCCCTTCTCGCGTGCCAGTTCCGCAGGCCAGGCGCCGATCACCCCGACGTCCAGGTCTCCGAGCGCGCGCATGTCGGGGTCGATGCTCAGCACCGCGTCGCCGTCGTGCAGCACCACGCCGATCCACTGCGGGCCGTTGACGATCCACTCTGCGGCGACGACCTCGCCGGGAGTGATCCGCAGACCCCGACAGATCGTCGCGAACACCTCCGGTTCCACCGGCCCGGATCGGGTAAGCGGCGGTGCGGCGAACGCGAGCCTGCCGGACTCCTCCTTGATGTCGACGAGACCGATGCCGCATTCCTGCACGATGTGCTCGCCGCGCGGCACTCCGCCGCGGTCACGCCAGGCGTGAGCCGACCCGAGTGTCGGATGACCGGCGAACGGCAGCTCGCCGGTTGTGGTGAAGATGCGCAGGCGATAGTCCGCAGCAGGATCTGTCGGCCGCAACACGAACGTCGTCTCCGACAGATTCGTCCAGCGCGCGAATGCCGCCATCTGAGCGTCGGACAGGTCGTCGGCGTCGAAGACGACGGCTACCGGGTTGCCGAGCGTCGGAGCGTCGGTGAAGACGTCCACCTGAGCGAACGGTCTCGTGCGTGGAGTCATCCGCTCATTGTGCCGCTTCTCGACTGCGCTCGAAGAACCAAGAAAGACTGCGCTCGAAGAACCAAGAAGACCGCGCCCGAAGGGTCAGCTCAGCGGGCGCGGAGGAACGAGCCCGTCCGTCGGACGCCCAGATGCGGGAGCGGGACTCCGTCGCGGACCACGCAGTCGCCGCCGACCAGTACTGCGGTGACCGTCGCGTCGTTGCGGTTCACCATCCGCGAGAGGCCGTCGTACTCGGGGACGGGATTCTCCGCGTAATCCTCCAACGTCTCGTCGAGTCGTTCGGGATCGACGACGAGCACATCGGCGCGATCGCCGACACGTAGGTGTCCGACGTCGAGGCCGTACCAGTCGGCCAGCTCCCCGGTCAGGCGATGGACGGCGTGCTCGATCGTCATGAACGGCGAACCCGCGAGCTCCGCGTCCCGCACGCGACGGAGAAGTCGGAGACCGAAGTTGTAGAACGCCATGTTCCGCAGGTGGGCGCCCGCGTCGGAGAAGCCGAGTTGGATGCCGGGGTCGGAGGCGAACGTGTTCAGCACGTCGGGCCGATGATTGGAGATCGTGGTGCGCCACCGCACCTTGGTTCCGTGCTCGACGACGAGGTCGAGGAACGCATCCACCGGGTGCACTCCCCCGCGGTCGACGCCCACCTGACCGAATGTCTTGCCGATGACCGAGTCGTCGGGACATTCGACGATCTCTGCGTCGAAGAAGTCACGGTGCCAGACCCGCGGACCGTACTTCTTGTCATAGTCCTCCCGAAAGCGACGACGGTAGGCCTCGTCCTGGAGCAGCGCGTGGCGTTCCTCCAGTCGATTCGACAGGTCGAGCGCCGCCGCGCCCGACCCGAACTCCTCGAAGACCGGCAGGTTGATGCCGTCGGAGTACACCTCGAACGGAACCGGGAGGTGTTGCCACCGGAAGTCGCCGCCCAGCGAGTTGACGACCTTGGCGAGCGCCGGGAACACCTTCGCGACGAACGGGATCGCCTTCACGTCCGCCGCCGACAGCAGGCTCACTTTCAGCGGGTTCCGACCGATGCCGACACTGCTGAACGCCATCGACACCATCGACTGCGGACGTCCCACATCGGGTCCGCCTTGGAGGGCTCGGCCCCTGCGTCGGAGGATGCGGTTCAGACGACGACGCTCCTTGCTCTTCGCGTAGGTCGACGGCAGCGTCCGTGACCGACAGACTTCACCGTCGAGTTTGTCGAACAGCAACTGCTGCGACGACATGCCGACGAAGCCCGCGTCCAGCGCTTCTCGCAGCGCCGCCTCCATCGATGCGAGTTCCTGCTCACTCGGCCGAACGTCGGAACTGGTGGCACGTTCCAGACCCAGCTGAGCTGCTCGAATGTCGGAGTGCCCGATGAACGCCGCGACGTTCGGCCCCAGCGGAAGCGCCTCCAGTGCGGCCGCGTACTCGGCGGCCGACGTCCACGTCTGCAGTCGTTCCAACGAGTCGACGACATGACGTCGCGGGATCGCCTCGACCCGTCCGAACAGGTCGCCCGCGTCCGACGGGCTCGCGTGGATCGTCGACAGCGAGCACGACCCGACGAGGATCGAGGTGACACCGTGCCGCACCGACTCCGCCAGGCCCGGGCTCACCAGCACCTCGACGTCGTAGTGAGTGTGGATGTCGACCATGCCCGGCATCACCCACTTGCCTGCGGCGTCGATCACCTCCGGGCAGCCGGTCTCGTCGAGGGGATCAGCCGAGACCGCAGACACGATCCCGTCCGTGATGCCGAGGTGACGCTGCTGAGAGGGCGATCCGGCGCCGTCGAACCAGGCGCCGTTCTTGATGATGACGTCGTAAGTCATGGGAGTGGTCCGTTCAGAGACTCTAGAAGGCTGCGATGTCACGCCGGATGGTCTTTCCGGTCGCGTTGCGCGGGAGCGAGTCGGTGGTGATCCGCCACCGGGTCGGGATCTTGAAGTACGCGATCCGTTCCGCGGCGAACGCCGCGAGGTCGGCGTCGGTCACTTCGGAGCCGGGTCGGGTGACCACAACAGCGCCGACCTCTTGTCCGAGGTCAGGATGGTCGACGCCGAGGACGGCGCTCTCGAGGACGTCGGGATGCTCGTCGAGGCACTGTTCCACCTCGACCGGGTAGATATTCTCACCGCCGCGCAGGATCAGGTCCGACCGTCGGCCGGTCAGGCTCAGTCGCCCGTCGTCGATCCGACCGAAGTCGCCGGTCCGCAACCAGCGGTCGGCGGTGATCGCAGACGCGGTGGCCTGCGGATCGTTCCAATACCCGAGCATCACGTAGGGACTGCGGACGCACACCTCTCCTTCGACGCCCTCCGGCAGCGCCACGCCGTCGGCGTCGCGGATCTCCAGTGCGACGCCGATGATCGGGCGGCCGAGAGTGCCGGGGAACGCCTGCAGTTCCTGCGGGGTGGCGACGGCGACAGCAGTGCTCGACTCGGTCTGCCCGTAGCTGTCCACGAGGGAGTCGCGGGCGAAGTCGACCTGCTGTCGGAGGCGTTCCTGCAGTGCGGGCGACGACGGCGCAGACGCCAGGGCGAACGCCGTCATCGACGACAGGTCGTATCGCGACAGGTCCCCGTGTTCGAGCATGCGACTGGCCATCGTCGGGACCACGGCCCAGTTGGTGACTCGTTCCCGTTCGATCAGGCGGAGCACGTGATCGACGTCGAATGCTCCCTGGTGCAGGACGATCGCGCCGCCAGTCGCGAGTCGCGGGATGGCGAGGTTGTGCAGGCTGGCGATGTGAAACAAAGGAGAGGTCACCATGTAGCGGCGATCGCTCGGAGCGGTGGAGTTCGGGTCGCCACCGGTGAACGCCGCGAGCAGCGCGTCGCTGAAACGGTGGTAGTCGACAGTGGCGAGCACGTTGCGGTGGGAGTGCACCGCACCCTTCGGCCGTCCACTCGTTCCGCTGGTGAAGAGGATGACGGCCGGATCGTCTTCGTCGACGTCCGTGATCGGCGCCGGGGCCCCGTTGTGGTCGGCGATCAGACGCGGCACGTCCGACTCCATGCTGAGAACGCGGGTGCCGCTTCCGAGTGATTCGATGATCGCCGCGCGCTTGGCGTCGGCGACGACAACCGTCGGCTCGGTGTGCGTCAGGCCGTACGCGACTTCCTGCGGCGCCCACCACGAGTTGAAGCCGATCGCGACGGCTCCGAGAGTCTGCGCGGCCCAGAACGCGATGAGCCACTCTGGGCTGTTGGCGCCGAGGATGCCGACGCGGTCGCCCTTGCCGACCCCGTAGTCGTCTCGGAGGGCGGTCGCGAGGGCCGCGACCGCGGCGGCGTGCTCGGCGTACGACATCCGACGGTCCTCGGTGACGATGTAGTCCCGGTCGCCGTAGGCCTCCGACGCCGTGAGCAGATCGGCGAGGGCACGGTCGCGGTGTCGCATCACCGGCATCGTCACGCCGAGAACGTCCTCGGGGACCATCTCGAACCGCCCGCCCGGTCCGAGAAGCCCGGCCATGACGGAGGCGATGTAGGCCTGGGGATCAATGGTGTCGGTCATCGTGAGTTCCTTCGGTGGTGGTTCTTCAATCGGGGTGCGGCAACAGTGGTCACGGGACGAGGACCGCTCGGCCGTTGACGTCACCTGCACGCAGCTTGGCGAAGGCGTCGTGCGCGTCGTCGAGGGTGAATCGATCGAACTCGACAGTGAGACGTCCTGCCTGTGCGAGCGCGATCGACTCGATCAAGTCACGGCGGGTGCCTCCGTACGACTTCCGGACCGGCGCGCCCCACGGCCAGCCGGGACCGCCCGAGGGATCCGCCGTGATCGCGGGGGCGCCTCCGCCGAGTCCGACCATGCGATACGCACCGTTGGGTGCGACGGCCTCGACCGCCGTCTGCGCGGTGGCGTCGACGCCGACGAAGTCGAAGACCGCGGCCGCTCCGCGACCGCCGGTGAGTTCGAGGATCTGCTGTGCGGTTTCCGAGCCCGATTCGAGGACCACGTCGGCGCCGCAGCGCTTGGCGAGTTCGAGCTGCCGATCACCGACGTCGACGGCGATCACCCTCGTGGCGCTGACCGCCCGGAGAATCTGAACGGCGACGTGCCCGAGTCCACCCACGCCGATGACCACCGCGGTGGACCCCGGGGTCAGATGGTCCTGGGCGCCGCGGATCGCGTGCATGCTCGTGAGGGCCGCATCGGCCATCGGTGCTGCCTGGCAGAAGTCGAGGTCGCCGATCGGGACGAACGAGCGCGCCGGGACACGGACGTAATCGGCCATGCCGCCGTCGGGGCCGAGCCCGGGGCAGGGCGGCATCGCGGTACGGCCCGCCGCGAGGCACACGTTCTCGTTGCCGCTCGCACACTCACTGCAGTGACCACACGACCAGCAGAGGTAGACGATTCCCCGCTCCCCGATCCGCGCCGAGTCGACGTCTGCGCCGACTGCTGCGACGGTGCCCGCGATCTCATGTCCGAGGGTCAGTGGTTCCTCGCGCATCTTGAACGGGAAGTCGAGCAGGTGCAGGTCTGAGTGACAGATGCCTGCCGCACCCACTTCGATCAACAGGTCGGACGGGCCGACATCGGGCACCGGGACGTCTCTGATCTCGACCACGCCGGGGTCGGTCAGTTGCAGCGCCCTCATCCGATCGCCTCCTTGTCCGTGCCGGCCAGCGCCTCGTTCGTGGCACGCAAATACGCCTCGCTCCGGTCAGATCCGATGAGCCCGGGGGCCATCGCATTCATCGCGTACGCAAACGTCATCCGATTGTCTGCATCGTTGACCAGCATTGATCCGCCGAATCCCGCCCACCAGGCGACCTTCCCGCCGCGGACTGTGGGCACCGTCACAGGGTGCGGCAGACCGTACCCGATTCCGAAGCGGAGCGGAGTCGCGATGCCCAGATCCACACCGTCGATCTGTTCGTCGAAGATCCTCTCGACAGTCGACGGCGACAGGAGACGAACGCCGTCGACCTCACCTCCGCACGACACCAGCGACTGGATGCGGGCGATCGAGCGAGCGTTCCCGTGTCCGTTGGCCGCGCCGATCTGCGCCTGCCGCCACGAGGCGCTGTTCACCTCGTTCATGTCGAGCAGCGGGCAGGTGAGAGTCTTCACCAGCACGCTGTCTTGATCGAGTGAGCCGAGGTCGAATTCGAGGGGAGGCGGCGGGACGATCGGCGCGATGCGGCCGTGGTGTTCGGGTCCGGTCCCGATGTGGAAGTCGGCACCGACCGGCCGGGCGATCTCGTCGTCGAAGAAGTCGCCGAGCGAACGGCCGTCGATCCGGCGGACCAGTTCGCCGATCAGGTGACCGAAGTTGAGGGCGTGATAGCCGGAGGCGGTGCCGGGTTCCCACCACGGCGGCTGCCCCGCAAGCCGGGCTGCGGCTTCGTCTGTGTTGTAGATGTCCTGGAGTTCGACGGGCCGCTCCCACGCGGAGACGCCCGATGTGTGCGACAGGAGATGCCGGACGAGGACGTCGTCCTTGCCGTTGGCGGCGAACTCGGGCCAGTAGTGGGCGACCGGTCGGTCGAGGTCGAGCAGGTTCCGGTCGGCCAAGACCAACGCACAGAGGGCGGTCATCGTCTTGGTGATGGAGAAGACGTTGACGATCGTGTCCCGTCGCCACGGTTCGGTGCGGTCTGGGTCGACGTGTCCGCCCCACAGGTCGACGACGGGTTCGCCGTCGAGCATCACGCAGATCGACGCGCCGAGTTCCTCGCCGGAGTCGAGGCGCGCGGCGAACTCGTCGCGCAGGGCGTCGAACCGCGGGTCGCACATTCCGTGCATCGTGGTCATCGAGCGGCCTGCAACGAACGTGCACGCTTGCGACCCGCAGCGATCTCCTTGACGAGATTGCGCACGTACGGGTCGAATTCGCACTGAATCGTGTGGCGTGGCGACTCGTAGTACGGGCCGAGGTAGTACTTCTCGTCGGCGGCGAGCACGGCGTGCATCTCCGATTCCGACGGCGGCGCATACGACCCGTCGAGGTATGCGGCGACGAGCTTGCTCTGCTGTTCGGCGAAGTTGACCAGGGTGGGCATCGGCTGCGCGAGGCCCATGAAGAAGAGATTGTCGATGCCCGGCTTGATCATGCGTTTGAACAGCGGGAAACGGTTGCCCGCATCGGGCAGCAGGTCGGGATCGTCGAAGAACGGAAAGCTGATCTTGTATCCGGTGGCGCAGATGATCACGTCGACCTCTTCGACGGTGCCGTCGGCGAAGTGGACGTTGCGGCCGTCGAGCGCGGTGATCGCGGGCTTGAATGCGATGTCGCCCGAGCCCGCGCGGCCCAGGAACTCGCCGCTGGCGGACGGATGCGCTTCGAACGGCTGATGGTCCGGCGCAGGCAGGCCGTAGCCCTCCATGGTCCCGAGGTTCTTGCGGAGGAACCGTCGGCTCAGACCGAGGGACATCCAGCGCGGCATCCACGCGGGCGCCGACATCTTGTCGCCCGCCTTCCCGCCGAGATACTTCGGCAGCACCCACACGCCTCGTCGTGCAGACACTGTGAGCTTCTCGGCGAGGTACCGCTGTGCGAGCTCGGATGCGATGTCCAGGCCGGAATTCCCCATTCCCACGACAACGACCTTCTTGCCGCGCATGTCGATCGGGTCGAACGGATCGTTGTAGGAATGCGAGTGCATGAGCACGCCGTCGAACTCGCCGGGGTAGTCCGGAAGGTTCGGATCCCAGTGGTGACCGTTGCAGACGATCAGCGCGTCGTACGTCCGCACCCGACCGTCCGACAACTCGACCGTCCACTGACCGTCGGATCCCCGCGCAGCGTGGACGACCGACGTGTTGAACGTGATCGACTCGCGAAGCCCGAAGTGATCGACGTACTCCTTGAAGTAGCCGAAGAGCTGCGAGTGGTGCGGAAAGTCGGGCCAGTCCGCGGGCACCGGGAAGTCCTCGAACGCGAGCCGCCACTTGGACGTGTCGATGTGCAGGCTCTGGTAGCAGGCCGACATCCCGTTCGGGTTCTTGAAGTACCAGTTGCCACCCACTTCGTCGGACGCCTCGAAGCAGTCGAACGGTATGCCGTGGTCCTTCAGTCGTTTGGCCGTGGTGATACCCGACGGGCCTGCGCCGATGACGCAGACCGTCGGAAGGGTGGATGACTTCAACGGGGCTCCTTGGGAGGGAGGAAACGTGATGCAGGCCATACTGCCCATTCGCTGACACACTGTCAAGTGAATGTCGGAGCATCTACTCAGCTACACTTCACATCGTGACCAGAGCCGGCCGCGGAAACCTCCGCGAAGAGCAGAAGCGGCAGACCCGCGCCAAGCTGATGTCCTCGGCGCGCGCCCTGTTCGCCGAACGCGGGTACGCCGCCGTCACCATCGACGATGTGGCCGCCGACGTCGGCTGCAGCCGTGCGACGTTCTACCTGCACTTTCCCGGAAAGCTGGACATCCTCCTCGCCCTTGCGCAATCAGGAGACACACCGTCGTGGTTGTCGTTCTACGAAGACCTCGATCACGTGCTCGACGGCGGCTCCCGCGACGATTTCGCCGGATGGGTCAGCCGGGCGCTCGACTGGTTCGCCACGAACAACGAACTGTTCCGGGCATGGGACGAAGCAACGGCGCTGGAACCGGAGTTCCGCGAGATCGCCCGCGCGGGCATCGCCGCACTCCCCGACTCGATGACCCGATACCTCGCACGATGGCCGGACGACAGACGCGACGAGGCGCGGCTGCGCATCGAGTTGCTCGTCACCCAGCTCGAGCGGTTCTTCCAACGCTGGGACACCCTCGGAACCATCGACGGGTCACGAGAACTCGCTGTCGAGGTGCTCACCGACGTGTGGCACACCGCACTGTCGGCTCCAGACCCCACGAGTCACCCGGCAGCGTAGTGCTCTGCCGGGTAGCGTTGCGGCAATGTTGGGCCTCCCCGATGACGTGACCGTTGCACTCTTCGATCTCGACGGCGTGCTGACCACCACCGCCGCCTTGCACGAGTCGGCGTGGAAGAACGCCTTCGACGAGTTCCTGCTCTCGCAGGGCGACCCGTCCGGCCCGTTCACCGCCGACGACTATCTGAAGTACGTGGACGGCCGACCGCGGCTCGACGGTGTGCGCGCGTTCCTCGCCTCGCGGTCCATCACCGCCGACGAGTCGACGGTCACCGCGATCGCCGACGCGAAGAACACCGAGTTCCTCGCCGCGATCGACGCCGACGGCGTCACCCCGTACCCGGGATCGGTCCGGTACCTCGACGCGGCACGCGCCGCCGGCCTTCGGATCGCCGTCGTCACGTCGTCGAAAAACGGCGCGAAGGTCCTCGACGCCGCGGGCCTGTCCGACTACGTCGAGCACCGCGTGGACGGCAACACGATCGTCGACGAGGGTCTGAACGGCAAACCCGCACCCGACTCGTACCTGCGGGGCGCAGAGTTGATGGGTGTCGCACCTTCGCAGGCGGCCGTCTTCGAGGACGCCATTTCCGGCGTCGCCGCAGGTCACGCCGGATCGTTCGGATACGTCGTAGGCATCGACAGGGTCGGCGACGCGTCGGCGTCGTCGCCCCAGGCCGAATCCATGCGCGCCGCGGGCGCCTCCGTCGTCGTCGCCGACCTCGACGATCTCCTCACGAACTGAAGGGACTCCCGTGATCGAATCGAACACAGCCGGGCTCGTGCACACCACCCACGGCGACACCTCCAGTCATCCCGACACGCTGCACATCCCCACCCACGGCACCCGTCCGGACCATGGGTTCGACGTCCACCCGTGGGAACTGCGGTGGCGTGGATTCGACATCGACACCATCGGCCGGACCGAGGCCCTGTTCGCCTTGTCGAACGGGCACATCGGCCTGCGCGGCACGTTCGAGGAGGGCGAGCCGGTCGACGTTCCGGGCACCTACCTCAACGGCTTCTACGAGTTGCGGGACCTGCCGTACGCCGAGAGCGGCTACGGCTACCCCGAGTCGGGCCAGACCGTCGTCAACGTGACCGACGGCAAGATCATCCGCCTCCTCGTCGAGGACGAGCCGATGGACCTCCGGTACGGCAGCACCGTCGAACACGAACGGGTCCTCGACTTCCGGACCGGCACCCTGCGTCGCGAGACGATGTGGACCTCGCCCACCGGCCGCACCGTCCGGATCACGTCCGAGCGCCTCGTCTCGTTCACGAAGCGGACCGTCGCCGCCATCCGCTACGAGGTGGAGCCGATCGGCGAAGACATGAAGCTGGTGCTGCAGTCCGACCTCCTCGCCAACGAACCGCTGGCGGGTGCCGGCGGCAAATCGGCAGCGGACGACCCGCGGCTGGCCGCGGCCCTGGACGCCCCGCTCGTCGCCGACCTGGCCGACAGCGAGGACTACTCCGCGGTCCTCGTCCACCACACCCGCCAGTCGGGGTTGACCGTCGCCGCGGCGATGGACCACGAGCTCGAGCTCCCCGGAAGCGGTGACACGTCGATCCGCGCCGACGGCGACCTCGCCCGCCTCACCGTCGCCGCCACTGTTCCGCAGGGCACCAAGATCGTGCTGACGAAGTTCCTCGGATACGGATGGTCGGCCCGACGCAGCGTCCCCGCCCTCCGCGCCCAGGTGGACGCCGCGATCGCCATGGCCCGCGAGACCGGATGGGACGCTTTGAAGGAAGAGCAGGCCGCGTACCTCGCCGACTTCTGGCGCGACGCCGACATCGAACTCGACGGCGACGCCGAGATGCAGCAAGCCGTTCGGTTCTCCCTGTTCCATGTGCTGCAGGCCGGCGCTCGCGGGCAGTCGCGCGCGATCCCCGCAAAGGGGCTCACCGGCCCCGGGTACGACGGCCACACCTTCTGGGACACCGAGACGTTCATCATGCCGATGCTCACCTACACCGTGCCCGCGGCCGCCGGCGAGGAACTCCGCTGGCGACACGGCACGATGGACAAGGCGAAGGCCCGTGCCACTGAGCTAGGCGAGTCGGGCGCGATGTTCCCGTGGCGATCGATCAACGGTGACGAATGCTCCGGCTACTGGCCTGCGGGAACGGCGGGCGTCCACGTCTCGGCCGACATCGCGAACGCCACCGCCAAGTACATCCGCGCCACCGGCGACGAGGCGTTCGAAGTCGAGTGCGGCGTGGAACTCCTCGTTGAGATCGCCCGATTCTTCGCAGGCCTCGGACATCACGACGCCAACGGGCAGTTCCGCATCGACGGCATCACCGGCCCCGACGAGTACACGGCGATCGTGAACAACAACATGTTCACCAACCTCGCCGCCCAGCAGGCGCTGCGCGACGCGGTGACATCCGTCGGACGCCAGCCCGCAGTCGCCCGCGACCTCGGAGTCACTGCTGCCGAGACTGCCCTGTGGACATCCTGCGCCGACGACATGACCATGCCGTACGACGACGCCCTGGGCGTCCACCAGCAGTCGGAGGCCTTCACGCTGCTGGCGCCGTGGGACTTCGAACGGTCCCGCGGCCGATACCCGCTGCTGCTGAACTACCCGTACTACGACCTCTATCGCAAGCAGGTCGTGAAGCAGGCCGACCTCGTGTTCGCGATGTACCTGTTCGGCGACCGGTTCACGCCCGAGCAGAAGCTCAAGAACTTCGACTACTACTACCCGATCACCGTGCGCGACTCGTCGCTGTCCGCGTGCTGCGAGGCCGTGACCGCAGCCGAGGTCGGCTACCTCGACCTCGCGTACGACCTGATGAGCGAGTCGGTGTTCACCGACCTGCACGACCTGCACAGCAATGTGTCGTCGGGTCTGCACATCGCCGCCCTCGCAGGAGCGTGGACCGACTGCGTCGCAGGCTTCGGCGGCATGCGCGACTTCGGCGGCTCGATCACCTTCGCCCCGCAACTACCCCGGCAGCTCACCTACATGAGCTTCCGCATGGTGGTCCGGGAGTCGCGAATCGTCGTCGCCATCGACGCCGAGTCGGCGACGTACCGGCTGCTGTCGGGGCCGACGATCGAACTCGCGCATCACGGCGAGACGTTCGTCCTCGGCGACGTCCCCGTCCGACGGAGCATCCCGGCTCCGACACCCCAGCAAGCGCCGTCCGCCCCGCCCGGTTGCGAGCCCTACCGCCGCTCCCTCTGACCCCTTGTGCCGTGAAAGTCACGCCGGGGTCGGGTACGTACCGCACCGCCGCGTGACTTTCCGGCCATGGCGCGAATTCCGCGCCATAGCTGACCAGTACAATCGTGAACATTATGCCGAGCGAGTCCTTTGGCGCGTCGACGCCGTACTACATCACCACCGCCATCGCGTACCCGAACGGCGCACCGCACATCGGGCACGCCTACGAGTTCATCTCCGCGGACACCCTCGCTCGCTTCAAGGCGCTCGACGGTTTCGACGTGCGCTTCCAGTCGGGCACGGACGAGCACGGCCAGAAGATGCAGCAGACAGCCGAGAAGGAAGGCATCTCGACGGCGGAGTTGGCCAAGACCAACTCCGACCGATTCGAGTCGCTGCACACCGCGCTCGGCACCGATCTGAGCCGCTTCATCCGGACCACCGACGCCGATCACCATCGTGCGTCGGAGGAGATCTGGAAGCGGATGGAAGCGGCCGGCGACATCTACCTCGACTCTTACGCCGGCTGGTACGACGTCCGCGACGAGGCGTTCTTCACCGAGGACGAGACCAGCGTGAACGATGCCGGGGAGCGCGTCGCGACCGAGAACGGTCACGTCCTGACGTGGACCGAGGAGCAGACGTACTTCTTCCGCCTGTCCAAGTACACCGAGCCGCTGCTCGAGTTCTACCGCGACAACCCCACCTTCATGGGCCCGGATTCTCGACGCAACGAGGTCACCAAGTTCGTCGAGGGCGGTCTGAAGGACCTGTCGATCTCGCGCACCACGTTCGACTGGGGCGTCAAGGTCCCCGGCGCCGACGGTCACGTCATGTACGTGTGGGTCGACGCCCTCACCAACTACCTGACCGGCGTCGGATTTCCCGACGACTCCGCAACGCTCGAACGGTACTGGCCTGCCGACTTGCACGTCATCGGCAAGGACATCATCCGCTTCCACTGCGTGTACTGGCCCGCGTTCCTCATGTCCGCCGGGATCCCGACGCCCAAGCGCGTGTTCGCACACGGGTTCCTGTTCAACAAGGGCGAGAAGATGAGCAAGTCGGTCGGCAACGTCGTCGACCCGGACGACCTCATCTCCGAGTTCGGCCTCGACCCGGTCCGCTACTTCTTCCTCCGCGAGGTGTCGTACGGGCAGGACGGGTCGTACTCGGCCGAGGCGATCGTCTCCCGCAAGAACTCCGACCTCGCCAACGAATACGGCAACCTCGCGCAGCGCAGCCTGTCGATGATCGGGAAGTACTTCGACTCCGTCGTCCCCACACCCGGCGACCTCACCGACGACGACCGCGCGCTCCTCGACTCGGCCGACGCCCTGCTCGAACGGGTCCGCGGACACTTCGACGTCCAAGCCATCCACCTCGGCCTGGAAGCGCTGTGGACTGTGCTGGCCGACGCCAACCGATACATCTCGGCGCAAGAACCGTGGAAGCTCGCCAAGACCGACCTGGAACGAACAGGCACCGTTCTGTTCGTGTGTGCCGAAGTGGTCCGCATCGTCACGCTGCTGGCTCAGCCGGTGATGCCGTCGTCGACCTCGACGCTGCTCGACCTGCTGTCCGTGGCCCCTGACGCCCGGACGT
This sequence comes from Gordonia malaquae NBRC 108250, assembly GCF_000344135.1. Classification (GTDB taxonomy): domain Bacteria; phylum Actinomycetota; class Actinomycetes; order Mycobacteriales; family Mycobacteriaceae; genus Gordonia; species Gordonia malaquae. The sequence goes on along the minus strand of NZ_BAOP01000029.1, from coordinate 16,957 downwards.
TCGCGGACGTGACATCCAGGATCGTCCCCGGCACCGTGCTCCCGACTCCCAAGCCGGTGTTCCCCCGCCACGAGGCATGAGTGCTGCGGGCGGCGCGACTGCACTGGACGTCGTCCGAACGCTGACCGCGCGGACTGTTCGCGACGGCCTTCCGCCGCCTGCCGCGCTGGTCGGCGATTGGGCCGACGCCGACGCGGTGATCGCCCCGTCGGTCGCGTTGCGCGAGGGTGTTGGCGTCCCCGATCGGCCCGACAGGTTCTGGTTCGGCGCATACGATTTCGCGCGTCCCGGTAAGCCCCGACGAGTAGTCGGCGGATTCTCCGACGGCGTCCTCCGTCTGCGCAGCGGTGAGTGGACGTGGGAATCGGTCGACCGCTCCCCTTGTCCCCAGTGGGTTCTCGACTGCCTCGATGCTCCGGGCCCGGTCCGCGAGTGGGCCGCGGAGTGGACGCCGCCCGCGAAAGCGCCGCATGTCCACTCGGTGGAGCAGTGTCTCAACGCCATCAGGGCCGGTGAGGTGTATCAAGCGTGTGTGTGCACGCGGTTCACCGGCCGGTTGGACGGTTCGCCGCTCGATTTCTTCTGTGACGTCGCCGCGGCCACCGGGCCCGCGAAGTCCGCGTGGCTGACCGGGTCGTGGGGATCGGTCGCCAGTTTCAGCCCCGAGTCGTTCCTGAACCGGCGAGGCCGGGTGGTCACGTCGTCGCCGATCAAGGGCACGATACCGGCGAGCGCGGACCCGTCGGCGCTGCTGTCCTCGACGAAGGATGTCGCGGAGAACGTGATGATCGTCGACCTTGTCCGCAACGACCTCGGGCGGGTCGCCGACATCGGATCGGTGGACGTACCGGACCTGTTGACCGTCGTGGCCGCCCCCGGCGTCTGGCATCTCGTGTCGACGGTCCGGGCGACGCTGCGCGCCGATGTCGGCAATTCCGCCCTGCTCGACGCGACGTTCCCTCCCGCCTCGGTGACGGGTACACCGAAGATCCGGGCCGCGGACCTACTCGCGGAGTGGGAGGCGCACGAACGCGGCGTCTACTGCGGCGCGGTCGGCGTGGCCGGGCCCGGCGGTCTCCTCGACATGTCGGTCGCGATCCGCACGGTCGCCGTGTCGCCGTCGGGTGATCTGACGCTCGGCGTCGGCGGCGGCATAACCATCGACTCCGATCCCGACGCCGAATGGCAGGAGTGCCTCGACAAAGCGGCGTCGATCGTCAGCCGAGGCCTCGTGTGACACCCGCGGGTGTGGCCGACACAAACGCTGGCTTCAGCGACAGACGAGGCACGCATGCATGCCTCGTCTGTCGTCGAACACCTCGTTTGCTCCGTCAGGTGTCGCGAGCCACGAGCACCGCTTCGTACACGTCGCGGCGGGAGAAAGGCGTGCCGACGATCACCTGGGCGCAGGCGTCCTTCAGTCGGACGCCTGAATCCGCGAGCGCCTGAGCTGCAGCGACGAGCGATTCGAGGGTGACGTTCTCGTCGATCTTGGCCGCACCCGCGATCACGACGGTGATCTCGCCTTTCACGCCGTCCGCGGCCCAGGCGGCAAGGTCTCCGAGGCCGCCGCGCTTGACCTCTTCATACGTCTTGGTCAGCTCCCGACAGACGGCCGCACGACGATCCGCGCCCAGTACGTCGGCGGCGTCGGAGAGCGTCTGAGCGAGACGGTGCGGAGACTCGAAGAACACCACGGTCCGCTGCTCGTGCACCAGGCTGGTCAACCAGTCGTTCCTGGCGCCGGACTTCCGCGGAGCAAAACCGTCGAACGCGAACCGCTCCGACGGCATGGCCGACAATGCGAGAGCCGTGGTGACCGCCGACGGCCCCGGCAGACAGGTGATCGGCAGCCCTGCATCCGCACAGGCCACGACCAGGCGGTATCCGGGATCGCTGACCGACGGCATCCCCGCATCGGTCACCAGAAGCACCGTCTCCCCGGACGCGACCGCTTCCACCAGTTTCGGGGCGCGCGCCGCCTCCACCTGGTCGTAGTAGGAGACGATCCGGCCGGTGATCTCGACGTTCAACGACGCCGCGAGGGATTTCGTCCGACGGGTGTCCTCCGCGGCGACCACATCCGCGGTCGCCAACGCCTCACGGAGCCGGGTCGACGCGTCGCCCGGCTGTCCCATCGGAGTTCCGGCCAGAATGAGGGTCCCAGTCACGCCACTCAGACTACGACCACTCGGCCCGCAGGCACTTCACCTGGTCAGACCGTCACTCGTCGGAGGTGTCGACAAATCCGATGAACAGGGAGACGCCGGTCTCGATGACACGGTCCACCTGCTCGCGCGAGGCGGTGCCCAGCCAGCACAGGGTGAGCCCGTCGGTGATCGCGATGACGGACGGCGCGAGCTCGTGGGTCGACTTGGTGAATCGGACGCCGGAGATGCGGGCGGCCTCGTCGAGCAGTCGTTCCGCGACGGCGTAGTAGCCGTCGTACAGACGTTCCGCGAGGTACTCCAGGCCCTCGGTCCGGCGGGCGTACAGCGCCAATCCGATCAGCGCGTGCTGTCGCGCGGAGTCGTTGATCGCATTCTCGGCGAACGACTGCAGGGCGCCCCGCATGAGGTCTTCGATCGGCGCATCGTTCGCCGGGAACTCGGCAAGCAACTGCAGCCATCCGTCCATCGCCGCCAGTTCCTCGGCGATGCCGTACTCGACCACCGCCGCGAGCAACTCGTCTCGGGATGCAAACGCGTAGAAGATGCTCGATTGACCCATCTTCGCTTCGGCTGCGATACGACGCGTCGTCGCGGCCTCCACACCATCGGTGCCGATCACGCGCAGTGTCGCGGTGATCGCCGCTTGCCGTCGCTGCTCCAGGGACAGCCGTGCCATCAGGTGAACCTCGTTCCGCGCCAGGACGATCGGTCGATCGACTCAACCGTGACGGTAGTCACCACACCCCGCAAATATCAACAACGCGCCTTGTTTCTGGCACAGGACCCGTGATTGTCCGCTCACCTCCGACATCATGGGGCAATCGCCGTCGACGGTGGAGCCGCCGTGGCGAGGGTGGCACTACAGTTGGTCGGGTGACCCTTGACGCCCCGACTGACGACCGCGTGCGGTACGCGCCGCGACCGCAGACCGAGGATCTCGGCTCCCGGCCCGGGCCGGTGATCCCCGACCCTGTGTTCGGCGCCGTCGACCGCCGACGGGGACTCATCGTCGGCATCGTCGTCACGTTGCTCGCGGTGGTCACCAGGTTCTGGGACCTCACTCACCCGACCGACGACGGCACGCCCGTCTTCGACGAGAAGCACTACGTCCCGCAGGGCTGGCAGCTCCTGACCGGCGGCAATTGGATCGAGGACAATCCGGCCTACGGGCTGGTCGTGCATCCGCCGGTCGGCAAGTGGATGCTCGCGTTCGGCGAGGCCCTGTTCGGGTACGGGCCGATGGGCTGGCGTTTCATGTCGGCGGTGTCGGGCGTGATCATTGTGCTCGCCGTGTACCTGACAGCGCGACGGATGGCGCGGTCGACGCTGGTGGGCGCACTGGCCGCACTGTTCGCCATCTGCGACGGCGTGCTGTTCGTCCAGTCGCGGATGGGCATGCTCGACATCTTCCAGGTGCTGTTCGTGGTGTTGGCGTTCGCAGCACTGATCTCCGACCGCGATCAGATGCGCGCCCGCCTGCACCAGGTGTTCGTCGAGGGACGCATCGACGACTCGCCGTTCGGGCCGCGTCTGGGCTTCCGTTGGTACCGGTTCACCGCGGGCGTCATGCTCGGTCTGGCGTGCGGCACCAAATGGTCGGGCCTCTACTTCGTGGTGTTCTTCACCCTGCTGTCCCTCGCCTTCGACGTCGCCGCGCGCCGCGCGTACCACGTCCAACGACCGTGGTTGGGTGTCCTTCGACGCGATGTGATCCCGTCCGGGTTCTCGCTGGCCGTGATGCCCGTGGTGATCTACCTCGGCACGTTCGCCGCGTGGTTCTCGTCGGAGACGTCGGTGTACCGCTACGTGGTGGGCACCGAAGTCGGAACCGGGGGAGCCTTCTCGTGGGTGCCCGCGGCTCTTCGGTCGCTCTGGTACTACGAGTCGGGGATCCTGGAGTTCCATTCGGGTCTCACGAACTCCGCGGGCAATCATCACCCGTGGGAGTCGAAGCCGTGGACGTGGCCGATGAGTCTCCGTCCGATGCTGTACGCCATCGACTACGGCCCCGACCAGTGCGGCGGTTCGGACTGTGTCCGCGGTCAGATGTTGATCGGCACTCCGGCACTGTGGTGGCTGGCGTTCCCGATGATCGCATGGGCGCTGTGGCGCATCGCATCGCGTCGCGACTGGCGATACGCCGCAGTCCTGGTCGCGTACGGCGCCGCGATCCTGCCGTGGTTCACCCAGCTCGACCGTCAGATGTACTTCTTCTACGCCACCCCGATGGCGCCGTTCCTCGTGATGGGCCTGGCGCTGGTCTGCGGCGACATCCTGTCGGCCGGAGCACAACGACGACGATCGGACCGCCAGACGATCTCGGTGCTCGTCGTCGCCTTCTATGCGGCGCTGGTGATCGCCAACTTCGTCTGGCTGTGGCCGATCCTCACTGGAGCTCCGATCTCGGATGTGGAGTGGGGTCGACAGATGTGGCTTCCGAGCTGGTCGTAGTGCAGGATCGGCGTGCGGGATCTCCGGCGACGAGCCAGAGCAGCAGCGCGATGGCGACCACTCCGCCGGTGACCACAAACGCGGGTCCGTAGCCCCACCGGTCCGCGATCACACCCGCGATCAACGGCCCGCTCACCGCACCGAAGTCGGACGACATCCCGTACGCGGCGAGCGCCGATCCCCCGCGCTGGCGGTCGGCGAGGAGATCGCCGAGTGCCGCCTGATGAGTCGGCGCGAACAGCCCCGACCCGATCCCGCCGATCGCCGTCAGCGCCAGGAGCGTGCCGATGTTCGGCGAGAAGCCGAGTACCGCGGTCGACGCCGCCGCGATCATCAATCCCGGGATCATCACCGGCCGTCGGCCGAACTTGTCGGAGAGGCGCCCGGACACCAGGATCGCGATGATGTTGCCTGCCGCATAACACGCGAGCACCACGCCCGCCCAGCCTGCAGATCTTCCGAGACCTTGACCGACGAACAGTGGGACCACCGCTATGCGCACGCCCATCGACGCCCAGCCCTGCGCGAAGTTCGACGCCAGGATCGCACGGTACTCGGGCCACCGAAGCGCCTCGAGGAATCCCGCGGCGGGAGCCTTGGTGCTGTCCGTATCAGCCGAACTGGCCGCAAGCGGTGCCGCGGGCATGTTCGCCGCGACCACGACCGCAGCGATGAGCAGTGCGATCGCATAGACGATGAACGGCAGACGCAGCCCGAAGTCAACGAGCGCGGCACCGATCAGCGGCCCGGCGAGACTGCCGATGAGGAAGCCCGCCGAGAAGTATCCCGACGAACGTCCGCGCATCTCCGGCGGCGCCAGTCGGATGAGCAGGGCCATCGCGGACACGGAGAACATCGTGGACCCGATGCCACCGGCCGCGCGGAAGGCCAGGAGCTGCCAGTAGTCCTGCGCGAATGCGCATGCCAAGGTCGACAACGCGACGATCAGCAGTCCGGTCAGGTAGATGCGGCGTTCGCCGAGTCTGGTGACCAGCCGCCCGGTGGTCGGCGCGAACGCCAACCTCATCACCGCGAACGCCGAGACGACTGCCGTCGCGGCAGTCACCCCGACGCCGAACTCACTTGCGAAGATCGGCAGCGCAGGAGCGATCAGTCCAAAACCGAGTGCGATGACGACGTTCGCCGCCAACAACACCCACAGTCCACGAGGCAACCCTGCGCTGCCGCCTTGCGCGTCGAGGGGTCGAGAGGTCACTTACGGACGATCATCACCGGCACTTTGGCGTGGTGCAGAACCTTCTGGCTACGTGACCCGAGGAGCAGTCCGGTGAATCCGCCGCGCCCGCGGCTTCCCATCACGATGAGCGACGCCGAGTCGCCTGCTGCGTCGAGAATCGCCTTCGCAGGCTCCTCAGGGATCACGACACGCTGCACGTCGACGTCCGGGTAGTCCTGCGAGTAGCCTGCCATCCGCTCTGCGACTGCCTCGACTGCCTGCTTCGACATCTCATCGATCTCGGTCTCGTCGAGTCCGAACCCGTGCAGCGCATCCGCGTCGAGCGGCGTCCATGTGTGGACGGCGACGAGCGGACGAGACCGCAGATCGGCCTGACGGTAGGCCTCGGCGACAGCGGGATCACTGATGGCGGAGTCGTCGACGCCGACCACAACCGGTCCGTCGCCGCCGAGGGCGCCGTGGGGAACGATGACGACTCGGCCCTTCGCATGCGCCGCGACGTTGGTGCTGACGGATCCGAGGAACAGACCCTTCACGCTGCCGAGGCCTCGCGTTCCGAGGACGATGGTCTGTGCCTGCGCGCCGAGCTCGAGCATCACGCGAGCCGCGTCGCCTTCGACGATCGATCCGCTCAGCTCGATGCCGGGAACCTCCTCGCGGGCGGTGTCGGCGGCCGATTGGACAGCCTTGGTCGCTTCACTGCGGATCGCGTCGATCACGTCCTGCGGGATCACGAGTCCAGGCGCGTAGTCACTGGTGGTGGATGTGTACGCCGCGACGATCTTCAGCGGCAAGTGCTCGGCCTGTGCGGTCCGGGCCGCCCACTTCACCGCGTCCGTCGACGCCTCGGATCCGTCCACACCGACCAGAATCAAGCTCATCGCTCATGCACTCCTTCACGGACCGGCTCGGGGACCGCAGTTCGGTCCTCGTCTTGCGCCTCACTTTCATTCTGTCCCAATCACTCTCGAAATGCATCGACACCGGTGGGCCGAACGTCCCTCGGTACGATGGAGGCGAAAGCCGCATATTCTCCAGAGCCTTGAAAGGCGGAACCCCCGGTGAGCACTGACCAGCGCAAGAGCGCGGCCCTGCACGTCTGCGCGACGTACGCGATCGGCTTCGTGTTGCTTGTCATAGCGCTCAACACGAGCGGAGGCGTCCACACCGCGTTCATCATCGCCGGCCCGGTCGCCGTCGGCCTCGGCGCCGTCGCCGCCATGGGTCGGACTCTTCTCGCGTGGCGTGCGAACAGCGGGTGGCAGATCTGGCAGGGCGCGTCGATCTTCCTCCTCGCCACCACCGTCGTCTGGGTCTTCGGCGCGGTTCCCGCCCTCGTCTCCTGACGCCTGTCCGCACGCCTAGCCGCAGAAGTCACGCCCTGTCCGCGTTCGTCCGCGGACAGGGCGTGACATTTCTGGCATTCTGTAATTTTCGTTCAAGGACGATCGTCCACAGTCGGCGTCTGCGCGTCGAGGCTGATCTCTTCGGCGTCGAGCTTGTCGAGGACAGCGGTGAGGACTTCGGAGCTGTAGGCGGCACGCTGGCTCAGGTCAAGGAGATGCCGTCGTTGTTCATCGATGACGTGGCGGCGGATCACACGCATTCGGTCGGCTGTGGCAATCCGGCGATCAAGGACGTCGGGCGCAGTGTCGGCGTCTTCACCGAGGTCCGCATCGCTTGCCGTTGCCTCCAGCTCACGAAGCGTCCTGATCCGCAGCGCGATCTCGGGATCGGCACCGCCGACCTTCGGGTCGGACATCACTTGCGCCGTCAACGCCGCCATCTCCCGGCCGAGCTCCCTTCGTTCCGACTCCACCTGAGCGCCGTGATCGGGGAGCTTCATCCACCGGACGAACGCCCCGAGCGTGGTCCCCTGAATCACCAGCGATCCGACTGCGACGAAGAACGCCAGGAGGACGAGCATGGCTCGGTATGGCGTGTCGGTCGGCAGCGTCTGGGCGGCGGCAAGCGTGACGACTCCCCGCATGCCCGCCCACACCAGGACGAATCCCTCCCGAGCACCGATCGACTCCGCACGGTAGTAGGCGATGTCGGCGAGCCGGCGGTCGATGCGGGTGCGCACCATCTCGGTGCGCCGCTCGGTGAAACGCTCCGGCAAGTCGGGACCCGCCAACGTCTCCTGAATCCGGGCCAGTTTGTCCTCATGGGAGATCACTCGTTGCGCTCGACGCTCGATCCACGCGACGAGCGGCATCACGACGATGAACCGGAACACGATGAGGAGGACAAACGCGAGCGCCGCGGGCCAGGCCGCATGCCACACCGATTCGTTCGATTCGCTCACCTCGGAGACCAGCGCTTTGAGCTCCAGCCCCATCAACAGGAACACACCGCCTTCAAGCAGCAGCTCGATCATCCGCCAGTTCTGAACGTCGGACAGGCGATGGGCGGCGGTCAGCCGTCGGACGCCGACACGACCGGTCACCAGTCCGGCTGCCACCGCAGCGACAAGACCCGAGCCTTCGAGGAGCTCGGCCGGAACGTATGCCAGGTACGGCGTGACGAACGAGACGGCGGTCGCGACAGCGGTGTTCGAGATCATCGCGCGAACGCGAACGACGATCCACCCGACTGCCGCGCCGACACCGACCGCCGCGACCACGGCCCACAGGAACGACACCGCGACACCCCACAGCGAGACACTGGCCGCCATCGCGGCGATCGCCGCCCGCAGCAGCACAAGAGCACTGGCGTCGTTGAACAGGCTCTCCCCCGACAACACCGTGATGAGCCGGTTGGGTGCACCGACACGTTTGACCGTCGTCGTCGCGACGGCATCGGTCGGGCTGAGGATGGCGCCGAGCGCGACGCCGGTCGCGAAGTCCGCGTCGGGCAGGATCCACATGAACACGAGCCCGAGCCCGAGTGAGCTGACCACGACCAGCACCACGGCAAGACCACTGATGGCTCGGAGGTCCCGCTTGAACTCCATCGTCGGCATCGCGACAGCGGCCGCGTACAGGAGCGGAGGCAGCACGCCGATCAGGATGATCTCGGGGTCGACGTCGATCTCAGGAACGTTCGGAAGGTAACTGACGACAACCCCCGCCAGCACAAGCAACAGCGGAGCGGCCAGCCGCAGACGCGGCGCGAGCTGGTTCGCGGCCGCGATCGCAAGCACGCAGAGAACGACTATCAGCACTGCTTCCATACGCATATCCTCCCGCATCAGGCGGTGCCGTTCCTCCACCTCCAGGTGACGCGGGTCACCAATCATTCATCGCCGGGGATCGTGCCATTGCCCATTGACAAGATCAATGAAGAGTGTCACGGTAGTCAGTGAGAAGTTGCTACGACGGACATCCCGTCGAGACAGCGAGAGGACACGACAATGACGTCGACGCAGCCCCGGCCCACCGCGTACCAGCCGCCGGCCAAGCAGGCAGCCGAACTGAACTACGAGCAGGTCCTCGACGACCTGTCATCGGCGTCGGTGCACCGAAACTTCGACCCTTACCTCGACATCGCGTGGGACTCACCCGAGCTCGAGATCTTCGAGAACGATCCGCGGTGGATCCTCAACTACGAGGTCGACCCGATCGGCCGCCACCCGTGGTACCAGGCCCTCCCCGAGTCGGAGCAGATCCGCATCGGCATGTGGCGCCAGGCGAACGTCGCGAAGGTCGGCCTCCAGTTCGAGTCGATCCTCATCCGCGGTCTGATGCAGTACGCGGACCGTCTCCCCAACGGCGACAAGCGATTCCGCTACACCACTCATGAGGCCAAGGAGGAGTGCAACCACACCCTCATGTTCCAGGAGCTGGTGAACCGCATCGGCATGAAGACTCCGGGCATGCGCACCTGGCTGCGCGCGATCTCGCCGATCATCCCGCTGTTCTCGACGATCACACCGACGATCTTCTACTTCGGCGTGCTCGCGGGCGAAGAGCCCATCGACCACATCCAGAAGGACTTCCTGCGCAGCCCGAAGTCGAACATGCACCCCGCGATGTCGGCGGTCATGGAACTGCACGTCGCCGAAGAAGCGCGTCACATCTCGTTCGCGCACAATCACCTGCGTGCGACCATCCCCGGCAAGGGCCGCCTCACCAAGTTCGCCCTGTCGGTGTTCATGCCGATCGTCATGCGCATCCTGTGCGACGCGATCGTCATCCCGCCGAGCGAGTTCCGCAAGGAGTTCAACGTTCCGCGCGAGGTCATGAAGGACATCTTCTGGGAGTCCGAGAAGTCGCGTGTGTTCTTGTCCGGCGTGTTCGGCGACGTCCGAATGCTGTCGGAGCAGTGCGGCCTGATGAACCCGGTCTCCCGCCAGGTGTGGCGCGCGATGAAGATCGACGGCCGCGAGTCGCGATTCCGCAGCGAGCCCGCCTACAACGCGAGCTGACCCGCCGGTGCCCCACGTTGTAACCCAGGCGTGCTGCGGCGACGCCTCGTGCGTCTACGCATGCCCCGTCAATTGCATCCATCCCACTCCCGACGAGCCGGATTTCGGCATCGCCGAGATGCTCTACATCGACCCGTCGACATGTGTCGACTGCGGCGCGTGCGTGTCTGCGTGCCCGGTCGGCGCGATCGTCCCCGGCCATCGGCTCGAAGAGAAGGCCGCCCGATTCGTTGACGTGAACGCCGCACACTACGGCTACACACAGCAGGATTCGGTCCGTTTCCCTGTTCAGCAGGACTGGCGACTGCCGCTCGCTCCGATCGAGAAGCCGAAGGCACTGCAGAACGGGCCGGCCATCGTCGACGTGGCGATCGTCGGATCCGGACCGTCGGCGATGTACGCAGCAGATGAACTGCTCAAGCAGCCACGTGTGCGTGTCACCGTGTACGAACGCCTGACCATGCCGTTCGGCCTGTCCCGGTTCGGCGTCGCACCCGACCACAAGTCGACGCGCCTGGTGATGGACCTGTTCGATGAGGTCGCTCGCCATCCGAACATCACGATCCTGCTGAACACCGAGGTGGGACGCGATGTGACGCTCGACGAACTGCGGTCCAAGCACCACGCGGTGCTGTGGGCGGGCGGTGCGCCGACCGACAAGCCGCTGCCCGTGCCCGGCGCCGATCTGCCTGGCGTTCAGAGCGCCACCGCTCTGGTCGGCTGGTACAACGGCCATCCTGATTTCGCGTCCGCCGTACCCGACCTGTCGACCGAGCGTGTCGTGGTGATCGGCAACGGCAACGTGGCTCTGGACGTCGCCCGCATCCTGACCGCCGACGTCGAAGCTCTGGCAGCGACAGACATCTCGCGTGCGGCTCTCGCCGTGCTGCGCGAGTCGAAGGTCAAGGAAGTCGTCGTCGCCGCGCGACGCGGCCCCGAGCACGCAGCGTTCACCCTGCCCGAGCTGATCGGCCTGGCCGACGGCAAGGCGCGTGTGTGGGTCGACCCGGCCGACCTCGACGGTGCATCCGTCGACGGCATCGACGATCCGACGATCGCCGCGAAGGTGTCCCTCTTGCAGGAGCTTTCACAGAACGAGAAGCCTGCGGAGCCGTTCATCCGTCTCGCGTTCGGGCAGACGCCCGTCGCGATCGAGGGCGATTCCCGTGCGAGGCGAGTCCGCTTCGCACAGACCGGAAGCGACACCGAGACTGTGGTGGAGGCCGGCCTGGTCCTCACGTCGATCGGCTATCGCGGCGTCCCCGTTCCCGGCCTCCCGTTCGACGACGAGACCGGCACCGTCGCCAACGTCGCCGGCCGTGTGACGGACACGCCGGGCGTGTACGTGACCGGCTGGATCAAACGCGGCCCGTCCGGATTCATCGGCACCAACAAGACCGACTCCGGCGAGACCGTCGCCAATCTCCTCGCCGACATCGAGGCAGGCGTCCACGCCTGACCTTCCTCTCGACCGGAGTCGAGAGGCTGTGGAATTCGACAGAACCGTTCCCGCCGTCCCGTGCGTCTAAGTAGTAGAGGCCCGGCACGGGGCTCGGGACGGGGAACGGCATGTCGAAGTTCGGGATCACACCCGGTCAGATCGCTCAGATCGCGGCCGATTGGCGCGTCGGTGGCGAAACGCTGTCAGAGGAACGGCTGGTGCCTCCCACTGGATCGGGCACCAGCCGCCTCGTCGCCGCATGTGCGGAGTTCTGTTCGGCGGCGTCGAAGGCGACAACAGCCGATGCACACCGCCTGACAGCTCTCGGCGACGCCTTGGCGCGGTTCGATGCGCTCACCGAGGAGTCCGACCGCGCGTCCGCAGCGGCCCTCGACACGGCGTCTCGCGGCGGCCCACGATGACCGTCGCTGTCGACGATGTGCTCGGCTGGGACTTGAGTGGACTGCCGGCGGCCGCATCGTCACTGACCACTCTCACCGGCCGGCTCATCGACACCGGGCGCACATGCGAGCGCAGCGCGTTGAAAGATCGGGCGTGGCAGGGCGTCACCGAAGTCGCCGCGCGCACCCGCATCGGCACCGTCACCGCGTCGCTCATCCGAACCGCTCACACCGTCGACGACGCGGCCGAATCCGTGCGGACCGCGCACTCCGAGCTCGCCGACCTCCAGACTGTACTGCGCAGCGCCGTGGACACGCTGCGCGCCGACCGATACCTGGTGGCCGCCGACGGGACCGTGACACATCCGGACGCGGAGCATCGTGCCGCCGCGTTGGATGCCACCGAGCAGATCCAGGCTCTGCTCGGGCAAGCCACACGCCTGGATCGAACACACAGCGCCGCACTCGACTCGTTCGCAGCCCAACTGACGGGGTCCGACCCGAACGCCGTCGTCATGCCGTCCGGAGCGGTCGTCACGCCGGCACGTGCGGCAGGCCTGCTCTCTGCGATGACCGATCCCGAGATGCGTCGTCGAGCATGGGCGTCGTTCTCCGAGTCCGAACGAAACGAGATCATCAAGGACAAGTCCACCGTGATCGGCAACCTGGACGGGATTCCGTTCGCCGACCGCGCGGTGGCGAACGAGGTGACGATCCGAGCCGAGCTCCGCGAAGCGCTCGGCGGCGGGTGGACGGGCAATGTCGACGCCGATCGTGCGGACCGGTTGAGGTCGATGCTCGCCGACGATCGGACCTTCTTGGCTTTCGACCCGGACACGGGTGAGTTCATCGAGATCGTCGGTGAGCTGACTCCGACGACCACCAACGTCGGCGTCTTCGTCCCCGGCACCGGCACAGGACTCGACGACATCGACTCGCTCCGGAAGAAGGCGTTGAAGCTGAGTGAGAAGTCGAATGCACCCGTCATCGTGTGGGCCGACGGCCCCTTCCCGCAGCACATCGTCGCCGATCCGAGGACGACGAAGTCCATTGAAATGGCTGTCGATCCCACGCTTGCCGCAGTGAACGCCCCCAGGCTCGTCGAGTTCACGCGAGCGTTGGACGCCGAGCTGGGTGCCGTCGCGCCCGATGCGAAGACGACTGTCATCGGGCACTCGTACGGCGGATCGATTGTCGGTACGGCCGAGCAGTTGGGCATGCGCGCCGACCGCGTGGTGTACGCCTCGGCGGCAGGCACCGGCGTCGACCCGGACCGCGGATGGAGCAACCCCGAATCGGACGTCAAGCGGTACTCGATCACGCCGCCGGGCGACCCGATCCACCTCGCGCAGAAGTTCGGTGCACCTCTGCACGGCGGCGATCCGGATGTCGCGCCGGGCGTCACCCGCCTCGACTCCGGGTACCTGTCCCCTGACGACAGCGGAGGTCGCCGTCTGCTCCAGGGAACGTCGTCGCACACCGACTATCTCAACGACTTCGACTCGGATGCGTTCAACGCACTTGCGAAAGTGATCGCCGGACAGGAGCCGGCCCCGTACGTCGAACGCGCCCCCGACATGCCACGCATCCTGGAGAGGCCTGAACTCGCGCCGATCATCATCGCCGATGAGGTGTTCGACGGTGTCGTCGACGGGCTCAAAGACACGATCGGCGGTGTTCTCCGTCTGGTCGGATGACGGAAATGTCAGAGGGTCTCGGCACAATGGTCGGCATGGAGCTCTCCCCCGTCACCCGTGCCCTCGCCGTCGTTCTGCTCGGCGCGGTGACCGTCGGAACTGCCGGGTGCGCACCCGTGACCGCGGACCGCACGGACGTTCAGTGGACATCGACGACAACGCAGGAGTCCACATACGCCGAGGACTCCCCAGAAGCCCCCGTCTCGACGAGCAGCACACCGGCAGCGCCGTCGACGTCGAGCGCTCTGGCGACCCTCGACTCTCTTCCGGTGAAAGGCCGCGCGCCGAAGACCGGCTACGCCCGCGATCTGTTCGGGCAGTCGTGGTCGGACGATGTGAACGTCGACGGCGGACACAATGGCTGCGACACCCGCAACGACATCCTGAGCCGCGACCTGACCGACATCACGTTCAAACCCCGCACCCGAGACTGCGTGGTGCTCACCGGCACCCTGAACGACCCGTACACGCGAACCACCATCGCCTTCACCCGCGGCCAGAGCACGTCATCGAAGGTGCAGATCGATCATGTGGTCGCGCTCGCCGACGCGTGGCAGAAAGGCGCGCAGCAACTCACCTCGGAGGAGCGCACCGATCTCGCCAACGACCCGCTGAACCTCCAGGCCGTCGACGGGCCGACGAATCAGAAGAAGAGCGCGTCCGACGCCGCGAGCTGGTTGCCACCGAACAAGGCCTACCGCTGCACGTACGTCACCCGTCAGATCGAAGTGAAAGCTCGCTACCGTTTGTGGGTGACATCCGCTGAACGCGACGCGATGCGTCGAGTCCTCGCATCCTGCTGACCTCAAGTGCCCCTTGAGATTTCGTCCGCGGCGGCCGACCTGAAATCGCCACGATCCTTCGATCTGTCATCGCGAATCCACTACCCGAGAACCCACTTAGGGTAACCTAAGTGCAGGTCAGAGACCTGTCAGATTCGAGAGAGATGCACACCACACAAGGCACGTGGTGTGATTCACGTTTGCAAGCGTGCCGAACGGGCCATTCCGTGTAACGATTCCGGTGCGACAAACGATCGCATCCCCCACGAAAGGAATCATCGTGACCTTCCCGGCACTGACCCAGTTCTTCAACGACCTCACCATCTTCGGCGGCGACCTGCTGTCGCTCTCGTTCACCTTCGGCTTCGGCAAGTAGTCGTCGCCTCGACGGCCGACGGCATCCAGGCCTCCTCCTCCAGGGAACCTGGATGCCGTCTGCCGTCGACGTCACTGTTATAGTGGGCTTCGGTTCACTCAGGTGACACCCGGGGCTATGGCGCAGTTGGTAGCGCGACTCGTTCGCATCGAGTAGGTCGGGAGTTCGATTCTCCCTAGCTCCACCGATAACCGCTGGTCACAGCGGTAAGTGTGCGAGAATGACGCTTGGGCAACATCCCTAGGCAACACTCGCCGGACGCCCCGCAGGTCAGCGCGTATTGCCCCCACTCCGGGAAGGCAACATCTTGGCGTCGATCTCCACTCGCACCCGGACCTCCGACGGCGCGACCACTCACCGCGTGATGTGGCGACAGGACGGCAAGCAACGCTCCCTTACCCTTCGTTGACCTCCAATCCGCGATGCGCTTCAAGCGCAACGTCGAAGCCCATGGCCCCCGCGAAGCTCTCGCAATCCTCGACATCGTCGACTCTGACGCGCCGGCGCTCACCCTCGGCCAGTGGATGGACGATCACGTCGCAGGCCGCACGGGTCTCCAGGGCGCGACCCGCGACAAATACGAGCGGTTCGCAGAGAAGGCCTTCCCTGAGCTACGCGACCTCCCCCTGGCACCGTCACCGAGGCCGCGATCGGCGGGTGGGTGCAGCGACAAGAGGCTGCGGAGTCGTCCGGCAAGACGATCCAGGACAAGCACGCTTTCCTGTCCGGCGTGCTGAAGGCGGCGGTGCGCGAGGGGAAGATCGACAGAAACCCATGCGAGGGACGACGCCTGCCGAAGACACTGCGGCAGGAGATGGTGTTCCTGTCGCGGGCCGAGTTCGACAAGGTGCACGGCCGGATCACGCAGGAGCGGTGGGCAGACCTCGCTCTGTGGCTGGTGTCGACCGGCATGCGGTTCGGGGATGCGACGGCATTGCGGGCCGAAGACATTGATCTGGACCGTGCGGAGTGCCGGGTCACGCGCGCATGGAAGCACGACACGGGCCGGAAGCGGACGATCGGGCCGCCGAAGTCGAAGCGGTCGGTGAGGACGATCAGCCTGCCGACGCAGGCGGTGGAGGTTGTGAAGCGGCGTATCGCGGACCCGACTGTCGACGAGGTCCTCTTCTGCAACTCCGCGGGGACGGCGGCGACGACGCAGGAGTTCTACAACCGGGCCTGGCTGGAGGCACGGAAGGTGCTCGCGCCGCGGGCGCCGAGAGTGCACGACCTGCGGCACACGTGTGCGTCCTGGATGATCGGTGCCGGCGTGCCGCTAGTGGTGGTGTCGCGACACCTGGGCCACGAGGACATCGGGACGACGTCGAACGTGTACGGGCATCTGGACCGGTCGAGTTACGACGATGCGGCGGCGGCGATCGGCAAGGTGTTCGGGTAGTCAGGCTTTCCCCACCCCGAGCTGTTGCCCGTACTCAGCGAGGTCTGCCCGCACGCGCTCGATCGCGGCCCACGCTTTCGGGTCGTCCTCGTGTCCAGTCTCGGCGAGCGCGTCGTGGGTGTAGGTCCAGTCGTCGTCAGGGTCAGTGGCCATGCGGTGACGGCATTCCCCGCCAGGCGCACGCGTTACTCATTACGACACAACGTCCCGTCTGAATGTCGGAAATAGACCGCCATGAACCAAACGGACCGAAGTCCGTGTCCGGACCGGACAAATGGAAACATAGCCTGAACTGGCCGTTCGCCGAGCATTTCCGACCAGAGTTTGCCGAATAGTTGCCTGGCGGGTGGAATCACCTGCGGAAGCACAACGCTTCCACCGCGCACCGAATCTGTAACGAGTATCGCTGGTTCGGGAGCGGTTGTTACACAGGCTGATTGGCCTGTTCCGACTTTGGGGGTCACCTATGTTGCGTCGCATCGCGACACCACTCGTCCTTGCCGTCATCGCCGCGTTCGCGTTGGCTTAAAGTTTGCTCGCCGGACCTGCCGATGCCCGGACCCATCACACGCGTGAAGGTGTCGACATCACCCTCACCGCATCCAAGCTCCGAGCGAAGAAGATCCCGGCCCTGGACTCCTCGCCGTTCTCCGGCGAAGCACTGCTCTCCTC
>NZ_BAOP01000030.1 GCF_000344135.1 Gordonia malaquae NBRC 108250 | reverse complement strand
CACTCATGGTCTGGATCGAAGCCGTCTGCCAACAACGCCACTACCCGTGGCCCGGACGCCTACGCAACGCACCCGCCGCCAAATGGCTCGCACAACACATCACCGGACTCGCACTCTG
The DNA here is from genome assembly GCF_000344135.1 of Gordonia malaquae NBRC 108250. GTDB lineage: Bacteria > Actinomycetota > Actinomycetes > Mycobacteriales > Mycobacteriaceae > Gordonia > Gordonia malaquae. The sequence continues at coordinate 72,448 of NZ_BAOP01000030.1, read as the reverse complement.
CGACGACGCACAAGACGCCGCAGACGAAATCACCGACGCACACAAACGCGTACTTCGAGTCATCGACAGACCAGCATTCCGCCAATACCAAGGGCAATGCGAAATCTGCCAGGGCGACCTCTACGGATACCGCGACGCCGACAAAATCACCTGCGCCCAATGCTCCGAAGTCATCCGGAAAGACGTCAACGACAGACGCCTCGCCAACCAACTCGAAGACAAACTGTGCACAGCCAACGAACTCGTCGTCGTCATCGCAGACAGGTTCGGAGCAACCATCAAACCGAAGACAGTCCACGACCTCGCATACCGGAAGACGAACCCGATTCTTGTCAGAGGGTCGACATACGATGAACAGAAGCTCTACCGGGCAGGCGACGTGTTCGCCGAACTGAGGAAACGGAAAGTGATCGCATGAGCAGTTGGGGAGCATCAGGCCGACGATCCGTTAGCCCGGACGATCTGACAGGGCATACCTGCTTCTGGCACGCCTGCTCAACCCGAGTCCCGGTCCGGTTCGCAAACGCAGGACTACTCGCGTGTCGAGAACATGCACTCCTGACATGGTCGATCGTGAATGAGCAGATGGAGATGGTTCAAGGTGAGCCGGTTCCAGAACGGGCGAAGGAGAACCTGAACTATGACCACCCGCTGAATCCGGAACTACTCGACCACAACGCGCCATTCAGCCTCTTCGGGGAGAGGGTGGGCATGGCGGTTGAGTCGGCACGAACCGGCGTCGTGTACTTCGTACGTACCGGTGGGCGAATCAAGATTGGGTATTCGACAAACCTGGAAAGGCGTCTCGCCCAATACCCGCCCGACATCGAAGTCCTATACCTCGTGAGAGGGGACAGGGATCGTGAGCGGTACGAGCACAAGCGATTCGCCGCGTACCTCGCCGACGGGCGTGAATGGTTCCAGGATCGCACGGAGGTTACGAACCTGATCGCGGCCATGTCTTCCGCCGATCCAGGGTGGACCCGATTGATCGAAGATGACGAGTGGTGGAGACGCCGCGCAAACACTGCCCCTGAGATAACAGCAGGCCGAATCGCATAGTGGTACGCTTCGCGTAGCGGGACAGTTGGTCGTCAGACCGGCGGTCCCGTTTCGCGTATCCGCTCCCCGAAACCGGGTTGAGCGTGCGCACCCTCCCGCCCTGCACGCGCCAACATGCGCGGGCTGGCGCACGGACACGGTCCACGACGCGTGCAGGGCACAACTTAGGTCACAACAGAACAAGAACCCCGGCGACTGCGCTAACAGTCCCGGGGCATGGACGAACCCGTGGAAGGGGATCGACATGGAATATCGTACCTGCACTATCGGCGATTGCAGTGGCGCACATGCCTCTCGAGGAATGTGCGACAAGCACTACCGCCGGTGGCGTGCGCACGGGACGGCCCAGCCCCAAGATGACCATCCAGTTCGCGAAGGCGAGCTATGGCGGACCATTCCCACGCATCCGACACACGAGGTGAGCAACTTCGGAAACGTCCGAAGCCGCACTCGTCAAATCGGAAACAGGATCGTTCAGGGGCGTGAGCTGTCAGTCACAGTCAGCACCACCCGAGGATACCCGCAGGTCAGCATGACTATAGAAAGCGGCAAGCGGGTCACTCGAGAGGTCCATCCACTCGTGGCCGCCGCCTTCATAGGACCTCGCCCGGAGGGTTCTGAGGTTTGCCACAACGACGGCGACCGCACCAACAACGTGCCTGGCAACCTTCGCTATGACACTCCGCGAGAGAACGCACTAGACGTGATTCGTCACGGGCGGAATGTGAACGTCAATAAGACGCACTGCCCATCCGGGCACGCATATTCAGCCGAGAACACCTACGTGTGGAACGGCTATCGACACTGCCGAGAGTGCAGTCGGAAGTCCAGAGCGGACTACGAGCGGCGCAGAAGGCAAGAGCGGAAACGAAGGCAATCATGCCAAGTGGCGCAGTCGTCTGGACCTCGTTAATCGTCAGCATCGCCGGGTACGAGGCGTACTGCATCCGCAGCGGCCACGCAGACGAGCTTCTCAGTCGAGTCCTAGATCGAGCTAGGGCCAAGCACCCTGTCGCGAACGTGGCCTGCCGCGCAGCAGTCATCGCAACCGCTCTACATCTGTGCCGCGCATACCCGAAGCGGTATGCGCGCTACGACCCGTTCGCGCTGCTCAGGCTTACGTGATCAGCGTCGACGAACTGACCTCCAAATACCGCGGCGCGTCATTGCGCTCACCACGGATCCGCAACATCTGCAACGTGCGTGACGCCGTCTGCTCGATGCCGGCACCGTGGACGCGCAACGTAGCCCAGTCCGCCGACCACATCGTCGGATACTTCGGCACACAGCACAGGTACTGAGGGGGCGACGATGGCGTGGATTTGCTGCGGACACGACTGCGCCGAAGCGCTCAAGCGGGCGAACGCGGCAGGCCTCGTCACTTGGGGATGCGGATGCGGCCACGAAACGTTCATCCCGAGGGATCCATCCAGCCGCCCGATGATCGACTGTCCGGACCGCGGGCTCCTGCCCCTCGACTCATGACCAGCCTCACCGCGTGGATCGCCGACCAGATCGCCGAAGCTGCACGGCCCATCGCACACAGGCTGACCGCCGACACACTCAGCCGACTGCGCATCCACATCACCGTCCGACTCAGCCTGGAGGAACCGTGAGCACAGCAGCAGAGTGCATGATTCCAGCCCGGGTAGCTCAGCGCAGTACTGAACTGCTGGCTGCGATCGAGCGCATGATCCTCGGGCAGCTGCCAGAGGACGTTCTTCCGATGCCCCGCCAGATGCCTCGTACGCGAATGTACTTCCCGCAGATGAAGGTGCGTGGCGGGCGACGTCGACACGGGCAGCGTTCAACCCAGCAAGCGAACCGGTACGCCAACGGCGGCGTGGTCTGGATCGACGAGGCGTACCGATGATCGACACTGACGACCCGCAGCACTGGCCCGGCGACTCAGGTGCAGTCATCGAAGCCTGCGTCCCAACAGACGAACTGCTTGCACAGATCGTCAACGAAGCAGCCTGGGTCGCGCTCTTTCAACTCGCCACCGCGCTGCAACTGCCAGACATCATGGACGCCCTGATGGAAGTCACAGCAGACGACATCCACCAGTGGCGAACAGCACCATGACCGCCGTCACCAACCCGCGCGCCTGCCAGGCACACCAACGCACCACCCACGACGGACACCACATCCGCGTCTGGTGCGCCAAGAACAACGGCCACAACGGCGCACACGAAACCTGCGCAGGCGTCACGTTCACCGACCACCAACACGACGGAGGACGCGGAAGATGACGTCGATAAGCACCGTCGAGATCAGCGGCGACCACCAAGAGGGGAAGCGCCTCGCGTCGTCAGACCCGCGCGTGATCATCGTGCACCGGAGCAACTGATGCGATTCTGCGAGCGGTGCGGCGTACGTCGTCTCGCGGACTGTAGCGTGCTGTGCTTCGCTGAACGGCAACACGACAGCCTCGCCACCACAGACCACACGCTCTACACCAGCCAAGCAGAGGACAACAAAGGGGCAGCATGAGCGGCCTACAGTTCGTCGACCAAGACGACCACGACTTCGCCATCACAAACCGCGACGGCCAACTCGAGATTGTCGTCGGCCACTACATGGAGGAGTACGCGTTTCGTCCAACGAAAGACGAAGCGCGAACCATCGCCAGACGCCTCCTCGACTGGGCCGACGAGTGACAGCCAAGCGCAACACCAGCACACGCGACAAGGCACATGCACAAAGCACCAAAGAGCCATGAGTAGCAACTGGAACAACAACGGCCGCTACCACGGCGGATTCCCCGCGGCAGTCAAAAAGCGAGCCGAACAAGAACTCCCCAAGGTATGCGCCCACTGCGGCGCCACCAACTGCCCGCTCCGCCTCGACCACATCCGCAACACCGCACGAGGCGGCAACAACACCATCGACAACGCCCAATGGCTCTGCGACACCTGCCACGACCACAAGACACGCGCCGAAGCAGCCGAAGGCCAAGCGATCCGCACCGCCAAACGCACGCTCCCGAAGCGGCCGCACCCACTTGACCGGATGATGCCCGGCTAATCCAGAGCGAGGTGTCACCGCGATGGTCCGTACCTGCAGATGCGGATCATCACTCGAAGGCAAGCGACCACAGGCCAAGTGGTGTAGCGAAGCCTGCAGGCTCAAGCATCACCGACAGGACCACCCGGCATACGTCGAGCGTTCTCGTGCACAAGGTCGCGCACGCAGTCGCGTACGACAGTCAGTCGTCGACGCCTCGCGACCACCGTGCAGGTACTGCACGACTCAGGTGTCACGACACGGGGCAATCACCTGCCAGTCGATCGAGTGTCGACGCCGCTTCCACAACGATCGGTGCGCCGAACGTCGACCAATGTACAAGGACCGAAGCTACGTGCGCGCCAACAACGCGCGCCAGTCCGCGCGCCGACGTGCACTGCTCGCCGCGACCGACGTCGAAACGTTCGACCCAGTCGAGATCTTCGCCCGTGACAACTGGACTTGCCACCTCTGCGATCAGCCAGTCGACCGGGCAGCCAAGGTCCCCGACCACCAAGCGCCCACGCTCGACCACCTCACTCCACTCGCGCATGGCGGCCCACATACACGCGCCAACGTCCGCTGCGCGCACTTCATCTGCAACTCCGTACGCCAGGACAAGCCACTGAGCTGCGCCAACAACTGATCGGGTGGGGGTACACCCTCGCGCCGCCCCATACCCATGCCGCTACGCATAGCACCTCCCAGCCTGCGTGCGACCTCTCCTGTGTTTTGCCCTCTCCGGCGGTCCTGGTGGCCGACCGCTCATGGTCCTGGAGGCCGAGATGAAGACACCTACTGCGCCTACGAAGCTCGGCCCGAAGGGGCGGAAGCTGTGGAACTCGATCGCAGGCAAGTACGTCCTGCGCGCCGACGAGATGCGGACGCTCGAGGATGCGTGCCGCGAAGCTGACCTCATCGAGAAGATGGAGAAGGAGCACCTGACGGCGGCGCTGATCGTCAAGGGCTCGCAGGGGCAGCCGGTGATCAACCCGCTGGTGTCGGAGCTGCGTCAGCACCGCGCGACGCTCGGCGCACTGTTGAAGTCGTTGAAGCTCCCCGACGAGGTGGAGGCTGCGGCCGCCGAGGGGCGGTCGACGGCGGCGCGGAATGCGGCGAACGCTCGTTGGGGTAAGCGCACGGGCTGATGGCTGGCCTTCTCGTATCGACCACGGAGGTCAGCCCGGACGCAGAGTACGACCGGATCATTGCCTGGTATCGAGCCGAGCTCGCCCGTTCGCGCCCTGTCGAGTACGTCGACTGGCCGCCGGTGATCGTCGGCCCGACGTGGAAGTGGACCGACGACGGCTGGCACCTACCGGCGCACAGTCTCGGCTGGGGTGTCCTCGCATGGTGCGGCGCCTGGTTGAGGGACAAGCACGGTCAGCCGTGGCAGTTCACGCTGGAACAGGCACGGTTCCTGCTCTGGTACTACGCGGTCGATGAGCGTGGCCGGTGGCTGTATCACTCGGCGGTCCTCCAACGGCTGAAAGGCCACGGCAAGGATCCGGTTGCTGCGTGTGTCTCGCTCGCGGCGTGTTTCGGTCCGGTCGTGTTCGACGGCTGGGTCGATGGGATTCCTGTCGGGGCGAATGATCCGACGGCGTGGGTGCAGCTGATCGCTGTGTCGCAGCGGCAGACGCAGAACACGATGAAGCTGTTCCCGACGCTCGTCACGGAAGAAGCCCGCGCACGGTACGGCATCCAGATCGGCCGCCTGAACCTGTGGGGGCTCGGCGATTCGGTCCAGGTCGAGGCGATCACCGCCTCGTTCCTGTCGATCGAGGGTGGCCGTCCGACTCAGGTGATCCGCAACGAGACGCAGAACTGGAACTCGTCGAACCAGGGCCACGAGATGGCCGGCGCGATCGAAGGTAATGCTGCGAAGTCTGAGAATGGCGCGGCACGGATGCTCGATGTCTGCAACGCGTACCGGCCTGGCGAGGATTCGGTGGCCGAGCGGGTGCGGGACGCGGCTGACGCCGCCGCACGCGCGAACGTGAACGTCGGGATCCTGTACGACTCGCTGGAAGCTCCGGCTGCGGCGCCGCTGACGATCGACGCTGCACCCGCTGTGCTCCGGTCGATCGCTGGTGACTCGGTCTGGCTCGACACCGACCCTGACGGGCGGATCGTGCAGTCGATTCTGAACAAGTCGAACGACGAATCTGAGTCGCGGCGCAAGTGGTACAACCAGGTCGTCGCGACCGCGGACGCGTTGATCGATCCCGCGGTGTTCGACGAGCTCGGCTCTGATGATCGTCTCTCCGATGGCGACACGATCGTGCTGGGGTTCGACGGCGGCAAGACCGACGATGCGACCGCCCTGATCGCGATGCGCGTCGAGGACCGTCTGATTCAGCCGATCGGGATCTGGCAGGCCCCCGACGGAGCGGCAGGCCGCGACTGGGAGATCGACCGTACCGCCGTCGATGGCGTCGTGAGGAACGTGTTCGGCCGGTACGACGTCGTCGGGTTCTTCGCCGACGTCGCGCTGTGGGAGTCGTACGTCGACCAGTGGTCGATCGACTTCCGCGACCAACTCGCAGTCAAGGCGTCCCCTCGGTCATCGGTCGGGTGGGACATGCGCGGCGGGAAGCGCGATCTGACGCTGGCGAACGAGTCGCTCGTGTCGGCGGTCGTTGATGAGAGGGTCCGCTTCACGACCGGTCGCCCTGTCGACACGTTGATGCGTACCCACGTCCTGAACGCTCGCCGCCGACTGAACTCGTTCGGTCTCAGCTTCGGCAAGGAGCACCGCGAGTCGGCACGCAAGGTCGACGGCTGGGCAGCCCTGCTCCTCGCCGATATGGCGCGCGCCAAGTTTCAAGAGTCCGGCAAACGATCTAAGCCCCGCACTGGGGAGGCGTTCTTCTTCTGACCAGGAGGTCTGTGTGAACAAGCTGCAGGCGATCGACGCAGCTCGCAACCTTCTGCAGGTCCGCGAGGAGGAACGGAAGCGGCTCGACCCGCTGGCGGACGCGATGAAGCCGTGGACCACCGAGAACGCATCGTCGAAGGTGTTCGCATCGACGAAGACGACATCGGCGGAGACAACCAAGGCGATCGCGGCTCGGTCGCAGCGGAACTTCCTGCCGCTGGTCCTGGACGTGTTCTCGCAGGGCATGAAGGTCGACAACTACCTGGCGTCCGCGACGAAGGACGCGTCACCGGCGTGGGCGTGGTGGCAGAAGAACGGTTTCGACGCCCGGCAGACGGGCGTGCACCGTGCGGCGCTGCACTACGGCACGAGCTATGTGGTGGTGCTGCCGTCGATGGCGCCCGCTGGCGCGCCGAAGGCAGAGGGCGCGTTCATGCGCGGGACGTCGCCGCGGGAGATGACGACGCTGTACGGCGAGCCGATGGAGTGGACTCCCGGCGGTGGCCCAGTCGACTCGGATTGGCCGATCATGGCGTTGGAGGTGAAGGGCAACCAGATCCGCGTCTACGACGAGGAGCAGGTGCACTTCATCGGCGCGAAGCGCGCCCCGAACGTGTCCGGCATGGGTTGGAAGGACCCGGCGCTGCAGTCGGCCGACAACTTCGACTACATCGAGGGCCGTGCCCACGGTGTGGGTGTGTGTCCGGTGGTGCGGTTCCGTGACCGGATGCTCCTCGATGGCGAGGAGCAGTTCGGGATAATCGAGCCGATCCTCGGGATCCAGTCGAACATCGACCAGACCGTGTTTGAGGGCAACACTGCGCAGTACTGGGCGGCGTTCAAGCAGCGGTACGTGATGGGCTGGATGCCGTCGGATGAGCGTGAAGCGTTCCGGCAGGCCGTCAGCGAGACGTGGTTCTTCAAGGACGAGGACGTCAAGGTCGGCCAGTTCGCCGAGACGGACCTCAAGCCGTTCCATGAGTCGAAGGCGGGTGCGATCCGCGACCTCGCGGCGACCGCACAGATCCCGGCTCATGCCCTCGGGTTGGACGGCATCAGCAACATCTCTGAGGCGACGCTCGCCGCCCTTGAGACGGGTAAGGAGCGCAAGTCCAGCGAGATCGAGACGTCGTTCGGCGAATCCTGGGAACAGGTGCTGCGGACGGCGGCGTTCATTGCCGGCGACATGGTGTCGGCGCAGGACTTCGCCTCGGAGGTACTCTGGCGCGACCAGTCGGCCCGATCGTTCGCGCAGACCGTCGACGGGCTGGGGAAGCTCGCGACGATGCTCGGCGTGCCGACGGAGGCCCTGTGGGAGGACATCCCAGGGTGGACGCGGCAGAAGGCTGATCGTGCGCGCGAGATGCTCGACGGCGGCTCGGGTCTTGAGTTGCCGCCGACGTCGTGAAGCCGACCGAGTATCGGCGCCGTCGTGATCTGATCTGGCGGCGCGTCCGCCAGCAGATGCGGTCGATCCTCATGTTCGACGGTGTCCCGGTGACGCCGGAGCACCGGGAGGCTGCGGCGCAGAAGATCCTGTTCCCGGTCCGCCGGGCTCGGGAGGAGTCGACGCAGCTGGCAACCGACTTCTTCAACGGGGAGGCTGTTCGCGCTGGCCGTCCACAGGTTTCGGCGGGGCGGTCACCGTTCTATCCGCGTGAAGCGGTCGAGGCGGTGTTGGAGCGGGCGACGGCGTCGAAGGTGCGGATCGACGGCCTGGATGTTGTCCCCGCCACGCCGACGCAGACGGCGCGGGTTGAGGGCCTGGAGGTTGCGCCGACCCGCAGTGTCGTCATTGAGGGCCTGGACGATCTCGGTGTTGAGCTTGAGCGCGCTCGTGTGGAGATCGACGAGTCGAACCGGCGTGACCCGGCGGTGGTGGAGAAGGTCAACCTGCGGGTGGACCGTGCGATCATCCGGCACATCGAGCAGGCCGCACGCGACACGATCGTGGCCGCTGTCGAGGCCGAGGAGGAACGGTCCGGCGACCCGATCGGATGGGCACGCGTCCTGACAGGTGCCGAGTCGTGCGGGTTCTGCGCGATGCTCGCCTCACGCGGCCCGATCTACAAGACCGAAGAGACGGCGCAGCGCCGAGGGAAGAACCAGGAAGAGGGCAAGTACCACGATGGCTGCGACTGCCTGATAGTCCCCGTCTTCGACATCGACGACGACTGGGTCGGCAAGGACGCGTGGGAGAACCTTGAGCAGCTGTGGATCGAGTCCGACGGTCGGAAGGACTTCGAGAAGCGGATCCGTGAACTCCGTGACAGGGGAGACCTCGACCCGTACGTCGGCGCCGCCGATTCGGGGACTGCTACCCGCGAGCCACCGGGACCGCCGGTCCCTCCGGTCACCAAGAGCGCTGCGGGCGGCGATGACGACAAGTCCGGAATCAATTGGCCTCCACATCTGAAGTACGGAACAAAGGACCATCCGCACCCGCACCGCAAGCCAGTGTGGACTGCGCAGGAGCGTGTCGATCGGCAAGCCGCGCTCGGGATCGATCTGCACGGCGAAGAGCTGTATCAGCACGAGATTGAATCTGTTGAGCGAATGCAGGCACTCGGTGCTGAGTTGAAGTGGATCCGAAGGTTGGGCACCGAAGGCCAGACCACGAACGACGCGGTTTGGATCGGGGGTGGTGAAGACAGGCGAGGCCGGCGAACCGATATCGAGATCGAACTCAAGGCCACCAAGGCAAAGCAGAGTTCGATCATTGACGTCATCACGAAGTGCTTCGTTCGGGCTGAGAAAGCGGATCGCAGAGGCGACGCCCACGCAGACAAGAAGAACTTCGTGATCGACATCGGCGACGGTGAGCTCACGGACACCTTGAACCGACAGTTGTCGATGTTCAACGAGCGACGTCGAGACCGGATCCCACCACGGCAGATCGAGGGGCTGTGGATAATGACTCGCGGAAATCTCGTTGAAGTCGAGATGCAGTAACGCGTAGGCTATGGATGTGGCCTCGGCCCCCCGTTCCAGCCGCGAAATAATCGGCCGTCGGAAAGAGCGGGCGGACGAGGTCACATTCATCCGGGAGTGACGACGCTGGTGCGTCACCCGGACTGTAAATCCGGTGCGAAAGCATGGCAGGTTCGATCCCTGCCACTCCCACCATTCACTATCTGATGGCCCCGTAACCACTGGTTGCGGGGTCTTTTCATACCCACATACCCGCCCCGACCCTCTCGACGAGGTTCGGGGATCTCGTGCTGCACACGAATCACACCCCAGGAGGGCAACCCATGAGTGCACCGATCACCGACCCCGCCGCGACACCGTCACCGGAGGGAACGGAGCCGCCCGCAGACCAGGCACCGCAGGCACCGGAGACGCCGAGTCCTGCCGCGCCGGCCGAACCGGAGCCGTCGCGGTCGCTCGACGATGCGTCGCCGGAAGTCTTGCGCGCCGAGGTGGCGAAGCTCCGCAAGGAGTCCGCGGGCTGGCGAACCAAATACCAGGACGCGAAGCCGCTCGCGGAGGCGCAGCGCGCCGCGCAGGAGGCCGATAAGACCGACCTGCAGCGTCAGACCGAGCGAGCCGAGGCGCTCGAGCGTGAGCTCGCCGACCTGCGCGCGCAGAAGCAGATCGCCGAGATCGCGAACACCTACGGCATCGAGCCTGACGATTACGACTTCCTCGGGTCCGGCACCCGAGAGGAACTGGAAGCCCGGGCGAAGCGGCTCGCCGCACGCTCGGCTTCTGCGCGGCCCCCGACCGACCGGCCGGTGGAGTCGTTGAAGCCCGGAGCTTCACCTGAGTCGCCCGCACCCGCGGACGACTCCTACCCGGCAGCGTGGCGACCCAACCACCTGCCCAACCAGTAAGGAGATCTCCTCATGGCAAATGAGGCCATTCCCCTGTACCGCCCGGGTGCCGACGTCTCCGCGACGCCGACCGCTGCGGTCAAGGGCAAGACGTTCGTCAACGTGTCCGGCGCGATGGCGGGTCAGCTCGTCAAGGTCGCTCCGGCGGCAGCCGCGGCGCTGGTGTTCGGTGTCGCCGCGTTCGACGCACCGATCGGCGGGACCGTCGCGGTGATCCGTGGCGCGAAGACGATCCTGCCCGTCACCGCCGGCGGCGTACTCGCTGCTGGCGATGAGGTCGAGGTCGGAGCGGGCGGCAAGGCCGTCAAGCTCGCCTCGGGTGCGGCCGTTGGCCGTGCCCTCGACGCCGCCGCCGCTGACGCCGACGTGTTCATCGAACTGTACTGAGAAGGAGGACAGACATGAGCAACGCAATCCAGTACCCGCTCGCAGCACCGACGCTGACCGGCAACGACATCACTGTCGACCTGATGCTCAAGGAGCCGACCCGCATCACGCGGTACCTGTCGGACCTGACGCTCAAGGGCTACTTCGCTGACCGGATCTTCGCCAACGGCGGAGGCACCTCCGGTGGCGCGGTCGTGTTCGATCAGCTCACCAAGAACGATCTGTTCGTCAAGGGTGACCGCGACGTTCAGCAGGTCGCTCCGGGCGCGGAGTTCCCGATCGTCGACTTCGAGCGGCAGAAGCCGCGTACTGCGCAGGTCGAGAAGTTCGGTGGCAAGTTCTTCGTCACCGACGAGGCTCGCGACCGCAACGACAACAACCAGATCCAGGTCGGCACCCAGCGCCTGGCGAACACCATCCAGCGCAAGATTCACGCCCGCGCTCTCGGTGTGTTGAACGCGGAGATGGCTCTGCTCGGTGCGTCCGCGCAGACGTACGTCGGCAAGAACTGGGGTGCGGTCGTGACCTCGGGTGCGTCGCAGACGTCTGCGCAGGGGTGGCCTGCCGCCGACCTTGCAGCGGTGCAGTTGATCGCTGATGAGGCGGAGTTGGGTGTGCAGTTCTCGCTGTGGATCGTCAACCCGGTGCAGAAGTCGGCGTTCCAGACGGTCTACGGCAATCAGTGGAAGGATGTCCTGTCGAACTGGGGCGTCGACATGATCGCCTCGAACCAGGTCGAGGCCGGTACCGCGTGGGTCGTCGCCGAGCGCCAGGTCGGCGAGCAGCGACTGGAGAAGCCGCTGTCGACGGAGACCTGGCGTGAGCAGGAGACCGAGCGTACCTGGGTGCAGTCCAGCGTCCGCCCGGTGTTTGTCGTGACAAACCCGTTCTCGGTCGTCAAGGTCACCGGACTTCAGGGTTAGGGCGATGAAGCGCATCGTGGTCGTCACGCTCGCGTCGTACGTGGATGTCGAGGGGCATCCGCGTACGGCCGGGTGTGGAGACGAGATCGACATCCACGACGAGTACCTCGCGGCGTTCGACGCTGCTCAGGCTGCCGCAGTCGGTGACCGCGTCGTGGACTCCCTGATCGACGCTGAGCAGGCCCCGGCTAAGGCCAAGCCCCGCTCGACGCGGGCGAAGGCCAATGGCTGACTTCGCCACAACCACCGACCTCGTCGATCGGTGGCGCCCGATGGACTCGACCGAGCTCAACCGAGCGGCTGTGCTGCTCGGTGACGCGTCGGAGATGCTCGCCAACCGGTACCCGGCGCTCGTCGGGAACGAAGCTGCGGCAGCCACCGCGCGCATGGTCGTGTGCGCGATGGTCCGTCGGGCGATGTCGGTCGACGACGACGAGGCCGGAGTGGCGTCGACGACAGCGTCGGAGACCGCACTCGGGTTCTCGCACTCGACGACCCGACAGGCCGCCAACCCCGACGGTGCCCTGTACATCTCCTCTGCCGACACGCAGAAGATCGAGGACGCCCTCGGGCTCAACCGCGGTGCGACCTCGATGACGATGCTGGGAGCCTGATGAAGTTCCGGCACGGCTCGACCGTCGAGGTCTGGCGAGGCACCCGCAACCGGGACGGCGACCGCTCCCTGGCCCTGGCGGCCAGCATCGAGCACGTTGGCGTCCAGTGGGGCGCGTCGACAGAGACGTCGGACCGTGGACCCCGCAGTGTGACGACGGCGACGTTGATCTTCGATCACACGCCCGACATCGGTGCGGACGACACGATCATCATCCGAGGAATCCCGGGGAAGTGGAACGCGGTCGGCCGGGTGCTGCCTGTCGAATCCCCCTTCACCGGGTGGCGTCCTGGTTCGACGCTCTCGATCAAGGAGGTCGACTGATGGCAGGTGCCTACACGCCGGATCGGTCGGGTGTAGCGCGGATGCTCGCGTCGAATGGGATGCGAGCGTTCGCGCAGAGCACTGCGGACGCGGCTGCGATCACGGTCGCTGCGCGTCTACCTCGGCTGACGGGTGATCTTGTCGAGTCGGTGGCTGCTCGGGCCGTTCGCGGCCGTGACGGCCGATGGGTCGGCGAGGTCGAGGCGACCGCACCGCACGCGGCTGCCGTCGAGTTTGGCAACCGGACGTCGAAGGCACGGCACGTCTTGCGGGACGTCGCCAAGGAGTTCGGCTCGTGACCGCGGCGGTCGGTTTCCCGGATGCTGAGCAGGTCGCCGAGAACCTCCTGGCGGACCTCGGGTACGCGTGCAAGTGGTTGCCCGACGACCTCGAGGCGAACCTGCCGGTCTTGCTCGTCACCCGCATTGGTGGCACTGACGATGGCGTGACTGACCGCGCGGAGGTGCAGGTCGATGTCTGGCACGTCGACCGTCCGCAGGCGTGGGCGCTTGCGTCGAAGGTCCGTGACCGCATCAACGTTCTCGCATCTGGTGGCGATGTCGCCGGAGTCTGGGTCGATCACGCTCGTGTCCTGGTGGCTGGGCAGCAGATCCCGACAGAGAACCCTGACGACCGTCGTGTCGTCCAGACGGTCCGCATCGACATGCGGCCGCCGCTCTAAGCGCCAGGCGCGCAACTCCCTTTCACCTCGCACCCCGCTGTCCGGCGTGGTGTGTTCACTCAACCCTTGAGGAGGGCCGTCATGGCCGATCTCGATCAGCTGGCGAAGGACAACGCCGGCAACATCATGAAGTTCACCCGCGCGGTCCTGTTCTTCGGACCAGCCGACGCGGACATCCCCGATGCACTCACTGAGGCCACGGCCGGTCAGCCGCCGGTCCTGTCGGCGCTGCCGACCGGCTACGTTCCGGCGGGTCTGATCAAGAAGGACGGCGGCTTCGAGTTCGGCGCCGACCGCGACATCTCCGAGACCGAATCGCTGGGCTACGCGTCGCCGACGCGACGCGACGTCCAGAAGGAAGACGTCACGATCAGCTACGCCCTGCAGGAGTTCAAGCGCAGCTCGTTCGAGCGGTACTTCGGTCTGGATCTGTCGGGTGTCACGGTCGATGCGACCACCGGCGAGGTGTCGTTCGCTCGCCCGATCACCCCGGGTCTGATCGACTTCCGGGCATTCATCATCGCCCGTGATCGCAGCGGCCCGCAGGAGACGTACTTCGGTCGCTTCTTCCCGAAGGCGCAGATCACCGAGGTCGACTCGTCGTCGTTCTCGGCTGAGGACGAGTTCGCATTCCCGGTCACCATGACCGGTCAGCCGGACCCCGTCGTCGGCTACTCGGAGAAGTTCTTCATCGGCGGCGCGGGCTTCAAGGCTCGCGGTACCGCTGGCCACGGCTTCGGCACGCCGTAGCCCTCTGATCGTGGTCCGCGCGGCGTCACCGTCTCCGAGCGTCGCGCGGACCACATTCCGCCCAAAGTCGGAGACACCGTCCCCTGGAGGACATCATGGCTGACCTGCCTGTCACCCTCACCCACCCGAAGACCAAAGAACAGTGGGTCTGCGAGACGCCGACCGCGCTGCACACCGCGCTCTCGCGTGGCTTCGTCGCACCCAAGGACGTGCCGAAGCAGGCACCCACACCGGCACCCGAGCCGACGGCATCCGCCTCGGCTCCGAAGCCGGACACCAAGACCACCACCAAGTAACACCCGATCGGAGACATCATCATGGCCAAGAAGCTCGCAGGCTGGGACGCACGCGTACGAGAGGCAGAGCGTGAGCCCGTCGAATTCGACCTGCCCGACGGCACGACCGTCCGCGTGGAGCAGATCAGCGGCGGACAGGCGCGCCGACTCAAGCGCACCGACGACGAAGACGAACAGCTCGAGATCCTGTTCGGCGCGAAGAAGGCAGAGAAGATCCTCGACGCCTACGAAGACGTGCCCGCATCGGTTCTCAGCAGCCTCCTGCAGGACATCTTCGATCACTTCAACGGTGACAAGGGAAAAGCGCGGAAGCTCTCGGCCGTGCCATCCGACGACTGATCGAGACGGTCGAACTCGTCGACGAGTTCGGTGACGAACTCGAGTACGACCTCCAGCACGAGCTCAACGGGTTGGACCTTCTCGACTTCTTTCGAGGGGTCCACCCGTGGGCCAAACTTCACCGCCTCGCGTGGCAGCTGCCGTGGTACTCGCGGTTCAAGAAGGCTCTCGACTCCGACGAGGAACTCGCAGCGGAGTGGGCGGAGAAGTTCACGCTCGAGGACTTCGACTCGGCGGCCGGATCGGCACCGAATCCGGATCTGGCGGATTGGGATCCGTGGCGTGATCTCGCTGCGGACATCACCGATCGTCTCGGCGAGGTCATCGTCGCGACGCTGTTGCCGCACGCGAAGAAGAACAAACGGCCGTCGGTGAAGCCGGCTCCACGTCCGAAGACGGCACGACAGGCCGCGCTCGACGCACGCAAACGCGTCCTTGAGCGGGAAGAGGCCGACGACATCATCGCTCAGATGATGGGCGAATAACCGAACAGCAGGGGGATCAGTGGCGACCTTTACCGCAGCCAGCGCAAAGATCAAGCTGGTCCCGTCGCTGGAAGGGTTCCATCGGAGGGCGTCGTCGGATCTGCGGAAGATGAAGCTGACCGCGTCGGTCGATCTTGTCCCGGACGTTGCGGCGTTCAAGTCGCGGGTCGAGGCCGTCAAGGTCACGGTCCCGGTGAAGCTGTCGGTGTCGGCGGCGCAGTTCCGTGAGCAGGTCAAGAACCTCAACGTCACTGTCCCGACGAAGCTGCAGGTCGATGCGGCTCACTTCCGGGCGCAGGTCGAGCATCTGCGGGTCACGATCCCGACGTCCCTCGATGTGGACACAGCCGCTGTCCATGCGGCGTTGGCGACTCTGCCGTCGGGGACGATCCACACGAGCCTGCAGGTGGACGCGTCGTCGGCGATGACATCGGTGCGTGCCGCGCACGCCCAGATGCAGGCGTGGCTCAACGGCAATCCGCTCACCGTGCGGGTCCACACCGACAACTCGACACTCCAGCAGCTGATCGGGCACCTCAACCAGGTGTCGTCGGCGTCGAACCGCGCGTCGTCGTCGGCGAACGGGACGTCGTCGGCGCTGGGTCGGATCGGCGGTGCTGCTGGGTCGGTCGCGAAGATCTCGGGTCTGATCGTCGGTATCGGTGGCGCGGCGGGTTTGGCGGGCGGCGCGGTCGGTGGTCTCGCGATGGGGCTTGCTGGTCTGGCCGCTGCAGGTCTCCCTGCGATCGGCGCGATCACGGTCGGCCTCAAGGGAATCGGCGAAGCGTTCAAGGCGTTCGGCAAAGACGCCGGTGGTGGTGCTGCGGCTGCGGTCGACAATTCGTCGGCCATCGCGTCGGCTGAGCACAGTGTGCAGACTGCGATGCGTGGGTCGAAGCAGGCCCAGGAGGATCTGACGCGCGCTCGGAAGGATGCGCGCCGAGAGATCGACGACATGAACATGTCGTTGCGGCAGTCGGCTCTCGACGAGCGTGAGGCGGCGATCGCTGTCGCCGACGCCCGCGACGAACTCGCCAAGACCAAGAACGACTCGAAGGCCACTAAGCGTGACCGCGAGAAGGCCCAACTGTCGCTTGATCAGGCTGTTCTGCGTCAGGAGGAAGCCGTCAAGCGAGGCAAGCGACTCGCGGCGGACACGGCTGAGGCGAACAAGAAGGGTGTCGAGGGGTCGGACCAGGTCGTCAAGGCCAAGCAGGCCATCGCCGATGCCGACTATCAGGTCGTCGAGGCTCAGCGTGCTCTCGCGGACGCGATGAAGTCGACGGCGTCTGCGGCTGGCGGGAAGGATCCTGTCGCGGAGGCGCTGGCGAAGTTGTCGCCGAACGCGCGTGCGTTCGTGGAGACCGTCCACGGCATGAGCGATGCGTGGACGGAAGTGAAGTTCGCGACGCAGGACGCGCTGTTCGAGGGTGCGGCCGAGTCGATCCAGGGTCTGGCGACGACCTATCTTCCTGTCCTCAAGACTGGTCTGACGGGTATCGCGACCGAGATGAACGGTGTCGCGCACGGCATGGCTGGGCTGTTGCAGCAGCCTGCGAATGTCGACAAGGTCGGCCTCGCATTCTCCGCGACCGCTGGCGTGATCGCTGGCGCGAAGTCGGGGATTCTCGACATGACGCAGGGCGTCCTTGATCTCGGTGCTGCTGCGGCTCCGGTCGCGACGCAGCTCGGTGAGGGTTTCGGTGCGATCTTCGGCGAGATCGGTAAGGCGTTCACCGAACTGTCGAACAGCGGCGCGATGACCCAGTTGTTCCAGAACTTCGGCGTGCTCCTGGAGTCCGGGATCGGGCCGCTGCTCGGCGACGTCGTCCGTACCTTGACGACTCTCGGGAACGCGGTACTGCCTGCGTTGACTCCGCTGCTGTCGACGCTGGGCAACACCCTTGTGATGATCGCGCCGCAGCTGGGTCAGTTGGGTGCTGCTTTCGCGCAGGCGCTTACGCCGATCCTCCCGGTGCTCGGGCAGGTGATCTCGGCGCTGGCGACTGCGCTGATCCCGATCCTCCCGCCGCTGTCGCAGGGCATTCAGACCATCGGTCGGGTGCTCGCGCAGATCCTCCCGATCGTCGCGCCTGTGTTCGAGGGGATCGCCGAGAACTTGAGTAAGGCGCTGAGTGCGCTCGCTCCGTTGCTGCCGCCGCTGTTTGAGTTGGTCTCAGCGATCTTGACGCCGATGATTGCGATCGCCGGGCAACTGTTCGATGCGTTCGCCCCGTTGATCGCGCAACTCGCCGAGGCACTACGCCCGGTGATCGAGGCACTGACACCGATCCTGGCCGAAGTCGGCCAGATTCTCGGCGAGGCGCTGACGCAGGCGATCCAGCAGATGACTCCGCTGATGATGCCGATGGTCGACGCGTTCATGCAGCTGCTGCAGGCGATCCTCCCGATTCTTCCGGTGCTGGTTGAGCTCGCAGTGAAGTTGCTGCCGGTGATGATGGTCCAGTTCCAGTTGTGGGCACCAATCCTGACTGAGCTGATAAAGCTGATGGCGTCGTGGATCGAGAACCAGCTCAAGGTGTTGATTCCGATCATCTCGAAGGTGAGTGAGTGGGTCGGCAAGCTGACCGACAAGCTCCAGTACCTCGGCCCGATGATGTCGATGGCGATTCAGATGATCAAGGACGGCGTCGGTCGGGCGAAAGACTGGATCGTCGAGAAGTTCACTGCCGTAGTCGATTTCGTCCGTGGCCTGCCTCAGAAGGTCCGCGATGCGGCGTCCGGATTGTGGGACGGCATCAAGGACGGGTTCAAGTCGGCGGTGAACTGGGTCGTCCGAAAGTGGAACGACCTGAGCTTCAAGATCCCCGAAATCACCATCCCGAACCCGCTGCCGGGCGACAACGATTTCAAGATCGGCGGGCAGTCGCTGGACACGCCCGACATCCCGTACCTCGCGTCGGGTGGACCTGTTCGTGGTGCGGGTGGCCCGACGGACGACAAGATCCCGTCGATGCTGTCCAACGGCGAGTTCGTGATGAAGACCGCGGCTGTCCGCAAGTACGGCCTCGACTTCATGAACCAGGTCAATTCCGGTCTGTTCAAGCCGCAGGTCGCTGCAGCGTTCGCCTCGGGCGGTGCTGTCGGGACGCCGACGTCGGCACCGGCTGCGCCGTCGGGTGATCCGTTCGCTCAGATGGTCGCGTTGCTGTCGACGATCGCCGGGAACACCGGCCAGCAGGCGGCGGCCACTGGCGGTCCTGGTGCGGCAGCCCCGGCTGGTGGTGGTGTGACGGGGGCGGGTGCCGGAGTGGCTGGCGCCGCTGTCGGAGCACTCGGCGAGACGGTCATGACGGCTACCGGGCTGATCGGCCCGGCGCTTCTCGGCGTCGAGTCGCAGCTGACGTCGCTCGCACTGACAGCGACCACGCAGCTCGGGACGATCGCGGGCCCGGCGATGAGCGCACTGGGGTCGACGATCTCCGCAGTGCAGGCAGGGACGATCTCGCCGTCGCTCGCAGCGGTCAACGCCTCGCTCACGCAGACCGGGTCGGCGTTCGTGTCGGCGGTGACCGGCACGATCAACCCGCAGTGGGCCGCGGCCGGCGCGAACATCCGCGCAGTGCAGGCCGGCCCGATGAACACTGCCTTCGCCGAAGCTCGGAACGCGCTCTGGCAGACGGCTCAGACGTTCGGGCCCGCAGTCGGAATGATCGGCCAGCAGTGGTCCGGAATCCGAGAGGCCACCGCCACTCCAGTCCGGTTCACCATCACGTCGGTGTTCAATGACGGCGTCGTCGGCATGTGGAACTCGGTCTCGGATCTGCTCGGGACGACACGGATGAACCAGTATCCGGTGCGGTTCGCGACCGGTGGCTACGTCGATCCGTCCCTTCCCGGCGCCAAGGCGGGCAAGGACTCGATTCCCGCGCTGCTGATGCCCGGCGAGTTCGTCATGCGGAAGAAGGTCGTCGACCGATTCGGTGAATCCAACCTCGCGAAGATCAACGGCGGGATGGATCCGCAGGGACTGTTTCCGGCGTCCTGGCGACTGTCGGACGTGCCGCAGCGTCTGGCCGCGGGCGGCGTCGTGAAGGGCACACCGGCGTGGGCAGCCCTCAAACGCGGTTGGGACTGGGCCCGATCCAGGTCGGGACGCCCGTACGTTCTCGGCGGATCCGCCGACGGCGCGGGCGGCACCGACTGCTCCGGCTACATGTCGGGCATCGCTGACGTCATCCAGGGCGGCAACGGTGCTCGGCAGTGGGCGACGATGGCGTTCAACGGCGGCGGAAACGGTCAGCAGGCGTCCGGCCCGCAGGGCTTCATCCGTGGTCTGGCGGCAGGCTTCTCCGTCGGCGTCCTCAACGGCGGACCAGCAGGCGGCCACACGGCGGGCACGATCGGTGGCGTCGAAGGCATCCCGGCAGTCAACGTCGAATCCGGCGGCTCGCACGGAAACGTCGCGTTCGGCGGACCGGCCGTTGGTGCTGACCACTCGCAGTTCCCGACCCGCTACCACCTGCCGGTGGTCAACGGAGCGTTCGTGTCCGGCGGCGGCGGTGGCCGGTCCCTCAGCGACATCGTCTCGTCGATCACCGGCCCCGCGTGGCAGAGGATCACCGCGACGGCAGCCGGATACCGCGGTGCGGGCGGCACGATCGACGAGTACCCGTCGAAGGTCGCCGCCCGGTTGAAGGACTCGACGAGCAAGAAGATCGACAAGCTGATCCAGGAGACGACCAGCTTCGCCGATCCAGGCGGCGCCGGTGTCGAACGGTGGCGGCCGCTCGTCCGACTTCTTCTGATGCGGTACCGGCTCGGCGAAGACAACGCCGACCGGACGCTGCGCCGGATGAACCAGGAGTCCGGCGGTAACCCCAGAGCGATCAACAACTACGACATCAACGCCAAGAACGGGACGCCGTCCAAGGGACTGATGCAGGTCATCCAGCCCACGTTCGATGCGTTCCGTGACCCTGCTCTGTCGCCGGACATCTGGGATCCGATGGCGAACGTCGCGTCGTCGATGCGGTACGCGATGTCGCGGTACGGGTCGCTCGCCTCGGCGTACGACCGTGCGGGTGGGTATGACCAGGGTGGCTGGATGGACCCGGGTGTGAACGCCTTTTACAACGGCTTCCGTAAGCCGGAAGCGGTGCTGACACCGTCGGAGTCTGAGGCGTTCGTCGGCATCGCGCAGCGGTGGGTTGAGGATGAGCGTGCCGGGTCGACCTATGTCGGCCAGCAGGTCCAGAACCAGTGGCTCGTCGACCCTGATGCCCAGTCCGCGTCGACTCGCCGGTCGGTGCGTCGCGCGATCCGCCAGGAGGTGGCTCTTGTCTGATAGTGGTGTCCGGCTCGACTGGACCGGCCCCGACGGGTCGACGTGGGACTGGCTCGACGGCACTGCCGGAGTCATCCTCGGCGAAGGCATCGACGGGATCTTGTTTCCGGACTTCGAGCAGCTGACGACGCCGACTCCGGCCGGGCGCCGCTACAACGGCACACGGTGGAAGCCTGCGACGGTGGAGGCGACTCTGCAGGTGTGCGATACCCGCGCATCTGCAGAGGTCGCCGCGCTCGGCGGGCAGTACCGTCGAGGGGCCGCGTGGCGGACGTTGGATCGTCGTGTCCGCGCGAGTGTGTCGCCGACGTCGGCAGGCAGGCTCACCTGCACTGCTGATGGGCAGTCGCGGTGGCTGGACCTGCGCCTGGAGTCGATCGGGCACAAGCTCACGAAGATGCCCGACATCCGCGGTCTCGTCGAGTACGACGTCGAATTGGTCGACGATGAACCGTTCTGGAAGGGGCAGCCGGTCCCGATTGACTTCCCGTATCAGGAGGTCGCGACGGAGGACTACTACGGCGGCGCGACCGGCGTCGGGCCACCGTTGATGATCTCGGCCGGCAACAACTCGTCGTCGGGCGTGGAGATCGCGAACCCCGGTGATGTCGATTCGTGGCTCACGTGGGAGATCACCGGCCCGGTGCAGGCGACGATTGGTACGCCTGGTGCGACGACGGCGGTCCCGTTCCTCGGCGACGGCGAGCGGCTGACGATCATCACGAACCCGATCCGCCGCGACGTGCTCGACGAGTCGGGGGCGCGGGCGTGGCACAAGCTCGACAACCGTCGCTTCGAGCCTGTCCCTGCTGGTGACCAGGTGCCGCTCGTGGTCGAGATGGCCTCGGCTGGTCCGGGATCGAACGTGCGCGTCACCCTCGAGCCGATGTTCCTGGGGGCGTACTGATGATGTTGCCGATCCTGTCGCTGGCCGACCGAGACAACCGGCTCATCGGGGAACTGCCCTACACCGACCTCGATGTGGTGTGGACGTGGAACCAGGTCGGCACCGGCAGCGTGATCGTCCCCGAGCTGCACCCGCTGTTCGGTCAGATCGCAGCCCTGACCGACGAGGTCGTTCTCGCGCGCGTCGACCACCGGCGCCCGTGGACCGGCCGAGTCACCGAGATGGACCTGCAGTTGGACCGGAACCGCGGGTCGTGGCAGATGGAGCTGACGCTCGTCGACGACTGGATCTGGCTCAAGGCCCTGTTGGCTCGGCAGAACCCGCTCGGCACGCTCAACCAGCAGGGCTATGCCGAGTTCGACACCCGCACCGGCCCAGCCGAGACCGTCATCAAGGCGATCCTTGCCGACATCGTCGTCCGCACCGGCGTCCCCATCGTCATCGCTCCGGCACCTGACCCGGACCCGTCGCCGATCGTCACCATCAAAGCGCGCATGGACACCGTCGCTGAACTCATCGAGGACGCCCTGGCCGCCGCGAACCTCGGCTTGACGGTGACAACGCTCGGCCCGGGCGACGAGCCGCCGCCGACACTCGCCGACTCCGGCGTCGCACCGGGCACCGTCATCGTCGATGCGGTCCCGATGCGTGTGCAGCCGTGGCTGCTGTGGGACGAAGCCGAACTGGTCAAGGGCAACCTGACGTTCACTGCGCCGACGGCGCACACTGCGACGATCGGCGGAACCGGCGACGGCGTGAACAAGCAGTACACACAGCTGCGCGATGACGACCTGGCGGCGAGCCTCGGCAAGTACGGGCTCCCCGAGATCTACGTCGACGCCGGCACCTCAGACCCGGTGGCGAAGGGTGCGGCAACTCTCGCCGGCGTCCGGGGCGGCATCACAGCGAACTTCACCGTCGAGGACGCGATGCCGTGGTCAGCGTGGGACGACTACCAACTCGGCGACCTCGCAGGCGGGCAGGTCGCCGGGATCGACTGGCGGTCACCGATCAGCCAGATCAAGCTCGCTGCCAGCGACAACGGCGAAGTCGGGTACACGCCGCGCATCGGCGCACCCACCCCACCACCCGAGGCCGTCGTGGTCCAGGCGGTGCGGAAACTCGCGGCGAACGTCGCCGCAGAACGAAGGAGACGCTGATGGTGATGTCCACTGCCGGGTTCCAAGGCCCGGTCAGCGAGTCGCAGGAGGCCGGACGGTTCCTCCGGATCGCGCCGCCCGCACTCGTCGACGGCCCGAACGACCTCCGAGTCACCACCGCCGCAGGCACCCGCACTGTGTCTGTCGCCGCCGGTACCGCGCAGGTGTGCGGCGTGACCGTGAAGTCTGACGCGGCGACGTCACTGACGTTCGCCGCCAACTCTGGCGGCACGCGGCTCGACGTGGTCGTGCTGCGCGTGGTGTGGGCGGGGCCGTCGTCGGCGGTGTCGATCGTGGTCAAGCAGGGGACGTCCGGGTCGAGCACCCTCCCGACGCTCACCCGCTCAGCAGGGGCGACGTACGAGATGCCGCTGGCTGTCGTGTCGGTCGGCACGTCGGTAACGACGATCACCAGCCCGAACATCTTCAATGTCGCGACTTACGGTGGCCTCGGTGGCCGGATGCGGATCGCGCAGGAGTCGTACTGTGCGATCGCTGACGGCGCGACCGGGGCGGAGATGGCGATTGAGGGCACCACGCGCACGTATCGCCGCAATTCGGATGGTTCGTGGACGCTCGTCACCGACGTCAACAGCCCGTGGAAGTACTTCGACCCGATCATCCGCTACAAGGGCGACGGCAACGTCCAGGCCGGAACAGCGAGCCTCGGCACCGGCGGTGTGCGACGTGGCCGGTTCAAGGTCGTCGACCAGTTCCTGATCGGTGAGATCGAGGTCCGCACCGGGTCGGCGGGGTGGAACTTCGGTGCCGGTGACCTGACGATCGACATGCCACCTGGCTATGGGCCGGACACGAACTTCGCCGACCGGTGGCTCGAAGGCCACCTGTACACCACGGATGAGAGCTTGATGGACTGGCCGATCCAGGCGCTGGTGAAGGGCGGCGAGACCACGGCGTTGATGTACTCGCCGACGTCGGGCGCGGACTGCCGCATGAAGCCGATGCGCGCCACCGACTCCACGAACGGCACCGGGAAGGGCATCCCGCTCATCGGCAGCGCGAGATCCAACCCCAAGGTCATCGTCATCAGCCTGCTGTACTCGGTGGTCTGACATGGCGATCACCTACTTCGGCACCCAAGGCACTGTCACCGAGTCGACCGGTGCAGGGCGGTGGGCGCGCGCGGGTGTCCCGTTCATGGTCCGCACCCCGGACGATTTCAAGGTCACTGCGGTCACCGGCCTGCAGCGGACCGTCCAGGTCGCCGCCGGCAGTGCACTCGTCTGCGGTGTGTCCACCGTCGAAACGGCGGCCCGGCAGCTGCAGCTCGCAGCGAACACCGGCAGCCAGGTCCGCCTCGATCTGGTGGTCCTGCGACTGGTGTGGGCGGGCCTCGGCGCGTCGACAGCGGTCCTCGACATCAAGCAGGGCACGCCGGGCGCGGTGAACCCGCCGACGCCGACGCGCACACCGGGCACCGTCTACGAGGCTCCGCTCGCCGTCGTGCGTATGGCACCGAACACCGGTCAACTCACCGGGTCTGCGGTGTTCCCGATCGCCCCGTACGGAGGGAAGGGCGGCCCGCTGCACACGCTGCAGGCGCAATGGATTCAGCTGGTCGACGCACCGGTCGGCACCGAGCTCGTCACAGACACGAACGCGTGGCGGTACAGGCGACTCACCGACGGTTCGTGGTCGATCATCGAGTCGAATCTGCAGCCGTGGTCGACATGGGCTCCGCAGCTCACGTCGGCGGGCGGCGGCAACGTCGTCTTGGGCACGGGCGGCATCATGGTCGGCCGCTACAAGATCATCCGGAACATGCTGTACGGCGAGTTCGAGATCCGCAAAGGAACCTCCGGCAGTGACTTCCGGTGGGGAAACATCTCTGTCGCGCTGCCCGCGCCGGTCGGGACGTACACGACTGACCGCTGGTGCCCGGCACATCTGGCGACACCAGCGACTGGGCTCATGGATTGGCGAGCACAGGTCCTGTGTTCGTCGGGCTCGACGTCGGGACTGATCTTCGCTGCGTCGTCGTCGGTGGATGTCCGCATGAGGGCGTGGCGGTCGGCGGCGTCTTCTCCGGCTCAGCCGGACACCGGGTACCCGCGCATCGTCAACCAGTACACGGAGGGCCTCGTGGTGACGGGGCAGCTCCGCTACATCGTCGACTGACGACCTTCCGACTATCCACCCAACGGGCCCCGCTCACCGGCGGGGCCCTTCGCATTCCAGGAGGAACATCATGAGCAAGCCAACATTCCGGTACCTCGAGTTGCTCGGGCCGAACCGCCAGTCACGCAACGGTGCCCGAGTGCCGTACTTCTTCCTCCACACAGAGGAGGGATCGGCGACGGCCGAGAACCTCGTCCGCAGCGGCAACAGTTCCGGTGCGTTCTCGTACCACTACATCGCAGACGACAAGACGCTCGTCGCGATGGTCGACACCGACTACGGCGCGTGGGCGGTCCTCGACGCCAACAACCGGTCGATCAACCTCTGCTTCGCCGGGTCCCGGGCTGCGCAGTCGCGCGAGGTGTGGCTGGCGAAGTTCCGCAACGCGATCCGCATCGCCGCGTGGACTTTCGCGCAGGACGCCAAGAAGTACCCCTACCTGCGGGCCGTCGTCCAGTCGCGCCCATACCGCAAGGGCGACATCGCCTGCATCAGCGACCACAACTTCGTCACGACCGTCCTCGGTATCGGCAACCACACCGACGTCGGCCCGAACTTCCCGTGGGACGTCTTCGAAGCTGACCTGCGCAGCTACCTCGCACCCGCCCCGCCGGCACCGGTCATCAACCGGATCGACGAGTGCGCAGCGAAGAATCTGTGGCTCGGCGCCCGCGAGACCGTCGGAGAGAAGTCGACGCCTGGTGGTCGCGGCCGTTTCGCCAAGTTTGCCGGCGGCTACGTCTACTGGACTGCGGTGACAGGCGCATTCGCGATCCCGAACGCGATTTTCGAGACGTGGGGCGAGCACGGCTGGGAGAAGGTCTACGGCTACCCGGTGAACGTCGCGACCACGATCAACGGTGGCGTCATCCAGGCATTCGAGCGCGCCGTCATCTACCGAAAGGACGGCGAGGTCGGGCATCCGGTGGGCGGCGAGATCTTCAAACGCTTCGCCCGTGATGGCTACGAGCCCGTGCTCGGTTGGCCGACGTCGGACGAGCGCGACAACGGGACTGGCGGCCGCATCCAGGAGTTCGAGAAGGCAGACCTCGTGTGGGATCCGTCCGGCGTCTCGAAGGTTGTGAAGAAGTGATCTCCGCGGTCGTCTACTCGCAGCCGAACTGCGGACCGTGCGCGGTCATGAAGAAGATGCTGACCAAGCACGGAATCCCGTTCGAAGTCCGCGACGTTCAGCAGGACGAGCAGGCGCTCGCTGATGTCCGCGAGTTCCACGAAACATGCGCACCCGATCGACCCGTCGCGACGCCGGTCGTCGTCATCGACAACGCGGACGGCGCAGGATCTCGGGAGATCTTGTTCGGCGCCGCGATCGATGAGTTGAAGGCGCTCGTGCGTGATCGGCGGGTGGTCGCATGAAGCTCCCCAGGCTGACGCCGGCACGTCGTGCGCGGATCTACGTTCTGTTGACCGCGCTCGTTCCGGTCGCCGTCGCCTACGGGCTGATCGCCGACACGCAGGCTTCGCTGTGGCTCGCCGTTGCTGCAGCACTCCTCGGGTCGGGTGGTTCGACGATGGCCGCGTGGCACACCCCGATCCTCAGCAAGGACCGCGAGTGACCGGCGCGTGGTCGGTGTGGGTTGCGGAGCAGGCCCAGGCTGACAGCGTCTTCGATCTTGTCGCTCGACTCATCGACAACGCCGCCGCGCTCATCGCGGCGGCCGTCACAGGCGTCACTGCGATCGTGATCGCCCGAAAGGGTGGCGTCCGGCACGAAGAGACGGCGAAGCAGGTCGAGGAGCAGGCGAAGACGATCGAGGAGATCCGCGAGTCGACGGTCAACTCGCATCCGCGGCCGATGCGGTATGACCTCGACGACGTGTCCGACGCGGTCGGCGAGGTTAAGGCGCTCGTTGAGACGATCGGTGCGGAGGTCCGGGAGGATCGCGTCGCGCGGCGTGCGGGTGATCAGGCGCTCGCGGGTCGGCTCGACGAGCTCGCGGTCCGTCTGGATCGTCAGGATGCGATCGCGGCGAAGCACCACCCGGAGGACCCGTAGCATCTCGTTGCATCGTGAACTGAAAAGCGCCCCAACCTCTTCGGAGGTTGGGGCGCTTTTCTGCGTTCCGGCGTCAGGCGTGGAAGTAGTGATTCGGGCTGACCGCGAGGTAGATCGTGTAGATGTACATCGTGACCCACCCGAACAGGATGTGCTTGATGATGGAATGGCCCTGTTGCTGGCGGACGTACTGGGCTCCGCTGGCGGCCTGCTGGATCGGCTGCTGGTAGACGGGCTGGGCGTAGCCCTGCGGCGGGTAGGGCTGCTGGTAGCCCTGCTGCGGCGGAGCGTAGCCGGGCTGAGGTGCGTAGCCTTGCGGCTGCTGCTGGTACGGATTGGGCTGAGGTGCGGTCATATCGAACAGGCTACGCGCCCAGTCAGCCTCACCCCGGACGTCACCGCGATCGAGCGTGTGCGGGCAGACCTCGCCGAGTACGGCAGGCAGCTCGGGGTACGGAAGAGGGACTGACAATGCCCCATAGGAGTAATGGTAGGAGTAAGCGTCGAAGACGAAATCCCCTCTGACCTGGAGCCGATGACGGGAATCGAACCCGCACTCTCAGCTTGGGAAGCTGATGTTCTACCACTAAACTACATCGGCGCTGCGCAGGGTGACCTGCGCGAGGACTACCGTAACAAACGCGGTCCGTGGATGGTGCAGAGCATGTCGTGAACAGACAGGAGTTGTCCTATCGAGTCTCGAGCGAACCCTTCGGTGGTCTGGTTCCGTCGCGATCTGCGCGTGCATGATCTGCCGACGTTGACGGCGGCCGCCGCCGATGCGGACACGGCGGTCGGGGTGTTCGTCCTCGACGATCAGGTGGCTCGGCCGGGACCTCGCACGGACTTCTTCCTCGGCTGCTTGGCCGCGCTCAACGAGTCGTTGGACGGCAGACTGCTCATCTTGCACGGTGACCCCGAAGTGGAGCTGCCGCGACTGGTCGATGAGATCGGCGCGGGATCGGTCCACATCTCGGCCGACTTCTCGCCGTATGGACGTCGGCGAGACGAGGCGGTGGAAACCGCGCTCGGCACGACGCCGCTGGTGCGTACCGGGTCGCCGTACGCCGTCGCGCCGGGGCGCGTCGTGAAGGGCGACGGCACGCCGTATCGGGTGTTCAGCCCCTACCAGCGCGCGTGGCACGAGCACGGCTGGCGACTGCCCGCTTCGAGTGACGCCACGACTCTGGCATGGCTCGACCCGACAGGAATGCAGGGTAGGCAGGACGTGCCGCGGCCGGCCGGAAAGCCACTCGCGCCTGCGGGGGAGACTGCCGCGCTCGACCGGTGGCACGACTTCCTCACCGACGACCTCGCCGACTACGGCACGAACCGCGACCGCCCCGACCTCGACCGAACCAGCCGGCTGTCGGCGTATCTGAAGACTGGATGCCTGCACCCGCGGACACTCCTCCACGACATGAGGTCGCGCACCGACGACGGAGCGGCGAAGTTCCGCAGCGAATTGTGCTGGCGCGAGTTCTACGCCGACGTCCTCCATCACCGTCCCGACAGTGCATACATCGAGTTCAACGAGAAGTTCCGCCGGATGCCGCACGACACCGGGTCCGACGCCCAGGAAGCCTTTCGAGCGTGGTGCGAGGGCCGGACCGGCTATCCGATCGTCGACGCAGGGATGCGTCAACTAGCGGCCGAAGGTTGGATGCACAACCGTGTGCGGATGATCGTCGCGTCGTTCCTCACCAAAGACCTCCACCTGCCGTGGCAGTGGGGCGCCCGGCACTTCATGGACTTCCTCATCGACGGCGACCTCGCGTCCAACCAGCACGGATGGCAATGGGTCGCAGGCTGCGGAACCGACGCCTCGCCCTACTTCCGGGTGTTCAACCCGACCACGCAGGGAGAGAAGTTCGACCCGACGGGCGACTACGTCCGACGCTGGATTCCCGAACTGCGGTCAGTGCCAGGAAAGAAGGTGCACAAGCCGACCGGTGACCGACCCGGGAGTTATCCCGAGCCGATCGTCGACCACGCCGCCGAACGGCTGGACGCCCTCGACCGGTATGCGTCGATCAAAGAATGACCTCACACAGTGCACAGGGGCCGGATGTCGCGAAGGCCTCCCGTCACCGGCGACGTCAGCATCAAGCAAGAGTTGTAGCCCTTTCGCTCGACGACCGACCGAATGCTCCGCCACGTCGCGCGGTCGACTGAACCCGAACGAGACAGCACGAACCCCGACAGTC
This sequence comes from Gordonia malaquae NBRC 108250, assembly GCF_000344135.1. Taxonomy (GTDB): domain Bacteria; phylum Actinomycetota; class Actinomycetes; order Mycobacteriales; family Mycobacteriaceae; genus Gordonia; species Gordonia malaquae. The sequence goes on along the minus strand of NZ_BAOP01000030.1, from coordinate 43,126 downwards.
GCGTCGGGTCGCCGACCAATGCCCACGAGTAGTCGTCAGCGATGTACGCGACCAGGTAGTTGCTCGGTCCATCGACGGTCGACTGTCCGGGAACACCCGGGAAAGAGACGTGCAGAGACGCCGGGCCGTTGACTCGCGCCCGGCCGACAATCGACCGTTTGGCACCGGTGACGGTGGTGCACGAGTTCTTCACCCGGATCGTCCGGGAATCGATCAGCGAATACCGCGCAGTCGTGTCGCGCACGCAGTCGATGTTGAAGGGCGCCGGGTTCGCCGCGACCTGGTGCCACACGCCGAGATAGCGAGGCAGGTCCACGCGGGGGACAGGTTGCAGAGGGGCGGCGTGAGCGGCGGCGCCGAGGGGCGCCACGGCTGCCGTGGTCAGTGCGACCAGCGCGGCGACGACAATACGACGGATCATGGAGTTTTCTCCGATCTGGTGGAATTCTGCGAGCAGGAACACCAGGCGATTCGGAGCCGAATCGGTATCGGATGGGCCGTCGCCGACATGAGATGTCGCCAACTGTCACGATGGCGGATGTCAAGGTCGGCCCGAAATTACAGTACGCTCTTCACGTGCTGTTATCTGATCGCGACATCCGTGCCGAGATCGGCCGGGGACGGCTGGGCGTCGAACCGTTCGACGAGGCCATGGTCCAACCGTCGAGCGTCGACGTGCGTCTGGACGGGCTGTTCCGCGTGTTCAACAACACCAAGTACACGCACATCGACCCGAAGCAGCAGCAGGACGAGCTGACGACACTCGTCGAGCCAGTGGAAGGCGAACCGTTCGTTCTGCATCCCGGCGAGTTCGTTCTCGGGTCCACGCTCGAAGTCCTCTCGCTGCCAGACGACCTCGCCGGGCGACTCGAAGGCAAGTCGTCGCTCGGGCGTCTCGGCCTCCTCACCCATTCGACCGCCGGCTTCATCGATCCCGGCTTCAGCGGACACATCACGCTGGAACTGTCGAACGTCGCGAACCTTCCGATCACCCTGTGGCCGGGGATGAAGATCGGTCAACTGTGCCTCATCCGGCTGTCGAGTCCGGCGGAGAATCCGTACGGCAGCGCCGCTGTCGGCTCCAAGTACCAGGGGCAGCGCGGTCCGACGCCGTCCAAGGCGTACCTGAACTTCCAGAGCGACTGACATGAACGACGCACACGGTGCCCTTGCATGGTTGGCGGGATTCACTGTCCCGTCCGCCCCCACGGGTGCCGTGCTCGCCGTCACGTTCGCCGACTCCGGGGTGTGGATGGGCCGCGTGACCGGCGCCCGCGACGTGCTCGCCGAACTGCGAGAACCCCGCATCGTCCCGTCAGTTCTGGACATGCGGATAGCAGGTGAGCTGCTGGAGAACGGCAAAGTCCCCGAGGCGTCAGACGCTGACGTGTTCGACGAACTCGTCGATCTGGCGTCGCGTGCCCGCCAATCCATCGGCGACCGTGACTCCGCGCTCGCAATGGGGCGCGGCACGCTCAAGTTCGTGTCCGTGACGCGACTGGAGATGGTCGAAGCGACTGTCCCGGAAGTGAACCGACTTCACGGCATGCTGATCGAACTGGCAGGCCCCGCGCCCGTCGACGCCATCCTCCTCGGTCCGGGCACCGACCAGTGGCCGGGCCTGTGGGAGGCGTTCACCGAGCGCGGGTTCAGCGCGCTGCTTCCCGGCGACCCGTTCCCGACCACATTCGGGGGCGACGAGCAGCCGACGGGTCTCCTCGACAGGGTCGACGACGCGCCGTCGAACCTTGCATGGACTGACACCACTGAGAGCGGCCCGCTGTCGTTCACCGCGGCAGGAATCGACCCCGCCGACTACGAAATCGACGCCAACGGCGACGTCCAGTTCGACGGACCGGTCTCCGACGACGCATTCGAAGAGAGCGACGAGGCGCGCGCCGCCCGCGAGCAGCAGGCGAAACGCCGATTCCGCTGGACGGCCGCAGCGTCGGTCGTCCTTCTGCTGGGACTCGGAGGCGCGGGTGCGGCCGTCGCGATGAACCTCCACGAACACGCCGGTCCGAACATGGCGTCGGTCAACGACTCCGGCAGCACCGCCACGACGACTGATGCGCCGTCGTCGACGTCGGCTCCCGAGCACATCCCGAACTCGGCCGACCCGGCTGAACTCGCGGCTGCCCGTTCAACGATGCTCCGCTACACGACACCGCCGCCACCGCCGCCGCCGAAGAAGACGAAGAAGCCGTCGACCGGCCGTAATCCGTCTCCCGGCCCACATCGCCGCACCGTGCCGAATCCGATCCCGGGGCTCCCGCCGATCGTCGTCCGGTAGCGGTCCGGCGCACCTTCCGCGCGAAGGCGGAGGTCAGGATTCAGCGGCGTGTTTACGCTCGCGTGCGATCGACAGGTAGTCGTCCAGCTGGCGGGACAGTTCGCGGTCGAGCGCACGGTACAGCGTGTTGTGCGCGGCGACGCGGCCCGTGCGGCGCAGTTCGCCGAGGAACAGTGAGGCCCATCCGGACTCCTCGTCACTCTCCGGAATCCAGCCGTCGAAGCGGCCCTCGGTGATGGCGCTGCGGCCCGCAGAGATCAACGTGTGCGCGGCGCGATCCATGTCGTCGTCGAGCTTGCGTTGCAGACCGAGGATGTACTCCAACGGCACACCGATCGCCATCAGACGCACGTAGCCGTCGATGCTCTCGGTGTCGGTGATCATGTACTGAGCTGGCGGAGTGGCGTCGCCGACCGGCTCGATCAGACCCGACGCCTGCACCCGAGCGAGCAGGTCAGGGTCGTCCGTGCCGAGGAGCTTGTGCAGTTCGGCGGCGGAGACCGTCTCGGACGGCGTGCGGGACCACGGCTCCGAGACCATCTCGCGCAGACCGAGGACCTCGGCGAGATCCTCGCCCTGGCGCATCCGCTCGAAGAACTCACCGATGTGCTGCATCGTGAACCCACGACCCAACAGGTCGTTGATCACTCGCAACTGAGCGAGGTGCTCATCGTTGTAGATCGCGATCCGACCCCGGCGGATGGGACGCGGAATCAGCCCGCGGTCCTGGTACCCGCGGACATTGCGTGTAGTGGTGCCCGCGGCGTGCGCCAGGTCGTCGATTCGGTACTCGGTCACCCGTGCATTCTGTCAAAGTCCTTCTCGACTGCGCTCGAAGACCAGGAAGGGGACGCTGAAGACCAGGAAGGGACGGTCGAAGACTGGGAAGGGAACGGTCGACGAACGGGTCAGACGTCGATCGTGAGGGAGTCCGAGTCGCAGCGCGAGACGCACGGCAGGAAGTAGCCCGCCTCGCGCTCGGGTTCCATCAGGCTGCCGTCGCGATGATCGACCTCACCGTCGGACACCCGCAGCTTGCACGTGCCGCAGAAACCCTGCTGGCACGAGTACGGCGTGTTCGGACGGAGACGACGCAGCGCCGTCAGCACCGACTCGTCGGCGGCGACGGTCTGCGACTCGCCGGTCGACGCGAGACGGATCTCGAACTCGGTTCCGTTCTCGATCGGCGGCGGCGAGAACCGCTCGTAGTGCAACTCCACGTCGGCTCGGCCGACGAGGTGAACACGAAGCGCTTCGAGCATCGGCGTCGGACCGCAGCAGTAGACGGCGAGGCCGTCGTCGCCGATGTCGCCGACCAGCTCGGCCATCGTGGGCAGGCCGTGATCGTCGTCGGTCCGTATCTGTACACGGTCGCCGTAGCGGGCGAGCTCGTCGCGGAACGGGATGGAGTCGAGCGTGCGGCCGGTGTAGATCATCGACCAGTCCAGGCCGAATCGGTCGGCGATCGCGACCATCGGCAGGATCGGCGTGATGCCGATCCCCGCAGCGACGAACCTCAGGCGTCCCACCGGCGAGCCGTAGCCGGGCATCGCCAACGGGAACGCGTTGCGCGGCCCCTTGATCGAGATGGTGTCGCCGACGGAGAGGTCGTCGTGGACCTCCACCGAACCGCCGCCGCCGTCCGGGATGCGGCGCACAGCGATCCGGTACGTGGTCCGGTCGCCCGGATCGCCGCACAGCGAGTACTCGCGCATCCGGCCTGACGGCAGCAACAAGTCGAGGTGAGCCCCGGCGTGCCATTCGGGCAGCACCGACCGGTCGGGGGCCGCGAACGTCAGCGCGATCACGTTGTCGTCGTTCGCCACCACCTCGCGGCCGACGATCTCCAGGACTTGAATGCCGTTGTTCTCGGCGGTCTCCCGCAGCGGTTCGAGGCTGCCCCAGAACGGGAACCACGTCTTGCCGATGCCGGTGATCAGTCGCATCAGCGGGTCGCGTCGCCACCGCCCCTGGAGGTGGGGCGGCTCGGTGACCAGCGCCGTCTCATGCGGATGCATCAGATGGTTCATCGGTTCACCCCGCGCGTCGAGCGCCCGGCGACGACGCCAGATAGGCGACGGCCTGCGCGGTGTCACCGATGTCGTTCGGGTGGAAGCCCGGCTTGAAGTACGTGGCCGTGGCCCACACCAGGCCGCCGATCTTCGGGAACAGTCCGCGTCGCGATTCGACGAAGTAGTCCTTGACGTACTTCGTGTACTTGGCGGGGACGCTCATGTCGTCGTACAGCGGGTCCTGGCTGTTGATGAAGCGGAAACCGCGGACCAGCAGAATCGCGAGGAACGGCATCGCGAGCGCCATCGCACGACCACGCCGAAGCGGGGTGTCGCCGAAGTAGGCTGCGGCGTCGTGCGCGACGGCCCGGTGCTCGACCTCCTCCGCGCCGTGCCAGACGAACATGTCGGCCATGTTCGGGTCGGCGCCGTTCTCGACCCACGTGCAGTTCAGGGCGAAATCGCCGAGCAGGGCGGTGTAGTGCTCGATCGCCGCGATCAGCCAGAGTCGCTCGATGAGGTGCTTGAGGTCCTGCTCCGGTGTCTGTCCTTCGCGCGGTCCGAGGACCTTGCGGAAGATCCACTCCATCTGCTCGATGTAGCCGGTCGCGTCCACGCCGTGGCGCGACAGCCAGTTCTCGACTGCTCGATCGTGCACTTCGGCGTGCATCGCCTCCTGGCCGACGAAGCCGCGCATCGCGGTTGCGAGCTTCTCGTCCTTGATCATCGGGAGCGCTTCGTTGAACGTCTCCACGAACCAGCGTTCGCCCTCGGGCAGCAGCAGGTTGAGCACGGTGATCATGTTCGATGAGACGGGTGCGCCCGGGATCCAGTGAAGGGGCGTCTCCGAGAGGTCGAACGCGACGTTGCGGGCGTGCAGCTCCACCTCGCCCGGATCGGTCTCGGGGGTGGAACGGTTGGCGTGCACTGCGGTCATGATGTGGTCCTATCCGTTCAGCTTCTGACGTGCGGCGATGCGCGACGCCCAGGGGAAGAATCGGTACACGCGGTAGCCGAACTCGGCCTCCGGCGTCACGGGCACGACGGCCTTGTTCGAGACGACGGCGTCGACGATCTGACGTGCTACGCGGTCGGGTGTGTAGTTGCGCTTCTCGTAGAAGCCGTCGATCTTGGCGCGGGTGGCGTCCTCGTCGGCGGCGCCCGCGAACTGGGTGGTGCTGGTGATGTTCGTGTGGACGATGCCGGGGCAGATCGCGCTCACGCCGATGCGGTGCTCGGCGAGCTCGGCACGCAGACTCTCGGAGAACATGAGCACGGCGGCCTTGCTCGCCGAGTACAGGCCGAGGTCGCGGGACGGGGTGAACGCCGCTGCCGACGACAGGTTGACGATGTGACCGCCGGTTCCGCGGGCCACCATCTGGCGGGCGAAGGCCCGGCTGCCGGAGATGACACCGCGGACGTTGATGTCGAAGAGGCGATCGAGCTGCTCGTCGGTCGCGGCGAGGGCGCTGCCGGCGAGTGCGATACCCGCGTTGTTGATCACGATGTCCGGAACGCCGTGGCGGGCGCGGACGGTCTCCGCGAACTCGTCCACCGCGGCGACCTTCGAGACGTCGAGTTCATAGACGTTGGTGAGCACTCCCTTCGCCTTGCATTCGGTGGCCGTCTCCTCGGCACTGGCGACGTTGATGTCGGCGAGGACCACCTCGCAGCCGAGAGCGGCCAGCGCATACGCCGTCTCGCGTCCGATGCCGCTTCCTGCGCCCGTGATGACGGCGAGCTTGCCCGTGAGTGCGAGCGGCTTGCCGAGCTGACGTGCGCGGTCGATGGTGTTCGGGGCGCTCGAGGTGCCGTTCTCGACGAAGTCGATGAACTCACGCGCCGTCTCCGCCAGGTAATCGGGATTCGTATAGGGCAGCCAGTGCCCCGATGTTCCGCTCTTGCGCCACAGCTTCTCGGCGTGGGTGTGGGTCAGGTCGAAGATCGCCGGGCGCAGCGCGATGTCGCGGTCGTTGACCACCTCGAGAACTGGGACCTTCGTCGGACGCGGCTCTGGGCGGGCGAGCTTGCCGCGGATGTTCGCGCGGTACAGCTTGAGTCCGGAGATCATGTCCTCGCGCAGCGTCGGGGCGAACGACACGTTCTCGCGAGGAGTGCCCTCGATGGTGTGGAGGAACTCGGTCCAGACCTTCTCGGATCCGAAAGCGCGGAAGAACGCATCAGAGACGCCGGGGATCTGGAAGAAACCGGTGTATGCCGACGACGCGACCTGCGACAGTGCGCGACCGATGTTGCCGGGAGTCGGCGACGCGAGCTGGGCACGAGCCCATTCGCTGAGGAAGTCGAGGTTCGGGCCCGATACCGAGGTGAACGACTTGATGCGTTTCTCGGCGTCGGGGGTGGTCACGGCCTCCCACGTCTGCACCGAACCCCAGTCGTGGGCGACGACGTGTGCACTGCCGCCGTCGGTGACGGCGTCGATGACGGCGAACAGATCCTCCGCCAGGCCAGGCAGTGCGTATGACGGGACGTCGGTTGGACGGTCGCTCTCACCGAAGCCTCGCGTGTCGTAGGCGAAGACCCGGTAGTGCTCGGCGAGCTGCGGGGCGATGCGGTCCCAGAGGTGATGCGTGTCCGGCCACCCGTGCACCAGAACCACCGCGGGGCGGTTGCTGTCGGTGGTGTCGCCGTACGAGAACGTCGCGATCCGCACGGCGCCTGCCGTGATGTCGGTGCGCTGCCAGTCCGTCATGTGTCGTCTCCGATCGTGCCATTGTTCGTTGACACGGTACCACCGGTGACACATAACACGCTAACAATTGTTAGCGCTAGTGTTGCGTGTTGAAAGTTCCTAGACGGTTGGTGGTGCTCCGCTGTGCGGCTGGCAAGGCGGAGGAGGGAGGGATACCGGCAGGTATCGCGACCGACGACAACGCTGCCAGGTGTGCAGCGGGGTGCCGCAACCATTAAGGAACTTTCAACACGCGACACTAGGTTTGGACTATTGGCGGTATGACGACAGGAAGTTGCCGATCCGCTCCACAGCGTCCGCCAGGTCACGAGCCCACGGCAGGGTGACGATCCGGAAGTGCTCGTTGTCGGGCATGTTGAATCCCGACCCCTGGACCACGAGGATCTTCTCCTGCAGCAGCAGGTCCTGGACGAACTTCTCGTCGTTGTGGATCTCGTGGACCTCGGGGTCGAGGCGCGGGAAGGCGTACAGCGCACCCATTGGCTTCACGCAGCTCACGCCGGGGATCTCGTTGAGCTTGTCCGACGTGATGTTGCGCTGCTCCAGCAGCCTGCCTCCGGGGAGGACAAGGTCGTTGATCGACTGGTAACCGCCGAGCGCCACCTGAATGGCGTGCTGCGCGGGGACATTTGCACACAGTCGAGTCGAAGCGAGGATGCCCATGCCCTCGATGAGGCCGCGCGCGTGGTCCTTCGGTCCGGTCATCACAACCCAGCCCGCGCGGTAGCCGCACACGCGGTAGGCCTTCGACAGTCCGTTGAACGTGAACACCAGCAGGTCGGGGGCCAGCGACGCGACGTTGATGTGCTCGGCGTCGTCGTAGAGGATCTTGTCGTAGATCTCGTCGGCGAGGATCAGCAGGGAGTGCTTCCTCGCGACGTCGACGAGCTTCTGCAGCACCTCGCGTGAGTAGACGGCGCCCGTCGGGTTGTTCGGGTTGATGACGACGATCGCCTTGGTGTTCGGCGTGATCTTCGATTCGATGTCCTCGATCGACGGATTCCAGCCGTTGTCCTCGTCGCACTTGTAGTGCACAGGGGTGCCGCCGGAGAGCGCCGTCATCGCGGTCCACAGCGGGTAGTCGGGAGCCGGGATCAGGACTTCGTCGCCGTTGTTGAGGAGCGCCTGCATCGTCATCGTGATCAGTTCGGACACGCCGTTGCCGAGCAGGACGTCGTCGACGTCGAAGTACGGGAAGTCGGGGATCAACTCGTAGCGGGTCACCACGGCGCGTCGGGCCGACAGCACGCCTGCCGATTCCGAGTAACCCTGCGAGTAGGGCAGCGCATGGATCATGTCGCGCAGGATCACGTCGGGTGCCTCGAAGCCGAAGATGGCCGGGTTGCCGATGTTCAGTTTGAGGATGCGGTGTCCCTCCGCTTCGAGTCGCGATGCGTGCGCATGCACCGGTCCGCGGATCTCGTAGCAGACGTTCTGCAGCTTCTCGGACTGCTCGATCGTCCGCAGATTGAGGTTCTGGTGCGACACATGGGGGCGGCTCATACGTACATTCTGTCAGCCGAAGGCAACCGATTATGCGCCAGCGTGCATTGTTGTGGCGTGGGTTTCACTGTCACTTCGTTCAACGTCAACGGCATCAGAGCCGCGCGACGCCGCGGGTTCGACGACTGGCTGGCCGACCGCTCGCCCGACGTCGTCGGACTTCAGGAACTGCGTTGTCCGGCGTCGGAGGTCGGCGAGTTCCGCGGATACTCGGCGGCGGTGGACGTCGGGTCGATCCCCGGCCGGAACGGCGTCGCCTTGCTCACTCGCCACGAACCGGCCGCGGTGCGGTCATGGGCTGCCGTTCCCCCGAAGGCTCGTGGTCTCGGCGCATACTCCGACCACGGGCGCTACATCGAAGTCGACCTCGCCGATCGGCCGCTGACCGTAGCCTGCCTCTACCTGCCGAAAGGCGGCCTGCCCGCGCACCTTCAGCGCCCGGGCGGGATGCGGGCAGAGATGGACGGCGGTGCGAAGTACAAGCGGAAGATGGCGTTCCTCGCCGGATTCGCGCGGGAACTCGACCGGAACAGGCTGGCCGCGGCGCGCGCCGGGCGTGACTTCACTCTGATCGGCGACCTCAACGTCGCCCACGTTGAGCACGACGTCACCAATTGGCGCGCGGCGCGGAAGATGGAGGGATTCCTGCCCGAGGAGCGCGAGTGGTTCTCGTCGTTGCTGTCGCCGAGGCGTCTGGTGGACGTGGTCCGGCAGACCCACGGCGACCAACCGGGGCCGCTGACGTGGTGGAGTTGGGCGGGGGAGTCGTTCAGCAAGGACGTCGGCTGGCGAGTGGATCACCAACTGGCCTCGCCGGCACTCGCCCGCCGCGCCGAAGCCGTGTGGGTCGACAAAGAGCCCTCGCCCGATGCCCGACTGTCCGACCACGCTCCGCTCTCAGTCCGCTACCGCGACTGACTGACGGGACCTTTCGACCCGCACGCTCGCTCAAGGAGCAGAGGTTTGAGCGGACCGCGGAGAGATCCCACTGCTCGTTGAGCGAGCGAAGTCGGTTCGCCCAGAGTGGATTAGCTGCCGAAGATGCTGTCCAACGAGCCGTTTCCGCCGGGGTTGGTGCCGGGATCGGTCGGATCCTGTCCGCCGGGCACGGTCAGCGTCTGGGGATCAGAAGCCGAGTCGATGAACCCGTTGTCGGCCTTGAACTGAGCACTGATCGCAAACGTGCCGCCGGTGGCGAACGTCGTGGTCAGAGTCGCGACGCCGTTGACGACCCGGACAGGGCGTCCGATGGGATCGTCGCCGATCTTGAACTGCACGGTGCCGTTCGCGTTCGACGGGTCGACCGTCGCCTTCAGAGTCACTGACTCGCCCTTGTTGACCGTGCCGACCGGAGCCAGTGTGGTCGTGGTCGAGACCGAGGCCGCCGGGGCCGTGGTCACGCTGACCGGGAACATCGGGGCCACCGAGCCGGCGACACCCGAACGTCCTGAGTATCGGGCCAACACGCGGTGAGTGCCCGGCGTTGTGAACTTGTAGGGTGCGACAGCGGTGCCGTCGGAGCCGACGTTCGCAGTCGGACCGAGCGCGCCGTCCACGGTGAACGTCACGGTGCCACCCTGGACTGCAGGGGTGACCTGGGCGGTCAGGTTGACGTCCTCGTCTACGTACGCGTCGTTCGGACCGGTGGTGCGAACCGATGTGGCGACGTCGTCGGTCGTGACCTTGATCGTCTTGGTGCCCGACGTGGAGCCCTCGAATCCGTTCGTGCCGGAGAAGACGGCCTTCACATCGAAGTCGCCGTCGGTCTCGAACTTGTGCTCGATCGAGGCCTTGCCGTTCTCGACGTCGACCGGTGCGCCGAGATCGTCGCCGTTCAGCGAGAACTGCACGGTGCCGCCGTTCGCCGCGGGCGCGACGTTTGCGGTCAAGGTGGCGGTGTCGCCGTTCTTGACGGTGCCGGGCACCGCGAGGGTTGTGGTGGTCGACTTGTCGGCCTCGGTGATGTTCACCGTGGCCAGCGGACCTGCCCCGTTGTTCAGCGGGCCGTCGGCGGTGGTCCGCGGCGTGCACTGGGCGGGTGCCCAGATCGTGCCGACGATGGGCGCGCTCGCCTTCGGAAGCAGCGTGATCGGGTTGGCGTCGTTGCCGAACTCGCCCGCGCTGCCCGCGGTGCGGAGCTTCAGTGTGATGGAACCCGACGCGCCTGCCTGCAGCCGTGCTTTGACCTGCGGGAGCTTGAACGTTGTGGATGCGCCGCTGCCGCCGACGTTCTTCGCGACGATGCCGCCGGACGAGTTCTTGCTCGATCCGGGGCCGTTGCCGATCACCTGGTTGTTACCCGACAGGCGCAGGATGGAACCGTTGGGGTCGACCGTGCCCGCCTCGTTGACGCGGAGCATGTTCGGTGCGGTTCCGCTCAGTCCGATAGCTGTGCCCGGGACGATCTCGCCGCTGAGATACGTGGCGTTCGAGGGCATCATCACGTCGATCTTGATCCGCGACGACTCTTCGATCGTCGCGGTGATACCCGACGCGGCGATGCTGTTCGGGATCGTGATCGGCGGGGGCGAGATGACGACATCGAACTCTTCGCCCGCATTGACATTGGCGGGCGCTTCGACATCGATGGGGGCACCGGGGTTGCCGATGTTCTGCGGTCCGCCCGCGAGCGACGACGACGGTGTCGCCTTGCACATGACGTCGAAGACGGTGGTGGTGGTTTCTGCGTTCGCGGGCACGGTCGGCACGACCGTGAGCCCGGCGAGGGTTACTGCGCCGATCGTGACGAGTCGGCGGGTTCTCTTCTGCACGAGAATCTCCTAGTGGAAGGTGCGGGCTAGCTGCCGAAAATGTTGGAGAGCGAGCCGTTGCCGCCCGGGTCGACAGGAGTTGACGCGGTGGTCACCTTGACCACGGTCGGGCCCGACTCGGAGCCGCGGTTGTTGCTGTCGCCCAGGTACTCCGCGGTGATCGCGAACGTGCCTTCGGCGTTGAACGTGTAAGTGAGGGTCGCGACGCCGTTCACGACGTCGACAGGCGTGCCGACCTCAGTGGTTCCAACTCGGAACTGGACCTTTCCGCCCGCGGTGCCGGGAGTGACGCGGGCGGTGAACGTCGCGGTCTTGCCGACGTTGGGTGCGCCCGCGACGGTCAGCTCGGTGCTCGAGTCGGTGCGGGTGTCCGGGTTACGGACGGTCACCGTGCGGGGAGCCGACTCGGCGGATGCGGCGAAGCCTTCAGCACCGAGGAACTTGGCGGTCACAGATGCCGAGCCCGCTGTGGTGAACGTGTGGGCCAGAACTGCGACGCCGTCTCCGGTTCCGACGTCAGCCTTGCCGACCGATGCGCCGTCGACGAAGAACTCGACCTCGCCGCCGTCGGGAATCGGGCGGACGGTGGCGCGGAGCGCGGTCGACTCGCCGGTCACCGCGTCCATCGGGTCGATTACGACGGCGGTGGTCGCGAAGTCGGCGTCCTTGACGGTCACGGTCTTGGCGTCCGACTCGGAGTCGGCGAAATGCCCGGTGGCGTTGAAGACTGCCTTGATGGTGTGGCTGCCCGCCTCGTCGTACTTGCGGGTGATGGTGGCCTTGCCGTTCACCACGGGCTCCGGTGCACCGAGGTCGGTGGTTCCTTCTTTGAACTGCACGGTTCCGGTCGCCTCATCGGGGGAGACGTTCGCGGTGAACTCGACGTCCTCGCCGACCCTGGCGGTGGCCGGAACAGTGAGTGTCGTGGTGGTCGCAGTCTTCACAGTGACCGTCTTGACGGCGGACACAGCGTCACGGAAGCCTGCGTCCGCGGTGAAGACTGCCTTGATGTCATGGTCGCCGCGTGTGGTGAACGTGTGATCGAGTATCGCCACACCGTTGTGGACTGTGACCGGTCCGCCGATATCGTCGGAGCCGTCCTTGAACTGGACCTTGCCCTCGGCGTTGTTCGGGTCGAGGTTGGCCTTGAGGGCGACTTCCTGGCCGACGCCTGCATTGTCCGGCACATCGATAGCGACTGTGGTGCGGACGGCAGGGTCCACGACTTCGGTGTCCGACAGCGCTCCACGCCCGTCGCCCGCGGCGACGCAGTACGTCGCGGTCTTGTCGACGACATTGCGCGTGTCGCCGAAGCTGATGCTCGTCGAGTCCGCCTTGATTGCGGCGGTGTCGTCGCCGGTTCGGATGCCCGTCTTGATATGGGTGCCCTCGGTCATCGAGGCCTTCACGACGATCGCGATCTGCGGGGTCTTCCACTGGACGTTCTTGTTGACCTGCAACCCCTTGCCGGGGTCGTTGTCCTTGCCGTTGGGGCCGTTGTTGATCGTGAGGTGGCCATCGCCGGTGATGCGGAAGTACTCGCCGGCGGCGTCGACTTGGCCCGCGGAGTTCACTCGGAACAGTGTCGGAGTCTGGCCGCCGAGCCCGACGGCGGTGCCGGGGACGATCGCGGCCGATTCGACGGTCACGCCGGTCGGGACTTTGAAGTCGTACTTCAGGCGGCCAATGTTGGCGTCGGGCATCACCAGCGAACCTGCCTGCATCTTGATGGTGAACTGTTCGCCCGGCGCGACCGTGGCAGGCGCACTCACGACCATGGTGTCGTTGTATGCCGTCGTCCAGTCGGAGAACGTTCCGTCTACGGCACAGGTATGTGTGAACGATGTGGTTGTTACGACGTCCGCGGCGGACGCGGGTGATGCGGGTGCGAACGCGACCAGCGAACCGACCGCGGTGGCGATCGTCGCGACGGTCGCCGCACTCTTGCGGCTGAACATGAAGTTTCCCCTTCTTCGTGCGGGCGAATGCGACAGGGAGAGCGTCGATTCGGGCATTGCTGAGGAGAATCTAAGACATCCGACGACAGTGCTTGTTGCGCGTGTGACTGGAGTGATCATCTGACACAACCGTGTGCCAATTTGCTGTAAGTCGGCACACTTCCGACTTGATGAGTGGCGTGGAACACAATTGCGCTACCGAATGGGTGTCGATCGAACGAACGGAAAACGGCCCGGAAGCAGGTGCTTCCGGGCCGTTCTCCTATCGAATCACTTAGCGCCGGGGCGCTTCTTTCCGGCTGCGATGCCAAAACCCTTCGCCTTCGACGCACCAGTCTCGGTGATCGTTCGCGAATCGGTTGCCGGGGCGGCTTCGGCCGCCTCGACAGCTGCCGGTGCTTCCTCGGCTACCGCCTCGGTCTCGGGCTCTGCTGCAGCAGGTGCCGGAGTGGCTGCGGCCGGAGCGGCAGCGGGTGGTTCCTGAGCTCCGCCGAAGGGCTTCTTGGCGCCCGGCTTCTTGAGGCCACCTGCCATGCCGAAGCCCTTGGCCTTGCCCTCGGTTCCCGCAGTGACAGCAGCACCGGCTGGCGCTGCAGTCGCTGGAGCTTCCGCCGCAGGTGCCTCAGCGGCCGCAGTCGGAGCGGCGGCGGGAGCTGCGGTACCGGGCTTCTTGGCGCCCGGCTTCTTGAGTCCGCCTGCCATGCCGAAGCCCTTGGCCTTGCCCTCGGTCGCTGCGGTGGCCGCGGGAGCGGCTGTGGGAGCAGTCGGAGCTGCAGCGGCAGGAGCTGCGCCGCCGGGCTTGGGTGCACCGCCGGGCTTCTTCAGTCCGCCCGGCTTCTTGAGTCCGCCGCCCATGGCCAGTCCACCGGCTGCAGGTGCGGCCGGTGCAGCCGCTGGAGCTGCGGCGGCCGCGCCACCCGGCTTGGGTGCACCGCCAGGCTTCTTGAGACCGCCCGGCTTCTTCAGACCGCCCGCAGGAGCGAGGCCGCCGGCCGCCGGAGCGGCAGCGGGCTTGGCAGCTGCCGGAGCAGCTGCGGGCTTGGCTGCGGGAGCGGGTGCGGCCGGAGCCTCGACGACAGGCGCGGCAACGGCGATCGGGCCGAGGAACTGGCCTCCACGCTTGACCTGCTCACGACCGCGGTTGACGCCCTCGAGAATCATCTGCGCGACGTCGACGACCTCGACCTTGCCCTCGTCTTCAGTACCGCTGAGCTGGGCGGTCACGCCGTCGGTCAGCATCACGCGGCAGAACGGGCAGCCGGTCGCGATCTTCTTGGTCGTCTCACCCGCAGGTGCGGCCGTCAGGGTGTCGAGCGCTTCGTCGACGCGGTCGACGTTGATGCGCTTGCCGATCTGCTCTTCCATCCACATGCGAGCACCACCGGCGCCACAGCACATGGAACGCTCGCCGTGACGCGGCATCTCGGCGAGCTGGCCGCCCGCCGCGTCCATCAACTCACGCGGAGCGTCGTAGACCTTGTTGTGACGGCCCAGGTAGCAGGGGTCGTGGTACGTGACGGCTTCGCCGCCGCCGATCGGGGCCACCGGGACGAGGCGCTTCTCGCGAACCAGGCGGTTCAGCAGCTGCGTGTGGTGAACAACCTCGTAGTCGCCGCCGACCTGTGGGTACTCGTTGCCGAGAGCGTTGAAGCAGTGTGCACACGTGACGACGATCTTCTTGCGCTGCGTCGGAGCGGTCGCGAAGAGCTCATTGAAGGTCTCGATGTTCTGCTGTGCCAGCATCTGGAACAGGAACTCGTTGCCCGCGCGGCGAGCGGAGTCGCCGGTACAGGTCTCGCCCTCACCGAGGACGAGGAAGTCGACGGCGGCGATGTCGAGAAGCTCGGCGACGGCCTTCGTGGTCTTCTTCGCACGGTCCTCGTATGCGCCGGCGCAACCGACCCAGAAGAGGTATTCGTAGCCCTCGAACGACTCGACGTCCTTGCCGTACACCGGGATGTTGATGTCCATCTCGTCGATCCACGCGGTGCGCGCCGACGAGTTCTGACCCCAGGGGTTGCCCTTGTTCTCAAGGTTCTTGAACATGCCCGCGAGCTCGGACGGGAAGTCCGACTCGATGAGCACCTGGTAGCGGCGCATGTCGATGAAGTGGTCGACGTGCTCGATGTCGACGGGGCACTGCTCGACGCAGGCGCCACAGGTAGTGCAGCTCCACAGTGCTTCCACGTCGATGACCGCGCCTGCGGGATCACTGCCGAGCGATTCGCCGACGAGCTTGCGCTCGGCTTCCAGGCGAGCGGCCTCCGGGATCGCCGCGAGCTTGGCTTCGTCGACGTTGCCGTCGGCGTCCACGAGGCCGACCTCGTCGCCGCTCATGTCCTTGCTGCCGCCTGCGAGCAGGTACGGAGCCTTGGCGTACGCGTGGTCTCGCAGCGACATGATCATCAGCTTCGGAGACAGCGGCTTGCCGGTGTTCCATGCGGGGCACTGGCTCTGGCAGCGGCCACATTCGGTACAGGTCGTGAAGTCGAGCCAGCCCTTCCAGCTGAAGTCCTCGATCTTGCCTGCACCGAATGCGTCGACGTCGGGATCGGCGGTCTCCATGTCCAGGACCTTGCCCTGGCTCATCATCGGCTTGGCCGCGCCGAGGGCGACGCCGCCGTCGGACTCACGCTTGAAGAAGATGTTGGGGAACGCGGCGAAGCGGTGCCACGCGACACCCCAGTTGAGGTTGAGGCCGACCAGAAGCAGGAACAAGCTGCCCGACAGGAGCTTGACGACGGCGAACAGTGCCACCATCAGCGCACTCGACGGCAGCAGCTTGGCGACCTGCATGGTGAAGAAGTCCGAGCCGGCGTTCGCGTGACCGTACGTGGCGATCTTGCCTGCCTTGACGAAGATCATGCCCAGGCCCTCGACGAGGACGATGCTCTCGATGATGTAGGCGGGGGCGAAGCGCGAGCCGCTGAACCGCGACAGGCGACCCGGGATGCGGGGGTGGTTGATCTGCCGGATGACGATGAGGGTCACGATGCCGACCACGGTGCCGATGCCGAGGATCTCGTCCCACAGATGCCAGCCGAAGGTGTTGCCGAAGAGCGGCCAGTGGAACTCGGGGTTGATCGCCTGGCCGTACGCCTCGAAGAACAGCAGGAAGCCGCCGAGGAACCCGATCATCACGAGCCAGTGCGCCACGCCGACGGTTCGGAACTTCACCATGCGCGTGTGCGCGATGAACTCCTTGAGCATCGTGTACAGGCGCTTGCCCGGGTACGCGAAGCGCCCCGAGTCGACCTTCTGTCCTTGGAAGATCGTTCGCGCCATGTTGGTCACGCCGCGGAGGAATGAACCCCAGCAGGCGATGCTGATCAGAACGGCAATCGATCCGATCACAACCGTGGTCGTCGTCATGGAAGTACCGGCCTTTCTTCAGGTCGTACCAAGACTCGACGTGAGCGGCCGATGCCCGCGTCGAAGTCGACGTTTTTCTCCTGGTAACCGTAAGGCTTCGGCCCTGCCCTGCGCCGCCAAGGTTTACCTAACTTCGCAGGTTGCAACGTGTTCCAGGTCTCTGGAGAGAATGTTACTCGTGAGTAATGATGCCGCCAAGTTCGGGCGTTGGACCAGCAATCGTTGTCGATCAATCGATCAAGTGGGGTTGTCGCTGTGCTCTCGGGCACAAATTCGTCCTGCGAACGAATGATTCATGCCGTGTGACTCGTGGCATACCCACGCCGTGGGCATAACCCGAATCACAGAAGTTACTGTCGGGTCAGGTCGTGTCCCCTGTATGCACGACATCCGTGTTCCGGACAGGAACTCCAGAGAAAGAGTTGACGTGAAGAAGTCGACAATTCGCAGGTCACTGGTGGCGGGCTTCGCTTCCTTGACCCTGGCAGCAGGTGGGCTCATGCCCGCTCCCGCGCACGCTGCCGAGGGGGTCCCGGACCTCCCGTCCTACAGCTGTAACCCCGGCGACCCGATCAAGAGCAATTCGGAGGAACACTGGTCCGCCGACTGCTCGACGGCGGCTCCCTCCGTCATCGCCAAGGGTGTGGATGCGATTCTCGGTCTGATCGCGCCGAACCTGGGGATCCACCTGGGTGACATGAACAAGGCGATCACGATTCCGCTGGACCTCGGTTCCCAGTGGGATCCGCAGCTCCTTTACCCGGGTAATGCCACGATCTCCGGTAGCGGCTTCACCTCCGCCATCGGTGCGGGCGGCACCGGAACGGCCATCGCCGACTACGTCCTGAGCGGTGCCATCGGCATCGGCGGCCTCGGCGGCACGGGTCTGGCGCACGCCAACCTGGGCGGCTTCGCCCTTGCTGCAGGCATCGGAGATGCGAAGGCCAACGCCAAGGCGCTCCCCGGCGGCATCGCGTTGGCGGTGGGCCTCGGTCAGAATGCCTCGGCCACCGCTCTGGGCGGCATCGCCGCCGCATCCGGTGAACACGACGGTTTCACCGGCAAGGCACAGACGATCTGCACCGCCGTCTACGGCACCGCGCAGGTCACCGATCCGACGACCGGCAAGAACGTCTCGTCCTGCACCAGCATCCTCTTCATCTTCCAGAAGTCGCAGGAGGGTGAGGGCCCGGTCGTCTACGCGATCAAGAACCCGCTGTCGCTTGCCCTGGGCAACCCGCTCAAGGTCCTCTCGGACTTCAGTGCGGTCCAGGAGGCCATGGGCATCAAGCTTCCGATCCCGAAGTCGGTCATGGACCTGCTCGGCGGCAACATCATTCCGAAGTTCTCGGATGATCTGTTCCGCATCGTCATGACGCCGGAGGGCCCGAAGTTCGAGTCGGACCTCTTCAAGCCGAAGGCTGACACCGCGCCGGCCCCGACCACTGCTGTCGTCGCCGACAAGAAGGCCGAGCCTGCCGTCGAGACGCCCGCAGTCGAGTCGCCCGCAGTCGAGACGCCTGTGGTCGACGCTCCGGCCGTCGAGACGCCTGCTGTCGAAGCTCCCGTCGTCGAGACGCCCGCTGTCGAGGCGCCTGTGACTGAGGCCCCGGTCGTCGAGGCTCCGGTGGATGCGCCGGCCGCTGAGGCACCTGCGGATGTCGAGGCTCCGGCCGCTGATGAAGCGCCTGCGGCTGACGATGCGCCCGCAGCAGCCGAAGAGGCTCCCGCAGCTGCGTGATCGATCCCTCAGTGGAAACGCCTCGGCCACCGCGATCCATCGCGGTGGCCGAGATGTTTTTGCGCTCTCTCCTCCCGGGAACGTGAGTCAGGCGGGCGGAAGGGCCTCGAGCTCGGTCAGCGTGGTTTCGAGGTGATCGAGGATGCGCTGAAGGCGGGGAAGCTCGGCTCGGGCACCGATGATGCCGAAGTTCGCTTTGCCCGAGACCGTGGTGACGGTGATGTTCATCGCCAAGCCCTCCATCGGGATCGACACCGGGTAGCAGCCGTCGAGACGTGCGCCGTTCCAGTACAGCTGCTCCTCGGGTCCGGGGACGTTGGAGATCATTAGGTTGAAGCCGGTGGGTGTGTACTCGACGAACCCCGGGACAGTGTTGAAGGCGAGTGGCCAGATGGTGGCCGCGCCGAGGGCGAGCGCCTGAAGCGGACGCAGTCCGCGGACCGCCTTCTTGGCTGCGGTCGTCGACGCCTTGATCGCCGCGAGACGCTCACCCGCGTCTTCCAGGTCCGTCGCCATCCGCACCGAGATCGCGGTGACGGCGTTGCCGTCGTCGTCGCCGTCGGCGTGCAGAGACACCGGCATCACTGCGACCAGTGATTCGTCAGGCAGTGCGTCATGATCGGAGAGGTACGTCCGCATCGCGCCCGCGCACATCGCGACCACAACGTCGTTCAGTGTCATCTTCTGCGCTTTGCCGACTGCGCGGAGTCGCTCGACCGGCCAGTCCTGCGCGGCGAAGCGTCGTGCCGAACCGATCGGCACGTTCAGGATGGTCTGCGGTGCCTGTTGCATCGGCGCGAAGTAGTCCTTGTCGGTGACGCCCGCGACCGCGATCTTGGCTGCGGCCGGCGCAAGACCGACCACCTGATCGGCGATGTCGAGCACCTGACTCGCGGCTCCGGTGATCGAGGCGAGCAGTCCTTTGGACTCGCGCTCGACCGGCGGCCGGCGGCGCTTCAATCGTGCGTCCCACACCGCGGTCCCGGTCCGGTCGGCCGGATCGGTCGACAGCGTCCGCTGCAGTAGTCGGAGTGCGGTCACACCGTCCACGACGGAGTGATGGACTTTCGTGTACAGCGCCACTCGGCCGTCGGCCAGCCCCTCGATGATGTGCATCTCCCACATCGGACGACGTCGGTCGAGCAGCGCGCCGTGGTTCAGCGAGACGTATCGAAGCAGGTCCCGGACTGCGCCCGGGCGGGGCAGGATGATGCGGCGAAGGTGATAGTCGGGATCGATCTCGTCGTCGAACGACCATGCCGTGTATCCGGCGAACTGGGCGGGTGTCGCAGGTCGTTTGAGGAACATCGGCGCCACGTCGGTGGCTGCGGCGAAGCTGGCGGCCATCTCTTCGGCGAGTTCCTCCGAGGTCTGGCCCTCGCGCGGTACGAACAACTGCAGTCCGCCGACGTGCATCGGCTGGTCGCGAGTCTCCGCGACCAAGAACATCGATTCCGTGACCGGCATGTACTGCATCGGTGGTGCGCCTCCGGGTGAGTGGTGCTCTGCGCGCTCACGCAGGCGAATCATTGTGACATACGGCACAGGATTCGATTCTCTTGCGGGTCGGTCGTCGGGGTCGAGTGGTCTGACGAAGTGACTACCGTAGACGGGTGCTCACTCGACGGATCAGCCTCTTCTCCCTGTTTTTGGTGATCGCGGCAGAGGCTCTGGTGATCACGACGTCGTCGTGGGTCTTGATCGCATCGCGCGGACGAGTGGTGGAGCCGACTGAGTTGCCGGATGACGCGCCGCGAACTCTCATCGTCCTCGGTGCGAAGGTCGAGGACCGTGAGGCGGGTGACTATGTGCGGGCTCGACTCGACGTTGCCGTCGATCTGTACCGACAGGGCCGGCTCGACCGGATCCTCAACTCCGGCAACAACTCCGACGATGCAGGCAATGAGGTCACGGTGATGCGGGAGTACCTCGTCGACCACGGTGTGCCGCCCGAGGTGATCGTCGACGACCCGCTGGGGCTCAACACGGCTGCGACATGCAGACGAGCGGCGTCCGAGTTCGGGATCACCGAGGCGCTCATCGTCACGCAGAACTTCCACGCCGGACGCGCCGTGATGCTGTGCGACGCGTTCGGCGTCGCCGCCACCGGTGTGGTCGCGCCGTGCGGACATTGCTCGCTCTACAGCAAGGTGCGCAATCACCTCCGAGAGGCACTCTTGTCGCGTCCGCGCGCGGTTTTCGACGCTGTGCGTCATTCGAACGAATAGGCACTTCCAACGGTGGGCCTAGCGTGGTCGCATGACTACGCGGCGACCCGGCTTGCACGTGGCGGGCATAGCGGTGACCAGCGGTGACTGGCCGGGGACGCTGCTTCCGCTCCGTGCCGCAAATGCAGCGCTCGACGACGCCGGGCTCGGTCCATCGGATCTCACCGCGGTGATCCACGTCGGCGACCGCGCGGCGGTAGGCATCGCCACAGCGGTCCGGGACGGAATAGGCGCGTCATCGCTGGTCCGGACGTTCGACGTCGACGGCGGCTCCGCGGGCTTCGTGTCGGCGCTGGCCGTCGGCGCGTCACTTCTCGCCGGAGGCTCAGCAGTCCTGATCACCGACGCCGAGCAGGAGGGAGCGGCGTCGGTGGTCCTGACTGCGGGAGAGCACAGCAATCGGCCGCCGGGTGCCCACGATCCGCTGGTCGTCCGTTCGGTGTCCCCGGTCCGGGCGCTGCTCGACAGCCGGACCGGCGGCCACGACGACGTCGTCCTCGTGGCACCGGGCTTCGACGGCGCGTCAGTCCGCTGTCTGTTCGACTGATGTCAGCGGGTCGCCTTCGCCGGCTTCCACCAGCCGGTGGCGCGCCCGAAGTCGGAGTCGAGGTACGGGATCACGCTGCGGACGATCGCCGTGGTCAAGTGGTGTGAGTCGTGCCAGACGAGGATGTTGCCGACCACTGCGGGGCAGTAGCCGTCGCGGCAGAATCCGTCGCTGTAGTCGAGGAACGTGATGTTCGGGTAGTCGGCTCGGATCGCGTCGATGGGGCTCACCGGCGACAGCGCACGGTCGCGGCTGACACCGCACACTTCGGGGCTTCGACCATTGGCGATGCAGTCTCGGGGCAGCATCGGGCCGTGGGTCCACGGTGTGTCGCGGAGGGCGATCACCTTCTGCCCCGACTTCTTGAACTGATCGAAGATGTCGAGGTACCCGCGCGGCGTCACGTCGCCTCGGCCGTCGTCGACGGGTCGGGTGGCAGTAGTGAACACGACGTCCGGTTTGTCCTCGGCGAGCTTCGCCATGACGCGCTCGGTCCAGTCGTTGCATTCGGTGAGGATGCGCCCGTTGAACTCGACGGCGGCTTCGGTGCTGAGTGCACAGCCGGCCTTCATGTACGTGGTGACACGGAATCCGCGTTGTTTGCCGATGACGTCGATCGCGGTCATCCAGTGTTCGGAGTGCGACCCGCCGACCACGGCGATCGTACGTTTGGCGCGCTTGTTTCCGTACACGCCGATTCGGATGGACGGATCTCCGAAGTTGGAGAAGTGGGGGCGGTGATTGAGCGGCCAGTCGCCTTGGGCGCCCTCGGGGGTCGGCACCGGGTCGACAGCCGGGACGGGCACGTCGTCGAAGAACGCGCGTACGCCGGGGTAGAGGCGTGGATCGAGGTTGGTCGTGTCGATCTGTTGCTTGGACTCGCGGTACTGCCAGTAGCCTGCGCTGGCGAAGGCGAACAGTGACACGCAGACGACGAAGATCGCCATGAGCTTGCGGTACCGGGCGGAGAATCCGCCGCCGCGTCCGGCACGCAGGGGAGTCTCGACGTATTTGGTGGTGAACCACGCGATGACGACGGAGACCACCAGGATTCCGGTGCCTTCCAGGAACGACACGTCGTCCTGGAAACGCCATGTCATGTAGAAGATCAGCAGCGGCCAGTGCCACAGGTAGAGGGCGTACGCGATCGAACCGAGCCACACGATTCGCGGGTGCGCGAGCACGCGCCCGGTAGGCGACAGGCCCGCGTCCGGCGACGGGGCGGTCGCCGTGGAGCCGAGCCAGATCAGCAGGAGCGTCGAACCGGCGGGCACGAGGGCCATCGCCGCCGGATACTCCTCGACGCCGGCGATCCAGAATCCCGACGATGCGATGAGTGCGACGGCCACCACGCTGAGTGCCGACCGCAGCCACTGGGGCATCGCCAGTCGCGGCATCCAGATCGCGAGCAGGCCGCCGGTGATCGGCTCCCACAGGCGAGCGATGGTGTCGTAGTAGTTGAACGTCTGGTGGATGCCGTGGCGGTAGTTCGCCCACGCGAACGACACCAGTGCGACGAGCGCAAGCGGTCCGCCGACGACCCCGGTGATGACCTTGGGCGTGCCGAGCGCCGGCCACCGTCGCGCGCCGAGCTTGAGGAGGCCGCCGAGCGCGAGGGCGCAGATGATGGTGATGAAGAAGAACTGACCCTGCATGGCCATCGACCACAGATGCTGCATCGGGCTGATCGCGGAGTCGGCTGCGCCGTAGTCCTGCGACGCGAACGCCAGGTGATAGTTCTGGTAGTAGAACGCCGACGCGAACAGTTCGCGGCTGAGCGGGCCCCACCTGGTGGTGGGCATCAACCACCAGATCAGGACGGCGATCGCCGCCAGCACCAGGAACAGGGCGGGGACCAGGCGCCGCAGCATTCGCGACAGCCTCGGCCAGGGGTTGATGGCCACCGACCACCCGACGTCCGACGGGTTGGTGGTGATGACGTGCTTGAGCAGGGAGGCGACGAAGAAATAGCCCGACAGGGTGAGGAACACGTCGACGCCGCCGGACACCCGCCCGAACCAGACGTGGAAGACGGCGACGAGGAAGATCGCGATTCCGCGGAGCCCGTCGAGGTCGAGCCGGTAGTCCGCCGACTTTCCGGTCGCTGCGGGCGTCAACGGAGCCTGCGGCGACGATGGTCGGGCACTGCTTCCGGCGTTCGTCACAGCCCGGATGCTACGTGCATCGACACGCCGATTTCCATTTCGGCGTGGCGTGTCGAGTTGCCAGAGCATGCAGATCCGGTGCTGGCGTAATTCGACATATGCTCACGCGGAACGTCCCTCGGAGGGCAGGATGAGACCGTAGTCACACGTCAGGCGTGTGGCCCGAACGACCTACTCCACGAAGAGAGTGATGTGCGCATGAAGACGAAAGCCGCAGTCCTGCACGGCGTCAACGAGGAATGGAAGATCGAGGAGGTCGAGCTCGGCGACCCGGTCGCCGGGGAAGTCCAGGTGCGCCTGGTCGCATCCGGGCTCTGCCACTCGGACCACCATCTCCGGACCGGGCAGTCGCCTGCACCGTTCCCCGTCGTCGGCGGCCACGAAGGTGCGGGTGTCGTCGTCAAGGTCGGTGAGGGCGTCACTCGGTTCGCCGAGGGCGACCATGTCGTCACCGCGTTCATTCCGGCGTGCGGCGTCTGTGAACCGTGCTCGCGTGGCGCGCAGAACATCTGTGACGAGGGTGCGGGTCTGTTGACCGGGCTCTCGATCTCTGACAAGACTCACCGCGTGACGCAGAACGGTGAGGGTCTCACCCAGATGTGTCTGTTGGGCACGTTCTCGCCGTACATCACGGTGAACGAGGCTTCGCTGGTGAAGGTCGAGAACGACATCCCGCTTCAGCAGGCGGCTCTCCTCGGCTGCGGCGTCGCCACGGGTTGGGGGTCGGCATCGGAGATCGGTGGGACTCGCGTCGGCGACACCGTGGTGGTCGTCGGCATCGGTGGTGTCGGGATCAACTCGGTGCAGGGAGCGAAGGCGTCCGGTGCGCGGCACGTCGTCGCCGTCGACCCGGTGAAGTTCAAGCGCGACATGGCCGAGAAGCTCGGTGCGACGCACACCTTCGAGTCGATGGAGGAGGCGATTCCTGCTGTCAACGAACTGACGTGGGGAAAGATGGCGAACACCGTCGTTCTGACGATCGGTGAGATGAAGGGCGAGTACATCGCGCCGGCGGCCGCGCTGACCGCGAAGGGCGGCCAGGTGGTGGTGGTCGGCATGGGCGACTACGCGGCGATGGACGTGAAGCTCAATCTGTTCGAGCTGACTCTCCTGCAGAAGCGGATCCAGGGCGCGATCTTCGGCGGTGCCGGACCGCGCACGCAGATCCCGAAACTGCTCAACGAGTACCGGTCCGGCCAGCTCAATCTCGCCGACCTCGTCACCCAGACCTACCGCCTCGAGGACATCAACCGCGCCTACGACGACATGTTGGAAGGCAACAACATCCGCGGCATGGTCGTCTACGACGAGGCCGACTGGTAGGTTCCTCCTGCTCGTTGAGCCGTGCCGGAGCCCCACTGCTCGTTGAGCCGTGCCGGAGCGATAGCGGAGGCGCGTGTCGAAACGCCGCAACAACACACGAAAGCGGGCCGGATCCCAGAAGGGATCCGGCCCGTTCGTCGTTCACACGGTCAGGCGTGGGCGGGCTCGTCGTCCGAGGCGACGAGGGTCTGTGCGTACGAGACGCCGAGGCCGAGGAGCATGAGACCCACGACGATGAAGGCGATGACGCGGTACACGCCGTCGAGGGCGGCGAGGTCGAACAGGAACAGCTTGCCGATCGCTGCGGTTATGACTGCCAGGCCTGCGGTGAGGACCACTGCACGGTCGGAGCCGGCGAGGCGGCGAGCCTTCAGCAGTGCGACGACGGCGACCGAACCCCAGATGATCGTGGTGGCCGCGTGGCCTGCACGGAATGCGGCGTCGACGTCGTCGGTGACGAGGTGGGCGACGCTGAGGCTGCCGGTGGTGATGAGCCACAGGGCGGTGACGCCGCCGGCCATGGTGATGCGGAGAGCGTGTGTTCCGAACGCGGTGGCCCACGACCAGGTGAGCAGTGCGGTGGTGATCAGGCCGACGACGGTGCCGACGAGCAGTGATGCGTACGTGGAGCGTTCGTCGAGGGTCGGGACGAACACCTGGGCGGCGGCGCCGTAAGCGTTGAGCATCAGAATGCCGATGGATCCGAACACGGTGGCGATGACGCGGATCGGGAGCGCGAGGTCACGGGCGTAGAACGACGCTCCGGCGAGGACGACAGCTGCGGCGAGGATCGTCGAGGGGCGGTAGGCCGTGTCGACCGCAAAGCCGGCTGCCAGCAGCAGGAGCAGACCCGACGGGATGAGCCACATGATCCGGACGTCGCGTCCCAGGGTGCGTGCGGTGCCGAAGGCGGCGGCGGCGAACACGGCCGCACCACTGGCGAGAAGTGCGGCGGCAGGTGCCCCGAGGTCGGTGACCGAGGTGATCAGGGGCAGCGCGCCGATCGCTGCGGCGAGTGCGATGAGCTCAGGGTTGCTGCTCGTGCGAGCGATGAAGACGGAGGAACCGATGAGAACAGCGACTCCGGCGAGAGCGAGTGACGCCGCGACCCACGGGTTCTCGGCGAACTGGGGATAGATCCCGGCGGGGATGATGACGGCTGCGGCGTTGACCAGGAACATGGCTGTCCAGTCCCGACCGACCTGAATCCAGGTGGTGGCTGCGACGTACACGATCATGAACGCGACGAGCGTCTCGTCGATGCCCTGCGTGACGATGGGCGCGAGGAGAAGGACCGGGATCGACACCATCAGGCCGAGGGTCTGGGATTCCCAGCGATGTGCGATGTAGAGTCCACCGCCTGCGATGGCGCCTGCGATTCCGAGCGCCGCGGCGGAAGGCAACCAGTGGTAGATCGCGCTGGTCGCGAGGACGTCGAACAGGAGGCCCGCGATGCCGGTCGCGACGATGGCGATGGCGCCGGGGCGCTTGGCGGGTGTGCGGCCGATCCAGATGCCGAGAGCAGTGAGTGCGGCGGCGAGAACACCGCCGCCTGCGACACGGACTTCGGGACGCAGCAGTCCGGCCTGTGCGGCGAGGACGAGGAGCATCACGATTCCGGAGAGCGTGATCGCGACGCCGACACCGGCGAGGACACGGCCAATGAGGCCGCTCTCGGCGGCGGCGGACAGTCGTTGGCCGATGGTCGGAGTCGGGGGCAACGGTGCCATGGCGGGATACGGCGTGTAGCCGGAGGTCTGGTACTGGACGTGCGGTTGGTAGGGCTGCGGACCGGTCGGCGGCAGCTGGTTGGACAGACGATTGACGGGCGTTGGCTGCGGGGTCTCGTTCATGCCTTCAACCCTCGCCCGGATCGGGCGCGAGAACATGAGTAGGACTACGCACTTCCCCTGGTCACTTGCGCGTGCGCACCCCTGCCCGTCGAGTGGGGGTCAGTCTGCGTCGAGTCCGTGTTCGATGGCGTACCGGGCGAGTTCGACTCGGTTGCCGAGTTGCAGTTTTCGGAGCGCCGATCCGACGTGGTTCTCGACGGTGCGCGGACTGATCTCCAGTCGTGTCGCGATCTGCCGCGACGACAGCCCCTTCGCGACATGCCGGAGTACTTCAGTCTCGCGGCCGGTCAGGACCGGTGCGTCCGACTGCGGCGACTGCGACATGCGGCGGTACTCGCCGAGAACAAGTCCTGCGAGGCCGGGAGTGAAGACGGGCTGACCTTCGCCGGTGGACGTGACCGCGGCGATCAACTCCGACTGCTGGGCGCTCTTCACGAGATACCCGGTGGCTCCGGCCTTGATGGCCTCGAGGACGTCGTCGCGCTCGTCCGACGCCGACAGAATCAGAACTCGGGCAGACGGGTGAACCTCGAGCACGGCGGCGGTGGCCTGTGCGCCGGTTCCGTCGGGGAGATTCATGTCCATGAGGACCACGTCGGGCAGGGTGGCGGCCGCGCGGGCCGCTGCCGCGGCCACGCTGTCGGCGGTGGCGACGACGTCGAACCCGTTGTCGGTGAGGTCGCGGGCCACGCCGTCGCGCCACATCGGGTGGTCGTCGACAACCATCACTCGTAGGTCGCTCACGGTGTGGCCTTCCCGTCGTGTTTCGGTGCGGACAGTTCCCATTCTGTCCCGGCGTCGGGCGCGGACTCCAGACGCGCCGTCCCGCCGAGTGCTTCGACCCTGCCGATCACCGACTGCGAGATACCCAGTCGGCCTTCGGCTTCCGCGGCGGCGAGGCGCCCGTCGGGGATGCCGACGCCGTCGTCGCGGACGCTGACGATCACTTCGTCGCCGAGGTCTTCGAGCAGGATGAAGGCTTCTGCGCCGGGGCCCGCGTGGTGCGCGACGTTGTCGAGGATGTTGTCGACGGCGGCGAGGAGCTCGTCGGCGATGTGGGCGTCGACGGTCACCGGGTCGGCGGGGGCGCTCACCTGGGCACGGTGCGCGACCGACGATCGCAGGGCGGCTGCGAGATCACGACTCGATGGTGCAAGCGCGTTGGGGCTGTCGGGTTCGTCGGCGATGAGCGCGCGGAGTCGGCGTTCCTGTTCAGCCGCGAGTTCGGCGAGTTCGGCTGCGTCGCCGCCGATCTCCCGCCCGCGCTTGGCCATCAGCGCGAGGACTTGAAGGACGCCGTCGTGCACTTCGCGGGACAGTCGGTCGCGTTCGGCTGAGCGTGCTGCGAGGGCGATGGCGGAGACGAGTTCACCGTGCACGGTTCGGGCACGGGACGCGGCCATGCCGACCGCGGCCGCGGCGGACACCAGCAGGATCGTCGTCGCGTTGCGGCCGAAGTTCAGGTAGATCTCGCCTTTCACGTAGTAATTGGCGCCGGCGATCGCGAGCGCTGCCGCGGCGCCCCACAGAGTGCCGCCGATGACGGCAGCCGAGAGCGCGGCGTTGGTCATCCACAGGGTGGTCGGCCAGGTCTGGTTGTGGCTGATC
The DNA here is from genome assembly GCF_000344135.1 of Gordonia malaquae NBRC 108250. Taxonomy (GTDB): domain Bacteria; phylum Actinomycetota; class Actinomycetes; order Mycobacteriales; family Mycobacteriaceae; genus Gordonia; species Gordonia malaquae. The sequence continues at coordinate 15,039 of NZ_BAOP01000030.1, read as the reverse complement.
CAGTCGTTGTCGGTGACGAACGACGTCGACAGCATCATGCCCGCCGACACTGCGACCTCGACGGCCACGAACCAGGGGCGTCGCCCGAATCCGACGAGATAGCCCGCCGCCCACCAGATGTTGGCGGCAGTCAGGATCCCGAACAGCGTCCACGTGAGGCCGGGCCGGGTGAGGTCACCGTTGATCGCGATCTGGAAGCCGAGCGCATACACGAATGACAGGAGTCGGAAGATCTGCGCTGCTCGCCACAGCGGGCCCACGGGGTCGCGGTCTTCGATCTCCCGCCAGCTCTGGACCAACTGGGGTCGGCCGCGACTGTCTGCCTGCATCCTTCGACCTTCCCATATCCGACCAGCCCGCCCATGCGCGTCGACCGGACTCCCTATTAGGTCGTCGACCGGACTTCCTCTTTACTGCTCGTTGAGCGGGCGTCCTCTTTTGCTCGTTGAGCGAAGTCGAAGCGTCAGACCTGCCGCTCGCCGAACGAGGGCTTCTCCTTCTTCAGTCCGGCGTTGCGGGCGATCGTGTGGTTCTTGCCACGAAGTAGACGGACCTGGAGCGTTTGTTCCACGGGAAACGACAGACGTGAGCCGTTGTACCAGGTGTTTTCGAACAGTGCCTTCGATGCTGCGACGGCGTCGGGCGACCGCTGTTTGATCTGCTCGATGAGAGCGTCGGCGTCGGCGAACGGGTCGTCGGACACTCCGGACACCAGACCCCAGTCGAGGGCCTGCTCGGCGTTGAACATCTCGCCCGTCATGGTCAGGCGCTTCGCGACGTCGATGCTGGTGAGCTGCGCGATGCTCGCCGACAGCGACATGTCGGGGATGAGGCCCCACTTCGCTTCGAGGATCGAGAGGTCGGCGTCGGTCGCGGCGAACCGGAAGTCGGCGGCGAGCGCGATCTGCAGACCGCCGCCGTAGCAGTGGCCGGTGATGACGGCGATCACCGGGACGGGCACGTTGCGCCACGCCCATCCCGCGTTCTGGAAGTTGTTGGCGGCGGAGGCCTTCTTGGGGACCAGCATCCGCATTATTCGGCCCTGTTCCTTGCCTGCGGAGGCGAAGTCGAGCCCGGAGCAGAACGAGTCGCCTTCGCCGGAGATGATCACGGCGCGCAGGCTGCGATCTTTCGCAGCGCGGTCGGCTGCGGCGGCCAGATCGTCGAGCATGTCGAGGGTGAGCCCGTTGTGCTTCTCCGGGCGGTTGAGGCGCACATGCGCCACCTGATCGCGGACCTCGTAGCTGATGTTGCTCATGGTGTGAGGGTAGTGAAGTCATTCGGATGATCGTCCATCCACCACGCCGTCTGGTTTGCGCAGTAGGCTGCCGACCATGACGAAGCCTCGTGTTGCCGTTGCACTCTGCGGAGTCGGAGTAGCGGTCGCGGCTCTTGCCGGATGCTCGAAGTCCGACCTGACACCGGTGAAGGCCGCCGACGACAGTTCAACGACGACGTCCACGTCTGTCACGACGTCGACCCAGGTGGAGTCGAGCACACCGCCGTCGAGTGCTCCGGCGTCGACTGTTCCTGCACCGTCGAATGCGCTGACGATGTCGTGCACCGAGTTCATGGGTCTCGACCAGGCGACGAAGCAAGCGGTGACCACGGAGATCATTGCAGGCAACCGGACCATCGTGAACCCGAACAACACGTCGCTCGCGGTGGTGCTCGCCGAGGCCATGTGCACACATGAGCCGAACTCGACAGTGAACACAGCTCTCGGTGGCCCACCGGCCTGAGTGGATGATCGACCGTTCTGAGGTCCACTTCGCAGACACCGTGATGGTGTTCGCCCACTATCCGTTTCGAGCTGCGTCAGTGATTTCAGACCCGACTCTCCACACTTCGCAGATCCGCGACGTCGTGTCCACCCTGCGCGAGTCTTCACCCGCTCGTCGAGCGCAGTCGAGACGTACATCGATGGTCGAGGGAGACTACAGAGCCTCGTACTTAGACAGAAGGCCGCGGAGAATCCGCACGGTCGCTTCGACTTCGTCGAGGAACTGGTCGACTTCATCTTCGTGGTAGCCGCGCGACCCGAACGGAGGCTTCGAGAAGGCCGCGTCCCGGATCTCCTCGGGTAGCAGCGTGCGTTCTAGTCGACGAGTCTCCGCCGATTCGCTCGACGACTTGACCGCGGCGGTTCCGCCGTCGACGCGACGTTGCAGTTCACGGAAGTCGTCCTCCACGAGGCGCAGGAACTGGTCGACGTCCGCTTCGCGGTAGCCCTTCTCGAATGGGCGAGTGGGCTGGAGACGGACTAGTCGGATGTTCTCTGGGGTCAGCATGTGGGGAAGTGCTACCGACTTTGTGTCCGACATCGGCCTATCATCGGAGATGGCGAGGCCTCCTACTACCTCGTATTAGAGATGGGTTCGATTTCGCGATACAGCGGTGCTCGGCCGAAAGGATTCAGCCGAGCACCGCCTATCTGCGTGGGATTAGCTCAGGGTGCAGGTCTTGGGGTTGACCGTCTTCACCGAGCCTCCGTTGGTCACCGACACGATATTGCCGTTGATCGAGGGGGTGTCACCTTCGTGCAGTTCAAAATCGCAGATCTCGATGCCGTTGCGGTAGACCAGCAGCGCTTTCGCCTTCCCAGCGACTCCGACGCCGAAGGTGATCTTGTCTGCTTCAGCGGACGCTGGTGGGGTAGCAGGCGCTGGGGAGCCGGTCGACGGTGCACCCGGCTGATCCGACGGTGCTGGGGCTTCCGACGGCGTCGTGCTCGATGATGGTTGGGGCGGTGTCTCCGAAGTCTGCGACGACGGCGCAGGCTCGGATGTCGTCGTGGAACTCGATGGGCTGGCGAGCTTTGCAGACCTACTGAGTGAATCGACGCCGCGCTGCGCTGGTGCGGACGGCGTGAAGGCAGTCTGGTCCTCCCACGTCTGGTTGGCGGAGACGCCCGCACCGCCCTGACAGGTGCCATTCCGCTGACCATTGCTTCCGAGGGTGATGCGCCGGAAGCCGGACGAATAGATTCGGTTAGCGTCTGTGGTGCCACTCTCAGTGTTCACGGTCTGGACGGTGAGCACATAGTTGTTCCAAGAGAGGTCGTAGTTCACGCTTAGTGTCCATCCCGTGCCAGTCTGGTATGAGGGACCTTTCGATGCGCTGGTCAATGATTCGTTCCACAACGTCACGCGGTACGTCATGCCGGGGCCCGCACTCGGCCAGCTCACATTGGCCTTCTTGAAGCCAGCAAGCCCGGACTCTGAGCACGAGATGGAAGACGGCAGAGGGGTAGGAAAGTAGTTCTGGGTTGCAATCTGGCTCGCATCGGCCACGACAGCGTCGGTATTCGCCGCAAGAGTGTCGGTGGTCTGGACGACGCCGACGGCGACGGCTGCGGCACCGCCGATGGCGAGCATGGCGCGCGTGGACGGGGCCTTGGCGCGGACGGTCTGAAGAAGGTTAGCCACGGTCGGCCTCCTGGAATTGCGGCTCGCTGTGGTCGGCGGGCTCGTCGGTCTTGGGGGAGTTGGTGTCGCTCGAGCGGCGGATTGGACCGAACGCGAGCATCAGCAGGGCACCGGCGACGATGCCGCCGAGGAAGATTGCGGACTTGCTGGAAAGCCAGGCCGCGGCGTAGCCGAGCAGCGGAACGTGGGCGACCACCCGGTCGGCTGCCGTGACGGTGTACGGAAGGCCGTCGGGTGCGCGGTTGGCGTCGCCCTTCAAGGTGAGAGACACCACGCCGTCGCCGGCGGGCTCGATCGCGACTACGCGGTGGGAGATCCGCGTTCCGTGATCGTTGTTCACACTGACGACGTCGCCGACGCGGATATCGGCCGCGTCGACGGTTCGGGCGAGAGCGAGTGATCCGGTCGGGATATCTGGTTCCATGGAGCCGGAACGGAACACCAGCGGGGTGATCCCGAACAGCGTGGAAGCGACAGCGACCACGATGCAGATCAGCCCGAGTACCGCACCGACGTTGAGCGCGACCTCACGTCGGCTGCGGCCTGTCGGCCGTTCGTCCGGAAGTTCACTCATGCCGAATCACGCCTTGGTGGCCGTGAAGTCGAAGCGGACGCTGACCGAGGACATACGTGCTTCCTTCGGTGCATTCGGGTTCACCTTCACCTGGACGCACAGGTTCTGGGTTGCATTGACCGTGAGGTTGGCCGATGTCGGCAGAAGCGGCGCGTTACCTAGTGCAAGTGCCGTGTCCGCCGTGCCCAGGACGGTGCCGCCCGTGCAGGTGGCAGTTGGGCCGGAACCACTGACGGTTCCTCCGTCGCGGACGGTGACGAACAAGTTCTGGGCCAGAATCGAAGCGCTGGCACCGCCGTAGGTGGCGGTGCCGTCGTCGGCAACGGCAGTCGCCACGACGTAGTTGAACGTGTCCGAGCCAGTGTTCTTGACTGCGAGCATGCCCGCGGTGGTGTTGCCGCGGCCGAGGTTGATCTGCTTGAGGGTCGTGAATTGGTGTGTCGGGCGGTCGCCGTTTAGCTCCATCTGGATGTTGACGGAGTTCGTGGTGAACATGCCGGTGGTGGCCGTGGCGGTGTCGGACCAGGCGGCCATCGTGCCGACGGCACCGAGGCCGAAGACCATGCCGAGCGATGCGATGGCGCGGGCGCGCGTCCAGCCGGTCTCGCCGAGGCGGCCGCGCAAGCGGGATTGGGTGGGAGAAGACATCATTTGCCTCAAGTCACTTGATGATGGGGATCGGTCGGGTAGTCGCGGTCGACGGCACGCCCGCGAGGGGTTCAGCCGGGGGAGGGGCCGGCGCGCCACACGCGTGGCATGTCGATGACCGCGGCGACTCGGCCACCGCGGTCGGTTGGGCGGGGAACAGAGTTGCGAGGGACGAAAAGGCGACGGCGGCTTGGTTTGTCGCGTGCGACTCCTCGACTGCGCTCGGAGAGCCGGAAGCGACGGCCGGAGAGCCGGAAACAACGTTCGGGGAGCAGGAAGCGTCGCTCGGAGAGCCGGAAACAACGATCGGGTAGTTGGAACTGACACTCGGAGAGCTGTCATTGACGACGAGATAGTCGGTACCGGATTCGCTCTGAGCGCGGTGTCGGGCTGCGGCCGGGGGACAAGTGATGACCGTCGGGGTGACGGAATCACTTGTCGGAGCGACGGGGACATCGGCGACGGGCCACTCGTTGGAACTCGGGGAGTCGAGCGGTGGAGACGGCTCTGAAGCCGCCTGTGCGTCCGAATCCTCGTCCTTCGGCTTCTTGCGGTCGCGAATGCTGCTGATCCACATCCACAACGCGTAGATGCCGAGGCCGCCGGCGATCAGGAATACCGCGATGCTTCGGGTGTTGCCCGACATCACGTTGTTCAGATAGCCGAGCTTCGGAACCGAATAGATGAGCCGTCCGCGGACCTGCTCCTCGATGATCGGCTCGTCCGTCGCGTTGTTGGCATCGCCCTTGGTGATGAACTTCCGCACTCCGGACGCGTCGTAGACGATGCTGACGATGCGGTGGGTGGTGACGGAAGGGTCACCCGACTTCGGCTGGAACGTGATTACGTCGCCCGCCTTGAGGTCGGCCCCCGGCGTCGGTTTGACGACGATGAGCGTTCCCGGAGGGTATGTCGGTTCCATTGAGCCGGTCAGCACCGTATAAGCAGTCGAACCGGTCAGCCACGGAACCACCACTAGCGCCGCGAGCAGCGCGACGGCGGCGCAGAGCAGAGTCCACGAGGCGATGGTCTTGACCCACCACAGAAGCGGAGTCTTCTCATCGTCGTCGACTGTGCTCTCGACATCGTCAGGATCCGGCAAGACGGCAGTCCCGCCGGTGTGGTGGCTTCCGCGGCTCGAAATCATGAGTTCGAGACCGACTCGGCACCGAAGGTGAACGTGGCGTTGCTCGACTGCGACGTCTGCGCGTTGGACGCGATCGTCACCTTCAAGCAGAGCACCTCGGTGGTTCCAGCCGAAACATTCTGCGGCGCGGTGAACGCAGTGTTCGCAGCACCGTTGTACAGCTCAGTGCCGGGGCTTCCGGTGGCGGTGCATTCTGCCTGAGTGTTGACCGTGGCAACGCGGAGCATGAGCGGTGTGGAGCCGTTCACTGCAACGCTATTGAGCTTGTAGCGCATGGTGACGTTGCCCGAGTTGATCACCGGCAGCGGCTTCTGCACGCTCTGTCCTGCGTCGGCGTCAGCCAGAGTCAATCCGTCGAGATTGAAGCTCTTCACGCCGCTCTGACCAGCCGAGATCTCGAGCGTGCCCGCGGTGATGGTGCCGCCGGGTGCGGTTGCTTCCGAACGCCAGAGGGCGCCGGTCTGCTGGAGGGATACAAATCCCACCAGCAGAACCGCCGCCGCTGCGAGCGCCCATTTGATTTGGGGCTTCACGATTTCCTCTTAGGGGTGGGACTAGTTCTGCTGGAGCAGGACGGTCACGCCAGCGAGCGAAACGCTCTTGTTCTGAGTGCTGTTGTCACTGTCCTCGTTGAAGGTGACCTTGGTCTGGATCTGGCGGGTACCGGATGAAGTAATTGTGTTGTTGCCGGTGTTGACGATCTCGACGTCCAGATCGGCAAGCAGGTTCGCGTCGCCCGTCGAGCCGCTGACCTCGTTGGCGGAGAGCGTTGCAGTCAGGCCGACGCCTTCGGCGGTGATGTTGTAGTCGGCGGTGTAGACCACGACCGCGCCAGGGGCGAGCTTGTCGGTGTTGGGGTCGAACGGGCCGCCACTCTGGACCGACCACGATCCGGTACCGACCTGTGTGATGTTCAGCTGGCCGGCGCTGATGTTTCCGCCGGCGATGTCATCGGACGAGTTCCACGCTGCCATTGTGCCTGCGCCGCCAGCGAGGATGGCTGCGCCTGCGGCTGCGGCGAGTGCGCCCTTGGTTACCTTGTTCATGTTTGTCCCTTGTCGGGTCGGGCACTCCGACTGTCGGAGTGCTGGGAGGGAGTGCTCGGCGCCATGGCGCCGAGCTGACTTGCGCAGAGCGCAGGTCTACGGCCGGGGGTCACCAAGGGTGCGGCCGAAGTCTTGGGGTGCCGTGGCGGGCCTCGGGGAGGTGGCCCGCCACGGCAGATCGGGGAGGGGAGGGAGCCTAGTCTTTGTCGGTCAGCGGGAGGCTGCGACGACGTTCGGCGAGTCGAGCTGGATCAGCTTCGACGCCGCGCTGCCGGAGCCGAGGCTGCCGTTGTCCGAGCAGAGGATCGGACCGAGGATGTCGCCGAGCGAACCGCTGGCGCTTCCGCTCGCGCTGCTGTTGTTGCAGCCACCGGGGTCAACCGGGTCAACCGGGTCGACGGGACTGTCGCCCGCGACCTCTTCGAGTGCAAGGTTCCATGCGGGCTTGATGGTGAAGCCCTGGGCCGTTTCGCTCGCGGGAATCCCGACTAACAGTTCAACGTTGACTGGCGCGTCCTTGGTCAGACGGCCGGTTTCGGCGAGCAGATGGCCCTTGGGGATTCCAGCCAGTGAGGTCTTGGTTCCTTGAACGGAGCCGGCATTTGCACGCACTGTCGCTGAGCCGCCGTCGGGCAGGGACCAGTTTCCTGTGTACACCTGGAACTTAGCGGCCGTAGCGCAGTTGTTCCGGACCTTGAACGAAGCCTGCTTCACCTCACCGCCGGGTATCGGGCGGGCATTGTTCCAGGTGATGACTGCGGTCGTTCCCCAGTTGTTACCGCCATCCTGCGAAACCTGGAGGCACGAAGAAGGGAGGTTGTCTCCAACCGCTGCGTGAGCGGCTCCGGAGTCGAGGCCGGCAATCGCTGCCGCAGCTGCTCCGGCGGCAGCGACGACGGCTGCGCGTCGAACAGTCTGGGTCAGTCGTGCGTTGTTTGGCATGAGATGAATAGTGACCGATTCGATCGATCGATTCCCGTAACCCGTTCTAGGGACAAGCGCGTGACCTGCACAGATTTTGAGTCCTCTCCGTCCGATTTGTGCCACCGATGTCAGTGGAGGATGGCGGCCCTGCCTGCGAAGAGAGACGTTTCGAGCGCGAGGTCCCAAATTTGAGTGACTGGCGTCACGCACAGAACGTAAGCATGTGAGACGTCACATTTCTGTGCTCGAACTGTGCCAACGAATGGGGTGCTGACTCAGATTTGCTGTTGGAGTGCTCGGGAGTGTTGATCGAGCGATCTACGGCCCGGCTTCGGTCGACGAGCGGAGGCCCGTTCGGCGGGTGCTGACTAATAGGGGGTGCGCGACTGGTTGTGTGTGCGGGATTACACAAACTTGATCGAATATCGCTCAAGTTTGGGGAATGGAACCGTGGTTCGGCAGGTTGAACGAAGCAAGAAGCCTGAGTGAGGAAGACTCAAGAAAGTTGACGGCCGAGAGTTCGGCCGGTAGACCTGAGTCCGAGGCGCTAAGGGTTTCGGAAACGAAGGCCACGCCAGGCCAACCAACCAACCGGCTTCGTCAGGTAGCCGCCCACAAGGAGGAACACATATGTCCCGTGCTGTCGGAATCGACCTCGGCACCACCAACTCCGTGGTGTCCGTTCTCGAAGGCGGCGAGCCCACCGTCATCGCTAACGCTGAAGGCTCCCGCACCACCCCGTCCGTCGTCGCATTCGCCCGCAACGGTGAAGTCCTCGTCGGACAGCCCGCCAAGAACCAGGCGGTCACCAACGTCGATCGCACCATCCGTTCGGTCAAGCGCCACATGGGCACCGACTGGACCGTCGAGATCGACGACAAGAAGTACACCCCGCAGGAGATCAGCGCGCGCACGCTGATGAAGCTCAAGCGCGACGCCGAGGCATACCTGGGTGAGGACGTCTCGGACGCCGTCATCACGGTCCCCGCCTACTTCAACGACTCGCAGCGTCAGGCCACCAAGGAGGCAGGCCAGATCGCCGGCCTCAACGTCCTGCGCATCGTCAACGAGCCCACCGCGGCCGCACTCGCGTACGGCCTGGACAAGGGCGAGAGCGAGCAGACCATCCTCGTCTTCGACCTCGGTGGCGGCACGTTCGACGTCTCGCTCCTGGAGATCGGCGACGGTGTCGTCGAGGTCCGCGCCACGTCGGGCGACAACAACCTCGGTGGCGACGACTGGGACGAGCGTCTCGTCGAATGGCTCGTCGACAAGTTCAAGTCCACCTCGGGCATCGACCTGACCAAGGACAAGATGGCGATGCAGCGTCTCCGCGAGGCCGCTGAGAAGGCGAAGATCGAACTGTCGTCGTCGCAGTCGACCTCGATCAACCTGCCGTACATCACGGTGGACGCCGACAAGAACCCGCTGTTCCTCGATGAGCAGCTGAGCCGCAGTGAGTTCCAGAAGATCACCAGCGATCTCCTCGAGCGCACCCGCACGCCGTTCCAGGCCGTCATCAAGGACGCGGGCATCTCAGTCGGCGACATCGACCACGTCGTGCTCGTCGGCGGCTCCACCCGCATGCCCGCCGTCACCGAGCTCGTCAAGGAGCTCACCGGCGGACAGGACCCCAACAAGGGCGTGAACCCGGACGAGGTCGTCGCCGTCGGCGCCGCACTGCAGGCCGGTGTGCTCCGCGGTGAGGTCAAGGACGTGCTCCTGCTCGACGTGACCCCCCTGTCGCTGGGCATCGAGACCAAGGGCGGCGTGATGCACAAGCTGATCGAGCGCAACACCACCATCCCGACCAAACGCTCGGAGACCTACACGACCGCTGAGAACAACCAGCCGTCCGTGCAGATCCAGGTGTTCCAGGGTGAGCGTGAGATCGCGGCGCACAACAAGCTCCTCGGCTCGTTCGAGCTCGGCGGCATCGCACCTGCACCGCAGGGCGTCCCGCAGATCGAGGTGACCTTCGACATCGACGCCAACGGCATCGTGCACGTCACCGCGAAGGACAAGGGCACCGGCAAGGAGAACAGCATCCGTATCCAGGACGGTTCCGGTCTCTCGAAGGAAGAGATCGACCGCATGGTCAAGGACGCTGAGGCTCACGCTGAAGAGGACCGCGCTCGTCGCGAGGAGGCGGAGACCCGCAACCAGGCGGAGTCGCTCGTCAACCAGACCGAGAAGTTCCTCAAGGAGAACGAGGACAAGGTTCCGGCCGACGTCAAGGAGAAGGTCGAGGCTGCCATCGCCGAGGCCAACGAGGCTCTGAAAGGCACCGACACCGCTGCCATCCGCAGTGCCATCGAGAAGCTGTCGGAGGAGTCGCAGGCCGTCGGCCAGGCGATCTACGCCAGTGCTCAGGCCGAGGGTGAAGCAGCAGGCGCGGCAGCCGACGGCGCCGACGACGTCGTCGACGCAGAGGTCGTGGACGACCCGGCAGAGGACGACAAGAAGTGACCTCGCCCGACGACGTGACGCCCGACGACGTGACGCCGGAAGCGGACGAGACGGTGGCCGAGGCTGTCGTTGAGGAAGCGCCCGCGGAGGAGGTCGCAGCCGATCAGGCTGCGGCCGACCCGCAGGTCGCCGAACTCACCGAGGCATTGCAGCGGGAGCGCGCACAGTTCGCGAACTTCAAGCGCCGCAGCGCCGAGGAGGCTCTCCAGGCCGTCGCTCGTGGAAAGCAGATTCTCGTTGAGAAGCTGCTGCCCGTGCTCGACGACCTCGACCGTGCCCGCGAGCACGGCGACCTCGCCGACGGCAGCCCGCTCAAGGCTCTCGCCGACAAACTGGGCGACGTCCTCACCAGCGAGAAGCTCGCCAAGTTCGGCGAACCGGGCGATGTGTTCGACCCGGAGCTGCACGAAGCGATCCAGAACGACGGCTCCGGCGACCAGCCGGTCCTCGGACTGGTCTACCGCGCCGGATACCGGCTCGGTGACAAGGTGATCCGCACTGCGATGGTCACCGTCACCGATCCGCCCGCTGCGGAATGATCCGCGTCTCGACTGCGCTCGACGAGCCTCACGCTCCTCGAGCGCAGTCGAGAGGCATCCCACACATACACAGACTTTCAGGAGGTGACGTCTGATGGCAGCCCAGCGTGAATGGCTGGAACGCGATTTCTACGCAGACCTCGGCGTTTCTTCCGACGCCACTGCGGAGCAGATCAAGAAGGCATACCGGAAGCTCGCTCGTGAGCTGCATCCCGACGCCAACCCCGGCGACACTGCCGCCGAGGAACGCTTCAAGCGAGTGTCGGAAGCTCACAGCGTGCTCGCCGATGACGCGAAGCGCAAAGAGTACGACGAGATGCGCACACTCATGGCGAGCGGTCGATTCCGCGCCGACGGCGGACCGTCGGCAGGCGGTTTCGGCGGTGGCGCCGGCGGCTTCGACATCGGTGACCTGTTCGGTGGCGGAGCCGGTGGAGGGGGCGCCGATGTCGGTGACCTCTTCGGCGGTCTCTTCGGCGGACGGGGTCGTAAGACGACCGCGCCTCGTCAGCGTCGAGGCAATGACCTCGAGACCGAGACGACCCTCGCGTTCCGCGACGCGGTGCAGGGAACGACGGTCCAACTGCGAGTGACGAGCCCGTCGCCGTGCACCAACTGCCACGGCAGCGGTGCCAAGCCCGGCACCAGCCCGCGCACGTGCACGAGCTGCAGCGGTTCCGGATTCGTGAGTCGCAACCAGGGACACTTCGGATTCTCCGAGCCGTGCCCCGACTGCCAGGGCACCGGAACCAAGATCGACGATCCGTGCCCCGACTGCTCGGGCTCGGGCATCACGGTTCGCCCTCGCACGATCAACGTCCGCGTCCCACAGGGCGTCGAAGACGGGCAACGCATCCGGCTCGCCGGCCAAGGTGAGGCCGGACGACGCGGTGCACCGTCGGGTGATCTGTACGTGACGGTGCACGTGACCGCCGACAAGGTGTTCACGCGCAACGGGAACGACCTCAAGGTGGAACTGCCTGTCGCATTCTCCGAGTTGGTGCTCGGTGCGACGGTGTCTGTTCCGACTCTGGACGGGACCGTCGGCGTGAAGATCCCAGCGGGCACCTCGGACGGGCGTACCCTGCGCCTCAAAGGCCGCGGAGTTCCGAAGCGGTCCGGCGGTGCGGGCGACCTGCTCGTCACCGTGAAGGTGGCCGTTCCCTCGAAGCTCGACGACGCAGCGATGGCTGCGATGAAGTCGTATGCCGAGGCGGAACGGTCGAGCGGATTCGATCCACGAGACGGATGGGCCCGGTGATCGGCCATGGCTACACGGAAATCGCACGACGACGCCGGTGACGCCGCCACCTTCTTGATCTCGGTGGCGGCCGAGCTCGCCGGCATGCACGCGCAGACGCTGCGCACGTACGACCGGCTCGGCCTGGTGAGCCCGCAGCGCACCAGTGGCGGCGGGCGACGCTATTCGTCTCGCGACGTCGAGATGCTCCGCGAGGTGCAGCGCCTGTCCCAGGACGAAGGTGTCAACCTCGCGGGCGTCAAGCGGATCATCGAACTGACCGATCAGGTCGACGCGCTCCGCAGCCGCCTCGCGGAGATGCAGACCGAGCTCGACAACGCCCGACGCAACATCCGACCCGGTGCCGAACTCGTCCCCGTCCCGCGCACGAACGCGCTTGTGGTTTGGCAGCCCCGTAAACGTAAGAACTGACTCGCTCCGAGCCCTGTGACCAGCATGTGGTCACAGGGCTCGGAGTTGTTTTGTGCTTCATCCACGGAGTAGTTCGCTGTAGGTGAACAGCGTTAAGGAACAAGATCGCCGGCCCGGATGTTGAGTCGAACAGACTGAACTTTGGAGGTGTCATGTCTGAGAACATTTCCGTTCCCGTCCTGTTCGTTCCCGACTTGGTGGTGCTCCCCGGAATGGTGGTGCCGGTGCCGCTCGACGACGCCGCGCAGGCTGCGGTTGATGCGGCTCGCCCCTCGACGTCGCTCGGGGACCGGGGGAACACGTCGCTCGGGGAATCCGACGGCAAGATCCTGATCGCGCCGCGGCTCGACGACCGTTACCCGACACACGGCGTGATCGCATCGATCGTGCAGGTCGGGCGCATGCAGGGCCAGGAGCAGTACGTCGCGGTGGTCCGCGGCGAACAGCGCGCTCACATCGGTGCCGGAACCACCGGCCCGGGCGCGGCACTGTGGGTGCAGGTCGAGGTCGTCGACGACACCCCGATCACCGACACGACAAGAGAACTCGCCGCCGAGTACCGCAAGGTGGTCCTGGCGATGCTCCAGCGTCGTGAAGCGTGGCAGGTGATCGACGCCGTCAACCGGCTGACCGATCCGGCCGCACTCGCCGACACGTCCGGCTACACATCGTGGCTGACCAACGCGCAGAAGCGGCAGCTGCTCGAGACCGGCGACGTCGACGAACGTCTCCGACTCCTCATCGACTGGACGGGCGAGCACCTCGCCGAGACTGAGGTGAGCGAGAAGATCGCATCCGACGTCCGTGAGGGCATGGAGAAGACGCAGAAGGAGTTCCTGCTCCGTCAGCAGCTCAACGCGATCCGCAAGGAACTCGGGGAAGACGAGCCCGACGGCGCCGACGACTACCGTGGGCGCGTCGAGGCGGCCGATCTGCCGGAGAAGGTCCGTGAGGCCGCTCTCCGTGAGGTCGGCAAGCTGGAACGCGGAACCGACCAGAGTCCCGAGGCCGGCTGGATCCGCACCTGGCTCGACACCGTCCTCGACCTGCCGTGGGACGTGACCACCGACGATTCGACCGATCTGGCAGGTGCGCGAGAGATCCTCGACGCCGACCACCATGGACTGGACGACGTGAAGGACCGGATCGTCGAGTACCTCGCCGTCCGCACTCGGCGTGCCGAACGTGGGATGTCCGTCGTCGGCGGCCGTGGATCGGGTGCGGTCATGGTGCTGGCCGGTCCTCCTGGCGTCGGCAAGACGTCGCTCGGCGAGTCGGTCGCTCGTGCACTCGGGCGGAAGTTCGTGCGCGTGGCCCTCGGCGGTGTGCGCGACGAAGCCGAGATCCGCGGTCACCGTCGTACATACGTCGGCGCGCTGCCCGGCCGGATCGTCCGAGCGATCGGTGAAGCCGGCTCTATGAATCCCGTCGTCCTGCTCGACGAGATCGACAAGGTGGGATCCGACTACCGCGGCGACCCGGCGGCGGCCCTGCTCGAAGTCCTCGATCCGGCGCAGAACCACACGTTCCGCGACCACTACCTGGACCTGGACCTCGACCTGTCGGACGTGGTGTTCCTCGCGACCGCGAACGTCGTCGAGAACATCCCGTCCGCATTGCTCGATCGCATGGAGCTGGTGTCCATCGACGGCTACACCGAGGACGACAAGGTGGCCATCGCCCGGGACTACCTTGTCCCGCGTCAGATGGACCGTGCTGCGCTGACGGCGGCGGAAGCCACGATCACTGACGCCGCACTCCGTGAGATCGCTGCGAAATACACCCGCGAACCGGGTGTGCGACAGTTCGAGCGACTCTTGGCCAAGGCGCTCCGCAAGGTCGCCGTCCGCGAGACGGAGAAGCCGGGAGAGGAGATCGTCGTCGACGTGGACGATCTCGTCGACTACCTCGGTCGTCCGCGCTTCACGCCAGAGACCGCCGAACGGACGGAAGTCCCCGGTGTCGCGACGGGACTGGCGGTCACCGGCATGGGTGGCGACGTGCTGTTCATCGAGGCGTTGTCGGTGTTCGGTCAACGCGGCGACGAGGGCGACGGTGGTGGAGCGCTGACGCTCAAGCTCACCGGGCAACTCGGCGACGTGATGAAGGAGTCGGCGCAGATCGCGCTCAGCTACGTGCAGGCGCACGCGGCCGACTTCGGGATCGACCCGGCGGCGCTCCGCGGCGAGGTGCACATCCACTTCCCGGCAGGGGCCGTCCCGAAGGACGGGCCGTCTGCGGGCGTCACGATGGTGACCGCGCTGGTGTCGATGCTGACCGGGCGGCGCGTTCGCAGCGACGTCGGGATGACCGGCGAAGTGACGCTGAACGGACGCGTGCTCCCGATCGGCGGTGTGAAGCAGAAGCTCATGGCTGCGCAGCGGAACGGGCTGAAGACGGTGTTCGTCCCGCAGCGCAACGAGCCCGACCTCGACGAGGTGCCCGCTGAAGTGCTCGATGCGCTCGATGTGAAGCCGATGTTGGATGTCGCCGAGATCGTCGCGCTTGCCTTGGAGCCTGCCTCGGAGGCCGCAGCTGCCGCGTGACATCGGCGTCCGCCCGCGCCCCACCTGCTCCTTGAGCGAACGCAGT
>NZ_BAOP01000031.1 GCF_000344135.1 Gordonia malaquae NBRC 108250 | reverse complement strand
CAAATGCCCTACGCGACCGCGACGGGCGGGAGCACAACTAGCGAACCGTCTTTTGCCTGCACCATTTCGATGGCGACGTCACTCTGACGGCCGTGGACTGCCACTCGGTCGCCCATGGATCGCAGCCGCTGTGCCGTGTCCAATAGCTTGTCGACCGAGCCTGAACTGAACGTGAAGTCGCGGAACCCATGCGACCTGTCGAGTTGAAGTGTCGATAGGCGCAGACGGATGTCGTCGAGATTCGCGACGAGCATGTCGAGATTCTGAGCGTCCAATTTCAAAGCGTCGGTGAAGTTCTCGAAGAGGTTGCCCTCGTCCAACTGTGCATGCTCGACAGCCTGCAACACGATGACGCGGCGCTTGAGAGAAACCGCAAGATCCGCCAGTTCCATGTGAGCGTAGAACTCACTGTTGGGGTCGTCGATACCGTCGAAAGCGGCTGTCAGAGCAGGTAGCTCCACCTTGTCGCTCGGCAATGTGGCAAGGGCATCACGCCATTTTGTCGTGCGCCGTTCTGCGGCGGCGATCGCTGTGTCGATGACGTTCACTGCTGAGTCGAGACCAAGGGCCATCCCAATCTTGCCCTTGTCGAGCAGGATTCCCGTCGCCTTGTCGATCGCGCTGCGGCAACCGTCCAGCCGGTTCCGTTCGTCGTCGAGCCGCTCCTGGTTCGCCTTCGTCAGCAGCGCTTCGATCCGGTCGATGGCAGCTTGACGCTGGTTGTCTGCGTAGGCGCTAGCACCCGCTGCCAGGGTCAGAAGGATCAGCGGCGCGGCAACGGTGAGAGCGCCCGCACCGGCGACAGCAACGCCTGCTGTTGCAGCAGATCCACCGACGGCGCCTTTCGCGACAGGTACAAATGTTGCGTGTGCGCCGACGCCCTTTGCGCCGACGATCGCACTGTGGACGCCTCCCGCGACAGCTTTGGACGGCATGTGGCGCATGACTCCGCCGCTCACCTGAGCCGCGACTTTTGCCGGCACAACCATTCGGTAGAGCGTTTCGCCACTTGAACTCGCTGCTGACGCAACAACTTTCGAGCTGTCGGCGGCGAGCGTTGCAAGTTCCCTGGCTAGCGGGCTCAGACTGCCGAGAGGTATCCCTCGCGACACGTCGATGTCCGCAGGTTTCGGGTGAACCTCTAGCGTTGTGATGGGTGCCGCCGCGAGGACCGCGAGCGCTCCGCGCAGTTCATCGAGTCGTGTAGGAGTAAGCGCGTCGTCGAAGGCGATCGGCGATTCGCACTTCTTGGTACTCAGCATGTAGACCGGCGAAATGTCCGTCGTCGGCACGTTCACTGGACTCCCTCATGCATTCAGTGGCGGCATCGGATACTTCCCGCGTCGATGCTGCGCACACGATATCGCGCGGGTCTGACAAACCTGATCGCTCCATCAAACGAATGACAAGCACATGCGGAACCAAGTGAGTGAGGCGCGGAATGTCAGTGCCTCAGCCCTCGCTTCGGCTGTGAATGTCGGAGCTTGGTGGTTCACTGCGTCTATGCACCCCGCTGTGTTCGTTCTAATTGTCCTGCTCCTTGTCGTTGCCGTGGTTGTCCTGAAGACGTACTGGAACCCGACCGCGCGTCTTGCCGCGAAACAGGACTACTCGCCAGTGCGCGCGGCACAGCGCGCAAAGGTCACACGGCATCGAGCGCGAGCCACGGAGTGCGAGCGTATCGAGATGGAAGCTCGGGCGTCTGACGACGGCGTTGACATTCCTCACGGACACAACTCGGGGTTCGAGACGCTCGTCGTCGATGTGTGGAACGGCAACGACTTCACTCTGCGTCATCGTGCCGTTGGCCTGGGATGGCTTCCGTTCGTCGGCAAACCAGAGCATGTTGAGACTCCCGAAATCACGCGTGGACGGCTCGACCGCACGTACCCGTTGAACGGAGACGAGAAGCATCAACTAGCGAAGATTCGAGCGACTGATGGAGGTCGGATCGCACTGGCTGCAGCAGAGGTCGCGGCACACATTCACCGCTACCCCGTGTGGCACAGCGGCGTGTTTGACGACGTCCACTCCAGAGTCGATCTCGTCAGCGAGGTCACGTCATTGACGAACGCGGCCATTGAATTGCGTGATCAGACGCGTCTCACAGACGTGCCTGCAGGTAACGTCGGTCGAGACGATGAGATCGTCGCGGTCTATGTGCAGAAAACAGAACTTTTGCAGAGTCGGGCCGACGCTCTCCTTGACCGCCTGCGCGCGCTTGACGACCTTCGTGGCGTAGTTGCGCAGATCCAGCAAGAGCAAAACAAGTACGACTGGCTCGACCGGGCGAACACAATCGACGACATCAACACCGCAGCGGACGCCGTCGCGGATTCACTTCATGCCGTTGATTTGCGGGACCGCGCACGAGCATCGGAGGCGGTTGCTCGAATCTATGCGGCGCAGAACAAGGGCCCGTGGCCGTCGTACGGCGGAGATTGGACTTAGGCGCGCAAGTTTCGAACCAGCAGTAAGGACACTGACGGCTACTCGGGCCGCGGGACGTCCTTCGATCGGATGGACTCGCGCTGCTAGCTTCCCTCTGGCTGAGAACCCGGTCAGACTCTCGCGGTGGACTTCACGGAGATCGCCCGGTATCGCATCGTTCGCCGACTCGGCGCGGGCTGATGTTCGATTTCGAACGCCGGATCGCCGGCGCGCAACTTCGGAATCGGCTAGGGAAGGGCATGCTGTGCGCAGCAGTTTGAGGGCCGGAGCGGTCAGATACATCGAGGCCATGCGGGCGGCAGGTCGAGGAATCGATGATCCGAATCACCATCTCGCACGCTTCCATCCGGTCCAGGGCAGAACTGAGACGTTGACGCTGCCCGAGCCGCACGGATTCAATCCGCTGATCGGTCTTGGCTACCGTCCGGGCTTCGACTGCGTCGTGTATCAGCAGCACCTGCCTGGTCCGGGTGGGTTGTCGGTGAGAGCATTCATCGTCTGTAGCGACGGTTCGAACGCGGTCTGCTTCGTAACAGAGGATGAGCCGATCGAGCTGAGTGACGGCGGTCTCGACTCGTTCCCTGAACTGCGAATGGTCCTCGAGAAGCTGATGTTCGGTCGAGTGCTCGTATCGGCGGATCATTCACCGCTTGCCTGGTTGGTGCAGGCCAGCGTCGCCGCGGTCACCGGTGCCACGGCATCGAGCGGAGTGGACGATGGTGAGGACGCTCGGTGGCTGATCGACCAGTTCATGTTTCGGGAAGTCGCGCAACGGCTGTCGGCGATCAGGGCAGCGCGAAATCCGATGAGCACTCTCATGCCGGTCCAGCGCGTGCGCGAGTCGATTCTTGACGCACTCGGAGTTCTCGACGGCCTGCAGTGGTCGGACCTCGACGCAGTGACGCTGGCGCCCGCCATGCAGATTCCTTCGGACGACGCGTGGTGGTGGGGAGCGCAAGGACTGGTCGAGCTGGAGTATGTCTCGATGCCGCGGATGGCCGATGCCGTCACTTTCCTGACTGACAAGTACCCGCAGGCTCTGGAGGCGCTGACCACGACACTCGCCGACTTTGACGCTCGTGTGGATGCTGGGGCGGCGCGGCAATTGGCTGGGGTTCGCCAGATGCAGGGCTATATTCGGCATCAGTTCGCGGCGGCGCTGGTCGATGGGCACCCGGGGTCGGTGGTGTACGGCTACCAGAACGAGGCCGACGGGACCGCGCACGTGATCGCACGCCATCCCGTGCCGGATTCCGCTGATCGCACAGGCCCCGATTTCACACAGGTGCCGGACCTCTACGGCGCCGACGGGGTCCTGTGGATCACGCAGTATCCGAGCCAGGGGATGAACTGGTGGGCAGGGTTCCTCGAACGTGACGGGCACTCAGGAATCACCTCTGGCGCCGCGGATCAAGGTGCCGAGTTCGGCTACCTGCTGGACGATCCGGCATTGCTCGCGGCGATGCGGCGAGTGCTGACGGGGGAGGCCGTACGCGAACAGGATCGGGTCGGCGTCATCGAATGGGTGGGGCGCTGCGCGTTGTTCGACCTCGTCGACGACATCGAACAAGGGCGGGCCAGGGAAACGCTTCTGGCCGCTCTCGACGACGCAGTCGCCGGTGACCCTGTTGAGCCGGCGGCCGGCGATCGCAAGGCGTTCGACGACGACATGCTGCAGCGATTCACCGACTTGTCGATCGATGTTCTGTTCGCACAAAAGGTCGCCGACGTGCTTCTCGCGCTCGCGAACCTGATCGAGGATCTTCCCGAACCCACCGATGATCCCCTTGAACTGAACGTGTGGTGGGAGGAAGTCGCGGAGCTGATCGACGCGTTGATCGATGAAGCCAGTTGGACCGATTACCCGATCGACGACCTTTCGGTGCTGTGGAACGTTCCCGTGGTCGAGGCGCGGTGGTGGGGACAGGAAGGGCTGGCCTATCTGCAGTCGCTGCACTTGGCAGATGCGAATGAGTCGATGCTGCGTTTGGCGATGCCAGTCCCCGCTGCGACTCCACAAATGCTGCGTCGTTGGCGGCAGGTATTTGCCCGCGTATGCCCTGTTCAGGATGACTTCATCGCCGAGCGCGCGAGGCTTGTCGCCGCATCGCGTGGCTTCGACAACGAGGCAGCCGACGCGTGACGGAGGCCCGGACACTTCGACTGCCTGTCAGTGAAACCAGGAGCACTCGCAGTTGTGTACACGCAGGTTGTCCTTGGCAGGTCGCGCCGCTCTCGACTTCGGCAGCCTGAGGGGCAACCCGTCGTATTGTCCGTACTCGGAGTCGAGAAGGTCCGGGTGAAGCCTGACGACATGCTGCTCGTCGACCGTGAGCAAGTTCAGATCGAAGAGCGTGTGGATATCCGAACGCAGAAGTATGCCGTTACTGACCCGGTGTGAGTGGCTTCCGCGATACGGCCGGATGTGTGCGGCCTCGAGGACATCTTCCACCCGTGAACCAGTGACCGCGCATGTCCGGTCGTATGCGTCCAACAGCGACTGTCTGAAGCGCTGTTGTCCGCGGCGCCTGTGAATCAAGGCGGAGATCTTCGTCCGGGTGTCGGGGTAGCCGGCCGCCGTAGCCGAATCCTCGGACTCGGGTTTGAAAAGAGCCCGGAGGTATTCCTCGGCGTCCGTCGGCACACGAATCTGGCCGTTCAGCGGTTTGGCGGTGATGCCAGTGTTCTCTGCCAAGTCTGTCCATGAAATGTCAACGATGGGCTCCTCGCTGACGATATCGATCGGAATGCGCCGCACGTATGGTCGGTCGTTCCACTGCGCGGGCGGCATGCTGTCGACTATGTCGATGGCATCGTCGGAGGCAACCGTCCAGCTGACCAGCGACCCTTTCCCTTGCCAGAAGAAGATGTCGTCGCCGGCTTTGACGTCTTTCCTGTTGACGATGTCCCAGAATCCGCTGTCGGCTGCGTAGCCCCAATGTTCCGGGTGTTCGCCTTTGATTGTGAAGATCCAGCTTGCCACGTGCGCATGCCTGTTCCAGGTTCGCTCCGGGTGGAGGCGTGTCCTGGACGGAAGCCTGTCGGGCCGTGCTCGTTTATCTACGGTCTATTCAGTTGTGAGTTCGAGTCGGTCAGGGATTTCTCGTGATCAGTCGATGCAAGGCGTCGCGCGTTTCGGCATCCGTCGAGTAGAGGACCGTCCCGACCATGCCTCGAGTGAGAAGCACCTTGTACACGTGCCGCACGAGGCGGTCGAAGCGGAGGTCCGACACCTTGGAGACGCTGCGAAAGTCGGGGTCGCGGTTCGCGGAACGGTCAGTTACGAACCTGCCGTCACGCCACAGGATGTCGGGTCCCAGGATGACGCCGTTCCAGTCGTACTCGAATCCCTGCGCGGTGTAGACGCATCCGACCTGGCCGAAACCGCCGTCCTGTGTCGCCCAGAGCGCCGACGGCGGCGCGTCGCCGACTCGCCTGTCGCCCTTGGTGTTCCATGGACGCGACCAGTCGTCGATCGCGACGTCGGGGACCAGTGCGCCGTCCTTCGGGTCGGACCAGGGCCAGCAGTAGCCTGCCGTCATACGGGCGGAGTAGCCGTCGTCGATCTTCTCGGCGAGGCGGCGCTCGAGGTCCCACGGAGTATCGGCGACTTCAACTGCGAACTCGGGAACGGGCTTCCATGGAGTGGGCTCGCCATCGGTGAGACCGAGGAGTCGCTGGACCCAGTCGAGATACTCGGCGCTGCCACCGCAGCGGAACTGGGCGTCGAGGGGAACGTGAATGGTGTCGAGTCCAAGAGACTTCGCGTAGGCAGTGATCTGGTCCAGCGATCCCATCTCGCCTGGGCGAACCACCTGATGTTCGTCGAGCAGGAACACCGGCACCCGCGCAGCCGAGATCAGTTCGTCGACCTGAAGTCGATCAGTTCGCAGTGCAGCCTTTGTGTAGCGATCGACGGACGTCTCCCGAATGCGATGAGCTTCGTCCATGATCAGCACGTCGAGGTCGTTGGCATCGGCGTCCATGAACTGGTTGAAGTACTTGAACATTTTCTGCACTCGCGGCGCGCGATGGCCTGCGACCTTGCGGAGAGTCTGCGTGAACGATCGGGAACCGGTCGCGTGCAGCACTGTGCGTCCCTGCCGAGCCAGTTCGCCGAGCAGTTCGAGAGCGATCACGCTCTTGCCGCTGCCGGGCCCACCGGTCACGATGACGACTCGCTTGGAGTTCGACTTCTTCGCCTGATCAACCTGATGTAAGACGAGGTCGACGGCCAGTTGTTGATTTCCGAGCAAATGGAACTGCGAACGGTCCCTGACCTCGTCAGCGGCGACCTTCAACAGTTGTCGCGACGGCGCAGCCGCAGAGTTGAGGAGGAGATCGGCGGACGCTTTACCTCCGGTGCTCGCGAGGCGGGAACGGAGGAAGTCGTGGAACTTTCCGCGGTCCGCGCCGGTGAAGACCCGTCCCGTCGTGGTCATGGGCACTGTCTTGAGATCAGCGAGCAGGCTCGGGTCATTCGCGTTGTGCAGGTAGGCCGCGCCGGCGAGCGCGTCCGGCTGGTCCTGAAGGACGCGTGCGAAGTCGTTGATGTATTCGCAGTATCCGCGGACCTGAAGAATCGGATTGAGTTTCGGGCCGCCTGGCATCCCGGGGACTTCGACGAGCTCGGTGCTGTCCTCGAAGGAGTACGCGGCAGTCCACTGTTTCAACTCGATGACCACATACGACGGCTCACCTGTCGTCGGATGGACACCGGCGAGCACAACGTCGGCCCGCTTCGACGTGAGCGGCATGTGGTACTCGATGAGCATCTCGACGTTCTCGAGCCCGGCCTCGCGCAGATCGGCAGCGAGAGCGGGAAGGCTGCGACGCCACGAGTTCTGCTCGGCCGCTCCAGCCCGGTGCCCCGAGGTGAACAACATCTGGCTCAGCAACTGCTCCACCAATGAATCCGGCTGACTCATCCGCGGGTCGGCGGCAGTCGTACGAAGCAGCGTCACTCAAAGTCCCCAAGGCAGCACGAATCGATTCGTGCGGGTGGGGACATGTCTGGGGACGCAGAGCGTCAGAAGTCCGTCGGGCCGCAGGTGTCAGGTTAACCGATTGCGAGGAACCCACATCGGGATGGCGGTCGTGTACGTGCACCCGGTGCCGAGGTGTTGTGCTTGGCGGACAGCTGTCACACCCTCATGGCATGGTTACGCCAGTTGTCGTGGATGACTCATCCGTGGAGAAGGGCGAAGTATGTCGAGTGACGCAACGTTGACGAGCACTGCCACTGTCGACGAGGTGTGGGATCTGATTGAGCAGACCAGCACCCCGGACGAGGTCGCGTTCACGGTCCTCGCCGCGATGTCGAGCGATGTCGATCTGCGCGCGCAGATCGGCGGAGCGGCGTCGCGAGAGCGCCCGGCGAAGGTCGCGGATCAGCGGCCCGACGCTGCCCTCGCATACGTTCGGGCGATCACCGTCGAAGGGTTTCGCGGCGTCGGCCCGCGGGCGTCGCTGGTCCTTGAACCTCGTCCTGGTTTGACGGTCGTCAGCGGGCGGAACGGATCAGGCAAGTCGAGCTTCGCGGAGGCCTTCGAGTATGCAGTGACGGGCCGAAGCTATCGGTGGGAGAACAAGAAGTCGAAGGTGTGGCAGGACGCGTGGCGAAACCTCCACCACGGCAGCCCGTGCCGGATCGGTGTTGAGGTCGTTCAGCAACCAGACGGTGCAGGAGGTGACGCGCAGCGGGTGCTGATCGCCGCACGCTGGGACGAAGGCGGCGGCCTCGATGATGCGACAACCTGGGTGCGCATCGCGGGCGGGGAGAATCAGCCGGTGTCCTCGCTCGGATGGGATCGGCCAGCTGAGCTGTACCGTCCGATCCTCAGCTACGACGAGATCGGCGGCCTGTTCGAGGAACGGCAGTCGGCACTGTACGACGCGCTCAACAAGATCCTCGGGCTGGACGAGATCACCGACGCGACCGCACGGATCAGCTCGGTGATCAAAGAGATCGGCGACGAGCGTAAGCGCGCCAACGGACTGCGGCTCGCGCTGCGCAAGGTGCTCGCGACCGCCGACGATCCGCGAGCCGGAACGGTCAACAAGGCGCTGGCGAGCAGGCCGTACAAGCTCGACGTGGTGGAGAAGGAGATCGCGGGCGCCGAGTCGCCGCAGCAGCGGCTCATTCAGGAACTGAAAGCGTGCGCTGATTCGGTCCTCGTGGATCAAGCTGCCGTCGACGCGGCGGTAGGCGGCTATCGGTCAGCGCTGGAACGAAAACTCGGAGCAGCGGAAACGGCCCTCGAACTGCTGTCCACGCGGACGACCCTGCTCCGCGACGCACAGCGTTACGTGACGGAGGCAGAAGCCGCGGACTGCCCGGTGTGCGAGACTCCGTTGTCTGCCGAGTGGCAGCAACGGGTAGCGGCAACGATCGAGGACAGTTCGCGAGCCGTCGAAGAGCACGCCGACATCATCGATGGGTGGAAGGCGGCTAGCCGACAAGTGTCCGAGCTGGTAGCCGACCTGCCGGATGTTTCACTCGACGGGTCGGGACTCGACGAGGTGGACGCCTACCGCGCCGCCGTCGCACGCCTTCGAGAGCTGCCCGAGCAGAGTGCCGTCGCCGAGCACGTGTCGGCCGAATGGCCGCGAGTCGTTGCTGCCCACGAGGCGCTGACCGTCGCCGCAGCGCGGCGAGCCGACGAACTGACAGATGCATGGGCGCCGCTGGTGGAAGAGATCGTCACGTGGCTGTCTGCAGAGAAGACGGCCCGTGAAAACGACGCTGCGCTCGACAACCTGAACGACGCGAAAAAGTGGCTGAACGACCACGGCTCCCAACTCCGTGATCAGCGGATGCAGCCGATCGTCGACTCGGCTCGGGACATCTGGTCACGGCTCAAACAGGAGAGCGACGTCGACCTCGGCGCGATCGAACTCCTCGGCACAGGCACCCAGCGTCGCGTCGCACTGACAGGCAGCGTCGACGGTGAGGACACCGGTGTCCTCTCGGTGATGAGCCAAGGCGAGCTGCACGCACTGGCGCTTGCACTGTTCATCCCTCGTGCGACAGTGGGGGACAGTCCATTCGGATTCCTCTTCCTCGACGACCCGATTCAGGCGATGGACCCAGCGAAGATCGACGGGTTCCTCGCGGTGCTGCAGGAGCTCGCGAAGACGAGACAGGTGGTTGTGTTCTCGCACGACGACCGTCTGCCCACCGCGATCCGGCGGCTGTCTGTCGACGCGACCCTGTTGGAAGTCAGCCGTGAGCCCGGGTCGAAGATCTCGGTCAAACGCGCCGAGGTCACCGCTGACCGGTATGCGGCCGACGCGTACTCGCTGATCCGCGACGAAGGAGTTCCTGCTCACGTCAAGAACGCGGCCGGGCCGGGGCTGTTTCGCCTCGCAGTCGAGAGTGCAGCGAAGCAGCGCTACTTCCACGAGTGCACCCGCGCAGGAATCGCGTACGCGAAAGCCGAGGAAGACTGGGCCAAGCTCATCGGGACGAAGGCGTGCGTCGCAGTATCGCTGGGTCGCGACCCGAAAGAGTCGTTGGGTGGATGGCAGAGCCCTCATAGTCATCCCCACCGGAACAACGTGATGGGCATCTGCACCGTTGGAGTTCACGAGGGCGGAGTTCTCGGGCTCGACGACGTACGTGATCTACGGAAGACGCTGCGAGATCTCCTGGGGTCGAAATGAGGAGCGTCGAGGCCACAGCTGCGCTCGGGTACGCCGACGCGTTGCTGTCGGGGCGAGTGATCCCCGAGTCCGGCAATGCCGCCCGCTTGGCCGCATTCGTTGCGCGCCAAGCTGTCGAATGGCTGGTCGACGCTCGGTGCGCTGAACTCGGGGCCGCCTGTCCGGACGCGAAGATGGCGTCCAAGCTCGCAGTCCTGAAATCGCTCGACGAGACCGACTTCGGTCCGACGATCGCCTATGCCTGGAATCGGCTCAGCGAATGCTGTCACCAGCATGCGTACGAGCTCTCGCCGACTGTTGTCGAGGTGTCGGCGCTCTGCGTGTCGGTGGCGGAGTGCGCGTGAGGTATGGAGCGGATGGGTGTTAGACGTGTCCTACCTACCGCTATGGGTCTACGGCTGAGCGATCTGTCAGACGTCGGCGGTATGGTTCGCACGTACTCGCATTCACTTCTGATCGCGAACGACGGGGAGGGATAACGGTAATGACTGAGCTCACTATCAAAGACCTCGCCGCAGTCGTGTACTCGTCAGGCAAGGTGTTCGACGGTTTGGCGACGGGACGCCTCGACACCGAGAACTTCCTCGCCAACGGGAGTCTCGAAGGGGTCGCGTCGCGCGCCGATCTCGCGCTCCTCGAAGATCTCCGCGACGCCGCGCAGTTCATCATCGACCATCGAGGGGCCACAGTCGATGCTGAGTTCGTGAAGGCCGTCAACGCAACGATCACCCGAAGTGGTGCACTCCATCCGGGCCGACTCCGGACGCGCGCGCAGCGGATTGGAGTGGCGACCGTACACGGACGGCATGAGCCCGACGCACTGTCGGATGCCGATCTGCAGGCTCTCGTCGATCGCGTCACTGGAAGTTCGGACGTTCGGAACCAAGCCGTGAACCTGTTCGTCCACCTCGCGAAGGCTCAGCCGTTCGAGGACGGCAATAAGCGAACTGCAGTGTTCGCGGCGAACGCGCTGCTGCTTGGAACGGAGGCTGGAGACCTGCTCACCATTCCCGTCGACGAGAATGATCCGAGCGTTGCCGCGGAGTTCAACGACGCTCTCGCGCGTGCGTATGTCTTCGGTGAGCACGACCGCGTTCTCGCTTTGCTGGAGCAGAAGGGCTTCGTCCAGCTGAAGTGACAGGGGGAGATAGTGCCACTATTACCCCTGTAGAATGCACCCGTGACGAACTCTCCCGCGGACCATCCCCGCCCAGTCCTGGTCGTCGACTTCGGTGCTCAGTACGCGCAGCTCATCGCTCGGCGTGTGCGCGAGGCCCGGATCTATTCGGAGGTCGTCGCCCACGATGCGACGCTCGAAGAGATCACTGCCAAGAACCCGGCGGCGCTGATCCTCTCCGGTGGCCCGGCGTCGGTGTACGCCGACGGCGCCCC
Organism: Gordonia malaquae NBRC 108250; assembly: GCF_000344135.1. Classification (GTDB taxonomy): domain Bacteria; phylum Actinomycetota; class Actinomycetes; order Mycobacteriales; family Mycobacteriaceae; genus Gordonia; species Gordonia malaquae. Next base: position 46,125 of record NZ_BAOP01000031.1, on the reverse strand, counting down.
GACGATCGACGAGAAGCTGTTCGACCTGGGCATTCCGGTGTTCGGCATTTGCTACGGCTTCCAGAAGATGACGACGGCGCTCGGCGGCGAGGTTGCGAACACGGGCGGACGCGAGTTCGGACGCACCAACTTCACGCCCAACAGTGAGGGCACGCTGCACCGCGGTCTCCCCGAGACCCAGCCGGTGTGGATGAGTCACAACGACGCCGTGCAGGTTGCACCGGAGGGCTTCACCGTCACTGGTTCCACTCCCGGTGCACCGGTCGCCGCGTTCGAGTGCGTCGAGCGCAAGATGGCCGGCGTCCAGTACCACCCTGAGGTGCTGCACAGCCCGCACGGCCAGGAAGTCCTGACCCGCTTCCTGTACGAGATCGCCGGTCTCAAGCCCACGTGGACCGCTGCGAACATCGCCGAAGCGCTCATCGCCGACGTCAAGGCGCAGGTCGGCGACGAAGGTCTCGCGATCTGCGGTCTGTCCGGCGGTGTCGACTCCGCTGTTGCCGCAGCGCTGGTCCAGCGGGCGATCGGTGACCGTCTGACGTGCGTGTTCGTCGACCACGGACTGCTGCGTGCGGGCGAGCGTGAGCAGGTGCAGAACGACTTCGTCGCCGCCACGGGCGCACGCCTGGTGACGGTCGAAGCCGAGGAGACGTTCCTCGGTCACCTCGACGGCGTCTCCGACCCGGAGACCAAGCGCAAGATCATCGGCCGCGAGTTCATCCGCTCGTTCGAAGGCGCCGTCTCCGAGGTTCTCGGCGACCAGGCCGCGGCAGGGAAGAAGGTCGACTTCCTCGTCCAGGGCACCTTGTACCCGGACGTCGTCGAATCCGGCGGCGGCAGCGGAACGGCGAACATCAAGAGCCACCACAACGTCGGCGGCCTCCCCGAAGACCTCGAGTTCAAGCTCGTCGAACCGCTCCGACTCCTGTTCAAGGATGAAGTGCGCGCCGTCGGCCGCGAACTCGGACTGCCCGAAGAGATGGTCGCCCGACAGCCGTTCCCCGGGCCCGGCCTCGCGATCCGCATCGTCGGCTCGGTCAACAAGGAACGCCTCGAACTGCTCCGCAAGGCTGACCTCATCGCCCGCGAAGAGCTCACCGCGGCAGGCCTCGACGGCACCATCTGGCAGTGCCCCGTGGTGCTCCTCGCCGATGTCCGCAGCGTCGGTGTCCAGGGCGACGGCCGAACCTACGGCCACCCGATCGTCCTGCGCCCGGTCTCCAGCGAAGACGCGATGACCGCCGACTGGACCCGCGTGCCCTACGAGACCCTCGAGATCATCTCCACCCGCATCACCAACGAGGTGGAAGACGTCAACCGCGTTGTGCTCGACGTGACGAGCAAGCCGCCGGGGACCATCGAATGGGAATGACCTCCCGCTGACCACACAGACGGCCTCCGCACCCTTTTGGTGCGGAGGCCGTTTGTGTGAGTGGTTTCATGCTGTGGCGGCAGGTCTGATTTCGACTCGACGCCTCGGCTGGCGCCTTGGTGTCGGCTCAACCAGCAGTTCGGTGGTCCGTTAGAGTCCGAGAAATGGGATTCTTCCGTAAGAGCGAGGCGCGAGATGCTCCGGCGTCGAAGCCGGGAACGCCGTTCACGTTTCGGGTCGACGACATGTTCACGATCACTGGTCGTGGGCGGGTGTTCACGGGTGTCGTCGAGTCCGGCGAGGTAGTGATCGGGACGTCGGCCGCTCTTGTGCTCGACGATCGGGTGCTGCCGGGTCGCGTGGCGCGGATCGAAGCTCGTCGACGCAAATCGCAGACTCTTCGTTCAGGCGAGACCGGGGGAGTGTTCCTTGACGGCATCACGACCGAGGACCTCCCATTGCGGCACTCCGACGGCGACATGCGAGTTGACGTCACGGCGCTCAAAGGCGCGCTGATTCGGTCGTCGGACTGACGGTCGTTGGACTCAGTTCGGGGGAGGGGCGCTGGACGCTTCGACTCGCTCCGCTCGCTCAACGAGCAGTAAGGGCGTCCTCGCAACGAGCAGAGAGCACCCACTGCTCGTTGAGCGAGCGGAGCGAGTCGAAGCGACGGACGCCCCTAACGCCGCCGCATGCCGGAGGCTACGAGGCCGAGACCGATGACGACTCCGACGGCGAGGACGGCCCAGGGGAGGGCTCGGGTGTCGCCTAGACTCGGGCCGCCCAGCAGGCCCCATCCCGCGACCATCAGCGCCAGAATGCCGAGGACCGCGAGGCCGGGGCTGCGGCGACGTTCGGCCGATTCTGCTTCGAGAGTGCTGTTCTCAGTCATCGGATCATCTCCACATCGCCCACGTTCACGTGGGCGTCGATTGTCAGGGTGGGAGTCTTCGCGTCGGGGTTGACGACGCCGTCCTTGCAGCTCACGTCGCCGACGGTGACGCTGCAGTCGGTGCGGACACGGATGTCGTCGGGCAGGAACACTTTGATCTCGCCGATGCCCTGGCGGATCGAGACGGTCCGGTCCCTGTCGAGCCCGTTCAGCTCACGCAGGTCAAGCGTCGTGGAGCCGATCGTCAGCGAGTAGTCGTCGCGCAGGTCGGACGACGTCGGGGGAGTCCACGTCCGCTCGCCGATGCCGCCGGACGGGAACGTCTCGCCGGGTCCTGCGAGCGCGGTGGTCGCGAGGACGGCGACCACACCGAGCGCGGCCAGCGGAATCAGACCCGACCCGCTGTGTCCGACGGGCCGACGCTGCAACGATGCGACCACCAGTCCGGTACCCAGCACGGCCAGCACCAACGAGGCGATTCGCCCGGGCGTCAACCACCCGACTCCGGCGAGGGACGCGGCCGACGTCGCCGCACCGGTCATCACGGCGAGCCCGAGGAAGATCGGCGTGACAGGCGAGCGCGGGACCCGAGGCGCGGGCGGTTGCACGGGTTCAGTCGGCTCGGGCAGATCCCACGCGAACCGGGCCGCGCCCAATGGATCCCAGGTCGGGGGCTCGTCGCCTGCGTCCTTCGTCAGCAGGACGGTGTCGGTCGGATCGTTCGACTCGCTTCGTTCGCTCACTGCGTCTCGACTGCGCTCGACGGACGTAGATGACTGCGCGACCGGCGGAGATGACTGCGCGACAGGCGGGGACGACTGCGCGACCGGCGGGGATGACTGCGCGAAGGGCGGGGAGGTGAGCTCGGCGGCAGACGTACCTGCCGGGGCGACGGGAGTCCGCTGGTAGAGGAGATACCAGCCGCCGGCCATCAGGACCGCGCCGAGCACGCCGCTGGTTCCCCATGCGTTCGGGGAGCCGATGATCGACATCGCGATCACCGCGATGATCACCAGCGGGATCCACCTCAGGTGGCTTCGATGCCCGGCGCGCGCCCACGGCGGCCCACCGTGCCACTGGTGCGCCTTGCTCTCGTCGTCGGCGGGCAGCGCGATCGCGGCGGCGATGTACAGCAGGATGCCGCTGCCGCCGAACAGCGTCGCGACCACGAAGGCCACCTTCACCAGCGTCGGGTCCACCCGATAGCGCTCACCGACACCGATGCACACACCGGCCACGGTGTTGCCGGAACGACGCCGCACGGGGCGCGTGTTCCACATGTCTTGGACAGTCGAAGCGTTCATGCCATTCATCTTGGCGATGATCGCGCCGCCATGAATCCGGCGAAACCCTGAGATGCTCCCTGATGTGCGAACCGGTCGCGACGTGCCACTATCGAATCAATGAGAAGAGAACTGCGCACGAGTACAACCGTGCCGCGACTGCATAGACGCAGTGGCGGCAAGGTGATCGCCGGTGTGTGCGGCGGCGTCGCCGACCACCTCGGCGTCTCCGTCTTCCGGGTGCGAGTCGTGTTCGTGGTGCTCGCGGCGCTGGCCGGGGCCGGTGTCATCGCCTATGCGCTGCTCTGGTTCTTCTGCCCGACCGGCGACGACACCGCCGCCGCGCCGCCGGGGGAGCGACGCCAGGCACATGGCCTCATCGTGATCGGCGTCCTCGCGCTCGCCGCCAACGGCATGGCGGCGACGAGCGCGCCCGCGCAGTCGATGCTCGCGATCCTGTTCGTCCTCGGCGGCGCCGCCATCGTGTGGCGAGAGGCCGACGTCACCGGCATCGCAACGTCGCAGTCGCGGACGCTCACATGGGTCAGGCTGGCGACGGGTGCGGTGTTCGTGATCGGCGGCCTCGTCGTGATGGTGACCGTCCCCGACACCGCGCTGGCGGGCATGCCGCCGATCGTCGTCGCGGTCCTCGCGACACTCGTCGGCGCAGTGCTGCTGACCGTTCCCGTCTGGATGCGCATGCTCCGGGCATTGAACGAGGAGCGTGCCGCACGCATCCGAACCGACGAGCGTGAAGAAATAGCCTCCCACCTGCACGATTCTGTTCTGCAGACGCTGGCTCTGATCCAGAAGCAGGCTGCGAACCCCGACACCGTCGCACGCCTGGCGCGCAGTCAGGAACGAGAGCTCCGCCAATGGCTGTTCGGCGACCGCGCCCGGCCCCGCGAGTCCCTCGCCGCGGCGATCAGCGCTGTCGCCGTCGAAGTGGAAGACGCATACGGTGTCGAGATCGAAGCCATCACCGTCGGCGACGTGACCCCCGACGAGATGCTCGACCCCACCCGCGCGCGCGGCTGGAGCGCACTCGTCTCGGCAGCCCGCGAAGCGATGGTCAACGCGTCCAAACACTCCGGCGCAGCGACGGTCGACGTGTACTGCGAAGTGGCCGACGACCAAGTGGAGGTGTTCGTCCGCGACCGCGGAGCAGGCTTCGACGTCGACGCCGTCGACCCCGACCGCCAAGGCGTCAGCCGTTCCATCCGGGCCCGTATGGAACGTGCGGGCGGCGCGGCACGCCTCAGTTCGACCATCGGACGCGGCACCAACGTCGCACTGACCCTGCCGCGCGCTGCGGGTGAGATCGCCTCCGCTACAACAGAAGACGCACCCGCACAGACTGATCAGGAGATCGCATGACCGCCTACCGTCTCTTCCTCGTCGACGACCACGGAGTGTTCCGCTCCGGAGTCCGAGCCGAACTCGCGGGCGAGGACGGCATCGATGTGGTCGGCGACGCGGGCACCGTGCCGCAGGCCATCAGCGAGATCGTCGCGACCCGGCCCGACGTGGTGCTCCTCGACGTCCACATGCCCGGCGGGGGAGGCGTCGGCGTCCTGCGCGGCGTGACCGATGCGCTCGGATCCGAGGCACCGGTGTTCCTGGCGTTGTCAGTGTCGGATGCGGCGACGGACGTCATCGCGACCATCCGGGCTGGTGCTCGCGGCTACGTCACCAAGACCATCAGCGGGACGGAGCTGGCCGACGCGGTCCGACGTGTCGCCGAGGGCGACGCCGTGTTCAGCCCGCGCCTGGCCGGGTTCGTCCTCGACTCGTTCACCGGTCGCTCCGCCGTCCCCGAACCGCACCTCGACCCGGAACTCGACTCGCTCACCAAGCGTGAACTCGAAGTGCTCCGGCTGCTGGCGCGCGGGTACACCTACCGTGAGATCGCCGAAGAGCTCTTCATCTCGGTCAAGACCGTCGAGACCCACGCATCCAACGTGCTCCGTAAGACCCAGCAGTCGAACCGGAACGCCCTCACCCGCTGGGCCGTCAACCGCCAACTGGGCTGACCTTTCGACTGCGCTCAAGGAGCAGGAAGGGGCCACTGCTTGTCGAGCGCCTTTCGACTGCGCTCAAGGATCAGGGAACGCTACACAGTGAGAACGATGATCCCGGCGATGATGGCCGTGAGCAGGACGAACAGGGCGAAGATCGCTGCGGCGAGGCCGGCGTTGCTGCCTCGCTGAGGTTGATGCTGCGGCGGGTAGAACTGGTACTGCGGCTGCGAGTACGGATGCTGCTGCATCGACGGGTTCGACGGGTACTGCTGCGGCGGGAGCGGCTCGGGAGTTGCGCGAGGCGCGTACCGGCCGGGCGGGGGTGTAGGAGTGCCGACGCGCGTGTGCGCATACGGCTCGGGTTTCTGCAGCATCACCGACGGCGCAGTGGGACGGACGCGCGTGTGATTCGGCTTCGTCGAGACGAGGCCGGTCAGGACCTTCTCCGACGTGCCGAGTTCGGACGCCGCGTATTGGACGAGTAGATCACGGGCCTGCGACATCGTAGGACGGTTCGCAGGCGACGGCTCCAGCAGGCGCAGCAGAATCGGTTCGAGTCCGCCCGCTCGTGTCGGCGGATCGATGCGGGCTGCCGCGGCGCGATGCAGTGTCGCGATGTAATTGTCGCCGTCGCCGAACGGTGGTCGGCCCTCGATCATCGTGTACAGCGTCGCACCCAGCGAGAACACATCCGACGCCTCGCCGGGTTCGTCACCGCGCGCCACTTCGGGCGCGAAGTAGGCGGGCGTTCCGGTGACGATGCCGGTCTGGGTGATCGACACGTCGTCCTTGACACGAGAGATGCCGAAGTCGGTGATCTTCACCAGGCCCGTCGCGCGCCCGCTGTTGGCGATCAGGATGTTCGCGGGTTTGATGTCGCGGTGGATGATGCCCGACGCATGGGCTTCGGCGATCGCGTCGGCGACCTGCGCGATGATCTGCGCGGCCTCGACGGGCGCGATGGTCTCGTTGTCGCGGAGCACATCGGCCACACTGTGCGACGGGAGATACTCCATCACCAGCCACGGCTCCTCGCCGTCGAGCGCGACGTCGTGCATCGACACGGCGTTCCGGTGCGAGAGGCGAGCGGCGATCCGGCCCTCCCGCATCGCTCGCTGGCGGTTGGTGAGAGCCTCGTCGTCGGACATTCCGGCGACCGACAGGACCTGCTTGACGGCGACGTCGCGGTCGAGGAGCTGGTCGCGCGCAACCCACACCGCGCCCATGCCGCCCCGCCCGATGCGCTTGACCAGGCGGTAACGGCCGGCGACGAGGTACGAGGGTCCAGGCTCGGCCGATCCGGTCATGCAGCCATCGTAGCCGGGGCCTGTGACAGTCCATTCGGACACTTGACGAGTCGTTCGCACATGTGTTCGGATAGATGGCATGAGTGGAGTGCTCGGGTTGGTCGACACCGACCTGGTGCGGACGCTCCGGCTGCCGGAGTTTCCGCGCCTGGCGGTGCATGAGGTGCTGGCGCCGGCGATGCTGCGGTCGGTGACGGTGGAGCGTGCCCATCCCTACGACTACGCGCTCGAGACGATGGTCGGTGACGACTGCGAGATGCGGGTGCGGATGAACGCCGCCGCGGTTCTGAGACGTGAACTCCGACGGCGGTCGTGGCGACGATCGACGGTGGCCGTCGGCGTGACCGGCGCGGATCCCTACGGCGTGCTCGAAGAGCGCTATCGGCTTATGCCCGGGGTCATCTCGGCGCTCGCCGAATCGAACACGCCGTTTGCGCTGTACACGGGTTCGGACCTGATCGTGCGCGACCTCTCGCTGCTGCGGGTGGTGCGGCACGCGGTGCCGACGACGATCGTGATGACCGTGCCCTGCCTCGACGACGACCTGTGTCGTCGGGCCGACCCGGACGGTTCGCTCCCCGCCGCGCGGATCGAGGCCGTTCGACGTCTCGCCGACGCGGGGCTCGAACCGCACGTGCGCATCGCACCGTTGCTGCCGTGCCTGACCGATTCGTCGTCGCAGTTGGATGCGCTGCTGTCCGAACTGTCGGACGCCGGCGCGGTCCGCGTGTCCGTGTCGGTGCTGCAGCTCGACTCCGACGACGGCTATCTCGATTGGCTGGCCCAGGAACATCCCGCGCTGCTGCGTCGATACCGATCGCTGTACGGGCGCGGTTCGTTCGTTCCCGCGGATTACGCAGTCCGACTCCGTGAACGCATGACACCCCTTGTCCGCGAGCACGGGCTCGCCAAACCCGACGGGGTCGCGGCCGAAGAGAGTTCGGCACCGCAGACGGTCGGTGTTGTTGAGCCCGAGAGTTTGACGTTGTTCTGACCTTTCGACGCGCTCCGCTTGCTCAAGGAGCAGTAGGGCTCCTGCTTGTGCCCTGCTCCTTGAGCAAGCGAAGCGCGTCGAAAGGCCGCGGAGGTGATTGGATTAGCGGGTGTCCGCACATGACGTGATCGCGACGGCTGTGGCCGTGATCGTGCTGGCGGGAGTGTCGGTCGGCGTTCTGCGTTGGTACGGCGTCCGCGAGCGGTGGGCGACGGCGTCGGCGATTCTGCGCGGAATGGTCCAGCTCGCGGTGGTCAGTGTCGCGCTGACAGGCTTGATCACGCATCCCGGACTGGTGCTGCTCGCAGTGTCGGTCATGTTTACGGTGGCGGTCGGGACCGCGGCGCGACGCCTGGCCGCCCCGGGGGCCTTTTGGCGGACAGCCGGATTTGTTGCGCTGGCGGTGGCTTCGGGTGTGGTAGTCGCGCTCGGAGTGGTGTTCGCGACCGGGGCGCTGGAGCCGACTTCGCGATACCTGTTGGCGTTGTCGGCGATCGTCATCGGCAACACCATGAACATCACGACGCTCACCGGGCGGCGTCTGACTGAGACGCTCATCGAGCGGTGGGACGAGGTCGAGGCCTGGCTGGCGCTCGGTGCGACACCGCGTCAGGCGGCGTCGTCGATGGCACGACATGCGGTGCACAGTGCGTTGGTGCCGTCGATCGATCAGACTAAGACCACCGGGCTGGTCACCTTGCCCGGCGCCTTTGTGGGTGCGATCTTCGGTGGGCTCTCGCCGGTGGAGGCGGGCCGTTTCCAAGTGCTTGTTCTAGCCGCGCTACTGGCGTCCGGATCGATCGCGGCGGTCGTGACCGCTCAGGTCAGGGCTTCGTCGCCGACGCGGCCCGAATCGTTAGTGTCGCGTGTCAGCACGCGACCCTGGACCAGGGCGGGCGGCCACCGCTGAGGCTGCACAGACGACGGCTGTGAGCAGGATCGTGCCGGTGGTCGCGACGATGACGGGTGTCTTCAGTGGAACCTGAGATACGAGGCCTGTCGCTCCGATGCTGACGAACAGGTCGCCGTAGAACACTGCGGGCCAGATGAGCGTGATGAGCGGTGCGAGTGCTGCGAGTGCACATGCGGCGGCTGCGACCGCGTTCGCCAGGGGGAGGAGCGGTCGGACTTTGGGAGACGGCATCAGGCCGATCAGCGCGGCCAGAATAGCCACGACTGCTGCTGCGACCACCGCCCATCCGACGCCGACCACGCCGAGATCATCGCCGAGGTCGACGCTGGCCATGGCGAGCCCGTTCCACGACCAGTCGAGGCCGAGCGGGGCCAACGAGATCCACGGCAGGGCGGTGAGCGCGATCGACGTCACCGCGGCGATGATCGCGGCGAACGGATAGAGGCGTGACTGCATGCGTCCGAATCTACGTGGCGTACGGAGTGGTCGGGGCCGCGACCAGGAGCGTTGACGGTTGTCGGAGGTCGGTCGTACAGTATCGAACAAGAGTTCGAACAGCGGGAAGGGGAAGTGATGGCACGATCAGAGGAGGTAGAAGCCCTGCGGAGGCGTCTGGCGGGCATGTCGGGCGACGCCGTTGCAGAGACCTCGGTGCTCCCCGTTCCCGAGGCCATGGCGCCGCTGTTCCCTCGCCGTGGCCTGTCTCGCGGAACGGTGGTCACGTCCACCGGGGCGATCACCGTTCCGATGGCCGTCATCGCCGAGGTGACTCGGGCGGGTGCCACGGTGGCGCTTGTGGGACTCCCTCGACTCAACCTTGCTGCCGCTATGGACATGGGGGCGGATCTGAGTCGCGTCGCGGTCGTCACCGAGCCCGGTGTGGACCCTCTGGAGGTCGCGGGGGTGCTGCTCGACGGCATCGATCTCGTGGTGCTCGGGCCCGACCTCGGCCCTGGCCGCAAACGCGGGCCGGTTCCGCAGTCGCGAGCTCGGGTCCTGGCGGGCCGGGCACGCAAGCAGTCGTCGACGCTGCTCGTCCTCGGCGACTGGCCCGGAGCATCGGTCCGCATCGAGAGCGAGGTGACCGAATACCGGCACGTGCCCGCGCGGCGGAGCGGTTTCGGGCGCATCGGCGGGTTCGGCGTGGACGTGCGGGTGACGGCTTCGGGTGCTCGCCCGTCGTCGGGTGGTTTCGACCTCGTCGCCCCGGGTATGGGCGAGACGACACCGGGGGAGAATCCGGTGCTGCAGTTGGTCGCAGCGCACGGTTCGGTGCAGCGCCCGTCGCGTCCGGCACTCGCCGTGGCGAACTGATGGACCCTCAGAGCGGCCGTCGGGTGATGGCCGTGTGGTGCCCGGACTGGCCTGCGGTTGCGGCCGCGTCGACGGCGGGCATCACGGTGGCCGAGCCGATCGCCGTCCTGCATGCGGGAAAGGTGGAGGCGTGTTCTCGGGCGGCGCGCACCGTTGGCGTCCGACGCGGCATGCGGAAACGTCAGGCGCAGTCGTTGTGCCCGGACCTGGTGGTGTTCGACGCTGATCCGACTCGTGACGGCCGACTGTTCGAGCCGGTCGTCACGGCGGTGACCGAGGTGGTCCCACTCACGGAAGTGTTGCGTCCCGGGCTGCTGGTGGTGACGGCCGATCGGGCTGCGCGCTACTTCGGCGGGGAGGCGGTGCTCGCCGAGCGGATCGTCGACGCCGTCGCCGCGACGGGTGTCGCAGCGCGAGTGGGAGTGGCAGACGAACTGTTCACCGCGGTCCTGTCCGCACGGTCCGGGCAGTCGGTGCCGCCGGGTACCGACGCCGCGTACCTGGCGACCCGGCCGATCTCGGACCTGACCGTGGAGATCGCGCTGTCCGATCCGACACGTCCCGATCTCGTCGACCTGTTGTGGCGACTCGGCATCCGAACTCTCGGTGCATTCGCCGAACTGCCTGCCGCCGACGTCGCGTCGAGGTTCTCGGCGGACGCCGTTGTCGCGCACCGGTTGGCGAGCGCAACGCCCGGCAGGCGGCCGAGTCGTGCGCCGATCCCGGCCGTGCTGGACGTCGAGTACACGTGTGATCCCCCCGTCGACCGCATCGACTCGGCCGCCTTCCTCGGCCGTCGGCTCGCCGAGGAGCTGCACCGGCGTCTGTCGGCGGCGTCGCTGGCGTGCACTCGGCTCACTGTTCACGCGATAACCGAACGTGGACAACGACATTCGCGCACCTGGTGGTGCGCGCAGCCGCTCACACCGGATGCCACGGCCGACCGCATCCGTTGGCAGCTCGAAGGGTGGCTGGCCGGTACAGCGGGACGTGATGCGGGTGGGGCCGGTGCACCGGACTCGCCGATCGCGCGGTTGCATCTGGAACCGGTGGAAGTCGTCGATCCCGGATCTCTGCAGCACGCATTCGTCGGGGCCGGACTGCCCGCCGCGGTCGGCGACGGGCTCACCGATCGAGCTCGACGTGCGCTCGTCCGTGTGCAAGGTCTGCTCGGCGGGGAGTCGGTGCGGGTGCCGATCCGCAGCGGTGGACGCGGGCCGGCCGAGCAGGTCGCGCTCGTGACGCTCGGGGACGAGCAGGTGCCGCCGCGTGATCCGAACGCCGCCTGGCCCGATCGGCTGGCCCGGCCGTCGCCTGCATTGCTGTCGCACACCGACGCCGAACTGCTCGACGCCGAAGGCGATCAGGTCGAGGTGACGCCACGCGGCGGCTTCACCACGGAGCCCGCCGAGGTCCGGGTGGGGCGTCGGCCGTACACGGTCTGCTGGTGGGCCGGGCCGTGGCCGTTCGGCACCGACGTCGAGCCGACGGGCGTGTCGGCGAGAGCCCAAGTGCTGCTGGAGGATTCGCGAGCACTTCTGCTCTGCTACCGAGAACGCGCCTGGACGGTGGAAGGAGTGTACGAGTGAGGAGCTCAGTCCGCGGATCGAAGCGAGAATCCACAGTACTGTTGGATTATGGAGGTGACCCTGCTTGACGTCTTGCGATCGGCTGCGCGACTGCAACAGCTCGTGCCCGACGCGATACTCGTCGGCGGAAGCGCTGCGGCATGGCACGCCGGGCACCGATTGTCGACCGACCACGATCATGTTCTCGCCGACCTGCGTTCGAGGTTCGACTTGGTCCTTGACGCGCTTGAAACGGACCCCGACTGGGTTCTGAATCGCGCGGTTCCCGGGAAGATCATTCTTGGACGACTCGGCGACATCGAAGCGGGCGTCCGCCAACTGATTCGACAGCGACCACTCGAAACAGAGCGCATCGACATCGGGGATGAGAAGGTCATTGTTCCGACGCCGGAAGAGACTCTGCGAATCAAGGCGTATCTGGTGGTGAAAAGGAATCAAACGCGGGACTATCTCGATGTCGCCGCGTTGTCTGACAGATTCGGGCGAGCCTGGGCTGCCGATACGCTCGCCCAGATCGACGACTACTACGCGGCGAAGGAGGGCGACGACTCGGTTGCTACGCAGGTGGCACGTCAACTCGGTCGTCCTTCGCCCGCCGATGAGACGACCACTCTCAGGCTCTCCGGCTACAAGGGTCTGGCAGCGAAATGGCACGATTGGAACGCTGTCGTTGACGTGTGTGTCGACGTCGCTGATCGAATGGTGGAGTGATGCTGCAATTCCGAAATCTCGTCGTCACCCCGGACGATCCGGTTGATCAGTGGGGTGTCGAGGGCGTGCTTGCGGCGTTGGATCGAGGGACGCTCAAGAACTGGCGGAAGATTGCCGCCGCGGTCCGCTCGGATCCTCATGGGCGTACCGCAGAGGATCTTGATGTCGCATTGCGGCTCGCGGAGGATCGCGGCGCCGTGGCGATCATGACACGCGTCCTCGCTCGTGCACGACGTGAGGAAGGCTGACCCTCAGCCCTTGCCGAGCGCCGCGTCCGACTCGCCGACCAGCAGGTACTCCTGGTGCATGAGCCGGTTGGTGAGCCGAGGGACGGTGTGGTGCCCGAGGTCGACGATGTCGCCGATCAGCGTGTTCACGCGTTTGGGCTTGTCGATGATCGCGCGGAGTACCCGGCTCGCGGCCTTGTCGACACCCCAGATGCCGTGCTGAGCCTGGTAGGCGTCGGTGGGAGCGATCATCTTGGTCCGGGTCAGCGGCAGTCGGACGGTGCTGAACGTGACGTGGTCGGACAGAGTCTCGGCGGCCGTCGCGTCGCTGAACGCCTCGAGCGCCGCTTTCGACGCACCGTACGCGCCGAACCGGGGACCGTGGCTCTGCACCGCGACCGACGACACGTTCACGATGTGCCCGGCCTGGCGTGCCACCATGTGCGGCAGCAACGCCAATGTCAGGTAGACGGCGCCGAAGTAGTTGACGGCCATCGTCCGCTGGTAGTCGTGCGAACGGTCGACCGAGTTCAGCGTCGACCGGCGGATCGATCGTCCGGCGTTGTTGACGAGGACATCCACGTGGTCGTGCTCGGCGAGGATCGACTTGATGAGCGTCTGAACGGCCGACTCGTCGGTGATGTCGGCGGGATACGCGTAGGCGTGTCCGGCGGGAAGGCCGTCCTTGGGGGTCTCGGCGTTCAGCTCGTCGGCGACGTCGGTCAGACCGTCGACGCTGCGCGCCACCAGGAACACGTTGGCGCCGCGCGTCACGCACATGCGGGCCGTCGCCTTGCCGATGCCCGACGACGCGCCCGTGATCAGCACGTTCTTGCCGACCATCGAACCACGCGGGTCGGTGCGGCGATGTCTCGCCGGGTCGAGATTCTCGTACCAGTATCGCCAGAGGCCGGGCCCATAGTCGGCGAGATCCGGCAGCTCGACGCCGAGCGAGCGAAGCACGGCGAGCGTCGTGTCACTGCGGAATCGGACGGGGAGAGAGACGAGGTCGAACAGGACGGGAGGCACGTCGAGCTGGGCGGCGACGGCGTCGCGCGCGGCACGCAGCGGACCTCGCGAACCGGCGGCGAGCACCGGGCGGACCACCGCGCCGGGCAGCGCGTTGAAACCGCGAGGCGCGTCGAAGGCGGGCGCGAGCGCATTGAACATCTCGGTGACGGTCCGCCGCTGCGGGTCGGACAGGTGGAACACCAGCGAGTCGTCGTCCGGCCGGTGATGCAGCAGCGCGACGATCGAGTCGGCGACGAAATCGACCGGCACCAGATTCACCCACCCGAGGTTCGGCAGGGGCATCTTGAGGAACGACGGCAACTGCCCGAGCAGCGACATCTGACCGAAGAAGTAGTACGGCCCGTCGACCTTGTCCATCGTGCCGGTGACTGAGTCGCCGACCACCGCGGACGGCCGATATACGCGCCACCGCAGGTCGGGCGTCTCACGGACTGCCTTCTCCGCCTCGAACTTGGTGCGGTGGTAGGCGGTGGGGAAGCCCTGGCCCAGGTCGAAGTCGTCCTCGGTGTACTCGCCGTCCCAGTCTCCGGAGACGGCGATGGACGACACGTGGTGCATCGTCGCGCCGAGGTCGGCCGCGAGTGCGGCGACACGCGCGGTGCCGTCGCGGTTGGCGGCGTCCTGAGATGCGTCGTCGGCGGTCACGTCGTAGATCGCGGCCAGATGGATCACGTGATCGGTGCCGGTGAGCACCGTCGCGTCGTGGATGTCCAGACCGTCGACAGTGAGATCGCCGGGCACGGTGATCACTCGTTTGCCGCCGTCGATGCCTTCGAGGATCTGTGCGAAACGTGGAAGCGAACCGGGACGCACCAGCGCGGTGACACGGGCGTCGGCGTCGCGCGCCAGGAGTCGTTGCAGCACTCGACTGCCGATGAATCCGCTTGCACCCGTCACGAAGTAGCTGGTCACTGACACAGGTTCTCATATGTGGCATGCGTTTGGTGCGCTGGCACGATTATGTGCCTGTCGGGTGTCGGATCTGTGTAGTTCGATTGATCAAGTCGGTTCGAGCAATCCTGCGGCTATCTATTCCGTGTATCGAACATGTGTTCTATAATCGGATGAATGGGGTGGAGCAACGGTCCGCCGACCTGGTCGGAGATGGAGAGGGTGCTGTCGGGCCGAGGCCCGGGGGCGGGGGACCGACGCGGCGAGACGTTTCCGCCCAATGTCGGTGACGGCGGCGACTCGCCCGCATGGTCGCGCAAACGCGGCGAGTACGTGCCTGCCGACATCGCGTTCGGGCGGTCGACGATCGGATACGCAGAGTTGCACGCTCACAGCGCGTACAGCTTCCTCGACGGCGCATCGATGCCGGAGGCGATGGTCGAGGAGGCCTGGCGGCTCGGTCTGACAGGGTTGGCGCTGACCGACCACGATGGCTTCTACGGAGTGGTTCGCTTCGCCGAGGCCGCGCGAGAGTTCGGCATGCCGACAGTGTTCGGCGCCGAACTGTCACTGCAGCACGACGCGCCGCGCGCAGGCGCCGTCGACCCGGAAGGCGATCACCTGCTGGTGCTCGCCCGCGGGGACGAGGGCTATCGCAGGCTGTCGAGAGTGATCGCCGACGCGCACATGACGGGAGGGGAGAAGGGGCGGCTCCGGTACGACGCCGACGCGGTCACCGCGGCCGCCGGTGACGGTCACTGGCAGATACTGACCGGCTGTCGAAAAGGCGCGGTGCGTCGAGGACTGGCGCGGGCCGGGCGGATCGGCGCCCGCGATGCGCTCGGCGACCTCGTCGATCGGTTCGGTCGTGACTACGTGACGGTGGAACTGACGGCGTCCGGCTGCTCGGACGACGACGAGCGCAATGCGATCCTCGTCGACATCGCCGGCGAACTACGTCTGTCGACGGTGGCGACGACGGGCGCACATTTCGCCGGACCGGCCAACCGCCGACTCGCGACAGCCGTGGCCGCGGTGCGTGCGCGCACCGACATGACGACGATCGACGGCTGGCTGCCCGGCGTCGGAGGGGCGCACCTGCGCAGCGGCGACGAGATGGCTCGCCTGATGCCTGCGCACCTCGACGCCATCGACAACGCCGTCCAGCTGGCGTCCGACTGTGCGTTCTCCCTCGGTCTGATCGCCCCGAATCTCCCGCCGTTCGACGTCCCGAAGGGCTACACCGAGGCGACGTGGCTGCGGCATCTCACCGAGGAGGGGGCGCTGCGCAGGTACGGGACGCGCGCCGCCCGCCCGGACGCGTACCGACAGATCGAGCACGAGCTGGCGATCATCGAGACGCTGACCTTCCCCGGGTACTTCCTGGTGGTCCACGACATCGTCTCGTTCTGCAAAACCCACGACATCCTCTGCCAGGGGCGGGGGAGTTCGGCGAACTCCGCGGTCTGTTACGCACTCGGCATCACCAACGTCGACCCCGTTGGCAATCATCTGCTGTTCGAACGCTTCCTGTCGCCCGAGCGTGACGGTCCGCCCGACATCGACGTCGACATCGAATCGGATCGGCGCGAAGAGGTGATCCAGTATGTGTACTCGCGGCACGGTCGGGCCAACAGTGCGCAGGTGGCCAACGTCATCACGTATCGGGGGCGGTCGGCCGTCCGCGACATGGCACGTGCGCTCGGATACGCGCCAGGGCAGCAGGATGCGTGGGCCAAGGTTCCAGACTCCGCACCGGACGATGTTCGCGACCTGGCGTCACAGATCTCGTCGATGCCCCGCCACCTGGGCATCCACTCCGGTGGAATGGTGATCTGCGACCGACCGATCGCCGACGTCGTCCCCACCGAGTGGGCGCGGATGCCCGGCCGCAGTGTGCTGCAGTGGGACAAGGACGACTGCGCCGCCGTGGGGCTGGTGAAGTTCGATCTCCTCGGTCTCGGCATGCTGTCGGCGCTGCACTACGCGATCGACCTGGTCCGCGATCACAAGGGGATCGACGTCGACCTCGCGAAGCTCGATCTCGGCGAGGAGGCGGTGTACGACATGCTGTGTCGCGCGGACTCGATCGGCGTGTTCCAGGTGGAGTCGCGAGCCCAGATGGCGACACTCCCGCGGTTGAAGCCGCGGAACTTCTACGACCTCGTCGTCGAGGTGGCGTTGATCCGACCGGGGCCGATCCAGGGCGGGTCGGTGCACCCGTACATCCGACGTCGCGACGGCAAGGAGAAGGTCACCTTCGACCACGACTCGATGCGCGAGTCGCTCGGCCGCACCCTCGGAATCCCGCTGTTTCAGGAGCAGATGATGCAGGTGGCGGTCGACGTCGCAGGCTTCGACGCCGGTGAAGCCGACCAACTGCGACGGGCGATGGGATCAAAGCGGTCGCCGGAACGGATGAAACGCCTCAAGGCGCGTTTCTACGAGGGGATGCGCGAGACGCACGGCATCGTCGGCGACACGGCCGACCGCATCTACGAGAAGATGGCGGCGTTCGCCAACTTCGGGTTCCCGGAGAGTCATTCGCAGAGCTTCGCGTCGATCGTCTTCTACTCGTCGTGGTTCAAACTGCATCACCCCGCGGCGTTCTGCGCTGCTCTGCTGCGGGCGCAGCCGATGGGCTTCTATTCGCCGCAGAGTCTGGTGGCCGACGCCAGACGGCACGGCGTCGAGGTGCACCGACCCGACGTGAATCGGTCGTTGTCGTACGCGACCCTCGAGAACGACGGACTCGACGTGCGCATCGGGCTCGCCGCGGTGAAGGGGCTGTCGGACGACGTGGCTCAGCGGATCGTCGACGATCGCAGCACTGGCGGCCCGTTCACCTCGGTGGCCGACCTGTCGAGGCGCACCGAGCCCACGCTTGCGCACCTGGAGGCGCTGGCGACGGCGGGTGCGTTCGAGTGCTTCGGTCTGGATCGGCGGGCCGCACTGTGGGAGGCCGGAGCCGCGGCCGGAATGCGCGACGACCAACTCCCCGTCGTCTCGCCGCGGTCGGCGCCGACACTTCCCGGTATGAGCGAGGTGGAGCTGACTGCCGTCGACGCGATCTCCACCGGCATCTCACCCCGCTCGTACCCGACGCAGTACCTGCGCCCGCGACTGAACGCGATGGGAGTGATCCCTGCCGACGGCCTGCTCGCCGTGCCGGACGGGTCGCGTGTGCTCGTCGGGGGAGCGGTGACGCACCGCCAACGGCCCGCGACCGCGTCGGGTGTCACGTTCGTGAACCTCGAAGACGAGACCGGCATGGTGAACGTCGTCTGCTCCGTCGGCCTGTGGGCGCGCTACCGGACCCTCGCGCAGACCGCGTCAGCTCTGCTCATCCGCGGAAAGGTGCAGAACGCGGAAGGCGCGGTGACCGTCGTCGCCGACCGCCTCCAGAAACTCGACCTCAAAGTCGGAACCCGCTCCCGCGACTGGTGCTGACGGGTGTCGATCGATCGGTTGAGCGGGACCCTGCCGTGTCACGATTGGGTCGACGAACAAGCGGACGTGTGAGGTGGCAGATGGTGGAGAGCGGTGCATGGATCATCGCGTCACGAGCGGACACTGCGATGTGGCAGGCCGGCATCGCGTCAGATCTACTGCCCGGCGAGTCGATAACCGCATTCGCCCACATCTTCCGTTTCAAACCTGTGATGGAGGCGCTGGCGATCACCAATTGTCGCGTCATCGGATTCACGACAGTCCTAGAGCCGGGCAAGAAGGTCAGAATCGAAGTGCGCGGCGAAGATATTCGCAGTGTGGAGTTTGTCCGGAAGCGCGTGACGACGAAACTGCACATCCACACCGATCGCGGGCCCATACTGTTCGGCGACGTCATGGACCAGGAACAGGACTTCATTCGCGAGCACATAGAGCGGCTTCGCCGCGATACTGCTCAGCCGCAGAACCGGACAGCAGAACCGTTGCGGGTGTCTCTCGAGAAACAACCTTCGGAGGTCGTGTTGCCTTCGTCTTCGATTCCTCAAGTCAAGACCCCTCGCACGACCACTCTGCTCAGCGACGAGATCGCGCGTCTCGCGGACATGCACCAGAAGGGTTGGCTCGACGACGAGGAGTTCCGGGCGGCGAAGAGAGCCGTCATCTCCCGCATGTCTTGAACCAACTGTCCTCGGATTCGGCTTCCCGTTCTCCGACCGGAGTCCTCTGTTCCCCGACCGAAGTCCGTTGTTCCCCGAGCGGAGTCGAGGGGGAGCAACGTACCCTCGAACCGAACCCACACACTATGGAAGGTGCAGGTGGCGCATGGAGGTCGTGATCGTCGATCACCCGGAACAGGTGATGGCAGACATCGTCGAGAACGCGGTCCGAGGCGGAGCGAAGACCATCGGTCTGGCCACCGGATCGTCGCCCCTCGCGACGTACGACGAGCTGATCCGTCGACACCGTGACGAGGGACTGTCGTTCGCCGGCGTCAACGCGGTCCTGCTCGACGAGTACGTCGGGCTCGTGCCGACGCACCCGGAGTCGTATGCGCGGTTCATCCGTGACAAGTTCACCGACCACATCGACATCGGCGACGTCCATTCCCCGGACGGCATGGCGCCTGACAGCCGGATCGCCGCCGACGCCTACGACGCACTCATCGCCGAAGTCGGCCCGGTGGACGTCCAGATCCTCGGCATCGGCAGCAACGGCCACATCGGCTTCAACGAGCCGTCGTCGTCGCTGACCTCGCGCACCCGCATCAAGACCCTGACCGAGAAGACCCGGCAGGACAACGCCCGCTTCTTCGACTCGTTCGACGAGGTCCCGATGCACGTCATCACCCAGGGACTCGGCACCATCTGCGACGCCAAGCACCTCATCCTCGTCGCAACCGGATCCGGGAAGGCAGCAGCTGTGGCAGCCGCTGTCGAAGGACCGCTGTCGGCATCGTGCCCGGCGTCGGTGCTGCAGCTCCACCGCCACGCGACGATGGTCGTCGATCCCGCTGCTGCCGCGGACCTCAAGGACGCCGACTACTACAAGTACGTCTGGGCCAACAAGCCCTGATCGGGCTAACACTGCAAAGATCGCTCGTCTCATCGGCTTACGAGGGCACATTGCCCTCGTAAGCCGATGAAAAGCGCGATCTCAGCAGTATGCGCGATGCCAAGCGCCTGATCGTGCGTCCTCGTTGCGCTGAACCGTGCGACGCTTCGACACGTCACCTCGGCTGGCGCCTCGGGGACGGCTCAACGAGCAGTGGGAGCGTTCGACCGCAACGACCAGTGGAACCGGAGACGGCTCAACGAGCAGTGGGAGCTTTCCGCTCAACGAGCAGGCAGGGGGCCGACGTAGCGGGCGACAGGGCGGATGATCTTGCCTTCGGCGGCTTGTTCGAGGATGTTCGCGGTCCAGCCGACGACTCGGGCGACGGCGAAGGTCGGCGTGAACATCTCGGGCGGCAGGCCCACCTCGCTCATCAGGACGCCAGCGTAGAACTCGACGTTCGCGTACAGGCGACGACCTGGCTTGAGTTCGTTGATCGCTGCCTCGATCTCGGCTTCGACGGCGGTGGCGTGGTGGACGAGAGGTGAGTTGAAGCGTTGCTGGACAACGCTTTTCAACAGTTCCGACCGCGGGTCATGGGTGCGGTAGACGGCGTGACCGAAGCCCATGATCTTCTCGCCCGACTCGATGCGGCCACGTACCCAGTCTCGAGTGTTCGACGGGTCGCCGATGTCGTCGAGCGCGGCGAGAGCTCGACTCGGAGCGCCACCGTGCAACGGTCCGAGGAACGCACCGAGAGCGCCGAGGACTGACGATGTCATATCCGAACCGGTGGAGGCGACCACCCGACCCGCGAACGTCGACGCGTTGAAACCGTGGTCGATGGTGGTGACCAGGTAAGTCCGGAGCGCATCGGCGGCCTCGGCGTCGGTCGACCCGGTCGCCATCCGCAGATAGTCGGACACGTGGTCCGCGTCGGGATCCGCATCGAGCACCTCCTGGCCCCGGGAGAGTCGGTGCGCTGCGGCGAGCACCGTCGGTACGACTGCGGCTGCACGCAGTGCGGAGTCGACGCGGTCGGCGGCCGGGACGTCGTACAGCGGGCGGTCGGCCAGGCCGAGCGCCGCAAGAGCCACCCGCAGGGCGGCGAGCGGATCCGTTTCCGGTGTGACGATCGAACGCAACAGATCGACGGTGGCGCCGTCGATCACTCGCAGAGCGGCGATGCGCCGCGCGAACGCCTCCGACTGTCCCGGATCGGGAAGCGACCCGAACACCATCAGATGCCAGACGTCCTCGAACGTGCAGGTGCGAGCGAGCTCCGTCGCGTCGAACTGTCGATAGTGGTAAAAACCCTCCTCACCTCGGACGTCGCCGATCTCGGTGTCGGTGACGATGACGTTCTTGAGTCCCCGCGGGACGGTGATCGGTGTGCTCATGACACGAGTGTGGCGCTGTTGATCAATGTCTGCAATGTTGATTGAATCAACGCGTGGACAGGTGGATCACAACGTCCGAGGCATCGGCGCGGCTTGGGGTGAAGCGCGGAACGCTGTACTCGTACGTGAGCAGGGGAGTGCTGACGTCGCGGCGGATGCCGGGGCAGGCGGAATCGCTGTTCGACCGTGCCGAGGTCGACTCGCTCGCGGCGGCCAAACACGACGGCCGCCGCGCCGGCGACCGCCTCTTGCGGTTCCGGGCCGTCGCGACCCGCGTGTCGACGATCAGCGACGACCGACTCCTGTTGCGCGGCACCGACATCACCGACATCTGCGCGACGATGGACTTCACTGCAGCTGCGCGCTTTGTGCTCGACGTCGACGCTCCTGTGCCGCCCCCTCCGGTGGACCTGAGCGCCGTCGAACAGGTCCCTGTGGAACGCCGCATCCCGTTGACCGTTGCACTGATCGCAGCCAACGACCCGCTGCGCGCTGACCGCACCGATGCCGCCGCTCGTGTGCTCGGGGTGCTTCCAGTCCTGGCGAACGTGGTCCCGGAGATCGATCTTGCACACCCCTGGGTGGACCTGCTCGTCACGATGCTCATCGACAACGGGCTCGCGGCGTCGACGACTGCTGCTCGGGTCGCGGCGTCGGCCAGAGCGGGCGTCTTCGATTCACTGCTCGCCGGGTATGCCGCACTCTCGGGGCCGCTGCACGGAGGTGCGCCTGCGTCCGCGTACTCCCTGGTAGAGGCCGTACGTGGCGGCGTCGATGTGGATCGTGCCCTTGCGGACGCCGTCGTCGACGGACGTCTGCCGGGATTCGGTCACGTGATCTACGGGGGTGATGATCCGCGCGCGACAATTGTTCTCGATCGCCTGCGCGCAGACCGGCCCGAGTCGACGGCGTTGGCCGCAGCGGAGGTGATCATCGCGCGTGCCGGCCGCCCGGTGAACGTCGACTTGGCGAGTGCCGTTGTCGCGCTCGAACTGGGCCTGGGGCCGCGAGCCGGGGAGGTCCTGTTCCAGTACGGGCGCACGGTCGGGATGGCGGCACACGTCGTCGAAGAGTACGGGGAGGCGCCGCTGCGGTGGCGCGGCAGCAACACTGGCCAGGGGAGACAGGCATGACCGACGTTCAAATGGTGGCCGTGACCGTGAAGCCGAACAGTCGGAAGGGTCCTCTCGTCGAGGTGACCGACGACGGTGCGATCACGGTCTATGTGCGTGAACCCGCCGTCGAGGGAAAGGCGACGAAGGCCGTCGGAGTGGCGCTCGCCAAGCATTTCGGGGTACCGAAGTCGAGGGTCGAGCTGGTGAGCGGCGCGACGTCGCGAATCAAGAGGTTCCGAATCGGTTGAACAGAAAATCGATGGACACGCGGAACTCCCGGTTGTTAGCGTCGTCGACGACCGTGCAACACCGTGAGGAGGTGGTACCCGTGAACGTTTCGACAAGGGTGCTCCCCACAGGAGTCACGGTCGGGCGATAGGTCGTCCGCGGAGCGCCGTTTCACGCACTCTGCAAAGGACTCCAGCCATGCATTTCACTTCACAATCGCTCACCGACGGTTTCGTCGAACGCGACTTCGTTCTCGGCGACATCCCGGGAATCCTCTGGACGCCCGAGAACCCCGACGGTCCGACGCCCCTGATCCTTCTCGGCCAGCCGGGCGGACTCGACCGGATGCGGCCGCGGCTCGCGGCGCGTGCCCGATCGTCCGCTGGATTCGCCTGCGCCACCATCGAACTCCCCGGCAGTGGCGGCCGTCCGCGACTAGCCGACGTCGATCGCGCACGTCGTGATCTGTGGGACGCCGCCGAAGACGGACGTCCGGTCGGCGAGATCGTCGAACGGCTGATCCCGCCGCTCGTCGACGCGGCAGTGCCGGAATGGCAGGCGGTGCTGGACGCACTGCTCGACCTTCCGAACATCGACGGTCCCGTCGGTCTGTCCGGCGGCGTGATGGCTGTCGCGGTTCGGCTGGCATTGGTCGATCCGCGGATCGTCGCCGCTACGTTGTTCGCCGGAAGTTACGTTCCCGCAGCGACATTCGATGAAGCGCGTCGTCTGACGATTCCGCTCCACGTGCTCCTGCAGTGGGACGATGCGGGCAACGATCGCCAGATGGCGCTTGACCTCTTCGACGCGTTCGGATCGGCGGAGAAGGGACTGCACGCCAACATGGGCGGGCACACCGGCGTCCCAGAATACGAGGGAGAGTCCGCTTTGCGCTTCTTCCAACGGCATCTGAGCTAGCCTCGACGGCGAGAGCAGGCGGCGCGAGAGGGATCGATGATCCGTCTCAGGGGCTACCCCTGGGTTCATGCACTGCACGGCACCGCGTCGCACGCAGGTCGGCACACTTCGTGTGCTTCACTGCGCGCCGAGGACGACAAGTCCAGGTCGCGTCGCCTGCCTCGTTGGTGGAAGGGGAGACCTTGGGGGCCGGACTGTCGCGCCCGCGGCGCTTCACCGCGCGTGAGACCGCGATGATGGCGGGCGCTGTCGCGCAGCGGCTCATGCGTGTCCGCGGCAGCGATCTCGGTCCGGAGTGGACGCGACCCGAACTGACCGATCTGCTGATGCGGGTGGTGTCACCCGCCGACGCGGAGGAGGTGGCCCGCGCGATCCTCGAGGCGTTCCCCGCCCCGCCGGCTGATCCACGCGAGGCGATCAGAGAACTGATCGATGCGATGTGCGACGGTCCGTTCAGGTTTGTCGCCGACCCGGACGTGTCGACGCCGGTCTTCGACGTGAAGCGGATCGCCGATGTCGAGGCGTTGGCCGCGTGGCAGAACATGTCGTTGCCCGAACTCGACTGGTTCGCCGCTCGCGGACGGCGCTCGAAACGACTTCCAGAGCGGCTGCGGCACTATCGAGTGTGGCGAATACCCAAGGCACACGGTGGATTCCGGATCATCGAGGCGCCGAAGGAACGACTCGCGACGGCGCAGCGTCGCATCCTCGACGACGTCCTCGCCGCGGTGCCGCCGCATCCGGCGGCCCACGGATTCGTCCGCGGGCGTTCAGCCGTCTCGTTCGCCGGTCCACATTCGCTGCACGACACGGTGGTCCGAATCGATCTGAAGCACTGCTTCGAGCATGCGAACTACCGACGAGTGAAAGCGGTGTTCACGGCGATCGGATACACGCCGGGCGTCTGCGAGTATCTCGCCGCACTCTGCACGACGACATGCGCGATCGATGACGCTGCACAGCTGGACCCGTTCCATGCCGCATTGCTGCGGGAACGTCACCTGCCCCAAGGCGCGCCGACGTCGCCTGCGCTGTTGAACCTGATCCTGCGGCGCATGGACATCCGCATCGCGGGCTTCGCTGAGAAGAACAGACTCACGTACACGCGGTACGGCGACGACCTGGCGCTCTCCGGCGACGACATCGACCCGAAGCTGGTGACGTGGGTCGTCTCGTCGATCGTGCACGACGAAGGCTTCCGCGTGCATCCCGACAAGCTCCGCGTGATGGGCGATCACCAACGCCAACAGTTGGCCGGACTCGTCGTCAACGCGGGCCCGCGTGCGCGGCGTACCGACTTCGACGCACTGAAGGCGTTGCTGCACAACGCGGTCCGGGACGGAGGAGAGTCGCAGAACAGAGAAGGGCGAGGAGACTTCCGGGGATACGTCTACGGCCGGATCGGGTGGGTGTCGACTGGCTCGCCGACCAGGAGGCGCAAGCTCATGGCGCTCGCCGCACAGGTCGACTGGTCGGTCTAAACGGCGCCGTCGAACCCGTTCTGCCGCCACGCCTCGTAGAGGGCGACGCTCGTTGCGTTCGCGAGATTCATCGAGCGGCGTCCCGCGAGCATGGGGATCCGCAACTGCTCGGTGACATGCGGGTCGCCCAGGACCTCGTCGGGCAGCCCGGTCGGTTCGGGGCCGAACAGGAGGACGTCGCCGGAGTGGTAGTCGACGTCGGTGTGGAACTTGGACGCATGGGCGGTGTACGCGAACACCCGCTCGGGCTGGAGGACGTCCCAAGCGGCGTCGAGGTTCTTGTGAACGGTCACGTTCGCCATCTCGTGGTAGTCGAGGCCCGCGCGCTTGACCTGCGTGTCTGTCATCGTGAAGCCCAGCGGCTCGATCAGATGCAGCTCACACCCCGTGTTGGCCGCGATCCGGATCGCGTTGCCCGTATTCGGGGGGATGCAGGGCTGGAAGTACACGATGCGGAACACGCAGGTCAGTCTATGCGTCGCCGTCCGACGTTCCCGCGGCAGTTCTCGTTCCCGCTCCTCGGCGGGACGAAGAGCGGGAACTGAAAGTGTCGCGGGAACTGGGGGAGTTCGCAATGCGGGTTGACGCAGGGCGAACGAGTGTGCGATGATGATTCGTCCGCAACACGCAGGCGTCGACCCTCTCACGGTCCGCCGACACAGTTGCGAATCTCCCGAGGATCTCAGGGTCTGGGTTCGCGCGCCGATAAAGGGCGCCGACGAACCGACGAGTCCTCTGTTTCGACTTCGATCGACACGCGGGAAGAGCTGCTCCATCTGCGAGCGAGTGACCCACGACATTTGCGCGCAGCGATTTGTTCGCTGCCAATCACCCATGCCAGGAGGCATAACCATGCGTACCAACACCATTGACATGACCAGCATCAACACCAACACGAACGACCTGGATCCGGCGCAGACCGTCTGGTTCCAGATCGACGACGCCACCGGCTTCTACGTGACCGTCGAGGAGTTCCTCGCCGTCGCGCGGTCGCAGATGGCAGCCGCCTGACCCGTCGAATCGCCGTCAGTGGAACAATGGATCACTGTGACGGCGATTCGACTGGACGGCAAGCTCACCCGAGACGAGATCTTCACTGACCTGAAGGCACGAGTGGACACACTGCGTGCTGCGGGCATCACGCCCGGACTGGGCACGGTGCTGGTCGGCGACGATCCCGGCTCGCAGTCGTATGTGAAGGGCAAGCACTCCGACTGCGCGAAGGTCGGCATCTCGTCGATCCGTAAGGATCTGCCGGCCGACATCACGCAGGAGCAGCTCAACGCGGCCATCGACGAACTGAACGCCGACCCCGCGTGCACCGGGTACATCGTCCAGCTGCCGCTGCCCAAGCATCTCGACGAGAACGCCGCCCTCGAGCGCATCGCGCCGGAGAAGGACGCGGACGGTCTCCACCCGATCAACCTCGGTCGCCTCGTCCTCGGCAAGGAGTCGACGCTCCCGTGCACCCCGCGCGGCGTCATCCACCTCCTGCGTCGCTATGACATCCCGCTCGACGGCGCGCACGTGACGGTCGTCGGCCGCGGCGTGACGATCGGACGGCCGATCGGCCTGCTGCTGACCCGTCGCAGCGAGAACGCGACCGTCACCCTGTGCCACACCGGCACGAAGGACCTCGCCGCCGAGACCCGGCGCGCCGACATCATCGTCGCGGCCGCCGGTGTTGCACACCTCATCACCGCCGACATGGTCAAGCCCGGTGCAGCCGTCGTCGACGTGGGCGTCAGCCGCACCGACGCTGGCCTTCAGGGCGACGTGGCCCCCGACGTCTGGGACGTCGCGGGCGCAGTGTCCCCGAACCCGGGTGGCGTCGGGCCGCTGACCCGCGCTTTCCTGCTCGCCAACGTCGTAGAGCGTGCCGAGCAGCAGTTGGCGGCCGCGGAAGCCTGATGTCCGACCGCGACGAGCGCGTCGACGCGATCCGCAAGGCACGACGCATCCACCAGGTGATCGCGAACATCCCGTTCTACGTGGTGCTCGCGATCGTCGTGGTGGCCGCGATCCTCGTGCTGATGGACCGTTGGCGACGCGGCGCGTTCGTCTTCGGATCGGCGCTTCTCGTCGGTGCCACTTTCCGCGCGATCCTGCCGACCGTCCGGATCGGACTGCTGCAGGTCCGCAGTCGCCCGTTCGACGTCGCCGCCATGGCGGCCCTCGGCGCCGCAGTCCTGTGGCTCGCCACCTCGATCGACTCCCTCGGAACTGCCTGACTGGGCTCGGCGCGCTTCGACACGGCTCGTCGCTGCGCTCCTCCCCGGCTCAACGAGCAGGAAGGGCAACGGCTCGTCGACGCGTAGGGGACGAGCGGGCAGAACTCAGCGGCGCTGGTCGCGGGCGAGAGCGACGGTGTCGCGAAGGAGGTCGCCGATGGGTTCCTTCTCGGTGAGAAAGCCGTCGTGGCCCGCGTTGGAATGGACCACGCGGAGTCCACCGACACAGTTGCCGAGCTCGGCCGCCAGTTCTTCCTGCTGGTACAGCGGGTACAGACGATCGGAGTCGATGCCGCCGACGACGGTGGGCACCGTGCAGGCGTTGAGCGCGGCCTTGACGCCACCGCGTCCACGCCCGACGTCGTGGTTGTTCAGTACCTCCGACAGCGCGACGTAACTGCCCGGATCAAACCGGGCCTTCAACTTCTCCGACTGGTACTCGAGGTAACTGGCGACCGCGTAGCGGCCGCCCGTCAGCGGGTCCTCGTCGCCCTGCGGGAGGTTCTCGAACCGTTCGTCGAGTTCGCGGTCGCTGCGGTACGACAGATGCGCGACCCGGCGGGCGACGCCCATGCCTGTCGTCGGGGCACGGTCAGTGCCGTAGTAGTCGCCGCCCTGCCAGTCCGCGTCGCCCTTGATGGCCGCGATCTGGGTTGTCTGGGTGCCGATCTGATCAGCTGAAGCGCGTGCGCCGACGGCGAGAATGAGCGCGGCGTCGACCTTGTCGTCGTGCGTGACGGTCCACTCGAGGGCACGGGCGCCGCCCATGGATCCGCCCGCGACGACGGCGAACCGGGTGATCCCGACAGCGCTGAATGCGATGTTCTCGGCGCGGACCAGGTCGCGGACCGTCAGCAGCGGGAAGCGGGAGCCCCACGCCTGGCCGTCGGGCGCGACGGAACCCGGACCGGTGGAGCCGTAGCATCCGCCGATCGCGTTCGGGGCGACGACGCACCATTCGTCGGTGTCGATCGCGCAGCCCGGCCCGATCAGCCCGTCCCACCAGCCCGTCATCGAGAACCGCGCGTCGGCGGGACCGGTGACATGCGAGTTGCCGGTGAGGGCGTGCAGAGCCAGCACTATGTTGTCACCGGCCGCGTTGGGCGTGCCCCACTTCTGGAATGTGACCGTGACATCAGCGAGCCCGGCCCCCGAATCGAGGGTCAGGTCGCCGATGCGCACGGCGACGTCCGACCCGTCTGGGCGGGAAGCCCAGTCGGAGTCGAAAGCCGTGGCGGCCGGGTCGACGATCACCGACACCGGGCGCCCTCCACATTCACTGAAATCACTTGGCGGCCTTGAACCCTTCAGTCAGGTCGGCGAGGATGTCGTCGATTCCCTCGATGCCGACGGCGAGACGGACCAGGCCCGGCGTGACGCCTGCGGCGAGCTGCTCCTCGGGAGACAGCTGGCTGTGGGTGGTCGACGCGGGGTGGATCACGAGCGAGCGGACGTCGCCGATGTTGGCGACATGGCTGTGCAGGGTCAATGCGTTCACGAACGCCTTGCCTGCATCCACGCCGCCGGCGATCTCGAAGCCGATCACGGCGCCGGCGCCCTTGGGGAGGAGTTCCTGTGCGCGCTCGTAGTACGGAGACGACGGCAGGCCCGCGTACGAGACCGAGGTGACCTGGTCGTGAGCCTCGAGGAACTCGGCGACCTTCTGAGCGTTGGACACGTGACGCTCCACGCGGAGGCTCAGGGTCTCGATGCCCTGGGCCAGGAGGAACGCGTTGAACGGCGCGATGGCCGAACCGGTGTCGCGGAGCAGCTGAATGCGCGCCTTGAGGGCGTACGCGGGGGCGCCGAGGTCGGCGATCACAACACCGCCGTAGCTGTGGTCGGGTGTGGTGAAGCCGGGGAACAGGTCCACGCCGTCACGCTGAACGCGCCAGTCGAACTTGCCGCCGTCGATGATGACGCCGCCGATGGCGCTGCCGTGTCCGCCGATGTACTTGGTGGCGGAGTGGACGACGATGTCGGCGCCGTGCTCGATCGGGTTCAGCAGGTACGGGGTGGCGACGGTGTTGTCGACGATCAGCGGCAGACCGTTGTCGTGCGCGACGCCTGCGACACCCGCGATGTCGAGGACCTGGTTGTGCGGGTTCGAGATGGTCTCGGCGAACACGGCGCGCGTGTTCGGCTTGATGGCGGCCTTCCACGACTCCAGGTCGTCGGGGTCCTCGACGAACGAGACCTCGATGCCGAACTTGGGCAGCGTGTAGTGGAACAGGTTGTACGTGCCGCCGTAGATGCGGGGACTCGAGACGACGTGGCCGCCGTTCTCGACGATGTTCTGGATCGCGTAGGTCGTCGCGGCCTGGCCCGACGAGACGAGAAGCGCGGCGACGCCTCCACCGAGGGCGGCGAGGCGCTGCTCGACGGCGTCCTGGGTCGGGTTCATGATGCGCGTGTAGATGTTGCCGGGCTCGGCCAGCGCGAAGAGATTCGCGGCGTGGTCGGTGTTGTTGAAGACGTACGACGTCGTCTGGTAAATCGGCAACGCCCGGGCGTTCGTGGTCGAGTCGACCACCTGACCGGCGTGGATCTGGTTGGTCTCGAAACTCCAGCTTGTGGCGTCAGACATGGGACGTCATTCACTTTCTCGTGGTCGGCCGGGCCGTGGCCCGCTCTTGTGGGTCCGACCGTCGGACCCGCGCTTGCCGCGGGCGAACACGAAGTCCGCCGCGACCAGGTCATCACCCGGAGCACCCCACCGCGGAGGAGGGTTGCCGATCAGCGAGCCGGGGCTTGTCGCTGATGCTCATGACCTGTTGCACAGGATATATCACCGACCATCAGGGGCGGGTACAGCCGCAACCCATCGGAGCAAAAGTCTTCCGCTCGGCGACCGCCCTGTGTTATCGGGCATTTGTGCACCGTTCGACGGGCGCTCAGGTGTCGCTGCGGCGTGGTGTTCACGGTCACGGCGAGTGCATTTCTGTGCCACGGGGACGTGCGGGTGACGCACCTCATACCCACCCTTGCGACAGGGCGTCTCCGTCGAACGATCCGACATTTACAAAGGTAAGGCAATCCTTTCTTCGTGTCGTTCGGGAAACGCGATGCAACGAACTCGTGACGGGCGGATGTCGCCGGGTGTCGGTTCCGGCAACTCTGTGCCAGGAGTGAATTCTCGCTGAGCGGAATCCTCCGAGCTACCTGAGAATCTCCTGGTGACCAAGACGCGCTCCCTCCCTCTTCTCTTCTTGTCGTTCACCGCAGCTGTCGCCGTTGCGCCGCTCGGAACCGGAACGGCGGCCGCCGACACCTGTGGCAATGGGGCCGCCATCGTCGTCGCCGGAACGAACGCGCCGCGCAACGGGCACGGCATTCCGACCGGCGGCGTCACCGGTGTCGGCGCCAGGTACCTCGACAGCGGCTACAAGGTTCAGTACGTCGACTATCCGACGTCGCTGTGGCCACTCGGACCCATCAGCTACGACGATGACGTCGCGCTCGGCAAGGCGGCCACGCAGTCGGCGATCGCTTCGTATCAGCAGCGCTGCCCGGGCAAGCCGGTCGTCGTGTCGGGCTACTCGCAGGGCGCCCGCGTCGCAGGCGACGTTCTGTCCGATGTGGCGAACGGCCGCCAGAAGGGTGCACGGATCTCGCGTGCAGGCCTGTCGGGCGAGCTGTACTCCGATCCCCGCCGGGTCGGCCGTCCGAACAGCACCGGCGTCGAGAACGCGCTCATCGGATTCATTCCGGGGCTGACGATGTCGGGACCGCGTGACGGCGGATTCGGCGACATCCCGGTCAAGCAGGTCTGCACCGAGGGCGATGGAATCTGCGACGTCCCCGATCCGCTGTTCGATCCGGTGGGTGCCGCCGACTCGTTCCTCGGCTACTTCCTCAAGCACGGCTACTACCCGGGCCGGATGAACCACGACCCGACCGACAAGGCCAAGTGGGGCGGCCTGAAGTGCGAGCAGCAGGGCGCCACCGACGACTGCGTCACTCCGTTGCCGTCGTCCACCTCGCTGCTGGCCCGAGCGGAACATGCACTGACCGGACAGACGAACATCTTCGGCGATGCGGCCGACTACGTCGACAATCGCGCCCCGCTCGATCTTGTGCCCGGTGTCACCATTGCGCAGATGCGTCCGCTCATCGGCGGCGCACCGGACTCGTCGAGCGGCAACCTGTCCGTCGGTGTCGAGGCAGTCGTCGCAGGCGCGGTCGGCGTTCAGGTGGAACGGAACTGGGGAACCAAGAACGACCTCACCGTCGGCGTCGACCTCGGGATCGGAATGACCGACAACCCGTCCGTCGACGACGCGCTGATCCCCAGCACGAAGCTCCTCCACGTGGAGACGACGGTGCCGATGATCGACAGCCGCAAGCTGCTCTACATCGCCCTCGACCCGACGGGGCTGATGGGTTCGAATGCGCCCGGGAACTCGGTGCTCCTCGACCAGGCGCCGACCACGGCGCCGTCGGTGAGCGTGGAGCTCGCTCCGGGCACCGCCGACGCCCGCAAGGGAACGATCACCCTTCCGATCGGCGGCTGATCACATCATCCAATCGCCCAACAGGTAACCGAGCGCGAGGGCCGTCCCGCCGATCATCAACGATCGCAGGGCGGTCCTCGTCGCGTTCGCATAGCCGCGTCGAGCGATGATCACTGAGGTGACCACGAGTGATGCGAGCGCAGCGATGATCGTCGACTCGCTGCGCCAGGGGAGCGGCACCATCACCATCGCCAGAACCGGGAGCGTCGCACCGACAAGGAATGCCAGACCGGCCGTGATCGCCTCCCGCCACGCGTCCGACTGCGTTGTCAGTTCGCGGATCCCGTACTCGATCTCGAGCTGGGCCGACAGTGCGTCGGCGTCCCAGAGCTCCTGGGCCACCTGCTTCGACGTCTCAGGGGTGACGCCCTTCCGCTCGAACCACTCGGTGAGCTCGGCCATCTCCTCGTCCGGCGTCAGCTCCAGCAGTCGCTGCTCTCGCGCGACAGTCGACTGCTGAGCCTCCCGATGTGACAGGGCCTCGCACAGCTGGACGCCGAACACCGCGAACGCGCCCATCAGGGTCGTGATCACCAGCACCGCGAACGATGTGGCCCCGCTGATCTTCGCGCCTGCCAGACCCAGACCGGTGCCGGCCAGGGCGATGATGCCGTCGTTGACGTCGGTGAGCCGGTCCCGGAGGTCGCCGGCGTCGACACCGGCCCACCATCGGGCGAGTGCGTTGGGCATCTGAGGAGAATAGTCCCAGCGCACAGCACTTCGTGACAAGTGTCACCGCGCCGAGTGGATGAGTGGACGATGTCGGCGCGTTATTGCACTGTGCGCGAATCCGTAGTGAACACCGAGACTAGATCCGTCGTCGACGAGCCGTCCGCCCCTCGCCCCCACCTGACGTGGATCATCCTTGTCCTCGCTCTCGGCGGATTCGGCATCGGCACCACCGAGTTCGTGGCGATGGGATTGCTTCCCAACATCGCAGGCGATCTGACGATCACCGAGTCGACCGCGAGCTACGTCATCTCTGCCTATGCGCTCGGTGTGGTGGTCGGGGCCCCGGTGATCGCGGTGCTCGCCGCGCGAGTGTCGCGTCGGACTCTGCTGATCGCCTTGATGGTCGCGTTCACCGCGGGCAACGCGCTGAGCCTGATCGCCCCGTCGTTCGGCATGTTGATGGCGGCGCGGTTCGTCGCCGGGCTGCCTCACGGCGCGTACTTCGGCGTCGCGGCGCTGGTGGCGGCGCACGTGGCAGGCCCGGGTCGACGCGCACGCGCGGTGGGCCAGGTGATGTTGGGTCTGTCCGTCGCCAATGTCGCGGGTGTCCCGGTCGCCACGTTCATCGGCCAGCACTTCGGATGGCGGGCAGCGCTCGGCCTTGTCGTCGTGATCGGCGTGGTGACTGTGGCCTCGCTGTGGCGGGTGCTTCCGAGCCTCACCGACATGACGACCACCGACCCACGCACCGAGCTCGCCGGACTGCGGAGCACGCAGATCTGGCTGACTCTGTTCGTCGGCATGATTGGTTTCGGTGGCTTCTTCGCGTTCTACACCTTCCTCAACTCGGCTTTGACCTCGATCGGCGGCCTCGGTGAATCGGCCGTGCCGATCGCCTTGATGTTGTTCGGGCTCGGCATGGTGACCGGCAACATCGTCGGCGGCCGCCTCGCCGATCGATATGGAGACATCGCGATCGGGATCGGTCTGGCGGGCGCTGCCGTCACGCTGCTTCTGTTCGCGGCGACCGTCAGTACTGGATGGCCGGCCGTGGTCGTCGCGTTCGGCGTCGGTATGACCGGCTCGAGCGCGATCCCCGGCCTGCAGACACGTCTGATGGACGTCTCACACGACGCACAGACGATCGCCGCCGCGCTCAACCACTCCGCGCTCAACGTGGCGAACGCCTTGGGCGCGTGGATCGGCGGTGTTGTCGTGGCGGCCGGATACGGCTACCGGGCGCCGTCGTTGGTCGGCGCGGCGTTCGGCGTCGCGGGCCTCGTGGTGCTGGTGATCGCGGTGGTCTCCGCCCGCCGCGACGCTGTCGGACCTCGCCGATAGAGTCTCGGACGTGACCACTCCCTTCGCCATCACCACCATCAACGTCAACGGGATCCGCGCCAGCGTCAAACAGCGGAACGAGAACAACCCGGGAATGTTGCCGTGGCTCGCCGACCACGCACCCGACGTTGTGCTGATGCAGGAGATCCGCGCGTCCGAGGCCATCACGCGCAAGGCGCTGGCGCCCGCTCTCGACGACGGGTGGTTCCTCACGATGACCGAATCGGACGTCAAAGGCAGGTCCGGTGTCGGAGTGCTGACGAGAGCCGAGCCGTCAGCTGTGCGCATCGGATTCGGCAGCGACGAGTTCGACACGTCCGGGCGATACCTCGAGGCCGATGTGGACCTCGGCGGGTCGACGGTCACCGTCGCCAGCTTGTATCTCCCGTCGGGTGCAGCGCTCACCGACGACCCGAAGGACGTCGAGAAGTACGAAGAGAAGGTTCGCTTCCTCAACGAGTTCGGTCCATACCTGGACAAGCTCGTGGGCGCAGACGGGCAGGTGGTCGTTGCGGGCGACTGGAACATCGCGCACACCGAACGCGACATCAAGAACTGGAAGGGCAACCGGAAGAACTCCGGATTCCTCCCGCACGAGCGCGAATGGGTCGGTGCACGCATCACCAGCGGCTGGGCCGACGTCGCCCGCATCCATCACGGGGACGTCGACGGCCCCTACGCCTGGTGGTCGTGGCGTGGCAAGGCGTTCGACAACGACTCCGGATGGCGCATCGACTACCACCTCGCCACGCCTGCACTCGCCGCCCGGCTGCAGAGCACCCATGTCCACCGCGCGGACGCCTACGACCGTCGCTGGTCCGACCACGCCCCCGTCACCGCGACCTTCCTCTGACCCCTCCTCGCCGCGCCTTCCTGCTCGTCGGGCGAGCGCGACTCTCCTTGCTCGTTGAGCGAGCGAAGCGAGTCGAAGCGACTGCACCCGAGGCCGCCTGTTCCTGGTCGTGCGCGTACGTCGCGACACGCTTCGACTCGCTTCGCTCGCTCAACGAGCAGAGGGTCGCTGCGTCGCTCAACGAGCAGAGGGTTACTGCGTCGCTCAGCGAGCAGAGGGTTACTGCGTCGCTCAACGAGCAGGGGCCGGTGGCCTAGCTGCCGAGACCTCCGCCGATGCCGCCCATGATGCCCTTGATCACGCTCGAGATGGTGCTCTCGATGATCTGTTCGGTTGAGCCGCTGCTCGACAGGTCGTCGCCGACACTGCCGATCGCCTCTCCGGGGGAGATCGGGCGGGTCAGGAAGCATGCGGTGAGGCCGGGAAGTTTGTTGCTGACGCCAACAGTTCCGGTGACTTCGGCGCCGCCGCTGGTCACGGACAGTCCGGGAACACTGAACGTGGGCATTGGGTACGTGAACTTGACGGTCGCGGGATTGCTGGCGTTCACGAACCATCCGGTCGTGGAGACCTGCCAGCCCGAACCCGCCGCGGTCACCGGAACCTTCTCGGTCTTGCGTCCGCCGACGACGTGATACACGGTCGCCTCGGCAGTCGGCTTCGCGAACCCCTTCGGCGGGATGTCGGTGACGCTCTGGACGTACGGGTTTCCGATACCGGTGGTGCCCACGTCGATCGTGTAGGTGACTTTGGCGCCCGCTCCGGCCGTCTGGGTGACGGATTTGGCGTAGGTGTGCGTCACCCCCAGACCTGCGTCCTTCGTGGCACGGCTCGACGCCTCGCAACCCGCTGCGTTCGCGACACCCGCTGTCTGGGCGGCGACACCGGTGAGGCCCGCGCCGATCAGAGTCGCCGAGGCGATCACGGTCGTGGTGCGGGACATGGCTGTGAATCTCCGAGTCATGTCCGGAATCTAACGTCCGCGCGGCCCAGATCCGTTGTCGGGGAGAGGATCGGGCACAGAACACGCGTCGGCTGTCACGCATCGGAAATCGGCTTGAGCGCGTCTGAAACAATCGTGAGCATGACCAACCCCGCACCTGCACCGCGTCGTCGCGTCCTGTCCGGTATCCAGCCGACAAGCGATTCGTTCCACCTCGGAAACTACCTCGGCGCGGTCAAGCAGTGGGTCGACCTCCAGAACGACTTCGACGCGTATTACTTCATCCCGGACATGCACGCGATCACCGTGCAGCACGACCCCAAAGAACTCAGGGAGCGGACCCGTCGCAGCGTCGCACAGCTGTTGGCCGTCGGCGTCGACCCGGAGCGCGCCACGATCTACGTGCAGTCGCACGTCCCCGAGATCACACAGTTGTCGTGGATCCTGACCTGCATCACCGGCTTCGGCGAGGCCAGTCGGATGACGCAGTTCAAGGACAAGTCCGCCAAGGCGGGCCAGGACGCGGCGAGTGTCGGGCTGTTCACCTATCCGATCCTGATGGCCGCCGACATTCTCGCGTTCCAGGTCGACGAAGTTCCGGTCGGCGAGGACCAGCGGCAGCATCTTGAACTGACACGTGATCTCGCTCAGCGCTTCAACAAGCGCTTCGGCAAGGCGCTGACGGTCCCGAAGGCGCACATCGTGCAGGAGTTCGCGAAGATCTACGACCTCCAGAACCCGACGGCCAAGATGAGCAAGTCGGCCGACTCCGATGCCGGGTTGATCAATCTCCTCGACGACCCGAAGCGGTCGGCCAAGAAGATCCGGTCGGCTGTCACCGACAACGACCGCGTCATCGCATTCGACAGGGAGAACAAGCCTGGCGTCTCGAACCTTCTCACCATTCAGTCGGCGCTCACCGGGCGTGGCATCGACGAGATCGTCTCGTCGTACGACGGCAAGGGTTACGGTGACCTGAAGGTGGAGACAGCCGAGATCCTCACAGACTTCGTCTCGCCGCTGCGCGGCAAGGTCGACGAGATCCTGGCAGACCCGGCACATCTCGACTCGATTCTTGCGGACGGCTCGGCACGAGCTCGTGAGATCGCCGCCGGGACTCTCGCTGACGTGTACGACAAGATCGGCTTCGTTCCGCGGGGCTGACCGACCCGAAGGAACGTGTGGACCGGATCAAAGCGCTCGTCGCCGACCTGCCCGCCCTGCTGGAACGTCTGAAGGCGAGGTGGCCGCTGTTAGCCCACGTGATGGGCATGCTCGACCATTACACGGCTCGCCGCGGCAACGCATACGCCGCCGCGATCAGCTTCATCGGCATTCTGTCGCTGGTGCCGGTCCTGATGGTCTCGTTCGCGATCGCCGCGTTCGTGCTCGCGCGACAACCCGAGGTGATCGACGACATCACCGACGCGGTGCTTCGCAAGGTTCCGGGCGAGCTCGGCAAACAGCTCAACGACGTCATCGACTCCGCGATCGCCTCGCGCCGCACGGTCGGCGTGGTGGGTCTGGTCAGTGCGGCGTTCACCGGCCTCGGCTGGATGGCGCTGGTCCGCAATGCCCTGAGTGAGATGTGGGGTGGACGTCGTAAGCGCAATGCCGTTCTCGGCAAGGTGTACGACCTCGGAATGTTCGTGGGAATGGGACTGCTGTTCGTCCTGACCATCGCACTGACAGTCTTCACTACCGGACCGCTCGGCGACGCCGTCCTCGAGTTCCTCGGCATCGACGACACCCAGTGGGGCCGTGTCCTGTTGCGGCTCACGTCCATCGTGGTGTCTGTCCTCGCGACGTGGTTGCTGTTCATCGTCGTCCTGTCGCAGATGCCGTTGCAGACGATCCCGGTTCGGGCGGTGGCGGTGTCGGCGCTCGCGATCGCAATCGCCTTCGAGGCGCTGAAGTCGTTGGGCGCCGTCTACCTGTCGTCGGTCCTGAGCAGTCCCGCAGGCGCGGCCTTCGGCCCGATCCTGGGTGTAATGGTGTTCGCCTATCTCGCGTCCCGGATCGTTCTGTACGGTGCCGCCTGGTCGGCGTCGGACCCGAAGCACGCCGACCTCCTCACTGCGGACGAGGTGGAGGGCGAGGGCGAGCCGGACAAGGGGCCGGTGTACCTCGCCCCGGTCTACGAAGCTCCGAGTGCTCCTCGAACCCGAGAGATCTTGACTGCGGCAGGCATTGGAGCAGCGATCGGCGCCATCGCGTCGCGTCGCCGTCGCTGACGAGAGACACCACAACAACAAACGAGCCCGTCCCACGGAAGTGGGACGGGCTCGTTTGTTGGCTGAAGGCTACTTCTTCGGTTCTTCCTTCTTGTCGCCGCCACCGATGCCGCCGATCAGACCGGGGATGATGTCGACGAGCGAACCGGTGCTCGACAGCTGCCCTTCAGCGGAGCCGAGGCCCGCCGAGTCGAGGCTGCCGAGAACTGCTTCACCTGCGTTGGGAGCGCGGACCGTGGTGCACGCGGTCAGCTGGCCGAGTTCGAGGTAGCCGAGCGGCGGTGCGGGGGTCGCCTTGAACGCTGCGCCACCACTGGTGATCTGCTTGCCCGCCGTGTAACTGGCCGGCGGCTTGTAGGTGAACTCAGCCGTGAACGACTGGCCCGAGAAGACCGCCCAACCGGTATGGCTGATCTTCCAACTGGTGCCGTCCTTGATCACCTCGGCAGGCGGAACGGTCTCTTCGTTGATCAGCTTGCCGAATGCGCCTCCGCCACCCAGGATGCCGCCGATCAGCGTGAACGCCTTGATCTTGACGGTGGGCTTCACGCTCTGCAGTTCCTTCGGCGGGATGTCCCACACGCCCTGGACGTAGGGGTTGCCGATGCTGTCGGTGGTCACCGAGAGCGAGTAGGTGATCGGCTGGCCCTGGCCGACCGTCTCGGGGACTGACTTGGTGAGGCCGTAGTTGACGATCAGCGTCTTCTTGACCGAGTGCTCATTGACACAGGCCGCAGCGTCAGCGGTGCCCTGGGTGGGCGCGGCGATGGCGGCGGTCAGTCCGGCGCCGGCAACAGCGGCGGCGGCAGCGAGCGACACCAGGCGGTGGCGCGTAGGGGCGTGAGTCATCGGGGCTCCGTTCAACGGATGACGTGTGGAAATGGGAGGAGAGTGAGTGGCAACACTGCCGCAACACGTCTGTGAAACGTAACACTGGGATAACGGGTCGATGGCCCGCCATTGTGGGAGAAGGCACGAACCGATCGATCGATCGAATGGTTTGGCACAAAACAGGTGTCCGGCGGCTCGGAGACGCCGGGCCGTCAGTCAGTCCGTGCCGGAGTCTGCGGCACGTTTCCGCAGCACAGCGCCGCCTGCGACGGCCGCTGCTGCCAGCACGATGGCGACCACGATCAGCGTGTTGCGACCGATATGGGACGGTTCGTCGGATGCTGCCGCCACAAGTTCGGGCGCCGGAGAGAAGGGCGAGTGAGCGTTGTCTCCGCTGTGGGCAAGCGAACCCACACTGGTTCCGGCGGGTGCGGCAAACCCGTAGTCGATCATGCGCTGCGCTTGCTGAACGTATGTGTCGCCTGCAACGGTCAGGCCCGCCATCTGAACGATCACCAGGCGCTTGCCGTCCCGCTCGACGCCCGCGACGAACGTCTTCAGCGCGTCATCGGTGAAACCAGTCTTGCCGCCGAGCATGCCGGGATACCCGTCGCGGAGCAGAGCGTTCGACGTCGCCATCATGTACCCCGGATGGGCGTTGTCGCCCGGAACGTCCTTCAGAGCGGGGAAACCGGGGAACTTGAATTCGGTCAACGAGATCATGTGCCGGAAGTCGGCGTTGCGCATCGCTTCGCGGAAGATCAACGCCAGGTCGAAAGGCGACGTCGACATGCCGGGTGCATCCAGACCGGACGGGCTGGCCGCACGTGTGTCGACGGCGCCGATGGCCTTCGCTTCGGCGTTCATCTTCCCGAGTGCCTGTTCGCGACCGCCGAGCTCTCGCGCGAGTGCATTGGCGCAGTCGTTGCCGGACACCATGAGCAGTCCGGTCAGCAGCTCGCGGACGGTGTACGTGCCGCCGGGGCCGATGCCGCACGAATCGCCTTCGACTCCGTAGTCGTCCGTGGTACCGGTGACGACGGTGTCGAGCTTGAGCTCCTTCAACGCGGTCAGGGCGAGCAGGGTCTTGATGGTGGACGCCGGACGGTAGCGGCCGTGCGGGTCCTTCGCCGCGATGACGGCCCCGGTGTCGAGGTCGGCGATGAGCCATCCTGCACTCGTGAGGTTCGCGGGGACGTCTCCGGCCTTCGGGTCGGCCACCACGCCGCACCCTGCCAGCTTCGCGCCGCCGACGGCCGGCGTGGGCACCGGCAGCGGGGTGGGTGTGGTCTGGCCGGGCTGGACCACTTCCGACTCGTCGATCGCCGGGGGAGTGTGAACTCGATGCGGGCAGTCGTCGGTGTCCGGCGTGGGCGCAGGAACGTAACCGTCGACTCCGGCCACCGGGTCGGCATGGGAGACGCAGACGGGGGTGGACAGGACTGCGGCGGCGGCGACGGCGAGTGCCGCGCCCACACGTGAGATGCGGGAGATCATGACCGCCTGAGCGTACGGTGCGTCACATCGAAATGCCGCCTCGGGTGCCGGAAAAGCGATGGTTCGGATGACGCTCGGCGCTCAAGGAAGCAGTAGGGAAGCGGTCGCTCGAGGGAAACGGAAATGGGCCCCGACCTGGTGGTCGGGGCCCTTCCGGGGCTGCAGAGAAAGGTCTGCGAGAAACTAGCGCGAGAACATCAGTGCGCGCTTGACTTCCTGGATCGCCTGCGTCACCTGGATGCCGCGGGGGCACGCGTCGGTGCAGTTGAAGGTGGTGCGGCAGCGCCACACACCGTCGACGTCGTTCAGGATGTCGAGACGCTCGGCGGCCGCCTCGTCACGGCTGTCGAAGATGAAGCGGTGAGCGTTCACGATCGCGGCCGGACCGAAGTACGAGCCCTCGTTCCAGAACACCGGGCAGCTCGTGGTGCAGCACGCACACAGGATGCACTTGGTGGTGTCGTCGAAGCGGGCGCGGTCGGCCTGGCTCTGCAGGCGTTCCGCGGTCGGCTCGTTGCCCGAGGTGATCAGGAACGGCTTGATCGCACGGAACGCGTCGAAGAACGGCTCCATGTTGACGACCAGGTCCTTCTCCACCGGAAGGCCCTTGATCGGCTCGATGGAGATGGTGATCTCCTTCGACGAGTCCTTGGGCAGCAGATCCTTCATGAGGAGCTTGCAGGCGAGACGGTTCACGCCGTTGATGCGCATCGCGTCACTGCCGCAGACGCCGTGCGCGCACGAGCGGCGGAACGTCAGCGAGCCGTCGAGGTAGCCCTTCACATAAAGGAGCAGGTTGAGCAGCCGGTCGGTCGGCAGTGCCGGCACGCGGAAGCTCTCGAAGCCCTGCGCGTCGGGATCCTCCGGGTTGAACCGGAAGATCTTGAGCGTGACCATGGTCGCCTCGGCCGGAACCGGGGGCAGTGCGGGCTCGCTCGTTGCTGGATTCTCCAAAGTGGCAGTCATCAGTACTTACGCTCCATCGGCTCGTAGCGGGTCTGGACGACGGGCTTGTAGTCGAGCTCGATGTCGGCGAGCAGGCCCTTGCCCTTCTTGTACGCCATGGTGTGGACCATGTAGTTCGCGTCGTCACGATCCGGGTAGTCCTCGCGTGCGTGTCCGCCGCGCGACTCCTTGCGGTTCAGTGCACCTGCGACGGTCACCTCGGCCATCTCGAGCAGGAAGCCCAGCTCGACGGCCTCGAGCAGGTCGGTGTTGAAGCGACGACCCTTGTCGTGGACGCGGATGTGGTTGTACCGCTCCTTGAGCTCGCGGACGCCGTTCAGGGCGTTCGTCAGCGTCTCGTCGGTACGGAACACCGAGGCGTTGTTGTCCATGAGCTGCTGCAGTTCGGTGCGGATGTCGGCGACACGCTCGTTGCCGTGCTCGGAGAGCAGGCCTTCCAGCCACTCGTCGACCATCGCGGTCGGAGCCTCTTCGAGTTCGGTGAACTCGGCAGAGTTCGCGTACTCGGCGGCGGCGATGCCCGCACGACGACCGAAGACGTTGATGTCGAGCAGCGAGTTGGTGCCGAGGCGGTTGGCGCCGTGCACCGACACGCAGGCGCACTCGCCTGCGGCGAACAGGCCGTGGACGACCTGCTCGTTGTTGCTGAGCACCTGGCCGGTGATGGTGGTCGGGATGCCGCCCATCACGTAGTGACAGGTCGGGTAGACCGGGACCAGTTCGGTCACCGGGTCCACACCGAGGTAGGTGCGCGAGAACTCGGTGATGTCCGGCAGCTTCTCGTTGAGCACGTCCTCGCCGAGGTGGCGGACGTCGATGTACACGTAGTCCTTGTTCGGACCGGCGCCGCGGCCTTCGAGCACCTCGAGAACCATCGAGCGGGCGACGATGTCGCGCGGTGCGAGGTCCTTGATGGTGGGGGCGTAGCGCTCCATGAAGCGCTCGCCGTCGGCGTTGCGCAGGATGCCGCCCTCGCCGCGCACAGCCTCCGAGATGAGGATGCCGAGGCCTGCGAGACCTGTCGGGTGGAACTGGTGGAACTCCATGTCCTCCAGGGGAAGGCCCTTGCGGAACACGATGCCCATGCCGTCACCGGTGAGGGTGTGGGCATTCGACGTCGTCTTGTACATGCGACCCGAGCCGCCGGTCGCGAACACGATCGACTTCGCGTGGAAGACGTGGATCTCGCCGGTCGACAGTTCGTAGGCGACGACGCCGTTGGCGACGGGCTCGCCGTTCTCGTCGGTCGTCATGTTGATGTCGAGTGCGTAGAACTCGTTGAAGAACTCGACGTCGTGCTTGACGCAGTTCTGGTACAGCGTCTGAAGGATCATGTGGCCGGTGCGGTCGGCCGCGTAGCAGGCGCGACGCACCGGAGCCTTGCCGTGGTCACGGGTGTGACCGCCGAATCGACGCTGGTCGATGCGGCCTTCCGGGGTGCGGTTGAACGGCAGGCCCATCTTCTCCAGGTCGAGCACCGCGTCGATGGCCTCCTTGGCCATGATCTCGGCGGCGTCCTGGTCGACGATGTAGTCGCCGCCCTTGACCGTGTCGAAGGTGTGCCACTCCCAGTTGTCCTCCTCGACGTTGGCGAGAGCGGCGCACATGCCGCCCTGAGCCGCGCCGGTGTGGCTGCGAGTCGGGTAGAGCTTCGTCAGCACCGCGGTGCGTGCGCGGGGCGCGGCCTCGATGGCCGCGCGCATGCCTGCGCCACCTGCACCGATGATGACGACGTCATAGCGATGTTCCTGCATGGGTAGTCAAATCTCCTTAGCCGGCGTTGCCGAAGGTGAGGATCGCGTACGTGCCGAGGATCAGCACGAGCAGCATCGACAGGCCGAGCAGCGCGTTCAGCCAGAAGCGGGTGCTGTCCTTGCGCGAGTAGTCGGCGATGACGGTGCGGACGCCGTTCGCGCCGTGCAGCTGGGCGAGCCACAGCATGCAGAGGTCCCAGATCTGCCAGAAGGGCTCCTTCCAGCGATCGGCGACGAAGCCCGCATCGATGCGGTGCACGCCGTCGTCGACCATCAGCATGATGAACATGTGGCCGAACGTGAGGATGATGAGCGCCAGGCCCGAGAAGCGCATGAACATCCACGCGTACTTCTCGAAGTTGCCGCCCTTGCGGGCCCGCGGGCTGCGCGGGTTGTCCAGGCTGGCGGGGCGGTCGTAGTCGGTGCCGAGTGTCTTGACTTCAGTCATGGTGTCTTCTCCTCGGTCCTACAGTGCGTGGGTGATCAGGATCTGCAGCATGCGCGCGGCGGCTGCAATGAACACGATCGCGAAGATGCTGAGGATCGCCCAGAGCATCTGACGCTGGTACTTGGGTCCCTTCGACCAGAAGTCGACGAGGATGATCCGGACGCCGTTCAGTGCGTGGTACAGCACGCAGAACACGAGGCCGATCTCCATGAGGCCGATGAGCGGCGTCTTGTAGGTCTCGATGATCTCGGTGTACGCGTTCGCGTCGACGCGGATGACCGCGGTGTCGAGAACGTGAACGAAGAGGAAGAAGAAGATGGAGACGCCGGTGATGCGGTGCAACACCCACGACCACATTCCTGGGTCACCTCTGTAGAGAGATCGTTTGCGCACCGGTGCGGGTGCAACCTCCGTGGGGGTGCTCATCGCGGAACTACGCCTCCAAAGTCGTCGATAATTGTGGAGGACCTCGGGCGACGCGAGACGT
The DNA here is from genome assembly GCF_000344135.1 of Gordonia malaquae NBRC 108250. Lineage (GTDB taxonomy): Bacteria > Actinomycetota > Actinomycetes > Mycobacteriales > Mycobacteriaceae > Gordonia > Gordonia malaquae. The sequence goes on along the minus strand of NZ_BAOP01000031.1, from coordinate 2,665 downwards.
CGCGGCGGGACCCATCGCACCTGACTTTAAACCTAAGCTGAGGCCTATCGTGAATTGCCCGAACAATGTGATCAGCCTCCCGCAATTTCATTAGGCATGCCTTACCTTTTGTTACCGCGAGTTCAGGAAGAGGGAATTGTGACCCAGATCGAGTTCGACCTGCTCCGCAGAGCCGCGACCGCGGCGATGACCAGGGCTTATGCTCCCTACTCGCACTTTCCGGTCGGGGCGGCCGGTATCACTCTCGATGGCGAGATCATCAGTTCAGTCAATGTGGAAAATGTCTCATACGGCCTCGGCGTCTGCGCAGAGGTGGCATTGGTCTCAGTCGGTGTTTCGCAGGGGGTTCTCGGGCCCGCCGGAAGCGCTTTGTCGGCTGTCGCCGTCGTCGACGCGCACGGGTCCCCGCTGACGCCGTGCGGGCGATGCAGACAGGTGCTCCTCGAGTTCGGGGGTCCGTCGCTCCTCGTCGACGGAACAGAGGGTCCACGGACTCTCGGCGAGCTGTTGCCGGACGCGTTCGGACCGACGCACCTCGACGCGGTTCGGGGCCGGTGATGGACCCGATCGGCGTCATCGAGGTCAAGCGTGACGGCCGGGAGCTCTCGACGGCCCAGATCGCGGAGATCATCGAGGCCTTCACCGCGGGTGACGTCGCACCCGAGCAGATGTCGTCGTTGCTGATGGCGATCGTGCTCAACGGCATGGGACGACGGGAGACCGCGGACTGGACGGCCGCGATGATCGACTCCGGCGTCCGCCTCGACCTCGGCGACCTCCCGACAGTCGACAAACATTCGACGGGCGGCGTCGGAGACAAGATCACGCTGCCGCTGACACCACTCGTCGCGTCGTACGGGCTCGTGGTTCCGCAACTGTCGGGCCGCGGACTCGGCCACACCGGTGGGACGCTCGACAAACTCGAATCGATCCGCGGGTGGCGGGCGGAGTTGAGCGTCGACGAGATGACGGCGCAACTTCGCGACGTGGGTGCCGTGATCTGCGCGGCGACCGCCGACCTCGCTCCAGCCGACCGAAAGCTGTACGCGCTGCGCGACGTCACCGGGACAGTCGCGTCCATTCCACTGATCGCGAGCAGCATCATGAGCAAGAAGATCGCCGAAGGCACGCGGGCCCTGGTGCTGGACGTGAAGTCGGGGTCGGGTGCATTTCTGCCGTCCGTCGACGACGCGCGGGAGTTGGCTCGGGCGATGGTCTCGTTGGGAGCCGACGCCGGGGTCGACACCCGGGCTCTGCTCACCGACATGTCGACGCCGCTCGGTCGCTCGGCGGGCAACGCCGTGGAAGTGGCGGAGTCGGTCGAGGTGCTGGCCGGAGGCGGACCGTCGGACGTCGTGGAACTGACTCTCGCCCTCGCGAGGGAGATGCTCGACGCGGGTGGACTGGGGGACGTGGACCCGGCGGAGAACCTGCAGAACGGGCGCGCGATGGACAAGTGGCGGATGATGATCGCCGCACAGGGAGGCGATCCCGACGCGCCTCTGCCTGATCCGAGGCACGTCCACGAGGTCCGTGCAGGCTCGGACGGCGTGCTCGTCTCGTTGGACGCTCTCGCAGTCGGCCACGCGGCGTGGCGTCTCGGCGCGGGTCGCTCGCGTCCGGGGGAGGCGGTGTCGTACGCGGCGGGTGTTCAGTGGCACGTGGGCATCGGAGAGCGAGTGCGGGCGGGCCAGACCCTGTTCACGTTGCACGCCGACGACGCATCGAGGTTCGACGCCGCTCTCGACTCCCTGGCCGAGGCCGCAGTGATCGGGGACGCGGTGATCGGGGACGCCGAACCCGCCCGCCGCTCGCTCGTCCTCGACCGCGTCGTCTCTGGCTGCCCTTGAGAGGGCGCCGAGGTCAGCGCCGCACGGCCGGCTTCGGCAGTCGGTATCCCTCGTCCCCGAGGACTCCGCGCAAGCGCGTCGGGTAGTCGGTGATGATGCCGTCGACGCCGTAGGAGAGTTGCTTGCGGATGTCGGAGACCTCATTGACCGTCCAGGGGATCACTCTGAGACCTGCGGCGTGCGCCCTGGCGACCAGGCCCGGGTCGACCAGCTTGAACGCGGGGGACAGGACGTCGTACCCGGCGGCAGCGGCGGCGGCGACAACATCCGGGCCGTACGGCACCGAGCCGAGCCACTGCGATCCGGGCTTCCATGTCGTCTCGTCGTACAGGGCGACCAGCGGGATCGAGGGCTCCTGCGCGCGGACCAGCGGCAGGCTCCGCCAGTCGAAGCTCTGGATCTCGACTCGACGGACGAGGTGTGCGCGACGGACCTCGCGCAGAATCGTCGACACGAAGACGGCGGGCTTCGCGCTGCGTGACCGCTCCTCCGCTTCGATCTTGGTCTCGATGTTGAACCGGACCTTGTTCCCGCGGTACCGGGAGGCGAGGTCGAAGACCTGCGGCAGCGTCGCGATCCGGTTGCCGATCACTCGCTTGGCGGAGGGGAAGCCGACCAGCTTCTTGTCGCAGACAAGCGTCTGCACCTGGCGGTAGGTCAGGTCGTGGACGTCCTTGCCCACGTAGGGGAACTGCTTGTCGCCCGGCCACGCGGGAACTGTGTCGACGCACTTGTCGGCCTGGATCGACGGGTCGTGCCATACGAGCGGAACGGTGTCCTTCGTCAGCACGACGTCGAGTTCGAGAGTGCTCACG
>NZ_BAOP01000032.1 GCF_000344135.1 Gordonia malaquae NBRC 108250 | reverse complement strand
GACACTTCGCGACACAACGAGTTGATGTCCCTGGAGCAGTGGCGTGCCTTGGGGGAGGACACGTCCGTGCGGTCAGAACTTCAGGAGGGGGTCCTGATCGTGTCGCCGAGTCCAACGGCGAGACATCAACGCGCGATCATGCGTCTCGGTGTCGACCTGCATGCGGTCCTTCCAGCCGAATGCGACCTAATACCCGAAGTGGACGTCGTCCTGGACTACGCGTTTCCGTCCACCGCCCGTCGACCGGACCTTGTCCTCACACGGCGGGCGACCGGGCCTCTCGTCGCGCGTGACGTGGTTCTCGTCGTCGAGATCCTATCCCCCGGTACTCGACGCGTCGACCTCGTCCTCAAGCGATTCGAGTACGCGGAGGCCGGGATCGCGAACTACTGGATCATCGACCTCGAGGGAACACCTCGCCTGGAAGCACTCACCCTGGTCGACGGCAGCTACGTCGGAGACTGGGTCAGCGGAACCCACACCTCCGACGCCCCGTTCCCGGTGACGATAGACCTCGACGCCCTCGCCTGACCCTGTGGACGACGCGCTGGCCCGGGCCGACAGCCGAGCCTAGAATCGGCCTCATGACCCTGGCTTCACGACACCTCGAACGGATGTCCCTGGAGCAGTGGCGTGCCTTGGGGGAGGACACGTCGGTGCGGTCAGAGCTCGTCGAGGGGGTCCTGATCGTGTCACCGAAACCGCGGAGGGCCCATCAGCGCGCGGCAGGACGGATCTTCAGTCGACTCGTCCAATCCTGTCCGCCCGGCCTCGAAGTCCTCGGGGAGGTCGATGTCACCATCGACGTCCGGCACCGGGCGACCGTGCGGGCACCGGACATCGTCGTCGCCGTCGAGGGCGATGCGGAGCTTCGCGCAGCCGATGTCGTCCTCGTCGTCGAGGTCCTCTCCCCCGGCAGCCGGACCACAGACCTGGTCGCCAAACGGCATGAATACGCGAAGGCCGGGATCGCGAACTACTGGATCGTCGACCTCGAGGGGACACCTCGCCTGGAGGCGCTCACCCTGGTCGACGGCAGCTACGTCGGCGAGTGGGTCACTGGCGTCCACACGTCCGACGTCCCGTTCGCGGTGACGGTCGACCTCGACGCGCTCAGGTGACCCGCCTCGACTGCGCTCGGGGAACGGAGGTGCGCGCGCGGGGAACAAAGGCGTCCCCGGGGGTCAGCCCTTCATCGCGACGCCGTGGCGCCAGTAGCCCATGAAGGCGACCTGGGAACGGTGGACACCGAGTTCTTTCACGAGGTGCCGACGGATTCCGGTGACGACCTTGCTCTCCCCCGCGATCCAGAAGTAGCGATCGGACGGTTCTGCGACGTCAGCGATCTCCTCGCCCAGTCCGGAGAAGTCCGGCGTCTCCCAGACCAGCGACTCCTCGTCGGGAGCGTCGACCGAATCCGCGGTCGAACCGGCGGTGCTCGCGTCGAGGTGTTCGAGGACGGCGGGACGCAGACGTTCCCCGTGGACCGCGCCATCGCGCGGCAGCCAATGAACGGCCACACCTGAGGGTGCGGCGAAGGGCAGGATGTCGGCTTCGGTGGGCACTTCGATGAACGCGTCGCCACGCAGGTCGGACGGTGCGTCTTCGAGGATCCTGGCGATCGCGGGTGCGGCTGTCTCATCACCCGCGAGGAGAACCGATTCGGCGCCACCCGGGGCGTACTCGATTCCGCCGCCGTCGGTGCGTCCGCGGCGCGGACCCATCAGGAGCACCGTGTCGCCGCGCTGCGCACGGGACGCCCACGTCGCCGCCGGACCGGTCAGGCCGGGCTCGAGGTGCAGGACGAAATCTACGACGAGCTTCGTAGTTCCGTTGTCGTCGACCACCACGTCGCGGATCGAGTACGTGCGCATCGAACCGCGCTGGTCTTCGGGGACGTCGAGCCACTGCTGATACCAGTCGTCGCCGCCTGCCAAGTCGGGCAGGACTCCGGACGCGGGCGGGAAGATGATCTTCATCCGCTGGTCGAACGTGTTGCCCGGGGTCGCCATCTGATCGACGTCCGCCCCCGTGAAGGTGATGCGTACGAAGTTCGGCGATACCGGTTCGACGACGTCGACGTCGGCGCGAGCTAGAACGAACGGGCTGGTGGTGTCAGCGGACATGGTGCCTTCCGATCGGCATGACGGCGGGTTTCCCCGAGACGGGGTCGGTGAGGATCTGACTCTTGAGCCCGAAGACGTCGCTGACCAGTTCGGACGTGACGACGTCTTCGGGTGTTCCATTGGAGTGGATCCGGCCGGACTGCATTGCGATCAGCCGATCCGAGTAACGAGCCGCGAGGTTCAGGTCGTGCAGCACCATCACGATCGTGGTGCCACGCGCCTCGCGCAGGTCGGTGAGGAGGTCGAGGACCTCCACCTGGTGGGCGACGTCGAGGAATGTCGTGGGCTCGTCGAGCAACAGGATGTCGGTCTCCTGTGCGAGCGCCATCGCGATCCACACGCGCTGGCGCTGTCCACCGGACAGTTCGTCGACCGACCGGTCGGCGAGGTCGGCGATTCCCGTCGCGTCGAGGGCGTCGGCGACCGCCTCGTAGTCGTGAGCCGTCCACCGGGCGAGTGCCCGCTGGTGCGGGTGCCTGCCACGTCCGACCAGGTCGGCGACCGTGATGCCCTCGGGCGCGACGGGACTCTGCGGCAGCAGACCGAGCACCCGAGCGACGTCGCGCGAGCGCTGCGACGAGATGTCCTTGCCGTCCAGAATCACCTGGCCCGACGTCGGGCCGAGCAGTCGTGCGAGTGCCCGCAGCAGCGTCGACTTCCCGCAACCGTTGGCCCCGACGATCGACGTGATCAGGCCGGGCGGCACTTCGAGGTCCAAGGCGTCGACGATCACCCGATCGCCGTACGACAGCCGGATCTTCTCGGCGTGCAATGAGTGGTGAGCGGTCACAGAGTTCCTCCCGACCGGTTGACACGGATGAGCAGATAGATCAGGAACGGGGCGCCGAGCACACCCGTCACGACGCCGACCGGGTAACGGTGCGGCAGCGCGAACTGACCGATGAGGTCGGCGGACATCACGAGGATCGCACCGACGAGCCCGGACGGGACGAGCATCGATCCGCCGGCGCGAGTCATCAATCGCCCGGCGATCGGCCCCGACATGAATGCGACGAACGAGATCGGTCCGGCTCCGGCCGTGGCGAACGCGAGCAGGATCACCGCACCGAGGATGTACAGGAGCCGGGTGCGTTCGACGTGAACGCCGAGCCCCGCCGAGGTGTCGTCGCCGAGCGCGAGGGAGTTCATGTCTCGCGACCGGTAGAGCATCAGCGGCGTGACGACGGCGACGATGACGGCGAGCGGAACGACTCGGTCCCATGACGGCTCACCGAGGCTGCCGGTGAGCCAGCGCAACGCCACCGCGATGTCCCACTCGGACGCGCGCGCCAAGGTGTACGACACGATGCTGGTGAGCATCGAAGCGAGGCCGATGCCGATCAGGATGAGTCGCGTGGCTGCGAAACCGCCGTTCATCGACAGTCCGTAGACCGCCGCCGCGGCTGCGACCGCTCCGATTAACGCCACCATGGACACCGAGGTACCGGTGAGACCGAAGACGACGATGCCGACGACTGCCGCCGCCGACGCGCCCCACGAAATGCCGATGATGTCCGGTGAGGCGAGTGGATTGCGGAGCAGAGTCTGGAACGTCACGCCGGCGAAACCGAACGCGAAACCAGACAAGGCAGCGAGGCACGCGCGCGGCAGCCGGAGCTCGCCGACGGTGAACGTCGCGCCGCGCACATTTTCCCCGAACATCACGCGGATCACCGTGTCCAAGGGATAGAACTTCAAGCCCACCATGAGCGACACGAAGAAGAGAACGACGCACAGGGCTGCGAGCACTGCCAGGATCGTGATCCGACGGCGCCCGCGCGACCGACGTCCGGCGAGAACGGACTGGATCGTCGTCGTCATAGTTCACGCACCTTCTGTCGACGGACGATCCAGATGAAGAACGGCGCGCCGATGATCGCCGTGACGACGCCGACGTCGACTTCTTCTGGCCGTGCGATCACGCGTCCCACCACGTCGGACAGGACGAGAAGCGATGCGCCGACGAGAGCGGTGAACGGCAGCAGCCACCGATGATCGGTGCCGATGATCGCACGGCACGCGTGCGGCACCAGCAGACCCACGAAGCCGATCGGCCCCGCGATCGCGGTCGCCGCGCCCGCAAGGACAACGGCGGCGACGCCCGTGAGCAGTCGAGTGCGAGCAACGTTCTCACCGAGCCCGGTCGCCACATCGTCACCGAGGGCGAGCGAGTTCATGCCTCGCGCACACGCGAACGTGATGAGCACTCCGACACCCAGCACCGGGGCGAGGGCAGCTATGCGGTCCCACTCGGCACCGCCGACACCGCCGACCTGCCAGCGCTGGAACTTCGACATCACGTCCACACGCGGGAGCAGCACGGCGCTGATCAAGCAGGTGATCGCAGCGGCCGTCGCCGCACCGGACAGTGCGAGCTTCAACGGCGTCGGACCGCCGCGACCCATCGAACCGACCGCGTACACGAACAGCGCGGTCAGGGCTGCACCGATGATCGCGGCTCCGATGAACGAGTACGGGTCGGTGAGTCCGAAGAAGACCAACCCGACCACCACTGCGAGCGACGCGCCACCGGAGATCCCGAGGATCGCCGGGTCGGCGACCGGGTTACGAGTCACCGCTTGCATGCCGGCGCCCGACAGCGCGAGCGCCGCGCCGACCAGGATCGCCAGCACAGTCCGCGGCACTCGCTTGACGATCGCCGCCTCGCCGAACGAGTCGGCGGACCCGAACAGCGCATTGCCGATCTCGTCGAGCGACACCTCTCGGTTGCCGAACGCGATCGACACGCAGAACAGGACCGCCAGGACGGCGAGCGCTATGAGCAGGAACGCGATCCGCCCGGTCACCCGGGTGCGTGTCACTTGAGTGACGCCGCCATCAGATCGAAGTACTTCGCGGCGCCCCACGGAATCGACAGCGGCGAGGGGTTCGACGCTGCGGCCAACGGGGTGGAGTCCTGCAGGATTGCGACATGACCGGCCTTGATCGCCGGGATCTTGCCGAGCAGCGGGTCGGCCTGCAGCCGAGCGAGGGTGCTGTCGTCACCGTAGGTGATGATCAGACCGACGTCGTTGAACTGGTCGGCCTGCTCAGCGCTGACGTCGACGTAGAACTTGTCGGTCTCCGACGACGAACGCTCGACAACCGACGGAACGGGCAGGCCCGCAGTCTTGAGGAACTCGGCGCGCGGATCGTTCAGCGTGTAGTAGCCGATCTTGCTCAGGTCAGTCGGCTCCAGGTACGCGAACATGGTCTTGGTCGTCTTCAGCTGGGGATGCGCAGAGACGGCAGCGTTCACCTGTGCGGTGAGGTCCGCGATCAGCTTCTGGCCGTCGCCCTCACGACCCATCGCCTTCGAGTTGAGCGCGATTGTCTCCTCCCACGTGGTGCCCCACGGGATCTTCGGGTAGGCGACGACCGGTGCGATCTTGCTGAGCTTGTCGTACTGGTCTTTGGTGATTCCGGAGTACGCGGCGAGGATCACGTCCGGTTCGGTCGCTGCGACAGCCTCGAAGTCGGGGCCATCTGTCTCGTCGTACATCGTCGGAGTCTCAGCACCGAGTTCTTTGAGCTTGTCTTCGACCCACGGCAGAACGCCGTTGTTGTTGTCGTCTCCCCAGGTGGCCTTCGCCATGCCGACCGGAACCACGCCGAGCGCCAGGGGAACCTCCTGGTTCGACCAGCCGACGGTCGCGATGCGGTCTGCCGACTCGATGGTCGTCGAGCCGAGAGCGTGGGAGACGGTGATCGGGAAGCCTTCACCGGACGGTCCGGCGGTCGTGTCGTCGGACGACGAGGAACAAGCGGTGACAGTCACCGCGAGCGCAGCTGCGGTGAGCAGCGCCAAGAGTCGGGTCTTGCGCATGATCGGGGGCCTTTCACAAATGGAGCCGTACAAGAATCTTGGGTAGCCTGCCCTAACATATCAGCCGCCCAGATACTCCCCGCAGAACGCCGGTATCGAACGCCCCGCCCGCTGTATTGTCTAGCCGGACACACACCAAGTGTTCACTACGTCACAGGTGAGGAACGGGCGAGATCCGCATGATGAAATTCCTACAGAACCTCGGCAAATCAATCATGCTGCCAGTTGCAGTACTGCCGGTTGCCGCGATCCTCGTCGGTATATCCAACTGGATAATCGGCGCGAACGACGGGCAGGCGAACGTCGTCACATCGTTCCTGCAGACGGCCGGGTTGGCGATCATCGCCAACATGCCGATTCTGTTCGCCGTCGGTGTGTCCATCGGCATGGCGAAGAAGTCGGACGGCACGTCCGCGCTCGCCGGCCTGGTGTCATGGCTGATCATCACCAGCCTGCTCGCCCCGACCTCGGTGATGACCCTGTTGAACACGGGATTCGCGGACTCCGAACTCAACCCCGATTCGAAGCTCGGCGCAGGCCAGCAGGTGGCCGAAGTCGGCGGGAAGCTGGTCCTGCAGTCGCCCGACGTCAACGCGGCGTTTGCGCCCGGGTCGTTCCAGAACGCCTTCATCGGCATCCTGTGCGGCGTGATCGGCGCGCTCTGCTACAACCGCTTCAAGGACACCAAACTCCCCGACGCATTGTCGTTCTTCTCGGGCCGCCGCTCGGTCGCGATCGTCACCGCTGGCGTCTCCCTGATCGTCGGACTGATCCTGCTGTTCGTCTGGCCGTTCGTGTACACCGGCCTGGTCAACTTCGGCGAGTGGATCGTTGGACTCGGCGCGTTCGGCTCGGGCGTCTACGGCTTCTTCAACCGACTGCTCATCCCGTTCGGCCTGCACCACGCCCTGAACTCGGTGTTCTGGTTCGACGTCGCGGGCATCAACGATCTGTCGAACTTCGCGGCGGGCGACAAGGGCGAGGGCGTCTTCGGCGTCACCGGCCAGTACATGACCGGCTTCTTCCCGATCATGATGTTCGGTCTGCCCGGCGCCGCACTCGCCATGTACGTGACGGCGAAGACCAAGCGCAAGAAGATCGCCTACGGCATCCTGCTGTCGGGTGCGGTGGCGTCGTTCTTCGTCGGCGTGACCGAACCGCTCGAGTTCGCATTCATGTTCCTCGCACCGTTCCTGTTCCTGATCCACGCGGTGTTCATGGGCATCTCGATGGCGATCAGCCAGCTGTTGCCGGTCCGCATGGGCTTCGGCTTCTCGGGCGGCTTCGTCGACCTGGTGCTCAACTGGACCAACCCCATGGCCGAGAACCCGTGGATCATCCTGATCATGGGCCCGATCTGGTTCCTGATCTACTTCTTCGTCTTCCGCTGGGTGATCCTGAAGTTCCAGCTCAAGACCCCCGGTCGTGAAGACGACGACGAGGTGGAGGGCGAGGACGGCGACTCGTCCGCAGGATTCGTCGGCACTGCGGCCAAGTTCATCGACGCGCTCGGCGGCAAGGCCAACATCACCGAGCTCGACAACTGCGCGACCCGCCTCCGGATGGAGATCGCCGACACCTCGGTCATCGACGAACCAGCGCTCAAGCGCGCCGGCGCGGCCGGAACCATCAAGCCCGGCGGCAACTCCGTCCAAGTGATCTACGGTCTCAACGTCCAGTTCGTGAAGGACGCGATGGAGAAGATCATGGCCGGTCAGATCGACGCTCCGGACGCCGCGGACGTCCCTGACGCCGTTCCGGACGCGACTGTCGACTCCGGCCCGGTCGCCACCCTCGAGAAGACCGCGACCGTCACCCTGAAGCGTCCGCTGCAGGGCTACGCGATCGCACTGTCGGAGGTCCCCGACAAGACGTTCTCATCGGGAATGATGGGCCCGGGCGCGGCGATCGTCCCGACGTCGGGAGAGGTCACAGCCCCCGCGGACGCCACCGTCGTCACGGTCTTCCCGACCGGACACGCCATCGGCCTCAAGCTGACCGACGGCACCGAAGTCCTCATCCACGTCGGCCTGGACACCGTGAAGATGAAGGGCGACGGCTTCGAGCCGCTCGTCAAGGCGGGCGACACCGTCACCGAGGGCCAGGCGCTGCTCAATGTCGATCTCGCGAAGATCGAAGCCGCCGGTTACCCGACGGTGACGCCCGTCGTGGTGATGAACGACAAGTCGGCGGTTGTCGAACTCCTCTGATCCACTACCGTTGACCTCATGTACGTGAAGGTCTGCGGACTCACCGATCCCGACACCGTCGACGTCGCCGTCGAGGCCGGCGCCGACGCTGTCGGAGTGGTGATGAACCGGACGAGTTCACGTGCCGTGGACGCAGAGACTGCCCGCTCGATCGTCGATCGAGCGGGCAGTCTGCTGGACACGGTGCTCGTGGTCAACGACATGCCCGCGGCCGACGCCGCACGCATCGCCTCCGACCTCGGGTTCACCGTCCTGCAGTTGCACGGCGCCTACACCCGGGCCGACTTCGACGCCGCCGCCGCGATCTTTCCTCGCCTCTGGCGGGCGACGTCGCTCGCCGACGACCCGCCGTTGGAGGTCGGGGCGTACGGCGAGGATGCTCTGCTGCTGGACGCACCGAAGCCGGGCTCGGGCGAGACCTGGGACCTGACTGTTCTCACCGACCGCGCAGTGTCCGGAACCTGGCTCCTCGCCGGCGGGTTGACCGGCGACAACGTCGCCGCCGCGATCAAGCGGTCTCACCCGTGGGGAGTCGACACCTCGAGCGGCGTCGAGGCCTCGCCCGGCGTCAAAGACCACGCCAAGGTCCGCGCTTTCATCGCCGCGGCGAAGGCCGCTTCGTAAGATCCGGCCCGCTTCGAGTCCGCTTAGGGCGCGACGAGTGCTGCCACGTCGTCGGCGACCGACCGTCCGCCAATCGGCCGAATCGTGTGCGCGCTCACACCCGAGTCGCGGTGCGCGTCGTCGAGCCAGCGGGTGAAGGCGCCCACGGCCCCGGCGGCGACCTCGGCCGGCAGGTCGCCCGCGGGCGGGACCACGACAAGAAGCCCGTCGCTGCCGTCGGCCGCCCATCGAGGCGCCAGGTCACGAGCCGCACGAACGTGCGCCATCACGGCGTCCGCCCACATGTCGCTCCACGCGTCGTCGGACGTTTCAAGTCCCTGACCTGCGGCGGATCCGGAGGTCCCGATCCACACGTCGACCCCACCGAGCCACTCCACTGCGATGTCGACGAGGTCGGCGTCGCCCGGCGCCGCGATGGCCCCGATCTGGTGCGCGAGTTCGTGGAGCGCCACCGGATCGAGGTCGTTGATGAGCACGCGGTGCCCGTCTGCGGCCATCCCGCGTCGCAATGTCTCGGCCGATCTCCGATGCCGCTCCGGTGACGACGATCCGTCGCTCACCGCGGTCTGCAGTCATGTCTTTCATCCCTTCTGAGGTATCATCTTCTAGAAATAAGCGATCGCTTATTTCCACTGTGCCAGAAGGGAGCGGATATGTCATCCAAATCTGACCTGACGCGTCAGCGCCTCCTCGACGGCGCGATGGCATCGTTCGCCGACCACGGCTTCCACGGCACGAGCACCCGACACATCGCGGCGGCCGCGGGCATGAGTCCGGCCGCGGTGTACGTGCACTACTCCTCCAAGGAGGAACTGCTCTACGAGATCAGCCGAAAGGGCCACCGCGAACTCCTCGAGATCGTGCAGGCCGCGGCCGCTCTCGACGCCGATGCGACGACACGACTGCGGACCCTGGTCCGGGATTTCATCGTCTACCACGCTCAGAACCACGCGAGCTCACGCGTCGTGAACTACGAGTTCACCCGTCTCGAACCCGACCATCTCGCCGAGATCGTCGAGATGCGCGTCGGCATCGACGTCGCCATCACAGCGGTCCTCGACGCAGGCGTCGCCGAAGGCGCGTTCACGATCGGCGACATTCCCATGACCACCACCGCGGTCGCCTCCCTGGCCGTCGACGTGTCGCGGTGGTTCCGCGACGGTCGATCCTGGAGCCCGCAAGCGGTCGGCGACTACTTCGCCGACCTCTCCCTGCGCATGGTGGGCGCAGCCTGACCCGACATCAGTTCCAGTCGACACAATGAAGGAGGCGGCGATGCGCCGCGAGATCTACAACGAAGACCACGAAGCGTTCCGCGAGACCGTTCGCGCTTTCATCGAGACCCAGATCGTGCCCGTGTACGACGAGTGGCTCGAGAACGGCATCGTCCCGCGCGACTTCTACCTCAAGGTGGGCGAGCTCGGCCTCTTCGGCATCGAGGTCCCGGAGGAGTACGGCGGCGCAGGCATCGACTCGTACAAGTTCGAGGCCGTCGTCACCGAGGAGATGGCGCGCGCGGGCGTCAGCCTCGGCGGCAGTGCAGCGCACATCCCGCTGTGCCTCCCCTACCTGCTCAAGCACGCGAACGAGGAGCAGAAGCAGCGTTGGCTCCCCGGCATGGCGTCCGGTGAGACGATGTTCGCCATCGCCATGACCGAGCCGGGCACCGGTTCGGACCTCGCAGGCATGCGCACCACCGCCAAGCTCACCGACGACGGCACCCACTACGTCCTCAACGGCGCGAAGACCTTCATCACCGGCGGCGTCAACGCCGATCGCGTGATCGTGTGTGCCCGCACCTCGGCGCCGAGCGAGTCGGACCGCCGCTTCGGCATCACCCTGCTCGTGGTCGACACCAAGACCAAGGGCTTCGAGATCGGCCGCAAGCTCGACAAGCTGGGCCTGCGCACCTCGGACACCGCCGAACTCGCCTTCACAGACGTGCTGGTTCCGGTCGAGGACCTCCTCGGCGAGGAGAACCAGGGCTTCTACTACCTGGGACAGCACCTCCCCCGCGAGCGCCTCTCGATCGCCGTCGGCGCGTACGCGCAGGCAGTGGCGGCGATCCGTTTCGCGAAGGACTACACACTCGAGCGCAACGTGTTCGGCAAGCCGGTCGCGGCGTTCCAGAACACCAAGTTCGAGCTCGCCGCATGCCAGGCGCAGGCGGACGCGATGGAGGCTGTCGTCGACCGCGCTCTCGAGGCGTACGACCGCAAGGAACTGTCTGCAGCGGACGCCGCGTCGGCCAAGCTGTTCTGCACCGAGGCCGCCGCCGACATCATCGATCGTTGCCTCCAGCTGCACGGCGGCTACGGCTACATGAACGAGTACCCGATCGCGCGCCTGTACGCGGACAACCGCGTCAACCGCATCTACGGCGGAACGAGCGAGGTCATGCGCTCGATCATCGCCAAGAACATGGGCTTGTAACCACAGGTCACCAGCCTGAGAGAGCGGCGCAGACCGCTTTCGGGCAGACTTGGAGGGCGTGAGCCACCGACTACCGGACCCAGATCCGCAGCCGGAGGTCTCACACCCTCCTCATGCGCCCGTCGACCACGGTCATCATCACCATCATTCGCACGGCGGAGACATCCCCGGCACCCTCACACGGTTCGCCAAACCCGCCGTCATCGTGGTCCTCGCCGCAGCGGCCGTGTTCGTGGCCGTCGGAGTGTTCTTGACGTGGCCGTCGAACGCCGCTCATCCGATACCGATGCAGTACAAATCGTCGGACGGCGGAGCACTCCAGGTGTACGAGGCCACCGTCGTCGCGACAACCCGCACCGACTGCTCGATGATCGACGCCGGTGTCCCGACGGCCGACTTCCCGCAGATCCCGACCACGGGAGGTCCGTGCATCGCGACCGTGCTGGCATTGAAATCGGGTCCAGACGAAGGCCGGTACACGGTCTTGTCGATCCCGACGAACAAGGCCCAGTCCGGCACCGGCCCCGACTCCGCGGACATGTCCGTCGGCGCGCCCGACGACCCGCAGCCCGGTCAGCCCCGCCTCGTCGTCGACGACTCGATCAAGGTCAGCGCAATGCCCGACCAGAGCGCCGAGTCGTCGACGGCTTCGCTGCGCTACGCGTTCTACGACTTCGCTCGCGGCACCCCGCTGATCTTCTGGGCGATCGCCTTCGTCCTCGCAGTCGTGGTGGTGGCCACCTGGCGCGGCCTGCGCGCCATCCTCGGCTTGGCCATCGCCTTCGCGGTTCTCGGCTTCTTCACCCTGCCGTCGATCTTGGACGGCAACGACGTGGTGATCGTCGCGATCGTGTCCGCCGCGGCCATCCTGTTCGCCGTCCTCTATCTCGCTCACGGCGTCAACCTGCGGACCAGTGCGGCACTTGTCGGAACTCTGTTGTCGCTGGTGGTCGCGGGCCTGCTGAGCAATGCCGCGATCTCGACCCTGTCGCTCACCGGACTGTCGGCGTCGTCGACGACGAGTCTGCAGATGTACCAGGGCACGATCTCCCTCCAGGGCCTTCTGCTCGCGGGCTTTGTGATCGGCACCCTGGGTGTGCTGAACGACGTGACGATCACCCAGGCATCGGCCACCTTCGAGTTGGCGGCGATGCCGAATCAGACGCGGCTGGGCGCATTCCGTGCAGCGATGCGCGTCGGCCGCGACCACATCGCGAGCACCGTGTACACGCTGGTGTTCGCCTACGCGGGCAGCGCACTCCCCCTGCTCCTGCTGTTCTCCGTGGCGGGACAACCGGTGTCGTCGCTGCTGAGCTCGGAGGAGGTCGCCATCGAACTCGCACGCGCATTCGTCGGCGGCATCGCCCTCGCCCTGTCGGTGCCGTTGACCACCGCGGTCGCCGCGGCCTTGGTGGTCCCGGGCGGCAAGGCGACGGACGTCACGTCCGCCTGAGGTTGCGGCGAAACTGTTACTGACTAACAATCGTTAGCATGTCATCGATTCTCTTCCGCCTCGGGCGGTTCTCCTTCCGGCACAAGTGGTGGGTGATCGTCGCGTGGATCGCCGCGCTCGTGATCACCGGATCGCTGGTCAACGCCATGCAGCCGAAGTTCTCCAAGGACTTCGAATTGCCCGGCACCGACGGCGGCACCGCCATGACGCAGTTGGAGGAGTACTTCCCCGCTGCCAACAAGGCGCAGTCCCAGGCGTCGACGACGGTCGTGATCGGCGCCGAGGACGGCCTCGCCGCCCACACCGCCGAGATCGACAAGCTCGTCACCGGCCTGCAGGGACTCCCCAAGGCCACCAAGGACGCCATCGTCAACCCGGTGACCGCCGCGGCCGCGGCCCCGCAGATGGCGTCGGCGGTTCTCGGTGACGAGGGCCGCGTCGGCCTAATCACCGTCCCGCAGGCCATCGACCTGATGGACGTCAAACTCGAATCGAAGACAGAACTCCTCGACGTCCTCGAGAAACACCGGGTGAACGGCCTGCAGGTCGAGGCCACCGGCGGCGTCATGAGCGCAAAGGAACGGGGTGGGGCGGCCGAGATGATCGGCTTCGCCATCGCCTTCGTCATCATGATCGTCGCATTCGGCGCGCTGATCGCCGCGTTCATTCCGCTCGTCACCGGCATCGTCGGAGTCGGCCTCACGATGATGCTGGTGACCCTGTCGGCCGAGTGGATCTCGGTGAATCAGTCCGCGACCGGCATCATCACGATGCTCGGCATCGCAGTCTCCATCGACTACGCGCTGTTCATCGTGTCCCGCTACCGATCGGAGATCAATCGCGGCGGCTCTCGTGAAGACGCGGCAGGCAGAGCGGTCGGCACGGCCGGCACCGCGGTCGTCTTCGCCGGACTGACGGTCGTCATCGCGGTCGCTGCGCTCATGGTGATCGGCCTGCCGTTCATCACCCAGATGGGTCTCGGCGCCGCCCTCGCGATCATCGTCGCCGTTCTGGCCGCCCTGACGTTCATCCCGGCCCTGCTCGGAGCCTTCGGTCGCTTCGCCTTCAGTCCGCGCATCCCGTGGCTGCGTCACGGCGACGCCGACGAGTCGACCGAGACGTTCGGCGTCAAGTTCGGTTCGATGGTCGTCAAGCGTCCCGTCGTGTTCATCGTCGCCGGCCTCGCGATCCTGATCGCCGCCGCCCTGCCAATCAAGGGCATGCAGATCGGCATGGACACCACCACCGACGACGAGGTGGCCGCTCAGGAACTCGTCGCCAAGGGCTTCGGTGAAGGCGTCGCCGGACCGCTCGTTGCTGTCATGCACACCGACAACGGCACCATCGACGCCGCAGCGAACGCCGCCGTCACCCAGATCGCGAAACTGCCCGGCGTCGCATCGCCCGACGCCCTGATGTGGATGGGCAACGGCACCACCGATCCGAAGAACCCGAATGTCGGCGCGAACTCGGCGATCATCCAGATCGTTCCGAAGACCGCACCGTCGGCCCCGGAGACCCACGACCTGGTGGAGGACATCCGCGGCATCGCCGGAGACATCGAGAAGCAGGGCGCGTCGATCCACGTCGGCGGTCAGACGGCCATCATGTCCGATCTGTCGGCCAAGCTCGACAAGGCCCTCATCCCGTACCTCGTGGTGGTGGTCGGACTCGCGTTCCTGATCATGATCGGCGTGTTCCGTTCCCTGTGGGTGCCGTTGATCGGCACCGTCGGCTTCCTCTTCTCGGTGCTCGCCACCTTCGGCATCACCACGTGGATCTTCACCGACGGCGCTCTCGGCATGATCGATCACACCAAGCCGATCATCGCGTTCCTGCCGATCTTCCTGATCGGTGTGGTCTTCGGTCTCGCGATGGATTACCAGGTGTTCCTGGTGACCCGCATGCGTGAGGAGTACATGCACGGGATGTCCGCGAAGGAGGCCATCGTCGCCGGTTACCGTCACGGTTCCCGCGTCGTCACCTCGGCCGCGATCATCATGATCAGCGTGTTCGCCGCGTTCATGCTGGCACCGGACACCACCGCGAAGATGATGGGCTTCGCCCTCGCGATCGCAGTGTTCTTCGACGCCTTCATCATCCGCATGATCGTCGTCCCGGCCGTGATCTCCCTCCTCGGCGACCGTGCATGGGGTCTGCCGAAGTGGCTCGACAAGCTTGTCGTCGACTTCGACATCGAAGGCAGCAAGGTGCGCGATCGTGGCATCGACGAGACCACCGAGACGCTGGTGGCCGACGCAGAGGCGCTCGAGGCGAAGTAGCCATGTCGACCGAGAGCTCCACCCAGACCGCGGCCCCGGGGACTCCCCCGGGGCCGCGGCCCGGTCTGCGGGAACGCAACAAAGCGCGCACCCGGAACGCGATCCGCACCGCCGCGATGGACCTGTTCGAGCGGCAGGGATACACCGCGACCACGGTGGCCCAGATCGCCGACGCCGCGGACGTCTCGCACACGACCTTCTTCCGGTACTTCCAGAGCAAAGAACAGGTGGTCCTGAAAGACGACCTCGACGACGAGCGCCGGACTGCGATGTTCTCCGGGATCGAGCCGGGTCTCAGTCGCTTCGACCTCCTTCGGCGCATGGTGTCGGACATGTTCGCGATCGCCGCGGAGGACGAATGGGCGTCGAACATGGCTCGTTATCGTCTGATCCAAACGGAGCCGACACTGTTCGCAGCGCATCAGACCGAGTCGGACGCCGTCATCTCCGAGACGACTGGATTCATCGCCGAGTATCTCGGTGTCCGCCCAGACGACCTTCGACTGCGGGTTTTCATCGCCGCAGTGACGGGCGTCCTCTTCCATGTCGTCGACAACAGCGGCAACGGCGAGATCCCGACGCTCGAGGAGTGCATCGAGGCGATCGACCTGCTCGAGGCGAGCCTGCCAGTCTGATCCGATTAGTCTGTTCCACATGAGCAGCTCAGCCGATCGTTCCGGCACCGAACTCGGTCCCTACCGCCTCGTCCGACTCATCGGGCGAGGCGGGATGGGCGAGGTGTACGAGGCCGTCGACTCGGTCAAGGACCGCACCGTCGCTCTGAAACTGCTGCCGCCCCATCTCGCGGACGACGACCAGTTCCGTGCCCGGTTCCTTCGCGAATCACAGACGGTCGCCAGGCTCAACGACCCGCACGTCATCCCGATCCACGACTTCGGTGAGATCGACGGACTGCTGTACCTCGACATGCGCATCGTCCACGGCCGTGACCTGCGCAGTCTCATCAAAGACACACCGCTGCCCGCCGAACGGGCGGTCGCTCTCATCGCGCAGATCGCAGGCGCACTCGACGCGGCGCACGCGTCCGGGCTCCTGCACCGCGATGTGAAGCCGGAGAACATCCTCGTCGACAGCAACGACTTCGCCTACCTGGTCGACTTCGGGATCGCACAGTCGGCCGGCGCCACACGCTTCACCGCGACCGGATCGGCGATCGGGTCGTTCGCGTACATGGCCCCGGAACGGTTCAGTGACGACATCGCGCTCACCCCTGCCAGCGACGTCTACTCGCTGGCCTGTGTGCTGTTCGAGGCGGTCACCGGGGCGCCACCGTACCCGTCGACCAGCTACGAGAAGATCATCACCGGCCACTTGACCAGGCCCATTCCGCCGACCGGCACCGTCCTCGACCCGGTGATCGCGGCGGGAACCGCAAAGGACCCGACCCAGCGGATCGCCTCATGCGGGGAGTTCGCCGCCGCCGCGAAAGCCGCACTCGACGGCCGCCACACGCCGACCCTCGTCGCCCCGGTTCACGCACCGCAGCCCTCCCCCGCTATGCCGTATCACCAGGTCATGCATCCGACGCCCCCGCCCGCACCGGCGTCGAACGGCGCTCGTGTGGCTCTGATCGCCACTGCCGTCGCAGTAGTCGCCCTGATCGCGGGCGCCGGAGCCGTCTGGATGGCGATGAAGACCTCCGACACCGACCCGGTCGCCGCCTCGCCGACGAGCGTCACCGTGTCCACCACCACCATCTCGGCATCCACCGCGACCGCGACCGCCACCACGGTCACCGAGACCACCACCCGTCCGGCACCGACGCGGGGTTCGGGCGACCTCGGACTGTCGACGCCGATCACCGTCCCCGCATGCGACGGACAGAGCATTCTGATCGTGTACAACGCGACCACTCCCGGCCAGTACGAACAGGAGATCGGCGCCGCGCTCGCCGCGAACCCTGGCGCGAAGTACCTGCGCACGGACAACTCCTGCTCATCGATGCGCCAGGCGTACGACGACGGAAGCCCGATCTACGCCGTCTACTTCGAGGGCTCCTCCGTCGCCGCCACCTGCGCGAAGAAGGCGTCGTTCGGCGGCGCGTCGTATGCCCGCTTCCTCGACGACACGACTCCGGTCGGCACCGAGATCTGCTGAACCACGGCACAATGGAGCCCATGTGGGGCTTCATCGGCCAGTACTGGTGGCTCGTTTTCGTGTTCGGCGGATCGATCGGCGGTGCGATGCGCGCCGTCTCAGCCTGGAACGAACGGCGTGCCGAACGCAGTCTCGAGCGATACCGCATCAAGCAGGAGACGAGCGTCGCCCGCGCGGAGGCGGAGAGTCGAGGGCGGATCGACGCCGCCTCGGTGCAACGGGAGCTCGCATCGGCGGTCGCCGATCACAATGCCACCGACGAACGGTGGTTCGCCCATGAGACCGATCTCGCGACCCTGCTCGACTATCCGATGCTCGTCGACCTCCGCGAACCGCTGACGGAGAAGTTCCATCGCGCGCGGAGCCGCGCCGAACTCCTCCGGCCGCCTGCGGACGACTCCGCCGACCCGGCAGCGGTCCGCGCCTACCGCGACGCCGTGCACGACTACACGACGTCTCTCGATCTGGCCGAACAGGAGGCGAAACGCCGTCGACGGTCGGATTTCAGCCCTGTCGAGCAGGAACGGCTGGCCCGCGCCCAACGACTGCTCGCCCTGGCGATGGACGACGGCGCGTCACCGCAGGAACGCTGCCAAGCGTACGAGCGGGCCCGTACCGAGTTGGACGGCCTCATCCATCTTCCTGCCGCGGGGACCACAGCGTTGGAGACCAGAGTTCGCGCCGCATTGGAGTCGGGCACGGCCGAGTAGGCCACTCGGTACGTCAGTCAGCGGTAGGCGGCCAGCTGCTGCGCTGCGATCGAGTGCAGTTTCTCGATGCCGAGGTTCAGGTCCACAAGATGTGAATCGAAGAGCGGCAGTTCGTTGAAGTGCTGCGGGACCACAGGCGTTCCGTGCAACCGGTGGAACCCGCTCGGGTTCACACAGTTCACCTTCCACCGACCGGGCCCGGTGGTCCACGTGGACTTCGACGTCGGGAGATCACCCGGGAACGTCGACACCTTCATCAGGAAGGCGATCATGCTCGCCGCGTACGGGCGGCTGGGCACGGTCGCGGCAGCCGGACTGTAGTCGCCGCTGAGCCTGTCGGGGTCGGTGCACGCGACCTGGAAGGCCGGACCGGTGGGCAGGTTCATCGGAGTGCTGAGCGCATCGAGGCTGCTGTTGCCGAACAACGACGGCAGGCCGACGAGTTCGGTCGAATAGGCCACCACACATCCGGTCTGTGCACGGCGGGTGCAGATGGGAGTGTTCCGGAAGTCGCCGCCGGTGGTCTTCCCGCGCGCCGTCATCACGTTGCCGCCCATCAGGAAGGCGCCGACCATCTTACGACGCAGCTCCGGCTTCGGGTCGATCTCCTCGCGGATCAGCTTGCGCAGCATCATGGTCCCCTGCGAATGCCCGATGAAGATCACCGGCCGCCCTTTGTTGTCGTCGCGGAGGTACTTCTGCCACGCGCGCTTCACATCGCCGTACGACGTGTTCGGGATGTCGCGGTTGCCGACCCACGACGCCATCATCGCCGGGCTGAGGCCCCACAGAGTCATCTGGCGGTAGACCGGCGCGTACACGCGGCACAGGTCGTTGAACGACGCCGCTTGGAAACGAGCGATCGACTGCACCGACGGGACGGGCTTCTTGTCGGCCAGCAGGGACGGTTGATCGGTGACTGTCGGGTAGACGTAGAAGCAGTCGGCCTTCTTCGCCGAGTCCGGCGTCACCGTGGCCGGATGAGTCTTCCCGGTAAGAAGGTCGGTGCGGTCGTTCTTCAGGTCGCAGGGGTCAAGACTGCCGGGACGGCACAGCCACTGCACGGCGGGCTCAGCGGCGGCCGGAGGCGGCGGGGCCACGAACAGACCGGCTACGACGGCCACCGCCGCCACGAGCGCGAACAATGGTCCGTTACGACGAAATGGCATGAATATCCCTCTCCAGGCATGCGATCTGTGACGTTCGACTACTAGACCCTGCCACAGTGACCTGACTCATGAGTAGGGTACGGCCATGTCTCTGCCCCGCAGCATCGTCGCGCTCATCGTCACCATCGGCGCCGTCGTGTCGTCCACCATGCTCGTCGCACCGCAGGCGTCCGCCGCTCCTGCCGATCCGCTGGCGGTGAGCGCGCTGCACACACGCGGCACGTCGATCGTCGACGCGGCCGGTCGCGTGGTGCTGAATCACGGCGTGAACAACGTCGACAAGGAGGCGCCGTACATCAAGGCGGGCGACGGATTCACCGTCACCGCGGCCGACGCCGCGAAACTCGCGGGGTACGGATTCAACTCCGTGCGCCTCGGCGTCTCATTCGACGCGCTGATGCCCACGAAAGGCGACGTCGACGAGGACTACATCGGACGCGTGACGGCGGTGGTCGACATGCTCGCCGACCACGGCATCCGAACTCTCCTCGACAATCATCAGGACGGGATGTCATCCCCGTGGGGCGGCAACGGATTCCCCGCATGGGCGGTCAAGTCGCGCCCCCTGCCCGGTGAGCCGAACCCCGGGTTCCCGCTGTACTACCTCATGCCGAGCATGAACGCGGCCTGGGACGAGGTGTGGACCAACCGCAACGGCATCGTCGACCATCTGGGCACCGCGCTCAAGGCGCTCGCCGCAGGACTCAAGGGCCATGCGGGCGTGATGGGCATCGAGCTGCTCAACGAACCATGGCCGGGCACCGCAGCCCTGACCTGCTTCCCGATCGGCTGCCCACTGTTCGACGTGCAGTACCAGAACACGATGTCGAAGCTCACCCGCTACGTCCGCCAGGGCGACCCCACGGTCCCCGTCTACTGGGAGCCGAACGTCACCTGGAACCAGATGATGCCGTCGTACATGGGCCTCAAGCGAATCAAGGACCGCAACGTCGTGATCGCGCCGCACGACTACTGCATCCCGTCGCAGCTCGCGATCTACCTCGGACTCCCCGAGAGTCTGCGGTCGCTGTGCTCGGCGCAGCAGGGCCTCACGTGGACGCACGTCGACGAGGTGTTCCGCCGCACCGGCAAACCGGTGGTGATCACCGAGTTCGGCGACGTCGACGCCACGGTTCTGAGTCAGACGCTCGATCGGGCGGACAAGCGATTCGTCGGCTGGATGTACTGGCACTACACGAGCGGCCAGTCGCTGTCCGGGGTCGCCCGCCAGCTCGTCCGCACGTACCCGCAGGCCACCGCGGGACGTCCCGGCGCGATGACCTTCGACACGGCCACCGGCGCATTCTCGTTCACCTACCGCCCCAACCCGGCGATCAGCACTCCGACCGTCATCTACCCGTCGTCGGTGCACTACCCGAACGGCTACACCGTTCAGGTGACCGGCGGGCAGTACGTGACGGCGTCCGACGGCCGACTCCACGTGTCCGCAGAGGGCGCCGGACCGGTCACCGTGTCGGTCACCGCGAAGTGATGCAAATCCCTTTCTGCGGCCAGTTCGGGCCGTCACGCGGGACAGTGCGTTGTCGTTCACTTTCACCAGTTACCATCCACTGGTGCTGGAAGATCTGAACAAGAAGGCGAAGAAGGCCGGACTCCACGTGGCCGTCGCGAAGAAGGCTGACCTGTACAGCATTCGGAAGGTGAAGAACGGCAAGCTCATCGCGAAGAACATCGACACCGACGAGGTTCTGCAGATCATCAAGAATTACAAGTAGCGTGTCTGCGCCCCGTCTGGTCTCGTCCGTGTTGCACACCGCGGTCGACACCATGCTGAATCCGCCGCGCAGTCTCTCCGACGTTCGACGCATCATGGACGGTCCTGCCGACCTGACCGGGAAGGCGATCGTCGTGACCGGCGCGTCGTCGGGCATCGGTGAATCCGCAGCGCATCTCCTGGCTTCCCGCGGCGCGACGATCATCGCTGTCGCCCGTAATCTCGATGCACTCCAGGCCACATGCGATGCGATCGAGGCGGCCGGCGGTACGGCGCACCCGATGACGGCCGACCTCTCCGACCCGGACGACGCCCGCAGGCTCGCGTCCGATGTGCTCGATCGGTTCGGTCCGCCGAACGTGTTGATCAACAACGCCGGTCGGTCCATCCGGCGCAGCACACTGGACACCGTCGACCGGTTCCACGATTACGAGCGCACCATGGCGCTCAACTACTTCGGACCCGTCGCCCTCATCCTCGGGCTTCTCCCGGCGATGGTCTACGCAGGCCGCGGCCAGATCGTCAACGTCGTCACGTGGGGCGTCACTGCGGGCGCGATGCCCAAGTTCGCGGCCTATCACGCCTCCAAGGCAGCCCTGGCGGCGTTCGGACGGTCGTTGGACGGCGAATGCGAGGGCACCGGCGTCGTCGTGACCAATGCGGGTTTCCCGTTGGTGCGGACGCCGATGATCGCTCCGACCGCGTCATACGACGACGCCCCCGCGCTCACGTCCGAACAGGCCGCCCAGTGGTTGCTGCGTGCTGTCGAGCAGCGTCCGGCCGAGTTGTACCCGCGCTATGCGGTGGCGTTGCGGACCGTCGGTGCGTTCTCCCCGCGCGCTGTCCACCGACTGATCGGCCGCTCCGGCATCTGAAGCACCCTTACGAATGCGCGACGATCCAGTCGGTGACCGTGCTGATCACCTCGTCGCGTTCCGGTTCGTTGAAGATCTCGTGGTAGAGCCCGGGCAGGATCGTGACGGTGAGGTCGCTGCTCCCGGCGTGGCGTTCGACGATCCGGCTGCCTTCCGGGTTGGCCAGGACGTCGGCCCCTCCGTGCAGGACGAGGGCGGGCATGGTGAGTGTCGGAAGGCGGCCGGGGAACGTCGCCATGGCACCGATGAGCGCTCCACCGAGCCCGGCCGGGATCTTGCCGTGCCAGACGAGCGGATCGGATTCGTAGGCGGCGACGACGTCCGGATCGCGGCTGACCGCTGACGCCGACAAGGCCGCCGACGGCAGCCACGGCACGAGCTTGCCGAGGATCGGCGCGATCTTGACCAGCGGCGCGGGCAGATCCGCTCCGGGGACGATCGCCGGTCCGGACAGGATCAGTCCGTCGAGCATGTCGGGGTGATCGAGAGCGTACGACAACGCGATGGCGCCGCCCATGCTGTGGCCGATGAGGAAACGTGGTCTGCACTCGGAGGCCGCCACGCCGATCACACTGTGCAGGTCGGCGACGAAGTCGCCGAAATCGGTGACGCCCAAGCGTTTTCCGGTGGAGCGTCCGTGTCCGGCATGATCGGGGATCACCGCGGTGTAACCGCGGTCGGTGATCGCCCGCGCGACGTGGTGATACCGACCTGCATGTTCACCGAGTCCGTGTGCAACGACGACGACGCCCACCGGCTCGATGTCGGGCCGGTGGACGTCGTAGACGATGGTGTTGCCGTGGCGACCGGTGATCGACGCTGTCGAAGTCTGCATCAGAGCAGAGTAGCGCCGATCACACTCCTGGTCTTCTCGGGGTCATTCCTCCTTGGCTGCGCCGATGGCGAGTTTTCCGTTCTCGAACAGCAGCGGATACAGCAGGCCACCGATCAGTCCGCCGATCAGCGGTGCGACCCAGAACACCCACAACTGCCCGGGTGCGCCGTTTCCGTTGAAGAACGCGACGGCGGTCGATCGAGCAGGGTTCACCGAGGTGTTGGAGATCGGGATCGAGATGAGGTGGATGAGGGTCAGCGACAGGCCGATCGCCAGCGGCCCGAAGCCCTTCGGCGCCCGACCGTCGGTGGCGCCGAGGATCACGATCAGGAAGAACGCTGTGAGAATGACTTCGGCGAGGATCACCGCGCCGAGGGCGTAGCCGTTGGGCGAGTGCTCCCCGTAGCCGTTCGCGGCCATGTTGCCTTCGGCGGTGAAGCCGTCCTGCCCCTTGGCGATCACGAGCAGCGCCAGGCCGGCGAGCAGACCGCCGACCACCTGCGAGACCCAGTATCCCGGCAGATCACGCCACGGCAGGCGACCGCTGACCGCGGCGCCGAGCGTGACGGCGGGATTGAAATGGCCACCCGAGATGTGCCCGACGGCGTATGCCATCGTCACCACGGTGAGACCGAACGCCAGTGCCACACCGAGGAATCCGATGCCGAGCTGAATGCTCGAACTCGTCGCCTCATCGGCGGCGACGACTTTGGCGGCGAAGATCGCGCTGCCACAGCCGCCGAAGACCAGCCAGAACGTTCCGAACAGTTCCGCCAGCCATTTAGCCGGCGTCGAGATGGTGTCACTCATACGTGCTCCTTCTCTCGTGTCCACCGACCGGCCCCGTGCTCAGTCGGTGTGAATGATTCCCAGCCGTTCGGCGACAGCCCGACCTGCGGACTCCACCATCCCGATGGGACGCAATGCGGTCTCGGCGATCACGACGACGCTCTCGACACGGCCCACGACCGCTTCGAGACGTGCGACGACGCTCGCCATCCGAGTGACCGTCTCGTCGACGCGAACCAGGGTGGTCCCGAACTTGTCGAGGGTCACCTCGAGCTTCTCGAGGGTTCCGTCGAGTTCGGCGGTGGTCTTGCCCAGGCCCGTCAGCACCGGGCCCATCTCGCTGAGGAGATCTTCCACCTGATTGACGGTCTGGTCTGCGTTGAGCGCCGCCTGCGCGAGCTTGCGAAGACGTTGCCGGTCGGCGCCGGTGCGTTCGCCGTCCGCTGCGGACTTGATGGCCATGGCAATCAGTATGACCGGTTCTTCAGCGATCGCCGACTCGGTTCGGACACAAGTCCGCATCACTCGGGAATGAATCCCTCACTGCGGTGGTTGATCCCGCTAGATCGTTCAAATTTTAAGGAAATGGAGAACGTCATGCCCGCCGTCACCGCAGACACCCTGACTCTGCCCCGCATCTCTGCTGCCACCGTCGAGCAGACCGAGCGCCCGGTGCGATCGGTCACCACCGGCCCGCGCGGACACGAGGGGGAAGGCTTCCCCGTCGTCCGCGCATTCGCAGGCGTCTCACAGGCCGCGCTCGACCCGTTCATCCACATGGATCAGATGGGCGAGGTCGAGTATCAGCCCGGCGAGCCCCGTGGCACCGACTGGCATCCGCACCGCGGATTCGAGACCGTCACCTACATGATCGACGGTCGGTTCCAGCACCAGGACTCAGCGGGAGGCGGCGGACTGATCGAGAACGGTGCGACTCAATGGATGACGGCCGGTTCAGGTGTCCTGCACATCGAGACCCCACCGGTTGAGCTCGTCGAGTCCGGCGGAACGTTCCACGGCATCCAGCTGTGGGTGAACCTCCCGGCGACCGACAAGTTCATCGCGCCTCGCTATCAGAGCCTCGAAGGCGGCCAGGTGCTCCTGCTGTCGTCACCCGACGGAGGCAGCCTCGTCCGCGTGATCGCAGGCGACCTCGACGGTCATGTCGGTCCCGGAGCCACCCACACACCGATCACCTTCGCGCACGCGACCATCGCCCCCGGGGCCGAACTGTCCACTCCGTGGCAGCCCGACTTCAATGCTCTGGTGTACGTCCTGTCCGGTCGTGGCGCCGTCGGCGCCGAGCGTCGCCCGGTCGAGGGCGGCCAGCTCGTGGTCCTCGGCGCCGGCGACCGGATCACCGTCTCCGCCGACGCGGGCCAGGACTCCAACCGACCCGCTCTGGAGGTGCTGCTGCTCGGCGGACAGCCCATCCGCGAGCCCGTCGCACAGTACGGACCGTTCGTCATGAACACCCGACAACAGGTCATCGAGGCCATGGAAGACTTCCAGGCCGGCCGACTCGGTGTGGTTCCGCCGAACGCTCTGCGCCCCCACCGCGTCCGATGAGCGACGCCTGGCGGCTGTTCATCGAGAACAGTGCGCGGCTGCAGACCGAGCTCGACGAGCGGCTCCGCGCATCCGACGACATGACGCTGAGCGACTATCACGTGCTTCTCCTGTTGTCGGAGGCGCCGGAGAGCAGACTCCGGATGCGTGACCTCTCCCAGCGCATGGTCTTCTCCGCGTCGCGCCTGTCGTACCAGGTCCGGGTCCTCGCCGACCGCGGCTGGCTGTGCCGCGAGCCCGTCCCGGGCGATCGACGAGGCAGTTATGCCTGCCTCACCGATGCGGGAGTCGCCGCCTTCACTGCGGCGGCCCGCCGTCATTCCGCCGACGTCGACGAGCTCTTCCACTCCGCACTCTCCGACGACGACGAAGCCGCACTCGCTCGAGTGATGCGGCTCGTCGCCGACGCATCGACGAAAGACGACCCGACATGAGCATGACCGTCATCAACGCGGCCGACCGCCTGCACTGGGCCAACGAGTGGCTCACGTCCCGACAGTCGTTCCCCGGCACCGGAAACTACGACCTCTTCGGCAACGCGCACGGAGTGCTCGTGATGCACAACGACGACGTCGTCGACCCGGGCGAAGGGTTGGACGCCCATCACCACCAGAACATGGAGATTCTCACCTGGGTGCTCGACGGCGGTGTCACGCACCGCGACTCGCTCGGCCACGAGGTCACCCTGGGTCCGGGGGTACTGGGACGGATGACTGCCGGAACCGGCATCACGCACTCCGAGAGGAATGCGTCGTCACGTGCGCAGCGCGAATCGCTGCGGGTGATCCAGATGTGGGTGGCACCGGACACCGACGGACTGGAACCGAGCCATTCCGAGCACGACGTGGCCGCTGCCGTCGACGCCGGGAACCCCGTTCTGGTCGCGTCCGGCCGTCCCTCCCACACGGACCTCGATGTGGCGCGGATCAACAACCGATACGCCGCACTGTGGATCGCGCGACCACTCCCCGACTCCGTCGTGACCCTTCCGGGTGCGCCCTACGGCCACCTGTTCGTCGCTCGCGGCACCGCAACCGTCGAGGTGGACGGCGAGACCCGTGAGCTCACCGAAGGCGACGCCGCTCGTCTCGTCGACTCGGGAGACGTCGTCGTCCGCTCGGGTCCGGGCGACCGCCCGGAGATCCTGTACTGGGAGATGCACACGACCTTCGATCTCGTGCGACCCTAGAAGGCATGAGTCCCAACGGCATCGCCGACCGTCTGACCAAATCCGTCACCGACCTCATGGGCCGTGCCCGCGAGGATCTCAGCACCCTCGTCGGGTTCCCGTCCGTACACCTCGATTCGTCGAAGGCCGACGCCAGCCGTGCCAGTGCCGAATGGGTGGCCGCAGCGTTCGCCGAACTCGGCTTCAGCGCCGAGGTCATCGTGACCAGCGACGGCTCCCCCGCGGTCGTCGGCCACCGGCCGGGCCCTGAGGGATCACCGACGGTGGCGCTCTACAGTCATCACGACGTGCAGCCCGCCGGTGACGATGCGCTGTGGTCGTCGCCGCCGTTCGAACTCACCGAACGCGACGGTCGCTGGTACGGCCGCGGCTCGGCCGACTGCAAAGGCAACGTCGTCGCGCATCTGACAGCGCTGCGTGCAGCCGGCGACGACCTCGCCTGCAACGTGCGGATCATCATCGAGGGCTCAGAAGAGGCAGGCGGCGAGGGCCTCGACGACCTCGTCAAGACTCGCCCGGAACTGTTCGCCGCCGACCTGATCCTCATCGGCGACGCGGGCAACGTCGCCGCCGGACTCCCGACGCTCACGACCAGCCTCCGAGGTGTCGTCAACGTGAAACTCACGGTGTCGGCGTTGGAGACGGCGATTCACTCGGGTGCTGCGGGCGGTCCGACGCCGGACGCGATGGCGGCACTCGTCGCGGGTCTCGCGTCGTTGCGCAACGACCGCGGCGACACCACCATCGACGGTGTCCCGAACGATCAGACGTGGGAAGGCGTCGTCTACTCCGACGAGCAGTTCCGCAAGGACGTCGGCGCCCTGCCCGGCACCGAGATCCTCGGCAGCGGAACGCCCGCCGAGATGGCGTGGGCGAGGCCCGCCGTCACCGTCATCGGGGTGGACGCGCCGTCCACCGCCGACTGCGCCGCGGCGATCATCCCGCAGGCGTCGGCCATGCTGAACCTGCGCATCCCGCCGGGGATGGAGCCGCAGCCCGTCTACGACGCCCTCGTGGCCCATTTGAAGTCACACATCCCATGGGGTGTGCGGGTAGACGTGGAGCCGGACGCGTTCGGCCGTCCGTTCCGAGCCCACACCGACGGCCCCGGGTATCAGGCGCTCACCGACGCGATGAAGACCGCATACGGTGTCGACGGCATCTTCTATGCAGGTCAGGGCGGTTCGATCCCGCTGTGCACCGTCCTCGCTGAGGCTCACCCGGATGCGGAGATCGCTCTCCTCGGTGTTGAAGAGCCGCTGTGCCACATCCATGCGCCCGACGAGTCCGTCGATCCCGCCGAGATCACCCGGACCGCGCTGACCGAGGCACTGCTCCTGACCTCGTTCGCTCGCTGACCGCGCGCGGGCGGCCGGTCAGCAGCGTCCCTTGGGCAGTCGGCGGAGGTTGGCGTTGAGCCACGTCCCGACCTTGTTGAGCACAGCGACGCCGTCGTCCATGGGTTCACCCGAGTAGGTGCTCATGGCGACGGCTGTCTGCGAACCGTCCTTGTGGGTGATGAGACCGAGTTGGCGGACTTCGTAGCCGCCCTTGTCGCCTGGACCCCAGCCGCCTTTCACCGCGGTGTCTGCGGGCGACTTCATCACTTCGATGCCCCAGCTCTGCACGGACGCGACATTGCCCATCAGCCCCACGATGTACTTGCTGTCGGGCAGGCACGGCAGGTTCGCCGCAAAGGTCGCCGCACCGCGGAGCGGCCACACGGTGAGACCGAATGTCTCGTCGTCCGCTTTGATCTCGACGACCTCGGTGTCGGTGTCGCCACCGTCCCGGATGACCGCCTCCACCAACTTGCGGCCCTCAGACTGCGTGCCGAGGGACCTGCGGAGGGCGAGCGCCGCATCGTTGTCGGAGTCGATGATCGCCGTTCGGATCTCAGGAGTCCGGCCGTTCTTGCGCTGCGCGGCGAGCGCCAGCGGGACTTTGATCGTCGACCACGCGACACGTTCGCTCTGGTCGCCGAACGTGTAGACCTCGTCACCTCCGACCGGCGCGAGGGCGACGCCGACGTCGGCGGGCAGGTCTTGTCGCGCGAAGCTAGCGGCGAGCGCGGCCTCCGCCCCTGACGGAGCGCTCGACGAACTCGACACCGCACTGGGCGACGTCGACACGGTGACACGGTCGGCAGCGAGGACACCGTCCTGGTCGGAGCCACCGTTCGAGCACGCCGACAGGCTCGCGACGGCGGTGACCGATACGACGGCCAGTACGGCCGCCCGGCGGGCGGACGCAGATCGCAGAATATTCACTTTTGTCCGCTTAGTAGATGTAGACGACAGCTTGATTGCCACCACGGCACGCGACGATTCCCGCGTACGGTCCGCACTGCATCACGTAGTTGCGGGCCTGTTGAGGCGCCCACCCGTTGACCGTTCTTGATTCACCGAGCGGTCCGCTCGCGACATACGAGTCGCGCACGTTGCGGGCGAACTCGCACCCGGTCCACTGCGGGTACCCGGTGCCGACGCCGTCGTAACACTCCTGGTTGTCCGCGGGCGGTGGGCCCGGCGTGTACGTCGGCGTCGGGGTGGCCGTCTCGGTGACCGTCTGTTCGCCTTGACTGTCGACGTCGGCCACGTCGGTCGGCGAGCCGCCGGCCTGCGTCGTCGACGAATCCTTCGAGCCGAGCGAGTCGGCCGCCAGCCAGGCGCCGCCGCCGATCAGCGCCGCGACGAGGATCCCGATGACCACCATCAACGCGGTGTTCATCGTGCTCCGCCCGGTCGGCACCGGACCTGTCGCGTACGGGTAGGGCTGGCCGGGGAAAGCCCCGACGGGCACCGGTCCACTCTGCATCGGGACCGGTCCGCTGGGTACCCGGTGCGGTCCACTGGCGACTGCTGCGGGGTAGTTCGGGCCCGCGACGACGGTGTGGCCGTGCGCACTGTCCGCGGGTGCGCTCGGAGCCTTCTTGACAAGCGTCAGCGCCGCATCATCGACGGGCACGATCGTCGTCTGTGCTTGCGCCACGTCCGGAGCTTCACCAGACAGGGCGCGTCGGGCGGCGCGGGCGAGGTCGCCTGCGGAGGGGCAGCGGTCCGCGGGATCCTTTGTCAGGCCCCACGCGAGGACGGCGTCCATCGGCTCGGACACCGCCGGGTTCACTGTCGACGCCTTCGGGATGTCGCCGAGCAGGACTCCCCGCATGACCGTCGACACCGACTCGCCGGGGTACGGCTGGCGTCCGGTGAGGAGCTCGAAGAACAGTGCGGCGAGTGAGTACACGTCCGACGCAGAACCCACCTCGCCGTCTTCGAACTGCTCGGGCGACATGTAGGCGACCGACCCGATGGCCGTGCCCGTGTGAGTGAGGTGGGTGTCGTCAGCGGCGTGCGCCACGCCGAAGTCCACGAGGTACGCGAAGTCGGCGTCGGTGACGAGCACGTTCTCCGGCTTCACGTCGCGGTGGACGAGACCGGCTTCGTGCGCCGAGTCGAGCGCCGCGGCGACCTGCTCGATCAGCGACACCGCCTCTTCCTGATCGAGCGCGCCGCGGTCCCGTAGGACGGCCCGCATGTCGCGGCCGTCCACCAGCCGCATGTCGAGGAACAGTGTCGACGAGATCTCGCCGAAGTCGTGGATCGGGATGATGTGCGGCTCGCCCAGGCGAGCGAGTGTCTGGCACTCCCGGCGGAACCGCTCCTGGAACGTCGGGTCCTGCGCGACCTGCGCATTGAGCAGCTTCAGTGCGACGTCACGATCTCGCGTCGTGTCGTGGGCTCGATACACCTCGCCCATGCCGCCGCGGCCGAGCAGTTCCTCGAGTCGGTACTGGCCGAACGTCTCGCCGACGCGGCTCGGCGTGTTCTCGCCCATCGATTGTCTCCTTCTTCGCAGCCTTGCCAGGCTAGGCCGCGAAGAAGGCGGACACTCACTCGAAACTGCCGTTCACCGGCGAATTCAACTGTTTGATTTAGTGCAAACGAACTAACAGGTACCGACCGGCATGGAACCGATGTTGGAACCGACCCATCGACCGACACGGTTGAGCATGGCGATCCCGTCGTCGAACGAACCGCTCGACGGCAGGGCCGCCATGCTCACCGCAAATGCGCCACGCGGGGTGGTGACGACTCCGAGCTGGCGCACGACATACTTCCCCGTTGCGTCGGACACCGGCCCCCAGCCGCCCTTCACCGCGGTCGACACTCCGCGCTGGCGCAAGATCTTCACTCCCCATTGCTGATTCGATTCCACAGCCGCCATGTGCCCGAGCACACGATTCGAGTCGGGCAGGCACGGCAGGTGCGCTCCGAAACGAGACTGACGCGCCAACGTCCACTGGGTGGCGCCCGGGTAGCTCGCGGGCCTGTCGATCTGCGACGCGACGTGCGTGCGCGGGTCATGCCCTTCGCGCAGGACCGCAGTCACCTCATCGACAGCGCGGCTGTTCGATCGCATCGAATCCCAGAGGTTCTCTGCCGCGGTGTTGTCTGAACGACGGATGGCCGCGCGGACGTCACCCGCGACTCGCGGGCCGTTCACCCGCTCGGCCGCGATCGACACCGGCACCTTGAGCGTCGACCACGCACGAGCTGTGCGGACCGGACCGAACGACATCGTCGAGTCGCCGCCGACCGGAGTGATGGCCAGCCCGACCGAACCCGACAACCCCCTGGTCGCGCGAGTGAAACTCTTCGAGAGCTTCGCCTTCGACGCAGGCGGAGTGACGTTGACGTTCGGCAGCACCGGCAAGGCGCCCGCAGCACCGGCGCCCAGCGCAAAACCGCCGGCGAGTACAACAGCGACACACGACGACACCAGACCGCGACGAATCACACAAACCCCTTCAACAACATGCGCAACACGCGTAACGCTAGTCAACTGGAGGCGAAGCGACCAAGGCGCGTGCCCCACCCGCAACGCGGGCGTTGCGGGACCGTTATCGGCCGGATGAACACTTCCCCGACGGAAGGGAGGCCAGGTGCGACGCAACCCATGAGCCCGCCTGGTTCAGAGCGGCGATTCCGGATTCCATCGACGCGCCTGCCGAGTAGGTGCTCATCGCGACGGCGATCCGCGACCCGTCACGCTTGGTGATCAGCCCGATCTGCCGGACGACGTAGCCGCCCGTCACGCTGGGTCCCCAGCCGCCCTTGACGGCCGTCGACTTCGCGCGGATCGTCTCGACGCCCCACTGCTGATTGCCGGCGACCTGGCCCATCAGGGAGATCAAGCGCCTGCTACCCGGCAGGCAGGGCAGGTTGGAAGTGAACGTCGCCGCATTCTTGAGCGGCCATGTGGTCTGCCCGAAGATCGTGAACTCACCGCGCAGTTTCTGCGACGGGACGGTGCTCTCGGTGTCGCCACCTTCTCGAAGGACCGCCGTGACCGCCTGCGCTGCCTGCTCACCACCGCCGAGCGACGCCCACAGCGCCTCTGCTGAGGCGTTGTCGGACGCGGTGATGGCCGCGGACTCTGCGGAACTCGGACCGTTCTTCCGCTCCGCGGCGAGCGCCAGGGGAACCTTGATCGTCGACCAGGCGACTTGCGGCGTCTGATCACCGAACAGGAGCGGGTCGCCGCCACCGACCGGAACGACGGCCAGCCCGACCGGCTGAGACAACGTCAACGCGTCGAAACTCGCGGCGAGCTTCGCCGACGACTTCGGGCCCGACGTCGACGACGGAGGGGCCCCGGTGGACGTCGACGTCGCGCCGGCCGTCACAGTCTGGGTCACGGTCGCGACCGTGTCCGACGACGAGTCGCTGCCGCACGCCGCCAGCGGCATCACCAGAGCCGCCGCAGCGACCAAAGACCCGATCTTCACACCCTTCGACGCCACGCGCCGCTCCCCTCAGTAAATGACGACCACGGCGTTGTTGCCGCCGCGGCACACGACGACACCGGTCTCCGGCGTGCACGACATCGTATAGCTCATACCCGTTACCGGGCTCGAGGCCACGACGGTGCGCGCATCCCCCTTCACGCCCGAACTCAGGTACGCCGCACCGACGTTCGCAGCGAAGGCACACGTCGTCACGCCGCCGGCCACACCGACACCACCACCGCACGACGACGTCCCGGGCGGCGGAGTCGGAATCACCGTGGTGGTGGGTGCAGGCTGCACGGTCTGAACAACGGTCGTCGTCGACGACGGCGACGCGTTCGAGTCCGATGAGTCACGGAAACCGACCCAATAGACGCCGAGACCGATGAGCGAGGCGATGAGCAGACCGATGAGCACCGCGAGAACGATGTGGAGTGCACGATTCCGTCCGGGTTCGCCGTATTGCACGGGATACCCCGGACCACTCGGGTACCCCTGCGGTCCCGTGAAAACCTGCTGCCCCGGGTAGCCGTGGGGACCCGAGTACGAGATGTGTTCGGTCGGCGCGTGCGATTCCGTAGCCTGCCGCTTGACCAGGGACGGTCCAACCATCGTGCGATTGAACGCGGGGTCCGCCGGTGCACCGGACAGTGCAGCACGTGCTGCGGCCGCGAGTTCACCGGCCGACCCGAATCGTTGACCGGGCTCCTTCGCGAGACCCCGCCGGACGACGGCGTCGAGCGCGGGCGGGACGTTCGGGCTGAAGGCGCTCGGTGCGGGGACCGCGTTCAACACTGTCGCCTTGACGACTGCGCTCACCGAGTCGCCGGGGTAGGGCTGTCGCGCGGTCAGGAGTTCGAAGAGCACCGCAGCGAGCGAGTACACGTCGGACGCGGGTCCGACCGGCACGTTGTCGAGCTGCTCGGGCGCCATGTAGGCGATCGAGCCGACCGCCGTCCCGGTCCGGGTCAGGTGGGCGTCGCCCTCGTGATGAGCGATGCCGAAATCGACGAGGTACGCGAAGCCGGCCGACGTCACCAGGACGTTCTCCGGCTTCACGTCCCGGTGGACGAGTCCGGCGGAGTGCGCCGCGTCGAGCGCGGCCGCCACCTGCTCGATGATGGCGACAGCGTCCTCGGGCGCCATCGCCCCGTCCGTACGGAGTCCGGCGCGCAGGTCTCGACCGTCGACGAGTCGCATGTCGAGGAAGAGCACGCCGTCGATCTCGCCGTAGTCGTGGATCGGGATGATGTGCGGCTCGCCGAGCTTGGCGACTGCCTGTGACTCACGCCGAAAACGCTCCTTGTACGTCTCGTCCTCAGCGAGTTCGGTCTTGAGCAGCTTCAACGCCACTTCACGGTCGCGGGCGGTGTCGAACGCGCGGTACACCTGTCCCATTCCGCCTCTGCCAATGACGGCGCCGAGGCGGTACGGACCGAAATCGGAGTCTTCGTTCATGTCGACGATCATTCCTCATGAGTCCGACAGTTTCGACACTCGTCTAGACGACTGTCATCCGTTCGTACGCCACTGCGCCATGCCGAGGAAGACCATGACGAGTTGCTTCTCGGCTCGCGCGACGAGGCTGCGCTCAGACGACTCCCGACCGTCACCGTCGAGGAGTTCGGCGACGGCGGTCATCATGATCGTGACGATCAGATCCGCGGCGACTTCGAGGTCTTCGGCCTCCCATGCGACGAGCGCAGGCGTGCGGGCCAGGTCGATCGCGAGCTCACGCGACAGAAGCCGGAGCTCGGTGCCGATCGCCCGGCGCACCTCGGTGACCCCACCGTGCTGTTCACGGACGAGGAAGCGGAACTGCTTCTCGTCGGACTTCACCTTCTTGAGCAGGATCGCCAGCGAGTCCCTCGCCGTCGGCATCCCGCGGCCGGCCAGATCGCGTCGAGCCTCGCGCAAGGCGCCGCGCAGTACCCGCATGGCGTCCTCGACAAGAGTGACGCCGAGGTCCTCCATGGAGGCGAAATGGCGATAGAACGCGGTGGGCACAATGCCCGCTCCGCGCGCGACTTCCCGCAGGCTGATGCTTCCGAATGAACGGTCGTCCACCAATTCGATGGTGGTGTCGAGCAGCGCCTGCCGAGTCTGTTCCTTCTTCTCCGCTCGGCTTCCGGCCACCAGAGCAGTCTAGTTCACCCGGCATTCACGCACGTCGGCACCGCCGATGAGGACACCCGGACCGGTGATGACCGACACATCGAACGCCGCTTGACACACATCCGTACAGCAGCCATTCTTCTTTGTGTACAGATGTTCACTGAAATCTTAAACGAACTGAAGGAGACCCGGCATGGCAAACCGCATCGCGACTCTCGTCGGATCACTCATCGAAGCCACAGCGACCCCGTACCCGGTCGATCGCTACCTGGAGTTCATCGACCCCATGCTCACCTGGCGCGACACTCGCGCCAAGGTCGTCGACATCCGCCGCCAGACCGACCGCTCGACCACGCTGACGCTGCGCCCCACACACCAGTGGAAGGGCCATACCGCAGGTCAGTATGTCGAGGTCGGAGTGGTCATCAACGGCACTCGCCATCGCCGCTTCTACTCTCCGGCCAACGCCGAGGCACAGCGCGGCGACATCGAGCTGACCGTCGCCGTCCACGAGAACGGCCTGGTCTCGAATCACCTCCGCAGCAACGTCCGCGTCGGCGACGTCCTCAGCCTCGAGACCGCAGGCGGAACGTTCGCACTTCCCGCTCAGCGTCCGGCAGAGATCGTCCTCATCAGCGGCGGCAGCGGCATCACACCTGTCCTCTCAATGTTGCGCACGTTGGTCTCCGAAGGCCACACCGGACCGATCACCTTCGTGCACTACGCCCGCAGCCCGCAGGACGTGCCGTACAGCGTTGAACTCGACGCGATCGCCCGCTCGGTGCCCGGCGTCGAAGTCCGCCTGCACTACACCCGCACCGCGTCGCCCGAACACTTCGCCGCCGACCACATCAACGACGTCGCCGAGCGCGACGGTGCACAGGTGTACATGTGCGGCCCGGCCGCACTGATGAGCGCCGTCCGTGAGTACGCCGACACCGTGGGCATCTCCGACCGCATCCACTCCGAAGCATTCACCATCGAGGCGCCGACTCCGGCCTCCGCCGATCAACTGGGCGGCGACCTGGTGTTCGCCAAGTCGAATGTGACCGCTGAGAACGACGGCCGCACCATCCTCGAACAAGCCGAAGCCGCCGGCCTGACGCCGGAGTTCGGATGCCGCATGGGCATCTGCTTCAGCTGCACCAAGGTCCGCAAGACCGGAACCACCCGCAACGTGGTCACCGGCGACCTGGACTCCGAACCCGACAAGCACATCCAGATCTGTGTCACGGCGCCGTGCGGCGACGTCGAGATCGACGTCTGACCAGCGCCGGCCGCCCACTCACCCGAGACAACGAAGGATCACGCACATGACCATCGCACCCCTCGCACTCCGCAAGAAGCAGCCCACCGAGATCGACCTCACCTTCGACCAGGTGGAAGCGATCGGCGCCGAACTCGAAGCACTTCGGGCCCGCATCATGGCCGACGTCGGCGAAAGCGACCGCGACTACATCTACAAGATCATCGGCATCCAGCGGAAGCTGGAGTTCGCAGGTCGCGCCGCCATGTACGTGCCGTTCCTGCCGCCGGTCTGGCTCGCCGGTGTCGCCGCACTCGGCGTCTCCAAGATCCTCGACAACATGGAGATCGGCCACAACGTCATGCACGGCCAGTACGACTGGATGCGTGAAGACACCTACAACTCACGCGAGTTCGACTGGGACACCGTCTGCCCGGGTGAGCAGTGGAAGCACAGCCACAACTACATGCACCACACGTACACCAATGTGCTCGGCGAGGACCGCGACGTGGGCTACGGCATCCTCCGCATGGACCGCGACCAGAAGTGGAACCCCTACTACCTGGGCAACCTCGGCTACGCGACCGCTCTGATGCTGCTGTTCGAGTGGGGTGTCATGCTCCACGACCTCGAGGTCGAGAACATCATCCAGGGCAAGCGGAAGTGGAGCGACGTCAAGGGGCTCCTGAAGGGCATGTGGCGCAAGGCGAGCAAGCAGGTCGCCAAGGACTACATCATCTACCCGGCGCTGACCGGCCCGTTCTTCCTGACGACCGTCGTCGGCAATGCGGCGGCCAACCTCATCCGCAACGTCTGGACGTACTCGATCATCTTCTGCGGCCACTTCCCCAGCGGCGCGCAGACGTTCAAGGCCGAGGACTGCATCGATGAGACCAAGGGCCAGTGGTACATCCGTCAGATGCTCGGCTCGGCCAACATCAACGGCGGCCGACTGTTCCACATCATGAGCGGCAACCTGTCGCACCAGATCGAGCACCACCTCTTCCCCGACGTGCCCGCCAACCGCTACCCGGAGATGTCTCCCGAGGTCAAGGCGATCTGCGAGAAGTACGGGCTGCCGTACAACACGGGCTCGCTCAGCGCCCAGCTCGGATCGACGTGGAAGAAGATCGCGAAGCTGTCGCTCCCCAACTGGATGACGCGCGACGACAACAACGTCGTCGTCAACATCGAGCGCACCAAGGCCGTCGAAGCGGCCTGATCGTCGCGCCTGCGGGGATAAGGTGCGGGCCATGGCGCTCCACGAGATCACATTCCCCTCACACAACGGTTCCGACACGATCCACGGCTGGATCTACCAGCCGACGCGCCCGGCGCGAGCAGTCGTGCATCTGATTCACGGTCTCGGTGAGCATTCTCGCCGCTACCTGCATCTGATCACGCGACTGCTCGACGCCGGGTTCGTCGTTGCTGCGGACGATCACGCAGGCCACGGCAAGACCGCTGCGGTCTCCGGGGTCTGGGCCGATTCCGGCGACGACGGCGCGGAGACGGCGATCGCCGATGAAGAAGCGCTCCGGGCCAAGGTCCGCGAGTTGCATCCGGATCTGCCATACGTCGTGTTCGGACACTCGTGGGGATCGATGATCGCTCGGCCGCTCGCGTCCCGCCTCGGGGACGACCTCGACGGCCTGATTCTCTGCGGCATCGCAGCTCAGATCCCCGGAGCCGACGCATTCGACCGTGCCGCTCTCGCCGCCGAGCCGGACCGTGCGGGCGCCGCCGACCTCGCGTACGTCGGGGCCCTCTTCGACGGGTTCGTGTCGCGTTATGGCGACGGCGCGGGACCGACCGACTGGGTGGCCCGCAGCCACGAGGTCGTGGCCGACCATGCGATCGACCCGCTCAACAACTTCGGAGCTCCGATGAGCGTCCGCTTCCTGCAGGGCTTCGTGGAGGTGTACGACCAGGCCAACAGTGACGACTGGTACACATCCGTCCGCGCTGACCTGCCCGTTCTCATTCTCGCCGGCGACCAGGATCCGGTCACCAACTACGGCGAAGGCGCCTACCACGTCGCCAACAAACTGGTCGCGAGCGGCCACCCGAGTGTCCGGACCCGCGTCTACTCCGGGTTCCGCCACGAGGTGCACAACGAACCCGAGATTCGCGACGACGTCGAGTCCGAGGTGATCGACTTCGTGGAGCGGGCGATCGGCGCGTGACCGGCGGTCACCGAGTGTCGGCGATACGGTGCTGCCCGCGGAAGCTCGACGGCGTCTCCCCCACGGCACGTTTGAACATCGTCGCGAAGTTCGACTGATCGTCGTAGCCGAGCGCTCTGGCGATGGATGCGACGGGTGCGTCCTCGTGCACCAACATGCGCTGCGCCTCGAGGACGACCCGCTGCTCGATCAGCTGACGGGGCGACTGCCCGGTGCCCGCGGTCACCATCCGGTACAGCGATCGCTCGGAGCACGCGAGCCGTCTGGCATAGGAGCCGACGGACCTGTCTGTCAGGAAATGGGCGTCGACGTCGCTGCGGAACTGCCTCACCCTGTCGTCGCCGACCAGTCCAGACGACTGGCCGTCAGCAGTGGTCACCATTGCGAGCACCGCCGCCGACAAGGCGTGGGCCAGAATCGTGTCGGCGAACGCGGAGCCCGCCACCCGTGACTGCATGTCGAGCAGCGTCCGGAAGTCTCTCGTGAACCGGTCTCCGCTCGACGGCCAGTGGGATCGGCGCCAGCCGCCACGCACACCGATGACCTCCGAGTCGCCCGGACTGATCATGCTCGTCGGAAACATGCACATCACGCCGTCGACGGCATGGATGTCGCCCCACTCCTGAACCTGACCGGCGTGGACCCAGAGGACATCGCCTGCGGTCAACGAGTACGTCGCGAAGTCGACGCTGTGCTCAGTGGCGCCGGACTCGACCGCGACGACGAGTTCAAAGCCGAGTCGTTGCGACCCGCTGAACTCACCGTCGGCCGCAGCGTCGCGGATGTCGGCGATCGCAGTGACGTCGACTGTTCCGACTCCCGGGTCGGGCGAGTACCCGACGTCGCGGATCGATGTCTGAAAATCACCCATCCTTGTCATCATAGAACCTGGTGGACAGGCGTCGCCAAACATAGCGTGGCAGAGGTGAAAACATCGACGCTGGTCAGAACCCTCCTCTCCACAGTCTCCGCGGTGATCGTTGCAGTCGCGCTTGCAGCCTGCGGATCATCCGACTCCGGTCAGGCTTCCGAAGGAGACCGCACATCTCAGGAGGCGAACCGCACTCTCGTCGTCGACTTCTACAACGGCTTCTTCAACAGTCACGACATCAACGCCGCCTCGGTGGTCGCCGACGACTACAAGCAGCACAACCCGCAGGTCCCGGACGGCAAGGCGCCGTTCGTCTCCTACTTCGCCGACTACTTCCGGGCCAACCCGCAGGCGAGCAACCGGATCGTCCGCAGTGCCACCG
Source organism: Gordonia malaquae NBRC 108250 (assembly GCF_000344135.1). Lineage (GTDB taxonomy): Bacteria > Actinomycetota > Actinomycetes > Mycobacteriales > Mycobacteriaceae > Gordonia > Gordonia malaquae. Next base: position 18,822 of record NZ_BAOP01000032.1, on the reverse strand, counting down.
ACGCCGACCTCGTGTACCTCCACGTGCATTCGGCATCCGGTCCGGGCGACCGCGGACAGGCCGTCGTCGACATCTTCCGGGTCGCCGACGGCAAGATCGTCGAACACTGGGACGTGATCCAAGACGTGCCCGCTGAATCCGCCAACGGCAACTCGATGTTCTGACGCCCGACCAACTATCCTCGCGGGAGCAGCTACATCGGGAGGAGCAGTCGTGGTCGGTCGACTCGAACGGAACAAGGACCTTGCGCAGGAAGTGGTGGAGAGCACCGCCCGCCGGGTCGGGAACATCGCGTCGATCATCACGACGGCGGTCGCGGCCGTCGCCCATGAGATCGGCGAGCTCGTCACCGACGGTTTCGAGATGCGTGAGGCGGCGAAGGCGGCGAGCGCCGACGATTCGCCCGCGCGCAAACCCGCCATGGAACTCGACTCCGTCAACGGCTACGACGCCGACGACGAGGACGTCTGATCTGTGTCGACTCCGCACGAGGTGCTCCGCACCGTCTTCGGATACGAACAGTTCCGCGGCGACCAGGAGCAGATCGTCTCGCAGGTCGTCTCAGGCGGCGACGCCGTCGTCCTGATGCCGACCGGCGGAGGAAAGAGCCTCTGCTACCAGGTGCCTGCGCTCATCCGCGACGGGTGCGCGGTGGTCGTCTCACCACTCATCGCGTTGATGTCCGATCAGGTCGGAGCGCTGCGTCAGCTCGGTGTCCGCGCCGCCTACCTGAACTCCACCCAGTCGTCCGAGGAACGATCGGCGACCGAGCGCGCGTACCTCGCCGGTGAACTGGACCTGATCTACGTCGCGCCGGAAGGCCTCAGCCGGCCGTACACGCGCGACTTCCTGTCGCGGGGCAAGCTGTCGTTGATCGCCATCGACGAGGCGCACTGCGTGTCGCAGTGGGGCCACGACTTCCGGCCCGACTATCTCGCCCTCGGCGATCTCGCCGAACTCTGGCCGGACGTCCCACGCATCGCGCTCACCGCCACCGCGACGCGTCGGACGCACGAGGAGATCACCGAACGGCTGCACCTGCAGAACGCGCGACATTTCGTCTCGAGCTTCGATCGCCCCAACATCACGTACCGCATCGAGCCGAAGAACCAGCCCACCAAACAGCTTCTCGACTTCATCCGCACCGAGGGCGTCGTCGACGGTGAACAGGCCACCGGCATCGTCTACGCGCTCAGCCGCAAATCGGTCGAGTCGACGGCTGCGTACCTGGTCAAGAACGGCATCAATGCCCTGCCGTACCACGCGGGCCTGGACAAACGTCTCCGTGACGAGACTCTGCACCGGTTCCTTCGGGAGGACGGGATCGTCGTCGTCGCGACCATCGCATTCGGCATGGGCATCGACAAACCCGACGTGCGGTTCGTCGCGCACATCGACCTGCCGAAGAGCGTGGAGGGCTACTACCAGGAGACCGGTCGCGCCGGCCGTGACGGCCTACCGTCGGTGGCGTGGATGGCCTACGGCCTGGCCGATGTGGTTCAACAGCAGCGGTTGATTCAGATGTCCGACGGCGACGCGGCTCACCGCAGATCGCAGTCGGCGCACCTGAATGCGATGCTCGCCCTGTGCGAGACGGCATCGTGCCGCCGCCAGCAGCTGCTGCGGTACTTCGACCAGGACAGCGGCCCCTGCGGAAACTGTGACACCTGCCTGACGCCGCCCAAGACGTGGGACGGCACCGTCGCCGCCCAAAAGCTGATGGCGACCATCTGGCGGCTCGACCGCGAGTACCGCCAGCACTACGGTGCCGGTCATCTCATCGACATCCTGCGGGGTGTCTCCAACAAGCGGATCGAGCAACTCGGCCACACGAACCTGTCGACATACGGCATCGGCACCGAACTCGATGCCGCCGGATGGAGCAGTGTCGTCCGACAACTCCTCGCGTCCGGCTATCTGGAGACGCGCGGCGAGTACGGCCAGTACTTTCTCACCGAGGCCGGGGTGCCCGTCATGCACGGCAAGGTTCCGCTCGAGTTCCGCGAGGACGCGAAGAAGGCGGGCCGCTCGTCTCGGCCGACCCGAGCCGCCTCCGTGGCCGCCGATCTGTCCGAGGACGACGCCGCTCTGTTCGAGTCGCTGAGGAAGTGGCGGGCGGCTGTGGCCAAGGAGGCCGAGCTTCCCGCATACACGGTCCTCGGCAACAAGACTCTCGAAGCGATCGCGCACATCCGGCCGTCCACGCGCGGGCAACTCCTGGCGATCAACGGGATCGGCGAAGCGAAGCTCGAGCGATACGGCGACGCGGTCCTCGAAGTGATCAGCGCGTACGACAGCGGGGCTTGACCCGCGGTGCGCTAAACCCTCGACGCGGCATCAGTACATCCGTACTGTGGGGCCGTCTCGATCGAAGGAGCCGCCCGTGTCCAGCACTGAATCCGCTACGTCGCCCCTGTTCACGCAGGTCGACTCGTCGATCGCAGTCGAGTCGACGCCGTCGTGGCATCGCGGCGTCTTCGACTTCCCGAACCCGGTGAACGACTACGCCGCCCGCTCCACCGCAGGTCTGGTGATCGCGCTCGCCGCGGTGTCGATCGTGGTGAATCAGCCGTGGCTGTACGGCGTCCTCGCGCTCGGATTCGTTCTGCGCGTGGCGGGCGGCCCTCGGTATTCACCGTTCGGGCGTCTCGCCGTCCACGTGATCGCACCCAAGGTGTGGCGCAAGGAGAAGACCGTCCCGGGTCCGCCGAAGCGGTTCGCCCAGACCGTCGGACTCGTGTTCTCCGGCACCGCCTTTGTGCTGTCCCTGGTCGGGTTCGGGCTCGCCGCCCAGATCGTCGTCGGCGCGCTCATCGTCGCGGCGTTCCTCGAGTTCGCGTTCGGCATCTGCCTCGGATGCATCGCCTTCGGTTACCTGCAGCGTGCGGGCGTCATCCCCGACGACGTCTGCGAAGCCTGCAACGACGTCACGCTGTTCGGACGTTCGTAGTCCGACGCCCCTCGGCTCAAATCACGGAGTCAACGAGCCCATCCGGATCGTCTCGATCCGATCGACGCGCACATCACGAACACGTGTGAGTGATGCCCACGCCGCGGCTCCGCCCTTCGTTCGCAGAAGTGGGCCGACCGTGCGGTGGAACCGCGCGATCTCGTCGGGCGAGCTCGACCGTTGCGGCCCGACGGCGCCGACCAGCCGAATCCCCGGCGGTCGCGAGAACCGCCCGCGCATCAGAGCTCGGCTCCAGAGCATCGGCCCGCTGTCGACCGCGAGGATCGTCACGTCTGGGCATCTGTCGACGTTGGCGGAGAGACGGGCGTTGAACACGTCGAAGTAGATCCCTCGGCCGAGCGAACCGAGCAGAAGGGAACCGATCGGCGTGACATGCGCCGAGCCGTCGGCGTTGACGCTCGCGATGCTGCAGTGCAGGCAAGACCGCACGGCGCGACGCGTCACGAGTCGCGCCTGCGTCCACTCGCGTTCGTTGATCATGACGACCGACCGCCACGGGTCACCACAGCGCTCCCCTGTCCGACGGCGCACTGCCGCTCGGTGCCGTCCGGCATCACGTTGTGGATCACGACAGTCGCCGACGCCCCCGAGCGTCCTTGCTCCACGACGGTGGCCGTCGCTCGAAGGCGGCCGACCCTGGCCGTCGTCGAGTAGGTGACGGACATGCCCTCGGTGATGATGTCGGCACCCAGAACTGTGCCGCATGCAAAGGTGAGGGCGTTGTCGACCAGGTAGGCGAGCACACCGCCGTGGACGACGCCGTACTGCTGGCGGTGACAGTCTCGGATCTCCAGTTCGAGGATCGCCTCGCCTCCCTCGAATCGCTCGATCGTGGCGCCGACCAGGTTGTTGAACGGTTGCGATGCGAGGACCTGCGCCGCCGATGTGAGACCGATGTTCGTTGATGACATGCCGAACCTCCTAATAGAGTGAACACTCTAGAATTAGTAGAGCATATACTCCACAACTATGGGAAGGCCTGCCAAGCACGATGCCGACGACTTCATCGACGCAGCCGTCGCAGTGTTCGCCGCACGCGGCGTCCGGGCAGTGACGCTCGCGGCCGTGGCAGATCGACTCGGGGCGACGAACGGCTCGATCTACTACCGCTTCCCCGACCGGACGAGCCTGCTGCAGGCCGTCTGGCTGCGCACCACAGCAGAGTTCCGCCGGAACTATCTGGAGGTCGTCGGTGAACACCCGACAGTCCACGCCGCCGTCGACGCTTCCGCGTGGGTGGTCGAGTGGTGTCGCGACAATCTGGAGAAGGCTCAGATCCTCCAGTCCGGGCCACGAACCTTCGACGCCGACGGCGAACCCGCTCAGCGGTCCGACGAAACCGCGACCGAGGCCGAGCTGCGGACCATCGTCACATCACTGACCGGCAAGACCGCCGCCACGGCGGACGAGATCGCATTTGTGATGATCGAGCTGCCGCTGGCGGTCGTCCGGCGACGTCTTCAGGCGGGCACGCCACCCGGCGACCGTGAAATCGACCTCGTCCGCGGTCTTGCAACGGCCGTCCTCGTCGGCAGGTGACCGGATGAGCACCGTCAGTCAACGAGGCCGGGCCCGACACTCAGGCCTGCAATGATCGCGGCGTTCACGTCGTCCGCCGGATCGATCGGCAAGCCGTGGTGGCTCCCCGACGGCAGGATTGTCACAGATGCCTCCGGCAGACTGCGGCGCACTCCTTGTTCCACGGCTCGGACATCGTGCACACGACTGTCCGGTGCCAGAACAACCGTTGTCGGCATGGACAGCGCCGCGAGCGCTTCGCGCGACGGCCGTCTGGGGACCACCTTCTTCGCGGTCGGGCAGTGCTCCGTGCCATAGGAAGTCAGCGCGATCCATTCCGGGTCGAGGCCCACGCCCGACTCCCAGGCCAGGAGCGCGGATTGGCGTTCGGCGGAGGGCCGGATCAACACCGGCAGCGCATGCAGCAGGTACCGAATCGCCATCCCTGCAAAACACGAGGTCGGGTCGAGTAGTACGAGGTTGCGCACCCTCCCCGGTGAGGCCAGGGCAAAGGCGAGCCCGACCATCGCGCCGTACGAATGGCCTACGAACGATGCAGCCCTGACCCCCAGTCCGTCGAGCGTGTTCGACAGCCAGTCGACCAGTTCACCCGTCGTCGACGGCGCATTCGTGGCGACACTGGCGCCGACGTCACCGATCATGTCGATCACATACACACGATGCCCATCGTCAACGAGGGCCGAAACGTTGGCAAACCACACCGTCGACGTCGCACCGGCACCCGACAGCAGAACCGTCGGGCGTCCGTCCGCGGCGCCACAGACGTTCACCCGAGTGCTTCCGAAGCGGCTGGACACAACAAGACTTGAGACGCCTGACGGCCACTTCGCCAGAACCGCCTCGTACCGCCGCCGAAACTCGACGCCAGTCGATCGGGAAACTCTCACCGCAGACTCCAATTTCTCTCGATAATCGAGAGACTAGTTTGTCGAGTGAATATTGTCTAGCATCGAGACATGACGTCAGACACCGCGATGAGAACCATCCACCTCCTGCGGGCAGTGACATTGCAGACGAACATGCTGGCGGCCGATTTCGCACGAGCGAACGCGCTGAACACCACAGATGTGCACGCCCTGATCGGGCTCCTCGACCGCGAACGATCCGGTCTTCAAGCCACCCCCGGTTGGCTCGCAGAGCACCTCGCCGTCAACTCTGCATCAACGACAGCGTTGGTCGACCGGCTCGTCCGTCGCGGACTCGTCACACGCAGCCGAGACCACGTCGATCGACGTAGGGTCGTACTAGTTGTCACGCCGGCAGCTCGTGATCTAGGCGAATCATTCTTCGAGCCTGTCTTCAACCGGATCAGTGACGCTGCCAACGCCTACAGCGCTGATGAGATGGACATCGTCGACCGCTTTCTCGTTGACGTCGCCTCGGCCCTGCGCTGAACTCCGAGTCAGTCCAGGAGACCGAGTGCGATGCCGTCGAGGATGTCGTGCTCGGAGACCACCATCTCGCTGATGCCCGCACGATCGGCGAAATTGCGGGCCAACTCCTGCGTGACGAGTGCACCGCCGCCGATCACGTCGGCGCGCCCGGGATGCATCGGGCCGAGGCCCATCCGCTCGTCGCGGGTCATCGCGACGATTCGTGAACACAATGCGTGCAGGTCGGCGAGACCGATCCGCGAATGGTGGATCACCTCGGGATCGTAGTGGTCCAAGCCCGCGTGCACCGCCGCGAACGTCGTCAACGTGCCCGCGACGCCCACCCACGTCCGCGCATAGGAGACGTCGACCGCGTCGAACGCCTTGGCGAGCTCGTCATGCGCGTAGCCGACCGCGGCATTGCGCTCGTCGAGCGTCGGCGGATCAGACTTCAGAGTCCGCTCAGTGAGGCGGACGCAACCGATGTTCGACGAGTACGCACCGTGCACACCGGTCGACAGGTCGCCGACGACCACTTCCGTGCTGCCGCCGCCGAGGTCGGTGACGACGAACGGACCGTCGGCCGCGTCGAGCCCTCCGACGGCGCCTCGGAACGACAGTCTGGCCTCCTCGTCGCCGGAGATCACTTCGGCGACGGCACCGGGCTGAACACGGCCCAGCAGGTCGGCGGTCATCGCGAAGAACTCATCACGATTCCCCGCGTCACGCGTCGCCGATGTCGCGACCATCCGGACCCGCTCGACTCCGGCGTCCAGCATCCGCTGCACGTAGCCGTCGAGTTCCACGCGGACACGTTCGATGGCCTCCGGCGCGAACTCTCCGGTCGCGTCGACGCCCTGCCCGAGACGAACCACCTTCATGTCGCGAGCGACGTCGACAAGCGACCCGTCCGACGCAGGCTCGGCGATCAACAGACGCAGCGAGTTGGTTCCGCAGTCGACGGCGGCGACTCGAGTCACGGCGTCTCGACTGCCGATGAATCGTCGCTGAACGTCGGCCAGTCGGCAGGGACCGCGATGCCGCGCAGCTTGTCCTCGTCGGCGATCATCGCGACGGCCTCGTCGCCGAACGGATTGACGCCCGGACCCTTCGCCAGCGCATGAGCGACAAGAACGTGCAGACACTTCACCCGGTCCGGCATGCCGCCGCCGGTGAAGTCCGTGCCGAGCGACTCGATGGCGTCGCGTTCAGCGAGGTAGCACTCCCCCGCCGCTTTGTACGCTGCGGCGAGGTCGGCGTCGTCGGCGAGCCTCGCCTGCATCCCTCGCATCACGCCGCCCGATTCGAGTCGGCTGCAAGCCGCAGTGAGCCGTTGGTCGGTCAAGTAGTAGAGGGTCGGGAACGGTGTGCCGTCCGGCAGTCGCGGCGCGGTCTTCACCACCGCGGGCTGCCCGTCCGGTGTTCGATAACTGATGTCGAGCACGCCTCGCGGAGTCCGGCCGAGTTGCTTCTCGACGGCTGCCAGGTCGTTGTCCGAAACGCTCACTTGCCCTCCGGCGGTGTAGACACCGCATCCCACATGTTCTGGTACCACGGGTTGGCGGCGCGTACACGCTCCGCCTCGTCCGCGGCTTCTTGTTGTTCTCTGTTCGGCGCGATGACGACGACCTGCTTCTCACCGCGCTTGACGTACTGCAGTCGGGCGCGCGCCTGCGCCTCGATGTACGCCGGGTCGTTCTGCTCGGTGACCTTCTTCTGCAGGTCGGCCACCTCCGCGGACAGTGCCGCGTTCGACTCCTGCAGTCGATTGAACTCAGACCGCTGAGCGAGGTAGGTCCGCAGCGGCACAGCCAGCGTCAACGCGAGGAAGACGACGACGAGCCCGATAATCGCGGCCCGCTTCGGGTCCACGCGGGCCCACCTTGTCACGCGCGACGGCCGCGAGGTCTCACGCGACGCCCACCCTCGTGAGGTCGACGGTTTCTTCTCCGCGACGGCCTCGACCAGGACATCGAGGTCGTCGTCGGATCGTGTCCGGGCGCGTCGGGTGCGCGGACGTGACCGTGCGGACTCTGGTGTCCGACGGTCACTCCGGTCCCGACTGCTGCGCCCGGACGACGATCCTCCCATGTGTTTCAGCTAAGCACGATCAGACGGTGAAACGCGGGAACGCCAGGTCACCGGCGTAGCGAGCGGCGTCGCCCAGGCCCTCTTCGATGCGGAGGAGCTGGTTGTACTTCGCGACGCGCTCCGAACGAGCGGGTGCACCGGTCTTGATCTGTCCCGAACCGCATGCGACGGCGAGGTCGGCGATCGTGGTGTCCTCGGTCTCGCCGCTGCGGTGGCTCATCATCGACTTGTAGCCGTTGTTGTGCGCGAGGGCGACGGCGTCGAGAGTCTCGGTCAGGGTGCCGATCTGATTGACCTTCACCAGGAGGGCGTTGGCGATGCCCTCGTTGATGCCGCGCTCGAGGCGCTCCGGGTTGGTCACGAACAGGTCGTCGCCGACGAGCTGAACCTTGTCGCCGACGGCTTCGGTGAGTGCTGCCCAGCCGGCCCAGTCGTCCTCGGCGAGGCCGTCCTCGATCGACACGATCGGGTAGTCGGTGATCAGCTTGCCGTAGAAGTCGATCATCTGCTGCGCGTCCAGAGCCTTGCCGCCGAACTGGTAGGCGCCGTCACGGTAGAACTCGGTGGACGCCGAGTCGAGGGCGACGACGACGTCGCTGCCGAACTTCAGACCGGCGTTGCCGACGGCCTCGGCGATCACGTTCAGGGCGGCCTCGGTGTTGGGCAGGTCGGGGGCGAAGCCGCCCTCGTCGCCGAGCGCCGTGCTCATGCCCTGCTTGTGCAGCACCGACTTGAGCGCATGGTACACCTCGGCGCCCCAGCGCAGCGACTCCTTGAAGGTCGGAGCGCCGATCGGCGCGATCATGAACTCCTGGAAGTCGATGCCGTTGTCGGCGTGTGCGCCGCCGTTGATGATGTTCATCATCGGAACGGGCAGGATGTGGGCGTTCGGGCCGCCGACGTAACGGAACAGCGGCAGGCCTGCCGACTCGGCTGCGGCGCGAGCGACCGCCAGCGAGACGCCGAGCAGCGCGTTGGCTCCGAGACGAGACTTGCCGGGAGTGCCGTCCAGGTCGACCAGGGTCTGGTCGAGGACACGCTGGTCGTCTGCCTCGATGCCGATCACCTCGGGAGCGATGTCGCCGAGGACTGCCTCGACAGCCTTGGTGACGCCCTTGCCCAGGTAGCGATCGCCGCCGTCACGAAGTTCCACTGCCTCGTGCTCACCGGTGGACGCACCCGACGGAACTGCGGCACGTGCGAACGTGCCGTCGTCGAGGACCACTTCCACCTCGACCGTCGGATTGCCTCGGGAGTCGAGGATCTCGCGCGCGCCGACCTGCTCGATAATTGCCACTTGTTCCAACCCCATTCAGATGGTCGTGCCGGCTCCGCTGCTGGGAGCATTGTCGGCGGGTACAGGCTCTAGCGTAATGGCTGCCGCGACGGGCAACACTCAGTACCTGACGTTGACCGAGTACGCGTTGGCGTGATTGCGCACGCGCAGCACGTAGTCCATCGAGTTGTTGTACGTCAGGACGGCTTTCTCCCAGCCCTCCGGCGTGGTCATGTCGCCTCCGGACGAGACGCAGAGGTAGCGAGCCGCAGACAGCGCGGCGTCGTCGATGTTGTCGGGATCGGCCTTGCCGTCGCCGTTGGCGTCGACGCCGAACCGCTTCCACGTCTCGGGGATGAACTGGAACGGGCCGACCGCGCGGTCGTACTTCTTGTCGCCGTCGATCACCCCGTTGTCGGTGTCGAGGATCTCCCAGTTTCCGTTGGTCCCATCGAGCTGAGGTCCTCGGATGTGAGGAGTGACGTCACCGTTGGGCTCGACATCCGCCCCCTTGTGCGTTCCGTGTTTGCTCTCGACGCCGCCGATTCCGGCGATCGTCGTCCACGTGATGCCGCATTCGGGGTACTGCTGCCGTTGGATCTCGGCCGCATTGCCGTACGCCTCCAGTGACGTCAACGGGATGTGCGTCTCCTCTGAGATCGGCGACGCCCAGTCCCGCATCAGATCGGCGGTCCGACCCGGCGAGTGGATGTTGATGAACGGCTGCTGCACCCCGGGACCGGGGGGTACGCCGTCGGGGATCTCCGGTCCGTCCCACGGCATCTCGACGTTGCACGCACTCACCGTCACCGCGACTGCAGCGGCAACCGCCGGGAGCGCGAGGCGTCGCACGAGTCGAGCCGTCGACACAGCTGATCAGTCCTTCCGAGGGATATCGAGCCACTACCGGGCCGGGCACAAGCGTGCCACATCAGTCAGACAACGCCAGCCGACCCGCCGAGGTTCCCCGTACCGTCTCAGTTGTGAGCGACATCAATCGCAGGCGCGGCAGACCGCCTGGCCCTCCCCTGGACCGCGACGCCAGGCGTGAAGCGCTCCTCGACGCGGCAGAAGATGCGATCGCGTCGTCGGGACCGGATGTGTCGCTCGCCGAGGTGGCACGCCGGGCGGGGCTGACCCGTTCAGCCGTGTACGCGGCGTTCGCCGACCGGGACGCACTTCTGGACGCTCTCGCATCTCGCCACGCGGCACGGCTTGTCGAATCGATGCGCGACGTCGCGGACAGCTCCGCCACCCCGCGGGATCAGACGCGGGCGTCGGTCGACCTGCTCGCCGCCTGGTTCGAATCGTCTCCCGACCTCGCGGGTGCACTCGCCGCTCGGTGGCGGACCGACGGGCGCTCGTTCGTAGAGTCCATGCTCGCCGACGTCTTGGCCGCGGGATTCGTGGCGAGATCCCTCGATCCCACACCCGCGCCGGTGTGGGCACGGGCGATGGTCGGCGCGGTGTCGGCGAGTGTCGAATGGTGGTCGATCACCCGCGACATCTCCCGAGACGAGCTCGTGGACCACGTGACAGAACTCTTGTGGTCAGGACTGTCCGCCGCCAATCCGTGACCGGCACGACGCCGAACAGAGTCACTTCTTGACGTCCGTCTCACTAAAGGACACACTGTCTTTTATGGGGACGATCACATCCGACCAGGCAGCGGAGATCACCGGCGCACAGAACTGGCACGCCGTCGCCGAGGCTCATCCCGAACGAGCGTCGGCGATGGCCGACGGGCTGATGCGCGGCGACCCCCTCGCCGACGCAGTGGTCGCAGAGTACGTCGCCGCACAGGGAAAGCCGGGCGCTCTGACCTGGAGCGACGTCGTCGGTGCCCTCGATGAACCGACGTCTCCGATGCCGGCCGCCCTCACCCAGTTCATCGAGCACACATCCCGGCCTCCGTCCTGGTTCGACCCCGCACTCGCACATGCGGGGGCCACCGCGTGGTGGCGATTCGGTTCACTGCAGTCGTCGACGCTCTACCAGTCGCTGATCTACGGCTACCAGGCACGAGGTTTCACCCGACCGCTCACGGAGACCGGCCGTCTCACCGAGGGAACCTGGGACCGTGTGCAGAGCACCGCCCGCTGGGTGGCCCTGGCCACCGCGCCCGGACTCATGGACGTCGGCGGCCCCGGGTGGATCCAGACGTTGCGGATCCGCCTCGTCCACGCGTTGGTGCGCCACCATCTCATCGCACGGCAGGGCTGGGACGTCGAGCGGTGGGGTGTGCCCATCAATCAGACGTACTGCCAGTTCACGATCACCGCAGGTTTCCTCGCATTGCCGCTTCGAATCGCCGGCGACTTCGGACTCCACTATTCGCAGGCGGACAAGGAAGCGATCACCCATCTCTGGCGGTGGATCGGATGGACGATGGGCGTCGACGACGAGTTGCTGCCGAGAAGCTTCGCCGACGCTCGTGAGATCGATGTCGTCGCCCGTGAGTTCCGGATGGAGCCGGACGAACACGCACAGACCCTGGTCACCGCGCTGCTGGCCGACGGCTACCGCACCGAGGTCCCGCTCCCGCGGCTCCTCCGTCCGATGTCCGCCACGATCAACGGCGCGGTCCACGCGGTGACGCGGCCGATCCTCCGGCCCCTCTTCGCCGGCGTCTCGACCCGTTGGGTGGAACCGGAGATCGCGACCGCGATGGGATTGCGGGCGACGCCGCTTCGCAACGTCGTCGTCCTCGCCCGGCCGTTCGTCCGGTCCCGTGAGGTCCTCCGAACACTGGGAGTGCTCGGGTCCGACGTGGCCGTCGCGCAACGCGAACTGAGGATCGTCACCTCACAGTTGGGCCTGGACCTCACCTCGCCCGACGCCGATCGGTACCGGGGCGTCGCATGACGACGTTCACCGTCACGCGGGCGTTGCGGTGTTCACGCGAACAGGCGTGGACGATGCTGACCGTCCCGGAGCAGATGAACCGCTGGTCCACGGCTCGCATCGACCTCTTTGAGGACGGAGTCGGGGATCGACCGGACGGAGTCGGGACACTGCGCACCGTGACGCTTCCCGGCGGTCGTGCCCGACTCAAGGAGGTCGTCGAGAGGTCCGAGTTCCCATCACGCTTCGCGTATCGAGTGCATGACGGTGGACCGGCGCTACTCGACCACCGCGGCGACCTATCATTCGTCGCCACCGCTGACGGATGCCATGTCGTGTGGACAGTTCAGATGCGGCTGGTGTCGGCAGTCGCCACAGCTGCAGTCGCACGAACGATCAGGCGACAGCTCGGCGAGTCCCTCGACCACCTCGCTCTGCTCGATCCACCCGAAGCCGTCGGCGCCCCGGCCCCTGTGGCGAGGACCCGGCACGACGTGACTCGACTCCGTGCGCGGGCGCTCGACGTTCTCGGTACCCAGCGGGCCACGGCGCAACGTCTGGCCGCCGACGACGACCCCAAACAGTGGTTCGCACGGGTCTACTCCTACGTCACCGAGGAGATGATCAATGCCTGCGACCGCGGCGACGTCGACAATCCGGACTGGGTTCTCGACCTCATTCCAGTGTTTGACGAGTACTACACGAAGAACCTCTCCGACTTCGAGGCCGGACGGGCGTGCGAGCCGATGTGGCAGCGGGCGTGGTCGACGTGCGAGCGGAGGGATGAGCGTCGGCCGCACATTCCCGTGATGTCGGGGTTGCTCGCCGGCGTTGCCGCGCACATCGACGCCGACCTGCCCAGGGCTCTCGCCGACGTTCACCAGACGCAATATGCAGACACCGACCTACGGGCATTTCGTCCCGACTATCTCCGACTATCGCCCGTCTTCACGGCGGCATCCGATCTGCTACTCGCCGATCTCCCCCGTTCCCACAAGCCGTGGTGGACGGGGTTGGCCACGAGAGTTCATCCGCAGTTGAGGGACTCACTTCTCGCCCGAAAAGGCTATGACGTCGGACGACACCGTTTCGAGGCATTCGCCAGGGCCTTGAAAACTGCGTCCTGACTTTCGTCCTGTCGACTGTTTTCACATAGCTGAGGCTGCGCTATTCTGAGTCGCTGCCATAAGGCACGCCTAGCCTCAGGAAAGCCGAACACCGATGATCACGCTCGCCGACTCCACTGGACCGTCCGTCGCCACGCAGATGTTCGGCAGTGGGCTGATCGGCGTCCGCGAGGGCCTGGAGGCGGGCATCGTCGTGATGATCCTCGTCGCGTTCGCTGTGAAGTCCGACCGGCGGGACGCCCTCAAGTGGATCTGGCTCGGTGTCGCAGGCGCGCTCGCCCTGATGATCGGCACCTTCCTCATCATCCAGTTCGGCACATCGACGATGTCGTCATTGGCGGCCGAGCTGATCGCGGGCCTCGCCTCGCTGGTCGCCGTGGTGATCGTGACATTCATGGTCCTGTGGATGCGCAAGGCCTCGGCGAGCATCTCCGGTGAACTCAAGTCGGGACTGGAGAACGCGATGGGCGCGGGCGGCGCAGCCGTCACCGGCCTGGCGTTCCTCGCTGTCGGGCGCGAAGGGTTCGAGACGGCGTTGCTCATGGTCGGTTACGCGGAGAGCGGCGACAGCGGGCCGTGGCCGCTGATCGGCCTGCTCCTCGGTGTTCTGGTCGCGGTCGGTCTGACGTTCCTGCTCTACCGCGGCGCGATCCGGATCGACTTCAACCGATTCTTCTTCTACACGGGACTGTTCCTGATCATCGTCGCCGCGGGCATCGCGTCGTACGGCGTCCACGCATTGCAGGTGTACGGCTGGCTGCCGGGCCTGCACCACACTGCCTTCGACATCACCTCCGTGTACGACCAGAGCTCGTGGTACGGCGAAGTGCTGCAGGGCATCTTCAACTTCCGGCCCGAGCCGTCCTGGCTGCAGGTGATCGTGTGGGTCGGCTACATCGTCATCGTCGGCACCGCGTTCGTCCTGCGTGGCCGCACACCCGCCCCCGCGAAGACGGCAGCTCCGCCGTCGGATGCGCCATCCGAGGCTGACGACGAGACCGTCGCCTCCTCCTGACGTTCCGCTCCCCGAGTTCGACCCCCGAAAGGAAACACCCCATGGTTATCTCGTCAACGTTCTCTCGCGGTCTCCGCACCGCGACGATCGTCGGGCTCGCCGCCGCGACACCGATCGCACTGGCCGCCTGTGAGGCGAAGTCGGGCAGCGAAGGCGCCATCACCGTCACCTCGACGGACGACGGCTGCACCCTGTCGACCAGTGAGGCCCAGACCGGCCAGGTGAACTTCGAGGTCAAGAACTCCGGCGCCAAGGTCACCGAGTTCTACATCTACGCGCAGAACAATCGTGTGCTGGGCGAAGTGGAGAACATCGGCCCCGGCCTCACCGGCAAGCTCGGCGTGGAGATCGTCGAGCCCGGCACGTACACCGTCGCGTGCAAGCCCGGCATGGTCGGCAGCGGCATCCGTCAGGATCTGAAGGTCACCGGCGAGAAGAAGACGAAGAGTGAGGCTCCCGCCGACGTCGAGGCCGCCAAGGCGCGCTACCTCGAGTACGTCCGTGGCCAGGTCGACGCCCTCGTAGCCCAGACAGCGACCTTCGTCGACGCGGTGAAGTCGGGCGACCTCGACACCGCACGCAACACCTTCGGTCAGGTCCGCACCTCGTGGGAGCGCGTGGAGCCGGTCGCTGAGAGCTTCCCCGACCTCGATCCGCTGATCGACATGCGCTGGGACGACACCGAGGACGGCAAGGTCGAGTTCACCGGCTTCCACCGCATCGAACGTTTCCTGTTCCCGCCGCAGGCCTCCCAGATCGGTGAGGCCGAGGGACAGATCTCGCCCGCAGATGCCGCAGACGCGAAGGTCAAGGACACCAAGGACCAGATCGCGAAGATCGCCGACGGCCTGCTCGCCAACGTGAAGGTGCTGCAGACCGAGATCAACAAGTCCGACTTCGTCTTCGAGACGCAGAGCTTCGTCAAGGGACCGCAGGCGCTGGTCGACGAGATCGCCGCCACCAAGGTCGGCGGCGAAGAGGACCGCTACAGCCACACCGACCTGTGGGACTTCGCCGCCAACATCGACGGCGCTGAGACCCTCATCGCCGAGATGCAGCCGATGATCTCCAAGTCGAGCCCCGAGCTGATGGACAAGATCACCCAGCAGTTCGAGGCCATCCGCTCGGCGATCAACGCGCTCCGCGAGGGCGACGGCTACCGCTCGTACGACAAGGTCGACGCCGCAACGCGTCGCGACCTGTCGGACAAGATCGACGCGCTGTCGGCGAGCCTGTCGCAGGTCCCCGGCATCGTTCTGCAGAAGTAATGGCTGACAGGGAGGGCTCACAGAGCCAATTCTCGCGACGCGCGGTTCTCGGCGCGGCCGGTGCCGGCATCGTCGTGGGCGGTGCAGTCGGTGCGTTCGGCGGATACTCGGCGTCGTCGGACGCCGCCGAGGGCGAAGTCGACCGTACGGTGCCGTTCCGCGGCGACCGCCAGGCCGGCATCGTCACCGCCGCTCAGGACCGTCTGCATTTCGCCGCGTTCGACGTCATCACCGATTCGCGTGACGATCTGATCGACATGCTGAAGAAGTGGACATCAGCCGCCGAGCGGATGACGCGCGGACAAGAGACTGTCGAAGACGGGGCTCTCGGGCTCGGCGAGTACACGCCGCCCGCGGACACCGGCGAGGCTCTTGGGCTCTCCCCTGCCCATCTCACTCTCACGATCGGCTTCGGCCCCGGCCTGTTCGGACCTAGCGCATCGGATCCGAACCGTAAGGACCGCTTCGGCATCGCCGGGCGCAAACCCGCCGCTCTGGCCGATCTCCCCGCGTTCGCGACGGAGAAGATCGAACCGTCGCGCTCGTACGGCGACATCTGCATCCAAGCCTGTGCCGACGACCCGCAGGTGGCGGTGCATGCGATCCGCAACCTCGCCCGCATCGGCGTGGGCGTGGTCTCCGTCCGCTGGTCGCAGCTCGGGTTCGGCCGCACCTCGGCGACGACCCGTTCGCAGGACACGCCCCGCAACATGTTCGGGTTCAAGGACGGCACGGCGAACATCCGCGCTGAAGACACCGCCACCCTCGACAAGTGGGTGTGGGTCGGCGACAGTGACAATCCGCCTGCCGCGCAGTGGATGACCGGCGGGACGTATCTCGTCGCGCGGCGAATCCGCATGGACATCGAGCCGTGGGACCGGGCGAACCTGCAGGAGCAGGAGACGATCATCGGCCGTACCAAGGGCGAGGGCGCTCCGATCGGTCAGGACGGCGAGTTCGACGAACCCGACTTCCAGATCACCTCGTCCGGTGCTCCGCTGATCGCGAAGACCGCCCACGTCCGGCTCGCACACCCGACTGCGAACAACGGCGTGGAGATCCTCCGCCGCGGCTACAACTTCACCGACGGCTCGGACGGCTTCGGCCACTTGGATGCAGGCTTGTTCTTCATCGCGTTCAACCGTGACTCGTTCAAGCAGTTCGTTCCCATGCAGCACCAGCTGTCACGCAAGGACGCGATGACCGAGTACTTGATCCCGAACGGCTCCGCGTTGTTCGCGATCCCGCCGGGTCTCAAGGACGGCGAGTGGTGGGGTCAGCACCTGTTCTCCTGACCTGAACCGCCGCTTCTGCCGGTCGAACGAAGTCGAGGCGTCGACGAGTCACGCCGCAGCGTCAGCGTGACTCGTCATCGACCGCCTGGCATGCGATCTGATCGGCACCCGAGGCCGATCCGGCCGTGCCGGGTCGGCCGGTTCGAGGAACCAAGGATGGCCGTCGTGGCCGATGAACACCTCCCACCCGCTCTGATGAATCAGGGTGTGGTGCATCCGGCACAACAGCACCCCGTTGCCCAGGCTCGTCGCCCCGCCTTCTGACCACGGCGTGCAGTGATGCGCGTCAGTCCACGTGACTGGTCGTCCGCAGCCGGGGAAGGCACATCCGCAGTCCCTCGCCGCGAGGGCCTTACGGATGCCGGGTGTCATCAATCGCTGCTCGCGTCCGACATCGAGTGGGACGCCTTCACCGTCGACGGTGATCCTGGTGACGGCCGAGGTGCACAAGCTCAACGCGACCGTGGTCGGTGACACGGGCCCGGTGAACCCGAGCCTGGCGACCCCATCACCAGGTGAACCGACTGTAGGTATGACGATCGACGCGTGCGGTAGGACACCGCCGCTGGTAGGCCTGTCCGATCCGGACAGGTACGTCCGGATGATCTGCCCGAGCGCATCAGCCCTGCGCTGCCTCGCGGACCGCGGATCAGCCGTGCCGTCCGGCAACGGCACCGGCCTGCACAGCGGATCTAGAGCCGCGTTCAACTCTTCACCGGTCACGACGTCGAGATCAACAGTGGCCTCGACACGTCCTTCGTCGTTGACGTACAGGGACATCTCATTGAGTTCCGGATTCTCCGACGCCGGAACCAGATCCGGATCATCGGACTCCGCAGCCAACGCGATCGCCTCCCGCTTCGCCGCGGCCTTCACCTCGGCCGGCGTGGTGTTCAACGCCAACTTGCGGGCCAACCGCTGCCGCTCGTCGGGATCGAGCGGAACCCGCTTCGCAACGGTCGCAACACCGACTCCGATCGCATCGGCGATTTCCGCCGACATCGACCCGTCGCGCATCCCGCGCCCGACGTTGGCGAACCGCTCGGCGTGATGACCATTGCGAACAGTTCGATCCGCCACCGCGGGTGGGACACCGATCTCGGTCAGCAGCATCTTCGCCGACCGGAGGTGTTTGCGGAACGGGATCCCCGCCCGCTCAGCGGCACGAACCAGTTGCACTTGGGCCGCGTCGAGAACATTGCGGGCCCGCGCGACTTCGACAATCGCCGACAGAATCTCGGTGTCATCGGCGCCGACCTTGCTCGCCGACGCCAGACGGCACGCCAACCTGGTCAACTCGCCCGAGTCGGTCTCGGTGGCGGTGGGTGGTGCGAGTTCGTCGACGATTCTGTCGGTGAGCTCGCGCACAATAGACGTGAACATGACAAACCCCCTTCTAAACCAAAGGTGCGTGGCAACAAACGTGAACCGACCAGCGGTTCGGCAGCGACCTCCGACAGCACCACCCACCCACAAGCGGGTGGTGCCCGTCGGCTGTCACGAAGTGCCGGGTCACCAGCCCGGCCAATGCCGCTGCGAGTCTCCCGCGGCCCGCACTCTCACCCGAGGAACGAGCAGCCTGTAACGGGTTCGCCTGACTGCAGCGCGCTATCGACTTGTCAAAGAACCTCTGTCGCCAGCATCAACCGGAAACTAGCTAAATGATATAGATCACCTCTGACAAAAACGTACGTTCGATTTTCCCATCCTCGATTGGATGACCAAACACGTTGCACTGGAATCTATTTCGACGATCCCAGTAGTCTTTCCACCCGCGCTACTCGATGATTACTCGGTGACGACTCCCACCGAGGCACGGCCCAGCCCGTCCCGCATCCGTGCCGCTCTGGCGTTCGTATTGATCGCCGCCGGGCTGATCCTGGCTCCGGTCGCGACGATCGGGTCCTGGGCGCACTCACATCTGGTCGACACGGATCATTTTGTGTCGACTTTCGCCCCGCTGGCCGACGACGTCGCGGTCCAAGACTTCGTGGCGGACCAGATAGTCGCCCAAGTGGAGAGT
>NZ_BAOP01000033.1 GCF_000344135.1 Gordonia malaquae NBRC 108250 | reverse complement strand
GAACTGGTCGTACTTCTGTTCCCAATCGATGTAGGCCTGCATCCAGGTGATGGCCTGATCGGGATTGCGGATGTTCATCAATGCCCTGGTCAGGGCGAGGATCTCGCGGCCGGCATCCAGGCGTGGCCGGTAGGTGTGGTGGCGGCGGACGGTCTGGAAGATGTGGAAGTAGCAGCGTTGAATCCGGGTGGTGGGCCAGTGCTCGGTGATTGCTGCGTGCAGGCCGCGGCCGCCGTCGATGACGGCGACGTGCGGGGCGGGGTGGCGTTGCAGGATCTGCTGCCAGGCGACCTTCTTCTCCTGATCGCACCATTGCCAGTCCAGAACGTGACGGCCGTCGAAGGCGATCAGCAGGCACCAGGATTGGAAGTAGGTGCCATCGAGCATCACCACCTGAGCCGGCGTCGTGGGCGGGGCCGGCGGTGGGACCTGGATGTTCCAGCACCACGACCGAGCGCGGCGGAAGGTGCGTGCGCTGACCCCTGCAGGGTGTCGGCCGTGCAGGAGCCAGGTGTGAAAGGCCTCCACCTCGGCTTTGCGGGTGATATCCGGGCGGCTTTGGGTGTTGGAGGCACCGCAGTTCTTGCAGCGCCAGCGGGTGCGGCCAGCGCTGGTGGTTCCGTTCTTGACGAGCTTGCGACCACATACACCGCACCGTGGCGAATTCCGAGGACCTGACACCGAACATGCTCTCAAAGCATGTTCACTCCGCGATCACTCCAGGTCAGAGGGTAGAAATCGGCGATTCTGTACACACATTTTGGCCTTTAACCCTTTTTGTGATTCAGCGCTGTGATTCGAGGAGGAGCGCAGCGACGGAGTCCCGTCGGGGCTACAAAACTAGTAAGGCCTCCGATCGCATAAGCGGTCGGAGGCCTTTCTCGTTATGTGTGTAGATCGTTACCCGGAGCGGGTAACGATCTACACGCGTGTGATGTCAGGTGTAGAACTCGGCGGTGGATCCGGTGAGCGGCATGTCGGGGAGCCCGAGCTTGCCATGGTCCCATGAGCGGATTCGGGTCGGGATGAGGCGGACTGCCACGCGCTTGTTCATCATGGCGTCGACGGCGGGCTTGAGGTCGTCGGTGTAGGGCCCGTTGTAGCGCTCCCAGATGCTGATCCCGACGGCGAGGCAGGTGTCCGGATCGTCGTGGATCTCCGTCGTGCCTTCGATGCTGACGCCGCGCAGCGCGTTGTAGGTGAGTCCGTCCTCGATCAGGATGGTGGCGCGCGGGTCGCGTCGAAGGTTGACGACCTTCTGCGACTTCGCCTTGGTCTCGATCCAGATCTCGCCGTCGATCACGGCGTACCACATGGCAATGAGGTGGATTCCGTCCTTGCCCTGGGTGGCCCAGGTGCCGGTGCGGTGCTGATTGATGAATTCAGTGATCTCGTCGTCGGACATCACGATCTGCGAGCGTTGCTTCGTTCCCATGATCGAACGTTAGCGAAGTCACTGCAGGCGTGCACCGATGGCGTCGGCCGCACGGATGAGTTCGGCGGCGAAACGTTCACCCGGTCGACGTCCCAGTCGACCGATGGGGCCGGAGATGGAGACGGCTGCGACGACGGAGCCGGAGGCGTCGCGCACGGGCGCCGAGGCGCTGGCGACGCCGTCGATCCGCTCGGCGGCGCTCTGTGCCCACCCGCGGCGTCGGATGTCGGCGAGTGAGCGTTCGGTGTACACCGAATCGGGGATCAGTGCGTCGCGGATGTCCGGGGCGGCCCATGCGGCGAGTACTTTCGCCGCAGACCCTGCGGCCATGGTGAACCGGGTGCCGACGGGCACCGTGTCCCGAAGCCCGGTCGGCGGCTCGGACGCCGCGATGCAGACCCGCTCGGAACCCTCCCTGCGGTACAACTGGACCGACTCGCCGGTGGACTCCTGCAGCCGAGGCAGGACGAGCAACGCCGCCTCGCGGACGTCGTCACGGGCCGTCGCGGCGAGGCGAGCCAGCGCTGGTCCCGGCGTCCAACGGCCCGTGTCGTCTCGGGTCAGCAGCTCGTGGACCTCGAGTCCGACGGCGAGGCGGTGCGCGGTGGCGCGAGGCAGTCCGGTGGCTTCGCAGAGTTCGTTGAGGTTGCGTGGCGCGGCTGCGACGGTCGTCAGGACCGCAACAGATTTGTCCAGCACGCCGATTCCGCTATCCTTTCCCATAGGACGATACTAGCTGTCCAAATACTGAGATCAAATGCTGACGGCAGCCCCCGGAGGCGTTTGGAGAGGCAAGTGGCGCATGAATGACACGACCGCCAAGCCGCGGACCCTGGCCGAGAAGGTGTGGGACGACCACGTCGTCGTTCCGGGCGAGGTCGACGCGAGTGGCAACACGAATCCGGATCTGATCTACATCGATCTGCACCTGGTGCACGAGGTCACGAGTCCGCAGGCCTTCGACGGCCTGCGTGTGGCAGGGCGCAAGCTCCGTCGCCCCGACCTCACCATCGCGACCGAGGACCACAACGTCCCCACCGTCGACATCTTCAGCCCGATCGCCGACCAGGTGTCCGCGCTGCAGGTCGAGACACTGCGCCGCAACTGCGAGGAGTTCGGCGTCCGCCTGCACCCGATGGGCGACGCGGAGCAGGGCATCGTGCACGTCGTCGGCCCGCAGCTGGGACTCACCCAGCCCGGCATGACCGTGGTGTGCGGCGACAGCCACACCTCGACCCATGGAGCGTTCGGCGCGCTCGCGATGGGCATCGGCACCTCCGAGGTGGAGCACGTCATGGCCACCCAGACCCTGTCGCTGCGCCCGTTCAAGACGATGGCCATCACGGTCGACGGCGAACTGCCCGACGGCGTCACCAGCAAGGACCTGATCCTGGCCGTCATCGCCGAGATCGGCACCGGCGGCGGACAGGGCCACGTCCTGGAATACCGCGGCCCGGCCGTCGAGAAGTTGTCGATGGAAGCGCGCATGACCATGTGCAACATGTCCATCGAGGCCGGCGCCCGCGCCGGCATGATCGCCCCCGACGACATCACCTTCGAGTACCTCAAGGGCCGCCCGCACGCCCCGCAGGGAGACGACTGGGACGCCGCAGTCGAGTACTGGCGCAGCCTGCGCACCGACGACGACGCCGTGTTCGATCGCGAGGTCCACATCAACGCCTCCGAGCTCACCCCGTTCGTCACCTGGGGGACCAATCCCGGGCAGGGTCTGCCGCTTGGCGCCAGCATCCCGGACCCCGCCGACATCGTCGACGAGACCGAGTCGCTGGCCGCGTCGCGCGCCATCGAGTACATGGGCCTGACGCCCGGCACCCCGCTGCGCGAGGTCAAGGTCGACACCGTCTTCGTCGGTTCGTGCACCAACGGCCGCATCGAGGACCTGCGGGCCGTGGCCGAGGTCCTGAACGGCCGGACGATCGCCGACGGCATGCGAATGCTGGTGGTCCCCGGGTCGATGAAGGTGCGAGCTCAGGCCGATGAAGAAGGCCTCGGCGAGATCTTCACGGCGGCGGGCGCCGAATGGCGCATGGCGGGCTGTTCGATGTGTCTCGGAATGAACCCCGACCAGATCTCGGCGGGCGAGCGGTGCGCGTCGACGTCGAACCGCAACTTCGAGGGCCGTCAGGGCAAGGGCGGTCGGACGCACCTCGTGTCGCCGGCCGTCGCCGCCGCAACCGCCGTGCGCGGATACCTGGCCGCACCGGCCGATCTGGTCTGAGCAGGAGGAACTGACATGGAACCGTTCATCACCCACACCGGCGTCGGCGTCCCGCTGCAGCGCAGCAACGTCGACACCGACCAGATCATCCCGGCCGTCTACCTCAAGCGGGTCACCCGCACCGGCTTCGAGGACGGCCTGTTCGCCGGCTGGCGAGCCGACCCGGACTTCATCCTGAACAACGAACCGTGGTCGAACGGGTCGGTGCTCGTCGCCGGTCCGGACTTCGGCACCGGATCGTCCCGTGAGCACGCCGTCTGGGCACTCATGGACTTCGGCTTCCGCGTTGTCATCTCGTCCCGCTTCGCGGACATCTTCCGTGGCAACTCCGGCAAGGCCGGACTCGTCGCCGCGCAGGTGGAACAGGCCGACGTCGAACTGCTGTGGAAGAGACTCGACGCCGAACCCGGGCTGGAGATCACCGTCAGCCTCGAGGACATGACCGCCACCGCGGGCGACCTCGTGGTTCCGATCCAGGTGGACGACTACACCCGCTGGCGCCTGATGGAGGGCCTCGACGACATCGGCCTGACTCTGCGTCAGACCGACGCGATCGACTCGTACGAAGCGGAGCGACCGTCGTTCAAACCGGTCACCCTGTAGTAGCCGAACTCCCGCTGAACACCCGTCTCGACGTCCGTCAACGCGTCGCGGCGGGTGTTCTGCTGTGAACAGAGCAAACGAAATTTCCTTAAAGTCGCTGTGAGGCAACAGATGACCTCCTACGGTGTGACGTAGCTAATACCAACGGGCTGACACGACCGGTCGGCGTGATCCGCGGAGGTTTGGATGAACAAAGCAGAGCTCGTCGAGGAACTCACCAAGCGCCTCGACGCCGATCGAAAGACTGCGACAGCCGCTGTCGAGCAGCTGATCGACACCATCGTGCGTGCAGTCCACAAGGGGGAGAGCGTCACGATCACCGGCTTCGGCGTCTTCGAGAAGCGCGCCCGAGCGGCGCGAGTAGCACGTAATCCGCGAACCGGGGAGACGGTCAGAGTCGAGGCGACGCAGGTCCCGTCGTTCCGGCCGGGTGCCCAGTTCAAGGCGATCGTCGCAGGCGAGCAGCCCATCACAGACGACCAGCCCGCAGTGAAACGCGCCGCCCCCGAAGCCGAGCCGAAGTCTCCCGCCAAGAAGACCGCTGCGAAGAAGACCGCGGCCAAGAAGACTCCCGCGAAGAAGACCGCTGCGAAGAAGACCGCGGCCAAGAAGACTCCCGCGAAGAAGGCTGCCGCGAAGAAGAGCTGAACTGACTGCAGCGCCCGAGCTCAGGCGATGGGGCTCGGGATGTGGTCGATGGACACGAGAGCGTCGCCACGCAACGTCAGAACCCACACACTGCCCTTGCGGTTGCGCGACGCCGGGACCTCGACCCCGTCGAGTTCGGCCCACCGCTCCAGGACGGGTGGGATCACACCGCCCTGACTGCACACCGCGTGCACCGCGCCGCCGTGCGACGCGATCTTGCGAAGTCGGCCGAATGAGGCGTCCGGGTCGGCGAGGTATGCCTCCTCCGACAACAACGGCTCGCTCACGATGTCGGTGCGCAACGCGTCGGCCAACGGTTCGAACGTCTGGATGCAGCGCAGTCGGTCGGCGGCGTGCAGGCGATGCGCGCCGAACAATCCCAACAGGTCGACCAGAGCCGCCGCCTGGCGGCGTCCCTCCGGTTCAAGTGGACGCTGCCGGTCGTCACCGTGGAAGCGGGACCGCCTGCCGGCCTTGGCGTGTCGGACCACGACGAACGTCCGGAGGTCGACGACGTCCTGTGACCCGAACTCGTGGAGCACCCGACGATCCGCCGAGTAGCTGACGAGGGCGGTCGCCTGCTCCACCCCGACCCACCGCAGTTCGTCGCACTCGTGATTCGGCACGAACTCGCCTCCGGTCGCCGCGACCGCCCAGTAACCGACCTTCTTCTGCGCACCGGAGTGCAGTCGGTACTCCACGGTGCACAGTTGTCGACCCATGCGGATCTCGTAGCCGGTCTCCTCGACGATCTCGCGAGCCGCGGTCGTCACCAGGAGCTCACCCGACTCGGCTTTGCCTTTCGGCAGAGACCAATCGTCGTACCGGGGACGATGCACGATCGCCACCTCGACACCGACCTCGGCGTGCCGCCAGAGAACACCTCCGGCGGCCCAGACGACTCTCCGCGGAGAACTCATCCCGCTGAGTTCTGCTCCATGTGGTGACGCGTGCGCTGGGCCATTCGACGCTGATGGTCGCGGACCTCTTCGCCTGCCGCGGGAAGTGCCTCCCATGCACCTTCGGCGCGGAGCTCCCAACAGCGTGTGCGCGGGTCCATCGCCGAGTCGAAGATGTCCTGCAGATCGGCCACCAGACGCTGATCACGCACCTGCACCATCACCTCGACACGCCGGTCGAGGTTCCGGTGCATCATGTCGGCGCTGCCGATCCAGTACTCGTCCTGTGCACCGAAGTGCAGGATTCGCGAATGCTCCAGGAACTGGCCGAGCACCGAGCGGACGACGATGTTGTCGCTGATCCCCGGCACCCCCGGCTTGAGAGCACAGATGCCGCGAACCATGACGTCGACCGGCACACCCGCCTGCGATGCGCGGTACAGCGCATCGATGACCTTCTCGTCGACGAGCGCGTTCGCCTTGAGCTGCACCCGTGCGCGAGTGTCACCCGCCTGCAGCGCGGCGATCTCGCCGTGGATCCGCTCGACGATGCCTTTGCGGATGCCGGCAGGCGCCACCAGCAGATTGCGGTAGTCCTGCTTGCGCGAGTACCCGGTCAACGTGTTGAACAGGTCCGTGAGGTCCGCTCCGACCTCGGGCGCGGCGGTGAACAGGCCTACGTCTTCGTAGAGGCGCGCAGTCTTGGGGTTGTAGTTGCCGGTGCCGATGTGGCAGTAGCGACGCAGAGTCGAGCCTTCACGGCGGACCACTAGGCAGGTCTTGCAGTGCGTCTTCAGGCCGACCAGGCCGTAGACCACGTGGACGCCCGCCTGCTCCAGCTTGCGGGCCCACTTGATGTTGGCCTGCTCGTCGAAACGCGCCTTGAGCTCAACGAGCGCCACGACCTGCTTGCCCGCGGCGGCGGCGTCGATCAGGGCGTTCACGATCGGGGAGTCGCCCGACGTCCGGTACAGCGTCTGCTTGATGGCCAGGACCTGGGGGTCCGCGGCGGCCTGCTCGATGAACCGCTGAACGCTCGTCGAGAACGAGTCGTACGGGTGGTGCACCAGCACGTCGCCGTCACGCAGCGTGGAGAAGATGCTCTTGGGAGTCTCCCGCTCACCGAACGCAGGATGCGTCTTCGGGACGAACGGACGCTCTTTGAGGTTCGGGCGGTCGATGCCGTAGATCTGCCAGAGGCACGTCAGGTCGAGCAGGCCGGGCAGCGTCATGACGTCGGCCGGATCCACATCGAGTTCACGGAGCAGCATCTCGAGCATGTGCTCGCTCATGTCCTCGCCCACCTCGAGGCGGACGGGCGACCCGAACCGTCGGCGCGCGAGTTCACGCTCCAGGGCTTGGAGGAGATCCTCGTCGCGGTCCTCGTCGACCTCGAAGTCCGCGTTGCGAGTGACGCGGAAGACGTGGTGGTCGACGATCTGCATGCCGGGGAACAGCTCCGACAGGTTCGCGGCGATCAGCTTCTCGAGCGGAAGGAACAGCGCGGGTGCGGGAACGGATTCGTCGGCGGCGCGGTCGGCGTCGGCGGTCAACGGATCGACGCGGATGAAGCGACTCACGTTGTCCGGCACCTTGACACGAGCGAAGTGCTCGCCGCCCTCGGAACCCTCCCGGACGCTGACCGCCAAGTTGAGGCTCAGGCCCGAGATGTACGGGAACGGGTGCGCGGGGTCGACGGCGAGGGGCGTCAGGACCGGGAACAGCTCGTTGTGGAAGTGCTCACGGAGCCTCTTGTGCTGCGCTTCGCTGAGATCGGCCCACTCGACGATGCGGATGTTCTCCGCCGTCAGGGCGGGGATCACCGAGTTCAGGAACACACCCGCGTGGCGAGCGGCGATCTTCTGCGCGCGCGCAGCGATCATCTGCAGCTGCTCGCGCGGCGACCGGCCGTCCGCGGACCGGACCGACAGGCCGGTCTCGTCGCGGCGCTTGAGTCCCGCGACACGGACCATGAAGAACTCGTCGAGGTTCGAGGCGAAGATCGCGAGGAACTTGGCCCGCTCCAGAAGCGGCATCGACACGTCTTCGGCCAGCGCCAGGACGCGTGAATTGAAGTCGAGCCAGCTCAGTTCGCGGTTCAGGTAGCGGTTCTCCGGAAGATCCGCGTCCAGGTCGGGGATCACCGTTTCAGCGGGCAGGGCGGCGGGAAGGTCGTCGGCGAGTGACTTCTCGTCGATGTCGTCGGCAGGGCTCACCGGTTCATTGTGCAGCATGTGTTCGCAGGTTGTCCTGCTGACGGGCATCAGCCCAGGAGCAGCTGCGACGTGGTGCCGCCGAGACCGAGGACTCGTGCGGCGGCGAGGTCGTCCGGGGTGTCGATGTCGGTCCGCAGATCCGGCCAGCGTGAGTGGTCCGGATCGAGCTCCACCGCCGCCGCGGCCCGGTGAGCGGCCGCCGAGCCGACGCCGAACAGTGGTCGGAACGACGGTCCGGCGACCAGCAGGGCGGTTCCCGTTCCCGCCCGGTCGGAGACGAACGCGGCAGGCGCGTCGACCAGCTCGTCCGCCGCCTCGTCGAGAGCTTCCTGCAGCGACCTCGCCCGCATCGCGGGGAGATCGGCCTGCAGATACGCGATCGGCCCGTCGAAGGCGGCGGCGCCGTGTGCGAGCGCCGCGTTCAACGCAGTCCAGCCTGCGGGCCTGCTGGTCGGTTCGTCGACGGTGACCGCACCGAAGTCGGAGGCGATCGTGTGCACGCGGACGTCTGGGCTCACGACGACGATCCGCCGCGGCCCTGCGGCGACGACAGCCGTCAACGTGTCGGTGAGCATTGCGACGACGAGGGCCGGGCGGTCGTCGTGCGCTGGGGGGAGCGGACGGAGGCGGCTCTTCGCGTCGTCGAGAGCTTTGACCGCGAGTACAACAGTGGTCTCGGGTGCTGCGGACGGCCGGACTCCCATGTCGACCATGGTGCTCCATTCGTCTGTTGGCACCACCGGGTGCCCCCGCCGACGCGGTTTCGCCGAAGCCGGTAGCTGCATGGCACTAGTCTGGACGCACTTGCGTCGAGGATCGGATGAGGAGTTCGTGTGCGTGCTGTGGTGATGGGTTCCGGATCGTGGGGAACAGCGGTGGCGAAGGTCCTTGCGGACGCGGGGAACGACGTGGTCATGTGGGCGCGCCGACCTGAACTCGCCGAGCAGATCACCACCGGGCATGAGAACGGCGACTATCTGCCGGGAATCACCCTGCCGGACAATCTGACCGCGGTCAGCTCTCCCGCCGAGGCACTGGCCGGTCGCGAGCTCGTCGTTTGCGCTGTTCCGTCGCAGTCACTGCGCGACAATCTCGCCCAGTGGCTCGATCACATCTCGCCCGACGCGATTCTGCTGTCGTTGGCCAAGGGCGTCGAGGTCAGCTCGGGGAAGCGCATGAGCGAGGTGATCGCGGAGGTCAGCGGCTTCCCGGCCCGTCAGATCGCGGTGCTGTCGGGTCCGAATCTGGCGAAAGAGGTCGCGCTGGAACAGCCGGCGGCGACGGTGATCGCTTGTGTCGACGAGGCGCAGGCGAAGCGCGTGCAGGCGGCATTCGGCACCGGCTACTTCCGCCCCTACACGAACACCGACGTCGTCGGCTGCGAGATCGGCGGAGCGGCGAAGAACGTCATCGCCCTCGCCTGCGGCATCGCGGCGGGCATGGGGTACGGCCAGAACACGATCGCGACGATCATCACCCGCGGCCTCGCCGAGACCATCCGACTCGGCGCGGCCCTCGGAGCGGACATCACCACGCTCGCCGGACTGGCCGGCATCGGCGACCTCGTGGCGACCTGCTCGTCGCCGCTGTCCCGCAACCGCACCTTCGGGGCGCGTCTCGGTGAGGGCGCGACGCTCGACGAGGCGCAGGCGGCCACCAACGGCCAGGTGGCGGAGGGCGTCAAGTCATGCCGATCGGTCCGTGCACTCGGGCAGCAGCACGGCGTCGACATGCCGCTCACCGAAGCCGTGTACGCCGTCTGCAACGAGGGCATGACAGTCCAGGAGATGGCCGTCGCGCTCCTCGGTCGCAGCCCCAAGCCCGAGGTGTACGGCAGTCACGCCTGACCGCTCGACGGCAACCGTCTACCGGTCGATGATTCCGGCAGCCCCGGCGGCACGCAGCCAGTCGGGGAACTCGCCGAGCAGGCGGTCGTAGAGGTCGGCGTCGCTGATGCGATCGAGGTCGTCGATCTGGAAGAACCCTGCGTTGTCCACGACACGGCCGGCGAGGGTGTCGAGTTCGGTCAGTACACCGAAGTTGTTCTTTCCGAGTCCGATGAACTGCCAGAACACCGGCCGGGTGGCCGCGCCGCCGATGAGGTTCCGGATCTGCGGGACCTTCGAATAGAAGCCGCCGTCGGTGAAGAAGAGGACCAACACGGGCTGGCGGTCGGGGAGATCGTCGAGGATCGCCTGCATGATCGGCAGTTCCTCGTTGACTGCGCCGATCCGCTTGTAGTCGATCGGCGTGGTGATCGGTGCGCCGTGGGTGCCGCTGAGGTGGACAAAAGTGTCGATCCACAGATCGGCCGTCGCCACGGTCACGTTCGGCAGCTTCACATACGACTTCGCGTACAGGTAGGCCTCGAGGTCGCCGTCGCTGTCGAGCTGAGTCGCCACCGGAACCATGCGCTCGACCGCACGGTGAACCGTGCCTCGCCGATAGAGCGACGACATCGAGCCCGTCTTGTCGATCACCATGATCACGCGGGCGGTCGCCCCAGCCGCGCCCTTGGTGAGCAGCACCTTGTGTACGGCCTCCTTGCGGAGGTTCAGTTTCTGCCGCTTCTCAAGCGACAGTTTCTCCTCGCCCTTGACCATGCGAATCGTCGGTGCGGGCGCTGTCGCAGGCTCCTCATCGACGGTCACTCCGAGTTCCCGGACGAGAGCTGCGAAACCGGAGGTCCACCCTGCGGATTCGCTGCGGACCTTCCACGCGCCGTCGCGCCGATAGACCTCGACGAGGATCGCGGCCTGCTCGGTGGTCAGTCCTTCGGCGGGCGCGGTCACGACGGCGCCGTCATCGCTCCTGATCGTGGTGCTCAAGCCGGTGGACGACAACGCGGTGTCCGCGGCGACGGCGATCGCGATGCGGGAGACGTCTGCGGGAACCGACGGCAGGTGGACAGACAGCCGCGTGGGCCCGTCGAGTGTGACGGCGCCCTCGGGTGAGCGAGGCTGATTGAAGAACACGAAGTCGGCGTCGGACCGGACCCTGCGATTCGTGTCGAGCTGGAAGGCGAGGATGTCTGCGGACGCGCCGCTGACCTCGATCGTCAAGCGGGTCGCGCCGGACGGGAGGGAGGCGTTCTGTCCGCGCGTGAGCGACTGGGTCATACCGGAGACTCTCTACTTGCCGAAGTCGAGGGGAGCACGGGTGAGAGTCCGCGCGATCAGGTTCGACACATCCGTCAACGGTGCGTTGCCTGCGCCCACGGGGATCCACATCGCGATGTACGGACGGTGGTCGACGCACACGTACACCTGCCCACGATCCTCGATCGTGTCGGTCATGAACCACTGGACCGGGTCGATTACCTGAAGGGAACTGGTCGGTGCCAACTCGGCCGGGCGGGTCACGCCGCAGCGCAGCACGATCGGCTCGGAGTCGGCCTGCGTCCACCGGACTGTCGAGCCGTCGACGGACTTGTCGGTGAAGTCGCCGAGGGTGTCGGGGAGCGCTTTGATGAACGCCGGGCACTGATCAGCGCCTTCGCCCTGCGCGAGGGAGTAGCTCTCGACCGGGATCGGATCGGCGTCCGGACGGTTGGAGGACTTGATGGCGGCGAAGGTGATGAACAGTGCGATCACCGCGACGGGTACGGCGACCAGCGTCGCGATCAACGCGGGGCTCAGTCGTGCGTCCTCGCGGCCGGTCTCGTCGTCAGGGTTAGTCGCCATGAGTCAAGGGTAGGTCCCCGACGATGCGGGGCCGCCCGTCGGGACCCGTAGGATTCACGCCGTGACGACTGTGGGTGAGATCGGGGAGCGTGAACTGATCGCGCGGTTCACCGAGGCGGCGGTCGGACGGACCTCCGGAACTCTGCCGGGCGACGTGGTCATCGGCTCCGGTGACGATGCTGCGGTCTTCCTCTCCCACGGGCCGGTCGTGGTGAGCACCGACACCGCCGTCGTCGGCAGGCACTTCCGGTTCGACTGGTCGACACCGGAGCAGATCGGCGCCCGCGCCGTGGTGCAGAGTGCAGCCGACATCGCTGCGATGGGCGGACGGCTGACCGGGGTGACGGTGTCCATCGCGTGCCCCCCGGAGACCGTTGTCGAGCGTCTGCTCGCGCTCAATGCGGGCATCGTCGAGCAGGCCCATGCCTACGGCGCTCGAGTCCTCGGCGGTGATCTCGTATCGTCTCCGACCGTTGTCATCACGGTCACCTCGATCGGCGTCCTCGACGACGTCGCGCCTGCGACGCTGTCGGGCGCGCGTGCCGGTGATCTGCTGGCGGTGAGCGGGCCCCTCGGGGGAGCGGCGGGTGGGCTCGCCGTGTTGTCCGCCGTGGAACACGGCGCCGATCCTGCCCTCGTCGACACGCACGCCGAGGCAGTGGCCGCCTACCGGTTGCCTCAGCCGGATCTGAGGGCTGGACCTGCGGCGGCACGAGCCGGAGCGACGGCCATGACCGATGTCTCCGACGGCCTCGTCGAGGAACTCGTCACCGTCGCCGCATCGTCCGGTGTGCGGCTCGACGTCGACTCCGACCTGGTCCCGCGGGCCGCGTGGCTCGACGCCGTCAGTGCAGCGCTCGGAGTGGACCCGGTGCGCTGGGCCCTCGGAGGCGGCGAGGACCACGTACTGCTCGCAGCGTTCCCCGCAGGCGACGTCCCGCCGGGCTGGACGCGCATCGGACGAGTCTCCGACGGCGACGGCGCGTACATCGACGGCGAGGTCGTCGGCGCAGTTCGCGGTTGGCAGTCGTTCACCGAGAACTGATCGGATGCTTAGATCGACGCATGGCTGTGTACGCACTCGGCGATCGTGAGCCGACCCTCGGAAAAGACGTCTTCATCCACCCCGACGCGACCGTGATCGGCGCCGTCACGCTCGGCGACGGAGTATCGGTGTGGCCCGGAGCCGTCCTTCGCGGCGACTACGGGACCATCACCATCGGGGCACGCACAAACATTCAGGACGGCACCGTCATCCACTGCACGTTCGTCGACGCCACCGTGATCGGAGCCGGCTGCGTCGTCGGACACAACGCCCACATCGAGGGCGCGGACATCGGCGACAACTGCCTGATCGCGTCGGGGTCGGTCGTCCTCAACGGCTCGACGATCGGGGCGGGCAGCGTCGTCGGCGCCGGTGCGGTGGTGCCCTACGGTTTCACCATGCCGGAGCGGTCGATGGCGCTCGGTGTGCCCGCGAAGATCCGCGAAGGCCACGTGGTCCCGGAGGGGCACGTCGAGGGCAACACCGAACTCTACTTCCAGAACGCGCAGTTCTACCGCGACAACCTCCGGAGGATCGACGGATGACCCGGACACCGCTGATCGAACTGCTCGATCCCGGATGGGCGCACGCACTGGCGCCGGTGGAGGAACAGATCGCCGCGATGGGCGACTTCCTACGCGCCGAGAACGCGGAAGGCCGCCGCTATCTGCCCGCGGGCAAGAACGTGCTGCGCGCCTTCATGCAACCGTTCGACGACGTCCGGGTCCTGATCGTCGGACAGGACCCGTACCCGACGCCTGGCCACGCCGTCGGACTCAGCTTCTCAGTCGCACCGGACGTCCGTCCGATCCCGCGGTCTCTGCAGAACATCTACGCCGAATACTGCGACGACCTGGGCTACCCGCAGCCGTCGAACGGCGATCTCACCCCGTGGGTGGAGGCGGGTGTCCTCCTGTTGAACAGAGTGTTGACCGTCGCCCCCGGCGACGCGGGTTCGCACCGCAAGAAGGGATGGGAGGCCGTCACCGAGTGCGCGATCAAAGCACTCGCTTCTCGTGACGAGCCGCTCGTCGCGATCCTGTGGGGCAACGATGCGCGGAATCTCGCCGAATGGCTTCCCGACGTCCCGACAATCGAATCGGTGCACCCGTCGCCGCTGTCGGCCTCGCGAGGGTTCTTCGGCTCCAAACCGTTCAGTCGGGCGAACGAGGAACTCCTCGACCTCGGCGCGGAACCCGTCGACTGGCGCCTTCCGTGACCTCTCGACTGCGCTCGAGGAGCTGATGGACCGCGCAGGCGGTTCCGATCGTCGAGCGCAGTCGAGACGCGGTCAGCGCGCCGCGCGGAAGTCGGGCGCGCGTTTGGCGAGAAACGCGTCGACACCTTCGACGCCCTCGCCGGTGGTCGACAGTGACGAGATAGAGGCCGCCTCTGCGTCCATCTGATCGGTCAGCGTGCGTGAGGCGGACGCGTGCACAAGGTCACGGATGGCGGCGAAGGACCCGCGGGGTCCCGCAGCGAGCTTCGCGGCGGTCGCGCGGGCGGTGTCGGCCACAGCGTCGTCTTCGACGACTTCGGCGAGGATGCCGAGATCCAATGCGCGCGCAGCGTCGATGATCTGGTCGGTCATGATGATGTGCCGTGCGCGGGCCGCGCCGACGGTGCGGGGAAGGGCCCACGACATGCCGCCGTCCGGTGACAGGCCGATGCCGGGGTAAGCGGGACGGAGGCGGGTGCGTGTCCCGCCGACAGCGACGTCGGCGTGGAGCACCAGACTCATCCCCGCACCGGCGGCCCAGCCGCTCACTGCCGCGACGACAGGCAGTCGGGTCTGGTAGAGGACCTTGATGAACCGGTGCAGGTCGTCCGCGAGGCCGCGGAGGTACTCGGCGCGATCGTCGGCTTCGGCGAACTTCGCGACGTTGCCGCCCGCGCAGAAGTTCTTGCCCGCGCCGGTCAGGAGAATCGCGCCGGCGTCGCGCACGCCGCGTGTCACGTCGAGCAGTGCCTCGGTCCCCGCGAGGACGAGGTCGTGGTCGAGTGCGGTGCCGTTGTCGGCAGTCGAGATCGGCAGTGTCAGAACACCATCGGCGTCGAGGGTGATCATCTCAGAGGAGGGGGAGGTCATCCCCGGAGTCTACGATGCTCGTCGGACACCTCTGCTCGAGGGCGTCCAGACGACAGAATCGCCGCCCGGCGAACCGGACGGCGATCAGGTCTAGCGTGAAGGCGCTGCGACTCAGGCAGTTGCCTTGCCGGCCTTCAGGCACGAGGTGCAGACGTTCTTGCGCACCTTGTTGCCCGAGGCTCCGGCGACACGGATCGACTGGATGTTCGGGTTCCAGCGACGGTTGGTGCGGCGGTGCGAGTGCGAAACCGACTTGCCGAAGCCGGGGCTCTTGGCGCAAACGTCACAAACGGCAGCCATGGCGAACTCCCTTGGTAGAAACAATGGTCGTGGTGATCGGCCCGTCGGGTGCAGCGGGCATAGAGTCCACGCGGTCGACAGGCAACCCGACAACAATAACCGCATCGAGAGGCCATGGCCAAATCGGGCCGTGCCGAATCCCTGTTCGCCCTGCGATCGAGAGGAGTGTCAGGGGTCGACGGTAACGTCAGACACAACTCACGTCGGCCGCGAGTGCCGATGGCGGACATGTCGGGTGTGCGAGAGAGTGCGGGTGGACGAATGACGAAGAGTGGGAACGCGGTCAATCCGCAGTTGATCCGCGACTGGGCGCACGCGTGCGCCGACGGTCTCGCGTCCCTCCGTGGAGAGATCAACGACCTCAACGTGTTCCCGATTCCGGATTCGGACACCGGTAGCAATATGGCGAACACGATGGCGGGCGCCGTCGCGGCACTCGATGAGGCGCCTGCCGATGCCGACCTGTCGACGGTCACCAGGGTGCTCGCCGACGGATGCGTCGCGAATGCGCGCGGCAATTCGGGAGTGATCCTCGCGCAACTCTTCGTCGGACTCGCGGATGCGGCGGACTTGGGGATCGCCGAGGACGACATCGGCTTCAACAAACTGTGCACCAACGGACTGCGTCTGGCGTCACTCTCGGCGCGTCGTGCGGTCAGCGAACCGCGTGAGGGCACCGTCCTCACCCTGCTCAAAGTCGCTGCTGCGACGGCGTCTGCGCATGTGAGTGATTCGCCCGCCGACCTCGTGCGTGCTGTCGCCGAGGACTCGGCCGAAGCTCTGGACCTCACCACCGAGCAGATGCCGGAACTGGCGGAGGCCGGCGTCGTCGACGCCGGCGCCCGCGGGTTCCTGGTGATCGCCGACGCGATGGTCGCGGTGGTGACAGGAGTCGCGAACAAACGTCGCGCGTACCGCGGCTCCACCGCCGGGCCGGGCGGTCTGGTCGATCACGCATGTTCCGCAGACGGCGACACTGATTTCGAGGTGATGTACCTCTTGGAGGGCGCCGACGCGAAGCAGATCGCAGGCCTGCGTGACCGGCTCGGTGAGCTGGGCGACTCGATCGTCATCGTCGGCGACAGCTCCGACGTCGCGGAGCGGTTCTCGGTGCACGTGCACACCGACGAGCCCGGTGCGGCCGTCGAGGCGGGGTTGGCGCTCGGCGAGATTCGCGACATCCGGATCAGCTGTTTCATGCTCGACGCGCTGAACGCGGCGCCGGGTGCGAACGAGCCTCCGCCCCGTTTCCGGCGCGCAGTCGTCGCCCTGGTGAGCGGAGACGGTGCGGAGGAGTTGTTCGCCGCAGCCGGAGCGTCCGTGGTCCGCGCAGACGACGGCGTGCACGCGGCGACCCTCGCCGAAGCGATTCGGTCCACGGACAGCGCACACGTCGTGGTGATGGGCAACGGGATGATGTCGTCGCAAGACCTGGTGACCGTCGGTGCCGAAGCACGGTCCACCCAGCGTTCGGTGGTGTTCCTACCGACGCTGTCGATGGTGCAGTGCCTCTCGGCGTTGGCCGTCCACGATCCGGGTGAGGAACCCGATGTGGACGCCTTCGCGATGGCCGAGGCGGCGGCCGGGACGCGGTGGGGATCGCTGATGATCTCGTCCGGGAAGCTGACCACACTCGCCGGGACATGCGAGGTCGGCGACACGCTCGGGCTCATCGGGTCGGACGTCCTCGTGATCGGCAAACAGCCCGCGGACGCCGCCACCGCCCTTCTTGATCTGATGCTCGCCACCGGTGGCGAGATGGTCAGCGTGTTGGCAGGTGAAGGACTCGACGAAGAGACGCTCGAGGCGATCAACGAGCACGTGCGCAAGCACTACAGCGGCATCGAGCTGGAACTGCATCAGACGGGGCAGACGTCCACTCTTCTGCAGGTCGGCGTCGAATGATGCTGACCCACACGTCGCTGCTGTCCGAGACGACCCTCGAGAAGAAGCTCGTCGGCAAGCTCGAAGGTCTGGAACTGACGACTGTCGGAGAACTGCTGCGGTACGTGCCGCGGCGATACATCCGGCAGGGGCAGGTCTCGACCACCGAGCTGCCCGAACCAGACGAGTGGATCACCGTCATCGGTCGCGTCGAACGCGCGCAGATGATCACGATGAAGCGGAGATACGGCAAGTTCCTCAAGGTCGTCGTCGACGACGGGAACCGTCGGTACGAGGCGAGCTTCTTCAACGCTCGGTACATCCAGCGAGTGCTGCGGGCCGGAGTTCGCGTCGCGCTCGCAGGCAAGGTCAAGTACTTCAACAATCAGATCCAGCTGTCGCATCCGGACTGGCTCGTGCTGCCAGACGACGGAGTCGACGTCCGCGGGACCGGAATGATGGAGGAACTGCTCGACGCCGCCCGACCGTCGGACACCGACTCGGCCGACGACGCGGAGATCTCCACCGGAACCGCCGACGACGTGGAGAACTTCGGCCGCTCGATCATTCCCATGTATCCGGCGACCCGCGAGATCCAGACGTGGGAGATCTGGCGGGCCGTCCGCCAGGTGCTCGCCGACACGGTGCCGTCGGCGGACCCGCTCTCCGAGCAGCAACGCACCGAACGCGGTCTCATCACCAGCGACGAAGCCCTCCGTCACGTCCACCTACCGGAGACGATGGAGTCGATCGAAGCGGCGCGTGAACGCCTCAAGTTCGACGAGGCCCTGGCAGTCCAGACCGCTCTCGCGCAGAAGCGCGCCGACCTCGGCGCCGAACGTTCGATGGCGGCGGTCCATGTGCCCGGGGGGCTCGAAGACCAGCTGTTGGCTCGACTGCCGTTCGAACTGACCGACGGCCAGAAGACCGTGCTCGGGGAGATCGGCGACGACCTCTCCGTGGAGCACCCGATGAACCGTCTCCTGCAGGGTGAAGTCGGCTCCGGCAAGACGCTCGTATCGCTTCTCGCTATGCTGCGAGTGGTCGACAACGGTCACCAGTGCGCGATCCTCGCGCCCACGGAAGTCCTTGCCGCCCAGCACTACCGGACGGTCATGACAATGCTCGGCGACCTCGCACGGGGCGGGGAACTCGGCGCGGCCGACGGCGCGACCCGTGTTGGTCTGCTGACCGGATCGTTGACCACCGCGGCCAAGCGTCGGACCCTGCTCGACGCCGTCACCGGCGACGCGGGCATCGTCATCGGCACTCACGCGCTGTTGGAGGAGAACGTCGAGTTCTTCGACCTCGGTCTGGTGGTCGTCGACGAGCAGCACCGCTTCGGAGTTGAGCAGCGTGACATCCTGCGTTCGAAGGGCAGGGAGGACAAGCGTCCGCACTTCTTGGTGATGACCGCGACGCCGATTCCGCGGACGGTCGCGATGACCACGTTCGGCGACCTCGAGACCTCGGTGATGACGGAGCTTCCGCGCGGCAGGCAGCCGATCACTACAAGCGTCGTTCCGATGACGAACGCCAAATGGGTCGACCGTGCGTGGGCCAGGGCGGGCGAGGAGATCGACGCGGGTCGGCAGGTGTACGTGGTGTGCACCCGGATCGGCGACGAGGAGTCGAAGCCGAAGAAGAAGTCGTCCAGATCCGGTAAGGCGGCCGAGAAGGAGGACGACACCGTCTCGGTGCTCCAGCAGGCGGAGATGCTCGAGACGCGGTGGCTTCCGGGGAGGCGGATCGCCGTCCTGCACGGGCGGATGCACGCCGACGACAAGAACGACGTGATGGACGCCTTCACCCGCGGTGAGATCGATGTTCTCGTCGCGACGACCGTCATCGAAGTGGGCGTCGACGTCCCCAACGCGACCATGATGGCGATCGTCAACGCCGAACGCTTCGGCGTCAGCCAGTTGCACCAGCTGCGCGGACGAGTCGGGCGTGGCGGGCACGCGGGACTGTGCCTGCTGCTGACGGCCGCCCACGAGGTGTCTGCGTCGATGGAGCGACTGCGGGCGGTGGAGAAGTCGAACGACGGATTTGAACTCGCACTCGTCGACCTGCGGCAACGCCGGGAAGGCGATGTTCTCGGGTCCCTGCAGTCCGGCGGCAAGTCGTCGCTCAGCTTCCTCTCGCTGATCGACGACGTGGAAGTGATCGCGGACGCCCGCGCGCTGTCGGAGGCGATCGTCGCCGCCGACCGCGCGCTGGCCGATCACCCTGCGCTCGCCGACCTCGTCGATGCTGTGCTTCTCCCGTCCCGTGCGCAGTATCTGGAGAAGTCCTGACGTTTCTCCGCGTGTCGTGGAACCGCCGCGAGATGCTGTGCGTCTGACCTTGTGAGGGGCGGATCTCGGCGGGGGAGGCACGATGCGATGGGCGGATCGGCATGTTCGTAGTCGCTCGGGCCGGGTCCGCCTCTCGACTCGGCAGTGGATCGGGTTGGCAGTGTTCGCACTGACGTCGGTGACCGTGGCGGTGGGTGTCGGACCTGTTCAGGAGCGACGACCGGTGCCCGCGGCTCAGGTCGCGGCCGCTCGGAAGGCATTCGGAGACCTGACGGTGATCGGCGCGAGGCCGCCCCACGACGCCGGCTACCAGCGGGAGGCGTTCGGGTCGTCGTGGACTGACGATTCCGATGCACCGGGATCTCAGAACGGATGCGACACCCGCAACGACATCCTCACCCGGGACGTCGCGGTGTCCGGCACGGCCACGACCAGCTCCTGCCCGAAGGCGGTTTCGGCGGGTGTGCTGACCAGCCCGTACACCGGGCGGCCGGTGGTGTTCGAGCGTGGCAGAACATCGAGCGCGGTGCAGATAGATCACATCGTCCCGCTGGCGTACGCGTGGGACATGGGCGCAGTGAAGTGGCAGCCGGAACGCCGGACGGCGTTCGCCAACGACCCGTCGAATCTCGTCGCGGTCGACGGCGGCAGCAACCAGGAGAAGTCCGATGCCGAACCAGGTCGCTGGATGCCGCCGCTTCGCTCATTCCACTGCCAGTACGCGGTCCAGTTCGTGCTGGTCCTCGCGAGGTACAGCCTGCCCGTCGACGCGCCGTCGCGCGACGTGCTCTCTCGTGCGCTCGACTCGTGTTGAGACGGGCCTGGGTCAGCTCCCGAGCATGCCCTTCATCTGTTCGATCTCGGCGTTCTGAGACTCGACGATGCTGCGGGCCATTGCGACGGCGTCGGGATTCTGGCCGTCGTCGATCTGCGTCTCCGCCATCGCGACGGCGCCTTCGTGGTGCGCGATCATCTGCGTCAGGTAGAGCTTTGCGGCCTCCGGCCCCGGCGCGTTCTTGAGCTTGGTGATGTCCTCGGGCGAGACCATGCCGTCCATGGAGTGTCCCGACATGTCGGCGGTCTTCGGTGCGCCCCACGCGGTGAGCCATGAGTTCAGCTGAGTGATCTCCGGTCCCTGCGCGGCCTTGATGGTGGTCGCGAGTTCACGGACGTCGGCGGGCACACCGTCCTTGGCGAGCAGGATGTCGCTCATCTCCAGCGCCTGCTCGTGGTGAGGAAGCATCATCTGCGCGAACATGACGTCAGCTGCGTTGTTCGAGCCCTTCGCGGACGCCGACGTGGACTGGGACGTCGCCGACATGTCGTGACCCTCGTGTCCGGACGTCGAGTCGTCCGACGACGAGCAGGCGCCGAGGACTGCGACGGCGGCGACAGCGGCGATGGAAGCGGCGATCAGACGGGGGTTCATGCATGGACCTTTCACTCAGGCTTACGGGGTACTCGTGTCGAGTGTGGCCGTCGCACACCCTGATTCGGCTGTAGGTCGCCTCAAGATCTCCTCAAGGAGTGGGTGCTCGTGACGGGTACGGCCATGATGGACGTCATGAGTGAACCCGCGCGGACCGCGCTGAGGGCGATGGTCGTCGACGACGAGCCGGACCTCGCCGACCTCGTCGCGTCGTATCTGAAACGGGACGGATTCGACGTCACCGTAGTGGGCGACGGCGCCGAGGCAGTCGAGACCGCTCGTGCCGTCGACCCCGATGTCCTCGTCCTCGACCTCGGGCTGCCCGGGCTCGACGGCGTGGAGGTGTGCCGGCGGGTGCGGGAGTTCTCCGACGCCTACGTTGTGATGCTCACCGCGCGGAGCGACGAGGTCGACACCCTCATCGGCCTCTCGGTCGGAGCCGACGACTACATGACCAAACCGTTCAGCCCACGTGAGCTGTCCGCGCGCATTCAAGCGCGGATTCGCAGGCCACGAGCGGGGCTCGGCGGCCCTGCGACCCGCACCGTGCCGCGCGAGGTGAGAGTGTTCGGCGATCTCACGATCGACGTCGCGGCCCGCGAGGTGAGCGTCGCTGATGAGGTGGTGCATCTCACCCGCACCGAGTTCGACGTGCTGGCGGTGCTGTCGGCCGATCCCGGGGTGGTCGTCACCCGCAGTGCGTTGATCGACGCGGTCTGGCGGACCGGATGGAATGGCGCCGATCATCTCGTCGACGTCCACATCGGCCACCTGCGCCGCAAACTGGGCGACGACGCCTCCGACCCCCGGTTCGTGATCACCGTGCGCGGCGTCGGCTACCGCATGGGCGACGGCGCATGAACCGCGCTGGTTTCGGGACACGGCTGTTCCTCGCATCGTCGCTGGTGGTGATCGGATGTGTCGCAACGGCCGCGGTCGTATCGGTGCTCATCGCGCCGGGCCTGTTCCACGAGCACCTCCAACAGGCGGGCATCGAAGAGGACTCCGGACTCGCCGCCCACATCGAGATGGCGTTTCGCGGCACCCTCGTGCCGGCGTGGGGGATCGCCGCGCTGGTCGCGGTGCTCATCGCGCTCGCAGTGAGCTGGTGGCTCGCCCGCCGGGTGGACCGCTCGGTCGGTGCGCTCGCCGAATCCGCCGGTGACATCGCCCGCGGACGATACGACACCAGGGTCGACGACGACGCCGGCCTCGGAAGGGAATTCGCCGATCTCGCGGACGCGGTGAACGAACTCGCCCGCCGTCTCGGCGAGACCGAGTCGACTCGCCGTCGGATGCTTGCCGACCTCGGTCACGAGATGCGCACGCCGATCGCGACGATCAACTCTCACCTCGAGGCGCTCGAAGACGGGGTCCGGACGGCAGATGTCGACACGATCCGGGTGTTGCGTGCCGGTTCACAGCGTCTGGCACGTCTGGCGGAGGACATCAACGCGGTGTCGCGGGTTCAGGAGGGACTCGATCCGATTCGCCCGGAACGCACCACGACGGGCGCACTCGTCACCGCGGCGGTGACCGCGGCGTCGGCGGCGTACCGGGACGCAGGCCTCGACCTGCAGGTCGACACCGATCCCGACATCGTGCTGACAGTGGACCCGGCACGCATCGGTCAAGTCCTCGGCAATCTCCTCGACAATGCGCGTCGGCACACGCCCAGGGGCGGTTCTGTCACTCTCCGCACAGTCCGCGCAGGCGACGGTGTCGTCGTCACCGTCTCCGACAGCGGGGAGGGGATCGATCCCGAGCATCTCCCACACGTCTTCGATCGCTTCTACAGAGCCGACACCGCTCGCTCCAGCCGAGACGGGGGCAGCGGAATCGGCCTGACCATCGTCGCGGCGCTGGTTCAGGCCCACGGTGGCACGGTGTCGGCGGCGAGCGCGGGGCGGGGAACGGGAGCTGTGTTCACAGTGACACTGCCCACGGCGGGACCGTCGGAGGGCAGCGCTAACCTGGACGCATGAGTGCACCCACCATCGAGGACGTGACGGCTGTCGTCACCGACCTCGCGACCGCTGCGAAGCAGGCGTCGCGGAGCCTCGCCACCCTGACCACCGCCCAGAAGGACGCAGTGCTCCTGGCCGCCGCCGATGCGATCGACGCGGCCGCCGAGACCGTCCTGGAGGCCAACGCCTCCGACGTCGCACGTGCCGAAGCAGCAGGCACCGAGGCGTCACTCGTCGATCGCCTGCGGCTCACGCAGGAGCGGATCGCGGGCATCACCGGCGGCCTTCGCCAGGTTGCGGCACTGCCGGACCCGATCGGCCAGGTGACCGCGGGCAAGACTCTTCCGAACGGCCTCGAACTCCGTCAGGTCCGAGTTCCGCTCGGTGTGGTCGGCTTCGTCTACGAAGCGCGCCCCAATGTGACCGTCGACGGTTTCGGCATCTCGTTCAAGGCGGGCAATGCAGTGCTGCTGCGCGGATCGTCGTCGGCCGCCGACTCGAACGCCGCACTCGTCGCGATCCTGCGCGACGTGCTCGCCGAGCACAAGGTGAGTCCGGACGCCGTTGCGCTGCTGCCCAGTGAGACCAGGGACAGCGTGACCGCGCTCATTCGCGCACGTGGCCTGGTCGACGTCGTGATCCCCCGTGGCGGTGCAGGTCTGATCTCGGCGGTCGTCCGCGACGCGACCGTGCCGACCATCGAGACCGGGACCGGCAACTGCCACATCTACGTGCATGCCGACGCCGACGTCGACATCGCCACCCGAATCATCCTGAACGCGAAGACGCGTCGCCCCAGCGTGTGCAACACCGTGGAGACGGTGCTCATCGACGCGGGAGTCGCCGACACGGCGCTCACCCCGATCGTGACCGCACTTCAGGCGCAGGGTGTGGTGATCCACAGCGACGAGCCGGGGTTCGAACCCGCGACCGAGGACGACTGGCATCGCGAGTACCTGTCGCTGGACATCGCGCTCAAGGTGATCGACGGCCTCGACGCCGCGATCGACCACATCGCCGCCTACGGCACCGGGCACACCGAAGCGATCATCACGAGTTCGCTCTCGGCCGCCAACGAGTTCACGGCACGGGTCGACGCC
The DNA here is from genome assembly GCF_000344135.1 of Gordonia malaquae NBRC 108250. GTDB lineage: Bacteria > Actinomycetota > Actinomycetes > Mycobacteriales > Mycobacteriaceae > Gordonia > Gordonia malaquae. Next base: position 29,058 of record NZ_BAOP01000033.1, on the reverse strand, counting down.
GCAGCGGTGATGGTGAACGCGTCCACCGCGTTCACCGACGGCGAGCAGTTCGGGTTCGGCGCCGAGATCGGCATCTCCACGCAGAAGCTGCACGCCCGCGGCCCGATGGGACTCACCGAACTCACCTCCACCAAGTGGCTTGTGTGGGGCGACGGACAGGTGCGTCCGGCATGACCGCCGACAACGTGACGCCGGTGTTCGCCGACACCGCGGACGTCACCGCACGCTTGCGGGAGACCGGATATCTGGCCGACGCCGCGACGTCGACGACAACCTTCCTCGCCGATCGCCTCGGCAAGCCTCTGCTCGTGGAAGGCCCGGCGGGTGTCGGCAAGACCGAACTCGCGCGCGCCATCGCGCAGGCCACCGGCGCGGACCTGATCCGCCTGCAGTGCTACGAGGGCATCGATGAGGCTCGAGCCCTGTACGAGTGGAATCACGCCAAGCAGATCCTGGCGATCCAGGCGGCGGGCAGCCGGGACTGGGACGCCACCAAGAACGACATCTTCTCCGAAGAGTTCCTGTTGGCCAGGCCGCTGTTGACCGCGATCAGCCGAACTGAGCCGACGGTCCTGCTGATCGACGAGATCGACAAGGCCGACGTCGACATCGAAGGCCTGCTGCTCGAGGTCCTCAGTGACTTCGCGATCACCATCCCCGAGATGGGCACGGTCGCGGCGCAGCGTCGACCGATCGTCCTGCTCACGTCCAATGCGAACCGCGAACTGTCCGAGGCGCTCAAGCGTCGTTGCCTGTACCTGTACATCGACTTCCCCGACGCAGCGCTCGAACGCGAGATCCTCTCGTCTCGTGTCCCTGAGCTCCCGACGAAGGTCGCGACCGAACTCGTCCGGGTGGTCGGAGTGCTTCGTGGGCTCGACATCAAGAAGAAGCCGTCGGTCGCCGAGACCATCGACTGGGGCAACACGCTGCTCGCGATGACAACCGGCGACGAGGCGATCAAGGGTGGCCGACTCGACGAGTCGCTGATCGCGAAGACTCTCGGCGTGGTCCTCAAGCACCGTCCCGACGTGACGACGGCGATTCGCGAACTGAAGCTCGGCTGACATGGTCTCGACCGGGGCTCCGAGCTCCTCGAGCGAGGCTTCCAGCTCCTCGAGCGGAGTCGAGAGGATCGTCGACACCCTCACCGGTTTCGTCGAGGATCTGCGTGGCCGGGGGATCACTGTCGGGCCGTCGAACCTGATCGATGCGGGCCAGGCGATGACTGTCCTCGACCTGCTCGATCGCGAGTCGCTCCGGGAGGGGCTCGCAGCGACGATCCTGTCTGATCCGCTGCACCGGGACACCTTCGACCGATGCTTCGAGTTGTGGTTCCCGCTGGGAAACGCTGCACGCATCGCCAGCACAGTGGTGAAGCGCGATGCGGACGGAAAGGTCGACGTCGATGCGGTCCGCGAACTCGTCACGCAGACCCTCGCCGACCCGGAAGCGATGGCGGACGGCAGGTTCGACCAGCTGGTGGCGCTGATCGTCGCCGAGATGGGGCAATACGAGTCGGCGCAGGGGGAGTCGTACTCGGTGTACCAGGCGATGTCGGTGATCTCGCCGCAGACCCTGATCGCGAGGATCGCCGCGGCGATGGCCGGCGGGCAGGGACGCGACGGCGAGCGGGCGGGCACCGATCCGCTCAACAGGCAGGCCGCCCGCGACGCCACGACCCGCCTCCGTCAGGCCGTGGAGACCGAGACGCAGCGGCGGATGGCCGAGGTCCGCGGACGTGACGCCGTCTCGCAGTACGCGGTGCCCAAGCTGCCCGAGAACATCGACTTCTTCTCCGCGAACCCGCAGGACATGATCAAGATGCGTCGGACGATCGACCCGATCGCTCGGCTGCTCGCTTCGAAGCTGGAGTTCCGTCGTCGGCGCAACAAGCACGCCGCCGTCGACGTGCGGGCGACCCTGCGTGCGTCGATGTCCACCGGCGGTGTGCCGATCGACCTGCGACGCCGCAAGCCGCGCCCCGGCAAACCAGAGCTGATCGTCATCTGCGACGTGTCCGGGTCGGTGTCCGGGTTCAGTCAGTTCACCCTGCAACTCGTGTACGCGCTGCGGCAGCAGTTCTCCAACGTGAGGATCTTCGCGTTCGTCGACACCGTCGACGAGGTCACGGAGTTCTTCGATCGCGGCAACGACGACTCGCAGTTCGGCGAACGGATGACGACGATGCTGACGCAGGCGCAGATCAGCCTGCGTGACGGACACTCCGACTACGGCCACATGCTCAAAGGCTTCGCCGACCACTACCTCGACACTCTGACGCACCGCAGTGCGCTGCTGATCCTCGGCGACGCGCGCAACAACTTCCGGCCGACACACGTCGACTCCCTGGCGAAGATCCGCGACAAGGTCCGCAACGCCTACTGGCTGAACCCGGAACGCAAGGAGCACTGGGATTCGGGGGATTCGGCCGCGTCGACCTACGGCGACGCGATCGACATGTTCGAGTGCCGCAACGTCGATCAGCTCGGCCGTGTGATCGCCGACCTACTACCCGTGTGAGACGCCGGTCGTCACCGCGTAATGTCACAACACATGTCACCGGACTGCGCAGCGCCGCGCCGCATCGGCGTGATGGGCGGAACCTTCGATCCCATCCACAACGGGCACCTCGTGGCGGCGAGCGAAGTGGCTCACCGCTTCAAGCTCGACGAAGTGGTCTTCGTCCCGACTGGCCGCCCGTGGCAGAAGGAAGGCGCCCACGCCGCGGACCCGTCCCGGCATGTCAGCCCTGCCGAACACCGCTACCTGATGACCGTCATCGCGACGGCGTCGAACCCGCAGTTCACGGTGAGTCGGGTCGACATCGAGCGCGACGGCGTGACGTACACGGTCGACACCCTGCGTGACCTGCGGCGTGCGTTCCCCGGCGACGAGCTCTACTTCATCACCGGTGCCGATGCCCTCGAAACGATCCTGAACTGGCATGATTGGGAGGACTTGTTCGAGCTCGCCCACTTCATCGGGGTGTCGCGGCCCGGATACGAACTGAATGCCACCCATCTGACCGAGCACCTGGCGTCCAAGCCCGCGAACGCACTCCAATTGATCGAGATCCCCGCCCTGGCGATCTCGTCGACGGACTGCCGGGCGCGGGCCGTCGCTGATCGCCCCGTCTGGTACCTCGTGCCCGACGGTGTGGTCCAGTACATCAACAAGCACGGTCTGTACCGAAAGGAACCCACGTGAGTGTGTCCGCCGAATCCCTCGAGATGACCACGATCGCCGCGCATGCAGCGGTCGAGCGGCTCGCGACCAACGTCGCCGCGATCGACGTGTCCGAGCACCTCGTGATCACCGACGTGTTCCTGATCTGCTCCGCAGACAACGAACGCCAGGTCAACTCGATCGTCGAAGAGATCGAGGACAAGCTGCGCGAGGCAGGGCATCAGCCGCTGCGTCGGGAGGGCACTCGTGAAGGACGTTGGGCGCTGCTCGACTACGGCGACATCGTCGTGCACGTCCAGCACGACGACGAGCGCGACTTCTACGGCCTCGAGCGTCTGTGGAAGGACTGCCCGCTTCTCGAACTCGAGGGCGTGGAGCCCGCGACGCGTCCGGAGCCGGGCGAGGACGACGACGCCGTCTTGCCCGCGGAATGAGGGGCGAACCGGATCCTGGGGATTCCAGCGTCGAACGGTTGACGCCGGTCGTTCGGCGGCTGATCCTGCTCCGGCACGGTGAGACTCTCTACAACGCGTCCCAGCGCATGCAGGGCCAGCTCGACACCGACCTCTCGGACGTCGGGGTGGGACAGGCACGTGTGGCAGGTCGCGCGATCGCGACACGGTCACCACTGGTGATCCTGTCGTCCGATCTGCGTCGTGCACACGAGACGGCGCAGGCCATCGGCGCGGTGACCGGTCAGGACGTCACCACCGATTCCCGACTCCGCGAGACGCATCTGGGCGACTGGCAGGGCATGACCCACCACGAGGTCGACGAGGCGATGCCCGGCGCGCGCCGGGTGTGGCGTGACGACTCGACGTGGACTCCGCCGAACGGCGAGAGCCGAGTGCAGGTGGCCGAGCGCATGCTGCCGGTGGTCGACGAACTGGTCGCGGGCTTGGATAACTGGGGCACGGGCCAGACTCCGGACGCACCGGTCGTCCTGGTCGCGCACGGCGGCTGCATCGCCGCGCTGACCGCCGGACTGCTGGCACTCCCGGTCGCCAATTGGCCGGTGTTCGGCGGACTCGCCAACACCAGCTGGGTACAACTGTCTGGTCACAGCACCACCGCAGACGACGCGCCCGTGTGGCGTCTCGACGTATGGAACGCGACAGCCGAGTCGGCTGATCTCGGCGTTCAGTAGGAAGGGTCTCATCCGTGGGTTCGATCATGGTTCTGGGCGACTCGCTGTCGTACTACGACGAGACGGGCGGTTTGCCGTCCGACGACCGGAGGATCTGGCCGAACCTGGTCGGAGCCCAGTTGGATCGTCCGGTCGAGCTCTTCGCACGCATCGGCTGGACCAGCCGTGACGTGTGGTGGGCCATCACCCAGGATCCGCGGATCTGGGCCGCGCTGCCGAAAGCCGACGTACTCGTCCTCGCGTTCGGTGGAATGGACTCGCTGCCGTCGCCGATGCCGACGGCCTTGCGCGAGCAGATCCGCTATCTGCGGCCTGCTCGCCTCCGTCAGGTGGTCCGCGACGGCTACTCGTGGTTGCAGCCGCGGCTCTCACCGCTCGGGTGGCCGATGGCGCTGCCTCCGCGCGTCACCGTCGAGTACTTCGAGAAGATCCGCGGGGCCGTCGCACACCTCCGCCCCGACCTCCCGATCGTGGTCTGCCTGCCGTCCACCCACGACAGTCCGTACTACGGTCACGCCCACCCCGGGCGCGTGCCGTTGACGGTCGCCATCACACGGTGGGCGGACGAGCACTCGATCCCCACGGTCACCGGTTTCTACGACGTCACGTCCGCGGCGTACGACGATCCGGACTTCGTCATGAATCCCGACGGGATCCACTGGAGCATCGAAGCGCACGCTCAGATCGCCGACGCCGTCGCGCCGGTTGTCGGGAGCGTCCTTCACGCGAGCGAGTAGTCCGGCAGGTCGATGCCGTCCGCCTTCGCGAACTGTGAGGCGAGGATGTTGCGCATCGGCCACCGGTTCATCGACCAGTAGGTCCAGCGGCTGAGAATCACGGCGATCCGGCTCGACGGCGCATAGCCCGACGCCCCGCCCGGGGGCAGCTGTTGTGCGCGAGCGATGAACGGGCGCATCACTTGCTGATATGCGTCGAGCGCCGCGTCGACGTCGTCGGATCGGGAGATCTCGCCGGCCAACACATACGCCCCGACGAGTGCGAGTGTGGTGCCGAGGCCGGTCAGCGGGGTGGGACAGTATCCGGCGTCGCCGACGAGCACCACCCGGTCGCGGGCGAACGACTCCATCTTGACCTGGGCGAGGTCGGCGTACGCCCAGTCGTCCGCGTCACGCATCTGATTGAGGAGTTGTGGCGCCACCCAGCCGACGTCGGTGAAAGCGGCGTCGAGCATGTCCCATTGCGCGACACGGTCACGAAGCGGAACGGGATCGACGCCGCGGACCGCCAGAGAGGCCTTCACCGTGCCGTCGACGCGCGACGGGCGGCACGAGACCACGCGTCCGCCGACCTCGTTGTGCATGAGGTACCAGCCGTCGAGCGACTGATCGATCGTCGCGGTGAACCACGCGTACCGCAGCCCGATCGGTTCCAGGAACTCCTCATCGGGGCCGAATGCGGCGCGGCGGACGGCCGAGTTGAGGCCATCGGCGCCGACCACAAGATCGAAGCGGCGATCCGAGGCCTTCTCGAACGACACGACGGTGTGATCGCCGTCCGGGGTGATCGCGGTGACGGTGTCGTCCCAGATCCATTCGACGGTGGAGGGGACCGCGTCGGCGATGCTCTCGGCGAGGTCGCCGCGGAGGATCTCGTGAGTCGAGACGATGCCGTTGCCGTCGAACGCCTCGACCGGAAGCTCGCTGACATGCCTGCCGTCGGTGTCGACGGTCGCGATCCCACGTTGATCGAGGAGTTTGGCGTCGGTGACGGCGGTGAGTCCCATTCGATCGATGACGGTCCGACCCGCTCCGCGGAGATCGACAGTCTGTCCACCGGGGCGAAGCGAGGGCGCACGTTCGACGACGGTGACTGTGTGCCCCTGGCGGGCGAGGAGTACTGCCGCGGTGGGGCCGGCGATCGATGCGCCGCTGATGAGGACGTTCAAAGTTCTGTTCATAGTGCGAACGTACGCCGTATGCAGCGCTCTGCGATACGGTGTTTACGTGGCATTTTGATAAAAGTGCACTAGTGCGTTCGTGTGGAGGTGAGGTCGGATGAGCCGTGCTGAGGAGATCGCCGATGTTCTGCGGGAGCGCATCGTCACCGGGCAGTTGGCGCCTGGAGATCCGATTCCGTCGACTCGGGCGATCATGCGCGACCACAACGTGGCGATGGCGACGGCGAGCCGCGTCCTCGCGCTGCTTCAGAACGACGGACTGATCACGTCGACTCCGGGCAGAGGCAGTGAGGTCCGCGCACCGGACAGTTCGGCCCAGTCGATTCTCACCCGAGACGGTGTCGTGGCCGTGGCCGTCTCGATAGCCGATGCGGAAGGCCTCGCAGCGGTGTCGATGAGGCGATTGGCCGCGGCGCTCGAGATTCCGACGATGTCGGTGTACCGGTATGTGCCGAGCCGCGACGATCTCGAGTTCGTGATGCTCGATCGGGTGATGGGCGCGATGGAGCTGCCGCCGGTGACCGGCGACTGGCGGGCCGACCTGCAGGGCGCATGTCGGACGATGTGGCAGACGATGACTCGGCATCCGTGGTTCGCGGGGGCTCTGTCGATGACAAGACCTGCGTCGATGCCCAACGCGATGCCGCTCGCCGAACGAATGCTCGGCAGTCTGTGCGGTGCCGGACTCGACCCGGTTCAGGCGTTCACCGACTACCTGTGCCTCCTCAACCTGATCCGTGGGCTCGGATCGACCCTCGAACCCGAACTGTCCGATCGCGCCGAGACGGGCGTCACCAACGACGAGTGGATGGACACCAGAGTCGCGGACCTGCGACGAATCGCTCCGCCGGATCGGTTTCCGAGAATGGCGGCGATCATGGACGTCGGATACCCGTACGACGTCGAGGTCCTCGTCGAGTCGGGGATCGAACGGTTTCTCGACGGGATCAGCGCGCGCCTCGTGTGATCGCGCTCTGCCGGCACCCGCTAACCTATGGGGGTGCCTGTCGTCATCGTCACCGATTCATCATCGCGGTTGCCCGCGTCACTGATGAGCAAGTATGGGATCTTGCAGGTTCCGCTGCACGTGGCCCTCGACGACGGTACCGAGTACCTGGAGGGAGTCGACGACATCCCCACCGATGTCGTGTCGACGCCGAATGTGACCACCTCCGGTGCGAGTCTCGCAGACTTGCGGAGCGCGTACGAGCGGGCGTTGGAGATCAGTGACGGCGACGGTGTGGTGGCCGTTCACATGTCACGCCGACTGTCGGGCACCTGGAGCGCGGCCCGTCTCGCGTCCGACGCTCTCGACGGTGAAGTCCGCGTGGTCGACTCCCGGTCCGTCGGAGTCTCCCTCGGACTGACGACGATGGCCGCGGTACAGGCGGCACAGGCGGGCGGTGAGCGCGACGACGTGTACGAGGCCGCTGTCCGTGCGGGGGCGACCGCCGAATCGCTCCTCTGTGTCCAGAACCTCGACAATCTGCGTCACAGCGGTCGTCTCAGCGCGACCGGCCACATCCTGGGGTCCGCGTTGTCGATCAAGCCGATCCTCCACATGGCAGACGGTGTCCTCGCGCTTCGGGAGCGTCACCGCACCATGACCAAAGCCATCAGCAAGATGGTCGACACCATCGTCGAATTGGCGGACGGCGAGCCTGTCACGGTCGGTGTGCAGCACTGCCAGAACCCGGCATTGGCATCGGAGGTCCTCGACTCCGTCGTCAGCCGGCTCGACGACGTTCCGTCGACGCTCACCGTCGACCTCGGGCAGGTCCTCGGGACCCACGTGGGCCCCGGCGCCGTGGGCGTCGCACTTGCTCACGGCTTGGACCCCATCACCTTCTGACGAAGCGCCGGTCGAGGCGTTGTGCACAACGCGCGAATCCCGGTGAATCCGTCCACAGGTCGGTCCGAGGACTGTCGCAGGCTGATTCCGCGCCTACGGTGCGTCCATGGGGATGGATCTGCGGGCGGGCAAGAACCGCGAGCCGGGGCCGGATCGGCTGTCACGTCTGATGCGTGCGCCCGAAAGGACGAGGCCGCCAGACGGGGAAGACGAGACACCGGACGCCGACCCCGCGGTGGAACGTTGGGGTGCGACGGCGATGCCCGACTGGCTCGACTCAGGTGCGGGTCGACGCCGGTGGTCGGAGCGACAGTCGGCGTCGTTCGAGATCCTCGACGACGACCTCGACCATGTCGACGAGTCACCACGGAGCCTCAATGACGACGACGATGACGACTGGGACGAGCGGAAGCACCGGTGGACGATGCTTCCTCGGGCCGCGATCGGTCTGGTCGCGGTCGGCCTGATCGGGTGTGCGTTCGCCGGGTACACCCTGCTGCGGGAGAACGAACCCGTCGCGCCGCTCGTCGCGTTCGAGCAGTCGGTCGAACCGAAGGGGTCGCCGTCTGCAGGGCAGGCGTCGACACCGCCGCCTACCGAGATGGTGATCAGCGTGGTCGGAATGGTGTCCAGGCCTGGGTTGGTTCGACTGCGTCCAGGGTCGCGAGTGGCCGACGCCCTCGATCGAGCAGGCGGGGCCAGGGAGGGCGCCGACCTGTTGTCGTTGAACCTCGCGCAGGTCGTGCACGACGGAGACCAGATCCTCGTCGGGCGCAGCGGCGGTGATCAGGTGCGGAGCGCTGTCGTCACATCGGGCGACGAGACGACGACGGCGCCGGGCGGGTCGCTGCCGACGGGTGACGGCCGGCAGGTGGACCTGAACACGGCGACGGAAGCGCAGTTGGACGAGCTGCCGGGGGTCGGACCGGTGACGGCTCAAGCGATCATCGCGTGGCGCTCCACGCACGGCCGGTTCACGTCGGTTGATCAACTCGCCGAGGTCGACGGCATCGGGCCGAGCAGGCTGGCCAAGTTGCGGCCGCTGGTGACTGTCGGCTGATGGCAGATCTGCGGCTCGTCGCACCGGCGGCGGGCTCCTGGGCGACAACTGCCGCAGCCCTCGTCGCACCGGTGCCGGCGTCGGTGGCAGCGGTGCTGATTCTGGTCGCGGCCGCTGTGGCGGTGTGCCGAGTTCGGCGGTGGTCGGGTATCGCGCCGACGGTGGCCGCAGCGTGCGCGGTGTCGGCGGCGGCGGGTGTGATCGTGATCCTGCGCGTCGTCGCGGTCGACTCGTCTCCGATCCTCTCCGCGGTGGGCAAACCCGTGGTGGAGGTGACCGTGGCGGGGGATCCGACAGTCCAGGCAGGGGGCAGGCGAGTCACCGTCCCGGTGCGGATAGAGCGACTGTCCGGACGTTCCATGAGACCTGTTGCTGCGCGGCTGCACGTCGACGCAAGTGCCGCCGACTTGCTGCCGGGTGAGCGGATCGAAGTCCGGGTGCGTGCCAGACCCGCAGCGGTGTCGGGCCGTGACCTGCTCATTGCGGCCGAGCTGAGTGCTGCGGGGGAGATCCGGCGGATCAGGGACGCGCCGTGGTGGCAGCGTGCGGCGGGCGATGTCCGAGTCCGCTTGCGTGAACTCGCTGCGAGAGCTCTCGGCGGTCGTGCGGGCGGCTTGCTGCCGGGCCTGGTTCTCGGCGACACCGGAGGTCTCGATCAGCAGACTCGCGACACGTTCAAAGCCGCTGGGCTGTCGCACCTTCTCGCCGTCTCCGGGTCGAATCTTGTGCTCACGGTCGGTGCGGTGGTGCTGTGCGTTCGCGCGTGCGGGGCGTCGACCCGGACGGTGTTCGCCGTCGGCGCGATCGCGGTGATCGGTTTTGTGGTCCTGGTCCGGCCGACCGACAGCGTCTTGCGTGCCGCGATCATGGGAACAGTCGGGTTGGTGGCCGGCCTGACGTCTCGGCGGTCACAGGCGTTGCCGGCGTTGGGCGCCGCAGTGATCTTGGTGGTGCTGTGGTGGCCGGAGATGGCGCTGGCACCCGGGTTCGCGCTGTCGGTGGCGGCGACCGTCGGTCTCGTGGTGTGGTCCGCGCCGATCCGCTTCGCTCTACTCGACCGTGGCGTCCCGGATTGGTTGGCATCGTTGATCGCGATGACGCTCGCCGCTCAGATTCTGACCACGCCGATCGTCATCGCACTGACCGGGAGGGTCAGCGTGTTCGCTGTGCTCGCGAACGTCCTCGCGGCTCCGGCGGTTCCGCTGATAGGCATCGCGGGCACGGCGGCCGCGGCGATCGGCGCGACGGGACCGCGGTTCGGTCCGGCACAGGTGCCCGCTGAAATGCTGGTCCGGGCCACAGGACCGCCGGTCCGTTGGCTGCTGGCCGTGGGCGATCGTCTCGGCGGGCCGGGCTGGGTGTGTCCGGAGGTTCCCGGGCTGTTGGCGGCGTCGATCCTGGTGGCGGGCGGCGGAGGAGCGTGGGTCTGGTCGGAGGTGCGGAAGGCTCGGACGCGTCGCCCGTTCGACGGCTGAGACGCCGAAGACGACGGTCGCGACCCAGCTGTGCTGGGCCGCGACCGTCGTGTCTCTACTTGTGTGCGAGCAGGTTGTCGCGTCCGTTGTCGGCGACTGTCTCGGCCGGCGTGGTGCTGCAGCAGCTGGAGGCCGCGGGTGCGGACTGAGTTGCGGGGGTGGAGCTGCAGCAGCTGGCAGCGGGGTGTTCTGGTCGGTCATGGTGGTGCCCTTTCGTGAGTGTTCAGTGGGGTGGGAGATCAGCTGTCGGTGACGCTGGTGAAGCCGCGGAGACGGAGGCTGTTGCCGACGACGAAGACGCTGGAGAACGCCATCGCCGCTCCTGCGAGCATTGGGTTGAGCATGCCGAGCGCCGCCACCGGGATGGCCGCGACGTTGTAGGCGAAGGCCCAGAACAGGTTGCTCTTGATGGTTCGGAGAGTCTTGCGAGACAGTCGAATCGCATCGACAGCGTTCCGAAGGTCGCCGCGGACCAGCGTGATGTCGGACGCTTCGATGGCGACGTCAGTGCCCGTTCCCATCGCGAGTCCGAGGTCGGCCTGGGCGAGCGCCGGTGCGTCGTTCACACCGTCGCCGACCATCGCCACGACCTTGCCTTCACGCTGTAGACGCGTGACGACGTCGACCTTGTCCGTCGGGAGCACCTCGGCGATGACCTCGTCGATCCCGACCTCGGCGGCGATTCGCTCGGCGACGGCCTTGTTGTCACCGGTGAGGAGGACGGGAGTCAGTCCGAGAGCCCTCAACCCGGCGACGGCTTCGGCGCTCGTCTCCTTGACAGTGTCCGCGACGACGAGGATCGCTCGAGCCTGCCCGTCCCACCCGACGGCGACGACAGTTTTGCCCTCACCCTCGGCCGCAGCTTTCGCGGCTGCGACTTCGGCGGAGAGATGCTGTGACCAGTCGGCAAGCAACGACTCTCGGCCGACGATCACGGCCCTGCCGTCGACCACTCCTTGCACACCCTTGCCCTCGACGTTGGCGAAGTCCTCGGGGACGTCGAGCATGCCGACTTCGCCTGCTGCGCCTGCCGCGATGGCCTGCGCGATCGGATGCTCCGATGCGTTCTCCACGGCGCCGGCCAGACGCAGGACGTCGGTGCGGGACACACCGGACTCCACGACGACGTCGACGAGCTCCATCTTTCCCGTCGTGACGGTACCGGTCTTGTCCAGGACCACCGTGTCGACGGAGCGGGTGGATTCGAGCACCTCGGGGCCCTTGATGAGGACACCCATTTGGGCGCCGCGGCCGGTCCCGACGAGCAGTGCCGTCGGAGTCGCGAGCCCGAGTGCACACGGGCAGGCGATCACCAGGACCGCAACCGCGGCGGTGAAAGCGGCGGAGATCGGGAACCCGGCGCCGAGCCACGCTCCGAGCGCGACGACAGCGATGACGATCACGATCGGGACGAACACTCCGGAGATCCGGTCCGCCAGGCGTTGGACCTCTGCTTTCCCGGTCTGTGCGTCCTCGACGAGACGCGCCATCTGGGCGAGTTGGGTGTCCGAACCGATTCGCGTGGCACGGACGACGAGACGTCCGCCCGCATTGACAGTCGCGCCGGTGACGGCGTCACCGGTCGTGACCTCGACGGGCACCGACTCTCCGGTGAGCATCGACGCGTCCACCGCGGACGAACCCGACACCACAACACCGTCGGTGGCGATCTTCTCGCCCGGTCGGACGACGAACTCGTCACCCACACGGAGGTCGTCGACGGCGATCTTCACCTCGACACCGTCGCGGAGCACCGCGACCTCTTTCGCACCGAGTTCGAGGAGCGCGCGCAGTGCCGCGCCCGCCTGCCGCTTCGAGCGCTTCTCGAAGTAGCGGCCGGCGAGGATGAACATCGTCACGCCCGCAGCCGCTTCGAGGTAGATGTTCGCCGCTCCGTCCGACGGGGCGACTGTCAACTCGAACGGGTGGGTCATGCCCGGAGTGCCCGCGGTCCCGAAGAACAGGGCGTACAACGACCACAGGAAGGCCGCGGACGTTCCCATCGAGATGAGGGTGTCCATCGTTGCGGTTCCGTGCTTGAGGTTGGCCCACGCAGCCTTGTGGAACGGCCACGCCGCCCACACGATCACCGGCGCCGCCAACGTGAGCGACGCCCACTGCCAGTACTCGAACTGGAACGCCGGAACCATCGCCATCGCGATCACCGGCACGGTCAGCACGATGGACCCGATCAACCGCTGGCGCAGAGAGGTCAGTTCCGGGTCTGCGTCGTCGTCCGCGGACGCCGGAGCGGCCGAGGACTGCGGCGGCTTCGGCAGTGCTGCCGAGTATCCGGTCTTCTCCACTTCAGCGACGAGCAGTGCAGGGTCGTACCCCTCGGGCACGGTGACCTTGGCCTTCTCGGTGGCGTAGTTGACCGTCGCCGACACGCCGTCCAGTTTGTTCAGTTTCCGCTCGATGCGATTCGCACAGGACGCACACGTCATGCCGCCGATCTCGAGTTCGATGTCGGGGCCGATCACGGTTGTCGATTGACTGCTCATCGTGTTTCCTTTCTGCCCTGATCAGCGGGTTGCGTCGAGGACGAACTCTGCGGTGTGGACTGTGCCGTCCACTTGGAAGTCCAGGTAGAGGAGATAGCGTCCGGCGGTGGGTGTTTCGGCGGCGAATCGGATCTCGGGCCCTCCGCGCGCGCCCGGACCGGGTTCGGGGCCGTCGGGATGGACGTGAAGGAACGCCAGGTCACCGTCGCGGAGCGCGACGAGGTGACCGAACGCTCCGAGATACGGTTCGAGGTCCGTGACCGGCCTCCCGCCGCGGGAGACGGTGAGCCGAAGATCGCTCGACGAACCGGCGACCAGTCCGCCGTTGAGGACGACGGTGAACCCGTCGACCTGCGCGGTGGTGCGGACCACGGGGGTGATCGGAGTGAAATCGCCTGCGACCTGCACCGTGCGCGTCAGGGTGACGCCTTCGGCATCGTCTCCGGTCGGTGTGAAGTCCGCGTAGACCCGATAGGAGCCCGCCGCGTTCGGAGTCCACGGCACCGACCATGTTCCCGTCGACGGGTCGAGGACCGGATGCAGGTGTGCGTAGTTCGCGCCGTCGCTTCGCACCACGATCAGGTGCAGATCCTTGTCATGTGTCCTGGTGTACCTGGTCACCGGTGCTCCGTGGTCGTCGAGGATCGCGAAGCGAAGGGTTCCGGCGGCTCCGACGGTCGACGGGGCCTCGACGGGGGAGAGGGTCAGGCCTGCGGCACTCGCTGACACCCCGGCGGGCTGGTGTGTGCCGGGCTGCTCCCCGCCGTGCTCGCCGCCGTGGGAATCGCTGGTCGACCGGTCAGTCCATGCCGTCACGACGCTGTCCGGGACGACGACGCCGGAGATGCCGAAAGCCGCTCCGAACGCCACTGCCAAGCCTGCTGTGTACAACGCGAGCCGGGTGCCCGCCTTCATCGGGCCGGCACCGCTGAGTAGCCGGCCTCCTCGACTGCGGCGAGGACGGCTGCGTCGTCGATGTCGCCCGACGCGGTGACCACGAGGAGTCCGGTCTGTGCGCTCACCTGGATGTCGGTGACACCCGAGATCTCTCCGACCTCTTCGCGGACGGACATCTCGCAGTGTCCGCAGGTCATTCCGGTCACCTGGTACTCATGTGCGGCCATCGTCTTCGCCCTTCACTCGTTGATACCCCCTGTAGGTATCTCCAACACTCATGAACCTATACCCCTTAAGGGTATGGCGCAAGGGGGCTGGCCGGTGTTGTCGGACGTCTGGAAGGATGGACCCGTGAGCGACCGCCTGTTCCTCCTCCTCGGAGACGACGACTTCCTGACCGGTCGCGTGATCTCGCGCATCACCGCTGAACGCCGCCGTGAAGCCGGAGTCGACGTGCCAGTGACTCGAGTTCGGGCGGGCGAGGTGACGGCGCCGGAACTGGCTGAACTCCTCAGCCCCTCCCTGTTCGCGGATGAGCGCGTCGTGGTCGTCGAGGCGGCCGACGCCGCCGGTAAGGAGCCCGCGGGACTGATCGCGGCGACCGCGACCTCGGTGCCCGAAGGGATCACCATGGTGATCGTCCACTCCGGCGGTGGTCGGCAGAAGTCGATGGTCGGGCTGCTGCAGAAGGCCGGTGCCCAGGAGTTCGCGTGCGTCGCGCCGAAATGGCCGAACGAGCGGGCGGACTTCGTCCGATCCGAGTTCCGGGAGATCGGTGTTCGGGCGAGCCCCGAAGTGGTCGAGCTCGTGACCGACATGGTGGGCTCAGATCTCCGTGAACTGTCCGCGGCCTGTCACCAGTTGGCGGCCGACACGGGCGGCAAGGTGGACGCGAACGCCGTCCGCACCTATTACACCGGCCGCGCCGAGGTGACCGGGTTCGAAGTCGCCGACAAGGCCGTCACCGGCGACCTGGCAGGCGCCATGGAATCGCTCGCCTGGGCGCAGCACCGGGGGACCGCTCGGGTGCTGCTCGCCGACGCGCTCGCTGAAGCCGTGTTCGGCATCGCCCGTGTTCGATCGATGGGCGGCGCCGACAAGTTCTCAGTCGCGTCAGAACTGGGCATGCCGCCGGGGCGCGTCGGCAAGCTGCAGGGGCAGGCCCGCGCGTGGGACTCGGAGTCGATCGGAAAGGCGATGCTCGTCGTCGCGCAGCTCAACGGCGATGTCAAAGGCCAAGCTGCGGACATGGACTACGCCCTCGAGCATGCGGTCTCCACGGTCGCTCAGCTTCGTCCTCGCCGACGCTGACACGCGAAAACCCCGGTGGTCGCGTGGACACCACCGGGGTTCTTACACAGCTGTTCAGATATGGCGCGGACGGTGTCCGCGAGGCGGGCGTGAGCCCGCGGCGCGTCAGATCTTGTTGACAGCGAGAGCCATGGCCGACTTCTTGTTGGCGGCCTGGTTCTTGTGGATGACACCCTTGGTGACAGCCTTGTCGAGCTGCTGGCTGGTGCTGACGAGCAGCTCGGCCGACTTGTCCTTGTCGCCCGAGGCGACGGTCTCGCGGAAGTTGCGGAGGGCGGTGCGCAGAGCCGACTTGATCGACTGGTTGCGCTGACGGCGCGCCTCGTTGGTCTTGTTCCGCTTGATCTGCGACTTGATGTTTGCCACGCGATTATCCTTCTCGTCGTAACTCCGCGACCGGGGTCGGTCGTGCGTTTGCTAGTTTCGGGCAGCGCTCAGCGACCGCAGGGCGATCGGCTTCAAGCGCAACAGCAGACGACTTTACCAGCGCGGCGGGACGCGCCCAAATCGTGAGTGCACGCGGGCGTGACCAGTACGGTCGTGGTCATCATGTCTACAGTCTTCATTCACGTCGGACTGCCGAAGACCGGCACAACGTACCTCCAAGGTCGCCTATGGCGTAACCGCGACCACGCGATGACCCAGGGACTTCTCTATCCGGGGAAGTGGATCGACGATCACTTCCACGCTGCGACTCACCTCCAGCCGGAGCGGTACCTCGACTGGGCCGCCCCCGAGCACGCGGACAAATGGCCCGCGATGATCGCGCAGATGCGGTCGTGGAGCGGACGCAGCGTCGTCTCCCATGAACTGTTCGCGAACGCCGGACCCGCACACATCAGGCGTCTCGTCGACGATCTGTCGTTCGCCGACGTGCACGTGATCCTCACCGTGCGCGACCTCGGTCGGCAGGTTCCGTCCGTCTGGCAGGAGAACGTCAAGAACCAGCGGCGCGCGACGCTGGACGAGTTCGTCGAGTCGATCGGCCGAGCCGGCGGCGACGAGCCCTTCTGGGAGTTTCAGGATCACGTGCGGATCGCGGCCGACTGGGCGGCGGAAGTGGGGCCGGAGCGGGTTCACATAGTCACGGTTCCCGCGAAAGGGGCGTCCGTTCCGGGCGACGGATTGTGGGAACGCTTCCTGGCGGTGCTGTCGGTCGACCCGGCGTCGCTGCCTGCGAAGGCCGCGAGTGACAACAGTTCACTCTCTGCGGCGCAGACGGAGTTCCTGCGGAACCTCAACACGCGCCTGCAGCCGGAGGACGTCGAATGGCACAGGTACGAACGCCTGGTCAAGAACGTTCTGATCGGTGAAGTGATGTTCGCGGTAGACGGTGGCGCACCCATCGGTCTCACGTCTGATCAGCAGGAGTGGGCTGCTGCGAAATCGGACGAGATGGTGCAACAGATACTCGACGCGGGCTACCCGGTGTACGGCGCCGTCGACGATCTTCGTGTGGCGGTCGGCGGCGACGCGGCAGCGTCGGTGAGTCGGGACGAGGCATTCGACGCTGCTCTCGACGCGATCGCCCAGTGGGTGAAGGCCTCGACGATCGTCGAGCCGCCCGTCCGCCTCAAGACGCGGGTGGGGAACGTGGTGCGGGCCGCCCGTCGCCGAGCGCACGCGCTGCGGCGTTAGGGGAGCGCCGGGCCGTGCTACGTCCAGCCGAACCGTTCGCGGAGGACGTCGGCGACCGCGTCGAATCGGTTCGATTCACAGACCGCGCCCTCCCGGCGAATCCCGTTCTCCTCGACCGTGAGCACCCGGTCGAGGCGAACGAAGCTCTCACGCCGGTCGGCGTCCCACGACCCGGTGCCGATCGACTGCCAGTCGGAGTCGCCCCGGTGATAGTCCTTGCTCGACAGCATGAGGCCCAGCAGGTGGTCGCCGTCCCTCCCGACCACTAGGACCGGGCGGTCCTTGCCCTGTTGCGGGTCCTCCTCGAACGGCACCCACGTCCACACGATCTCTCCCGGATCCGCGGCGCCGTCGAGGTCCGGTGCGTATGCGATAGTCCGTGCGAACTCCGCGGTCGGGCGGCCGTGGCCGCTCATCGCCCGGCTCCGAACGTGATCGCGGCAGGCAGCAGCCATTCGTCGGCGGCCGCTGCCGTCGCCGGACCCACGCCGCTCCGATCCGGTTTGAGGCTGTGGTCGGCCTTCTCGATCTCCAGAAGGCGGACGGGGCCGCCGAACAAGGTGATCGCGTCCGCGAACTCGTCCGACGTCCCGAACGCGTCGCTGCGTCCATGGACGATCAGGGTCGGCGCGACGATCTGGGGAAGATGCTCGGTGCGAGCCTTCTCCGGCTTGCCCGGCGGATGCAGCGGGTATGAGGTGAGCAGGAGACCGTCGCAGATCCGCGGGTCCTCGGCGGCCACCATCGATGCCTGCCGACCCCCGTACGACTGCCCGCCGATGATCAGCGGGCCTGCGGATGATTCGCGCAGCACGTCGACGGCAGCGCGGATCCCCTCGCGGTCCGCTCCCGACCGGGCCGGAGACGGCGGGCCCTTGGGGCGCTGCTGCCGATACGGGAGATCGATCCGCGCTACCACCAAGCCGCGGGCCACCAGCGCCTCACTGAGCACCCGGAGCAGTGCCGACGACCGGTTGCTGCCCGCTCCGTGCGCGAGAATCACCGTCCCGCGGGGCCTCTCCGGTGCGATGATGTCTGCGCGGACGCCGTTCGCGTCGATGTGCGACGCACTGTGCTCCATGCCGCAGAGCCTATCGCCGTCATAGAGGGGGTGCCGTGACTTCTCCGTCCGACGACTTCGATCGGGCCGCCGCCGTCCGGCAGGCGCGTCGCCTCGGCCCGCAGGGCGTCATCGGGATCGTGTTCACCCTGGTGGGTGTTCCCCTGTTGGTTGCCGGAGCCGTGTGGGCGAGTCTCGTCGCGCCGACGTATCTGTCGTCGGCGAGCACTCGCGGAATTGTCGTCGACAGCGTCGCCTATGGCACCGGCGGTGACCGCAGTCATCGGATCACCGTCGCCTACACGGTCGACGGTCGCGAGTATCGGTATACCCCGACCGGCTCGCAGGACCCGGCTCCGTCGGTGGGCGACACCGTGACCGTGCACTATGAGCCCGATGACCCGGGCAAGGCGAGGTTGGGCGGCGCCGCCGGTGTCGTCGAGTGGGTCGGCCCGGGCGTCCTGCTGCTCCTCGGAGTGGTCTTCGGAGGCCTCGGGATCGGCTTCAGCGTATGGAAGTGGCGTCGGCGCAAGCGTGACCTGGCGATCGTCGACACGGGAGACCGCCTCGCGGCCGCGGTCGAGTCGGTGCACACCGAACGCGTCAGCGACAGCGAGGGCGGTTCGAAGACCGTGTGGAGTCTGGTCGCGCGATACGACGACCCGCTCACCGGCGCCACCTACCGCTTCACCCACCGGTATTCGGGGGTGCCCGGGGTGACGCCTCCGCCGGGCACGCCGGTGACTGTCTTCGCAGACCGAGTCGACCGCGGGAAGTATGTGATCGCGATCTGGTGACGGCACGGCGAATCGCGGCTCGGGCCGCTGTCGTGGGAGACTGGAGCGAACCCCTGTCGTCGGCCGCCTCTGGCAGGCCCGAGTCCGGCCGACGATCACGCCAAGGAGCAGTAGAGATTTCCACGTTCGCTGATACGACGTTCACCGATCCCGCGAAGATCCGCAACTTCTGCATCATCGCGCACATCGACCACGGCAAGTCGACGCTCGCCGACCGGATGCTGCAGCTCACGGGCGTCGTCGAGGAGCGCGCCATGCGCGCCCAGTACCTCGACCGCATGGACATCGAGCGCGAGCGCGGCATCACCATCAAGGCGCAGAACGTGCGCCTTCCGTGGCAGGTGGACGGCGAGGACTACGTCATCCACCTCATCGACACGCCGGGTCACGTCGACTTCACCTACGAGGTGTCGCGTGCGCTGGAGGCGTGTGAGGGCGCGATCCTGTTGGTCGACGCCGCGCAGGGCATCGAGGCGCAGACCCTCGCAAATCTGTACTTGGCGATGGACAACGACCTGACGATCATCCCGGTCCTCAACAAGATCGATCTGCCCGCAGCCGACCCGGACAAGTACGCGGCGGAGATCGCGCACATCATCGGCTGCGAACCGGAGGACGTGTTGCGGGTGTCGGGCAAGACCGGCGAAGGTGTGCCCGCGCTCCTCGACGAAGCGGTCCGCCAGATTCCGGCCCCGGTCGGCGACGCGGACGCTCCCGCTCGCGCGATGATCTTCGACTCCGTCTACGACACCTACCGCGGCGTCGTCACCTACGTTCGTGTGGTCGACGGCAGGATCGTCCCGCGCGAGAAGATCGCCATGATGTCGACGGGCGCGCAGCACGAACTGCTCGAGGTCGGCATCGTCTCACCAGAGCCCAAGGCCACCAAGGGACTCGGCGTCGGTGAGGTCGGTTATCTGATCACCGGTGTGAAGGACGTTCGACAGTCGAAGGTCGGCGACACCGTCACCAGCGCGCGCAACGGTGCCACCGAAGCGCTCACCGGCTACCGCGAACCCCGCCCGATGGTCTACTCGGGCCTGTACCCGGTGGACGGCTCGGACTACCCGGTGCTCCGCGAAGCGCTCGAGAAGCTGCAGCTCAACGATGCTGCACTCACCTTCGAGCCGGAGACGTCCGTAGCCCTCGGCTTCGGTTTCCGCTGCGGCTTCCTCGGGCTCCTGCACATGGAGATCACCCGGGAGCGGCTCGAGCGCGAGTTCGGCCTCAACCTGATCTCGACGGCCCCCAACGTGGTCTACCGCGTGGTGATGGACGACGGCAGCGA
Source organism: Gordonia malaquae NBRC 108250 (assembly GCF_000344135.1). Lineage (GTDB taxonomy): Bacteria > Actinomycetota > Actinomycetes > Mycobacteriales > Mycobacteriaceae > Gordonia > Gordonia malaquae. The sequence goes on along the minus strand of NZ_BAOP01000033.1, from coordinate 8,922 downwards.
GCAGATCGTCACCAACCCGTCCGACTGGCCGCAGGGGAAGACCCGCAGCATCTTCGAGCCAGTGGTCAAGACGACGGTGATCGCGCCGAGCGAGTTCATCGGCTCGATCATGGAACTGTGCCAGTCGCGACGCGGTGAGCTCGGCGGCATGGACTACCTGTCCGAGACCCGTGTCGAGATGCGCTACACCCTCCCGATGGCGGAGATCATCTTCGACTTCTTCGACGCCCTCAAGTCACGCACTCGCGGCTATGCCAGCCTCGACTACGAAGAGGCGGGCGAGCAGGAGGCGGACCTGGTCAAGGTCGACATCCTGCTGCAGGGTGAGGCCGTGGACGCGTTCAGTGCGATCGTCCACAAGGACTCGGCGTACGCCTACGGCAACAAGATGACCAACAAGCTGAAGGAACTGATCCCGAGGCAGCAGTTCGAGGTGCCGATCCAGGCCGCAATCGGCTCGAAGGTCATCGCCCGCGAGAACATCCGCGCGATCCGCAAGGACGTCCTCGCCAAGTGCTACGGCGGCGACATCAGTCGTAAGCGCAAGCTCCTCGAGAAGCAGAAGGAGGGCAAGAAGCGCATGAAGACGATCGGCCGCGTGGAAGTGCCCCAGGAGGCGTTCGTCGCCGCGCTCTCGACCGACGAGGCCGGCGACAAGGCGAAGGGCAAGTAGCTCGCACCCACGCAACCATTGGGATTTTCCCAATGGCTGCGTAGTATGGCGGCATGGACCCCAAAGTTGCCGCAGTAGGGGACCGCATCAGGTCGCGAATTCCCGCAGGGCTCACGCAAGCGACGCTTGCTGACCGAGTCGACATGACGCCCGACGCGCTGTCGCGCGCGATGAATGGCAGGCGAGGGTTCTCGACAATCGAGTTGACCGATATCGCTCACATACTCGACGTCGAAGTCCATTGGCTGATCACGGGGGAGCCGGATCCCCATCGGGTGAGCGTCGTTGCCCGTCACGCCTGGGACGCAGAGTCGAGGCGACGGGTCAATCCGGGCAAGTTCAGCGATGATGCGATCGTGAAGCGGGTCGAAGCACTGTACCTCGACGCTTTTCCTGAAGGCTTGCCGCCCAGCCGAGCGACCTTCACGTCGGCCCGTCAGGTGCGTGATCAGCTTGGCGAAGGCTTCGTTCGCCGATTCGGTGAGCTTGCGGAATCGGAACTCGGGATCGACGTAGTGCGTGTCAGTGGTTTGTCGACTGATTACTCGATTCAGATAGGCGACCGGCTGGTCATCGTTCTGTCGGGTGGGACTCATTGGTACAAGAGCAACTGGTCTTTGGCGCATGAGCTCGGACATATAGCGAATGGTCACCACGGCGAGTCCACGTGCTCAGTGGACGAGCAGGAAGGCGCTGCGAACGCATTCGCTGCTGATCTCCTACTTCCGGCCGAACAGATTCGGGCTGTTGACTGGGCGGCCGAGTCTGAGGGTGGAGTTGCCGAGTTCCTGTGGAAATCGGGGGTCTCCCGACAGGCACTGAAGGTACGCCTAGACAATCTCCGGTTAGGGGTGTCGTCTGATGTTTCTCGAGCGCTCAATAGGAGCACGCCACAGCTCGTAGGAAGGTGGCTCTTCGAGACTGGGCGTCGGACTGAGCTTGCGGACCGTCAGCAGGATTCAGCACGGAGACGGTTCCCACTCGATCTGCTCGGTGCGTTGACGGAGCGAGTCGAAACTGGGCAAGCTGACCCGGAAGGGCTGGCATGGGCATTGGATGTTCCAGTGGATGACATCGATTTTCCTGAACCTGAGTCGGACGAAGTGCTGGCTGCGCGATATTCAGCTCGGCATTCCAAGCCTCCATCTGAGGTGGTGGCCCGATTGATTGAATCAACAAGCGAGACGGCCGACGGGTGACCGATCGATCTCCGGTCTGGCGCAGCACACGTGACCCGCGGCGTGAACAGTGGCTTCAGACATTCACGTGCACGACGGAGTACCCGAGGACCTCAAGTGGTAGAAGGCTGCCGCACCCGAAACCTTGGGAGGTGGAAGTCCAATCTCATTTCCGCGGATGCAGATCAAGGTTGGCCGCTGATGAAATACTCCTGATCGGGGAAGTGGTCGGAGTGCCCGCCGCAGTGTGCCACCTGCATTTCGAGATCGTCGGCGGGCGCCTCGAAGTCTTCGTCAAGTCCATTGCGGTTGCTGTAGCCCATCGTGGAGTCGGTGGTGAGATCGCAGGTCGTCTGCTGTCAGAACTGCATCGCGAAGCTGGGAGTTTTGCCGGCGAGAACTCGGTTTCTGTGGTTGTACTGATGGCGAAGACCAATACGTCTAATCTTCCGATCCAGAGATTGCTGAAGAGATTTGGCTGGGAACCGTTCGGGCCGCCCGAGCATGATCTCCAGATGTGGATGCGCACCATCTCCGTGTAGTGCGGGAAGGCGGTTCACCTCGACCACTGTGGCACCCTGGTCGCATGGCTCTCGACTCGACCAATCCGGTGCTCGCGGCGTCTGACCTTCCGTACGGGCTTCCCGACTTCGCCGCCATCTCGGACGACGACTTCCTGCCCGCCTACGACATCGCGCTCGCCGAACACCTCGCCGAGGTCGACGCCATCGCGTCGAACTCCGAACCGGCGACCTTCGCGAACACGATCGAGGCGCTGGAGAACTCGGGGCGTGCACTGGCACGGGCCAATGGGATCTTCTTCAACCTCGAAGGCCCGGACAGCAACCCGCAGCGAGCGCAGATCGCTCAGACTCTCGCGGTACGGCTCACCGAGCACAGCAACACGATCGCGATGAACTCGGCGTTGTTCGCGCGGATCGACGAGGTCCACGCCGCGCGCGAGACGTCCGGGCTCACCGGACCGCAGCGCAGACTGACCGAGCAGCGGTACCGCGCGGTCGTTCGGGCAGGTGCCGCGCTCGACGACGACGGGCAGGCGCAGATGCGCGAGTGGTCGTCGCGGCTGGCGGCCCTGACCACCGACTTCGGTCAGCGTCTCCTCGACGACACGAACGCTTCCGCAGTGCTGTTCGACGACGTCGCCGACCTCGACGGGCTGTCGACCGGGGAGATCGCCGCGGCGCGGCGGGCCGCAGCGGACGCCGGACACGACGACGGCTGGCTCGTGACCCTGGAACTGCCGACAAGCCAGGGCAGTGTGGCGAAGCTGACCGCACCGAAGTCTCGTCGACGTGTGTTCGAGGCCTCGGTCAACCGCTGCTCACACGGCGGCGATCACGACACCCGCGCCATGGTCCTCGAGATCGTCGACCTGCGTGCGCGTCGCGCCCGACTGCTCGGTTACGCGACCCACGCCGACTTCGTGATCGCCGAGGAGACCGCACCCGACTCGCAGACCGTCGCCGACCTGCTCTCGAATCTTGGCGCCGCAGCCATGGCAGCGGCGGAGAGCGAACTGGCCGGCCTCCGACGACGGTTCGACGGATCATTCGGCCCCGCCGACGTCACGTTCGCCCTCGCCCAGAACACCGGAACCGGCGACGCGCCGAGCGTCGACGAGTTCGAGCAGTACTGCGAACTCGAGGCGGTGCTCGTCGACGGGGTGTTCGCGGCGGCGCACGCGTTGTACGGGCTGACCCTCACCGAACGTCCGGACCTGCGCGGATACCATCCCGACGTCCGGGTGTGGGAGGTCTCGCGCGACGGCGACGGGGTCGGTCTGTTCCTCGGGGACTTCTTCGCACGCCCGTCCAAACGAGGAGGCGCGTGGATGAACAACATCGTCGATCAGTCACGAACCCTCGGGACGTCGCCGATCATCGTCAACGTCTCCAATCTGACCAAGCCGGAGACAGGCGAGAAGTGCCTGCTGACGTTCGACCAACTGATCACCGTGTTCCACGAATTCGGTCATGCGATTCACGGACTGCTCTCCGACGTCGACTACGTCTCGCAGTCGGGGACCTCGGTGCCGCGCGACTTCGTCGAGTTCCCGTCGCAGGTCAACGAGATGTGGGCGTTGCACCCCGACGTCGTCGCCGGATACGCCAGGCATCACAGCACCGGCGAGCCCGCACCCGCGGCACTGCTCGACGCGGTCCGTGCCTCGACGGCCACCGAGACGGCGCACTCGACCGTCGAATACCTGGCGGCCGCCGCACTCGACCTCGCCTGGCACCGGCTCGGGCCTGACGACGTGCCCACCGACGTCCTCGCGTTCGAAGCGCGGGCCCTCGCCGAGGTCGGTCTTGCGTCGGACCTGATCCCGCCGCGCTACCGGACCGCATACTTCAACCACGTGTTCGGCGGAGGTTACTCGTCCGCGTACTACTCGTACATCTGGTCGGAGGTGCTCGACGCCGAGACCGAGCAGTGGTTCCTCGCCGGTGGGGGACTGCAACGCGAACTCGGCCGGCGGTTCGCCGACGCAGTGTTGTCGAAGGGCGACAGCGAGGACCCCGTCCGTGCGCACGCCTCGATGCTCGGACGTGCAGCGCAGATCACACCGCTCCTGGCACGCCGTGGGCTGGTCGGAGTCGGCGAGTAGAGTTCATGAGTGGAGCGTTCGACGCTCCGAGGCGTCGCTGCTCGCGTGCGGTGACGGGACGATTCAGCAGTGGTGAGACGAGGTGACCGGCCGGCGTGGACAGTGTTCTGTCGTGGTGGGACTCGGTGGAGGAGTGGCTCACCGGTCTGCCGTTCGTTCCCCAACTGCTGGTGACTCTTGTCGTCGTCATCCCGCTCGCGACGGTCATCGCTCTCGCAGTCAACTTCCTCGTCAGACGCCTCGTCGCACTGGTCAGCAGGCGCGATGTCGGTGACGATCACGGATTGGGTATTTGAGTCATGTTCCGTTCCAAAGTGACGCTCGCACTGGTCGCGCTCATTCTTCTCGTGATCCTGGCCTGGTTCCTCACGCGTTGAGTACTCGTCGGCGGCGACACCACGACTTTCAATCAGCGTGAATCAAAAACCATGAACGCTCCGCAGCGCGGCGCGGCTCCGCGATAACCGCAGTTCACGTCGAACCGGGGCGGTAAGCACACCGATCGGTGCTGGTCACGATCTTCGACGCGCGTCGATGGTAGGCGTTGAGCACAACACCGATACCTCGTTATCGTCATCGCGTGAACTCGGAGAAGACCTATCGGCGCGTGCGGCGCCCGCGCCGGATCATCGGCTGCCTCATGATGACCGCAGCACTCGTCGCATCGGCAGCCGCGTGCGGCGGCGGATCCACCGACACGCCGGGCGGGGTCGACATCTCGTCTGGCTCGCGGCACATCAATCTGGTCGCGTACGCGACGCCGAAGACCGGGTTCGACAAGGTGATCCCGGCCTTCCGCGCCACCACCGTCGGGAGTGACATCGGCTTCTCGCAGTCGTACGGAGCGTCGGGCGATCAGTCGCGAAAGGTCGCACGTGGACTCCCGACGGACGTCGTCAACTTCTCCGTCGCGCCGGACGTGACCCGCCTGGTCAAGGCCGGGCTCGTCGCCGAGGACTGGGAGAAGCAGGCGCCGAACAAGTCGGTGCCCTTCGGCTCGGTCGTCGCGCTCGTCGTCCGCGAGGGGAACCCCAAGAACATCCGGTCGTGGGACGACCTGCTCCGGCCCGGCATCGACGTCGTGACGCCCAACCCCGGAAGCTCCGGTTCGGCCAAGTGGAATCTCCTCGCGCCGTATGCGGCGAAGAGCTCCGGCGGCAAGGATCCGGAAGCGGGGCTGGCGTACGTTCGGGAGCTTGTCCGCGACCACGTCAACGTGTTGCCCAAGTCGGGCCGCGAGGCGACCACGGCGTTCGAGAAGGGGCAGGGCGATGTCCTGATCAGCTACGAGAACGAAGCGATCATGCTCAAGCGGAAGAACCCCGAGGTGTCGCAGTCCGAGCGGATCGACTACGTCGTTCCGTCGGAGACCTTCCGCATCGACAATCCGGTCGCGGTGGTCGACACAAGCGACGACATCGCCGCCGCGCGCGACTTCGTGGCGTATCTGTTCACGCCGGAAGCCCAGCGACTCTGGGCCTCCGCGGGATTCCGCCCCGTCGACGCCGCAGTGAAGGAGGAGACCGCTCAGTTGTTCCCCGGAGACATCTCCCAGCTGTGGACGATCGACGACCTCGGCGGCTGGAAGGCCACCGACAAGAAGCTGTTCGGATCCGACGGTGAGATCACCGCGATCTACAAGAAGGAGGCGGGCAGTTGAGCACCGACACCTCTACCGAGCCGCAGGCGGTGACAGCGGGCGTGGGACGCAGGTCGACGACGGGCCTCACCGTCGGCGTCGCAGGCCTGTGGTTGAGCATCATCGTTCTGCTGCCGCTCGCCGCGATCGCCGCGCAGTCGTTCGACGACGGAGCAAGCGGATTCTGGGACGGCGTCACCGATCCGGCGGCGCTCGACACGCTCGGTATCACCGTGGTGGTGTCGCTGGTCGTCGCACTGGTGAACGTGGTCTTCGGCACGATCATCGCGTGGGTCCTGGTCCGCGACGTCTTCCCCGGCAAGGCGTTCGTCAATGCGATCATCGACCTGCCGTTTGCACTGCCGACCATCGTCGCCAGCCTGGTCCTGCTGTCGCTGTACGGGCCGAACAGCCCGATCGGCGTGCACCTGTCGGCCACCCAGCCCGCGGTGATCATCGCGCTGACGTTCGTGACTCTGCCGTTCGTGGTCCGACAGGTGCAGCCTGTGCTGATGGAACTCGACACGAGTGTCGAGGAGGCGGCAGCGGTCCTCGGCGCCAGCAACCGGACCATCTGGGTCAAGATCGTGTTGCCTGCGCTCCTGCCGTCGATCCTCACCGGGGCCGGACTGGCGTTCACCCGCGCGATCGGCGAGTTCGGCTCGGTCGTCCTCATCGGCGGCAACATCCCCGGTGAGACGCAGGTCGCCTCGCAGTACATCCAGCAGCAGATCGAGGTCGACGAGCCGGTCAACGCGGCGGCCGTCTCGGTGGCGCTGCTCGTCATCGCATTCGTTGTGCTGCTGATCCTTCGTGTGGTCTCGCGCATCCAGACGTCTCGGGAGGGCTCGGAAGCATGATCGTGTCGAAATGGACGCGCCTCGGCTTGCGCAGCGTCGCCCTCGTCTACCTGTTCGTCCTGCTCCTGGTGCCGGTCGGCCTGATCTTCTGGCGGTCGTTCGAGCACGGCTTCGGCCAGTTCTGGGAGTGGATCACCACTCCAGCCGCCATCTCCGCTCTGCAACTGTCGTTGCTGATCGTGGTGATCGTCGTTCCGCTGAACGTCGTGTTCGGCATCGTGATGGCGATCGCGCTCGCTCGTGGACGTTTCCGCGGCAAGGGCGTCCTCCAGGCGATCGTCGACCTGCCGTTCGCAGTGTCGCCCGTTGTCGTCGGTGTCGCGCTGATCGCACTGTGGGGCGTCGACGGCTGGTTCGGCGGAATCGAGTCACTCGGCTTCCGCATCATCTTCGGACTGCCCGGCATGGTGCTGGCGACGATCTTCGTGACGCTGCCCTTCGTGGTCCGCGAGGTCGAGCCGGTGCTCCGTGAGATCGGCACCGAGCAGGAGGAGGCTGCATCCACGCTCGGCGCCACCGGTTGGCAGACGTTCTGGCGGATCACCCTCCCGGCCATCCGGTGGGGCCTGACCTACGGCGTGGTCCTGACCGTCGCTCGCGCACTCGGCGAGTACGGCGCGGTCACCATGGTGTCGTCGAACTTTCCAGGGGTGTCGCAGACGCTGACCCTCCTCGTGCATTCGCGCTACACCGACGACTACAACGAGTACGGGGCCTATGCGGCCGCGACTCTGCTGATGCTCGTCGCGATCGTCGTCCTCGTCTTCATGACCGTGATCGAGCGACGTGTCCAAGGACGTGTCGCCGACGCCAGCGCGTCGGTCGTCGATTCCCCCACCAGCGGTACCACCCCCTCCACACCAGCGCAGGAGAAGATCTGACATGTCCATCTCGGTGATCGGCGCCAACAAGCGCTACGGCGAATTCGCTGCCCTCGACGACGTGTCGATCGACATCCCGGAGGGTTCGCTCACGTCCCTTCTCGGGCCGTCGGGTTCGGGCAAGTCGACTCTGCTCCGCGCCATCGCGGGACTCGACCGCCTCGACTCGGGCACGGTCAAGATCAACGGAAGAGACGTGTCCTCGGCGTCGCCGCAACAACGTGACATCGGGTTCGTCTTCCAGCACTACGCGGCGTTCAAGCACCTCACCGTGCGCGAGAACATCGCGTTCGGCCTCAAGATCCGGAAGCGCCCGAAGGACGAGATCAAGAAGAAGGTCGACGAGCTGCTCGACATCGTCGGACTCACGGTCTTCCAGAAGCGCTACCCCGCACAGTTGTCGGGCGGTCAGCGTCAGCGCATGGCGCTGGCTCGCGCGCTCGCGGTGGACCCGCAGGTGCTGCTGCTCGACGAGCCATTCGGCGCGCTCGACGCGAAGGTCCGCGAAGACCTCCGGAAATGGCTCCGCAAGCTTCATGACGAGGTCAATGTCACGACCGTTCTGGTGACGCACGATCAGCAGGAGGCCCTCGACGTCTCCGACCGTATCGCGGTGCTCAACAAGGGGCGGATCGAGCAGGTCGGGGCGCCGGACGATCTGTACGACCGCCCGGACAACGTGTTCGTCGCGTCGTTCCTCGGTTCGGTGTCGCGCCTCAACGGCGAGCTTGTCCGTCCGCACGACATCCGTCTCGGCCGCACCCCGGAGATGGTGTTCCCCGGACCCGATTCGACGCTGGACACCGGCGTGGTGAAGGCGTCGGTCGAACGTGTGGTCAACCTCGGATTCGAGACGCGGGTGGAGCTCAAGGCTGCGACCACAGGCGAGGAGTTCGTCGCTCAGATCACGCGTGGTGACCAGAACGCGCTGAATCTCCAGGCGGGCGAGTCGATCTTCGCGCGTGCCACGAAGGTTCCGCAGCTCTCGAACGACTGACAAGACAAACCTGGCGTTTGGTGTCACCAGATGACACCAAACGCCAGGTTCGTGAGGTCGAGTGG
>NZ_BAOP01000034.1 GCF_000344135.1 Gordonia malaquae NBRC 108250 | reverse complement strand
GCCGCCAACGTCCCGGACTCGGCACCGTCTCGAACGTCCTCGTGCTCGGCCTCGTCTTCGACCTCGTCGCACCACATCTTCCGGACAGCCCGGCACTCGTCGTCGCGATCCCGATGATGCTCGGCGGCATCGTCCTCAACGCGTTCGCGACGGTGATGTACATCGGGGCGCGATTCGGGCCCGGCCCGAGGGACGGCATGATGACCGGTCTCGTGAATCGCACCGGCTGGTCGGTCCGCCTCGTCCGAACCGGACTGGAAGTGGCGGTCGTGGCCGTCGGCTTCGCGCTAGGCGGCACACTCGGTGCGGGCACCGTCCTGTACGCACTCGGCGTCGGACCGCTGATCCAGCTCTTCGCCCGCCTGTTGAAGGTCGGCGACGCCGTCTCGGGCCACTCCGAGCCCGCCGATCAGCGGCCCACGGTGAACGCATAGAGCGCACAGTCAGCCGATGTCGCGGCGGCGGTAGGCCAGAGCGCCCGCCGTCGCGATGACGAGCGCGAAGAACGTCAGAAGAAGTAGGGGAAGCCAGGCCGACGCGGTCACGGGGACGGCAGGGACATGCGTGAAAGGAGACAGCTGGCGCAGCCACGACGGCACGCCGAACATATCGCCGAGCGGACCGAGAGCGAAAGACCCGAGCACGATCGGCCAGCCGACGACGGCGAGTGTCGACCGCATCCCGTACAGCGCGGCGACGACGGCCACCACCAGGAGCACAGCGGGGACCGACGCCGCAGCCGTGGTGAAAGCGAGCCCCGCGACGTGTGCTGCGTCGCCGCCGGACGCCCACGATCCGGCTGCGACACCGGCGGCCGCAGATCCCAGGACAGCGATCGTCGTCACCGCGGTCCACCCTGCGTACGTGCCGTACAGCCGCAGTCGTGCGACCGGTGCCGCGAGCATCGCTTCGGCACGTCCCGCACGCTCCTCGCCTCTCATCGACACGACGATCGCAACCCCGCCACCGGCCGCCGCCACCGCGAGGAAACCAGTCATGGCGACGACGAATCCATCGGTGATGCCGGCCGCGCCAGTGGCTGCGATGATCTTCTCCACGTAGGAGTTCCCCGCAGCGAAGTCGGCGACCTGCGACGACAGGTAGCCGACGACGAACGCGTACACGCCGGTACCGACCGCCCACGACATTGTGTGAGTCCGAACGAGTCGCCACACGATCTCCGTCGTCGACCAGCGGGCGGGCCCGTTCGCGGGGCCCGGTCTACGCACGAACAGTCCGGCGCCCAGGTCACGCCGCGAACGGACCCCGCAGGCTGCGGCGACACCGCCTGCCGCGACCGCGAGGCTCGCGGCGACCGGGAGCAGCGAATTGCCGTCGAAGGGCGCCATTCGCTCGGCCCAACCGATCGGATTGGTCCACCGCAGCCACGCGAGGTCCGGAGCCGCGTCGCCGATCCCGCGGAGGAGATAACCGCCGGCCACGATCGACGACGCCGCGATGTTCGCACTGCGGGCGCCTGCCGCCACTTCCGCGCAGATCGCGGCCACCCCGATCGCCGCAAACCCGGTGCACACGTACTGCGCGAAGACGATGGCAGTGGATGCGGCATCGCCGCCGGACGCCCCGATCACCGCGGCCATCCCGACCGACGTCGCGAGTACCGTCGCCGCGGCGACGAAGCACCCTGCGATGAGCGGGACAAGCCTGCCGACACCCCCGGCCAGCACGAGTTCGGTCCGCCCCGCCTCCTCTTCCCGGCGCGTCTGTCGGACGACTGTCATCGCCGCGAACACGCCGAGCGCAGCGATCATGAACAGACCGGCGCGCCACGAGGTGAGTGCGGCCTGCGACGTGTCAGCGGGTAGCGGGCCGAGAAGGAACACGAACGCGGTGTTCGTCCCCGCGCCCGCGCGCAGAACTGCGATCTGCTCCGGGGAGGAGTACATAGAACGAATCGACACCGCAGTCGAGACATTGATGAGCAGGAACAACGCCACGGCGACCGGCGCGATCACCCGGTCACGGCGGATTCCCGCGCGCAGGAGCAGCGGCAGTCCGCTCACGGCGTCGCCCCGGGCGTCACGTCGAAGGCCTGCAGGAACAGGTCCTCGAGACTGGGCGGGGCGACTGTCAGTCCGCGCACGTCGAGCGTCCCGAGTCGGGCGAGCACCGCAGACAGGAGTGCCGGATCGACGCTGAACTCGATGTGATCACCCACGACAGTCATATCGTCGACGCCGTCTACGTCGGAGAGCGCTGCCGATCCTCCCGGAATCATCGCCGACACCCGCGACCGGCGCAGGTTCCGCAGTCGCGACAGTTCACCAGCGAGAACTGTCCGGCCGTCGCGCACGATGGTGACCGTCGAGCACATCTCCTCCACCTCCGAGAGCAGGTGCGACGACATGAGGACCGCCGTGCCCTGTGCCGCGCGGTCGGCGACGGCCCGCTCGAACTCCCGGGTCATCAACGGATCCAGACCTGACGTCGGCTCGTCGAGTACTAGCAGTTCGGTGTCGGCGCAGAGGGCGGCGATCAACGCCACCTTCTGCCTGTTGCCTTTCGAGTAGGCGTCCGACTTCTTCGTCGGGTCCAGTTCGAAACGGTCGATGAGTTCAGCGCGGCCCGGTGTCTGCGATCCGCGGATTCCGCGCATCGCCAGCAGCATGTCGATGCACTCGCCGCCCGTCATATGCGGCCACAGCGTCACGTCACCCGGGACGTAGGCGAGACGACGGTGGATGTCGACAGCGTCGGTGAAGGGATCCGCGCCGAACACCGTGACGTCGCCGCTGTCCCTCCGGATCAGGCCGAGCAGCACTCTGATCGTCGTCGATTTGCCCGCACCGTTCGGCCCCAGAAAGCCTGCGACCTCGCCAGCTCGCACCGTCAGATCGAGGCCGTCGAGAGCGGTGAACGATCCGAATCTCTTGCGCAGACCGCGCGCGTCGATCACCGAGTCCGATCCGAGTCTGTCCATCCCGCGCCTCCCGCCGGCGAACTATCTGTTCTCTTCATAGTGCGCGCTTACGATGCGAATCGTTCCGAATCGGCCGACGGCTTGCACACGCTTTACACTCCTCGGTATGACCGAGAACGCTGCGATCACCATCCCCGCCGACCTCCTGCCCGCCGACGGCCGTTTCGGCTGCGGTCCGTCGAAGGTCCGTCCCGAGCAGTTGCAGTCGCTGGTCGACACCGGCGCATCCGTGTTCGGCACCAGCCACCGCCAGGCGCCCGTCAAGAACGTCGTCGGCGCGATCCGCGAAGGCCTGTCCGACCTCTTCTCCCTCCCCGAGGGCTACGAGGTGGTCCTGTCCAACGGCGGCACCACCGCGTTCTGGGACGCCGCCGCATTCGGCCTCGTCCGCGAGCGCGCCCTGAACCTCACCTACGGCGAGTTCTCGTCGAAGTTCGCCACGGTCACCAAGAAGGCGCCGTTCCTCGCCGACCCCAAGGTGATCTCCACCGATCCGGGCACCGCTCCCGACCCGGCCGCCATCACCGCGGCCGACGTCGAAGGCGTGGACCTCATCGGCTGGGCACAGAACGAGACCTCGACCGGCGTCGCAGTTCCCGTCCTGCGCCCCGAGGCTGCAGGCGACGCACTCATCGCGATCGACGCGACGTCGGGTGCGGGCGGTCTGCCCGTCGACATCAGCGCGACTGACGTCTACTACTTCGCGCCCCAGAAGTCCTTCGCGTCGGACGGCGGCCTCTGGGTCGCGATCATGAGCCCGGCCGCGCTCGCCCGCGTCGAGGAGATCAACGCGTCGGGTCGCTGGTGCCCCGAGTTCTTGTCGCTTCCGACTGCGGTCGACAACAGCTCGAAGAACCAGACGTACAACACCCCGGCTCTCGGCTCGCTGCTGCTGTTCAAGAACCAGATCGAGTGGATGAACTCGAACGGCGGCCTGGACTTCTGCACCGGCCGCACCGCGGAGTCGAGCAACATCCTCTACTCGTGGGCAGAGGCCAGTGAGTACGCATCGCCGTTCGCCGATGCAGCGCACCGCAGCCAGGTGGTCGGCACCATCGACTTCGCCGACTCGGTCGACGCCGCGGCCGTCGCGAAGACGCTGCGCGCCAACGGCGTCGTCGACACCGAGCCGTACCGCAAGCTGGGCCGCAACCAGCTGCGCATCGGCATGTTCCCGGCCATCGACCCGGCAGACGTGCAGAAGCTGACCCAGGCCATCGACTACATCGTCGAGCGCCTCTGATCCCAGGCTCCACCCGTAGTCCGACTGATGGACACGCCGCAGATCCGACGTATGCCCTCGTTCGCCGAGCGCCACGCCCTCGTTCATCGAGCGCAGTCGAGATGTTCGCCGCGTGTCCATCAGTCTTCTATCAGCACGGTGACCTACGCTGGGGAGAACATCCGTGTACGAGGGGACCGGAGGAGGGTCGCGTGCGGAAGCTCAAAGCAGATCGCGTCGAACCCGACGGTTCGGTGATCTGCGTCGATCCCGAATCGGGAGAAGAGTTCACCCTGGCCGTCGACGACACGCTCCGTGCAGCGGTCCTGCCTGCATCGGCGACGCCGACCGTTCCGGCTGTCGAAGTGAGTCCGCGCGAGATCCAGGCCCGCATCCGGGCCGGTGCGACTGTCGCCGAACTCTCCACCGCCACCGGGGTGGCCGAAGACAAGATCCATCGATTCGCGCACCCGGTCCTTCTCGAGCGCATGCGCGCCGCCGAACTCGCCCGGGCCTCGCACCCGTCGGGGATCGACGGCACCAGTTCGTCGACGCTCGGCGAGCTCGTCGCGGAATGTCTCGCCCTGCGCGGCAGTGCGTCGTCGGATGCCGAGTGGGACGCATGGCGACCCGACGACGGCCGCTGGGTGGTCCAGGTGGGCTGGCCGGGAACCGGGGACGTCGAGTTCGCTCACTGGCGATTCACTCCCGGCTCACACGGCGGTGTCACCGAACCGTTGGACGACCTCGCCGTCGAACTCACCGAACCCGAACTGGCCCGTGCAGCACGACGATCTGTGATGGCCGCGGTACCGGCTCCCGCTCCGCGCCCGCAGCGCGAGGTGATGCCCGACGGGCACGAAGAGGTGACCGTCGACGCAGACCGGCTCATCGAACGACAGAGCCGCGCCGATCGCGCCGAGTCGGCCGCACCGCTGGAACTCGAGTTCGACGATTCCGTGCCGCATTCGGTTGCGGGAGAGTCGCTTCCGAAGCACCGCAGCTCCAAGCGCGCGACTCCGACAGTGCCGGCGTGGGAGGATGTCCTCCTCGGCGTCCGCAGTCATCCCGGAGAGTAGAGCAGGTGTTCGTTCACACCACCACCTTGTGGTTGGTCGCATGTCCCGATCCCGCAGAACAGTTGCGGCGCGGCGTTGTCGCCGACCCCGATCGGACCGATGAGTTCATTCGACGCGCATTCGTCGACAGTTCGCCCTCCGCGGTGGCGTCGACGGACCTGTCCGCGTTGGCGACCGCGGGCGACGACGAGGTGTTCGCCGGCCACTTCGGCGACCTGGCCGTGTTGGCCGGACGATCGCTGTCGACGACGTCGCCGGCCGAACTGACCGAATTCGTCGCCGGGCTGGCTCCCGACCGCACGGTCCTGCTTCTGTCGCTCAACCCGGAGACGTCCTCCGGGACGTTCGCCCGGTGGGAGAACGGTCGCCTGGTCCGCTCGTTCGCGGCGTCCCCGGCGACCATCCACGACGATCAGGGCCTCCCCTACCCATTCGAGAGCGAGTTCTGGGCGGGTGCTCGACCCCTCCAGTACCTTCCCGACGCCGAACCCGACCCGCTGGATCTGCCGTTCCATCCCGCAGAGCTCGCCGAGGAGGCGAACCGGCGGTGGCTTGGATTCCGGTTCACACCGCCGTCCGGTGTCGACGACACCGCACTCGATCGGATCCCGGTCTACGCGTACAGCATCCGGCCGTCCGGGGCCGACTGGTCGCCTGCCTCGCGAGCCCCCGCGCGTGAGCCCGCCGCCGTCGAGGGTCCGGCTGACGTGGAGGTGACGATGCCGATCAAGCGAGTGGACGACACCGCGCCGGCCTCACCCACACCCGGTCCGATCTCCCGGTATTTCGGCTTCCGCGGTCGGCTCTGACTATCTGCTGAGAGCCTCGTAGAAGGCGACTGCGGCCGCCGTCGCGACGTTCAGCGAATCGGTTCCCCGACTCATCGGGATGTGGGCTCGCACATCGCACGAACGCATCGTGTGCTCCTTCAGACCGGGGCCCTCTGCGCCCACGAGGAAGGCGAGTTTCCTCTCGACGTCGCTCGAGGAGCAGGAGGAGTCGCTCGAGGAGCAGGAGGAGTCGCTCGAGGAGCAGGAGGGATCGCTCGAGGGATCGCTCGGGCCGGTCACGGCGTCACGGAGCGGCACGCTCCCCTCCCCCGGCGTCAGCGCGATGGTGCGGAAGCCGTTCTCGCGCAGGAGTTCCAGGTCGCCCGGCCAGTTGTCCGACTTCGCGAACGGCACCAGCAGCGCGTGACCCATCGAGACACGCACGCAGCGTCGGTACAGCGGATCGGCGCATCCCGCGCCGAAGATCACGGCGTCCACCTCCAGTCCCGCGGCATTCCGGAAGATGCTGCCGATGTTCTCGTGATCGTTGACGCCTTCGAGGACGGCTATCGTGCGCGCCGATTCGATCACCTCGGACACCGAGAGCGCCTCCGGCCTGCGTGCCGCCGCGAGCACTCCACGATTGAGGTGGAAACCGATCACCTCGGCCATCACCTCGGCGCTCGCACGGTAGAACGGAACTCCGCCCGGCTGCTCGACGACGTCGTCGGAGAGTTCCGCCAGACGTCGATCCACGCCGAAGAAAGCGTGCGGTGCGAACCGCGACGCGATCATCCGCTGCGCCACCAGCACGCCCTCGGCGATGACCAGAGCCTTTCCAACCCGTCCTCCAGGCAAGGCCGGGAGGTCGGGACGGCGGTCGACTGAGTTCAGGTCGCGGAAGTCGTCGACTCGCGCGTCGAGCGGGTCGGTGATGTCGATGACCTCGATGGCTGCACGGGTGCTCACGTCTATACGGTGGCACATGCGGACGCCTGCAGAGAAAATGACAGAGTAGTGATGTGACTTCGCTGACGATGTCCCCCGCGACCGAAGCCGACTGGCCCGAGATCATCGGAGCGGACGCCAGAGCATTTGTGCTCCCCGCTCCGCTTCCCGACGACGAGATCGCCGAGTTCCGCGCCAAGTTCCCTGACGACGCGACATTCGTCGTCCGGGACGACGGCCGGATCGTCGGGTTCTCCATGTACTTCGTCCTGCCGATGACGCTTCCGGGCGGTGAGGTCGTCCCGACCGCGGGCCTCTCGTGGGTCGCCGTCGCAGCCACGCACCGCAGGCGAGGCCTGCTTCGCAGGATGATCGACGCGCAGTTCGCCGCATGGCGCGCAGCCGATCTGAGCGTCGCGATTCTCACCGCCTCCGAGGGCACCATCTACGAGCGGTTCGGCTTCGGGCCGGCCGTCTTCGCGCACCAGGCACGCATCGATCCGTCCGCAGTCGTGTTCCGCCGCCAGGCCCCTGAGGACTCGCGAGTCCGCTACGGGACGCCCGACGAGATCGCCACGCGCGCTCCCGAGATCCACGCCAGATGGGCCGCACAGCATCCCGGGGCCATCGGACGCCCGGACACCTGGTGGCCGTCGATCTTCGCCGATCGCACGTTCCGCCGGAACTCCCAGACCTCTGGGCTGCACTATCTTCTGCACGCCGACGGTTACGCCTCCTACCGCACCGATGCTCGCAACCATTCGGCCACCGTCGAGGACTTCGTCGCGGTCACCACTCAGGCGCATGACGATCTCTGGCGAGTCCTGACCGGACTCGACCTGATCACCTCGATCGACGCCGCGATCCCGGTGGACGACACCCTCGGGCACCTCCTGACGGATTCACGTGCCGTCTCGGTGACGGGCCGCCCCGACACTCTCTGGGTGTCGATCCTCGACGTCGTCGACGCGTTGAGTCGTCGCTCGTACGGCGTCGACGGCTCGATCGTCCTCGACGTCGCCGACACCTACTCCGATCGTGCCGGCCGCTATGCGGTCGTCGTGGTCGGCGGTCGCGCGACGGTCTCGCGCACTGATCAGGCCGCCGATGCCGTACTCGACATCGCGACGTTGTCGAGCATCTACCTCGGCGGGATCTCGGCCCGGGAGCTCGCCCTGGCAGGTCGAATCGACACGACCGAAGAGCACCTCGACGTCCTGGCGCGCATGTTCGACGTACCGCGGGCTCCCTTCGCGGGCACCTTCTTCTGAATCCGCGTTCGCCCGTTACGGCTCAGCGGGGGCAGATCCATTGAAGGTCTACCCCCGCTGAGCGGTAACGGTTGAACGACGCTGCGTCAGTTGATCAGATTCTCGATCGGTCCGCGGGCGAAGTACACGAGGAACAGGATCGCGACAGCCCACAGGAGCGGATGCACCTGGCGAATCTTGCCGCGGGCCGATTGCATGACGACCCACGCGATGAAGCCGACTCCGAGACCGTTCGCGATCGAGTACGTGAACGGCATGACGACGATCGTTAGGAACGCGGGAAGCGCGTAGTCGAATCGACTGAAGTCGATCTCCTTGATCTGCGCCATCATCAGCGCGCCGACCACGATCAGGGCCGGCGCGACCGCCTCCATCGGGACGATCTTGTACAGCGGTGTGAAGAACATCGCGGCCAGGAACAGCACGCCGGTCACGACGTTCGCCAGACCTGTGCGCGCACCTTCGGCGATACCCGACGACGACTCGACGAACACCGTGTTCGACGACGACGACGCGACACCGCCGGCGACGGCGCCGACACCTTCGACAGCCAGCGCCTTGCCGATGCCCGGCAGGTTTCCGTCTTTGTCGGTGAGGCCGGCTTCCTTGCCGAGGCCGGTCATGGTGCCCATCGCGTCGAAGAAGTTCGACAGCACGAGGCTGAACACGAAGACGCAGGCGATCAGAATGCTGACGTGCTCGAACGCACCGGTGAAGGCGCCGAACAGATCGACGTCACCGACGAGCGACAGGTCGGGGACGCCACCGACGCCGTCGGGGAGCTTCGGGACGTTCATCGACCATCCGCCCTGTTCACCCGACTTCAGGTCCAGGACGGCTTCGACGATGATCGACACGATGGTCATGACGATGATGCCGAGCAGCAGACCGCCCGGAACCTTGCGGACGACGAGGACACCCATCAGCAGCACACCGATGCAGAACAGGAGAGTCGGGACAGTGGCGATCGAGCCGTCCACGCCGAGGCTGACCGGCGGGCCGTGCTCGGGGCCGTGAGTGACGAAGCCCGCGTTGGCGAGGCCGACGAGCGCGATGAACGCGCCGATGCCCGCCGCGATCGCAGCCTTCAGTTCGTTGGGGACCGCGTTGAACACCGCGGTCCGGACTCCGGTGAAACCGAGGATCACGATGATGATGCCGTCGATCACCACCAGACCCATCGCCGCAGGCCAGCTCATCTGCGGCGCGATCGTCACGGCCAGGAGGCTGTTGATGCCCAGACCGGCGGCGAAGGCGAACGGGAAGTTCGCGATCAACCCGAAGAGCAGCGACATGACACCCGCGACGAGCGCCGTCACTGCGGTCACCTGGGTGGGGTCGAGGAAGTTTCCGGCAGCGTCGGTGTTGTGCTCACCACCGATGATGATCGGGTTCAGGACGACGATGTACGCCATCGCGAAGAACGTGACGAGACCGCCGCGCACCTCCCTGGCGATCGTGGACCCTCGTTCGGAGATCTTGAAATAGCGGTCCAGCACACCACCGGCAGGCTTTCCAGCGGCATCGGTCATCAGTTCACCCTTCACGTAACGGATGCAGGAACGTCGGTGCGCCAACTGCGCACCACTGGTGAAAAGCTACCCTGTGAGCATGGCCGATGAGACACCGATCCCCGAGCTTCCCGCGCGACTCCGCGCACCCGAGCCGGTGATCGTCGTCGGCATGGTGGTGTGGCTCGTCGCCACAGTCGTGGTCTGGCTGACGGATCTGGGCGGTGATCGCGCGCTCACCGTGTGTCTGGTCGGCTTGGTCGTCGGCGTCGCGGGCACGCTACTGGTCTTCGCGCAGAAGGCCGCGGTACGTCGCGGTTCGACGAGCGCTCAGGAAGGTCTCGACTAGGGCGTGTCTCGCCCTAGCTCGAGAGGCTCGCCATGCGTGCGGCCCGCTCGGTCGCGGCCGCACGGGCCGCTGCTCGTGCCGCTTGTCTCCGCTTGGAGCCCTGGACGTGCACGGCGACCCACACCGTGACCCAGATCAGGCCGAACAGCCAGCCGAACATGATGTCGCTGAACCAGTGGACGCCGAGGTAGACGCGACTGAACCCGACGCCGACAACAAGCAGTGGCGCGGCCAGCAGCCACCACGCATGACGTCGCACGCGCGGGTACACGCGATGCAGGATGACGGCCCCGAGACCGTAGACGATCATCGACATCATGGCGTGCCCGGACGGGAACGATGCGCCCCCGATGTCGATGAGCCGGTCTGCGACCGGCGGTCGATCACGCGAGAAGATCAGTTTGAGCAGCACCATCAGCCCGTAGCCGGTCAGTGATGCGACAACGATGAGCACGGCGAAATCGATCCGTCCGGCGAGCCACGACAGCACCACGACACCGATGACGACCAGCGACAGCGTCAGTGTGTCACCCCACACGGTGATGAACTGCATGAGCGACGTCCAGGGTTCGTGACGGCCGGACACCACCGCGTCTGTCACGCGGTGGTCAACGCTGAACG
The DNA here is from genome assembly GCF_000344135.1 of Gordonia malaquae NBRC 108250. Taxonomy (GTDB): domain Bacteria; phylum Actinomycetota; class Actinomycetes; order Mycobacteriales; family Mycobacteriaceae; genus Gordonia; species Gordonia malaquae. The sequence continues at coordinate 41,783 of NZ_BAOP01000034.1, read as the reverse complement.
GAGCCATCACGCGTCCAACCTACCGAGTGTGTGGTTCCGGCGTCGTCCACCCACTGTTCGACGGCGACATGGCGCTCCTCACCGTCGAGGTCGACGGCGACGATCAGCCGGTCGTGGACGACGATCGGTCCTCGCGACTCTCGGCCGCCGACAGCGGTGATCCAGGCGGCCTCGGCGGAGTCGGCGTCCACGGTCCGCCCCTGCCCGACCGGGACAGCGCGACACAGGCTGCTCGCGAGATCGGCGTCGAGGAGGTCACCGAGGATCTGCGCATCGGACTCGGACACCAACGGTCCCGGGAGCACGGACCGGTCCGCGGGAACCACCGCGGTCCACCACGGTTGATCGATCACGACGGGCCGTTCGGTGACCGATCCGTCGAGGGTTCGAACTCCGTCAGGCGGCTCGAGACGACGAGGCTCCACGCGGCCGTCACGAACGGCGGCGACCAGCGCCGCGTGCGCCCGCGCGGCGACCCCCGCGCTGATCTGACGCTCAGGGTCCGAGAGGGCTTCGATCCAGTTCTGTGCGTCGTCGGAATCGTCAGGGCCGTCGCCCACCAGCAGCGACGGGTACCTGTCCGAGTCCGGAGCCACATCGAAGAGGCCGGCGAAGCGCAGGTCGTCGACGCTCCGGAGCCTGCGAAGCGGAACGCCGTCGATCTCGGCGTATCGCCGAAGCCACCACCGGGTATAGCCGCTGTGCACCAGCTGAGACGTGGACGGGTCGTCCGCGAGGAGCGCCAGCGCGTCGGTCCATCGCCCGGGATCGACGAGGTCGAGGTCGCGGACCGCGTCGAGACGTTCCGGGGGAACCTCGAACTCGTCCCACCACTGCTCTTCGTCGGGCAGATCGTGGTCCGGGCCGGTCGGCAGGTCGTCGTGAACGGTCCCGAAACCCCACCCCACTCCGAGCGCGCGCAGCGGGACCTGTCCATATCGTTCGACGACGTCGGCCGCGACTACCCCGAAGGGTGAGTCGTCACCGAGCAGGTTCGCGATCGGGGCGTCCGGCAGCAGCAGTTCGTCTGCCGGCCAGTCGTCCCCGTCGACTGCCTTGATCTCGATCCGCCCCAGACCGGGCTGCTGCTCCGCTATTCCTCCGGCGCTCAGCAGACGCAGAACAGAGTCGGCGAGCTCGGCGTGGTCGTCGGCGGAATCGATCGCGGCCGCAAGGGCTGGATCGGCGAGAACGTCGGCGATCGAGCAGTGCTCGAGCCCGAGCCGATCGAGAAGCGGGTCGTACGCGTCCGGATGGACTATCGCCATCCAGTCAGGGGCGGCGTCGTCGGATCCGAGGCCGTCGACCACGACCAGGCCCCGCGCACCGATGTGAGTGCGTCCGTCGATGCGCGGGACGGGCAGCGCGCCGAGTTCCTCCCGCTCGTCACCGGTGTGGACGCGGTCTGCGAGTGCGGCGTACAGAGTCGCCCACCAGGCGGGTTCGCGCACCGTGGAGCCGAGCAGGTCGGCGATGTCCGCGAGTCCTAGTTCACGAGCGCCGAGCCGAACGAGCGCCACCGCGCTGACCCGGTCGGACACGTCGGGATGCGCCAGCGGCGCCATCACTTCGCCGAGCACCTCGGCCAACCTGTCCGACAATCCGGTGAGCACCCACGTGCGTTCAGGTGCCAACGCGTCACCGCCGATGGCGGGGACCCAGCGGGCATCGGCGAGGTCGGACAGGATCGCCGAGCGCAACTCGGCGTCGACCCGCCCGGAGCCCACCGTCGGGCGCGGCACCAGAAGGTGTTTGTCGCGATCCGGCGCGAGCGCGACGAGGTCTGCGTACCCGCGGGCCGCGGTCGCCACGTCGGCGTCCGGGTGTACGTCCCGCCGATCCGGAGTCAACGGAAGATCTGTGATGACACGCGCAGGCAGGGCCAGTTCGACGGCGGTGGGTGTCGGGCTGCGGAGTACCTCGTCACGGCACGGCACCACGGCCCCGTCCACGATGCGCACCATCCACGACGTCCCGTCGACCCGTGCGGTGAGCCAACGCTGCAACTCGGCGCCGTCACGGGCGATGACGACGTGGTCGCCCTCGACGGTGCGGGTGAAGACCGTGTCGTCGAGCTCGATGCGCGACAGCGCCTGGAGTTCGAGCAGCAGGTCGGGCACGTGCGCGGCGAAACCCTCGAACAATGCCGTTGCGTCGTCTCCGACGTCGATCGACACCTCGGTGCTGAATCCGGGAGGCGGTTCGGCGGCGGACGGCCACGCGAGACGTTGCGACGGAGAATCCTGTGATCCGGTCGCGGAGACGGTCCGCGCCCGACTGAACTCGATCGATCCGGTGGTGGACGCGACAGTCACCGAGGCGGCGAATGCCGTCGCCCGGAACCCGACGCCGAACCGTCCGACGGTGGTCACAGTCGCCGCGTGCGATTTGGGTGACACGCGCAGTGCCGTCAACGACTCGACACCGTCACGCGTCAACGGAGTACCGGTGTTCGCGAATCGCAGCACGTCGCCGTCACGGCGGATCCACAACACGCCGTCGTCCCCTGCGGCGTCGGCGGCATTCGCGGCGAGTTCGGTCAGGAGTCGGCCGCGGTACCCGATGTCGGCGAGTTCCGTCTCAGCGGCCGCGTCCTCGGCCATGCGAGTCGGTGACGACCGCCATGCGCGCAGCGTGGCGTCACGCAGTGCTGCCGTCCCGAACGGATCGGCAGTGGATCGATCAGGCGTCGGCGGCACCGGATACGGCCTGCGCGACGATCTCAATCGCGCCGTCGTCGAACGCGTCGTAGGCCGGGCTGCCCGCCCCGGACGGTTCAGTCACGTCCGAGTGCGCCCCGCATCCGTACTCGACGGACACCGCTCGTCCGTCGGCGGCGAACTCGTTGGCGCAGACACCGAACCCGGAGTGCAGCGCGCCTGCGATCGGCAAGTAGAAGCCGCAGGTGCCGCACGAGTGGCGTGCGTTTCGGGCCATCGCGGACGCCGGGCCGTACTCGCCGTCGAACCAGCGCTGCGCGGCGTCGGTACGTCCCTCGAACGACAGCAGTCGTCTGCGACCGAGGCCGATCTCTGCGTCGACCTGGCCGATCTCGTCGGCGTCGATGAGGCTGACGTCCTCGGTGTCGATCTGGCCGGGCACCAGCCGTGGATCGTCGGCGGGCGCGGCGAGTTGATCGCCCGGTCCGAGGTCCCCTGGCGCAATGCGCTCCACCCACGGCACCCAGTCGGGGGCCAGCAGCGCTCCCCCGCCGGGAAGCAGTGCGACTTCGCTGACTGTGACCTCGGCCGAGTCGGGTGCACCCGCCACGACCACGCACCACTGCCACCCGCGGTAACCGGGCAGTTCGGCGTCGAAGTAGTGCGTCGCGGCGTAATCGCCCTCGGCTCGGGCGCCTGTGTGTGCGCCCGGCTGCTCACCTTCGGCGACGAGCGCGGCACGCGCGACGTCGACCGCATCGACGAGTCGAGGAGCTTCGAATGCAACAGTCACCCGTCCAGTGTGCAATAGTCGGGCCCGCCGACGCACGTCAGGGGAATGGGTTCCCACCGTTGTCGGGCCGATGAGGAACAATCAATGGTGTGAACACCCGTGGATCTCGTGACGACCGTGGGGCGGCCGGTCGCCAGAATCCCCCGCCCGGCGGTCCCCAACCCGGCGGCGCCCGCCGGGGGAACCCGATGCCGCAGGACCCGCAGGCTCGGCGTCCTCGTCGCCCCGCGCCGCACCCCGGTCAGGCCAACTACCCGGCCGACGCCCCGCGGCGGTCTCCTCGCGTCCCCACTCAGCGGTTCGACGCGCCGGAATCGGATCACGGGCGTCCCGCGAGCAATGGATATCTGCCGCCGCGCACCCACAATCCGCACCTTCCGCCGCTCCCGCCGCAGTCGGATCCGCTCGACGAGCAGACCGCGGCGTTCGATCGAGACGGCGCGAGCCGACGCAAGGACGCCGAGTACGTTCCGCCGGAGAAGGTCACCGTCGTCCGTGTGATGGCTCGTCGGTCGAAGTACTTCACCGAGCGCGGCGCACAGATGGTCCATCGTGCGGCGACCGCCGACGGCGCCGACCGATCCGGTCTCACCGCGCTCACCCTGCCGGTGATCGCGAACACCGCTGTCGACGCGGCGATGGCGATCGCATTGGCGAACACCCTGTTCTTCGCTGCGGCGACCGGTGAGTCGAAGGTGAGCGTCGGACTGTATCTGGCGATCACGATCGCACCGTTCGCGCTGATCGCGCCCCTCATCGGGCCTGTCTTGGACAGGCTTCAGCATGGTCGACGCATCGCCATGGCGACGACGTTCGGACTGCGCGTGGTCCTCGGCCTGCTGATCATCGTGAACTCGTCGTGGGATTCGGACAAGATGCAGCTCGAGTACAAGCCGTGGGTTTTGTACCCGGCGGCGCTCGGCCTCATGGTGCTGTCGAAATCGTTCGGCGTCCTCAAATCCGCCGTTGCGCCCCGCGTGCTTCCGCCGAGCATCGACCTGGTGCGCGTCAACTCGCGACTCACCACGTTCGGCCTGGTCGCGGGAACGATGGTCGGCGGCGCGATCGCCGGAATCCTCGAGCTCCTGCTGGCCAAGGCGTTGCCGTTCCATGTTCCCGGCGCCATGGTCTGGCTGTGTCTGGTCGCCGCCGCGGGCGCGTACTTCTGCATGAAGATCCCGGCATGGGTGGAGTCGACGGAGGGCGAGGTCCCGACAACGATCACCTACCGCGGCAATCCGAATGCCGAGGACACCGCGCCCCAGCCCAAGGGCAGCAGCTTCTCCCGCGAACTGGCCGCCAAGATGCGCCAACCGCTGGGTCGGACCGTGGTCACCGGACTCTGGGGCAACGGCACCATCCGCATTCTGACCGGGTTCTTGACGCTGTACATCGCTTTCTACGCAAAGGCCCAGCCCACCACGTCGGGTTGGCAGCAGATGCTGATGCTCGGCGCCGTCGGCGCGGCAGCGGGTGTCGGCAACTTCCTCGGCAACGGCCTCGGCACGCGCCTCGAACTGAAGCATCCGACGAAGATCGTGCTGCTCGCCACCGGAGCGACCTTCGTCGCGTGTGTTCTCGCTGCGATCTTCGGCTCGCTCGTGTTCGTGGTGGTGGCCGGTTTCATCGGTTCCGCGACCAGTGCGATCGCGAAGGTCTGCATGGACTCGGCGATCCAGGACGATCTCCCCGAAGAGTCTCGCGCATCGGCGTTCGGCCGCTCTGAGACCGTCCTGCAGCTGTGCTGGGTGATCGGCGCGAGCCTCGGCGTGGTCTTGCCGACGACTCTCTCGATCGGTTTCACAGTCGTCGCGGTTCTCGTCGGAATCGGCTTCGTGCAAACGGTGCTGACCAGTCGAGGTGCGACGATGGTTCCCGGTTTCGGCGGCCGCAGGCCCGATCACGCCGCCCCCACGGTTCCGTTCCAGGCGCAGCCGCCGACCGGACCGAGCGGCGCACCGACACGCCGAACCGCCCGCTGACTTTCGATTCCACCGAACGACCGACAGGATTTCTCGTGCAGCACCCCGGAGACAAGAAGGCATTGACGATCCTCGCCGCTGCCGCGGCGGCCGTGGTCGTCCTCATCGCGGGGCTCACCGCGGTCCTCGTCGTCACGTCCGACGACGATCACGTGCCGACCGTCTCAGTCCAGGCAGGCGACACTTTTGTCCAGGTGCAGCCCGCGTATTGGTGCGAGCGAGACATGACCGACTGCACGCCCGCCGACCCCCGGACCGCGAAGCAGGTCCCGACCCAAGTGGCGCGTGCGGCCACGCCGGTCGGCTCCACGATGCTGCTGACGGTCCCCAAAGAGATCGCGTCCGGGCCGTGGTTCGCGTTTGCGCAGTACGCCACGCCGAAAGGCCTGCAGCGAGTCGTCACGTTGAACCGCTCCGACTCGAAGTACACGATGGAACTCACAAGCACCCCCGATCGGGTCCTGCTCGGTGTCGACATTCAGTCGGTGGCCACCGTCCTCGACAACTCCCCCAACGGCCTGAACTCCCCCGACGGATCGATTCTCATGCGGGGTGTCTTCTCAGTCGACGCCCGCCCCGACGGCTACACGGTCACGAACGTCACCGAGTTGCCCGACACCCGTGCCTGAGCGGAAGCCGACTCCCGTCAACGACGAACGCGGCCTCCGGGAAGCCGCGTTCGTCGTTGAATCGTCGATCTACGTAATTGCTAGCGGTCGAGCTCGCGCGTGACGCCTCGGACCACCTCGGAGATGCGCTGAGACGTCTTGCGGTCCGGGTAGCGGCCGTTGCGCAGACTGGGCTGCACGGCGCCTTCGAGGAGCGTGATGAGGTCGGCGATCATGCCGTGGAGCTCGTCGGGACTCTTGCGCTCGACGTCCGGGCGCTTGTGCTCCCGACGCGACGCCTCCCTGTTGTTCTTGACCACGCTGGGCGCGGGTTCGAGCACCGACACCCGCAGTGCCTGCGGCCCGCGGCGGCCCGCGGCCATGTCGAACTCCACTCGCTGACCGGCCTTCAGGTCGGCGACGTCGGACGGCAACGCGTCCGCGCGGACGTACACGTCGTCGCCGTCGTCCTGCGACAGGAACCCGAAGCCCTTGTCGGCGTCGTACCACTTCACTCGGCCGGTTGGCACAGCACTCACCCTCAATGATCTCTACTGCCAGCTATGGAAAAGGCGCCCCTTGCTCGCTGACAGGAGAGCGGAGACGCACTGGAACCGATTCTACTCTGCTGGTTTACCGTGGAAGTCATGGAGACCCAGAAGCCGTCGCGCCTGTTGCCCACTGCGGTGATCCTGTTCGCAATCGGCATGGTCGCGTCGTTGGCGCTCCTGCTGCCGCCGGTACGCGACAGTTCGACCGCCCTCGTGACGACCCTGTACGTCGTGGCGTTGGGCGCTCCTGCCGGTTTCCTGCTCGGGCTCGTCTTCGCGTTGCGCTCCGGTCGGCGCAGTCGATGACCGATCTCCTGCCCGCATCAGACGAAGCCGCGCTGAAGCGGGCGTTCAGCTGCTTCCCGACTGGCGTCGTCGCGGTCTGCCGCCGGACGTCCGACGGCGAGGACGTCGGGATGTCGGCGAGTTCTTTCGCCACCGTGTCGCTCGATCCGCCGCTGGTGTCGGTGTGCGTTCGCGACGGATCGACCACGTGGCCTCGACTGACGACCGCCGAACGTCTCGGGGTCAGCGTGTTCGCCGGACACCAGGGTGAGATCTGCCGCCGCCTGGCGGGTCCGCCGGAGCAACGATTCGATTCGGTGAAGCGATTCGTCACCGAATCGGGAGCCCTGATGATCTCCGGGGCCGCGGCTCACCTCGACTGCTCGGTGCTACAGGAGATTCCCGCAGGCGACCACCACGTGGTCCTCCTGCGGATTCATGCTCTGCGCAGCGATCCGAGCGTCGAACCACTCGTATTTCACGCGTCGACTTTCCGCGCCCTCGAAGCCCGCCGAACACAATCCTGAGCCAACGACGTGGCGCGAGTCTCAATCTGAATGTGATCCTTGTCACATAACGGGACGATAACGAACCGGATACAGACCGGGTGTCAGCTGCGTGAACTGCAACGACGCCGACAGGTGTCCGAAACGCGTTACTCGCCGGTAGAAATGCGCCTAGAAACAACAGATGAACTGGCGAGTACCAACCCGTAGTGTTCAGGTCGGTCGTCATCGAAGGTGATGTCCATCCAACCGAATAGCCCCTTCCGACCGCGCCAAGCCTCGCTCCGCCGGACAGGGAAACGAACACAGCAATTCAGGAGCGAGGACGGGGGACCCACCATCTCCCCGTGAGACCCGGCGGACGAGCAATCGACCGCCTTGGGGTTAAGTCCGCGGCTAGGCACACGCCGAACCCGCCGGCCGGGCACCTCTCGCCCGAACCCGACAGCTCACCTCGTAGGCGCGTGGAGAGAGGAAAACACACTATGACCGGACGTCACTCGAAGCAGACGACCAGCAACACCAAGACTTTCGCCAAGATCGCCGTCACCTCGGCAGTCATCGGCGGCATCGGCGGCGGTGCAGCCCTCCTCAGCGGAGCAGGCCACGCCTCGGCTGCCACCGACGCCGAGTGGAACCAGGTCGCACAGTGCGAGTCGGGCGGCAACTGGGCCATCAACACCGGAAACGGCTACCACGGCGGCCTGCAGTTCAGCCCGAGCACCTGGACCGCCAACGGTGGCGGCCAGTACGCTCCCACCGCCGACCAGGCGACCCGCGAGCAGCAGATCGCCATCGGCGAGCGCGTTCTCGCCACCCAGGGCAAGGGCGCATGGCCCACCTGCGGCACCGTCCTCTCGGGCCCGAGCGCACGCACTGCTCCTGCGACCCCGAAGGCTGCCCCCAAGACGGCCCCCAAGGCTGAGGACAAGAGCTTCGACCTGTCGAAGGCCGGCGACGCCAAGACCAGCGACGACGCCAAGAAGCAGGTCGACGAGGCGCTCGACGACTCGAACGTCAGCCCTGAGGTCCGCAACGCATGGAAGGCCGCAAAGGACTCCGGCTACGACCTCACCAAGGACCAGGTCAAGCTGTTCAACCAGAACAAGGGCCTCCTGAAGTTCTGATCTCCACCCCAAAGCATCACCCGAAGACCCCCGTTCCGATTTCCGGAGCGGGGGTCTTCGCCTTTCGCCTCGCTGCTGGGCACGGCCTACGGTCGTCGACCCACACAACGACAACGGCCCCCGCTCAGAGAGCGGGGGCCGTTGGAGTGTCTGCGAGTGGCGTCAGCGATTGACGACGGTCTTCGCGTGAATGTACGGGAGGTCGTCGACAGGCAGCGGGAACTGCGTGTCGCCGAACGGGGACAGTGCACCCGAGAGGTGCGCGAGGAGCTCGGTCACAGCGTGGTCGTCTCCGGCCTCTTCGGGCCAACCCGCGTCCACGTATCCATTCTTCTTAGCCACGTGGATCATTCTGCCATGCGACGGTCCGGCGGGACTACACACCCGGGTACATCTGTCCCGATCGGTAACATGGACTGAATGAGTCCGGACCCGTCGTTGCGCACGTCATCCGACGAGTTGGCGTCGCGGTCGGACGATCAGCTCGTCGAGCTTCTGGTCCGACGCCCCGACCTCGCGTCGCCGCCGCCCCGCGGCACCGGTGTGCTGGCGCAACGCGCGATGTCGGCGGCGTCGATCGCGCTCGCGGGTGAAGGGCTCGATCTTCTCAGCGTGGCGGTCGTCGAGGCGTTCCTCGACTGCGCTCGGCTGGCAGAGAGGGAGCGGCCCGGGGACAGCCATCACGATCTACTCGGACCGGTGAGTCGAGACGACATCGTCTCCCGACTCGGTCGGCGTGCACTGCGCGCCGATGTGGACGCGCGGCTGACGTATCTGTCGGAGCGGGCCCTGATCTGGCCGTCCGGGCTGTCGTCCGGTCGTAAGGCGACGAGTTGGGTGGCGGCGAGCCACCTCCCGTCCGCACTCCCCTGGCGTGCTCCTCATCTCCTCGGGCCGATGGCCTCGGTCGACTCATCCGACATCGCCGACCGAGTGGCCGCACTCGACGAACGTCCACGCGAACTGCTGACCACGCTGGCTCAGGGACCGGCCCTCGGACGGTCGCGGGACGCCGCGCCCGACGCTGACCCCTCTGCGCCGGTCCCCCGGCTCCTCGCCGCCGATCTGTTGGCTCGAGTCGACGAGCAGACGGTCGAGCTTCCTCCCCAGGTCGGGCAGGTGCTGCGCGGCGAACCGCCGCTGATCACGGCGACGCTCCGTGAACCGGTGCTCGCCGGGGATCCGTCCCGATTCGACGTCGACGCCGCCGGTGCCGGAGAAGCTCTGGAGTTGCTCCGACACACCGCGGACCTGATCGGAGCGCTCGGCGACGCCCCGGCCGCGGTCCTGCGGTCGGGCGGCATGGGAGTGCGCGAGCTCCGCCGTCTCGCCAAGTCCCTCGGAGTCAGCGTCACCCGCATCGGCCTGCTGGTCGAGGTCCTCGCCGCCGCCCGCCTGATCGGCGCCGGTGTGCCCGAGACGATGGACGCGTTGTCTACAGACGAGGTGTTCGCACCGACCACCGCGGTCGACGGTTGGCGACACCAGGATCCGGAACGTCGCTGGGCCACCATGGCGACCGCGTGGCTCGATCTGCCTCGTCGCCCGTGGCAGATCGGTGAGACCGACCGCGACGGCGCGATCATCGGCGCACTGGTGTCGGAGTCGTTCGACGCAGCCGCACCACTGCTGCGGCGCACCGTGCTCGCTCCGCTGACCGAGACCGAGCGATCGGTACCGGTGAGCGTCGACGACCTGGTCGCACTGCTCGGGTGGCGGCATCCGCGCCAGCTCCGGCGGCTCTCGCGTCGTGTGGTCGGCGAGACGCTGCGCGAGGCCACCGAACTCGGACTCGTGGCGCACGGGAGTCTCACGTCGGCCGGCCGAGCGCTGCTCGAATTGGATCCGGACGCCGAGGACTCCACTGCGCTCGTCGCCACGATGGCGTCGTCACTGCCCGAACCGATCGACTACTTCCTGGTCCAGGCCGATTTCACGGTCACCGTGCCCGGCCCGCTGACACCGTCGCTCGCCGACCGGTTGGCATTGGTCGCCGACCTCGAATCCGGTGGCGCCGCATCGGTGTACCGCGTCACCGAGGACGGTGTACGCCGTGCCTTGGATTCCGGACGCACCGCGGCAGAACTGTCAGCTCTGTTCACCGAACACTCGAAGACTCCGGTGCCGCAGTCGTTGACGTATCTCATCGACGACGTCGCCCGCCGTCACGGAAGCCTCCGGGTCGGCGTCGCGTCGTCGTTCGTCCGCTGCGACGATGCGGCGATGCTCACCGAAGTCCTGCGCAGCGACGCCGCCGCAGAGCTCGCGCTTCGAGCGTTGGCCCCCACCGTCGCGGTGTCAGCGGCGCCCCTGCGAGAAGTGATCGAGAGACTCCGCGGTGCCGGCTTCGCGCCCGCGGGCGAGGATTCGTCAGGCACCCTCGTCGATCTCCGCAGTGCGGGTGTCCGGGTACCCGCGCGCCAGTCGGGCTCCAGACGACCCGCGAAACGAGGGCGGATCGGCCCAGGACAGGCGAGCACAGTGGTGACCCGCATGCGCACCGCCGACCGGGCCGACGGCCCGATCACCGCGCAGGCGACGTCCGGCTCGGGCGAGACGACATCCACCCTGATCCAGCTCGCGCTCCAGACAGGCCGACGGCTACGCATCGGGTACGTGGACGCCCAGGGCGGCGCGAGCCGACACGTCGTGAAGGCTCGATCGCTGGCTGCCGGGCAACTCGTCGCCGATGAGGAGGCGGGCGACGCCGACGTCCGCTTCGCCCTCCACCGCATCACCCGCGTCGAACTCCTGTAGACCCGAACGGACCCGAGGTGGCCGGGACCTGCGCCGGGAAGGAACAATGGTCGGGTGACTGACGGACCGTTGATCGTGCAATCGGACAAGACCCTCCTGCTGGAGATGGATCACCCGGACGCCGCCAAGGCGCGGGCGGCGATCGCTCCGTTCGCCGAACTCGAGCGCGCGCCCGAACACATCCACACCTACCGGGTCACGCCGCTCGCGCTGTGGAACGCGCGCGCCGCGGGCCACGATGCCGAGCAGGTGGTCGACGCTCTCGTCACCTACTCCCGGTTTCCCGTCCCCCAGCCGCTGCTCGTCGACATCGTCGACACCATGGGTCGGTTCGGCAGGCTCCAACTGGTGAAGCATCCCGCCCACGGGCTGACGCTGGTCTCGTTCGACCGTGCGGTGCTCGAGGAGATCCTCCGGAACAAGAAGGTCGCACCGATGCTGGGCGATCGCCTGGACGAGGACACCGTCGTGGTGCATCCGTCGGAGCGGGGACGCCTCAAGCAAGTGCTGCTCAAGGTCGGCTGGCCTGCCGAGGACCTCGCCGGGTACGTCGACGGCGAAGCGCACCCGATCGATCTGGTGCAGGACGGCTGGGCACTGCGCGATTACCAGGAACTTGCCGCCGACTCGTTCTGGGCCGGGGGCTCGGGAGTGGTCGTCCTGCCGTGCGGTGCGGGTAAGACGATGGTCGGCGCCGCCGCGATGGCGAAGGCCGCTGCCACCACTCTGATCCTGGTGACGAACACGGTCGCGGGTCGGCAGTGGAAGCGTGAACTCGTCGCTCGCACATCGCTCACCGAAGACGAGATCGGAGAGTACTCGGGCGAACGCAAGGAGATCCGCCCGGTGACCATCGCGACGTATCAGGTGATGACTCGGAAGTCGAAGGGCGAGTACAAGAATCTCGACCTGTTCGACTCCCGAGACTGGGGACTCATCGTGTACGACGAAGTCCACCTCCTTCCGGCACCGGTGTTCCGCATGACGGCCGACCTCCAGTCACGCCGCAGGCTCGGACTCACCGCGACACTCGTCCGCGAGGACGGCCGGGAAGGCGATGTGTTCAGCCTGATCGGCCCCAAGCGGTACGACGCACCGTGGAAGGACATCGAGGCGCAGGGATGGATCGCCCCCGCCGACTGTGTTGAGGTCCGAGTGACGATGACCGACGAGGAGCGACTCCAGTACGCCGTCGCCGAAGCCGAGGAGAAGTACAAGCTCTGCTCGACGGCGCGGTCGAAGATGTCGGTGGTGAAGTCGATCCTCGGCCGCCACTCCGATGCCCAGACACTGGTGATCGGCGCGTACATCGACCAGCTCGAAGAACTCGGCGAAGCACTGAACTGCCCGGTGATCCAGGGTTCGACTCGAAACGCCGAACGAGAGAAGTTGTTCGACGCCTTCCGTCGCGGTGAACTGTCGACGCTTGTCGTCTCCAAGGTGGCGAACTTCTCCATCGACCTGCCGGAGGCGTCCGTCGCCGTGCAGGTGTCGGGCACGTTCGGTTCGCGGCAGGAAGAGGCGCAGCGCCTCGGGCGTCTCCTGCGCCCCAAGGCCGACGGCGGGCAGGCGCACTTCTACTCCGTCGTCTCTCGCGACTCCCTCGACGCCGACTACGCCGCCCATCGGCAGCGCTTCCTCGCCGAGCAGGGCTACGCCTACCGCATCATCGACGCCGCCGACCTCTAGCTCGCAACTTCGGCACTGTCTACCGCGCACAGCGCGGTAGACAGTGCCGAAGTCGTCGACGAGGTGCGTACGCTGACGCCATGCCCTTGGTCGCCCGGATGCAGCCGTTCACGTCGACGATCTTCGCTGAGATGTCGGCACTCGCCGTGGCGCACGACGCCGTCAACCTGGGACAGGGGTTTCCCGACTCGGACGGCCCGGAGTCGATGCTCGACGCCGCGCGCGCCGCGATCACTGACGGATTCAACCAGTACCCGCCCGGCCCGGGGATCCCGGAACTGCGTGAGGCCGTCGCCGCCCAGCAACTCGACGACTACGGCCTCGCGTACGACCCGGACACCGACGTCCTGATCACCGTCGGCGCCACCGAAGCGATCGCAGGCGCTGTCCTGGGACTCGTCGACGCGGGCGACGAGGTGGTGATGATCGAGCCGTACTACGACGCGTACGCGGCGACTGTCGCCCTTGCGGGCGGTGTCCGCCGAACCGTCTCGCTGGTTCCGGACGGCGACGGCTTCCGGCTCGACCGTGATGCATTGGCTGCGGCGTTCAGCCCGACGACGGCCGCGGTGATCGTGAACTCGCCGCACAACCCGACCGGCACCATCCTGTCCGACGACGATCTCGCCGAGATCGCACGACTGTGCATCGCGAACGACGTCGTCGCGATCACCGACGAAGTGTACGAGCATCTCGTCTTCGACGGGGCGGTCCACCGATCGTTGGCAACCCTGCCCGGCATGAAGGAGCGGACTCTCCGGATCTCCGGCGCCGCCAAGACCTTTCACGTCACGGGGTGGAAGGTGGGCTGGATCAGCGGTCCGCGGGAGCTGATCGCCGCGGCCAGGGCCGCCAAACAGTATCTGACCTACGTCGGGAGCGGGCCGTTCCAGCCGGCGATCGCCCACGCGCTGCGGAACGAGATGGACTGGGTGCGCGACGACGCCGTCGCCCTCGGCGAGAAGCGCACCATGCTGTCGACCGCACTGACCGACGCAGGTTTCAGCGTTCACCGAAGCCAGGGCACGTACTTCGTGTGCGCGGACCCGAGGCCGCTCGGAGTGACCGACGGCGACACGTTCTGCCGCGAACTCCCGGAACGCATCGGCGTGGCCGCCGTTCCCATCAGTGCGTTCGTCGACGATGCCGGCCCCTGGCGTCACATGGTCCGCTTCGCCTTCGCCAAGAGCGACGACGCGATCGCCGAAGCCGCCCGTCGACTGCGGACGCTGTAGGGCATCAGAAGACGCCGGAGGGACGGAACTGGACGCTGATCCGCGGGCCGGCGCCGGAGACTTTCGGGACGGCGTGATCCCACGTCCGCTGGCAGCTTCCTCCCATGACGAGGAGGTCGCCCGACCCGAGGACGAATCGGCGGGACGCTCCCCCGCCGCGCGGGCGCAGCAGCAGTGGCCGGGGAGCGCCAAGCGACAGAATGGCGACCAGGGTGTTCTGCGACCTGCCTTTGCCGATGCGATCGCCGTGCCACGCGACGCTGTCGGAACCGTCGCGGTACAGGCAGAGGCCCGCCGTCGCGAAGCCCGACGGCAACTCGTCGCGGTAGTGGTCGCTGAGATCGGCACGCGCAGCGCGAAGGATCGGATGCGGCCATCGATCCCGATCGAGGTACATCGCGAGCAGACGTGGCACGGGGACTGTCGCGTCGTACATCCGACGTTCTTCGGCTCGCCACGGCACATCGGTGCGGAGACCGTCGAACAGTTCCATCGACCCCTGCAGCCAACCGGGCCGCAGATCGACCCAGGCGCCGTCGGCCAATTCGGTCCGCCGCATCCCGCGCGCGAGCGAGGTCAGCGCAGGCGCGTCTGAGTCCGTGTCGAACAACGACGCCTGAAGTCCCGCGGCCATACAGGTGATCGTACACCTGTTCGAAGATTCATACGGCGGGGAACTCGACTCCGGTCAAGCGCTCCGACTCCGACCACAGCCGATCGCGAAGATCCTGATCGGATGCCGCCCGCCTGGTCCGCGCCACCGTCGGCTTGCCGCGGAGTCCGCCAAGGCCCCGAGGACCGTAGTACGTGCCGTTCCGTGCCGCGGGCGACGTGGCCGCGAAGAGCTGAGGCAGAGCTCCCATCGCGGGCGTCTGACCGACGCGCAACAGATCGCCCGCCTTCATCACGTAGTCGAACGTGGTCTCGGTCTTGCCGAGGAGGCCTGTCGACGCGTAGCCGGGGTGGGCCAGAACGGCGATCTTCGACGAACCCGCCGCCTCGAACCTGCGGGCGAGCTCGAGCCCGAACAGCATGTTCGCGAACTTCGAGTCGCCGTACGCGATGGCGCGGCGGTACGTGCGTCGGTCGTAGCCGAGGTCGTCGACGTCGATGCGAGCGAAGCGATGGGCGATCGACGAGAGGACCACCACTCGCTCGGTGATCTTCGGAATCAACAGTGCCGTCAGCGCGAAGTGCCCAAGGTGATTGGTGCCCATCTGCATCTCGAAGCCGTCGATCGTCCGCCCGTACGGGACGCCCATGATGCCTGCGTTGTTCACCAGGACGTCCGCCTCGTCGACGGTGTCGGCGAAGGCACGCACCGAGGCCAGGTCGGAGAGGTCGAGTTCTGCAACGGTGGCGGCCGGACCGATCTGTTCGGCGACTGTCCGTGCTTTGGCCACATTGCGGCAGGCCAAGGTCACCTGGCCGCCCGCAGCGGCAACGGCCTTCGCCGTCTCGGCGCCGAGCCCGCTGTTCGCTCCGGTGATGATGAAGCGTCGGCCGTGCTGTGCGGGAATGTCGTCGCGGCTCCAGCCACCCACGTTTACGCCTCCTTGGTCGTGACCCTCGACGTCCGTTCGCCGGGCATGGCGAACTTGACCAGATCGGCGAGAACACTACCGAGAGACGGCGGCTCGTGGCGAACGAGCAGTTCGGACGGCGCGAAGATCTCAGTCACGTGGGCGCGGCCCCGCAGCACCTGCCGGTCGACTCGCTTCCACCGCACAGCCTCGTCCTCCGCGGCCGCCTCGATCGCGGCGCGGCTCGCATAGACCGACGAATAGCCCTCTTTCGCAAGGTCGGAGAGGCGGGCCGACTCGTTCACCGAATCGCCGATGACCGTGTACTCGTACCGGGTCCTCGCCCCGATGTTGCCGGCGAACACGCGTCCGTACGCGACGCCCATCCCCCATTCGAGGGGCAGACGCTCACTGAGCTCCGCGCCGAGTTCACGAGCTGCGGTCAACGCGGCCAGTGCCGGGTCGCGCAGAGGCGCGGGCGCACCGAAGACGATCAATGCGGCGTCACCCTCGAACTTGTTGATGAAGCCGCCGTGCCGGTCGACGACGTCGGCGACGATCGAGAAGAACGCGTTGAGGACAACGGCCGTCTCACGTGGATCACGGTCCGCGGCGAAAGCCGTGGACCCGGTGATGTCGACGAAGATGACGGCGACGTCCGTGTTGGATCCGACGAGTTCGCCGTCCTGTTCGAGGGCGAGTTGGGCGACGTGATCTCCGACGTGCCGCGAGAAGATGTCGCGCATCCGTTCACGTTCGGCCAGGCCGTCGAGCATCGAGTTGAAGCCCGCCTGAAGCACGCCGAGCTCGGAGGCGTCGTAGACGGCGACGCGCTGCGAGATGTCACCGTTGCGCGCGGCCTCGACCACTTCGCGCATGTCGTTCAGCGGGTCGGCGATCGCTCGGTTCACCAGACCGACCACACGTGCGCCGGATGTCAGCGCGATGATCGCGAGCAGGATCACCGTCCAGTCGACGGCGCCTGCGACGGGAGGGACCCAGCCGAGGCCACGACCGAGGTTCACCAGCAGCAGACCGACCATCGGCACGGCCGACGAGACGACCCACACCACGATCATCCGCTCGCGGACACCATGGACGACGCGAGTCGACGTGGACCCGCGCATCGCGAGAATGGCGAGGGGTCGCGCAGCGCTCTCGGCGAAGAGATACGTGAGGGAGCACGAGGTGATCGCGGCGAGCGCGAACGCGCCGCCCACCGCGAGCACGAACACCAGTCGCATGTCGGAGATCGTCACGTACACGCCGAACGCCGTCATCCAACCGAGGAGGTCGGCGACGACCAGACTCGCAGGTATGCGGACCACGTCCCGTCTGCGACGTGCGTCGGCGGGCTCCGCGGTGACGAACCAACGGTACTGCGGAAGAAGGAAGAAGATCGAGGCCACGACGCTGGCAACGGTGCCGACGAGCAAGGCTGCCAGCACGGCGCCCATGTCGGCGTCGGTGTGGATCTCGAAACGTCCGCCGTTGAAGGCGAGCAGCACCGCGACGAACGTCTCGACGCCGATGAGCACCTTGGCGCCCGCGACGATCATGCCGCCGATCAGCAGGCCACGGGTAGCAAATCGTTTGCGCGTCTGCGGGTCGAGTTCGAGGATCTCCACCTCGTCACGGTCGCGCCCCTGTGCGTTGAGCCCGCCGAGCATGACCATCGTCTTGAAACGGCGATCCATCCGGTCGGCGATGCGATGCGCCTTCTCTCGCTGACGTTTTGTCATGAAACGCATCACCTCCCAGGTTGTTTCGATCTCTGGAGAGAGTACCGAATACCTGGGAGGTGACAGGGTGTGCGCGATCACTCGACGCGCATCATGCGCTGAGGTCAGGCGGCGCGAACGGCTTCGATCTCGAGGTTGATCGTGATCTTGTCGCCGACGACAGTGCCGCCGGTCTCGAGCGGCATCTCGATGTCGATGCCGAAGTCCTTGCGGTTGATGACGGTCTTGGCCTCAAAACCCGCGACGGCGCCGTGGCCCATGCCCGGGTTCACACCGTTGAACTCCATCTGAAGGGTGACGGGCTTGGTGACGCCGCGGAGGGTGAAGTCACCGTGGACGAGGTAGTCGCCACCGTCGGCCTCGACCGACGTGGAGACGAACGTGGCGGTCGGGTGGTTGCCGGCGTCGAAGAAGTCAGCCGAACGGACGTGCTGGTCGCGCTGCTCATTGCGGGTGTCGATCGACGTGACGTCGATGGTGGCGTTCACTGCGGGGCTGCCGTCTTCGGCGATCTCGATGGTGCCGGTGAACGCACCGAAGGTGCCACGGACCTTGGAGACCATGAGATGGCGGACGGTGAAGCCGACGGTGGAGTGGGTCGGGTCGATGTTCCAGGTGCCTGCGGTCAGTTCGGTGGGTACGAGTGCGGTGGTCATCGTTGCCTCCTTGGAAGTGCGCGTTGATGAGGTTCTGGGCCTGCGGTCTGCCGTGTGGCGATCGCTTGCAATCAATGTAAACGGACCACGGTCCGTTTACTTCCATGTGTGATGGACGTTACATTGGACTGATGGGGCTACGCGATGATCTGAGGGCTCGACTCGACGGTTTCGAGGCGCGCAGAATCCCGCTCAGGCCTGGAACCCGGGCCGCTGCCGTGGCGATCGTCGTGGCTCCGGTGGCCGACGGCGGGAGAGGGATCTGGCTGACACGTCGCCCGTCCGACATGCGCCGTCACGCAGCACAGTTCGCGCTGCCGGGCGGACGGCTCGACGACGGGGAGACCACGCACGACGCGGCCCTGCGCGAGTTGGAGGAGGAGATGGGAATCCATCTCGGTCCGGACTCCGTCCTCGGCGACCTCGACGACTACGCGACCAGGTCCGGCTTCGTGATATCCCCGACCGTCGTCTGGTGCGACGACGAGGTGACGCTCCGCCCGAACCCAGCCGAGGTGGAGCGCGTGTTTCTGATCGATCTCGACGAGCTGGCCACCGCGGCGCCAATCTTCGAGACCATTCCGGAGTCGGATCGTCCGGTGATGTCGCTGCCACTCATCGGTCGGCGAATCCACGCCCCGACGGCAGCAGTGATCTATCAGTTCGCGCGAGTCGCACTGCACGGCGATCCGGTCCGCGTCGCCGACTACGACCAACCGGTCTTCGCCTGGCGTTGAGCTCCGCCGACCGAAGGGTCAAGACATCGCTAGGGCGTGTCTCCTAATTCGCCGCTCGGGATCGGCGGATCAGGTGTGCGCCCCGCATGGCGGAGGAGGGAGGGATACCGGTAGGTATCACGACCGACGACAACGCCGCGGGGAGTGCATCTGGCCGTCGAGACCGCGCGAAGCGAATTAGGAGACACGCCCTCGTGGCACCTCACAGGCCGCGCATGCCTCCCTGAGGCATCGGACGGGCTGTGAGGTACCAGTAGCGCAACACTCCTTAGTCAGCCGAGCGGTGCTTGGCGCGACGGGCTTGGTACTGCGGCTCCACGCGGTCGCGAGCGATCGCCTCCTCTGACTGCGAGCCCGCGGTGCCGTCATCCGGGTGTTCGCCGGTGCCCGCCTCTACCCAGCGGTCGCCGGTCGACGGCGCCTTGTCGAGAAAGTGCGGCTGCACCGGCTCGCCCGCGTACGCGTCGTGGGTGACGGTCCGGGTCGACGTGTCGTCCTCGACAACCCGCTCGACCTCCTTCTCGACCATCTTGCGGACGATGACGGGCTTCTCGACGACCACCTCGACGATCTTCTCGATCGGCTTCTCGATGATCCGTTCCACCTCGCGGTAGACGGGCTTCTCGACGACCTTCTCCACAACGTGCTCGACAGGCTTCTCGATGATCCGCTCGGACACGACGTTGATCTGCTTCTCGATGACCTTCTCGACGAGCACCGGTGTCTGCACGTGCTTCTCGAACTCGCGGTGCACCGGGGTGTCGATGACCTTCTCGACGATCTCGGGCCGCTCGACGATCTTCTCGACGATGTGCTCAACAGCCTTGTCGACGATCTGTTCCACAACGTTGGGCTTCTCGACGATCCGCTCCACAACGTGATCGACGGGCTTCTCGACGACTTTCTCGACGACGTTCGGCTTCTCGACGACCTTCTCGACGATCCGTTCGACGGGTCGCTCGACAACTTCCTCGGTCACTTCGGGGACTTCGAGGATCTTCTCGATGACGTGGTCGACGGGGCGCGACACGATCTGTTCGACGATGTTGGGGACCTCGACGACCTTCTCGACAGTGTGGTCGGCGGGGCGCTCGACGATCTCCTCGATCACGTTCGGCTTCTCGACGATCCGCTCGACCACATGATCGACAGGCTTCTCGACGACCTTCTCCACCACGTTCGGAACTTCGACGACTCGCTCGACGACGTGATCGACAGGCTTCTCGACGACCTTCTCGATCACGTTCGGCTTCTCGACGATCCGCTCGACCACATGATCGACAGGCTTCTCGACGACCTTCTCCACCACGTTCGGAACTTCGACGACTCGCTCGACTTCGCGGTCGACAGGCTTCTCGACGATCTTCTCGACAACGTTGGGCATCTCGACCACCCGCTCGACGACCCGCTCGACCGTGGTCTCGACGATCTCCTCGATCACCTCGGGCTTCTCGACGACCCGCTCGAGGACGTGCTCGACAGGCTTCTCGATCACCTTCTCCACGATGTCGGGCTTTTCGACGATGCGCTCGACGATCTTCTCAACGGGCTTCTCGATGACCTTCTCGACCACGTTGGGCTTCTCGACGATGCGCTCGATGACGTGATCGACGGCCTTCTCGATCGGCTTGTCGACGAGTCGTTCGACGACCACCTCGCGGGGCACTTCGACGACCTTGATGACCGGACGTTCGACGACCACCTCGATGATCTTCTCGACGGGCTTCTCGACCGTCTTGTAGATCACCTCTTCGACGGGGACCTCGATCTCCTTCTCGACCGTCGTGTACACGTTCTTCTCGACGGGCACTTCGATGATGTGTTCGACGATCTTCTCGACAGGCTTCTCGACGGTGATCTCGATGATCTTCTCGACAGGCTTTTCAATGACCTTTTCGACGATCGACTCGACCGGCACTTCGACGATCTTGTCGACGAGTGTGACGATCGGCTTCTCGACCATGCGCTCGAGGGTGATCGGCTTCTCGACAACGGTGTCCGTGATGTCGACGATCAGTTTCTCGATCACCCGCTGCACCTCGGCGGGCCGCTCGATCACTTCGTCGACGACGGTGACGATGAGACGTTCCACGAGCCGCTGGATCTCGACGGGCTTGTCGGCGATCTGGTCGAGGACGGTGACGATCGGCTTCTCGACCAGACGGGAGATCTCGATCTCGGTCTCTTCGACCTCGTCGACGACGGTGACGATGGGGCGTTCGATGAGACGCGGCAGTTCAACTGCGACGTCTTCGATTTCGTCCACCACCGAGATGACGGGCTTCTCGACGACACGAGTCAGCTCGACCGGGGTGTCGACGATCTTGTCGACGACGGTGACGATCGGCTTCTCCACCAGACGCGGAACCTCAACCGCGCGATCGACGATCTCGTCGTAGACGGTGACGATCGGCTTCTCCACCAGACGTGGCAGCTCCACCGGCTTGTCGACGATCTCGTCGGTGACGGTGACGGCAGGCTGTTCGATGACGCGCGGCACGTCGACGGGCTTCTCGACCACGTTGTCGACGACGGTGACGATGGGATGCTCAACGAGTCGTGCGACTTCGACCGGCTTGTCGACGACGTCGTCGACGATCGTCACAACGGGCTTCTCCACGAGTCGCTGGACGTTTACCGGCTTATCTGTCAGCTCGTCCTCGACTGTGACGATGGGACGTTCGACGATCCGCTTGAGTGTGACGGGCTTGTCGGTCACTTCGTCGACGACGGTGACGACAGGCTTCTCCACGAGGCGGGAGACGGTGGCGGGCTTGTCGATGACGGTGTCGACGGTGTCGATCACAAGTCGTTCGACGATGCGCTCGAGGGTGATCGGCTTGTCGATCACTGTTTCGACAGGGTTCTCGACGAGCCGCTCGACCGTGTATCCGCGGTCGACGACGTTGTCGACGATGGTCAACTCAGGATTTGCGGTGTCCTGGTCGGCGCCTTCGGTCATCATCTCTCCTCGACACGGGTATTCGACTGTGTCCACACTTCCACAGCCTGACTCTATGTTCACTGCGCCATGCGGCTTTGAGGCGAAAACTACATTGAGCGAACGCATTACGGACTCTGGGCTCGTACAACGCAAAAACCCCCTTGCGTGTGCAAGGGGGTTTGCGTGGCCAGAGTCGGGATCGAACCGACGACCTTCCGCTTTTCAGGCGGACGCTCGTACCAACTGAGCTACCTGGCCAGACGGTGTCGGCTAAAACCGAAACCTAGCGACCCTGACGGGACTCGAACCCGCGACCTCCGCCGTGACAGGGCGGCGCGCTAACCAACTGCGCCACAGGGCCATATTCTTTTGTATCTTTTGTGCGTTTCGATCCTAGCCGATCCGCTCCTGATCACCGAATCGGTGTTTCAGGTGCTTCTCGGTGTGAACCGATCTGCGTACCCCCTACGGGATTCGAACCCGCGCTACCGCCTTGAAAGGGCGGCGTCCTAGGCCGCTAGACGAAGGGGGCCGGTGCTTGTTCCCGCTGGGAGCGAGGATTACTTTATGGCACGCGCTCCGAGAAACACAAATCGCGAGGTCAAGTACCCATTCCCCTTCCCCGCCGCCCGTTGCCCCCGCCCATTGAGCAGGCGCACCCCCACTGTTCGTAGAGCTGGCGCGCCCCACCGCCCGTCGAGCAGGCGCGCCCCCACTGCCCGTTGAGCGAGCGAAGCGAGTCGAAGCGTCGCAACAACTCCACCAGACGCTTCGACTCGCTTCGTTCGCTCAACGAGCAGGGGGATGCGGTCGCTCAACGAGCAGGTGAAGGGAGTGACCGCGGACAACAAAAGAGGCCGGGCCAGGGAATCACCCCTGGCCCGGCCTGAAGCTGTGCCCCCAGTAGGGCTCGAACCTACGACCTGCGGATTAAAAGTCCGTAGCTCTACCAACTGAGCTATAGGGGCATGCAGCGAGTCCACCTTACAGGGCGCGAACTCTCCCTCATACGGAGCCTTCCCACGCATGCCCTGCGCACCCGTTTAGCGATCCAGCTCACATCTGCGCGCGACAGTGACGCGCTCGCTGTAGACCGATCGTTCTGCTGTGACTTATGGTCACACCAATTCGCAAACCGGAGGACAGCAGATGGCACACGGCCCAAGCCGCAGGTTCACCCGACTCGGGGCATTCACGCATCGCCGCGCATGGATCGTCGTCGGCTTCTGGGTGCTGCTCGCCGCGGTGCTCAACCTGTCGATCCCCCAGCTCGAGACGACGGTGTCGAAGACGTCCGCCGACTTCCTGCCCCGGTCACTCCCCTCCAACCAACATCTCGAGCAGATGGCACGCGACTTCGGGTCGCCCGAGTCGAACGCGGTCAGCAGCATCGTGATGGTCGACGAGAACGGATTCTCCGAGCGGGACGAGCAGTATTACGGCCGACTGGTCGACCGTCTCCTGCACAGCGACGACGTCGCCTACCTCCTCGACTTCGCGGGGCACCCGATCACCAGGGAAGCCGCCGCCAGTCCCGACGGCAAGGCGATCACGCTGTTCGTCGCCGCTGAGGGATCTGTCGGTTCGACACGCGCCCACCATGCAGCGCAAGGGATTCGGCAGGTGATCGACGACGCGGAACCGCCGTCGACCCTGCAGGTGGACTACACCGGCCCGACCGCGGCACTCGCCGACCTGTTCTCCGCGATCGACGTCTCACTCCTGATCATCACCGGCGTCTCGATCGTGCTGATCACCCTGATCCTGTTCACGGTCTACCGACGCTTCGCGACCGCCGCAATCCCACTGATCACGCTCGGCGTCGGCCTCGCCGTGACACGACCGATCATCTCGTTCCTCGGTGGACACGACCTGTTGTCGGTCTCGAACTTCACCATCGCGATCATGACGGCGCTTGTACTCGGCGCCGTCACCGACTACGCGATCTTCACTCTCTCCGCCTATCACGAAGGGCGGCGCTCGGGACTGCCCGTCGGCGACGCCGTCGCGACGGCGAGCGGCCGGACCGGGCCGATCCTGGTGGCCTCTGCGCTGACCATCGCGGTGGCGTGCACGTCGATGATCTTCACCAAGATCGGCATGTTCAGCACAGCGGGGCCGCCGACCGCCATCGCCGTGATCGTCGGACTGCTGATCGCCCTGACGCTGCCGCCGGCCTTGCTCTCGCTCGCGGGACGACGTGGACTCGCCGAACCGGGCGCGGCGTCGGAGCGGCGATGGCAGCGACGAGGAACACGCATCGTCCGACGTGCCGGCGTGTACGCCGCAGCATCGTTGGTCTTCCTGGTGTCGTGCTCAGCGATCCTGTTCACCCATCAGCGCAACTGGGACGAGTCGTCGATGTTCGTCTACGCCAACGACTCCACGCGCGGCTACGACGAGGTCTACAAGCACTTCGGGAACAATGCGATCGCACCCGAGTACCTGATCGTCCGTTCCGATCACGACCTGCGGAACACCTCCGACCTCGCGGCTCTCGAACTGGCAGCAGACGCCGTCGCACGCCTCGACGAAGTAGCCTCCGTCCGCTCGATCACGCGTCCCGACGGCAAACCGCTCACCGAGTCGGCTGCCGGATATGTCCCCGGTCAGGTCGGATCTCAGCTGGGGGACGCCGCGAAACAACTCGGCGACGCACGCCCCGACCTCCGCAGACTCGCGTCGGGCGTGCAGCAGCTCACCGACGGCGCGGATTCCGCGAACGCCCGCATGCCCGAGCTCGTCGACGGCACGGACCAGGTGATCAGCATGGCCACCGGCGTCCTCGACTCGCTCGACTCCGCGGAACGGTTCGTGGCCGCCGCGACCGACTCGCGCACGGACCTGCGGGGCGCGGCCTCGGAACTGCGCGCCGGTCTCGACGGCGTCGGGCCGATCCTCGCCGACCTCCGACGAACGGCCGTCGCAGTCCAGCCCGCGCTCGACCAGTTCGACCAACTCTTCGGCCCACTACTGCGATCACGCAGCTCTGCATCGTGCTCCACCGACCCGAGTTGTGCAGCCGCGCGGGCAGCCTTCGACCGCTTGAACGCGGCGACGGGCGGTCGGGCACGGTCGACGCTGACAGCGCTTCGGAGCGCCGCAGGCGTGCCCGCCGAAGCGTCCACCCGCGCGGGCCGATCCGTCTTCGCGTTGAAAGACCTGCTCGGACGGCTTCAGAGACTCCTCGGGCAGCTCGACGGTCGCACCCCCGACCAGGTTCGCTCCGACCTCGTCCGACTCCGGTCGGGTGTCGGCGAACTGTCCTCGGGCATGGCGCAGCTCGCCGACGGGCTGCACCAGGTGAACGAGGGCACCGCACGGCTCACGTCGCTGACCGACAAGCTCCACGCCGGGCTGCGGACGGCCACGGACTATCTGACGGACATGAGTGCCGCGACGTCCGCCGGCCCGGGCCGCGGCTTCTATCTCCCTGCGGAGGCCCTGACGAATCCGCGTTTCGTCGAAGGTGCAAAACTGCTGATCTCTCCGAACGGACGGACGGCGCGAATGGTCGTCACCTGGTCGATCAACCCGTACGGTCCGGAGGCGCTTGAGCGCAGCCGCGACATCGCGCCGACTGCGGCGGCCGCTCTCGCGGGCACCGGACTCTCGAATGCAGAGGTGACGAGCACCGGTCTCGCCTCGCTGTCGGCAGACATGGACGACCAGCTGACCCGCGACATGCTGGTGTTCGGTCTCGTGGCGATCCTCGCGGTCACGATCGTCCTCGCGGTCCTGCTGCGCAGCATCGTCGCACCGTTGATCCTGGTCGCGACGGTCGTCCTGTCGTTCGCCGCCGTCCTCGGCGTGTCGACACTCGTGTGGCAGCACGTGATCGGAATCCCGCTGGACTGGTCCGTCGCCCCGATCTCGTTCATGGCGCTCATCGCCGTCGGCGCCGACTACAGCATGCTGTTCGCGTCACGGATCCGCGAAGAGTCGGCGGGCCGCGGAATGATGCAGGGCATGATCCGCGGGTTCGGCAGCACCGGCGGCGTCATCACCACCGCGGGCGTCGTGTTCGCCTTGACCATGTTCGCGCTGATGAGCGGTACCACGCTGAATCTTGTGCAGATCGGCTTCACCGTCGGACTCGGGCTGCTCCTGGACATCGTGATCGTCCGGTCCGTGCTGGTCCCGGCGACGATGGTGATCCTCGGCGACCGGATGTGGTGGCCGTCGCTGGGGCGTGTCTCCTAGCTCGTCACGCGGGCGCGGCTGACGGCGTCGACGGCCTTGAGGAACTCCGGGATGAACAACTCCGCGCCGATCACGCAGCACGCGTGCCCGCCGTCGACGTCGAACCGCTGCGCGCCTGGAATCCCGTCGACCAGGAGCTGCTGACGTTCAGGTTGGACGATCTTGTCGCGCGTCGAGACGACGACGGCGGCGGGGACGTCGATGTCGGAAAGCCAAGGGCGCGCATCGAATTCGGCCATGGCCGCGGAGAAGTCGCCCTGATGACTCAGCGGCGTCGACACGACGTGTGCCAGCGCCCACAGCAACGGGTGCCCCTGCCAGTTGTCGAGGCGAGCGTCCGACGGTGCGGGGAGGATCTTGTCCACCGGACGGAGCCAGCGCCCGATGCGTCGTTCGGCTTCCAGCCGTCGCGGATCGATGCTGGAGAAGTACGGGCCCGTCGAGCAGAGGACCAGCCCGGAGACGCGGTCGGGATGACGTTGCCAGGCGAGCTGCGCGATGCCGCCGCCCATCGAGAATCCGGCCGCGACGAACCGGTCGACACCCAGTTGATCGGCGACCGCGACAACGTCGTCGGCGCAGTCCGCGAGAGTGAAATCGGCCGATCGGATGCCACGGCCGTGCCAACGATGGTCGATCGTGACGACGCGGTAATCCTGTGCCAACTTCGGCACAACCGGATACCAGCACAGCAGTCCGGTTGTGCTGACCGAGTGCAACAGGAAGACCACGGGCGCGTCGACGGGACCCGACTCGGTGACGTATGTGGTGCCCCGGCCGGGCAGGTCGATACGGCGGCCGGTGGGCAGGTCGGCGACCGGGTACGGCCGGAGCGCGTGCCCCACGCCGCGCCGGGCGGTGCCCGCAGCCTCCGCGAGACGACGACGGATGCCCGCGACTGTTGACTCGATCATGCGATCGAAACTACACGCGACGCCTTGGACGAATCTGTGAATCCGTATCAATCTCGACCGTTTGTCTGACATACTGCGCGTCGTGATTCCCATCGATCGCCCCAAGCTCGAAGGCTCGATCGCCGTCGGCGACACCCGCACCCGCCGCATCGGCTTCTCCGAGTTCGGCAACCCCGACGGTCCGGCGATCGTGTGGCTGCACGGCACGCCCGGCGCCCGACGCCAGATCCCCTCCGAGGCCCGCGAATACGCCGAGGTCCGAGGCTTCCGCCTGATCGGCCTCGACCGACCGGGCGTCGGATCGTCGACGGCCCACTCGTACGACTCCATCGCCGAGTTCGCACAGGACTTCCAGACGGTCCTCAACACCCTCGGCATCGACCGGTTCTCGGTGATCGGGCTGTCCGGCGGCGGACCGTACTCGCTCGCCGTCTCCCATGTGCTGTCGGACCGCATCGTCTCGACCGCGATCATCGGCGGTGTCGCGCCCGTGAACGGCCCCGACGCGGTGGAAGGCGGCGCCGTCGACATCGCCAAGTACGCCGTGCCGCTGCTCAAGGTCGCGGGCCGTCCGATCGGCAAAGCACTCAGCATGGCGCTCGGCGTGGCACGCCCGATCGCCGACCCCGCGATCAGCATCTACGGCAGGCTCTCCCCCGAAGCCGACCGCGAATTGCTGTCGCGACCGGAGTTCCGTGCGATGTTCCTCGACGACCTCCTGCACGGCGGCAGTCGGCGCATGGAGGCGCCGTTCGCCGACCTCAAGCTGTTCGTCCGCGACTGGGGATTCCGGATCGGCGACGTGCAGGCCAACATCCACTGGTGGCACGGCGACGCCGACAACATCATCCCGTACGAGCACGGAGCTCACATGGTCGCGCTCCTGCCGAACGCCGAACTCCACTCGATGCCCGGCCAGAGCCACCTGTCGGGCCTCGATCACGCCATCGAGATACTCGACACCCTCCTCGCCGCCTGGGACTGACGCCCCGGCACATCGCAGCGGACACCTTTCCTGCTCGTTGAGCGCCCTTCGTCTCGCTTCGCTCGCTCAGGATCCGCGAAGCGAGTCGAATCCTGCTCGTTGAGCGAGCGAAGCGAGTCGAAGCGTCCGGCACCGCCACGCATCATTCGGGCACCCCGTTGTGGTCGCATACGAAAGACCCACCTACCCCGTCACTGACAGCGCGGCGGCGAGGCCGAGGACTACGCTGAGGAGAACGATCTCGATACCGGCGTTCCGTATGGACAACATTTCGTCCGCGCCGTGGCGTCGGGCTTTCGCCACCCACACCGACCGATGCCACCGGGCCACCGCGGCCACAGCCGCGAGAAGCACGATCTTCGCGAGCAACACACGTCCGTAGCCCGACTGCCACCAGTCGGCGTCGAGCCCGATACGCCCGACCGCGGCGATCAGTCCCGTCGCAGTCAGCACTGCGACCACAGGCAGTGCGCGATCGGAGAACGCCGGGAGCGACCGCGCCCATCCGCCGCGTCCCCGAACGGTCAGCACGAGTGCGCCGAGAGTCCCGACCCACCAGGCCGCAGCCAATGCGTGGGCGCCGACGGCGATGGGAATCCACGCAGACTGCCCGGCATGCCCGGTCACCGACGTCGACAGAATCCCGACCGCGGCGATCGCGCCGACAACGTACACGTCAGACGGCGTCCACCACGCCCAGGCCAACACTGCGAGGGCCCCGACGACACTCACCACCACTGGCAGTCCCGTCTCCAGACCGACAGTGAAATCGCCGACTCCGACATCCACCGCGGAGATACCCGCCCGCTGCGCCACCTGCAGCCACGCCGACACGAGCGACGTCGAGCCCCACGCGGTTGCGACGGCGGCGATCACGCTCGGTGACGGCTCCGCGTCGACGAAACCGAGCAAGCCGAGTCCGAGCAACAGACACACCGACGACAGCGCCAGGCCGTCGGCCCACACGGAAGGCTCCGGAGCGGCGAGACCGACCGCGATCCCGACACCGACGATCACCGCGACGACCGACGCCGCGACGACGGCTGCGCGTGCGCGAGTCACGAAGTCATCGACGACGCTTGACCAGCGTGAACACCACCGCGCCGCCGATCACGATCACCGCGGCCACAACCCCGAGGATGATCGGCCACGCCTTGATTCCGTGCTCGCTGGATTCAGGCGCCTGGTAGTCGGCAGGTACCGCGGCGCCCGGCGTGCCGGTTCCCGCCGTGGTCAAGGTGAACGTCGTCTGCCCGGACACCGGGTGCCCGTCTGCCGAGGTCACTCGGTAGTTCACCTCGTACTCGCCTGCGGGGCCGAGACCGTTGAGCGTCACCGACGCCGTGCGGCCCTCGATGATCGGCTCGCTCGTCTGCCAGAAGTTGTTGTCGGGCCCGACCACCTTGACGGTGGCGAACGCGGGCTGCAGGTCCTCATTGAACGTGAGCGTCACCTTGTCGGGCGCCGTGGCGATCGACGCACCGTTCTCCGGCGACGATCCGGTGAGCGCAGAGTGGGCGGCGGCCGGTCCCGCGAGAACACCCGCGACCAGGGCCGCGAAGGCGATGACGACGGCCACCACGGCCGACCGCTTGACGACACCGAACATGAACACACCCCTGACTGGTGACGGATGGAATGAGTCCATCGTCCCACGGGCACTAACCTTGAAGGCGTGTCGGTCTACTCACACGGATTCGCCCGTATCGCAGCCGCTGTCCCACCCGTCGCTCTCGCCGATCCTCTGGAGAACGCGGCACGCACCGTCGAACTGATCAACCGTGCGCACCATGAGGGCGCGGCGCTGGTCGCGTTCCCGGAGCTCGGCCTGTGCGGGTACAGCGTCGACGACCTCGTCCAGCAAGACGCGCTGCTCGACGACGTCATGGACGCCCTGATGACAGTCGTCGACGCGACGCGGCGTGTGTCGTCGGTGGTTCTCGTCGGGGCTCCGCTGCGGATCGACGACGGCCTCTACAACTGCGCCGTCGTGATCCACGACGGCGAGGTCCTCGGTGTGGCACCGAAGTCGTACCTGCCGAACTACCGCGAGTTCTACGAGCAGCGATACTTCGCCGCTGCCCGCGACGCGGTCGTCGACTCGATCACCCTCGGCGAGTACGAGGTTCCGTTCGGTCCAGACCTCGTGTTCGAGGCCGTCGACGTCCCCGGCCTGCGGTTCCACGTCGAGGTGTGCGAGGACGGCTGGGTGCCGATCCCACCGTCGACGTGGGCGACGCTCGCCGGCGCGACACTGCTCGTCAATCTCTCGGGCAGCCCGGTGACCGTCGGCAAAGAGGAGTACCGCCGAGCGCTCGCGACGTCGCACTCGGCGCGCAACGTCGCCGCGCACCTGTACGTGGCATCGGGTTTCGGCGAGTCGACGACCGACCTCGCCTGGGACGGCGACGCGCTGATCGCCGAGAACGGGACGCTGTTGGCACGGTCGGAGACGTTCTCGTTGGACCCGCAGCTGGTGGTCGCCGACATCGACCTCGACCGCATCCGCCAGGAACGTTCACGGCTGATCAGCATGCGCGACCAGGTCGGCGACTTCTCCGATCAGGCCCGCGCGATCCGCCGGATCCCCTTCGAGCTCGACGCCGAGTACAGCGTCGACGATCTGAAGCGGACCGTCCTACGGTTCCCGTTCGTGCCGACCGGCGCCGCCGACCGCGACCAACGGTGCCGCGAAGTGTTGGACATCCAGGTCCAGGGGCTTGTCGCCCGCCTCCGCGCGACGGGCATCTCCAAGATCGTCATCGGAGTCTCCGGTGGACTCGACTCGACCCTCGCGCTGCTCGTCGCCGTGCAGGCGTTCGACCTGCTCGGACTGCCGCGCACGGACATTCACGCGTACACGATGCCCGGCTTCGCCACCGGTGACGCGACGCTCGCCCGCAGCCACGTCCTGATGGATTCGCTCGGCGTCACGGGCAACGAACTCGACATCCGGCCGTCATGCACCCAGATGCTCGCCGACCTCGGTCACCCGTTCGCCGACGGCGAGCCCGTCTACGACGTCACGTTCGAGAACGTCCAGGCGGGCGAACGCACGTCGCACCTGTTCCGCCTCGCCAACTATCTCGGCGGGATCGTGTTGGGCACCGGCGACCTGTCCGAGCTCGCACTCGGCTGGTGCACCTACGGTGTCGGCGACCAGATGTCGCACTACAACGTCAACGGATCGGTGCCGAAGACACTGGTCAGGCACCTGATTCGGTGGAAGATCGCCACGTCGGGATATGCGGACGCCACGATCGAGGCGCTCCGCGAGATCGTCGACGACGTCATCTCGCCGGAACTCGTCCCCGCCGACGCCGCGGGCAACGTGCAGAGCACCGAGGACACCGTCGGCCCATACGAGCTGCACGACTTCTTCCTGTACCACCTCACCCGCTTCGGATACCGGCCGTCGAAGATCGCGTACCTCGCCAGGCAGGCGTGGGGCGACAAGACCCGCGGCCCGTGGTCGGACATGATGACCGACGATCAGCGCAACGAGTACACCGGCGAGACCATCGACAAGTGGCTCGAAGTGTTCCTGAAGCGGTTCATGTCGAACCAGTTCAAACGCACCGCGATGCCCAACGGCCCGAAGATCGGCTCCGGCGGATCGCTCTCGCCTCGCGGCGACTGGCGCTCCCCCTCCGACGCTCCCGCCACCGCCTGGCTCAGAGAGCTTCACGGCGACCGGTGATCGAACCTCTGGCGAGCACGGAGTGGCACCGCGCACAGGTGGTTCGCGAACTATGCAGTCGATATCGTCCACTCCGTTCTCCCCATGCGTACGCTCTGGCGTCAGAACTGCTCTCGCTCACAGACGCTTCCTCAGAGGCAGACTGTTTCATCGACGCACTCGCGGAACTCGCTTGGGACGTGGAGATCACGGTTGCGATCGCATCCGACCGGAATGACGTCGTGTCGAGTGAGCAGTGTCGAATCTTCGAGGACAGCCTCGCGGCGCTGGCGACCAGCACGAACGGCGCACCGTCTCTCGTCGCAACCGTACGAATGATTCTCGCTCGGTTCGATCGGGCGTCGGTAGGCACAGATGACATCTGCGCCTGGGCGGCCGTCATTCTCGACGGCACGGCGGGTGCCTCGCTCGCCGAAGCAGACGAGCGCCTGTACCTGCGAATGGTCGACCTCGCCTACGCGCTCGATTATCCAGCCGCGCTCCAGATCATTGACGAGGTGCTCGACGAGGGTTGACACGCTCCGCCTCGGAGAGGGCTCAACGAGCAGGGGCCACTGCTCGTTGAGCCGGACCGGAGCGATAGCGCAGGTCCGTGTCGAAGCGAGCCGACCCATGGAAACCAAGCCGTGGCACTCGCTTCAACACGCGCCGTGCGTAAGGTTCCCCGATCTGACTCAGATCGCGCGCAAAAAAGCACAAAACCCGGATTTCGGGGAACCTTGCGCACGAAGAACAGATGCTCACATGCGACTGCGTCCCAGCACACCTGACGACGTTTCGACACGCCACCTCGGCTAACGCCTCGGAGGCGGCTCAACGAGCAGGAAACAGAACCTCCCGACGCATGTCACCCAACGTGCAGGATGCCACCCCACTGCTCGTTGAGCCGGACCGGAGCGATAGCGCAGGACCGTGTCGAAGCGAGCCGACTCGCGCGAGCGGTACCGCACAGCACGTCCGACGTGCAATAGGCCCTCGTCGGGCCTGAGCGGTACCACTCCGGCGACTGAGCCCCAGCACACCTCACGACGCTTCGACACGCCACCTCGGCCAACGCCTCGGAGGCGGCTCAACGAGCAGGGAGGCAGCGTCCGTGGGGCGGCTCAACGAGCAGGGAAGCAGGCGTCCGCGGGGGAAGCTCTGCGGGAAGGTCAGTAGATCGAGACCAGGAGGTCGAGGCCGTCGGCGAGGCAGAGGCGGTGGACGGCGAGAAGGTCGCCGAATGCGGCGCGGAGCATCGATTCGAGGGCAGCGCGGTCGTCGGTCCAGATGTTCGGATACAGCTCAGCGGCGTGGAATGCGCTGAAGTCGGCCGACGACAGCCGCGCGTCGATGTCGACTGCCTCAAGAGCCGCGATCACCCGAGGCAGATCAGCGGTCGGGGTGAGTCCGAGAAAGTCGTCACTCTCGAACTCGTACACGCCGACGACGGCTTCGCTGAGGGCGTCGTCTTCGATCGGAGTGGACGCAGAGGTGCCGGTGAGCAGGAAATGCAGGCCGTCCCACGCCTTGTCGACGTCGACTGACGGCGCCCCACCCTCGAGCAGCCCTTCGACGAAGTCGACGACTCCGTCGGGATCGAGGTCGCCAAGACGCTCGTCGGCGTCGGGCGGAACGCCGAGGTAGACAGCGAGCAGTCCCACGTCAGCCCTCCGTCGGCTCAGGCTCAGACTCAGACTCCGACGCGGGCTCAGGCAGTTGCTCACCGCGCTCGACGGCAGCGAGGAGGAGATCGAGCTGATCATGGAACGCTTGCGTCATCGTCGAGATGTCAGGAGCGATGTCGCTGCAGGTCAGCAAGCCCACATTGAGCTTCCCAGCTGACGAGAACACCGTCATGTTGAGACCGAGACCGTGGAAGATCGGCGCCAGCGGGTACACGGATTCGACGCGCCCGCCGAGCATGTACATGTCGAACGCGGGTCCGGCCACGTTGGAGACGATCGCGGTGAACACCGGCGGGTGCAGCGCTGACAGGCGCCGATCGCCGTAGAGCCGCATCAGCGCGCCCATCGAGTTCCCGGGCGCGAACTCGGCGAATCCGCGAAGGATGTTGGCGTCGATGTCCTGAAGGTGCTGCTTGGCTATCGTCGCGTACACGCCCGCTTCGCGGAGTCGTTCGAGCGGATCCTCGACGTCGCTCGGCAGTCGCGTGAACATGCCCGTGACCTTGTTGGTTCCGGTCTCGACGAGGTCCTTCTCCTCCGCCCCGCGGACGGACACGGGCACCATGCCGACCAGCGGATCGGTGGGCAGTTCGTCGTGCGCGGCCAGGTACTCGCGGAGCGCGCCGCCGGCCATCGCCAGGACGACGTCGTTCATCTTGACGCCGAAGTGGTCCTTGACCTTCTTGACGTCGTCGAGCGGAAGCTGCGTGAGCGCGATGGAACGGCGCGGCGACAGCGGCGCGTTGAACCTGGTCCGCGGCGCCAGGAACGGTGCGGGCATGCCCTCACCGGAGCGGACCTTGCGGATCCACTCGAACGGAACCGGAATCGTCTTCGGGATCAACTTCAACGCGGCGACCGGTCGTTGCAGGAAGTAGTTGACGGCGCCTCCGACGGCCATGTCACGACGTGATGCCGGGCCGGCGGTGCGCGCCATCTTCTCGACGTCGAGCTCCGGCGGCTCCGGGGTGCGGGTCGCGAGTTCACCGAGGATGTCGGCGACCGTCGCGCCGTCCACACCCGCATGATGCATCCGGAGCATGACGGCGATCTTGCCGTCCTCCATGCCTTCCAGCACCCACAGGTCCCACAGCGGCTTCTTGCGGTCGAGGACCTGCCCGATGAGGTGCCCGCACATCTGCGCGAGTTCCTGCACGCGGCCGGGAGACGGGACGGCGATCCGGTGGACGTGCCGTTCGATCCGGAAGTCGTCGTCTTCGATCCACACCGGATGGTCGACGTTCGTCAGGGAATCGGCGAGCTTACGACGCAGCGACGGCATCGCGGTGACGCGGCGAGCCATCTCATTGCGCATCTTGTCGAACGAATAGCCGCCGACCACAGTCGACGGATCGAGCTGCAGGATCGCGGCGACATTCATCACCTGAGACGGGGTCTCCAGGTACAGGAATGACGCATCCAGACCGCTCAACCGTTCCATGTGGACCCCTAACGTCGCATCTGCCTACCAAGCACAGGGAACAGGTTTCAGATTCTGTGCTTTCCCACAGTAGCGCCGGACAGCCGTCACGATGCCATCAGCACATGGCGACATTCGACACGTCCTAAACGGACGCCTTCTCCCGCCGAGCGGCTTCGCGTGCGAGGAACCGTTCACGCTGTTCTTCGAAGCGCTTGGCGTCGAGTTCGGTCTGCTCGAGGAACGCCGCGAGTTCTTCGCGAGCCTTCTCACCGCGGGCCCCGAAGTCGTTGCGCTCGAAGATGTTCCACTTGCGCATGACGGGCCACACGACGTCGTCGAGATGCTGGCGGATGTCGTAGATTCCGTGCTTGGCCATGATGAGGCTCATCTTGCGGAAGTTCGGCATGCCGATGCCCGGCATGTCGAAGTTCACCAGGACGCTGGTGATCGCCTCCATGGCCTGATCGGGTGCGAGTTCGAGCGCTGCGGCACAGATGTTGCGGTAGAAGATCATGTGCAGGTTCTCGTCGGCCGCGATGCGCTGCAGCATGCGGTCGGCGACCGGATCGTTGCACGCCTTGCCGGTGTTGCGATGGCTGACGCGCGTTCCGAGCTCCTGGACGGTCACGTATGCGACGCCCTTGAGCAGTCCACTGAGGTCGTCGGAGTGGGCGCCCTTGGTCATGTTGGTCATGCGGTCGCGCTCAAGGGCGACGGGGTCGACTCCGCGCGTGACGACGAGGTAGTCGCGCATCACGATGCCGTGGCGGTTCTCTTCAGCGGTCCAGCGTCCCACCCATGTGCCCCAGGCGCCGTCGGGCGAGAAGTAGTCGGTGATCTCACGGTGGTACGACGGCAGGTTGTCCTCGGTGAGGAGGTTCAACGTCATCGCCGCCTTGGCGACTTCGCTGAGCTGCGACTGCTCGGGCTCCCAGTCCTCGCCGCCCATCGCCGCGAAGTTGCGGGCCTGGTCCCACGGGACGTAGTCGTGCGGATGCCATTCGCGGGCCAACGACAGGTGCCGGTTCAGCTCGTTCTCGGCGACGGGCTCCAGCTCTTTGAGAAGTTGGAGTTGAGTCAGGTCAGACACGAGAACGGCCTCCGTCGGTTGGTTGTGTGACAGGCCGCACACTATGGGAGGTTCGTGGTATACGCAACTTCTTCCCGCGCGTCGGCCGTGTCGCGGCGCGCACGCCGACGGCTCACAGCGACGGTGACCATGCAGACTGCGATGCCCGGGATCGCCGCCACGGCCGGGTAGATCAACCAGATCCAGACGAAGGCGACCGGAACGACCACCAACCCCACCACGATCCGTTTGGACACACTGATCGGGAGGATCACCGCTGCTATGACGGCGATCGACGCGTCGTCACGTTGGACGCATACCGCAGCGCGCGGCTAGCCATGGTGCCGGCCCTAAGCCTCCGCGTTGAGTGGGACGAAGACCACCTGGACACGCTCGAGCTTGTTCGCGATGAGCATTCTGTTCACCGCGTCTGCGGCGCGTTGTTCGGCGAAGACCAGACGCACCTGCGTGTCGCCTGCCGCGGCGAGGGCGTCGCGGGCCTGCGACAGGACCTGTTCGGTGCCCTGCCACGCCGGGTCGATCGCGCCGTCGGGGAGGAGGTGCCCGTCGTACCCGACACCGTAGGAGAGGAGCAGCGTGCCGTCGCTCGCGCGACCGTCGAAGTTGAATCCGCCGACCTTCAGTGTGTAGCCCGACGGGGCGTGTGTGATCTGCCGGTTGTACCGGCGGGCGGGTTCACTCACCTTCGGTGCGGTCATCTCCCAGCCTTTGGCGGCCTCGGCGATGCGGTTGCCGGTGGTGGCCGCGGCGTCGATGGCGACGGGGTCGACGGTGCCGTTCACTGTGACGGTGAACCGCGACTGCGACGTCATGTCGGAGGTCTGCGTGTATCGGATGGTGCACGCGACGTGGCCGCGGCCGTTGATCGGCATCGTTCCGCTCCCGCTGCACGATCCGACCTTGCGATCGACGGCCTTGAAATCCGTGGTCAACCCGATTGTGACCGTTCCGCCGACGAGGCCAGAGTTCGCGTTGGTCAGGTCGTAGTTGATGGAGCAGGTCGGGCCGTTGCAGTCGAGGCTGCCGGTCGGGTCGCCGATCGTCATCGTCGACGACCCGATCCGCCCCTCGGCGACGGCGGACTTCGCCGACGAGTAGAAGTCCCGGACTGCGGCCGACGTGGCGGGTGTGACGCGCAGATCGGCCTCGACGCGCGGCCCGATCGGGCCGCGGAGTCCGGCGAGCGCTCCAGTGTCGTCGACGCCGATGCTCATCGACGAGGCGGTGAACCTACGCGTGCCGGCGACGCCGCCGTCGGCGTCTTCGACCTCCACCTCGGTGATGTTCGGACGGTCGGTTCCCGACGCGACTCGGCGGTCGGGTGTCTCGGTGAGACGCCCGACGTTGGTCCCGGTCACCTCGGCGTCGCCGAGGATCGCGTCCTGCTGGCCGAGGAGCAGGCCGAGTCGGGACGGAAGCAGTGCGACCCCGAGGTCGACGTCGAGGAACTTCGAACCGATGGTCACCCACTTGTCGGACAGCGACTTCTCGGTCAGCACGCCTGCGGGCTGCCGCGGGCCGGGCCGGGCGGTCCAGAAGGCGGAGTCGCCCTTGACGAGAGTCAGGTTTCCGATCTGCAGGACTTCGGCGGAGCCGCCGCCCTGCCGGACCTTTCCGCGGAGGTCGCCCGTCGCGGTCACGGTCATCTTCGTGATGTCGATCGTCGACTTCGACCCGGTGCCGAGCGTGATCGTGCCGTCGTACGTGGCGCCGGGCGCCTCCGCGAGTGACAACGACGCCGCGTTGACACCCTGCAGGGCACGCATGGCCTCGTTCGGCGCGGGCGTCCCGTCCATGGACGGCGCCAGAACTCCGGACAACGTGACTCCGAGCAGGACTGCGACTGCGGCCGCCGCCCCACCAGCGATGATCAGTTTTTTGCGCACGACGCAGTTCTCCCCACTACAACGACTGAGTTGACGTCGACTGTCTCACGTTTCGACCCAGAAACGTCATTCCGGTCGTTTACGTGGCGGACGCGCCGCGCCGTCCAACATTCCCCGAATTCACTGATTCGGCCGCAATTGGGCGCGATACCCGCCGGTTCGGGGAATGTTAGACGGGCAGTCTGTCAGCCCGCGAGCCGCCCGAGAATCTCGACGAGCTCCTCGGTCGGCACGATAGTGAGACGGTCGTCGTCGACTGTCGAGATCCTGGTGATCGTGTCTCGATACCAGTGGTAGACGTTCGGCGACACCGACCACGCGGCGTCGGTGAAGATCCGTTCGGCGGTGCCGGCGAGATGCGAGATCGCACCGAGCACGTCGATGGACTCCACGGGATGCAACAGCACGCAGTTCCGATCCGGGACGGCGAACACGACACCGTGCGGCATGTCGCGGCCGAACACCCGATCGACGAGGTTCGCCATCGACAGAGTCTTCGACGCCGTGTAGACGGACCCGGCCACGAACGTGAGGACACCGTCGTCCGAGGTCCCGATCTCCTCGATCGGTTCGGCATCGGTGTTGATCTGGCCTGCTCGGAACAGTTCGTCGATCGGCAGTCCTTCGGCGACGGTGCTGTCGAAGTAGCTGACCGTCTCCGGGAAGTCGACGCACAAGACCGCGGCGAGGTCGGCGGCGACGGGACGCGAGTGCGTCGCGAGGTCGAGGCCGTTCATATGCAGGGCGTCGACGGGCAGGAGCCTGGTCCGGACACGCTGGAAGAGTTCGTCCCGGCCGAGGTCTCGCACGCTCGGTGCGCCCGTCGTCCGGGCCATCGCAGCGAAGTGGTGGGTGACGATCTGCGGCCAGTCCGACCGCGGCGCACTCGCGCATGTCGTCATCACGTTGTCGAGCGCGAAGCGCATGCCGTCGGACCCGATGAGGTCGGCGCCTGTCTCGTCGACGGTCGCCTCCACCCCGTTCTCGCCGAGTGTCCGCTGAGCGAGGCCACGGATCCAGGCGACGTCGTCGGCCGACAACCGGCCGAACACCTCGTCGGGCCGGTCGGACGGCTCCGGCGCGGACGGTCCGCTCCGGCGGCGACGGAAGATGCCCACGTCAGCCCGCGACGATGACGCTGTAGGTCAGCCGGAACCGACCTTCGGTCTCCACACCCGACACTGCGACGGTGTACTTCGCGTTCGCGAAGGTCGCATCCCGCTGCTCCTTCGCAGGGCCCGGAGACAGGACCTCCTCGTACTTCGCTGCGCGGAGCTTCGTGACGGCGTCGTCGAACGACGTCGCAGTGGCCCCGACCACTTCCATGCCGACAGCGTCGTCGACCTGCGAGTCGTAGGGGGTGAACATCGTCCCGACCACGGGTACGTCCTTCGGGAAACCGTCGGGCACAGTCGCCGCCGTCGTCTGGGGCGCCTCAGCGGCTGTGTCGTCGCCGCAGCCGGCGAGGAACGTCAACGAGCCGACAGTTGCCACTACTGCAGCGATCTTCTTGAAACGCATTCTTCCCCTGGTCGCGTCGACGGAGTCATCGGCCCTTCACAGAGTACTGCCCGATCGTCCCTGGGAGGGTCGACCGGGCAGTGTCGTCACGGCTGTCTCTCAACTGACGGGCGCAACGTTGTACGTGAGGCGATACTCACCGCCGACCTCCACTCCGACGACGCCGACAACGTGCTTCGCGTTTGTGAACGTCGCAGTCCGCAGCGACTGAGAGCCGCTCGGAGCGCTCGCCTCCGTGAAACCTGCATCCTTCAGCTTCTGCACGGCCTCGTCGAACGATGTCGCAGTTGCTCCGACAACCTCCATGCCGACCGCACCACTTGCCGGCGCGTCGTACGGCTTGTACTCCGAGCCGACTACCGGCACGTCGGCCGGGAACCCCTCGGGAAGCGCGGTCGAGCCGGCATCGGTCTGCGATGGCGCCGCACTGCTGTTCGCATCGCTGCTCGAATCATCACTGCAAGCAGCGACGAAAGACAACGCACCAGCCGCAGCCACCACCGCAGCAAACTTCTTGAAACGCATTTCAACCCCTCCAGACAAATGAACGATTCGGACGATAACACACATACGTCCCGACAGGCTGCCGCCAGCACCGTCCGGCCGTCCCCTCACCATTTCGCCCGCAGACCGTCTACCGACTACGCGACCTGTACGCGCTGATCTCCCAGCACGTACTCGATCGCCAGCCCGCCGCCGACGGCTTCGAGGTAGCTGCGGATCGTGCCGACCTTCGCGCTGTCGAGGTCGCCGCGCTCTATCTTGGAGACCTGCCGCTGCCCGACGCCGATGCGCTCAGCGAGCTGCGCCTGAGTGAGCCCGGCCTGCTCGCGCAGCTCGCGCAGCCGGTACGCCCGAACCTCGGCGAGCATCCGCTCCTTGTGCTCCTCGACTCGCGCGCGGTCCACGGGGTGCTCGTCAAGGAAGTCCTTCAATGACATGGCCATGGTGGTCACTCTCTTCTCAATGAACGCAGATGGTCGTCGAACAGGTCGTCGGCCACGGGGATGTTCTTCTTGTACCAGCGGGTCCAGTTCCCGGCCTTGTCGCCGGCGATCAGCAGGATCGCCGACCGCTCGGGATCGAACGCGAACAGGATCCGCAGCTCCGAGCGCCCGGTCGAACCGGGCCGCAGCTCCTTCATGTTGCGGTGCCGCGACGATTTAACCGTGTCGACGACGGGCCGCCCGAGCTGGGGCCCTCGGTCCTCCAGAAGCTCAATGGCAGCGACGACCTGCTCGCGCGATCCCGCGTCCAGCGAAGCGAGCCATCCTGCGATCAGCTCAATGTTCACGCTCCACATGCCACCAGCTTAGACCTTGCAGGGTCTATTCGGCAAGGCGGCAGACCGCCAGAGAGCAACAGCAGCACAGAGAAATTCAGCCCACGCCGTGAGGCAACGG
The DNA here is from genome assembly GCF_000344135.1 of Gordonia malaquae NBRC 108250. Classification (GTDB taxonomy): domain Bacteria; phylum Actinomycetota; class Actinomycetes; order Mycobacteriales; family Mycobacteriaceae; genus Gordonia; species Gordonia malaquae. Next base: position 1,196 of record NZ_BAOP01000034.1, on the reverse strand, counting down.
GCCGATCATGATGGGCGGCGTAAGGGAGCCCCGCCAGCCTGCAGCCGAGTGGTCCTTACTGGCATCGATCGCCATCCGCGTGCCGCACTGTGCCCTCGTGGCAGGTGCGGGTTCGTTCTTTCGCCGCTCGCGTCGAAAGTTCGCCAGAAGCTACTTGGTCTCGTTTGGGTGATTGGTGTGCACCTGCTCCAGGAACACTGTTCGGTCCTGCACGTAGAACCAGATGCGAGCGTCGCCCTTGGACGTCGGCTTGTGCTGCCAGCGGTTGTGAGTCTGCCCGTTCCGCGTGACCCGTGCGAGATCGCCGCGGAGCGGGTAGTTCGTCGGAGTTTCAAGAGTCGGCGTGCGGGTAAGGAAGTCCCAGGCGTCAGCGTAGCGGGCCGCGAATCGTCGCCGCGAGGTCCCGCCATCCCTTCTTGGCACCAGCTGACGCGAACTTGATCGCGTACTCAGAATTCCTCGTCGGCCGAGGAACGGTCTCCTCTCGCTTCCCCACGACTACGGACGCTCGACTGTGGCGGCATCATTGTCATCGAACCACTCGACATCAGCCCGGCCGAGGCCGGCGGCCAGTGCTGTTGCGGTCTCGCGCCATGACGTCAGCTCAGCGAGCACGCGATGTGGCTGGTCGGTGAAAAACGAGGCACGCGCGGCGTCGACGAGATCCTGTGCGCAGGTCTCCCGATCCTCTGCCGACAGCGCGAGCATCCACGGAAACGCGTTCGCCATCCGGTCGGCGAGCGGACCGTTGTCGTTCACGGCCACGCCAATCAACTGTGCCGCGAACTCCAGCATGCGGCTACGACTCTCGAGGTAACGCCGAGACATCAGCACAAGGTCTTCGCCGTCGCGCCGAGTCACGGTCACCGGGTGATCCTCGGCCTCAGTGAAGACCTCTGCGGAGTGCTTGCTCAAGTCCGAGGAGCGACGCGTGGTGGTACGGAACGCTGCTGTGGTCATGCGCCTATCGTATTCGGAACGTGTTCGGAAGTCCATTGCGATGTCGGATGCAGCAGCCCTGGTCGGGCGCGATCGAGTTCCCGACCCCGCGGCACCAGCCTCGACACGACCAGAACCCGCCACACCACCAGGTGTCACATGCCGGGCATGCTGCTCCAACGGCTCACCAGTATCCGGGTGATACACCCACACCAACGACGACGCCGCACCCGCCACCGCCCCCGGCCGATCCTGTC
>NZ_BAOP01000035.1 GCF_000344135.1 Gordonia malaquae NBRC 108250 | reverse complement strand
TATTGCCCTCGGGTACTCATCTCAGTACTGAGTTTGGGAGTTCGCCCAGGCCAACTGAAAAGCCCACGCGCATGGCGTGGGCTGTACAGACACTTGTGCCCCCCGCAGGATTCGAACCTGCGACCTTCTGCTCCGGAGGCAGACGCTCTATCCCCTGAGCTAGGGGGGCGGGTCAAGCGAGAGCAACATTAGCGCACCTGCTCCGTGCGTCCCAACACCGGGGGCGGTCCAGTGCGTCAGACGGCGATCAGCGTCGCATCGCGGACGTCGCGATAGCGGTCGGGCGTGCAGGTCAGGACGATGATCTGAGAGTCGCCTGCGGAATGGCCGAGGACCTGAGCCATGGACGACAGCCGTTTGGGGTCGGAGTAGCCGAGCGCGTCGTCCAGGATCACCGGCACGCCGTCGGCCTGGTCGACGAGAGACGCACACGCCAGCCGCGCGAGCAGGCCCAGCTGCTCGCGCGCCCCGCCCGACAGCGATTCGACGTCGACGGTCACCCCGTCGAGGGTGCGCGTCTGGATCTGGAAGTCGTCCGCGACTCCGAACCGCACGCCTTCTCCGAACACGGGGCCTGCCAACTCCTCGAGACGGCGCGTGAACGGGTCGACGTACCTGGCCCGGGTCTCGGTCCGCTTGCGTTGGAGCGTCTCGAACAGCACCCGCGCACCGGCCGCGCGGTCGGTCACTCGGCGCAGCGTCGCAGCAGCCGCATCGTTCTCGGCGACGGCGTCGGACAGTTCGTCGAAGCGGCCGTCGCTCCTGCACACCTCTAGTCGGGTCGTCAGTTCCGTCTGCGTCTTGCGTTCGTCCGCGATCTTCGTGCGGGTGCGGTCCAGCGCCGCTTCCGCCTCGTTGAATCGTGCACGCACGCCAGGGACGTCCATCCGCGTGGCGTCGAGCGCAATTCTCGACGCCACAACCCGTGCGTTCTCCAGGTCTGTCGCCGCGGCCGACGATGCCGACACCAAGTCGGCGTCGCTCGCATCCGCCACTGCCCGCACGATCTCCTCACGCAGGGCGACCACCGTCTGAGCTGCCCGTTGACCGGAGGTCTCCCACACCTCAGCGCGACTGGAATGCTCGCGCACTCGCGCCGACTCCACATCGCGAGCCCGTTCGGCTGCGGAATAGGCGTTCGCCGCGTCGCGCTCACGGACACGCAGCGCGCCGAGGTCGTCGACCTCACCCGGCTCGACGTCTGGAATCCGCGCGTCGACCGCGGCCCGCTCGGACGTCAGGTCATCGACGCTGTGCTCACCGAGTTCTCTCCGAAGCGCTCTTTCCACCTCGCGGATCCGGCCGAGCGCCTCGGTGCGTCGTGCTGCGGCCGGGACCACGTCCGACAGTCGCTCGACACCACATCGGTCGACGAGTGCGGTCGCCTCGTCGCGCAGCGCTTCGAGTTCGTCGGCCGACGCCTGCGCGTCGGTGCCCGGCACCACGCGCACGCGGACGTCAGTCGCGTCGACGGACAACGCTCGCCCAGCCTTCACAGTGATCTCGTCGGTGACCGCCTCCCCGTCGACGGTCACGCCACCGCCGAGAGGGGTGACGATCACGGTCGGGGCTCCGGCGTCGACACGCGCTTGAGCTGCAGCGATCGCGCGGTCCAAGTCGACTGCGCGCGACGCATCGGCGTCGGTCGCGACAAAGTCGGCCGCAACCTTCACCGCACCGGACAGTTCAGCTTGCAGTCGCGCCGCCTCGGCGAGGGTCGCATCGAGCTCGGCACGACGGCGGCGGTCGCGCGCGACGACTTCTGCAGCCTCGGCTGTGACTATTCGCTCACGCAGGGCCGCCAGCCGCTCCTGTGCCGCGGTCGCCTCGATGCCGAGCTCTTCGGCGCGCTCGGCGGCCACACGGGCATCATTCCGCGACGACTCGACAGCGGCACGCCCGGATGCGACGTCCGACTCCGCCTGTCCGAGACGCGCGCGAAGGTCTTTGCGTTCGGCGACCGCCTTCGCGGCTGCGGCTGCCTCGGCCTGCCGCTGAGCGACGACGGCCTTCGACTTGTCGAGCTTCTCCACAACAGCGTCGGCTTGGGCGACCTCGGCAGCCAGCCTGGCCACTTCGACGCGTTGCTCGGACTCCAACTCCGCGTATTCGGCGATGGCGGCGGCGACACCGGGCAGTCGGTCCGTCGCCTCCTGAACGGTGGCGAGGATCCGTTCCCGCTCCGCGACCGCACTCGACGCATCGGCGGCCGCCCGCTCGGCAGCCAACAACTCCCCGGTCGGCCTGCCCTGCGCCGCAGTGAAGTAACGCTGGTATTCGGCTGTGACTGCAGCGAGAAGGTCTTGCGTCTGCAGGCTCTCCCCGGCCTGATCCACGTCGACGTCCCCCGCCGCTCGGTCGAGAGCCCTGGACAACGCGGAACTGTCCGTCAGCGCCCCCAACTCAGGATCAGTCGACTGCAGCAGACTCAATGCCCGGTACAGCGTGCGGTCGAGTGACGCATCGAGGATCTGCTCGACGCGCTCGTGGGCCGCTCTGCCGGTCAACTGTTCGGGTTTCGGCTCCAGGATTGTCAGAGACGTCTCAGGCGCTTTATTGAAGCGTTTGAAGTACTCGAAACGCCATGGCCCACAAGAGATCTCGGCAGTCACTTCGCTGCCGACGTCGCGGCCGGACGGCTGCACGGCCCGCACGCTCGCCTTGCTGCTCTTGTCGCGCGTCGTCAGCAGCAGGTCGAGTGCCTCGACCATCGACGACTTGCCCGCCTCGTTCTCGCCTTCGATCACCGTGACGCCGGTGTCGGCGAACTCGACGTCCCGCTCGACGACGCCGCGGAAGTTCACGACCTTCAGCCGGTGGACCCTCACGCTCGACTCCCCGCCAGGCGCAAGAGCAACGACAGCGCCGATCGCGCCTCGGGTTCGTCGGTCGCCCTGTCGGCGATCTCCGCCGCCGCCAGCGCGGCGTATCCCTGCAGGTCGAGGCTGTCGAGATCGGCGTCGTCGGACGTCACGACGAGGTGATGTTCGCGATCCCAGGTCGTCAACGCCGCGAATCGGTCGCCGAACTCGTCGAACAGTTCGTCCAGAGCGACGTTCTCCGCCACGGTCAGCGTGCCGACGAGACCGAGTTGCACCACGGTCTGAGGCTTGTCGGTGATCGTGCTCAGCGTCGCCCGCAGCCGGTCGACGTCGGCGATCGAGTTCATGTCCTGGGTCAGCGTGCGGAACGCCCACCGGCCGACGCGGTGCCGCTGAACGTCGATCGACCGCTCCCCGCCTCGCCGCAGGGTCACCTGCAGCACGTGGCCGGGCTCGGTCTCCACGTTGTCGAACGCCGTGACCTCTGGTGCGCCCGAATACCAGACCCGCCCGGTTTTGCCGACGGACGTGACAGAGTGACGGTCGCCGAGGGCGACGTAGTCGACGAGCCCCTCCGTGGTCGCGGCGTCGACGCCTGCACTGGCGACGATCGACGGATCCGGATTGGGACTGAGGCTGTCCATACCGCCGTGGCCGACGACGATCCGGATGTCGTCCGACGGTCCGAGGGCGGCCAGCTGGTCGGCGATCAGATCGGACGACGGGTGTTTGGTGTGCCACGGCGCCGCAACGATGCTCACCCCTTCGCGGATGCGGATCACCCCCGGCTTGTCGAGAACGTGGACGTTCGCCGGGCACGCACGCACGAACTCCGCCGACGTGTACACGCTTGTCGCGTCGAGTGGGTCGTGGTTGCCGGGCAGCAGGTAGACGGGGACCGGATAGTCCCCGAGCGAATCAAGCGTCCTGCGGATGATGCGGGTGGAGACTCGAGGATCGTCGAACACATCACCGCAGACCACGACGAACTCTGCGCCGGTCTCCGCGGCCACCTCACCGATGCGTACGACGGCGGCGTCGCGGGCCGCGGCATACGTGTGCTGGGACTCGCCTGGGAGGAAGCGGCGAGTCATCCCGAGCTGCCAGTCGGCGGTGTGAAGGAAGGTGACTTCTGGATCGACGGCCGGAGCAGGCGGAGCAGACGCCACTCGGCGCTTCGGCGTCGCCTTCTTCCTTGTCGGGGCAGGGGCGGGCTCGGGGAGATCAAGCTCGAAGAGAGGCTCCATCTCGTACATCGACTGGCTCACCGCTCCCCCTCTCCTGATCTCAGCGATCGACTCGCCTGAAATACTACGAGCGGGGTCTGACAATTCCCGATTCCGGCACGCGGTCAGTCGCGAGAAGTGATCCGATCGGCCATCGCGCGGAACGCGGGCAGCGCCTCTTCCATATTTGTGTCGGCCTGCAGATCCTCACTGTTCTGCGCGATCACGACGTTGTCGCGAGGCGACACGTACACGTATTGGCCGAGAATTCCGACGGCCAGGAAGTCGCCTCGGTCACCGTCGCCGAGCCACCACTGGTAGCCGTAGCCGTACACCGATCCGTCGTACAGCTCACCGTTCGCGACCTGCGCCGACTGCGCTGACGTCGCTTCCTTGACCCATGCGGCGGGCACCACCTGGCGACCGTTCACCACACCGCCGTTCACGAACAACTGGCCGAAGCGCGCGAAGTCGCGGGTGGTCGCGTGATACGAGGCGTACGCGATCGCCGAACCGTAGTAGTCCTCACCGACCGGCGTCGGGTTCTTCATCCCGGCCGGCTTCCAGATGTTGTTCTGCACGAATGCGGCGAGCGGCTGACCACTGGTCTTGGTCACGAGGCGGCCGAGGACAAACGTGTCGAGCGAGGCGTAGTTGAACTTCTTGCCCGACGGCATCCTCCGGACCGACTGGCGGGCCTGATCGATCAACGGCTGCCCGAGCACCATCCGGATCGTGGTACCGGTCGCCCCGTCGGTGACGTTCGCGTAGTTCGACTCGTCGTACCTCTGACCGGACGACATCTGCAGGATGTGCTTGATCGGCACGCCGTCGTATCCGGAGCGCTTCAACTCCGGGAGGTACTTCGTGATCGGATCGTCGACCGATTTGATGAGGCCCTTGCCGACCGCGATGCCGACTGCCGTCGAGGTGATCGACTTGCCGACCGACCACGAGTTGAAGTGACTGTTCATCGTGTAGCCGGCGAAGTAGCGCTCGTCGAGGATCTTGCCGTCGTGGAGCACGACGAGCGCGCGTCCGGACGTGCGACGAAGGTAGTCGTCGAAGGTCCGCGTCTTGCCCTGGTAGCGATACGTCGCGTCGAGTCGTCCGGGGACCCTCGGGAGTTCGACGGGAGTCAACGACGGCGCCATGGTCGTCGTCTTGTAGAAGATCACGTGCGGCAGAACGGGGAGCGACTCCGGCTCCGGCACCGCGCCGGCCGGCGCTGCGACGAGACCGAGGGACACGGCGACCGTTGCAGTGACGGCTGCGGCGCGATGACGAATGAGCACGGGTGAGCTCCTTGGGAGGGATCTGCTCGAGTGGAACGACTCGAATGCAACCACCTTGTCACCACAGTTGTCAACAGCGGTGACATCACCGAAACGACACAGCCGCGGCACGTAGGATCACCGGTGTGCCGACTACTCCAGACGCCCCGCGCCCCCGACTGACACGCGATCGGGTGATCGACGCGGCAGTTGCGATCATGGACTCCGACGGCGCGGACGCGCTGACCTTCCGCAGCCTCGGCCGGGCCCTCGACGTCGACCACACCGCTGTGCTCCGGCATTTCCGGAACAAGAACGACCTGCTCCTCGCACTCGCCGACCGCCTGCTCCGGGAGGCAGTGAGCGCGATCGAGCCCTCGAACGATTGGCGCGAGACCCTCCGCGTGCTCGGCCACAGCGTGCGCAACGCCTGCCGGACGCATCCCCACGTGGCGGTGGCCGTCGCGGGGCGAACCGTCCGCAGCGAGGCCGAGTTCGCCGGGGCCGACCTCGTCATCGGGGCGTTGCTGTCCGCCGGAATCGAGGGCGCCGAGGCAGCGTCGTACTACCGCGCGCTCGTCGACGTGGCTCTCTCGTACGCGGCTCTCGAGGCGGCCATCGCCACCCTGCCGGCCGACGATCTCGCTGCCGACCGCCTCGCGTGGAGTCGCGAGTACCAGTCTGTGGACCCGGATCGTTTCCCCAACCTGGCGTCTGTCGCGGAGCATCTCCCGGACGTCGACGACCAAGACCAGTTCGAAGTCGCACTAGGCCTGTTCATCGACGCGATCGAAGTCCGCGCCTCACGCTGACAGAGAGTCCTTCGCGGGGGCGGGCGCACCCTGGTGGGCGGGCCGCTTGAGGAAGAGCGTCGCGACGAAGCCGATGACCAGCATGCCCGCGGCCAAATAGATCGACTGGCCCATCGCGTCGGCGAATCCGCCGCGGATCATCTCGGGGAGTTGCCCGGTCGCGCCGCCTTCACTGTGGTCGAAGTCCGCGCCGGGGACGTTGGCCGCGAGACGCGACATCATCAACGCACCGATCGCCGACGAACCGATGACCGACCCGACGACTCGTGTCGTGTTGTAGACGCCCGCACCGGCGCCCGCCTGATGCCATGGGAGGTCTCGTGTGGCCGTCGCCGCGAGGGGCGCCCAGATGCCGGCGCTCGAGACGCCCATGAGCATCGTCGGCAGCAGCAGGAGCCAGACCGGCGTCTCCGGATGGAACACGAAGCCCGCCCACGCAGTGGCGATCGCATATCCGAGCAGTCCGGTCGCGACGATCAGACTGGGGTGCACCCGGTCGAGGATCCGGCCGACGATCGGCGCGAGAATGCCCGTCAGGACCGCCATCGGGACCATGACCAGCGCGGATCGGGTGGGCGACATCCCGCCGACGAGCTGCAGGAAGAACATGATCGGGATCATCGAACCGGAGACTGCGAAGCCCATCGACATGATTCCGATGTTCGACAGCGTGAAGTTGCGGTTGCGGAAAAGACTCAGCGGCACCAGCGGCTCGGCGCGCATCTTGCTCTCCCACAGCACGAACAACACCATGAAGACGATGCCGCCGCCGATCAGGCTCCAGATCCATGCGGCCCAGTCGTAGCTCTCACCCTCTTGAATGCCGAACACGATAGCCGTGAGTCCCGCAGCGGACAGGATCACTCCGATCCAGTCGAACCTGTGGTCGTGCGTCTCGACGTCGGGCACCAGCATCTGCGCCAGAACCAGGCCGATCAGACCGACCGGCAAGTTCACGAAGAAGATCCACTCCCAGCCGAACGAGTCCGTGAGGATTCCGCCCAGCAGCGGGCCGACGAGGGTGGCGACGCCCGCGACGGTTCCCCAGACACCCATCGCGGCACCGCGACGCTCAGGCGGGAAGATGCGCGTGATCAACGCCATCGTCTGAGGCGTGATGAGAGCTGCGCCCAGTCCCTGCACGCCGCGGGCGACGATCAGCTCGCCGATCGAGTCGGCCAGCCCGCACCAGAGGCTCGCGAGGGTGAACACCAGCAGACCCGCCTGGTACACCTTCTTCGGTCCGATCTTGTCTCCGAGCCGGCCTGCGATCAGCAGCGGCACGGCGTACGTCAGCAGGTATGCGCTCGTCACCCACACGATTCCACTGACGCTCGCGTCGAGCGCATCCTTGATTTGGGGCTGCGCGACGGCCACGATCGACATGTCCACGAGGATCATGAAGAAGCCGATGCACAATGCCATCAGGGCCGCCCATGGACGGTCCGTGACCGGCTTGAAAGCCGATCCGCCTGGAACTGACATATCTGACTCCCCCTGTGGTACGGCCGGAACAGCAGTGAAGGTTATCACCGTTCACCGACACCCGACGGACGGGAATAATGGCGTCAGGACGTGGTTGAACGAAGGTGGTTCGCTCCGAACCGCCGGCCCAACTGCCGCACAGAACGGAGAAACGACATGTTCGGTAAGAAGCAGTCCGCTCCCCAGCTCGCTCCCGCACCTTCGGCTCAGCTCGACGGGTCCGTCGAGGTGCCGCGTGGAAAATCATCCGGCTTCGTCGTGAGCACGCTCGTCGACAAGGCGCAGCGCCTCCAGCAACCTGCGGTCACCAAGTACGTGGCGAGCATTCGACGTCGCCACCCCGACGAGACCCCCGAGCAGATCATCCGGCGGCTCGAGAAACAGTACATCAACACCGTGACCGCGTCGGGTGGCGCCGTCGGCGCCGCGGCCGCCGTCCCGGGTGTCGGCACGGTGACCGCGATCGGCGCGATGTCGGCCGAGACCGTCTTCTTCATCGAGGCGTCGGCGCTGCTCGCACTCGCGATCGCGGAGGTCCACGGGATCAGCCCCGCCGACACCGAGCGTCGACGGATGCTGGTGTTAGGCGTGGCGCTGGGCGAGGAGGGCACCGCTCTGATCGGCAAGGCGATCGGCGCCCGGGGCAAGACCGCGATGACGCAGCTCAATGTGCCCGGAATCCCCGGAGTCAATCTTGCCACGATCAACAAGACGCTCACGAACCGCTTCGTCAAGAAGTTCACCCTCGGCAAGGCCCCGGTGATGTTCGGCAAGGTGCTGCCCGGCGGCATCGGTGCCGTGATCGGCGGTGTCGGCAACCGCGCACTCGGCAGCGCGGTGGTCCGCAACGCACGCGAGGCGTTCGGCACTCCACCGACCTTCTGGCACGACGGCGCCTCCGTCATCGAAGGCAGCCTGGCGACGCCGTCGTCGGGGCGCCGCAAGCGTCTGGCATCGAGCCCGCGAGACACCGCACAGGGGTCCAACTGAGCGGCTGGATCGCGTCACTCGGCGCCGAATGTGTTCGACGCCGCGGTCTCGCCGCCGCAACCCTGACCGTGACGCTCGGGGCGGTCGCCGTCGATCTGGCGGCCCCGCTGCTGGTCAAAGCCGCGATCGACGTCGCCACCGGAGACCCGGGCGCCCCGGCGATCGCGCTGAGCACGATCGTCGTGGCGCTCGTGTCGGCAGCCGTGATCCGCTACGCCTGCCAGTTCGGACGACGGATGACTGCGGGTGCGCTTGCAGTCGGGGTCCAGGACCGCCTGCGGAGGCGGATCCTCGACACCCTGCTGCACCTCGACGGCCCCTCGCGGGACACCATCCGGACGGGTCAGATCGTGTCACGGTCGATCAGCGACCTTCAGGTGGTGCAAGGACTTCTCGCGATGACTCCGCTGGCGATCGGCGGTGCGGTGCAAGCGGTGCTCGCGTTCGCCGTCATGGCGTTCCTTTCCCCTGTCCTCACTCTTGTGGCGGTCGGGACGATCCCGCTGCTCGTCCTTCTCGTGTACGTCAGCCGAAAGCGGATGTTCGCCGCCACCTGGTCGGCGCAACAGGCCGCCGCCGACGTCGCGAGCCACGTGGAGGAGACGGTCACCGGCGTCCGGGTGGTGAAGGGCTTCGGGCAAGAGGATCGAGCAACCGATCGGCTCGCCGACCTCGGCACTCGGCTGTATCGGAAGAAGCTGCGTGCGGCGCGCCTCGCCGCGTGGTTCACACCGACCATGACGTCGATTCCCCAGATCGGGACGATCGGCGTCATCGGCCTCGGCGGGTGGCTCACTGCCCGCGGCGATATCACCGCGGGCACCTTCCTGGCGTTCTCCACCTACCTCGCGACCATGACCGGACTCGCCCGCGTTCTCACCAACCTGGTCGTGAACGCTCAGCTCGCGGCCTCGTCGGCCACGCGAGTGTTCGACGTGATCGACCATCCGCGTGACGACGCGTACTCGTCGCACGGCTCACTTCCGAGCGGCCCGCTGGGCATCCGATTCGACGACGTGACGTTCGCTCACGATCGTCGTCGCATCCTCGACGGGCTGTCGTTGACGATCGATCCCGGCGAATGCGTCGCGGTGATCGGTGGGCCCGGCTCGGGAAAGTCGACCCTCGCCGATCTGCTCAGCGGCGTCTACCGACCTCAGTCGGGCACCGTGACGATCGTCGGAGCCGACAGCCGCGTCGACGTGTCAGACCTCGCTCCCGATGTGCTCCACAGTGCTGTCGCGGCGGTCGACGACGAACCGTTCCTGTACTCCGACTCGATCGCGGCGAACATCGGCCTCGGTGACCGAGCCGATCTCAACCGTCCGGCCGTCGAGGAGGCCGCTCGAGCCGCGGCCGCCGACTTCGCGGAGTCGTTCACCGACGGATACGACACTCGCGTCGGTGAACGAGGGCTCACGCTGTCCGGTGGCCAGCGACAGCGGGTGGCGCTGGCCCGGGCGTTGCACGCGCGCACTCCGATCCTTGTGCTCGACGACGCCACGTCCGCTGTGGACGCCGCAACCGAGTCACGCATCCTCGGCCGTCTCCGCGAGCAGGGTTCGACGATGTTGGTCCTGGCGCATCGCGCGTCGACGCTGTCCATCGCAGACCGCGTGGCGGTCCTCTCGCACGGTCGGATCGTCGACATCGGCACCACCGCAGAGTTGGCCACCCGCAGTCCCGAGTTCTCGCGCCTGATGTCGACGACCGACGATGAGGCCGCCGCGGCGCCGGAGACGCTCGAGAGCCTGTGGCCCGGTGTCGCCCAGACCGGTGCCGCCGGAGTGCTCGGCACCGCTGCCGCGTCCCCTGCCCTGGCCGATGCGCTCGCTTCACTTCCGCCGGCCACCGAGGAACCGAACGTCGACGTCGACTCCGCCCGACGGGAACGGCCGGAGTTCGGCCTCGGACAGATCGTTCGGCCGGTTCGCGTGCTGCTCGCCGCCGTCGTGGTGACGATCGGTGTCGACACCCTGGTGGGCCTGGCGTTCCCGACGTTGGCGCAGCGAGTGCTGGCGGCCGACGACACCGGGGTGATCGTCGCCGTCACAGCCGTCGGCCTCGGGCTGATCGCCGTCTCATGGGTCGCGTCACGGATGAACACCATCCTCGCCGCGCGAGCGGGCGAACGTGTCTTGTTCTCGCTGCGCGTGCGCAGTTACGCCCATCTGCAGCGGCTCGGTCTGGACTACTACGAGCGGGAACTCTCCGGGCGCATCATGACGCGCATGACGACCGACGTCGACGCGTTGTCCGGGTTCTTACAGACCGGCATGTCGTCGGCGGTCGTGTCCGTCCTGACGCTCGGGGGCGTCCTCGCCGCGCTGCTCCTGACCGATTGGCGAGTGGCCCTGGCCGTGCTGCCGATCTTCCCGATCCTGATCGTCGCAACGATCGTGTTCCGCCGGATCTCGTCAACGTCGTACACCCGGGCGCGGGAGTTGATCTCCGCAGTCAACGCCGACTTCCAAGAGAACATCGCCGGGCTGTCCACCACACGCGGATACCGTCACGCCGCCGTCGCAACGGAGGCGTTCGGCGCACGGTCGGACGCCTGGTACTCGGCACGCATGAGGTCGCAACGAGCTGTCGCGACCTACTTTCCGTTCATCACGTTCTGCGCGGACCTCGCGACGGCCATCGCCGTCGGAGTCGGCGCGCACCAGATCGCACGAGGCGACCTGCATCCGGCAACACTCGTCGCGTTCGTGCTGTACCTCGCGATGCTGTTCGGTCCGGTTCAGCAACTGACCCAGGTGTTCGACGGTTATCAACAGGCCGCCGTGGGCCTGCGCCGAATCCGCGACCTCGTGACCACGAGGTCGTCGATCGTCGACGTCGCCGACACCGGGCCGGTCGCCTTCGACGGCGATGTGCGTCTGACCGGCGTCGACTTCGCATACGACGAAGCGTCGCGCAATGCACTCACCGACGTCGACCTGCACATTCCCGCGGGCACCTCGCTCGCACTCGTCGGGGCGACGGGCGCAGGCAAGTCGACTGTCGTCAAGTTGCTCGCCCGCTTCTACGATCCGACGTCGGGGACCGTGGCCGTCGACGGCCGCGACCTCCGCGACGTGACTCTGCGCCGATACCGATCACGGCTCGGCGTGGTCCCGCAGGAGCCGCATCTGTTCGCGGGCACCGTCGCCGAGAACATCGCCTACGGGCGACCCGACGCGACTCGCGAACAGATCGCCGACGCGGCCCGTCGAGTCGGCGCGGCGACGATGATCGCCGGTCTGCCCGGCGGCATGGAGTTCACCGTCAGCGAGCGCGGACGGAGTCTGTCGTCCGGCCAACGGCAATTGATAGCGCTCGCGCGGGCCGAGATCGTCGAACCCGATCTGGTTCTGCTCGACGAAGCGACCGCGACACTCGATCAGGCGACGGAGGCCCATGTGCTCGCCGCGGGGGCTGCCCTCGCCCGGCGGCGGACCACCGTCATCGTCGCGCATCGCCTCGGCACCGCCGCCCGGGCGGACGCCATCGCGGTGGTCGACGACGGCCGCATCGTCGAGTTCGGCGCTCACGACGAGCTGTACGGCGCTCACGGGCCGTACCGCCGCCTCTGGGATGCCGGAGATCGTATGATTTCCGCCACATGAAAGTTGTATTCAGCGCGAACGTCACGATGAACACTACGGCGGCGACGCGGTCCGCGTAGGGTTGAGGATTGGCTGGCGCGTAGCGGTCCACAAGACTGCACGAACCCGTCGGCGAGACTACAAAGCACTGGGTGAATTGAGGCGAGACAACGCTGTGAGCAGTTCGATTTCTGAGTCCGACTTCGGACAGAACGAATGGCTGGTCGAAGAAATGTACCAGCGATTCCTGACCAATCCCGACTCTGTGGATCCCAGCTGGCATGACCTGCTGAAGAACTACAGCCCCTCGAACGGCGCAGCTCCTGCCGTCGCAGCGCCGAAGGCGCCCGCAGCCCCCGCTGCCGCGCCCGCAGCCCAGGCCGCTCCGGTCCCGCCGAAGCAGCCGGTCACCCTGGACGCAGAGCCGGAGCGCACCGCTGCGCCTGCCCGCCCGGCACCCGCCCGTGAGGCCGCAGCCACCAAGGCCGCGTCCGGCACGAGCCGCGCTGCGTCGACTGCCAAGCCCGCCAGCAATGATGCGACCGACGAGGCGAAGATCCTCCGCGGACCAGCCGCTGCGATCGTCCGCAACATGACGTCGTCGCTGACGATCCCGACCGCGACGAGCGTCCGCGCCGTCCCGGCCAAGGCGATGATCGACAACCGCATCGTCGTCAACAACCACCTCGCTCGCACGCGCGGCGGCAAGATCAGCTTCACCCACATCCTCGGTTACGCGATCGTCCAGGCGATCAAGGCGTTCCCGAACATGAACAACCATTTCGAGGAGATCGACGGCAAGCCGAACGTCGTCACTCCCGCGCACACCAACCTGGGCCTGGCCATCGACCTGCCGGGCAAGAACGGTCAGCGCACTCTCGTCGTCGCCGCCATCAAGGAATGCGACACGATGGACTTCGCCCAGTTCGTCGCCGCATACGAGGACATCGTCCGACGCGCGCGTGACGGCAAGCTCGGCGCAGCCGACTTCGCAGGCGTCACCGTCTCGCTGACCAACCCCGGCACCATCGGCACCGTGCACTCGGTCCCCCGTCTCATGCCGGGACAGGGCGCGATCATCGGCGCGGGCGCGATGGAGTACCCCGCCGAGTTCCAGGGCTCGAGCGAGGAGCAGCTCGCCACCATGGGCGTCGGCAAGCTGATGACGCTCACCTCGACCTACGATCACCGGATCATCCAGGGCGCCGAGTCGGGCGACTTCCTGCGCACGATCCACAACCTGCTGATCGACGACGCGTTCTACGACGAGATCTTCACGTCGCTGCACATTCCGTACGAGCCGATCCGCTGGCGTCGTGACCTCCCCGCAGGCCTCGTCGACAAGAACACCCGCGTCCTCGAGCTCATCGCCGCCTACCGCAGCCGCGGTCACCTCATGGCCGACACCGACCCGCTGGCCATGGACAGCGACGCGCGCGCCGCGCACCCGGACCTCGACGTCCTCACGTACAACCTGACCCTGTGGGATCTCGACCGGTCGTTCACCGTCGGCGGTTTCCACGGCCAGGACACGATGAAGCTGCGCGACGTCCTGTCGATCCTGCGCGACGCGTACTGCCGCCACGTCGGCGTCGAGTACACGCACATCCTCGATCCCGAGCAGCAGCGCTGGCTGCAGGAACGTGTTGAGATCAAGCACGTCAAGCCGCCGGTGGCCGAGCAGAAGTACATCCTGAGCAAGCTCAACGCCGCAGAGGCGTTCGAGACGTTCCTCGCGACCAAGTACGTCGGCCAGAAGCGCTTCTCTCTCGAAGGCGCCGAGACCGTCATCCCGATGATGGACGCCGTCATCGACCGCTCCGCCGACCACAACGTGCAGGAAGTCGTCATCGGCATGCCGCACCGCGGTCGCCTGAACGTCCTGGCGAACATCGTCGGCAAGCCGTACTCGAAGATCTTCACCGAGTTCGAGGGCAACCTCGGCGAGGCGCAGTCGCACGGCTCGGGCGACGTGAAGTACCACCTCGGCGCCGAGGGCAAGTACTACCAGATGTTCGGCGACAACGAGATCAACGTCTCGCTGACCGCCAACCCCAGTCACCTCGAAGCCGTCGACCCTGTGCTCGAAGGCATCGTCCGCGCGAAGCAGGACCTGCTCGGCGAAGACCACAACTTCGCCATCCTGCCTCTGATGCTGCACGGCGACGCCGCTTTCGCCGGCCAGGGCGTGGTGCCCGAGACCTTGAACATGTCGATGCTGAACGGCTACCGCACCGGCGGCACCGTCCACATCGTGGTCAACAACCAGGTCGGCTTCACCACCGCACCGGAGTACTCGCGCTCCACGCAGTACTGCACCGATGTCGCGAAGATGATCGGTGCGCCGGTCTTCCACGTGAACGGCGACGACCCGGAGGCCTGCGTCTGGGCCGCCAAGCTGGCTGTCGACTACCGCGAGGCGTTCAACCGCGACGTCGTCATCGACCTCGTCTGCTACCGCCGCCGCGGCCACAACGAGGGCGACGACCCGTCGATGACGCAGCCCGCGATGTACGACGTGATCGACAACATCCGCGGTGTGCGCAAGAGCTACACCGAAGCTCTCATCGGCCGTGGCGACATCTCGACGAAGGAGGCCGAGGACGCGCTGCGCGACTACCAGGGCCAGCTGGAGCGAGTGTTCGTCGAGGTCAAGGAGCTCGAGCGCTTCACTCCGGAGGCGTCGCCGTCCGTCGAGGGCGACCAGAAGCTCCGCACCAAGCTCGTGACGTCGGTGCCGCAGGAGCGCCTCCAGCAGATCGGCGACGCGTTCGTCAATCTGCCCGAGGACTTCACTCCGCACCCGCGCGTCAAGCCCGTCATCAAGCGTCGCCACGAGATGCCGACCAAGGGTGACGTCGACTGGTCGTTCGCCGAGTTGATGGCGTTCGGTTCGCTCGTGCAGGAGGGCACCACCGTCCGCCTGTCCGGCCAGGACTCGCGGCGCGGCACCTTCACGCAGCGTCACTCGGTCCTCATCGACCGGGACAACGGCTCGGAGTACACGCCGCTGAACCACCTCGGCGTGGACGGCCCCGGCCGTTTCCTCGTGTACGACTCCCCGCTGTCGGAATACGCAGTCCTCGGCTTCGAGTACGGCTACGCCGTCGCGAACCCGGACGCCCTCGTCCTGTGGGAGGCGCAGTTCGGCGACTTCGTCAACGGCGCGCAGTCGATCATCGACGAGTTCATCAGCTCCGGCGAGGCCAAGTGGGGCCAGCGGTCCGATGTCGTGCTGCTGCTGCCGCACGGCCACGAGGGCCAGGGCCCGGACCACACGTCGGGTCGTATCGAGCGCTTCCTGCAGCTCTGTGCCGAGGGTTCGATGACCGTCGCGCTGCCGTCGACGCCCGCCAGCTATTTCCACCTCCTGCGTCGCCACGTCCACGACGGCATCAGCCGTCCGCTGGTCGTGTTCACGCCGAAGTCGATGCTGCGCAACAAGGCCGCGGTCTCCCCGATCGAGGACTTCACCGACGGCAAGTTCCAGTCGGTGATCGATGACCCGCGCTTCGCCAAAAACGGCGGCGACCGCTCGAAGGTGCGGCGCGTGCAGCTCGTGAGCGGCAAGCTCTACTACGAACTCGCCGCCCGCGCCGAGAAGGACGGCCGCGACGACGTCGCGATCGTCCGCGTCGAGCAGCTGTACCCGGTGCCTCACCGCCGACTGGCCCGCACCCTGGAGCAGTACCCGAACGCGAACGACTTCGTGTGGGTCCAGGAAGAGCCCGCCAATCAGGGCCCGTGGCCGTTCCTCGGTCTCTGGCTGCCCGAGCTCCTTCCCGAGCTGCTGTCGGGTCTGCGCCGCATCTCGCGGCGTCCGATGTCGGCCCCGTCGTCGGGCTCGAGCAAGGTGCACGCCGTCGAGCAGGCAGAGATCATCGACAAGGCCTTCGAGTAAGCCTGATCGACCCAACGCCCGACCCGTCTCTCGACGGGTCGGGCGTTGTCGTTTCCGACGCTCCCCTCAGGTCCCCGAGCGCTCCCCTCTGATCCCCGAGCGCAGTCGAGGGGCGCACCGACGCACCGCAGTCTCATGCGGCACCTACCTGCCTCAGCTCGCTCCTACCTGCTTCATTGCGTCCTACCTGCCTGCGCTCAGGCAGGTGAGTGCAGTTGAGGCAGGTGGGGCGAGATGAAGCAGGCCTAGGCCGACGCCACCATCGCGGTCATGCCGGCGAGGGCAGGCAGCGCTCCGACGAACATCGCGATCAGCGTCTCGCGGTCGACGACGGGGTCGGCAAGCCAGCGGACGAGCATCTCCTCGACGTAGGCGATCCAGCCTGCGACGGCAAGTTCGATCGCCGGAGTCCGCTCGATGCCCAGGGCCGGAGCGTGGGTCAGAATCCGCTCGGACATCACCTGGCGTGTGCTCTCGGCGACGTCCCGGATGCCTGCGATCGAGTTGCCCGACCCGCGGATGACACCGATGAAACCCTGGCCGATGTCGGTGACGTAGTCGACGTACGCGGTGACCGACGCTTGGAGCATCTCGATCGGATCGGTCAGGTCTTCGCGTGGCGCGGTGCGGTCGATCATCTCCTGCGCCTGTTCGCGAACCACCGCGAGATGGAAGTCTGCCTTCGACTCGAAATAGTGGAAGAGCAGGCCTTTCGACACGCCTGCCGCATCGGCGACTGCCTCGATCGTGACCGTGTCCAACGGTTGCTCGCGTGCCATCTGAACGCCGAGATCGATGAACTGACGACGCCGGGCGTCCGGGCTCATACGTGTCCTCGATGCGGTCATGCCCTCGACCCTAGGCGACTGTTGACCAAGATTCAATTGGCTATTGACTCCGATTCAACACCGCCCTATGGTGGTGACCATGACAACGCATGATGTAGAGATCGCGATCGTCGGCGCAGGCTTCTCCGGCCTCGGTGCAGCGATCAAGCTCGCGCAGGCCGGCTCCGACGACTACGTGGTCCTCGACCGCGGCAGCGACTTCGGCGGAACGTGGCGCGACAACGTGTACCCCGGCGCCGCCTGCGACGTGCCGTCGCACCTGTACTCGTACTCGTTCGCCCAGAACCCCGGCTGGACGCGGTCGTACTCGCACCAGCCGGAGATCCACCGCTACATCAACGCGGTCGCCGACGAGCACAAGATCGCCGACAAGGCCTGGTTCGGAACCGACGTCACGGGCGCCGATTGGAACGAGGACGAAGCGCGCTGGATCATCCAGGGCAAGCGCAACGGCAAGAAGATCACCGTCCGCGCACGCACCATGGTCGGCGGCATCGGCCCGCTGTGCGAGCCCAACCTCCCCGACATCGACGGCCTCAAGAGCTTCGGCGGCAAGATCGTCCACACCGCGCAGTGGGACGAGGACTACGACTTCGCGGGCAAGCGCATCGCCGTCATCGGCACCGGCGCGTCGGCCATCCAGGTGGTCCCCCAGCTCGGCAAGATCGCTGGGCAGCTCGACGTGTACCAGCGCACCGCGCCGTGGATCATCCCCCGCAATGAGCGCCCGTATCTGCCCGTCGAGAACTGGGCGTTCAAGAACGTCCCCGGCCTGCAGTCGGCCATCCGCGGCACCATCTACACCGCGAGCGAGACCGTCGCCGCAGGCATGACGTGGGCGCCGAAGGCCCTCAAGCCCGTCGAGTTGATCTGCAAGGGCAACATCTTCCGCGGCATCCGCGACCCGAAGCTCCGTGAAGCGGTCACGCCGGAGTTCGCCGTCGGCTGCAAGCGGATCCTGAAGTCGAACGACTGGTACCCGACGCTCGACCGGCCGAACGTCAGCCTCGTCACCGACGGGATCGACAAGGTCACCAAGACCGGCATCGTCACGAAAGACGGCACCGTCCGCGACGTCGACGTGATCGTGGTCGCCACCGGATTCCACGTCACCGACTCCCCCGCTTTCGCCACCATCCGCGGTGTCGGCGGCAAGAGCCTCGCGCAGGTCTGGGAGAAGGACGGCATGCAGGGCTACAAGGGGTCGTTCGTCCACGGCTTCCCCAACCTGATGCTGTTGGTCGGACCGTCGACCGGCCTCGGCCACACCTCGATGGTCTACATGATCGAGTCGCAGCTCAATTACCTCGTCGACTACGTCCGCAAGACGACGGCCGCGGGCGTCATCCGCACCGACGTCAAGAAGGAGGCACAGGACCGGTACAACGCCGATCTGCAGAAGACCATGCGCACCAGCGTGTGGGTCAACGGCGGCTGCGCATCCTGGTACAAGGACGTCAACGGCAACGTCACCTCGCTGTGGCCGGGCTTCACGTTCACCTTCCGGAACAAGACCCGCGAGTTCGACATCGCGGCGTACGACGTGACGTCGGCTCCGCGCGTCGAGACCGCCGAGGCCGCCGCGACCGGCGCCTGACCGACCTACTTCCTACGACTCGAATCGAGACATCAGTGAAAGACTTCCGCAACAAGGTCATCGTCATCACCGGCGCAGGATCGGGCATGGGCCGCGACCTGGCCGTGCAGCTCGCCAAGCGCGGCGCCAAGATCGCCATCTCCGACGTCGACCCCGCCGGACTCGCCGAGACCGAGCGTCTCGTCAAGGACGCGGGCGCCGAGGTGCACTCGCAGCTCCTGAACGTCGCCGAGCGCGAAGCGGTCCTCACCTACGCCGACACGGTCGCCGCACACTTCGGCACCGTGAACGTCATCTTCAACAACGCAGGCATCGCCCATCACGGCGAGGTGGAGCACACGGAGTTCAAGGACATCGAGCGTGTCATGGACATCGACTACTGGGGCGTCGTCAACGGCACCAAGGCGTTCCTGCCCTACATCATCGCGTCGGGCGACGGCCACATCGTCAACACGTCGTCGCTCTTCGGTCTGCTGTCCGAACCCGGTCAGGCTGCCTACAACTCGGCGAAGTTCGCGGTTCGCGGCTTCACCGAGGCGCTCAACCAGGAGATGATCATCGCGAAGCACCCGGTCAAGGTGACCTGTGTGCACCCGGGCGGCATCAAGACGGCGATCGCCCGCAACGCGACCACGTCGGGCGACCACGATCAGAAGGCCACCGCGGAACTGTTCGACAAGTATCTCGCGCGCATGACGTCGGAGAAGGCCGCGGCGGTCATCATCAAGGGTGTCGAGCGCAATCAGGCCCGTGTGCTCGTCGGCGCCGACGCCAAGATCCTCGACTTGAGCGTTCGACTGGTCGCCTCGAAGTACCAGGGCATCAGCGCCCGGCTCACCGGCTGGGGCCTGGCCAAGCTCACGAAGTAGAAATCACACGCTGTGCGTCGCCAGCCATTGGCCGGCGACCGCACGCGGAGACGATCCACCGCGGACCTCGCGCACCATCTGCGCGAGGTCCGCGGTCGTCAGTTCACCGGCCACTCTGCTCAGCGCTTTGAGCTGTGGCTTCCCCAGAAGACCACTCGCGAACACCGGTACGAGATCCTGTGCGATCGGGGCGCCCTTCGAGGGAATCGCCTGCACGTCGGTGAGGTCCTCCACGGTGGCGAGGTCGATGGCCGTCGTCAGACCGAACGCACCGCCCGCCCGCACCTTGGCCACCAATTCGTCCGCGGAGCCGACGGAAGCCACCGCCAACGTGTGACAAGGCGCGACGGCCTCCCGCACCGAGACCGGCGGGTTGGCCGTCACCACCAGTGCCGCGTCTTCACGGCCGAAACGACCACAATCGGCAAGGTCTTTCACTCCCCGGCGTTCGATGTCGTCAGTCCGCGCGAGCACCTGCCATCGGTTGCTCACCAGTGCCGGGTCGCCGATGGACACCTGCTGTGGAAGTGATCGGTTCACATCGGCGAGCACGTCCTCCGACGTCACCGCGGTCGGCTTCGGAGTCAGTTCTTCCAGGAGGCTGCCGGTGAATGCGGGGAAAAGGCCGAGGTCGCCCGATGCGACGGCGTCGAGGAGCCGCGGCTGCGACTCTCCTCGGTCGCGGGAGTCCACCGCGACGCCGGTCCGAGCGAGTGCACCGGCGTACACCGCCGCCGCGACCTGCATCTCCGGAGTTCCGTCGTGCCCGACGACAAACGCTGTCTCCTCATCGGAGCACGCGGTGAGCAGGACGGCTGCGAGAACGCTCGACAGGAGAGCCGTCAGGATTCGTCGTTGAGTGCGCATCGCAGCCAACGTTAGTCGACGTTCACCCGGTGGCGGCGAAGCCGATCACCGACGTCGCGATCAGTTGGACGGCGATGGCCGCAAGCAGGAGACCTGCGATCTTCGCGAGGAGCGTGATGCCGCTGATCTTGAGGACTCGGACCACCGTCGTCGAGTAGAGCAACGCCAGGCACACCACCGCGTGCGCGGTGACGATGGCTGCGGCGATCGCGAGGTATGCCCCGGCGTCGCCGTGCCCTTCACTCACCGCGACGATCACCGCCGCGATGGTGCCCGGACCCGCGAGCAACGGAGTTCCCAGCGGAACGATCGCGACGTTGACGTCCTCGGTCGCTTTTCCGGTCGGCGGTTCGCCGGTGCCGGTCAGAAGCTGAAGCGCGACGAGCAGCAGAAGCAGTCCGCCCGCTCCCTGCAGCGCGGGGATCCCGATGTGGAGGTAGCCCAGGATGGCCTTGCCGCCGACGGCGAACACCGACACCACGAACAGCGACACCAGCGGCGCCTGCCAGGCCGCCCGCCGCCGGTACGCCTCGTCCCGCCTGCCGACCAGCGACAGGAACACGGGGACCTGACCCGGCGGGTCCATGATGACGATCAGAGTGATCGCCGTAGCGGTGTAAACAGAGACATCGAACACTGACTGAGTGTAAAGGCGAAGAGCACCTCGCGTCGGTATCATCACCCGAGTGCCTTCGATGCCTCGTATGTTGCAGCCCGGCAGTCGGGGTCCGGGACGGCCCGGGCCGGTGACGCCGCCAGTCCCTGCTGCGCGCGCGGTCGTCGACTGCGGCGTCTACGTCGACGGTGTCCGGCAGGACTGTTCGCAGGACTTCCGTCACGCCCTGTCCGTGGTGCGCGAAGCAGGCAAGGGCTTCGTGTGGCTCGGTCTGCACGAGCCGGACGAGCGCCAGATGAACGATGTCGCCGAAGCGTTCGGACTGCACCCGCTCATGGTCGAGGACGCCGTCCACGCACATCAGCGCCCCAAGCTCGAGTTGTACGACGACACCGTCTTCCTGGTGTTGCGCTCGATCAGCTACGTGGAGCACGAATCCATCGAGGTGGCGAACGACATCGTCGAGTCCGGCGAGATCATGGTGCTCGCGAGCCGCGACTTCGTCATCACCGTCCGCCACGGCGATCACACGCATCTCACCGGCGTCCGACAACGCCTCGAGCATCAGCCGGACCATCTGAAGCTCGGCCCGGCCGCCGTCGTCCACGCTGTGGCCGACCGGGTGGTCGACAGTTACCTCGCAGTCGCCTCGGAGATGGAGTCGGACGTCGACGAGATCGAGGAGCGGGTGTTCTCGTCATCGGCCAACAATCTGGACATCAACGTCGTCTACCTGTTCAAGCGCGAGGTGCTCGAGCTCCGTCGGGCGGTGTTTCCGTTGGGGATTCCGATGGCGAGACTGTCCGGGCACAAGGACACTCTCGACGTATCCCCGATCCGGTTCGAGCAGAACAACCTGTCGTCGGACGAGAAGGAGATCCGACGTCATTTCCGCGACGTGGCCGATCACCTCACCACCGCGACCGACCTGATCGCCGAGTACGACGAGCGCCTCACCACGCTGCTCAACGCCGCCGCCACGAAGGTCGGCATCCAGCAGAACAGCGACATGCGCAAGATCTCGTCGTGGGCGGCGATCGCCGCGGTCCCCACCGCCGTCGCAGGCATCTACGGCATGAACTTCGACTTCATGCCGGAGCTGCATTGGGAGTACAGCTACCCGATCGTCCTGCTGTTCATCGTCACCGTCTGCATCTTCGTCTGGCGCCTTCTCCGCAAGAGCCACTGGCTCTGACTCACGCCGACCAGGCCCTTGCCACCGCGGTATGAACGTTGTGCCGCAAAAGTCACATAAGGGTGGTGTACGAAACGCACCCCGGTGTTACTTTTCTGCCAGGTCGTCTAGGACGGGTGTCAGGACGGAGTGACGGCGGAGCGGGTGGGGTCGGCGATGTCGACCCCCGCTTCCGCCCAGGCGTCTCGCAGAGCATCCGCGCCCTTGAGACGGACCCATGCCGCTTCGTTCGCCGTGATCGGAACAGCGCGCAGGAAGTGGACCGGTTCGGCGGGGTCGTCGAGCGGGAGGTCGGCGATCACATCGTCGGCGGTCAGGAGGAATGCGGAGCAAATCGCTCCCGCCCACAGCGGTTCCTGCAGGTCGACGAGCGAATCCTCGGCCAGAATCAGCCCTTCGACGGCAGGCGCCGCCGCGAGCATGGCAAGAGACTTGTGGAGGCCGGGAAGCGCCGACACCGCGTTCATTCGGACGATCGCCTCCGCCCTCGGTCCTCGGACTGGATCAGGCGCGAAGTCGTTCGGATCGTGCATCGGATGGCGAGAACAACCGACAGTCACGAAAACCAGGTCTTCGCCGTCGACAAAACGGAGAACATCGATCGGCTCGACGCCGAGGAAGGTGACCGACGCCCGTTGCGGTTCCGAACCGACACTGCTGGACACGTGCGCCACCACCCGATCGGCGACCGACCCCGAAGAAGAACTCACCCCACCAGTGAATCACGGGTGGGGCGAGGCCTCTCGACTGCGCTCGAGGAACCGAAAGATTTCGGGATCAGCGGAGGGTCACGCCGCTCGCCGTGTCGAACACGTGGAGTCGTTCGATGTTCAGGGCGAGGCGCAGAGCGCCGCCGCGAACCGCCTGCGTGTACGGCGCAAGACGTGCGACCTTCTGTCCACCGGCCGTCGTCGAACCGAGTTCTTCGGCCAGTTGCGACAGGACGGCGTTCGCCGTGTCCGGAGCGTTCAGGCTGAAGTACACGTACTTGTCCGAGCCCATCGATTCCACCAGGTCGACAGTGATGTCGAACGGAAGGAAGTTCGCCAGTTCGGCGGGATGGGTGAGGCTGGCGTCGACGAGATGCTCCGGACGAATGCCGAGGAGCACTTCACCGTTACTGCCCGCCTGTCGCGCACGCGCAGTCACTTCAGCGTGATCAGGCAGTTCGATGCGTCCGATGGCGGTGTCGGCACCGGTGCCCGACAGCCGACCCGGGATGAAGTTCATCGCGGGCGAACCGATGAAGCCTGCGACGAACAGGTTCGCGGGACGGTCGTACAGCTCCTGAGGAGCACCGACCTGCTGGACGTAGCCGTTGCTCATGACGACGACGCGGTCACCGAGGGTCATGGCCTCGGTCTGATCGTGTGTCACATACACGGTGGTCGTGCCGAGTCGGGCCTGCAGACTCGCGATCTCGGTGCGCATCTGCACGCGCAGCTTCGCGTCGAGGTTCGACAGCGGCTCGTCCATGAGAAACGCCTTCGGCGATCGCACGATGGCACGGCCCATCGCGACGCGCTGCCGCTGGCCGCCGGACAGGTTGCCCGGCTTCTTGTCGAGGAACTCGGTGAGGTCTAGGATTCGTGCCGCCTCGTTCACCTTGGCGTCGATCTCCTCCTTCGGCGCCTTCGCCAGCGTCAGCGGGAACGCGATGTTGCCGCGCACGGTGAGGTGCGGGTACAGCGCGTAGCTCTGGAACACCATCGCGATGTCTCGGTCTTTCGGGGCGGTCTCGTTCATCCGCTGCCCGCCGATGCGGAGCTCACCGCCGGTGATGTCCTCGAGACCGGCGATCATGTTGAGCGTCGTCGACTTCCCGCAACCTGACGGTCCCACCAGGATGATGAACTCGCCGTCGTTGATCTGCAGGTCGATGCCGTGCACGGCGATCGAGCCGTCCGGGTACTGCTTGGAAACGTTGTCCAGAACGATGTCGGCCATGGGTTATCCCTTCACGGCGCCGGAGGTGAGCCCGGCCACGATACGGCGTTGGAAGAAGAGCACGAAGATGATGATCGGAATGGTGATGACAACGGCCGCGGCCGCGATGGCGCCAGTGGGTTCCTCGAACTGACTGACACCGGTGAAGTTGGCGATCGCGACGGGCGCGGTCTGTGCCCGTTCGGTCGACGTCAACGACAGCGCCAGGAGCAGGTCGTTCCAGGCGAACACGAACACGAGGATCGCTGCGGTCACGACGCCGGGCGTCGCGAGGGGCAGGATCACCCGACGGAATGCCTGGGCAGGGGTCGCACCGTCCATTTGGGCGGCCTTCTCCAGCTCCCACGGGATCTCGCGGAAGAACGCCGACAGGATGTAGATGGCCAGTGGCAGTGCAAACGCGACGTACGGCAGAATCAGGCCCGGCCAGGTGTCGAACAGGCCGAGGCGACGCTCGATGTTGAACAGCGGCGTCACCAGCGAGATCTGCGGGAACATCGCGATGAGGAGTGCGGCGCCGACGAGCACCTTCTTGCCGGGGAACTCCAGGCGCGCGATGGCGTACGCGGCCATCGTGCCGAGGACGACAGCGATCAGCGTGGCGATGAGGCCGATGCCGATCGAGTTGATGAGACTCGACGTGAAGAAACTCGTGTCGAAGATGTTGCGGTAGTTGTCGAGCGTCCACGAGGTCGGAATGAAGTTGCCGTCGGTGACGGTTCCCGTGCTCTTGAACGACAGACTGACGATCCACCACAGCGGAATCACCGCGTACAACACGACCAGCGTGTTCGCGATCACCCATCCGGCGCGGCGACGATTGAGAGCATTCATTCTCGCGCTACCTCCCCTCGTCGTCGGAACCCGGGGCCGAAGCGCCGAACCCCTTGATGAACACAACCGCGATCAGTGCGACACACAGGAAGATCAGCACGCTGATCGCCGACCCGATGCCGAGGTTGAACGCTTTGAACAAGTTGTTGTACCCGAGCATCGACACCGAACCGGTCTCGTGATTGCCCGAGGTCAACACGTATATGTTGTCGAACACGCGGAACGCGTCGAGGGTGCGGAACAGCAGCGCGACGAGGATCGCTGGCTTCATCAGAGGCAGGATCACCTTGATCAGCCTGGTCCACGGACCGGCGCCGTCCATCTGGGCGGCCTTGAGCAGGTCGTCGGGCACCAGGGCGAGGCCCGCTAGGAGCAGCAGCGCCATGAACGGCGTGGTCTTCCACACCTCGGCGAGGATGATCACCGACAGTGCCGACCACTGCTCGGTGAGCGGCGTCGACCCGTCCGGCAGCAGGTTCACGAGATAACCCGTGCCGGGCGTCCACGCGTACTTCCACGAGATCGCGGCAGCGACGGTGACGATGCCGTACGGCACCAGGACGACGGTGCGGACCAGTCCCCTGCCGAACATCGCACGGTGCATCACCAGGGCGATCGCCATGCCGAGCACGAACTCGATGATCACCGAGATGACCGTGATGTAGAGCGTCACCCAGAGTGCGGTCCACCAGTAGTTGCTGCTCAAGACGGTCGCGTAGTTGTCGAGACCGACGAACTTCTCGTTGCCGGGCTCACGCAGGTTCGCCGACGTCAACGACAGCCAGAACGAGTAGACGATCGGGTATCCGGTCACGATCAGCATCACCAGCGCGGCTGGTCCGGCGAGGATCAGTGCGAGGCGACGCTCTGACGAACGACGACCGGTCGCTGTGGTCTTGACCTTGGTCGCCGTCGCCGTCGCGGCCGGAGCCGGCGGAGCGGGATGCTCATCAAGGATGTCCGACATCGACATCGATCCACCTGCCGGAACCGGCGCCCGGTGTCGCTCCGGCGCCGGCGCGAACGCCGCGGGCTTCTCGAGAACGGGTGCGGGCGGCTCCTTCTCCAGCACCGCTCGACCCGGCTCGGGAACCACCGTGTCGGGCGCCGGTTCCGGTTCGGGCGTGGGAGGCGCGTAGCCGAACGAGTCAGGCGACTGGCGGACTTCCATCGGGGGCAGCACGTCGCTCGCGGGCTCTCGCGGGGTCGGAGTCACGGTGTGTGTCTGAGCCGTTTCGACCGGCGGTTCACCGGGCGCCACCCACTCGTCCGAGTGCACGGTCGGAATGGGACCGGTCTGTTCGACGGGTCGCTCTGGAACGCGGTCCTCGGGCCTGGCATGACGCCCCGGCGTCATGTCCGGGCCGTCTCCGTGCGGCGTCAAACCGCCCGCGTTCTGGCCGTGAGTGTTGTCGTCGTCGGTCACGGGACGATCCCCTCTCCGTCGATGGCGGCTTGAGCGACCTTCGCCAACTCATCGGCCTTGCTCTCGGGATCCCACTGACCCACCGGGCTCAGCGTCGCGGTGATGGCCGTCGACATGTCCTGGTAGCGCGGCGTCGCCGGACGCGGCGCGGCGCCCTCGTCGAGCTGCTCACGGATCAGGTCGCCCATCGGGTACGCGATCTTGAAGTCCGGATCGTCGTACAGCGACGACAGAGTCGGCGGGGTACCGCCCCGGATCGCGTAGATCTTCTGCGCGTCCTCCGACGTCAGGCAACTTGCGGCCTTGAAGGCGAGATCGTGCTGCTTGGAGGTCGATGCGACCGCGATGTTCAGGCCGCCGGGTGTCGCCTTCGCCTGGAGTCCCTTCTCGATACCGGGGAATGCGGCGAAATCGAAGCGCTTCCGGACCACGTTGTTGACCTTCTCGATGTCCGGGTTGGTCGGGTCGTCCGAGGTAGCGGCGATGATGTCGGCGAACTGAGTGATCGTGTCGCCCATGATCTTCGCCTCGCCCTTGCTTCCGTTCTCACGGATGCCTGCGAAGACGAACGGCCAGTTGATCTCGAAGGCGCCGTCGCCCGCTTCCATGCCGGTACGCGCTGTGCCCTCGTCCGAGTTCGAGATCGACGGGTCGGCGCCCTTGGCGGTGGCGACGTCGCGCATCGTGGTGAGCGCCTTGATCGTCGCGGCTCGATGCTCGGGGGTGTCGGTGAGCGTGACCTTCGTCGGATCGTCCGGGTCGAGGATCTGGCCGCCTGCCGACTGGACGAGCGAGTTGAACCACACCATCAGGCCCTCGTACTGCTTGGCCTGCAGAAGGATCTGGGTGGGTCCGCCGTTGGCGCCGATCTCGGCCGCGTCGTCGAGCATGCCCTGCCATGTGGTCGGGGCCTTCCGCTTGGCGCCGAAGGTGTCCTTCATGACGTCTGGCCGGAACCACAGGAGCTGGGTGTTGGCCCAGATCGGAAGCGCGTACAACCGCTTGCCGGAGTCCGACACACCCTGCCACTCCGCGGTGGCGAGCGGTCCGGCGAGGTTGCGGTCGCGGATGTCGGCCGTCATCTCTTCGGGCACGGGAACCGCCCATCCCGCGTCGGCGAACTCCGCGGTCCACACGACGTCCATCGCCATCAGGTCGATTCCCGAGTCGTTGCCCGCGAGGCGTCGCGCCAACTGGAGGCGCTGCATGTCCGCTTCCTTGGGAAGCATGTGCGGCTCGATGCGGTACTCGCCGCCCGAGTCGGCGCTGCACGTGGCGGCCACTTCACTGATGAAGTCGAAGCCGTCTGCCGGAGCGTAGATGTTGATGACGCCGGCCTCGTAGTCGGAGCCGCACGCGGCGAGCAACGGCGTCACCGCTGCGGCGGCCGCGACACACGCGACCCCCATCCTGGTTCGCATCCGACGTCGACGACGCGGTGGTGGACCACCGAATCGGACCCCGGAGGATTCCTCTGGTCGCATGTCCCGCAAACCCTCCTACCTCCTCGTGACACCACGAGGTGCGCGCACCTGAGAATCAGCTTTGAAAGCCGATGTGCGCCTTAGGGTATCGCACGGGGTAGTGACACATCGCACATCGGTCGACGTGTCGTGAGCGGCCAGGTCACGACCGCGGCGGTGTCCTAGATCGCGAGCCTTGCCAGCATGTCGCGCGCCTGCTCTGCCTTCTTCGGGTCGCAGAGGACGTCATAGCGGCCCGCCACGAGCTGCATTGTCGAAGTGAAGTCCCGCTGCCCACGACTCGCCGCGTACGGAATCGACGCGGAGATCAGACCGAACACCATGCCGGCGATCACGCCGAACAAGATCGGCGTCCAGCCGTTGTCGCCCTGCGAGAAGAAGCCGACCAGCGCGCCGAAGAACAATCCGAGCCACGCACCCGACACCAGTCCGCCGGTGACGACCTTTCCCCAGTTCAGACGGCCCAGAACCCGCTCGACCTGCATAAGATCCACACCGACGATCGTCAGGTTCTCCACCTGGAACTCGTTGTCGGAGAGATAGTCGACGGCGCGCTGAGCCTGTTCGTAGGTGTCGTACGAACCTACGGGCCACCCCTTCGGCGGGGTCGGCAATCCGGGCGTCTGACGCATCGGGCCGGTCATGTGAGTCCTCCTCGACTGTGCTGGTGCGCAGTTCCTTCTAGGCTTGTGTGCATGACGCACCCCCAGAAGGTCTTCGTTGCCAGACTAGTCGGCCTCGCAGTCCTCGGCCCGGATGGTGAATCGATCGGCCGCGTGCGCGACGTCGTCATATCCATGCATCTGCCCGGTCAACAGCCTCGTGCGCTCGGGCTGGCCGTCGAACTGACCACTCGCCGCCGAATCTTCGTTCCGATGTTGCGGGTGACAAGCATCGAACCGGACGCCGTGACCCTGACGACAGGTCACGTCAACCTGCGCAAACTCAGCATGCGGCCGAACGAGGCCCTGGCCGTCGGGCAGGTCCTCGACAGCCGCGTCCGGACCGACGACCCCGACCATCCCGACCTTCACGACGTGGATCTGACCGTCACCGACATCGGGATCGAACGGAACCGCAACCGCGACTGGATGGTCTCTCGCGTGGCGGTCCGTTCCATGCGCAAGGGGTTCAGGCGACGCGGCGAGACAGCCGTCATCGACTGGCGGCACATCGTCGGCATGACCCGGCTCGAACTGGCCAGGCCCGGTCAGGGCGTGGAACGCGCCCTCATCCAGTTCGAGAAGATGCGCGCTGCCGACGTCGCGAACGCGTTGCGCGAGCTCCCGGACAAGCGACGCAACGAGATCGCGGCCGCCTTGGACAACGAACGCCTCGCAGACGTCCTGCAGGAGATGTCGACCGATGATCAGAGTGAAGTCCTCGCCAGCCTCAAACCCGAACGCGCCGGCGACGTCCTCGAGGCGATGGACCCCGACGACGTGGCCGACCTCGTCGCCGACCTGCCCGTGTCCGAGGCCGAGGCACTGCTGTCCCAGATGGACCCCGAGGAGTCCGAGTCGGTGCGCCGACTGCTTCAGCACTCCCCCGACACCGCCGGTGGCGTGATGACCCCCGAACCGCTGATCCTGACGGCGAACGCGACGGTGTCGGAGGCGTTGGCCCGCGTCCGCGACCCCGACATCAATTCGGCGGCCGCAAGCATGGTGTTCGTCGTCCGACCACCGACGAACACCCCGACCGGCAAGTTCCTCGGTTGTGTGCACACGCAACGCCTGTTGCGCGAACCACCCGCGAACTTGATCGGCGGCATCCTCGACACGGAGATGCCCCGCCTGCACCCCGGCGACTCCCTGGAGACGATGACCCGCTTCTTCGCCACATACAATCTGGTGTCGGCGCCGGTGGTCGACGACGCCTCACATCTCTTGGGCGCGGTCGCCGTCGACGACCTCCTCGACGCACTGCTTCCCGCAGACTGGCGTGACAACGATCCAGAAGGGCAGGCCCAGTGAGCCCTCGTCAGATCGACACACCGGCCGAGACTCACAGCCGTTTCCGCTTCAATCTGGATTCCGATGTCGTCGGCGTGTACGCCGAACGTGTCGCGAGATTCCTCGGCACCGGCCGCTACCTGCTGATTCAGACCGTGATCGTGATCGTCTGGATCTTCTTGAACATCGGGGTCTTCGCGTTCGAATGGGATCCGTACCCGTTCATTCTGCTGAACCTGGCGTTCTCGACGCAGGCCGCGTACGCGGCACCGCTGATCCTTCTCGCTCAGAACCGGCAGGAGAATCGAGACCGCATCTCGCTCGACGAGGACCGCAGACGGGCCGCGCAGACCAAGGACGACACCGAGTTCCTCGCACGTGAACTCGCCGCAGTCCGACTGGCTGTCGGCGACACCGTCACCCGCGACTACCTGCGCCGGGAACTCGACGACCTCGTCGACGAGATAGCCGACCGCATCGTCGTGAAGATGCAGAACGCGGAGGATGCTGACCGTTCGCGCGATTAGGTCAGCGGCCACCAGGACCGCACCTGTATGCTGACTCACAGTCGTGGGGGTCGATCGTGTCACATGATCACCCGTTTCCACGGTAACGACACACGATGGTGGGGACCTGGGGATGAGTTTGCTGCGGAGCGGACCTGACGGCGTGCATGTGCCGCGTCGCGGTCTGGCGGTCGGAGTCGGTGCAGTCGCCGTCGGCGCAGTGCTGCTGGGTGGGGTAAGCGCGGGTTCGCCGTCGGGCGTGTCAGCGGCCGCACCGGTGAACTTCGGTCCTTCGATGCTCACCTCGGATTCGCAGACTCTCGCTGCCGACGACGTCGCCCGGGCGGTTCCCGGCGCCGAGACTCGCCTCATCGGCTTCGCGCCGCCCGCCGATCCCGCCGATCAGGCAGCCGACGCCGCAGCCCAGTTCCGGATCGCAGCGAATCTGCCTGCAGGCCCGCTGGGCATTCCCGGAATCGTGCTGAAGGCGTACAAGCTGGCCGCCACACGTGTCGCCGCCGAGACTCCGGCGTGCAAGCTGCCGTGGTTCCTGCTCGCTGGAATCGGGCGCATCGAGTCCGGCCACGCGGGTAACGGCAATGTCAACGCGTACGGCGACTCGCTCACTGCGGTCCGCGGCCCTGTCCTCGACGGATCGCTGGCAGGCAACGCCGTGATCACCGACTCGGACGGCGGAGCCCTCGACGGCGACCGCGGACACGACCGTGCCATGGGCCCGATGCAGTTCATTCCGAGCACCTGGAAGTCGTGGGGCACCGACGCCAACGGCGACGGGAAAGCCGATCCCGACAACATCTTCGACGCGACCCTGTCCGCAGGCCGCTACCTGTGCTCGGGCGTCACCGACTTCATGGCCGACGCGACGAAGGTCTCGAACGTGATGCGGTACAACCATTCCGCGGCCTACGCGAACAACGTGCTCGGGTGGGCTGCGGCGTATGCGGTCGGCGTCATGCCGACCACGCCGATTCCGGACATGACGACACCGCCGAAGCCGAAGAAGGACGACAAGGACAAGGACAAGGCGAAGAACGACAAGCCGTCGACCGGCCCGTCGTCGAAGAAGCCGTCCACTCCCCCTTCCACGACGAAGCCCAAGCAGACTCAGCAGTGCCTCGGCGTCATCTGCCTTCCGCCGATGCCCGCCCCGGCGCCCAAGCCGTCGCCGAAGAAGCCTGCCCCCAAGCCGTCTGCGAAGGCGAACTGACTCCGTCGCCCTGCTGTTTCTTGACCTCAAGTGCACTTGATGTAGTGAGATCGGTTCCATGAGTATGGAATCGGTGGCGTGGGACGTCATGTACAACTCGATGCACACGCCCGACGCACGGTCGAAGGCCGATCGTCGGGCCACACTGCGGCGGATCCTTGACTTCGCACGCCCCCACCGCCGTCGCATCGTCGTCTTCCTCGCCTTGTCGGTCGTCACCGCTCTCCTCACCGTGGCGACGCCGCTCCTCGCGGGCCGGGTGGTCAACCTCATCACTGACGCCGACCCCGCGGCCGCCGGAACCATCGTCTTCTTCGCGGCGATGATCGCGGTCATCGCCGTCACCGAAGCCGCAACCGGCATCGGCACCCGGTGGCTGTCGGCCAACATCGGCGAGGGCCTGATCCTCGACCTGCGGCGAGCCGTCTTCGATCACGTGCAGAAGATGCCCGTCGCATTCTTCACCCGCACCCGGACGGGAGCCCTGGTCAGCCGCCTCAACAACGACGTCATCGGAGCTCAGCGGGCGTTCAGCGACACGTTGTCCGGCGTGGTGTCGAACTTCGTCACCCTGATCCTCACCCTCGGTGTGATGTTCGCGATCAGTTGGCAGATCACCGTGCTCTCCCTCGTCCTGCTCCCGGTGTTCGTCATACCCGCGCGCCGCATGGGACGCCGGATGGCCGGGCTGGCACGTGAGAGCGCCGAGTACGACGCACGGATGTCGACGCAGATGACCGAGCGTTTCTCCGCCCCCGGAGCGACGCTGGTCAAACTGTTCGGCCGCCCGGATCGCGAGTCCGCCGAGTTCGCTGAACGCGCCGACGCCGTCCGCGACATCGGTGTTCGACAGGCGATGCTGCAGACCTACTTCTTCACCGCGTTGATGCTGGTGTCGGCCCTCGCGTTGGCTCTGGTCTACGGCCTCGGCGGCTGGCTCGCCGTGCACCAGCACCTTTCCGCCGGCGCCGTGGTGTCGCTCGCGCTCCTGTTGACTCGGATGTACGCACCGCTGACGGCGTTGGCGAATGCGCGGGTCGAGGTGATGAGTGCGCTGGTCAGCTTCGAGCGCGTCTTCGAGGTCCTCGACCTCAAGCCGCTCATCGCCGACCGTCCCGACGCGGTCCCTGTTCCGGCAGCGGACGGCGGTGTCAGCCTTCGGTTCGACGACGTGTCGTTCACCTACCCGTCTGCCGACAAGGTGTCGCTGGCGTCGCTCGAGGAGGTCGCTCAACTCGATCCCCGTGGCGGATCGGAGGTCCTGCACGGTGTCGACCTCGACGTCCGCGCCGGGTCGATGGTCGCGTTGGTCGGCAGTTCCGGAGCAGGCAAGTCGACGATCGCGTCTCTCGCGACGCGGTTGTACGACGTCGACTCCGGCTCGATCACTCTCAACGGTGTCGATGTCCGAGACCTCACTGCGGCCTCCGTTCATCGCGCGGTCGGGCTCGTCACCCAGGACGGGCACCTGTTCCACGACACGGTGCGCGCAAACCTCGCGCTCGCGCGTCCAGAGGCGGTCGAGGACGACCTGTGGTCCGCGCTGCGCCGCGCTCGACTCGACGAATTGGTCCGCGCGCTGCCCAACGGCCTCGACACCGTGGTCGGCGAGCGCGGGTACCGCCTCTCAGGCGGGGAACGCCAACGGTTGACGATCGCTCGGCTGCTGTTGGCCAAACCTGCCGTCGTGATCCTCGACGAGGCCACCGCCCACCTGGACTCGGCGTCGGAGGCCGCCGTCGCCGAAGCCCTCAGCGAGGCCCTGCACGGCCGCACGTCGCTCGTGATCGCGCACCGCCTGTCCACTATTCGGGCGGCGGACGAGATCGCCGTCGTCGAAGGCGGGCGGATCGTCGAACGAGGCGACCACGCCACGCTCCTCGCCGCTGACGGTCGCTACGCGGAGCTGTACCGGACCCAGTTCGCCGCGGCGTGAGCCGCCCTGATCGGTTCCACGAGCGGGAACTAGAGTGGATGTTGTGACTACAGCCGGTACGCCAACCGAATCAGCCGTCCGTTCGGCGCTCAGCAAGGTCTCCGACCCGGAGATCGGAAAACCGATCACGGACCTCGGCATGGTGAAATCCGTCGCCATCGCCGACGACGGCAGCGTCGACGTCGGCATCTACCTGACGACGTCGGGTTGCCCGCTGCGCACCGAGATCTCCGATCGGGTGTCGAACGCGGTGTCGGACGTCCCGGGCGTGGGCGCCGTCCGCGTCGAACTCGACGTGATGGACGACGAACAGCGCACCGAGCTCCGTAAGAAGCTCCGCGGTGACAAAGCTGAGCCCGAGATCCCGTTCGCCAAGCCCGGCAACATGACCCGCGTGTACGCCATCGCGTCGGGCAAGGGCGGTGTCGGCAAGTCGAGCGTGACGGTCAACCTCGCCACCGCACTCGCCGACCGTGGGCTGTCGGTCGGTGTTCTCGACGCCGACATCTACGGCCACAGCGTGCCCCGCATGCTCGGCAGCGATGCCAAGCCGACGCAGGTCGAGTCGATGATCATGCCGCCGCAGAGCCATGGCGTGAAGTTCATCTCGATCGGTCAGTTCACGGACGGGAACACCCCGGTCACGTGGCGCGGACCGATGCTGCACCGCGCGCTCCAGCAGTTCCTCGCCGACGTGTACTGGGGCGACCTCGACGTCCTCCTCCTCGACCTCCCGCCGGGCACCGGCGACGTCGCGATCTCCATCGCGCAGCTGATTCCGGGCGCCGAGATCCTCGTCGTCACGACACCGCAGCAGGCGGCGGCCGAAGTCGCCGAGCGCGCTGGCGCGATCGCGCTCCAGACCCGCCAGAAGGTCTTGGGCGTCGTCGAGAACATGTCGTGGATGGAACTGCCCGACGGGTCCCGCATGGAACCGTTCGGTTCCGGCGGAGGCGCGCAGGTCGCCGAGCGGTTGACCCGGGCGGTCGGCGCGCCGGTTGAGCTTCTCGGACAGGTCCCGCTCGAACAGGACCTCCGCGAAGGCGGCGACGCCGGCAACCCCGTCGTCCTCGCCAAGCCCGACTCGGCCTCCGGTTCGGCGCTTCGCGCGATCGCGGACAAACTCGCCGTCCGCCGCCGCGGTCTGGCAGGTATGAGCCTCGGGATCGACACCACCCGCCACTGAACGCCTGGCGCTCAAGACTCCCTGCTCGCCAGTCGGCGACCCCAACTGCTCGTTGAGCAGGGACCTTTCTGCTCGTTGAGCGAGCGAAGCGAGTCGAAGCGTCCTGCACACTGGCTTGGAACGCCTCTGGTCTGAGTCGATCAACGTGTGGTCATACGGCGTGTCCCGGAACCGAATGGCGATTCCGCGCGTCCAACCTTATGTGCCCCACGGTGCGAACAACGCGCCTGGGAACCTGAAGGAGGCGCCATGAAGCCAGGAGTCCTCATTCTCATGGTCACGATTGCCGTTGCCGTCGCTGGATGCGGCGAAGGCGGCGGGGCCGTTCCCGGGCTCTTTCCCGGTGCGGCACGTCAGACCGACGATCAGGGCCGTGAACTTCCGTTCCGGGTGACGCACCCTCGCCGTTGGAACGACAAGAACGACGGAACGACATTTGAACCGTGCACCGGACTCGCGGAAGAGACTCTCCGGGAACTGATGATCGATCCGTCCTCAGCGGAGGACGCCGAGACCTCCGATGCCGCCGACCGCGGTTGCCGTTGGACGTACAGCACGCCAGAGTTTCGCGACGTGGTCACCATCCAACAGGTTGTCACCGACTCGGACAGTGCGAGTCCGGAGCCGACCGACGTCGTGCCCCACGGCTCTGACGATGGTTCGGAGAGTTCCTGCTCAGCTCAGTTCACACACAGCGCAGCAGTCGTGACGACTACAGCAGAAGGACCGAGCGGCAACCGCGAAACCCTCTGCATGCTTGCCATGTACTTCCATGTCGCAACCACCAAGGCCCTCGGCATATAGCCCCGCCCGAACTCGCGTGTCCATGGAACCGAACCCACGTTCCGTGCGTCTAACTAGTAGAGGGTCCGCCCGACAGGAGTCGTCATGAGCAAGTTCGCGTACGAACGCAGTAAATGGCAGCATCGGGTTCAAGTGGCCCAAGACGCTAAGAAAGATCTCGCCAACCTGGGCCAGGCACTCGACAACCTCGTCGGACATAACTACTTCGGAATCGGCTGCGAAGAGGGAACTGAGGTCTACACCCGGCTGAGGGATCTCGTTTCGGCCGGCGTCCAGAGGCTAAGCGAATACAGCGCAGAAGCTTCAACGCTCGAGGCTACCGCACGCAGCGCCGAAAGCACTCTTGCGACCGCTGATGCTGAATCAGCAAGCCAGTTCCGTACACCACCTCGATGACGCTCATTCGACGCATTTGCGCAGGCCTGTTGGCACTCCTCGTGGCTGCACTAACGTCGTGTTCCATCGACGGCTCCGCAATCCCCGTTCAAGGCATACGACAGGTCGACGACAGAGGAGTCCGACTGCCGTTCACTACCAAACACTCACAACGCTGGAACACAGCCAACGACGGAACAGAATACGAACCATGCACGGGGGTCCAGCTCCGGGATCTATCGCGACTAAACATCGACGCGAGGTCCGTGCGCGACGCTGCGAAAACAAATGGTCAAACGCTTCGCGGCTGCATCTGGACATACGAGGAAACAGGCACAGATATTCCCCCGAGTATCAGTCAAACGGTTGGCAACGGCAAAGGTCTCGATGCAGCAAAGGCCCGACGCTCGGGGCCACAGGACTCTTGGCTCGACGACATATTGATTGCTAGCCGAAGAGTCGGGATCCATGTCTACTCGTTTGAAGGCTATTGCGCGACCTACGTCGAGTCAGGCACGGCCACTGTTATTTCCACCGCAAGCCATAGCGGAACTCATCCCCTCAACAGAGAGCAACTCTGCGAACGGGCGATCGCGTTCACGAGAGCGACGATCGATCGGATGCCGGAGTGATCTAGGTGGCGTCCCAGTCGGTGTAGTCGTGGGTCCGCTTCACGGTGGATGGGCCAGAGGTTCCGGACGGGGTGGCTGGTGAGCCGAGCTTGGTCAGATCAGGGCCCGGAGAGTCTGAGGGGGCTGCAATGGACTGATCCGGAGCGGCACCGACTCCTTGGATGTCGAGAGTGTCGCGGACCGAACGGCCGAGGTCGTCGACCGCAGTCGAGTCCCCACCGAGGAGGTGCTTGGTGACGATGCCCTTGGGAGTCATCTGGCGC
The DNA here is from genome assembly GCF_000344135.1 of Gordonia malaquae NBRC 108250. Taxonomy (GTDB): domain Bacteria; phylum Actinomycetota; class Actinomycetes; order Mycobacteriales; family Mycobacteriaceae; genus Gordonia; species Gordonia malaquae. The sequence goes on along the minus strand of NZ_BAOP01000035.1, from coordinate 12,046 downwards.
AGTTCGTTGATCTGCTGGATCGGTTCACGGAACTGCTCGAAGTCCGTGCCCATCTCGTCGCGGAGCTGGCCTGACGCTCCGGTGGCGTAGTCACGGACCTTCCGGATGGACTGCAGCGTCCACGACACCGCGCCGGGCAGACGCTCCGGGCCGAGAATGATCAGGCCTGCGGCCAAGAGCACAACGATCTCGCCCCAACCGATACTGCTGAACATCGTTAACGCCCGATCATCTTCTAGTCGCTGACCGGCGTGATCGAACCGTTGAAGGTCCGACCATCACGCCAGTAGGTGAACTTCACCGCATCATCGATCTTCGAGGTACGGACGGCAACCGTCAACTCGTCCGCTCCTTCGATGGCGCGGCCGTTGAAATTCGTGATCACGTCGCCTTCGCGGAGCCCGGCACGAGCGGCCGGGCTCCCCTGCGCGACATCGCGTACGGCAGCACCGAACACCCTGTCGTTGCGCACGGTCGCCGCGGAGACGCCGATCGTCGGGTGATTCATCTTGCCGTTCTTGATCAGCGATTCGATGACGGGCTTGGCCTCGTTGATCGGGATCGCGAACCCCAGACCGATCGAGGTGCCGCTCGGAGCGAGCGCCGCGGTGTTCACACCGATCACACGCGCCTTCGAGTCCACGAGTGGGCCACCCGAGTTGCCGGGGTTGATCGACGCATCGGTCTGGATCGCGTTGATCACCGCGTCCGTGTCCGACGTCGCGTCAGGACGCAGCGGAACCGGGCGATCGACAGCACTCACGATCCCGGAAGTCACCGTCTTCGCCAGACCGAGCGGCGCACCGAACGCGACGACGTCCTCTCCTATCTCGAGCTTCGACGAGTCGCCGAGAGTCGAGACGGTCAGGTTCTGGACGTTGTCGACTTTGATCACGGCGAGGTCCGTCTTCGGGTCGCGCCCGACGAGCCGAGCGGGGATGCGCGTCCGGTCCGAGAACACGACTTCCAGCTTCGCGCTGCGATCGGTGGCGGCACTGGTGATGACGTGATTGTTGGTCGCGATGTACCCGGACTTGTCCAGGACGAAGCCCGATCCGGTCTCACCGCTCGTCGCGGTGCGCACCTCGATCGTCACGACTGCCTTCGCCATCGCTCCGGCGACTCGCGACACGCGTGTCGCGCCCTCACTGTTGTCGTTCGACGAATCGTCGACGTTGAGCTTGACCGAGTCTGAGTTCAGCGGTGTGACGACCTCAGCGGTCCACCGCCCGATGAGACCACCGCCGAGGCCGATCAGCAGTGCGACCATCGCAAGCGTCGCCAGCGCCCAGCCATGGACGCGCTCACCCGACAGCAGGTCACGGATTCCGAGCTTCGGCCCGGGCGTCGACGGCTCGGCCGCCGCCACCGGCTGCAGAGCGGGAGCGTCCAACGACGCGCCGGCGCTCGGGTCCCGCCACGGGTCGGCAGGCTCGTCGGGTGTCTCGTCGATCGGCACCGCATGAGGATCACGCTGGAGCGTCTGCGTCTCGCCGTCTGGGCGTCCGAACGCCTCGCCCAGGACTGGATCCGGCGCTGCGATCGTCGGTTGCGGACGCTCCGTAGCGGGGGACTTGTCGAAAGAGCCGGTGACACCCGACGGCCGTCCGAAGACAGCCTCGTCACGCGATTGCGGTGTGAGGTCGGTCACGAGTCAGCGGCCCCGACGGTTGAAACGGCCTGCACGACGCATGTCGATCTCCTGTGTAGGAATCTGGCACAACTGCCCGAGAAGGGACGCAGGTGCGGCCACGTCGTTCCCCGCGCGCAGCAACGACCGCGCACGAGCCTGATTCGCTACCTCGTCCGAACATCGCGGACACATCGAGAGATGAGCGTCGGCACGACTGGACGCAGACTGCGACAGCTCGTTGTCCACGTAAGCGACCACGGCCTCCACTGCGAGATGCTCAGTCGAGGCGAACTCCGATGATGGCCGGTGGTCCGGGTTAGGGGCGATCGACGAACTGATCGGAGCCCACCGATCGCTGGATGAACGCCGTGCGTGACCAAGGCCCACGAGCGCCGCCCTTCCCGACAGTGGCCGCACGCGCGACCCCAGATGATCTGTTCGGGCCCAGCTTACGCGATCAGACCTCACTGGCGACGGCGACCGAGCGACGGTCAGTCTGGCCGCGTGCCGCGAGGAACTCGCGGATGCCCTGGCGGCCGCGGTGGATACGACTGCGGACTGTGCCCATCTTGACGCCCAGCGTCGCGCCGACCTCCTCGTACGACAATCCTTCGATGTCGCACAGGACGATCGCTGCGCGGAACTCGGGCGCGAGCGAGTCCAGAGCGGCCTGGAGATCGGGGCCCAGATTCGCGTCGGCGTATGCCTGCTGCGGGTCGGGCGTGTCGGTCGGGATCTTGTCGTACGTCGACTCCAGCGCCTCCATGCGGATCTTGCTGCGGCGACGAACCATGTCCAGGAACAGGTTGGTGGTGATGCGGTGGAGCCACCCTTCGAAGGTGCCCGCCTTGTAGCTGGTCAGCGAGCGGAAGACGCGGATGAAGGTCTCCTGCGTCAGGTCTTCGGCGTCGTGCTGATTGCCCGACAGTCGGTACGCGAGGCGGTACACGCGGTCTGCGTGCTCGGTGACGAGTTCATCCCACGACGGCATCAAGTTCTTGTCGCCGGTCGCATCGAATCCCGCCGTGCCGCGGAATGAATCTCGCGTCGAATCGGTGGAAGTGCTCAGGGGAAGGCTCATCGGGTTGGTGCCAGTTCCTTTCTTCGCGGGAACACCGGCAGACGTCGTCTCGTATGACGCTGCAACGTCGGTGGGGCGATCAATATTCCGGACCATTGGCTATGAGCCTGTCCTATCGGAATGTGGGCGACCCCAGAGGCGGCTGAGCGTTTCCTGAGGAAGCAGAACTCCCTGGTCCGGCGTGGTGTGACAGTGCCCGACAAGCGGTGTGGCACCCTCATTCACATGACTGACACGAGCTCGCCCGATCCTGTCGCGCGCCTGAACTCCTACGCCGAGGCCGCCATCATCGAAGACGACGCTCTTGTGGGCGCGCGGCTGCGCGCAGAAGAGCTCGGCGCCACCGCGATCAGCCCGGCGACCGGAGCGTTGCTGTCACTTCTCGCCCGCACCGCGGGCGCTCAGCACGTCGTCGAGATCGGGACCGGGACGGGAGTCGGCGGATTGTGGTTGCTCGCGGGCATGCCGTCGACCGGAATCCTGACGACGATCGACCCCGAATCGGAGCATCATCGAGCGGCGCGCGAATCGTTCGCCGACGCAGACATCGCGCCCGGCCGCACCCGTCTGATCAACGGCGCACCGTCCGACGTTCTGACAAGGCTCGCCGACACCAGCTACGACCTGGTGTTCGTCGACGGCCCGCTGCTGTCGTACCCGGCGTTCATCACCGAAGCGGTCCGCATTCTCCGCCCGGGTGGACTGCTGGTGGTCAACAACGCCTCAGCTGGTGGCACCATCGACGACCCGACCGCCAAGGACCCGCGGACGCTCGCCGCCCGCGAGGCGGCGAGCATCGTCGCCGACGACGACCGGTTCCTGCCGGCCGTCATTCCTGTCGGGTCAGGGCTGCTCGCCGCGGCCAAGGCACGCTGACAGCGGTCCCTAGCCGTCGGTGTGACGGTTAGACGTCGGTCGAGAAGCGGATTCCGTTCTCGGGGATCGTGACCTCCGGCCACACGCGCGCGCCGCGGAGGAGTTCGCAGCGTGCGCCGATCGAAGCGCGGTCTCCGATGACGGTGTCGCGGACGAGAGCACCTTCACCGACGCGAGCGTCGAAGCCCACGATGCTGCGCTCGACGACGGCTCCGGCGTCGATGCTCGCACCGTCGAACACCACGGCTCCGTCGAGGCGAGCGCCTGCACCGATGGTCGCTCCCCGACCGACGACCGTTCCGCCGATCAGGACGGCGCCCCGGCCCACGTTCGCTCCGTCGAGGACGAGCGACTCGCCGCAAGCCTTGTCCAGCGCAGGTGATGGAGCGATGCCGCGCACCAGATCCGCCGATCCGCGAACGAAGTCCTCCGGGGTCCCCATATCGCGCCAGTAGGCGTCGTCGACGTGCGCGTGGATGTGGCGACCCTGCGCGAGAAGCGACGGGAACACCTCCCGCTCCACCGACACCGGACGACCGGAGGGGATCTCGCCGATGACGCTCCGGTTGAACACGTACGTGCCTGCATTGATCTGGTTGGTCGGCGGGTCCTGCGTCTTCTCCAGGAACGCGGTCACGCGGCCCGATGCGTCGGTCGGCACGCAGCCGAACGCGCGCGGATCCTTGACTCGCACCAGGTGCAGCGTGACCTCGGCCGCCGACTCCCGATGCGTTTGCACCACGTCGCGGATGTCGGTGCCGCCGAGGACGTCGCCGTTGAACACCAGCACCGTGTCGGCGGTCAGCGCGTCGTACACGTTGCGGATGCCGCCGCCCGTGCCGAGCGGCTGCTCCTCGGTGATGTAGGTGAGGTTGAGGCCGAGCGACGAACCGTCGCCGTAGTGCTCGGCGAACACCTGCGCCTGGTAGGACGTTCCCAGCACGACGTCGGTGATGCCCGCCTCACGGATCCGTGACAGCAGGTGGGTGAGGAACGGCGCGCCTGCTGTCGGGAGCATCGGCTTGGGCGCCGACAGAGTGAGCGGCCGCAGCCGCGTGCCCTTTCCCCCGACGAGGACGAGGGCTTGAACAGACGGGGTCACAGTGGTGTTCCTTCCATCAGATGTCTGGTGGGATCGATCAAGACTTGGCTGCGCGGCGTTGTTCGCGGAGGGCCGCAGAGACGGCGATCTTCGAACGCACGGCGAGTCCGGCGCGCAGGGCGAACCGGAGCGGCGCCCGCAGTGGACCCGGATTCCGGTCGGCAGTGAACCGGTACGCGCTGGCGTGGTGGGCCGGAATCATCTTCTCCGGATGCTTGCTCACCGAGTGACTCTTCGCGTGCAGAACCCGAGCCGATGGAACGTACACGTTGAGCCAACCCGCACGGCCGAGGCGATCACCGAGGTCGACGTCCTCCATGAACATGAAATAGCGGGAGTCGAACCCGTTGATGCTCTCGAACGCGCTGCGCCGCACGAGCAGGCACGAGCCCGACAGCCAACCGACGGGCCGCTCGGTTGTCGAGCCCGGCTCGACGCCGCCGTCGCGGTACGCCCTGGTCCACGGATTCGACTTCCAGACCGTTCCCAGGATCGCGTGGCCGGTCCCCGACACCAGGTCGGGCACCGCGCGAGCCGACGGATACACCGACCCGTCGACCTCGGTGACCAACGGGCCGAGGCTCCCGGCGCGGGGCCAACGGGCGGCGGCGGCGAGGAGCTCGTCCAGAGAACCTGGTGACCACTCGACGTCGGGGTTCGCGATCACGATGAACTCGATGTCGGGATCGAGTTCAGCGACACCCCGATTCATCGCCGCGCCGTAGCCGATGTTGCCGCCGCTGTCGACGAGCGTGACGTTGTCGTGCTCGGCGGCGGCCTTCTCGGGTGCGCCGTCGTCGGAGCCGTTGTCGGCGATGACGACGGGCACGGTGTGCGTCGACGCGTCGGCGAGCGTGCGCAGGAAGTTGTGGAGGTAGTCACCGGACGAATAGGTCACGGTCACCACCCCGAAAGGAGCAGTCACCGCGTCAGACTAACCCGATCGTGCGCCGCTGAGCGCGTCTGCGAGCGCGGCGTGCCATTCCCGAAGCGGCGTCAGACCCGCATCCGACCATGCCTGCCCGGACAGCACCGAATACGCCGGACGCGGTGCGGGACGTGGGAATTCGTCTGTTGTGCAGGGCCTGACACGTTCGGGATCCGCACCGATGGCGGTGAAGACGGCGCGGGCCAGATCACACCATGTCCCCTGGCCCGCGTTGGTCGCATTCAGCACTCCGCCGCCGATCGACGACGGGTCGTCGGTCAACCGACCGACGATCTCCCACAGCCCGGCGGCGAGGTCGGGAGCGTATGTCGGCGACCCGGTCTGGTCGTCCACCACGGTGAGCGTTTCGCGCTGCGCTTCGAGCGCGATCATGGTCGTCACGAAGTCGCGGACCGGCGGCCTGCCGGTGAACACCCACGCGGTCCGCACCACGATCACCGACGGATCGGCGGCAGCCGCCGCGAGCTCGCCGGCGAGTTTCGAGGCGCCGTACACGGTGCGCGGCTTCTCATGTCGGTCGTCTGCGGTCAGCGGGCGGTGCGGCACGTCGGGGCCGAACACGTAGTCGGTGGACACGTGCACCAGTCGGGCTCCGACCGCCGCCGTCCGCTCCGCAAGTCTGCGCGGGCCGTCGGAGTTCACCGCGAAGGCATCATCGCGGGCAGTCTCCGCGCCGTCGACGTCGGTGAACGCCGCGGTGTTGATCACGACGTCGCCTTTGTCCAGGCCGTTGAGAGCCCGGGCGACCGACTCATCGGATGTCAGGTCCACGTCGGACGACGTCAGACCGATCACCTCGACGGTCGAGGGAAGCGCGGGCGAGGCGAGCAGCGCCGAACCGAGCTGCCCGGCGGCGCCGATGACGTAGACGACTGGCGAGTTCACGCGGTCCATCGTGCCGTATCCCACAACCGCGCGACGCCGACCACGCCGGGACCGCCTCCGCGGCACCGGCCGCGGTCGCACGTATCCTCTGCAGTGGAGCTGCGGGACCACGCGGCGCACCGACTCGAAGGGACAGCTCAGCACGTGGATCAACGACGCGAAGACGCCCGGGACCCGCAGTCCCGCGACGACGCGCGCCCCCGACCCCGCGATGAGTCGCGCCCTCGACCCCGCGATGAGTCGCGCCCTCGACGACGTCGGCCCGCACCGGTCGACACCGGCGCCACACGTCGTCGGACGTCCGAAGAGATCCACACTCGTCCCCGTCGCCGCGCGACGGCCGAGCATGCGGGGCGCACGCCCAAGAAATCCGGTCCCCGGAGGCCTGCGCCGAAGAAGACGCCGCCCGGCTCCTTCCGCGAGGCCGTCACGACGTGGGCCACGCGTCCGGTCGCAGGGGTCAAACCCAAGTACATCGGACGGTCGTTCGTCGCTTTGCTCACAGTGATCGTGCTGGGGGTGACGGGGTTCGGCTGGAGCCGCGTCAACTCGCTGAACTCGGCTGTGACGCTCCTGGACGACATCGAACTCGGCAAAGGCGGCGACGACGGCGCGATCGACGTGCTCCTGGTCGGCACCGACTCGCGCACCGACGCCAAAGGCAATCCACTCTCCGACGAGGAGCTCAAGTGGCTTCGCGTGGCCGGCGACATCACGACGAGCACCGACACCATCCTGCTGATCCGCATCCCGACCGACGGATCCGCCGCCACTGCGGTGTCGATTCCGCGTGACTCGTACGTGGAGGTCCCCGGTCTGGGAAAGAGCAAGATCAACGCGGCGTACGGCGCCACCCGCGAGGAGGTCCGCATCCGAGAAGTGGAGTCGGGCGCTTCGGAGGAGGCTGCAGAGGCCGCAGGCGCGAAGGCAGGACGGCAGGCGCTCATCGACTCGGTCGCCAACCTGACCGGGGTCACCGTCGATCACTACGCGGAGGTCGGCCTGCTCGGATTCGCGCTGCTCACCGACGCGGTCGGCGGCGTCGAGGTCTGCCTCAAGCACCGAGTGAACGAACCGTTCTCGGGTGCACGCTTCCGCAAGGGGCGTCAGACGCTGAGCGGTCCGGAAGCACTCAGCTTCGTCCGGCAGCGCCACGACCTTCCGCGCGGCGACCTCGACCGCATCACTCGCCAGCAGGTGTACATGGCGTCGCTGGCCCAGAAGATCCTGTCATCGCAGACCCTCACCGACCCGGGCAAGCTCAGCGAACTGCAGGACGCCGTGTCCCGGTCGGTGATGATCGACGACGGATGGAACATCATCAGCTTCGCCGAGCAGTTGAAAGACCTCTCCGGCGGCAACGTGAAGTTCACGACCATCCCGATCGCGGACGATCAAGCGTGGAGCGACGACGGCACCCAGAGCGTTCTGGGCGTCGACCCGGACGCTGTGCACACGTACATCACCAAACTCCTCGGCAGGACGTCTCCGTCGACACCCTCCAACCCTCGCAACGGTGTGAAGGTGGACGTGGTGAACGCTGGCACCGTCGACGGCCTGGCGTCGAACGTCGCAGGGGTCCTGGCGCGGCTCGGATACACGAAGGGCACGACGTCGTCGAAGCCGATCAACGAGTTCGACTCGATCGTGTTCGCGAAGTCCACCGACAGCGACGCCGCCAAACAACTCGTCAAGGATCTCGGCGGGAACATCGAGATCCGTGAGGACTCGTCCCTCGGCGACGACCAGCTTCGCGCTGTGCTGACCAACACGTACACCGGTGCGGGATCGATTGTGCAGACCGGCGACCAGGGGCAGGACGACCAGTCCGCGTCCCCGACCACTTCGTCGACGGCCACCACCAGTCCGGTGATCAAGGCCGACACCGACGGCCCGGTCTGCGTCAACTGACGGTCGTCGACCAAGATGGCACCATGACCGACACCGTCACCGGACTCGTCCTCGCTCGCATCACCGACTATGCGCGACCGCTGTTCACCTTCTACGACGAAGCCACCGGCGAACGCACCGAGCTGTCGGGCGCGACGCTCGGCAATTGGGCGGCGAAGATCGCCAACTACCTGAGGGACGAGATCGGCGTGGCACCCGGCGACGCCGTCCGCGTCGACCTCCCCGAACACTGGCAGACCGCCGCGGTCCTCCTCGGCGCGTGGTGGGCCGGCGCGCACGTCCTCGTCGGGGACTCCGACGGCGAGCCGCTCGTGGCGTTCGTGACACGCGACGGAGTGAACGCCCACGATGCAGACGAGATCGTCGTGGTACCTCTCGATCCGTTCGCGATGGGCGCCCGCGATCTGCCGATCGGGGTCAACGACTTCGGTGACGCAGTCCGTACGCACGGCGACCAGTTCCGGCCGTCCGGAGCAGGTCCTCTCGCCGTCGACGACCGGACGACCACGTCCGTCGCGTCGACGCCGACAACCGTCTCCGACGGCCAACGCGTGGTGTCGACACGGTCATGGTCGACCGCTGACGGGATCGTCGAGAACTTCGCCGCTCCCCTGCTCGCCGGAGCGTCGCTCGTCTGGGTGCGCGGCGCCGACGACCCGCGCCTCGCCGACCTCGCCTCGACCGAGAAGGCCGACGTCACTCTCACGTAGCCCGATGAGTGAGTAGCGTGGTCGCATGACGCTGCTCGGTTACCAGATCCCGAATTTCACCTACCCCGACGTTCCAGCGGAGAAGCTGTTCGCGACGATCGTCGCGCAAGCCGTCGAAGCAGAGGAGTCAGGCTTCGACACCGTGTTCGTGATGGACCACTTCTATCAGCTGCCGATGATCGGGACTCCCGACCAGGAGATGATCGAGTGCTACACGCTGCTGTCGGCGCTCGCGCAGCACACCTCGAAGGTTCGACTGTCCGCGCTGGTCACCGGTAACACCTACCGTGAGCCGGCGCTCCTCGCGAAGACGGTGACCGCCCTCGACGTCGTGTCCGGCGGCCGTGCGCAGCTCGGCATCGGTGCAGGCTGGTTCGAGCAGGAGCACGACGCGCTCGGGTTCACGTTCGGCACGTTCACGGATCGGTTCGAACGGCTCGAGGAGTCGCTGCACATCGTGCTCGGCATGCTGCGCGGAGAGCGTCCGTCGCTCGACGGCAAGTGGTACACGGTCCGCGATGCGATCAACTCACCTGCTCCCCTGTCGCGGATCCCGGTGATGATCGGCGGCGGCGGCGAACGCAAGACGTTGCGGATGGTCGCCCAGTACGCCGACGAGTCGAATCTGATCTGCGCCCCGGAGGACATCGGACGCAAACTCGCCGCGCTCGACGAGCACTGCGAGCGACTCGGGCGCGATCGCTCGGAGATCACCGTCAGCCTGCAGACCTACGCCTGCATCGCACCGACGCACGACGAGGCGGTCGCCGAGGCCGACGCCTTCATCGCACGGACTCCGCAGGCGGCTCCACGCCGCGCGAGCATGATCGTCGGCGATCCCGACGAGGTCCGCGCACGATTCGAAGCATTGAAGGAGTCCGGCGTCGACGGCTTCTCGGTGAACCTGATGGCGAACGGCCACATTCCGGGACGGGTAGGCCTGCTCGGCGAAACGCTCTCGCCGATTGTGAACTGACGGCTGCGCTTCAGCGCCGATTCGACCGGTGGCGCGAAGCTGAGACTCCCCGGGCGAGAGCCACTGCACGGCTCGTAGACTGTGGCAGCGGCTCGGCCCCGTACGAACCGCGACTCCCTCCCTCCAGAAAGTCCACGTTCGTCATGCTTCGTCGTGCTGTGAATCCCCGTTCGGACGAGTTCATGTCCGCATACGTCGACGCCGGACGCTGGTACAAGGCCGAGATCGCGATCATCATGTTCGGCGCCGTCGGCGGGCTGTACGTGTTCGAACGGTTGTTGTTCGAGGACCCGGCGCCGATGGTCAACTCGTGGCCGTCAGTGATGATCGGTTTCGGGCTCGCCAACGCACTCAGACTGGCCAGTTGCTTTCGGTGGGCAGTTCCGACATGGTCGACGGCGCTCTTCATCACATCCGTGTACATCGACGTCGTGTGGCTGATGGTCATTCGGGCAGTCGCAGTGAACGACGGCCATGACGTTCTGCCGATCATCGTGCCGGTTGCATTTCTCGCCAGCCTGCTCATCGTCCACATTCGCTACGTGATCCTGGTACCCGCGATGCTCGCAGGCTTCGCCATGATCGCCGGCATCGAACTGTTCGCCGTTCCGAGCAGCGGACCGGGTCTGTTCGATCTCATGACCAGCGGCGCCATCATCGTGGTCCCGTTGATCTCTGCGCGGTTCCACGAGCAGCAGACGCGGCTCACGTGGGAACGCGAGCGTCGACTCGACGAACTCTCGATGACGGATGCACTGACGGGCCTGGCCAATCGGCGGGCGTTCGACGCCCGAATAGCCGCGGCACTGGCCGAGGACTCCCCCGTCGCTCTCGCGGTTCTCGACGTCGACGACTTCAAAGTCCTCAACGACGCACTCGGACACGCCGCGGGCGACGACACGCTCCGGACGATTGGACGGTTCCTGACCGGCTCGATCACCGATGAACGCGTGTTCGCAGCACGGTTGTCGGGCGAGGAGTTCGCCGTGGTGTGGTCTGGCTCGGGTCGATCGGGGGTGATCGAGGACGCCGAGCGGCTCCGGAGCGGGATCGGCGCACTCGAGTTGCCATCGGGTCGGGCCGACGCTGGAGTGACGATGTCGGCCGGCGTCGTCTGGTTCGCGCCGCCGACCTCCGACGAACCCGGGCGCAGTCCGTCGCCTACCGCAACTGGCGGAGATCGCACGAGCTTCGAGTCGCGGCTCGGGTCGACGCGGTGACAGGGCTGCCCAACCGACGCCAGTTCACCGAGGACGTGGAAACACTCCTGCGCGAGTTCCCTGACGCCCTCGTCACCGCAGTGATGCTCGACGTCGACCATTTGAAGCAGTACAACGACGCCTACGGGCACCCGGCGGGCGACCGCTGCCTTCAGCGGATCGCCGCCAGTGTGGGCGCCGCCAACGGACCGGAGACTGCGACGTTGTACCGATTGGGAGGAGAAGAGTTCGCTGCACTGATCACCACCGGAACGATCACCGACGCCGAGGCGGCCGCACAGATGATGGTCGATGTCGTCGCTGCCGCAGGCATCGAATCGGCCGACCCTCGTCGGCCGGTGACTGTTTCGGCAGGACTGGCTGTGGTCTGCCAGGACGACGATCTGAACGCAATGATGGCTCGCGCCGACGCGGCGCTCTACAACGCAAAACGCACCGGCCGGAATCGTCTCGTCGTCGACAGGTCAGGCCTGTCCGAGACGTCCGACCAGTGCGTGTGACCGGTCTTCCCACCCTTGAGCGACGCGGCCGCTGCCCCTTGAGCGAGCGCGACTCCCCGCACCCCGAGCAAGCACGACACCCCAGCTCCTTGAGCGAGCACGACACCCCAGCTCCTTGAGCGAGCTTGCGAGTCGAAAGGCCCTCGCGTGCAAGACCTTTCGACTCGCTGCGCTGTGAGTATTTGGGGTGGTCGACCTGGGAT
>NZ_BAOP01000036.1 GCF_000344135.1 Gordonia malaquae NBRC 108250 | reverse complement strand
GTTGGTGGTGTTGAGTTCGATGCCGGACAGGACGATGTCGGCAGTCGGCTGAGTTAGGGCGATCTCAGCGAGGGTGACGGTGGTGATCTTGCCCGCTCCGACCTCGAACTCGAGATCCGCGGACGGGATCACGGTCGCCTCAGCACCGAGCTCGGCGCCGATCTCGCCGATCTTGCCGCCACCACCGGAACCCGAGATGGTGACCTCGGGTGCGATCTTGGCGTTCACTCCGCCGGTCAGCTTCAACTCGGGAGTATGCGCGGTGACCTTCACGCCGTTGGGCGCGACGGAGACGGGGTAGCCGATCTGGTAACCGACCTCCACCGTGGCCCGAACGGTCTTGCCGTCGATGTTGCGGACGGCCGCGTGCACGTCCGAGGAGAGCAGTGCTTCGCCGGAGAACGGTGAGGAGTCCAGCGCGGGGATTTTCTTCGCACGGAGCTTGGATGCGGTGAGGGTGATGTCGACACCTTCACGTGTGTGATGGGTCCGGGCATCGGCAGGTCCGGCGAGCAAACTTGAGGCCAACGCGAACGCGGCGATGATGGCAAGGACGAGTGGTGTCGCGATACGACGCAACATAGGTGACCCCCAAAGTCGGAACAGGCCAATCGGCCTGTGTAACAACCGCGTTCGAATCGGCGATACTCACTTCAGATCCGGTGTGCGGTGGAAGCGTTGTGCTTCCGCAGGTGATTCCACGCCTCGGGCAACCCGTAGGCAAACACTCGTCGAGAATGCTCGGCAAACGGCCAGTTCAGGCTATGTTTCCATTTGTCCGGTCCGGACACGGACTGCGGTCCACATAAAAGATGGACACCAGAACACGCACTGAAAGTGGCCAAGACGCGACTGCTTCCGGCTCTCATGCTTGCCGCCACCAACGGCGCGTTCGAACAGTCGTGGTTTCAATCCGCCGCGGCCGGCACCCGGGGTAGTAATCGTGAGGCGTGTCTGGCGAATGCCGCAGTGGCGATGGACGTAGCCCCGTCTGGCGCATAGCCAGCTTCCTCTTCGCAGCATCACGAGCATGTTGCGTGAAATAGGACCACGATTGAGGTAGTGTTTTACGCAACTACCTAGAGGGGTTCCATGATGGCGCTAGTGAACGCACAGCCAAACGGCCAGGACGACGAGCGGCGGTTGATAGCGATGGGGCTCTCCACTGAGCTGATACACAACGGACTTCGGCGCGGTGTTGTGCGGGCTGCGAACCGCAGCTCATACGCGCTGAAGACCGCCCCAGGGACCGACATCTACCAGGACGGTATGGAGGATTTCACTGAGCTTCTCACCGCCGACGGATGGCGTGCTGTCGATATCGAGGGTCAGCCGAGGCTCCTGCATCCGGCAGGATTGCTCGCGTTCACGATCTCGTCGGGGATCAATGTCGGGAAGCCTGAGCTCCACTGCCGGCTGCGTACTCGGCGAAAAGGTAAGACCACAAAGGGCTCTCTCGCGCCGCGACCGCAGCACCCGGTCTTGTTCGGAGACCCTGTCGACACGGCGGGGCCGGTCGAGGAGTCAGCTTCAGCACCGTTCTATTTTCTTCTGTGCGAGCGGGCAGGCCTTGATGGCGGTGTCTACATAGAACTCGCCCGTCCGGCCGGCATGACCGACGGAGGCTGCGTTAACGCTTGGAGTGATCGGATTCGCGTCGGCTTCTTCCCGTTGGAAGGTGACTTGTCGGTGTTCGATCAGCCTGGCGATGACGGTCCGGACGGATTCGACGTGCCGGTCGAACCTCGATGACCGCCTGCTGTCAGCGGCGGTAGCTCATGTTCAATCCAAGTCGCCTACGTCTAGCTCGCCTTCGTCTCGGTTACACACTTACCGAGTTGGCCAAAGTCAGTGGTGTCTCGTCGCGAGCCCTCACAGATTTCGAGAACGGGCACCGGCCGCCCGCGGAGGATACGCTGATCAAGCTTGCCGACGCGTTAGCCGTACCGGCCGCCTTTCTTGAGCGGGAGTCTATCGAGCCCGTGGCAACCGGTGCGGCCAGTTTCCGCAAGCTGAGCAAGACCAGCGCGATTCGACGTGACGCTGTCCTCGCGAAGGCTTCGCTTGCGCTTGAGTTCTTCGACACGATTGAGGAGCGTTTTCGCCTTCCGGACGCTGATATCCCCACGTTCGACAAGCTAGCTCCGGAACACGCAGCTGGACTGGTACGGCATCGATGGAGTCTAGGAGACCGGCCGATCTCCAATATGGTGCATCTGTTGGAGGCGAAGGGTGTGCGAGTTGCGTCGCTCAGTCACTCGTACGATGACATCGATGCCTTCTGCTTCTACCGCGACGGTTCCCCCTACGTCTTCCTGAACACCGAGAAGACTGGCGAGCGACAACGCTTCGATGCCGCACATGAGCTGGGGCACCTCGTCCTCCACAGCGAGCTAGAAATGGATCCAAGCACGTCAAAGGAGCGAGAGGCAGAAGCGAACGCCTTCGCGTCCAGCTTCCTCATGCCGAAGACTGCTGTTGAAAGCCAACAAATGCGGGCGGCCAACATCGAACGGGTTTTGGCGGCTCGCTCGTACTGGAAGGTTTCCGCCATGGCCATGACCCATCGCCTGCACGAGCTTCATCTCCTAACCGACTGGCAGTACCGCTCGGCTTGCATTACGTTGTCTGAACGAGGATTCCGGCGGTCAGAGCCGGGCGGCATCGTCCCAGAGACGTCGCAGCTTCTCCGCAAGGTGATGTTCGGCGAGGGAGCCAGAATCACCGCGAGGGAAGCGGCAAGGATCCTTGATCTATCGCCCGCCGAGGTCCGAGAGTACGTACGCCACCTGGTACCTGTGAGCGCGTAACGGTCGATTCGTCGCTGCGATCTTCGGCGCGCCTCGGGAGACTCTCACTGGGCGTGAACCTCATCCGTGGGTGTCATGTACTTCAACAAGGAGATCCTGCTAACGAGTGCTGCTTGTCGGACTGAAGTGAGTTACGGCGAACTGCGAGCATGACGGCATGCGGAAGCATCCCATCGACGAAACACTGCCATTTCGTCCAATGCCTAGGAGCGTGTCGCGCGCGATTAGGGTTGAGTGCGGCGTCCGCTCCGGAGCGCGGCACTATCTCGACCGGCCAGTCTAGAATCGAGTAACAGAGTTCACCAGAGCATCTACTTGGCGGCGAAGGCCGTGTTTAGACGAGGCATGGTTGTGGCGACATACATGGCCGGGCACCGCGCGAAAGGGTGTGCCACAGCGAAGAATCCGGTGTGCCGAACTTGCGTTAACTCTGTATGTAAATGCTGGTCAGGTGCTTTTCCAAACATGCCCAAGAGGGATATTTGGAAAAGTATCCTCGATGGATTTGGAAAAGCCCCAGGCTGTGATCGCCCTGGGGCCTTTTCGTGTGCTGAGCATCCCTTGGGGAGGTTCGAGAGGAGCCTAGAAGCCGGTCCTGAGTGGCGTACGGGGCCGCTTCTTCGGTTGTAGCGGCGATTTCCGTTGACTCGGCAGGAGGCCAGGGTGCTATAGGCGTGGTTGGGCAACACAGGCTCTGTTGTCGTGACTGTGTGATGCGGGGAAGGACACTGGGGCTTAGGTTCTGTTACGAAAGTGGCTGATGTGATGTCGGCGTGTCGACGTGCATGAGAGGAGGCCTCCGCGCTAACGCAGTTGGTGTCTAATCATCAACGCTCGCAAGGAGGCCTCCCATGGCCACCGTATCGGCATCGGCCCGCCACGACCTGACCGACAGGCAGTGGAGCATTCTTGAACCACTTCTGCCGACCCCACCCAGACTCGGCAGGCTCCGCCGATACCGTCTCCGATCGCTGATCGACGGCGTCCGGTACCGAACCCGGATCGGTTGCCCATGGCGAGACGTTCCAGACTGCTACGGCCCGTGGTGGCGGGTCTACGCCTTGTTCACGCAGTGGCAGCTCGCCGGAGTCTGGGTCCGCATTGAATTGACCCGGGTTTGTTGGAGACCGATCAGTTGTTCTGTGAGGTGAGTTCGAGTACCGGGTTCTGGGTCCAGTAGTCGGCTTCGATCGCCGCGGGTGGTTGATAATCCAGCGCTGAGTGCAGGCGGGTGGTGTTGTACCAGTGGACCCATTCGGCGGTGGCGATCTCGACGGCGTTGGTGCTTGTCCACGGTCCGTTCTTGTAGATCAGCTCGTGCTTGTACAACGAGTTCAGGGCTTCTGCCATCGCGTTGTCGTAGGAGTCCCCGCGCGAGCCGACGGAGGCGATGGCGCCGGCCTCGTCGAGGGCCTGGGTGTAGCGGATGGCTCGGTATTGCACGCCGCGGTCGGAGTGGTGGATCAGCGCGGTCAGGTCGTGCCCGGCCCGCCGGCGCTGCCACAATCCCATCGCCAGGGCGTCGATGGCGAGGTCGACGAACATTCGGGTCGAGGTCTGCCAGCCGACGATCATCCGCGAGAACACGTCCAGCACGAACGCCACGTACACCCAGCCGGCCTCGGTCCGCACGTAGGTGATGTCGGCGACCCACAACTGATTCGGCGCCTCAGCACGGAACTGTCGCTCGACCAGATCCGCCGGGCGTTCGGTCTCCGGCGCAGGGCGGGTGGTGCGCGGGAACTTACCGCGCACCACCCCGCGGATCCCCAGTTCAGCGCACAATCGTTCGATCGTGCACTTGGCCACGGTGATTCCTTCGTGGTGGAGTGCGGCGCGGATCTTGCGGCGTCCGTAGATGCCGCCGGAGGCCTCATAGACCCGCATGATCTGGGTCGTGAGGTACTGATCGCGCACGGACCGCGTTGACGGTGGCCGGGTGCGGGCGGCGTAGTAGGTCGATGGCGCGATCGCGCAGCCCGCCTGCGACAGGGCCGTGCAGATCGCCTCAACGGGCCATCGATGTCGGTGCTGGTCGATGAACGCGACGATCAGCGGTGTGGCCGGTCGAGCTCGGCCGCGAAGAAAGCCGAGGCTGTCTTCAGTATCTCGTTCGCCCGACGCAGTTCGGCGTTCTCCTTCTCCAACCGGCGGATCCGCTCGATATCGGAGACTGTCTCGATCCCAGGCGTATCGGCTTGGCCAGCCTCGACGCGGCGGACCCAGTTCCGCAGAGTTTCGGGGTTGATGTCGAGTTGCTTAGCGATCCGGGCCAGCGCGCCCGGCGCGGTCTCGGGATCCTTCCGGGCGTCGATGGCCATCCGTGTGGCACGGTCGCGCAACTCGGGTGAGTACTTCGATGGGCGAGGCATGAAACAAGTGTCCCTTCCGGTCAAACCTGTCTCCATCAAACCCGGGTCAATTCACTCATTGTAGGATTGCCCGAAGGAGCCATCTCGAAGTGGGATCGGGCTATCAAACGTCCGCAGCGTTACGGACGGTGGCGTCGTGAGCAGATTGCGCCTCTGGTCATTCGTGCGACACGAATGACCGGGCACGTTCAGTCCGAGGCCAAGGAGTTGGTACGGAGGTTTCCAGCACTCAAAGCGTATGAAGTTCAGCAGGCGGGGACTACCTAAAGGTCGGCGTTACGTCAGCGCAATCGAGTCGCAGGACCCCAATTTCATCGACATGGCAGAGGATGCTATCGAGCGCAACTTTACAGATTATCGGGGAGGCGGCGAACGATCTCCCGGTCGAGGTGATCGAGGCGCACCCGGAGGATCGTCTGGCCCCAGATCCGCGGCTTCCGCAACATCCTCGTCCACCAGTACTTCGGCGTCGACACCGAGGTCGTCCGCGACGTCATCGAAACCCATCTTCCTCTGCTGGCCGATGCCCTGCGATCATCCGATGAGCCCGAAACGGGTCCCGCTGCGCCCTGAATCTGCCACGGGTGTGCCATAGCGGAGATCGAGGTGTGCCAGAGCTCACCCGCGCGATCATCAACCCAGTGGTCAGGTACTTTTCCAAATATGCCCAAGTAGTGATAGAAGACCGATGAGCAGATGCTCATCGGTCTTCTTTCGTTTGAAGGTCGATGTGTGGCGTGAACTCGGTGAAGGGATCATGGACCGATGAGTTCCACGTCAGACCGTCTGCCCGTTGTCCTTCTGCACGGCTGGCCGGTCACGCAGGACCACTGGCGACACCTGTCGCCCCGCCTTGCCGACGCCGGTTTCGCGCCGACGGCGATCTCGTTGCCAGGTCTGGGCGTTCCCGCGACGGGCGTGAGCAGCTTCCGCAAGGCCCATCTCGCTGCGCGACTGCGGGAGGAACTGACAAGGCGAGGGGTGACACGATTCGCCCTCGTGGCGCATGACTGGGGAGCGACGGTTGCGCTCCTGCTGGCGGCGGCCGCGCCGGACTCGGTGGTCTGCCTCGTCGTCGAAGAGGAGATCGCGCCCGGCGTCGACGTGGAGATCCCCGAACCGGGCGCCGCCCACTACCCGTCCTGGCACGGCCCGTTCAATCGAGTTCCCGGCCTCGCCGACACGCTGGTCCCGGGACGGGAGGACGCCTACTACGGAACATTCCTGAGCGAGAGCGCCGGCCCGGAAGGGCTCGACGAGCTCGTCCTGCGGTCGTACATCGACGCGTATCGGACGGAGGGTGTGCTCGAGGCCGGTCTCGGCTACTACCGCACACGCGACGACGACGTGGCGGACATCAACGCGCTTCGATTCGACCCGGTTGCGGTTCCGGTCCTCGCCGTGGGCGGCCGCTACGCGATGGGTTCGGCCGTTGCGCAGGGCCTTCGGCCACTGGCGACAGATGTCGGCAGCATCGTCCTGGATCGCTCGGGACACTATCCCGTCGAACAGGAACCGGAACAGACGGTTCGAGCCGTCGTCGGGTTCTTGGAGCATCATCGGCGCTGACGACCCCATCGCATGGCTGGCGGGCCCGGTTCACCGGCTGACGTTCCACGTGGAACAACAGGTGGCGCTTGGTCCGTCCGGCTCGGTCAATTCGTGCATAATCGCATGGGGAGGCGCGCTCGAGGCTCGCCGCAGAAGGGGAGATGTCGCGTGGTGTTGAGCAATGATCTGTCGCAGTTTCACGGACTGCCGGTAGTGAACTTTCCGGCCGAGGACCAGCCGCCGGTGTCGATGCCCGAGACCCTGGTCGCATGGCGAGTATCGGTTCCCACGTACGACTCGGACCCCACCTGGTCAGAGGAGTTCGAGCGGTTCCTTTCGGTTGTCGATCCGTCCGCTGTGACCGCACTGGTCGTCGGAGGGTGGAACGACCCGTACGACGTCAGCTCAGCGGCGATTGTCGAATCCCTGGTGGCGGCAGCGCCGAAGCTCACCGCACTGCGTGCGCTGTTCATCGGTGACATGACCTTTGAGGACTGCGAGATCTCGTGGATCGTGCAATCCGATCTGACGGCGTTGCTGACTGCGTACCCGAATCTCAACGAACTCGGCATCCGCGGAGGAACGAGCCTTGAGCTACAGCCTGTTCGGCACGCCGGCCTCAACCGGCTTCTGATCGAATCGGGGGGATTGCCCGCTGCGGTCGTGCGAGCGGTCGCTGCATCCGACTTTCCCAATCTGACCGACCTCGAACTGTGGCTGGGCACGGAAGACTACGGTGGCGACGCGTCGATCGACGATGTCGCACCGATTCTGCAAGGCGATCGGCTGCCTGCTCTCAAGCGGTTGGCGTTGCGCAACAGCGACATCGAGACGGAGATCGCGAGTGCTGTCGCGGTGGCGGCGATCACCGCGCGGATCGTCCACCTCGACTTGTCCATGGGTGTGCTGCTCGACGAGGGCGCCGAGGCGCTGTTGGCAGGCCAGTCGTTGGACCACCTCGAATCGATCGACCTCACCCACAACTATCTGACTGACTCGGTTCGGCAACGGATCGTCGACCGCTTCGTGGGCAAGGTTCAGGCCGACGCCGGGGACGCAGACGCTGACGAGTACGACGGAACGGTGTATCGCTCGGTCGCTGTCGGAGAATGACCCGCGAACTCGTTGTCATCGGCGATCCGACGGGTCGCCGAACACAGCTCATACGGGACGCCCTGAAGCGATCCGGACAACCGGAGGCTCGGATCATCAGCTGGGGACAGGTGCTGAATGACGGTGGTGTCGAGGCGTCGCCGACGGACACGGTCTGGCTCGATTCGCCGGGGGACAGCGCGGATATCGACAGGCTGCTCCGCGGGCCTGGTGATCAGACGCGAATCGGCGACGGGCCGCGCTGGTATCAGCGGTTCTGTGATGCGGCGTCGTCCGTGCGTGGCGGACGTCTGCTCTCCGACCCCGCCGACATCGCGATCCTCTTCGACAAACGTGTCTGCCACGAGGACCTCACGCGAGCAAGTGTTCCGGTCCCAGCGTCCCCGACGTCTGGAGGCGAGGTTGTGGCGGATTGGACGCAGGTTCGGCGACTGACGTCGGACGCGGGGATGCGGCGCTTCTTCGTCAAACCTGCACACGGATCGTCAGCGGCAGGCGTAGTGGCCGTCGAGACGGCGTCAGGCGGGAGAGTGCAGGCGCGCAGCAGCGCCGAACTGTGCGACGGCCGCACGTACAACTCGCTTCGTGTCCGGACATACCGTGGAGAACGTGACGTCGCGTCACTCATCGACGCGCTCGCGCCCGAGAACCTCCACATCGAGGCGTGGATTCCGAAGCCGACGGTCGGCGGACGGTCCGCTGACCTGCGGGTGGTGGTGGTCGCAGGTGTGGCGACCCATGCGGTGCTGCGTCTCGGGGCGTCGCCCATGACAAATCTGCATCTCGGTGGCACACGCGGCGATCTCACCGTGGCCGTGAACGGATTCAGGCGGGCGGGCGTCGACTGGGACGGTGTGCTCGGTGTCGCGGAGGACGCGGCCAGGTGCTTTCCCCGAACCTTCTGCGTCGGTGTCGACCTCTTGCCGACGTCCGGATGGCGAGGAGTCGTCGTCGGGGAGGTGAACGCCTTCGGCGATCTTCTTCCAGGACTCGCGGGGTTGCCGGGCCGGGCGGACGGGCTCGACACCTACGACGCTCAGATCGCTGCATTGGACGGGTGGAGGTGTGATGACGCTGCGTGACCCGGACATGAACCGCGTCGTGGGTTCGCACGACATTCTCATGGTCACCCTCGACACCCTGCGGTTCGATGTCGCCGCCGAACTCGCGGCCGACGGGCGGATTCCCAATCTCGCCAGGCACCTGCCCGACGGCGAATGGGAGCGGAGGCACTCGCCCGGAAGTTTCACGTACGCCGCCCATCACGCCTTCTTCTCCGGCTTCCTTCCCACTCCCGACGGTCCGGGGCCACATCCGAGACTGTTCGCGGCTGCGTTCGGTGGCAGCGAGTCGACCGCCGCGGACACCTTCGTGTTTCCGGAGGCGACCCTCGTCGAGGGATTGCGGAGCGTCGGATATCGCACCGCGTGCATCGGCGGTGTCGGATTCTTCAACGGTGAGACGGCACTCGGTTCGGTGCTTCCGAACCTCTTCGACGAGGCGCACTGGTCGCGGGAGACAGGTGTCACCGCGCCGGCGTCATTCGAGAATCAGGTGACGATCGCCGAGCAGATCGTCGATGCGCGCGTCGACGACGAGCCACTGCTCCTCTTCGTCAACGTGGCGGCGATCCACCAACCGAACTGGTTCTACGTGGACGGTCGCTCCGCGATCGACGGCGACGACAAGGCGTCGCACGCCGCCGCGTTGGAGTATGTCGACAGACACATCGAGCGGCTGTTCGCGGCGATGACCCGCCGTCGGGACTGCTTCGTCATCATCTGCTCCGACCACGGAACCGCCTACGGCGACGACGGCTACACCGGCCACCGCACCGCCCACCCGGCAGTGTGGACGGTGCCGTACGCACACTTCTTCCTCGAAGGATCTCGATGACTTCATTCGTCCCGGACTATGTGGCGCCGTACCAGCAGTACGTGTACGCCTACCCGCACAAGACGGCGTACCGGGCGCTGGCGCCCCGTCCTTCCCTGGCCGACTTGTGGGCGGACGAGCCGCAAGACTCGCTGTCGCTGTACGTGCACGTCCCGTTCTGCGAGGTCCGGTGTGGCTTCTGCAACCTGTTCACGCAGGTCGGGGCTTCACCTGATCTGACATCCCGTTACCTCGACGCCCTGAAACGACAGGCGGAGGCCGTCAGCGACGCGCTGTCGGAGTCTGCACGAACCGCGACGGCGGCATTCGGCGGCGGAACGCCGACCTTTCTCACGCCGGACGAGTTGAGCACCGTCTTCGACATCGCGGAGTCGATCACCGGCTCAGATCTGCGAACCGTCCCCCTGTCTGTCGAGGCCTCGCCCTCGACCGCGACACCCGATCGGCTGAGTGTGCTCGCCGACCGGGGAACGACACGATTGAGCCTCGGAGTGCAGTCGTTCGATCCGTCCGAAGCGAAGGCGGCGGTGCGTCCGCAACGTCGGGTCGACGTCGACACCGCGCTGCAAGCGGTGCGGGACGCGGCGATCCCGGCACTCAACATCGACCTGATCTACGGCATCGACGGACAGAGCTCCCATTCGTTCGTCGCGTCGATCGACGCGGCGCTCGAGTGGCGCCCGGAGGAGCTGTATCTCTATCCGCTGTATGTGCGCCCGCTGACCGGACTCGCTCGCCGAGCGCCCCTCGTCGACCGTGAGTGGGACGCTCGCAGGCTCGAGCTGTACCGCGTCGGCCGCGACCATCTCCTGGAGAACGGTTACACGCAGGAGTCGATGCGCATGTTCCGACGAGTCGACGCACCAGATCTCGGACCTGACGACTACGCGTGCCAGAGTGACGGCATGGTCGGGCTGGGCTGTGGAGCACGGAGCTACACCCGCGATGTCCACTACTCGTTCGATTACGCGGTCGATGCGAGGCAGGTGCGTGGCATCATCGACGACTTCGTCGGCCGGACGACCGATGACTTCCGGTACGCGGAATGCGGCATCACCATGACCGACGACGAACGCCGCAGGCGGCACCTTCTCCAATCCGTGTTGCAGGCGCAAGGGATGTCGGTGGACGACTATCGGCAGCGCTTTCAGGCTGACCCGGACCGGCATTTCGGGGTAGTCCTCGATCGTTGGCGGCACCGCGGCTGGCTCGTCGACGACAACGATGTCCTCCGACTGACCAGCGAAGGCCTCGCATACTCCGACAGCCTCGGACCCGAACTCTTCTCGCCCGTCGTCACGGCGGCGATGGCAGCGTACGAACGTCGTTGACCGTGCTGACGATCCTCTACCGCGGCCCGCTCGCCTCCTGCGACTACGACTGCCCCTACTGCCCGTTCGCCAAACGCCGGGACAACCCGACGACTCTTCGCGCCGACCGAGCGGCCCTCGAGAGGTTCTGCGACTGGGTCGCGGCACAACCCGGCGAGATCGCCGTGCTCTTCACGCCCTGGGGTGAAGGTCTGGTCCGGAGTTGGTACCGCCGTGCGATCGTCCGACTGTCACACCTGCCGAACGTTCGTCGAGTAGCGATCCAGACCAACCTGAGCTGTCGTACGGGTTGGCTCGACGACGCGAACCGAGACGTGGTCGCACTCTGGTGCACCTACCATCCGGGGCAGACGCCGCAGGATCGGTTCCTTGCCAAGACGAACGAGCTCGCTGACATGGGCGTGCGCTTCAGTGTGGGCGTCGTCGGGCTGCCAGAGCACGCCGACAGTGCGCGGACGATCCGCGAGGCACTTCCCGCGCACGTCTACCTGTGGGTGAACGCCGCGGAAGGCCACACCTACTCCGACGACGAAGCCTCGGAATGGGAGACCATCGATCCGCTGTTCGGCTTCAGCAGACATCCGCATCGGTCGATCGGCGTCGGCTGTCGGACGGGAGAATCGGTGATCTCCGTCGACGGCGACGGCACCGTGCGGCGATGTCACTTCGTCGACGACGTCCTCGGGAATCTGTACGACGGCTCATATGCAGACGGCCTCCGTCCCCGCGCGTGTCCGCTCCTGCAGTGCGACTGCCACATCGGCTACGTTCACCTCGAATCGCTGCCCCTGTACGACGTCTTCGCCGGCGGGGTATTGGAGAGGATCCCTTCGAGAGAGCGCCATTTGTAACGTTTGTCGGGCATACGAAGAACATGCAGTGGGATTTCTCTCGCCGGAGCGCTCTGGACATGCTGTCACACAAGTCACACGCGTAACGTGGAACGCATGCCGAACACCCCACGCGTCCTGGCATCGATCGCTGTCGTCATCACGGCACTGTCGTTTGTCGTGCCTCCGACAGTGTCGGCGGAAACCGATAGGCCTGGAGTGGCCGTCTCCGTAGCGGAGCGGTCCGCCGGGTGGCGTGACCTCCCGGACGGACGTGCGGTGAACTATTGGACCGAGGGCGTGCAGGGCAAGCCGGTGAAGGCGAGCGGTGCGCTGTTCGTGCCGTCCGGCAAGGCGCCCGAAGGCGGATGGCCGGTGGTCGCCTACACCCACGGGACGACGGGCTACGGCCCGGGCTGCGGCGGGCAGAGTTTCGCCGACGCCGAACCGAACAGGTTCGTGTCGCGATTGGTGAAGGGTGGCTACGCCGTCGTCGCACCCGACTACATCGGTCTCGGACCGATGAAGGTCGGTGTTCACCCGTATCTCAACATCCGCACCGAGGCAACGGCGACGATCGACTTGTTCACCGCGGCCCGGAGCATCGAGCCGACTCTGTCCAAGACCTGGGCGGTGATGGGGGAGTCACAGGGCGGCCACGCCGCCCTGGCCACCGCGCACACGCAGAGTTCGTACGGGCCGCGCACCGACTTCCGAGGCGCCGTCGCACTCGACCCGGTGTCCAACTGGGAACGGTTCATTCCGCTGCTCGGTCCGGACACTCCCGTCCTGCCGTCCCCGATGACGATTCTCTACGGTTTCGTGTTCGGGTCACTGGCCGGACTGCGGCAGGCCGATCCGGCCTTGGACGTCGACTCCTATCTGACGCCGTACGGGAAGTCGTTGATCGACCAGGTCGGCACCACGTGTCGTGCGCCCGTGCTCACGGAGAACATCCGTCTCGGCAAGATGTTCTCGAAGTCGTTGAACAATCCCACGATGATCCGTGCGATGGCCCGCTACATGGAAGTTCCGGTGAACGGCTACGACCGCCCGATCCTGCTTCTGATGAACCGGTTCGACACCATCGTCGCGACACCTTTCCACGGTCTGCTCGTGAGCAATTTCTCTGCGAACAAGGTGGACTTCAAGACGGTCGTCGCGGAAGGTACGCACACGGACATGAGTCCAACGCAGTGGGCGGCGTTCGACACGTTCTTCAATCGCCTGAAGCACTGAGGGGCGACACCGACGAGACACGAATGCCGCCGATCATGACCGGCAGGCGGTCGCGATCGGCGGCACTCGTGTGAGGAAGAGTCAGTGAACCCGACGGGCTACGAAGTTCGCGGCGTTGTCGGTCATGCCGTTGACGGCGTACTGTCCGTGCACGGTGTTGGGTCGGCTGATGGGTCCGCCGTCGCAGATGTTGTCGCCGGGGATGCAGTACTCGCGAGTCATCGCGCGGTAGCGAGCACCGACGCGCATCGGAGGCACGCGGGCGTCGCGGAACCAGCGATCCGCCGGGCCGCCGAAGATCAAGACGCCCGCGACATGCCGCGCGACGGATCCGGACAGCGGCGAGGGCACCTCGGTGAGCAGCGGTGCGACGGCACTCAGCTGATCGCTGACCGCGTACGTGATGACGGCGGCGCCCTGCGAGTAGCCGCCGACGACGATGCGGGTCGACGGGCATCGCGAGGCGATCGCCCGCATCTGGCCCTGGGTGTCGCGGACGCCTTCGGCGACGGTCTTGAGGAAGTCGACGCCTTCTGCGAACGAATCGCTCGCCTGGTAGCGGACCGGGGAGACCCGAACCGTCTTGCCCGGGAAGCGATTCTGAAGCGACCGGTACATAGCCTGGCCAGTGGTGCCGACCGGTGCGCCCGCCTCCTGCGTTCCACGAGCGAACACGAGGTGAATATCGGCGCAGTCAGCCGCCGACGCGGTTCCGGTTCCGGATGGAACTGCGACCCCGATGATCGACAGCAGTCCGACGAGGACGACGAGTAGGCGTTTTGTCATGATCTGCATAGTAGAGGGTCCTGCCGCGACAATCGCCCGTCATCGGTCAACCCATCGATCGATCATGGGCGGGCGATCAGCGGGACACCAGCAAACTCAAGGCAAGTCGGATCCGGGGATCGTCGAGGTCGGCGCCGATGAGCTCGACGATCGTGCTCCGGCGATTCCGCAAGGTATTCGGGTGGATGCCGAGCCGAGCCGCCGCGCGGGTGGGTTCGGCCGGAGATGCAAGGATCTCGCGGAGCGTCGCCACATAGTCGCTCGAGTGGTCGGCGTCGTGGCGTGCCAGCACGTCGACCGGGCTCGGTGCGCCCCCGGCGAGCGAGGCGACGGCGCGGGCGATGACGACTTCGTGCCACACGTCGTCGGACGTGGTCGGGGTGGACGCAGATCCCGCACGTTGCAGCCCGAGCACATCGATCGCATCCGCACGAGAACGCGGCAGGTCTGCCGCGGTGTCGGCCACCCGACCGGCGGCCAGGTGCGTGTCCTGCCTGGTGAGGGAGTCGGCTGCGGCGCTCAGCCACGCCCAGCTCCCCGGTCGGCGACCTGTCGCCGCCACCAGAGCCATGGGGATTCCGTCCACTTCGGTCAGCAACGGCTGGGACCATCCCGAGCGACGTAACGCGATCTCCCACAGTTCCAGGCCGAACTCCTCGTCCGCCGAGGCGTCGCCCAGTGCGACGACACGCCACGGCCCGTCCGGGAGTCGGTCGGACGACTCGTCTCCGGTGATCAACACCGACCGCAGGCGTTCGATGGTGACGCGCCGCGCGGCGCCGAACACGGCGCGCAGTCGGAGGAGATGCAGTGCCACCACCGACGTGGTGCGGACGAGTTCCGCGAGCTGCTCATCCGACAGGGGGCCGGGGTCGACCACCCAGATCGACCCCAACAGTTCCCGACCCGCGCGCACCGGCACGACCAGACGCTCGAGCACGCCGTCCGAGCCGGCCGCGACCCGGAACGGCTCCGTCGCCGCGTGCAGGGTCCGGAACACTCCACGGGAGCGGAAGTGCTTGACCACGTGCTCGGGGACCCGCCGCCCGACAATCGTCGAGATGCGCACCGGGTCGGCGGTGTCCTGCAGGGCCGAATAGGCCAACACGCGGGAGAAGGCGTCCTCGATCGTCACCGGCGCCGACACGATGGCCGCGGCCGCGTCGGCGAACTCGAACAGTTCGCTGTAGTCCACCGGGTGCGCAACGAGCGCGCCCGCGGAACTCGTCGACTGGTCGAGCACACTGCGTACCAGCCACACGAAGTGCGTCCACGACACGATGGGCCGCAGTTCGAGCACACTGAGGCCGAGATCGATCGCGGCATCGGTCACCTCGGGCAGTTCAGCGTACGGCGCCCGCAGCACCACCGCCGCGGCCCCGACGGCGTCTGCCGCCCGCAGTACGTCCATCGCGGAGTCGACATGGTGGGCGCCGTTCCCGAGAAGAAGCGTCCCCGCGTCGTGAGACGGTGGATCGCCGTCCGCGAGCAGCACGTCGGTCACCGTCCGCCGGACACCCTTCGCTGTCCGCCGGACGATTCCCTCGCCGAGTGACTCCGCCAGTGTGTCGATGTCGATCACTGTGTTCTCACCACAGTCACGACGGTACCCGGATGTGCTGAACGAACAGTGACTTCGATCACTTGCCCGATCACACTTGGGGTGGCAGACATCAGGCGAAGAAGGGTAAGGACACGATGAGCACCACAGGTCAGCAGCGGCGGATCGCCGTCGTCGGAGCAGGCATGGTCGGACTTTCCACCGCATGGTTCCTGCAGGAGCGCGGCGTGGACGTGACCGTTCTCGACCGCAAGGACGTGGCCGCCGGATCGTCATGGGGCAACGCCGGATGGCTCACCCCGGGGATCAGCACCCCGCTTCCCGAACCGGCGGTCCTGAAGTATGGAATCCGTGCGGTGCTGAGCCCGTCGTCGCCCGTCTACGTTCCGCCGACCGCCAATCCGCGTCTCATCCGATTCCTCACGTCCTTCGCGCGGCACAGCACCGCATCGAGGTGGAAGACGGCGATGGACGCCCTCGTCCCCATCAACCGGACCGCACTTCCGGCGTTCGACGCCCTGGCCGACGGCGGGGTGGAAGTCGGGACCCGCACAGCGAACGACTTCATCGCCGCATACCGCACCGAATCGGACCGCGAGGTTCTCCTGGACGAGCTCGAGCACATCAAGGCCGCCGGGCAGGACATCGGATTCGAGCTGATCAGCGGTTCACGGGCCCGTGAGATCACACCTGCGCTGTCTGATGAGGTGAACTACGCGATTCGTCTCGAAGGTCAGCGTTTCATCGACCCCGGCGCATTCGTCGATTCGCTCGCGACGTCGTTCCGTGCTCGCGGCGGTGTTGTCCGGGAGGGAGTTCGTGTCGACGACGTCGATTCACGCGGGACCGGCGTCGTCCTCACGACGTCCGAGGGTGTCGAACGATACGACGACGTGGTGCTGGCGACCGGCGCCTGGATCAGCAGGCAGGCGCGCGACTTCGGCGTGCGCGTGCCCGTCCAGGCCGGACGCGGCTACAGCTTCAGCGTTCCGGTGGACACCGTCCCGACGAGCCCGATCTACTTCCCGGCTCAGCGGGTGGCCTGCACACCGCTCGGCGACCGACTGCGGGTGGCCGGAATGATGGAGTTCCGCGACCCCGACGCCGATCTCGACAGTCGCCGGATCAAGGCGATCGTCGACGCCGCGCGCCCGCTGTTGAGGGGTGTCGACCTGGACGACCGCAAGGACGAATGGGTCGGTTCGCGCCCCTGCACGCCGGACGGCCTTCCCGTGATCGGCTCGACGTTCGCACCCAACGTGCACGTCGCCGGCGGCCACGGAATGTGGGGAATCACCCTTGGACCCGCGACGGGCCGTCTCCTCGCGGAGTCGATCGTCACCGGCACGACGCCACGGGAGCTGGTGCCGTTCAACCCGCTCCGCTGAGGATCATGCGTCGCCCGGCCGAGCGTCAGATGAGGATCCAGAGGTAGGCGATCACACCGAGGACGAGTGCGAGCAGCCAGAGGTAGGCGACGATGATCGCGGCGACGGCGAACTGCCGGCCGATGGTGCCGTCACGATCGATCTGGCTCCTCGACCGGTATCCCAGCCACAGACCGAACGGGAACGTGATGCCCAGGCCGGACAGGACGAGGGCGACGATCGACAGGTAGTTGATGTCCGACTGGCCCGCCGAAGCTGTCGTCGATGATGTCGGGGTGGCCGTCACCGGACTCTCCTTCGCAAGTGCGGGTGGTGAGACGGGGGCTGCAGGCGCCGGAGACGACACGGGTCGCTTGGGTTCGGGCACGGCCGAATACGCGAGCGAACCCGCCTGCTCATGCCGGCCTGCGGGCGGCTGTGGCTGGCGCGGCGGAGGCTGCTTGCCGAGGGACGGTCGGGCCTGCGGCGGCGGACCCTGCGGTGGGCGACCCTGCTGGGCCTGGCGCGGAGGCACCGGTTGTGCGGGGCGCGGGGCGTTCGGGCCCGAAGGCATCGGGCCGCGGCGCGGATCGTCGGTGGTCACGACTACAAATTACCTTCCATCCTGGTCGGACGGACCGTCGGACAGATCCTCGATGCGTGGAACAGTCGGCGAGACCGGCGGATGCTCCGTACGCGAACGACGCGCGACGACGACGATGCCCGTCACCACCAGGACGAGCGCAGAGCCGACCACGACGAGGAGTTTGTTGCCCATCACTCCAGGTTGCCAGGTGATTCGGGTCCGCGCCAACCGCGTTGCCGCAGATAGGGGACCGATCACATCGAATTGTCAGATGGACATGGTTTGATTGAAGTCGTGAGTGAGCAGAACAAGACCGCGACCCTGCACACCAATCGCGGCGACATCGTCATCGAACTCTTCCCGAACCACGCACCGGTCACCGTTGCGAACTTCGTCGGCCTGGCCGACGGCTCCAAGGAGTACACGACCACCAACGCCAAGGGCGAGGCCAGCGGCCCGTTCTACGACGGTGCCGTGTTCCACCGCGTCATCGAGGGCTTCATGCTCCAGGGTGGCGACCCGACCGGCAGCGGTCGTGGCGGCCCGGGCTACCAGTTCAAGGACGAGTTCCACCCCGAGCTCCAGTTCGATCGCCCGTACCTCCTCGCGATGGCGAACGCCGGACCGGGCACCAACGGCTCGCAGTTCTTCATCACTGTCGGTGCAACCCCCCACCTGAACCGCCGCCACACGATTTTCGGCGAGGTCAAGGACGCGGCGTCGCAGGCAGTTGTCGACGCCATCGCGACCACCCCGACCGATCGCGCCGACCGGCCGCTCGACGACGTGGTGATCGAGAGCGTTGAGCTCTCCTGACTTGAATCAGGTCTGTTATCGACACACCGACCGCCCCACCGCGCTCTCGTGCACGCGGTGCGGGCGGTCGGCCTGTCATGAATGCCTCCGCCCGGCTTCTGTCGGCCAGCACTGCCTCGACTGCATCGCCCAGGACGCCGCGTCGGCTCGAGTGACCTCGCCGACGCCCGCGGTCTCGTCAGCGAACGCGAAGCCGATCGTCACGTACACACTCATCGCGATCAACGTGGTCGTGTTCGCCGCCGTGCTCCTGCAGGCAGGCGGGACCACTCTGTTCTACTCCTCGATCTATCGAGAAGGCGTCCTCATCAGCGGGGCCGGATTCGACGATCAGTACTGGCGACTGCTGACCTCAGGCTTCCTGCACCAGAGCGTGCCGCACCTCGCGATCAACATGTTCTCGCTGTACATCATCGGCGCCGATCTGGAGAGGGCGCTCGGCCGCGGCCGCTACCTGGCGATCTACCTGGTGAGCCTGCTCGGCGGAAGTGCCGCCGTGATGGCGTTCCAGTCGGGCGTCACCGCCACCGCGGGTGCGTCCGGCGCCATCTACGGACTGATGGGCGCGCTGCTGATCCTTCTCCTCCGCGTCAAGGCTCCGGTGCAGACGGTGCTCGGCGTGATCGCGATCAACATCGTCATCTCCGTGACCATCCCAGGGATCTCGCTCTTCGGGCACCTCGGAGGTCTGGTGTTCGGAGCAGCGGCCGCCGGCGTGGTCGTGTGGCTGCCGGCCCGACTGCTGCCGCCGGAACGCCGGACACAGGCCGCGGTCTCCCGCATCGGCTGGTACGGACTGGCGGCGCTGGCCGTCATCGCCGTCGTCATCGGCACCAGCCTCGGCGCCGTCGCGTAGAAGCGGCGTCAGTCGACGGGAAAACCTGCGTCGGTCAAAGCCTCGACCACGACGGACGGTTCCACGCCGAGGTCCCATCGACCGAATACGAGAAGACGGTCGTCAGGCAGGTCGATCACCAGTTGCCGACTGCGCCCGGCGAGGCGGCGGGTCTCGAGGGTGCCGATGCGAACCACGTCGCCGGTGGTCAACGCCACGCGGCCGGTGAGCGTGCGGACCACGATCCGCGGTCCCGGAAAAAGGGACAGTCGCGGGCGACGGACCAGCGCGATCGCGCCGGTCACGATGAGCCCGACTGCTGCCACCCCGATGAACACCATGGCGGGCGGTTCTGTGTACGACGCCGCAGCGGCCGCCGCCAGCGCGATCCCGGCACCGATCAAGGCGATGCCGGCCGCGAGCGGCGTCGACCACGAGGCCGACGGCGTTGATTCATCCACAGGATTCATGAGTTATCCACAGGAGTTGTTCACAGGTGGGGATGAGTTACACACATGTAATTTCCACACTGGGGACAACTGCGTGAGGTGTTCGCCCTCAGCGCCGAACCCTCAGCGCCAACCCATGGTCATCAATAGGCCGACGACCATGAAGCCGAATCCGATGAGCATGTTCCAGGGTCCGAGCTCGGCCATCCAGTTGAGGAACTTGCCTTCCGCACCCCAGGCCTCCTGCGTGGCGCCCAAGTAGTAGACGAGCAGCCACAGCAGGCCGATGAGCATGAGTCCGAACATGACGGACTGGTACACGACACCCGACGGACCCGCCTTCACCTTCACCGGAGTACGGCTGGCGCTGTTGACGGTGTAGTCGGTCTTCTTCCGGACCTTTGACTTAGGCATACCCTCTACGGTATCCCAGCTGCACCGCCAGCAGCGAAAACGATAACCTTGCAGACGTGCGCATCCTCGTCATCGACAACTACGACAGCTTCGTCTACAACCTGGTCCAGTATTTGGGCCAGCTCGGTGTCGAGGCCGTCGTCTGGCGCAACGACGACGAGCAACTCTCAGATCTCGAGGCCGTGGTCGCCGACTTCGACGGAATCCTCCTGAGCCCCGGACCCGGCACTCCGTCGCGTGCCGGCGCCACAGTCCCGATCGTCGCAGTCGCGGCCGCAGCCGGAACCCCGCTTCTCGGGGTCTGCCTCGGACACCAGGCGATCGGTGAGGCGTTCGGCGCCACCGTCGACCGTGCTCCCGAACTGCTGCACGGAAAGACGTCACTCGTGAACCACGATGGTCGCGGTGTTCTCGCCGGACTGCCCGATCCGTTCACCGCGACTCGCTACCATTCGCTCACCGTGCTGCCCGAGACGATCCCGGACGTCCTCGAGGTGACCGGAACCACCGACTCCGGCATCGTCATGGCGATGAAGCACCGTGACCTTCCGATTCACGGAGTCCAGTTCCATCCGGAGAGCGTCCTGACGCAGGGTGGGCACAGAATGCTCGCCAACTGGCTCGCCGTGTGCGGTTTCGACGTTCCCGCCGGCCGCGTCGACCTCCTCGAAGAGCAGATGGCCAAAGCTCTCGCCAACTGACTCCTGCCGAGTCTCCCACCGCTCCTTGAGCGTGCACGTCCCGCTCAACAAGCAGTGGTGCCGAAAAGCTCTAGAACAGACTGCCCTTGCCGACGACGACGGACACCGAGTCGGACTTCTTGAGGGTGTCGTTCGCGGCCGGTCGCTGGGACATCACCTTGCCGTCGTTCGGGCTGGCGAGCGGCACCTTTCGTTCGGTGATGGTCAAGGTGGTGTCGTCCCAACCCGCCTGAGTCAGGGCGGCCTGAGCCTCTTCGGGGGTCTTGCCCCGCAGGTCGGGCACGACGAACATGTTGCCGCGCGAGATCATCACCTGGACGGTGCTGCCGACGCGGACCGAGGTGCCCTCGCCGGGTGAGGTGTTGACGACCTGACCTGCGGGCAACTCGGAGTCGGCGGGGACGAAGACCGGTTCCAGCTTCATCTGCGTGAGAGCGGTCCGGGCCTGCCTCTCGGTCTGTCCGCGGAGGTCGGGGATCGTGACCTCCTGCGGTCCGGTTCCGACGTAGACGACAACGCGGCTGGTGACCGCGACGGTGGCGCCGGTCTGCGGATTCGTTCGGACGACCTTGTCCTTCAGCGCTGTCGTCGAGTCGATCTTCTCGACCTTCACATCGGTGAAGCCCTGCACACGCAGGGTGTTCCGCGCGTCGTCCAGCGTCTTTCCGCGCAGATCCGGGACGGGACTCCGCTGAGGGCCGGACGACACGTACAGCGTGACCTCCGAGCCCTTGGGCGTCGGAACGTCGTTGCCGGGAACAGTGCGGGTGGCGAGACCTTCGGCGATGTCCGAACTCGCCTCCTTCTGCTCCCTGACATCGAAGCCTGCTTGTTCGAGGTTGGCTTTCGCGGCGTCGGCCGACAGACCTGCGACCTTCGGGACTGCGATCGACGGCTGCTCAGGGCTCCACGGTGCCCAGGCGATCAGGCCGCCGACAAGGGCGAGGATGGCGATGAGAGCCACTGCCACCTGGAGCCGTCTGCGCCGATAGATCGGTGTCGGTTCGTCCTCGATCACCTCGGAGAGGCGGTGACCGTTGCGGCGCGGTGTCGGCTCGTCGTCGGTGGACGCGAGACGCGGCGCGTTGATGAAGTCGGTCTGCTCCTGGTCGGTGAGCAGCATCGGCGCGGACGGCTTGCCGCCTGCGAGCACCTTGATGAGGTCGGATCGGAAGTCGGCCGCCGTCTGGTACCGGTTCGCCGGGTTCTTGCTCATCGCCTGCATGACGATCGAGTCGAGTTCCGGCGACAGGCCCGGTCGCACGGCGGACGGCCTGCGTGGATCCTCGTGGACGTGTTGATGTGCGACGGCGATCGGTGAGTCGCCGGTGAACGGCGGCTCACCGGTGGTGAGTTCGAAGAGGACGCAGCCCATCGAGTAGATGTCGCTGCGTGGATCGACCTTGATGCCGCGCGCCTGCTCCGGCGAGAGGTACTGGGCGGTGCCCATCACGGCGGACGTCTGCGTCATGGTCGCCGACGTGTCGTCCATCGCTCGAGCGATGCCGAAGTCCATGACCTTCACGGCGCCTGCCCTGTCGATCATCACGTTGGCGGGCTTCATGTCGCGATGGACGATCGCCATGCGGTGCGAGAAGTCCATGGCGGCCGCGACGTCGGCCATCCAGGTCATCGCCTGTTTGGGTGCGATGACACCGTCGTCGGACGCACGGAGGATGTCGCGGAGCGTGTCGCCGTCGACGTATTCCATGACGATGAACGGAATCGGCCCCTCGGGCGTCTCCGCTTCACCGGTGTCGAAGACCTGCACGATCGACGGGTGCGTCAGCTTGGCGGCGTTCTGCGCTTCACGACGGAACCGCAGGTAGAACGATGGATCACGCGCCAGGTCGGCACGCAGCACCTTGATCGCGACGTCGCGGTGCAGCAACAGGTCGCGAGCGTACTGGACTTCGGACATACCGCCGAAGCCCAGCGTCTCGCCGAGCTCGTATCGCTCGGAGAGGTAGTGCGGATCCAGGTCGCTCACAGCATCACGGCCTTATCGTAACGCCGGGGAGGATGGTGATCTCACCATTGTTCGACGAGGTCCTCGGGCTGGTCGACTCGTCGGTCGTGGTCTCGTCCGTAGTGGAGGAAGGCGTCTCCTCCTCGCTCGAGGACTCCTCGGTGCTCGACGACGTGGTCTCCTCAGTCGTCGTCTCCTCGGGGGCTTGCGTCTCTGTTTCAGTGATGGTCGGCGTCGTCGTCGGCGCCGACGGCTCCGTCGGACTGTTGGTGATCCAGAATGCGATCAAAGCGATCGCCGCCAGGAGCAGCAGTGCGGCGACTGCGGTGAGCACTTTGTGGGTGGTGCTCCACCCGTCGTCGACGGCGGGCGAGGCGGCTGTGGAGGGACCGGTGGCGGGACGCGGCGCCGGCGCGGGCGAGGTCATCGCGCGCGTCGACGATGGAACCGGTGCGGGGACCGGCGCCACCCCGCCCGCGGTGCGCGGACGCGGTGGACGATGACCGGCGCGGACGGCGGCGACGGCGTCGGCGAACTCGCCGCCGGTGGCGTAGCGCTGCTGAGCGTCCTTCGACAGGGCGATGTCGATGAGTTCGCGGATCGGTGCCGGGACAGTCGACGGCAACGGCGGCGGCGGATCCTGGATGTGCTTCATCGCGACGGTGATGGCGCCGTCGCCGAGGAACGGGCGACGTCCGGTGAGCGCTTCGTAGCCGACCACGCCGAGGGAGTAGACGTCCGACGCCGCGGTGGCCTCGCCGCCCATCGCCTGCTCGG
Source organism: Gordonia malaquae NBRC 108250 (assembly GCF_000344135.1). Lineage (GTDB taxonomy): Bacteria > Actinomycetota > Actinomycetes > Mycobacteriales > Mycobacteriaceae > Gordonia > Gordonia malaquae. The sequence continues at coordinate 9,070 of NZ_BAOP01000036.1, read as the reverse complement.
GTGAGATGTATTGGGCGGTGCCCATGACCATGCCGGTCTGGGTGACGGGGGCGGCGTCGACGGCCTTGGCGATGCCGAAGTCGGTGATCTTGACCTGCCCGGTGGGTGTGATCAGGATGTTGCCGGGCTTCACGTCGCGGTGAACGAGACCTGCAGTGTGCGCCGCCTGGAGCGCACGGCCGGTCTGCTCGAGCATGTCGAGGGTGTGCGTCAGGGCCAGCTGACCCATCCGGCTGATCACCGAGTTCAGGGGCTCACCGTCGACGAGTTCCATCACCAGGTAGGCGAGCGGGTCGCCGCCGTTGCGGTCGGGCGTCTCGCCGTAGTCGAAGACGTTCGCGATGCCGGGATCGTTGAGCCGTGCGGTCGTCTGAGCCTCGGTGCGGAAACGTCCGAGGAACTCGGAGTCGTTCGAGTACTCGGCCTTGAGGACCTTCACAGCGACGCGACGTCCCAGCCGGGTGTCGAGAGCTTCCCACACCTGGCCCATGCCGCCCGTGGCGATCAGTCGGACCAGCCGATAGCGTTCGGCGATGATGGTGCCGTTCTGCAGGCTCATCGAGCACCTCCGGTGTATGCGTTCATCACTGCGCGTCCAATCGGGGCGGCAACGACGCCGCCGTATGCGTTCTGACCCTGGGCGCCGTTCTCGACCATCACCGCGACGGCGATCCGACTGTTGGAGCTGGGCGAGAACGCGATGTACCAGGCGTACGGAGTCTCACCGCCCTGCGCGACGTCGGAGTGCTCGGCTGTTCCGGTCTTCGAAGCGATGCCCGACTGGGCGCCGCGGGTGTTCTGTTCGGACTTGATCATCATGTCTGTGATCGTGGTGGCCTCCGCAGCGCTGAGCGGGCGGTTCACGGTGGTCGGCGACGTGGTCGCGATCGTCCGGAGGTCGGCGGTCTGCAGCTTGTCGACCATGTACGGCTGCATGCGGACGCCGCCGTTGGCGATCGTCGCGGCGATCATCGCGTTCTGCAGAACGGTGAGTCGGACGTCGCGCTGACCGATCGCGGACTGGCCGAGAGCGGCGAGGTCGGAGCCGATGTCGCCGACCGACGACTTCACGACGGACAGCGGAATGCTCGCCGGGTCGTCACCCACGCCGAAGTCCTTCGCGGTGGACGTGAACTCGTCGACCTTGTCTCCGGGCATCTTCTCGGACAGGAGCTGTGCGAACGCGGTGTTGCAGGAGTACTCGAACGCCTGCGTCAGGGTGACCGTTCCGTTCGATGAGCCGGGGCACGTGGAACCGCTGTCGTTCGAGAGGGTTGCGTCGCTGTCCGGCAGCTTCCAGCGGGCGTCGGCCGTGAGGCGGGTGCCGGGACCGAGACCGTTGGTCAGCGCCGTCGCAGTGGAGACCACCTTGAACGTCGAGCCGGGCGGGTAGAGCGAGCCGATCGCGCGGTTGACCAGCGGAGAGTGCGACTCGTCCGCGGTCAGTTCCTTCCACGCGGCCTCTGCCTTCTCGAAGTCCTGCGTGGCGATCGTGTTCGGGTCGTAGCTCGGCGTCGACGCCATCGCGAGGATCTTGCCGCTGCTCGGTTCCATCGCCACGACGGCGCCGCGGCACGGGCCGTCGCAGTCGGCGTTCGCGAGTTCGCGGTACGCCACCCGCTGCAGCTTCGGGTCGATCGTGGTGACGACGTTGCCGCCGCGCGGGTCGCGTCCGGAGAACATGTCCATGAAGCGCTGTGTGAACAGGCGGTCGTCGTTGCCGTTGAGCACGGCGTCTTCGGCTGCCTCGATGCCGCGGTCGGCACGGTACACGAACGAGAAGTAGCCGGTGACCGGTGCGAACGCACTCGGGTTGGTCGGGTACTTCCGCAGGTACTTGAACCGACTGTCGGTCGGAATGCTCTCGGCGATGACAGTGCCGTCGGCGGCCACGATCAGACCGCGCTGCCGCGAGTACTCGTCGAGCAGCACGCGTGAGTTGCGGGTGTCGTTGCGGAGTTCGTCGGCGCGGAACACCTGAATCCAGGTGGCGTTGGCGAGGAGCGCGATCACCATGACGATGGCGGCGATGGCGACGTTCCGGATGGGGCGGTTCATGCGCGCTTCACCACCTGGGTGGCCATTGCTCCGACGGGTGCGGGTTTCGCCTTCGGAGCGTCGGGTTCGCGTGCCGCGTTCGAGATGCGGATCAACAGCGCGAGCAGCAGGTAGTTGGCGAGCAACGACGATCCGCCGTACGCGAGGAACGGTGTTGTCAGACCGGTCAGCGGGATCAGTTTGGACACGCCGCCGAACACGACGAACACCTGGAAGATGATCGTGAACGCCAGCCCGGCGGCGAGGAGTTTGCCGAAGCTGTCGCGGACGGCGATCGCGGATCGGAATCCGCGAATCGTCAGGATCATGTAGAGCATCATCAGTCCGGCGAGGCCGACGAGGCCGAGCTCTTCACCGAACGAGGTGAGGATGAAGTCGGTGTTCGCGAACGGCACGATATTGGGGCGACCTGACCCGAGACCGGTGCCGAAGAGGCCGCCGGTGGCGAAGCCGAAGAGACTCTGGGCGATCTGGTAGCCGAAGGTGTCGTACTGCGCGAACGGGTCCTGCCAGATCGAGACGCGCACCCGAAGATGCTCGAACAATTGGTAGGCGACGGTCGCGCCGAGCGCGAACAGGGTGACGCCGAGCATCAGCCAACTGATCCGCGACGTCGCGACGTACAGCAGCACGAGGACGGTCGCGAAGATCAGCAACGGAGTACCGAGGTCGTTCTCGACGGCGAGGACGCCGATCGCGATGAGCCAGGCTGCCAACAGGGGACCGAGATCGCGCAGGCGGGGGAAGTCGATGCCCGCGAACTGCTTGCCCGCCGTGGTGAACAGGTCGCGGCGAGACACGAGGAATGCCGCGCTGAAGATGATGATCAGGATCTTCGAGAACTCGCCGGGCTGGATGCTGAATCCGGGCAGGATGATCCAGTTCCGCGAACCGTTGACCTCGGCCATCGAGGCGGGCAGGATCGCCGGGATCGCGAGGAAGACGATGCCGCCGAGACCGAGGGTGTACGCGTAGCGCGACAGCGTCCGGTGATCGCGGATCACGATCAGTGTCAGAGCGAAGACGACGACGCCGATGAACGCCCACAGCAACTGCTGGTCGGCATTGTGCGTCCGTTCCGTCTCTTTGAGGAGTTCGTCCGCTCGGGCCGAACCGAGGTCGAGACGGTGGATCATCACCAGACCGAGCCCGTTGAGGGCGGCGACAGTCGGCAGCAGGATGGGGTCGGCGTACGGCGCGAACCGTCGGACCACCAGGTGCAGGATCCCGCACAAGGCCATGAACGCGGCCAGGAACTTGGCGACCTCCATGGTCAACGGCATGCCTTGGGCGAGCTCGACGATCACCAACGCCGCACCGATGATCACGACGACGAAGCCCAGGAGCACCAGTTCGGTGTTGCGTCCTGCGCTTGACGGCGGTGACGTCGGGGGCGCGTGTCCGGTGGGAGCTGCTGTCATTCGCGCGCTCGACAGTTCTGGGTGTCGTCGGGCGTGGTGGAGGGAGCCGGAGTCGCCGTGGTCGGCTTCGGGCTCTCCGACTTCGTCGGCTCGCCCGGTCGAGTGGTCTCGCCGGGTTTGGGGGTCTCCTCGGGCTTCGGCGTGACCGGCTCGGGGCAGAGTTCGGTGAACGTCAGCTCATTGCGGACGCGGTCCTGAGCGGCATCGAGCGACAGGTTCTTGATGCTGTTCGACTCGACGGCCGAGCGACTGGCCTGATTGAGGTCGGAGACGCGCATCGGTGTGCACGCGGTGCCCTCTGGAAGGAAGGTGATCGACGGCTGGTCGACGGTCGGACTGTCGATGCACACGACTTGGTTGGGCTTCTCGACGCTGAAGAACAGCAGGTTGTCGGGTGTGCCGCTGTGGATCTCGACATTGCCGTCGGCGGAGGCGGTGACGAACGTGCTGTTCAGCGCCTGCGAACGGATCACGAAGAACGCGGTCACCAGCAGTCCGACGAGGACGAGCGCACCCGCGATGACAAGCGGCCAGCCCCACCGGCGCTTGTGGACGGGCTCGGGCGTCGCGGTGATCGTGGGACGCTGCGTCGCCGGGGCCGGCGGACGCAGGGCTGCGGCACGTCCGGCGGCGGTCTTCGGGTCGGGGACGTAGCCCGCTTGGTCGTCGTCGCCCGCTGCACCGCCGAGAATCGGACGTGATTCGCCGTATTCGTCGTCGACGACGTCGGCGACCACCACGGTCACGTTGTCGGGGCCGCCGCTGCGGAGGGCGAGTTCGATCAGCCGGTCTGCGCACGCCTTGTGATCGGCGATGCCGCCGAGGGTGTCGGCGAGGGTCTCTTCGGAGACGACGTCGGAGAGACCGTCGCTGCACAGAAGGTATCGGTCGCCTGCGCGGGCTTCGCGCATGATGAGGGTCGGTTCCACCTCTTGTCCGGTCAGGGCGCGCATGATCAACGACCGCTGAGGGTGTGAGTGCGCCTGTTCCGGGGTGATGCGGCCCTCGTCGACGAGGGACTGGACGAACGTGTCGTCGCGGGTGATCTGGGTGAGGACACCGTCGCGGTAGAGGTACCCGCGCGAGTCGCCGACGTGACAGAGACCGATGCGGCTTCCTGCGAACAGGATCGCGGTCAGCGTGGTGCCCATGCCGTCGAGTTCGGGGGACTGCTCCACCTGATGCGCGATCGCGGCGTTGCCCGCATGGGTGGCGCGGTCGAGTGCCGACAGCAGGTCGCCGCCGGGCTCGTCGTCGTCCAGCGTGCGAAGCGCCTGGATGACCAGCTGGCTGGCGACTTCGCCCGCGGCGTGGCCGCCCATGCCGTCGGCGAGTGCGAGGAGGCGCGCGCCTGCGTACACGGAGTCTTCGTTGTTCGACCGGACGAGGCCGCGGTCACTTCGCGCGATGTAGCGCAGGACGAGGGTCACGGGCGTAGCTCAATCACGGTCTTGCCGACCCGGATCGGGGTGTTGATCGGGGCTCGGACGGCGGTCGTCACTTTGGAACGGTCGAGATAGGTGCCGTTGGTGGACCCGAGGTCTTCGACGTACCAATCGTCGCCGCGAGGGGAGATCCGGGCGTGACGTTCGGATGCGTAGTCGTCGGTGAGGACGAGAGTGGAGTCGTCGGCGCGGCCGATCAGGACGGGCTGCGCGCCGAGGGTGATGCGGGTGTTCGCGAGGGCGCCGGCTGTGACGACGAGATACTTGGCCGTGCCACGAGAACGACTGGTGCGCGACTTGCGGTCGGCACGTCCTCCACCGAGCGGCAGACGACCGCTGGACGCCGCTGAGAGGTCGTTCCGCATCGCGCGAATGATCGCGTACACGAACAGCCACAGCAGGACGAGAAACCCGAACCGGGTCACCTGCAACAGAATGCCCTGCACCTGCGCGTCACCTCCCTCACGAAGTACAACTCTCCCCATCCGGCGGACGCCGGGATGCAAACAACTGTCGGGGGACGCGAAGTTCCCCCGACAGCATCCTATGCGGTCTCGGCTACTGGAAGCGGACCGTGATGTCGGAGTGGCCGAGTCGGATCCGGTCGCCGTTGGCGAGTTCCCAGCTGCTGACCTGCAGGTCGTTGACCGTGGTGCCGTTGGTCGAATTGAGATCGGTCAGCATTGCGACCTGTCCGTCCCAGCGGATCTCGGCGTGGCGGCGAGAGACGCCGGTGTCAGGGAGACGGAACTGCGCGTCCTGTCCGCGGCCGAGGACGTTGGAGCCCTGACGCAGCGAGAAGGTGCGGTTGCTGCCGTCTTCGAGGACAAGGGTGATCCCGGCCGGGGCGTAGCCGCCGCCCTGCGGTGCGGCGTATCCCTGATCGGCGTATCCCTGCTGCTCGTAGCCCTGGGGAGCGGCGTACTGCTGGTCGTAGCCACCCTGGGCAGGTGCCGCGTAGCCCTGCTGGTCGTAACCACCGGCTGCGGGAGCGGCGTAACCCTGGTCGTAGCCGCCCTGGTCGGCGTAGGCCTGGGGCTGTGCGTAGCCCTGGTCGGCCGGTGCGGCGTACTGCTGCTGGTCGTAGCCCTGGGGCTGTGCGTAGCCCTGATCTGCCGGAGCCGCGTACTGCTGCTGGTCGTAACCCTGGGGCTGTCCGTAACCCTGGTCGGCGGGAGCGGCGTAGCCCTGCTGGTCGTAGCCGCCCTGCTGCTGCCCGTAGTCGTAGGCCTGCGGCTGCTGCTGTCCGTAGCCCTGGTCGGCGGGGGCCGCGTACTGCTGCTGGTCGTAGCCGCCGTACTGCTGTTGGTCGTAACCCTGCTGCGGAGCGTCGTACTGCGGCTGCTGGCCGTAGCCCTGCTGCTGCTGGTCGTAGTCGTACTGCGGGTACTGTCCGCCCTGCTGCGGGTAGCCGGGGTACTGGCCGCCCTGATCGTTTCCGGGGGGATTGGTCATGGCTTGGGCTCCTCGGTGACTTTCTGGTCCCGGGGCCGCGGCGGACGCGGGAACCGGGCGTGGTGTGGCGTCGGGGTTGACGACGCCGTTGGTATGGAACTGTCCGGTGTGCAGTGACGGTATCTGATCGAACTCTACGACTACAGGACCATAAGTCTGCCACCCATTGTCACGGATGAAGTCTTCCAAATGGCGGGAGAAGATCTTCCGGTTCAATTCGTACTCCGTGGAGACGTGCTCCAGGTCGGACGAACTGAGCGAGACGATGTAGCTGTTGGCCACCAGGGAGGCGCCGTCACCCAGGTGCTCAAGAGTGCCTTCGGCTTCGCGCTGAAGGCGCTGCTCGATCTCCTGGGGTGCCACCGATCCACCGAAGACGCGGGCGAATCCACCGTCTACGGCGGACTCGAGCTTGCGCTCGAATCGGTCGAGAAACTTCACTCGTCCTGACTCCCTTCGGTGCTCTGTGGCGTGTCGGCGTGCATACCGTGCGTTTCGATGTTACCGGCAGGGCAAGCTCGACGCTGCCCGCGTGCACCACCCGTATCTGGTGTCACACCTGTGAGTCCACGTTCCCTCGCTCGGTTCGCCGTTGTCTGCGCAGGTCAATCGTGGTCCCGTTGGGCGATTTTCGTCGTCCTGCCGCTGCGTGCTATCGTTTTTTACGTCCGAAAGGACATGCGTCGAATGATCGACGCCGCGCGCGAGTGGCGGAATGGCAGACGCGCTGGCTTCAGGTGCCAGTGTCCTTCGGGACGTGGGGGTTCAAGTCCCCCTTCGCGCACAACGAGCGGTTCAGGACGGATCGCAAGAAGAGGTCAGGCTGCAGATATGCAGCCTGGCCTCTTCTTTTTCGTCATGAGGAGTCGACCTCTTCTTAGTACTGCGTGTTTGGGGCCACCGCCGCCAAGGTCCCCACTGCCTCCACTGATCCGAGGCGATGTCCAGTTCACTGCGCATGCCGGGACAAAGCGGGTAGGGCCGGCGCGTGTGCGCGGGGTCCGGCGAGTCGATGCCGGGGCTCCTTCGGGTGATGAGGTCTCCTGTGCCAGTGGTGCGTTCCTCGATGGTTAGGTGAGTCGATCTTGGCTAGGCCGTGATCCCGCAGCCTCGCTGCGTCCGTCCAGATCTGCAGTTAGACGAGGGGCATATGACAGGCCTGTTTGCGCCGCATTTCGAGGCCAGAAGTCTATACGGACCGTGGTCCGTGTCCGGACCGGACAAATGGAAACAGGGCTTGAACTGGCCGTTTGCCGACCACTTCCGAACAAAGTTTGCCGAATGGTTGCTTTGCGGGTGGAATCACCTGCGGAAGCACAACGCTTCCACCGCGCACCGAATCTGTAACGAGTATCGCTGGTTCGGGAGCGGTTGTTACACAGGCTGATTGGCCTGTTCCGACTTTGGGGGTCACCTATGTTGCGTCGCATCGCGACACCACTCGTCCTTGCCGTCATCGCCGCGTTCGCGTTGGCTTAAAGTTTGCTCGCCGGACCTGCCGATGCCCGGACCCATCACACGCGTGAAGGGGTCGACATCACCCTCACCGCATCCAAGCTCCGTGCGAAGAAGATCCCGGCGCTGGACTCCTCGCCGTTCTCCGGTGAAGCCCTGCTGTCCTCGGATGTGCACGCGGCGGTTCGCAACATCGACGGCAAGACTGTTCGGGCGACAGTGGAGGTCGGCTACCAGATCGGCTACCCCGTCTCGGTCGCGCCGAACGGTGTGAAGGTCACCGCCCACACCCCCGAACTGAAGTTGACCGGTGGACTGAACGCCAAACTCGCCCCGAATGTCACCGTCTCCGGTAGCGGCGGCGGAGGCTCCATCGGTGAGATCGGTGCCGAGCTCGGTGCTGAGGCGACTGTGATCCCGTCGGCTGATCTCGAGTTCGAGGTGGGCGCAGGCAAGATCACCACCGTCACCCTCGCCGAGATCGCCCTGACCCAACCGACCGCCGACATCGTCCTGTCCGGCATCGAACTCAACATCACCAACGCTCTCGGACCCATCAGCGTCCGCCCCTACGCCAAGATCAGCGTCACCACCGACACCGGCGTCTACGTCTACTACGACCACGGCCCCACCAGCCGCATCTGACCCGGCACGACACCATGACAACAACTCACACCCGCAACCGCGAACGACGCGACTGGGGGACACTCCTAGCCGGACTAGTCGCACTCACCGCGATAGCGGCAGCAATCGTGCTCGCGATCTCACTCGCACCCGCCTCGGCCGAAACTCCGGCTGAGCGCTGCAAGCGTGAGACAACCGCGTACAACAACGCGTGGAAGAACTCCTGGGCAGCATCACACCCAGGAAAGAAGCCCAGCGACGCACCCAAGCCTCCCGTGCCCTACAAGTGCGGCGGCAACAACGACGGACCACCGCCCACGGTGCAGCCAACGACCACCGCCCCAGAGGCACCCTCTGAAACCGTCGAGCCGACGCCTGACACACCTCGTGACGGCGCAGGACCGAACTTAAACGCGCCGACCGAGCGCCGCGACGACGAAGTGGGTGTCGGACCCGGGCAGCGAGCCATAGGTGCCGATTCGCGGACTCCTCGTCCTGGCCGTACAGCATCGGCGCAGCCGGCCGAGACCCGCGGACGATCAGGCGCTTCGCCATCGCCCTCATCAACCAAGGTTGCGGCTCAAGGTCAAGAAGATCGGCCGGAGACTCTAG
>NZ_BAOP01000037.1 GCF_000344135.1 Gordonia malaquae NBRC 108250 | reverse complement strand
GACAGTGCTTCTCCACGGTCATGTCGCGGCTGTGAGCGGGCAGATGGCGGAGGTTCTCTGGCAGCGCCTGGGTGAACAGTGTCCCGTCGATCACGACAGTCCCGTGGATGGGACCGGGTTTGGGGGTTCGTTGCTTCTTGGTCAGGTCGAAGACGGGTTCGATACCGTTGTCGCGGAGTCGTTGTGTCCAGAGTTCGGGTTTGGCGTAGTTGTAGGCCCGATCGGCTGGAACATCGGTGATGGTGTGGCCGCGAGCCTGCAGCAGATCGATCATCGGCTGTGCCGCTTTTGCGTGGTGACTGCCAGCTGGGGTGAGATTCGCTGAGACTATGTAGTTCGGAACGGTGGTTTTCGAACCGTAGGGGCGCGTGTTGACACCAAGAGTCAGGTCGTAGCCCACGAACGGTCCCGATGCCCGATTGTTGTGTGCCGAACGATGCCCGTCTCGAGCGTCGGGGTCTTTGGTTCGCTGGGGTCGACCGTCGTCCCCAAGCAACGGCCAACCAGTCCTCCGCGACTTGAGTTCGACCACGTCCGATTGCGCTTGATCATGGGATGTCGGCGCTGGATCACGATCGGCCGACCAGAATGCCCGGATGCGTCCGTACGTTTCGTAGTCGGTCGAGTCCACCGATACCGACATGGTGGTCCGCGCTGGGATCTGGGCGTCGAAGATCCCGTTCATGAGATCCACCATTTCCACGCGTCCAGCCACGACCAGTTGTTTCACACGTTCACCGAAGTAGCGGACTTGGTCGTAGTGGAGGTCGTCTCGCAAGCCAAGAGTTTCGCGTTGGTCAGGTGTAAGGCCACAGTACGTTTCGTAGATCTGTGTGTAGTGCAGCGGGCGGTGCGCAAGCACTGTCAGGTAAGCCAGAGCGAAGAACTGCGACGGAAGGAACTTTCGCGGCCTTCCACGGCTCTCGTGAATCATGACGATATCGAGCAGACGCCGGGCGCGGCTCTGCAGCGCAGCGTTGTACGCGATAGTGAAGTTGAGGTCACTGGAGGGTGGGCCGTCGCCAACCACGATCGTGTCGACATGCCGGAGCTTCACAGCACGCCTGATCAAAATTCGTAGAGCGCGGAGTTGGCGACCACTGTTTCAGGGTCAATAGATGCCAGAAGCGCGGGCATCAACGGCTCAATGAACGTCGCGCTTCGTAGGCCGTACGCCCCGACGACGTGTGGTAGCGGGATGGGCGAGTTCAGGGCATCGTGGGCCCACGTCGTGCGCAAACGGGTAACTGTTAGTGGTTGAAGCGGAACCGGGACCTCACATGGCTGCAACAGCGACCACAACGTTTCGATGCGTGGCACCGCCTTGTCGCGAATCAGAGGAGTATCAGCGGGCAGCTGTGCCGCGAGGTCCACGATGAGCGGCGCATAGGCGGTCCGGATTGGGACGATACGTTGTTCCAGCGCGACCGCGTGCCGACCAGGTGTGACGGTGATGATGCGTCGCGCGGTGAGGTGTGCGATTTCGTCCGGAGCGAGCCCGGCGCCGAGCCCCAGTCCGAGTAGGACGGTCATGACGCGTTGTCGGCCGGCGGTTGCCTGTGAGTGTGCGCATTCGACGAGCCATTCGCATTCCCGGGTCGTGTACGGCTGGTACGGCCTGGCCGTCGGGTATGCCGGCGCGGCCGAATCCCACCGGGCGCGGCGAGTTACGCGCCGCCCGATCGTCCGGAGCACCGACCGGCGAGTACCACGGCTCGCAGGGCTGAGGTTCGGACATCCGGTGGCCACGTATCGTTCGATGACCTCCGGGGTGAAGAGTTCCTCGACATCAGTCGGTAGGCCGAGGCGGTGGGCCCACAGGAGCAATTGAGTGATCGCAAGGATTCGATGACTTGCCGAGGTGCCGGTAGCGGGGGCACTGGACCGAGTGATCCGTCGTGCCGAATCGGCGATCAACCCCCACTCGATCGCCCCAATCGATGTCGGGACGTACAAGTCGATCGCCGTGTCGACACTGGTGCCCCTCATTGCGCTCGCACCCTATGAAGATGGCGAGTGGAGGCGCGCGGCGTCCGCAGGCAGCACAGAATGGCGTGTATCGTCACGAAGGAACTCCTAGGCGGGTTCAGGACGGCGGTGGCGACCGCCGTTGAGATGTCAGGTGCCGACCAGTTTGGTCGGTGCCTGATGTCGTTCGGCAAGGGTTGGCTTGCCGAACGTGATCTCTTCGCTGCGAGAAGAGATCAGAATGGTCGTGCCCGATTGATTCCCAGTGTTGCCCCCTCGGGTGTATGAAACAGAAAAGCCACGTCCAGGTTGGAACTCCCGGACGTGGCTTCGAATGTGAGGTCAACACTAGCATTCAACTCGACAATTGTGGAGATGTTTACTCGGCGTGTCGAGTGCGGATATAAGGAGGAGACTATGGAAGGAAACTCGTTTCAGCAGGCGGTAACAGCATCGCCAGCCACGATGACCTTCACGATCGTCGACGTGCTGAGTATCGACACAGCTGCTGCAGCCGTCGGCGTCAGCGACCCACGCACTCTACGAAACTGGGCCACCGGCAACCAGAATCTTCGCCAACGCGCGCTCGTTCGTCTGACAGTCGTCTTCCAGATCGTTCAGGAACTCCAGTCTGTTCTCAGTGATCTGCAGGTCCGACAGTGGTTCACCACAATCAACCCCACACTCAACTACAGGTCGGTGCTCCGCGTCCTCGACGAAGACCCGATCGAAATGACGGCCCCGCAGCTCCTCCGCTATGCAACTGAATTCGCGGCGCAAGTCCAAGCTGGGACCGCAGCTGTCCGAGCTGGGGACCAGACGATCGGTCGATAGCCCCGACTAGTAGCCAAGCTTGGACTACGTCCATCCAGATCACCAAAGTGGGTCGACTTCTTGCGGATTGCCGTAAGTGCCAGCCCTTCACGGACGGGTACTAGTGAAAGATGCTCATGCCACGCGACAATGGGAGCGCAAAGATCATAGCGATGACGCGACGAGGAGGGGTCAGGAATGTGCATCAGAGCCGAACCTAGATCGAACTGAGACGTTGGAGTTACTACGCAAAGCTGGAGCGCTCGACCGCTCTTGACGGCGAGGTTGCGGGCGTCGATGTAGAGTGGGAAGCCGTTTCAACGGCCAGTTTCCGTGCTACGCGACACGTCCAGACTGAGGCCGTCAAGAATGGCGGCGACCGCGGGCATGTCGACCGATGCGGATCCGCGACGACTCAAACTAGCGCGAAGCCAACCACGAAGGTCAGAGGTGCTCCCGACCAGTGCGACCGCCTGATCGTGCGCTCGCAAGTGAGAATAGGAATTGGGATGGGAGTAGTACACGCAGGCGTCGATCCAACCGCAGGCTATGTCATGGGCCTCAAACAGTGAACGGAGTCGCGCGGCCTGGACTTTGACTTGGGTAGTAGGGGTCCGTTCCTTCACGTCCGAAACAGTCACGCGCGAGAACTTCTTGTTCGATGTGGACTCGCTCGATCTGGTCGATCCGTGGGCGTAGAGCTGGATCGACGCCCCGCGGCGCGCGACTCGCAAGGCGAGGTCGCCGCGCTCAACGGCACTCACTTCAATCTCGCTGAGGAGGTGAGCCAGCGCGCCCTCCCGCGGGGCAGCGCCGTCCAGCACGACCGCGTCCCAGTACTTGTTCTCCACGATCATGATCCGCCCGGCGACGAGGACTATGTGGTCGATCTGGGCATAGACGTCGCTGTCGGCAGGGCGAAACATGACACCGCTGAAGACCATCGCTGATCGATCCAGTTCCCGACAGACCGACACTATGCGGTCGCGTGAATAGCGGTCCCCCTGGGCGAGGAGCTTGTCCTGCTTCTCCTGCAGGAGGTCGGCTCGGTGTCGGATGACATCCCGTGCAACCTCCGCTTCGGACAGCTCGTTCTGATGAGCGATCTTCAGAGCAGAAATCTCGGCGGTGTGGTCGGCCTGACTAGCAGCCAGAATCCGGGAGAACTCACCGGCCGCCTCTCCCATCCGCATCTGGTGCGCCTGAAGCAGATACTGTTCGCGACTGTGCATCGCAACGGCAGCTTTGGCGACTCGGCGGCGTACGAGCACTGCCGACGCCACCAGCGCACAGACGAGAGCGGTAACAAGCAGCGCTAAGAAGACGGTCATAGTGTCCATACGCCTCATTAGACGTCATCCCACTGACACAATCCGTCCCGCCCGCCCGACAGGGGCTGTTCAGTCTGGATCGCGAGCCGAGTTCAAGTTGCAGAAGATGCGACTTGACCACTGTCCTCCTTCTTCTCGCGACTCGAGTGCACCTCGGCTGGCTCCGAGCGCCACGGAACTACGGTGCGGGTAGGCACACCCGTATCCACCGAGTTGGCCAGCTCCCGCGCTAATGCGGCCACAGTCGACGGTGTATCCGGGTCCAGACGTCGGGGCTTTGTCGCACGATCGATCTTTCACGACGAGCAGCATGCGCCGCTGGAGAATCACGAATAGCACGCCCGACTTGAGTCTGTACGACGAGGCCGTTGGCGCAGTACGTTGCGCGGGAACGAGGCTGAAGGTATCCCTGGATCCGATGACCGGCCAGCCTGATGTACGACTTTAGACTTGGTCTCGAGAGTCTGGGCCATCGGACCTGGTTGGGGCTGGTCGGCTATGAACTTAAGCGCCTCTATTGACAAAAAGCTCGAGAGTGGTCAAAGTCGCACATGTCGGCCTTGATCGCTCTAAGGTCGTAATACGGTCAGGCGGCTGGCGTCAGGCCACAACCAGGGGGATGTAAATGAGAAGACTCACGCTATTGGTCTGCACGCTGCTGCTCGGGCTCACGTTTCTGGCGGCAGGCCCGGCGCGGGCGGAAGCAGAATTCACGACGAAACTGTCGGGCGTGCTCACGGGATTCGAGTCACGGCGCTGGACCGACGGAAACTCCGACGCGGCCGCAACGACTGTCCGGTTTGACAACTGCCGCGAGAAGACTGCGGGAATGGCTTTGGCATCAGCTGATGTCATGCTACGAAAAGACCGCCCCTTTCAGCCCGACGAGGACCACGGAACCAAGCGCCTCAACTGCTCCGCAAGTGCTTTCGGAAACTGGGGGCGGAAGGCGTCCGGAAAGTACTTCTTCCGGATTGAGAAAATCAATGGGTACTCGGGCGGATTCCGCCAGCTGAATGCTTCGTTCGTTCGAGTCCGCTACTAGCTGAGCGATCTCATCGACAGGACCAACGTTTCAGCTAGCGACAGGGTTTCCACTTGTTGGAGTACAAGGAAGTCACTTTCGAGTATCGCGGGCTATGGCGGCGGCGGATGGCGCTCAGCGACTTCAGTTGGCGTAGCGGTCGTGGTTTGACGGTGCTGCTCGGCCCGAACGGAGCCGGCAAGTCGACACTCCTAGGAGTTGGTGCAAACTCTCTTCGCCCCACTCGTGGAACAGTCCGCCATGTCGATGGACGAGGCGCCGTTCTGTCGGGGAGGGATATCCGACGAGCTGTCGGCTGGATGCCGCAGACGATCACACCCGTAGTGGGATTAACCTGTCGAGAGCAGGTTGCCTACTACGGGTGGGTCGCCGGAATGAGCAAGTCGGCCGCCTGGGCTAGCGCATCAGATTCCCTTCGCAATGTAGACCTCAGCGACAGATCCGGGGACAAGGCCACGCACCTTTCAGGGGGCCAACTTCGCCGACTTGGACTCGCTCAGACATTGGTCTCCTCGCCGAGCATGCTCTTGCTCGATGAACCGACAGCAGGGTTGGACCCCAGCCAGAAGAGATCCTTTCGCCAACTGGTTCGGGAGCTGGCCGCACACCACGGAATCGATATCATCATCTCGACACATGAAACCGACGAACTGTCGTCCACGTTCGACGCCGTAGCGGTGCTCGACGCTGGTCGTCTCTGCTTCTCCGGATCAGCGTCCGAGTTCATGTCGCACGGCCGTAGTCTCCGGACAGGCGTTGAGTCGGCTGAACGAGCGTACTCCCACTTCGTAAAGTCGTCGCTGTAATGCAGATCCTAACGAGACTTCGGATCCAGCCTGCCTTCTGGATATCGCCTATACTCGCCATTATCTCAGCCTATTACCTAACGCTGGTTCCTGTCGGGCCTATCCGATATCGACTAGGTGACTGGATTGATGGCACTGAAGTACTCATGTTCTTGGCGCCAGCAGCGGGTGCGCTTGCCGCTTATGAGTGTGGTCGGCTTCGGGATTCTCATCTAGTCGAGTACCCCGGTGTTCGGTATCGGATCTCTGTGATCGGGAACGTGATTGGTCCCGCGACTATTCTTGTCAGCATCATCGCCTACGGGGCGGGCGCGTTTCATTCTGGTTCACTGTTGCCTCCGTGGGAGGTTGCTGTGGGGGTGATCAGCACTGTCGGATGCTTCGCCCTGATTGGCGGAGCATTCGGCTGTTTAGCTCGTCGTGCTATCAGTGTCCCCCTCATGCTCGTCGTCGGATATCTCTGGATGGTGATGCCTGGCGCGGTCCAACCGTACTGGATCAGAAATCTCAACGGTTCATGGATTGGGTGCTGCGGAATTGAGAGTGAGCTTTCAGCAACAGTATTTTGGGCCGGGACAATTCAGAACCTTGCAATCGCACTCGCCGCACTCGTCTTGATCACGACTGTTGGAAATCAGCGACGCGCGATATGGATTAGTATTGCCATCATCATCCCACTGGCGGCAGCCTTCATCGGCGCCGCATCGACAAGTGATGTTGGGCCCACAGCCGACGTAGAACGGTCAACACCGCTTGTGTGCAGTTCAAGCGACGAGGTGACCTATTGTACGTGGCCTGAGATCTCTGACGATGACGGCAATGTCGCAGCGATAATCGCATCTGTGCGAACGGACTGGAAGCGTGCTGGCTTCGATTCGCCAGGTACGTATCGAGCTATCACGACCTCGCCCAGCGAAGTCGTGTTCATGATCATTCCTGACGCCCCAGATATCGATATTCGGCAGTCGTTGACCAATGCTGTCGTGAACCACCTCCCAGTATGTGCCGAGAATCCATCCGGATACGCGCCCGCATTGGATCCTATTGAACTGTGGCTTCTGCGTAGGTCTGGTGTGAACGCAAATACCGACGTGCCGGGCGTAACCGAACTCGTCCAACGCATCGAACAGAAGTCGCCAGCAAAGCAGGCCGCCTGGCTAGATAGAACCCTCAATGCGATAGCGAACTGCGGAGATGTATCCCCGGAGGCTATGGAACCGTGACATTGTGGGCAAAGAATCGGTTCGTTCTCCCCTCACTCGTCGTTGTTGTGTTGGTTGCGGTCGTGACCGCTTCACTGGGTGACAACGAGTTCCCGGTGCCGCGGATAATTGGCGTTTCGCAGGTGCCCGTCACGGCCGCTCTCTTCATTCCGGCCCTGATCGCCATAGTTGCAGCCGCGAGCCTGAGTCGAGCGAATCTCTCTGCCGATCGGCGTGCGGTGCGTCGTATCAGCCGGTACGATGCCGGGTTGGTTTTACTGCTGCTGTCCGTGTATGCGATCGTCACCATTGTCCTATCAGGTGGGCCGGTTCCAGCTGCGATACTAGGAGTTAGAATTGCAGTCGGGCTCACTGGCCTGATGCTCCTCTGTCGGACCGTGATGTCCTCGGAGATGGCCGTAGTGCCGCCAGTTGTCTATCTTTTGATGGCAGTCGTATTCGGTACATCAAGGTCCTTGTGGGCATGGATCGCCGACGAGCATGATTCACGGGTCAGCGTTGTGATAGCGGCCTGTGTACTTGCCGCGGGGCTAGCCGCCGAATCAATTCGGTCTGTGACACCGGTCGCAAACTAGTTCGGCACGATATCTCTTCAACGAAGCCGCGACAATTGAACTCCAACTTCACTACGCGTAGGGTTCTTCGTTGGTGCCGACGAGGTCAAAGTCCGTCAGGATCAGTTCTGTAGTAGGCCCCACTGCCGCCCATTTGTAGTTCGCACTGGTGCGTCGGACCGTTCAGCACGGGTTGTTGAGTCGAATGAGCCTGCAGGTGGTGGGTCACGATTTGAGATGTACACCAGGGTCATCGAGGCTGTAGCGATGCCAGTGAGCCAAGCCGCCATCGGCATCTGAAACCGGTAGTATTCTACCTAAGTTGACCACCAATGGACGCGCCACCTCCGAGGAGACCGACATGAGCCCTAACAGTCTTCCTGAGTCATCCGAGCTGGATATCCGAGATTACCTCTACATCGATCGCACTCGGGTCGGAAGTTTGCTTGCTCAGCTCATAGATGGACTCCCCGAGGAGCGAAGTGAAACAAAGACGCGTTCTCGCCGGATCGATTTGGGCCTTCGTCGAGTCGCGGCCGTCGGTAAGGACGTAGGTGAGAACAGTGCTCAGACTCTCGCTCTCGCTGACCTCCATGTGTCGCAACTTGAGGAGTCGGCAGAGGCGTTAGGCCTGCTTGCGGACGTGTCAGACAAAATGTCGGCACGTAAGTTCTGGCTCCGTGGGAAGGTGCGTGAGCGAGCGCGTCCAGGAATGCTACTGCGCGTAACCGCGCCGACTCAGGTGAGCGACATCGCGAGCATTGCAGGTGCGTTCCGCCGACTGAATGATGCGTTGTCAAACGAACCAGGCGAGCTAGAGCAGGTGCTTGACGCCCTAGAAGCGCTGTACGGGGACTCCATCACGGTGTCAGTCCGTACTGCTGACCCGGATGACTACGAAGTGGGCTTCGTCGGGGAAATTCCTCACGAGCATGAGTTCGGCCCAATGCGGCGCGAGCTCCTCCTATCGCAGGTGGGTTCGGAACCTACGGAACTGACCATCCTCATGCAGATAGCGGCGGTGCCGACGGAACGTGAGAGATTCACACCTGAACAGGTCATCGCCCAGATCAAGCCTCAGGTCGACCGGCTCCTCCAGAGTGGAGACTCAGGAATTGATCGATCGGCACTCGATGAGCTCACCGGCGCATTCGGCAGCATGTTGACGAGTACCGGGTTCGTCGCTGCACCAAGCTGGCCAGCGATAGGCATGGTGCCGCTCGCGATCTATCGGGCTGTTGAACAAGGTCCTTGGACATCGATGCCACCCGTCTGACTAGGTCAGTCAGTGAGCAATGAAATTCAAGCACCGG
This sequence comes from Gordonia malaquae NBRC 108250, assembly GCF_000344135.1. Classification (GTDB taxonomy): domain Bacteria; phylum Actinomycetota; class Actinomycetes; order Mycobacteriales; family Mycobacteriaceae; genus Gordonia; species Gordonia malaquae. Next base: position 4,482 of record NZ_BAOP01000037.1, on the reverse strand, counting down.
GCTGCTATCACTCTTGGTTGGCCGAGTGAACTTGGTAGAAGCTGTGCCGGTCTGAGGCACACTGACACAAGTGCTCGCCGACGATGGGACGAGCTCTCCGCTCTCATTAACATTACGATTACTGGACATAGCGGCTATTAGCGGCGTGCTATCAGCTTGGCCGATGATGACCACAGGTCGTCGGCGGTCATTCGTTTCGGGTCGAAAATCGATCAGAAATGAAGGTATGATTGAGTAATGAATCTAGGAGACGCAACGGTCACGTTATCGAGTGGAGAACAGATTCGTTCCAGCGAGGTAGTGTCCATGGAGCTTTTGTCGAACGGGATACTGAAAGTCATTCGTAGCGTGGAACGGTCGCTTAAAGTCAAGGTTTCCCTCTACTCTCCGAACAAGTGGATGCTGGTTGAGTACCTCGAGATGATGCCGCTCCCGGTCGCGAAGAATCCCATGATGACCGCGGAGCAGCTTGCGAGGCTTGAATCGAAGTCGGTTGCGCCGCGGTGAACTCGTAACCGACCCTGGCGGTACGCCGCCGGATCATCGGAGGACAGTGATTCGTCCCGCTCGATCGCAGGGATACGTGCAGGTCGGCTCGCTGTAGGCGACACCGGTTCTCGGGTCGACGAGCTCCGGGTAGGCGCGCATCTGCGGCCACGCGGCGCTAGTGTCGATCCACGCTTGGCTCACCTGCACCTCTGGTGAGACGACGTAGACCTGGGTGCGACAGATAGTCGTCGGCACCTGGTCGATGGTTTGAAATCTATTGGGGCCCTTGGTAAATCGCACTTCCGATCGACAGAGACAAAGGTGCCCGGCCCCTCACCTAGTGTCGCCGCGCACGAAGAATCCACCAACATCGTCGGGCTCAATGGTCTGCGATTTCTCCACCACTCTGCGTGGCCACGGATGATCAGAGCCAAAGAGGGCCTCGCTCAGCCATGCTGAACCAATAGCGAGTTCCCAGGTGAGGACATCGCCCACCTGGGAAGAGGAATAGACGAATCGGGCGGGCGACTGTGCGACGATGACTTCATGGAGTCGGTTCACCCCTCCGTCGATGCCGTCTACGACCAGGTAACAGCACACCTGGCTACCCTCGACGGTCCTGGTCTCGTCGAGGAGTTGCGTGCGCTCCTCGGAGCGCGTTTGGTCGCGTATCTCGCTGGCGTGTCCAGCACCTCCACTGTCAGCAGCTACATCGACGACGCGGCCACAATCTCGGACTACGCCCGTGACCGGTTGCAGGCCGCCTACACCGTCGCTGCCCTGCAACATAAACTCGGTGCCACACCCGGTTTGATTCAGGCGTGGTTTCAAGGACGCGATCCGCTGCTGAACGATCGCGCACCGGCGAGGGTTATCGTTGACGATCCCAGCTACGACCGGCACACGATGATCTCGGCCGCGGTAGCTATGGTGATCGAGTAGTGGACGCCGACGACGCCGAGTTCGCAGCGACACAGAAGATCGGCAATAGAATTCATGCACTCGCGCAGGCAGAGGCAGTCTTCGACTCACTGGTGGAGCCGCCACCACACATCCGACGTCAACTCGAGGTATTCAAGGACGGTCTCCTCGACGCTGCCGACTAGCAACCCGACGGTTTCAGTCGTCACTGCCCGCTAGAGTCGAGTCACTAGTTCAGCGAGTGGAGGTTGACATGGGCGATTCGAGGCACGCCAAGCAGACCTCACCCGGGGCCCGAGGCTCTGCTGCCGTACCGCCGGCATCGTCAATACTCACCTCGGAGCAGGAGATGGCGCTGCGCGCCGCCGGATCATTCGTCGACAAGATGCCGCCGCCCGAGCGGCGTGGCTCAACGATAGCCGCGAAGCGAACCTCCGAACTGCTCGCGACCGCCTTCACCGTCGATCAAGCCGCGACCAGGCTCGGTGTTACGTCCCGACGTATCCGTCACCGACTGGCCGGTCGGACGCTTCTGTCGATGAAAGTCTCACACCGACACTGGCTGCCCGCGTTCCAGTTCACTGCCGACGGCGAACTCTCCGGATGGGCGCAGGTCGCACCAGCGTTCCCGACGACGGCGCCCCCGACCTCGGTGGCTTGGTTCATGCAGACCCCTCATCCTGATCTGTCCCTGGACGGTCGAGCGGTGTCGCCGGTCAGTTGGTTGGCGGCAGGCAAAGACCCCGGTCGGGTCGTGGACATGATCACTACCGCGTTCGAGTTCCACGCGTCGTGACTGCATGGGCGGCCTATAAGAAGATCACTCTGAACGAGTCAGAGTGATCTTCTTACGTACTGGGTGCTCAGTTACCGGTTCTCGGAGCCTCCGGTACCTCCGCCCCAGAGTGACGGATCGGCGATGTTGCCGCGGTCCTTGTCGATACCTGCCTCGAGGTACTCGGCGAACGTCTCGTGACGCTCGACGAAGCCTGATGTGATCACGAAGATCGGGCCAGGGGGTCGGGCCGGTTCATCATGTGGCGTACAGAGCATGTAGATGTCGCCGCCAAGCCCATCGGTGCCGCCGACGGGTATCACTTCTTCCCAATCGGTGATCTCCGGTGGATACGTAAGGCCAGCAATCCCGATGCCCCACGAGTGTTCACGCAAGGCTATGGCCTCCGCCCACGGCATACGGAACATCGGTTGCGTCGGGTCGGGTGCCTCGATCAGAATCTCGCCACCGAGCTCATCGGCCGAGAAGAGGTTCCAAAACCCCTGCTGTTGACGCCACCCACTCGCGATACTCAGGAACTCGCGGTACCCGGAATCGATGCGGTACCCAATTCGATTCTCGGCCGCACGGATCGATCCCTCAGATGCAGGCGCTCCTACAACTGTCGGAGGGTACAGACCGAGACTCACAAGTTGGTTGTGACATTCGACCTGCGCGTCGATGAGTGCGTGCCAGTCGGTCATCTAGTATGAACCTCCGTCTGGGGATGAGGATGGCATGCAAGTTCCATGCGCTCAGTTTTCTGGAACGAATATGGGTCAATCCGAATAGATCGGCGACAGCGCTTCGTCAGAGCAACTACAGAGAAATGTCCCTTCGCCATCCGATGGGGAGCCTCCACACATGTATGTCAACACCCACTTCACCTTGGTATGAATCCGCATATTCTTGCGCAAACTCCTCGGCGCCGGACAGATTGTCGAAAACCTTCTCGATTGTAGGGCCACCCCATATCCGGTCAGGCGCGTCTTGCCCGAACTCATCGGAGATCACTAGAAATAGAGAATCGCCCGCTTTTGGCGTATCTCCGTCACCGTATATCGGCTGAGTTTCGGTCCAGCACTGGACGCGGTTCGACTCGACCTGATTGGCAATCTCAAGCTCGGTCTCTCGGTCTAGCGCGAGCCCTACGATAGCCTCCGTATACGGGTTGTCGTCGAGTCGGGCTACGAGAATTTTTGCACTATTCACAGGAGGCTCCAGTTCTCATATTTCACAGTGCTCTCTAAAAACTGAGGTTGCGGTTGTTGCGTAATACTTTTCGCCGTTCGTGTCTATCATTTCTCCCGCCACGGTTCCTACGAAGGCTGTGTCGACGGTTCCTGCGCAGATGAACTCGACCTTCTTGTCCTGTAAGGAACTCTGGTTAGTGTTTCCACTGACCTGAGGATTGTCCCATCTCAAATTTACGTTCAACCACCATGCGTAGTACTTGTATCGAATGCGACTGGTTTGGGTGATTCTGAGGACTCTGTGCTCGCATTTGGTTTGCGGCTTGAATCCAACAAGTCGAGGATCGTTATCCTTGGTTCTAGTGCGCACATGAAGGGAGTGTGGGTAAAGCGTGCAAGGACCATACTTTACCTGGCCGATTGGTTCGCCCGCAGCCCTTTTTCGGGCGATCTCATCAATGAGACGTCGAGCTTCATCGACACTGCGGGCCGCCACGTACCGGATAGGTTCCATCGGCGGCAGGCTATCCGAGTGGACACGGTCGCCATCGCTTCCGATCGGAGGCTGGCCGGTGCCTGGATGCTGAATGTCGCGACGAGTCGTCGGCGCGCTTATCGTAGGTCCGGAACTGTCTGGTGCGGCGGCGGGCGCAGCAGGAGTAGTGCCTGTGGGCGCTTCTGGCGTGGTGGTCGTCGGCTGTACGGTCGGCGGTGGTCCGTCGTTGTTGCTTCCGCACTTGTAGGGCACGGGTGGTTTGGGTGCGTCGCTGGGCTTCTTTCCTGGGTGTGATGCTGCCCAGGAGTTCTTCCATGCGTTGTTGTAGGCGGTGGTCTCGCGTTTGCAGCGTTCGGCCGGGGTTTCGGCGGAGGCCGGTGCGAGTGAGATCGCGAGTAGGACTGCTGCTGCGAGTGCAGTGAGCGCGATCAGGCCCGCCAGGAGCGTTCCCCGGTCGTGCCGTTCGCGGCCGCGGGAGTGGTTCGTTGTCATGGTGTCGTGCCGGGTCAGATGCGGCTGGTGGGGCCGTGGTCGTAGTAGACGTAGACGCCGGTGTCGGTGGTGACGCTGATCTTGGCGTAGGGGCGGACGCTGATGGGTCCGAGAGC
>NZ_BAOP01000038.1 GCF_000344135.1 Gordonia malaquae NBRC 108250 | reverse complement strand
CACCAGGAACTCGCCGAACGCTACGACGAGCGCTACGCCAATTACGGGTACAAGCCGATGACAACCCGAAACCGCCGGACACGGTTCCGCGGCCCCGTCCGAGCCGACCGCGCCACTTCGCCGATTCGGTGCCCGAACACCCCGTACTCCATGCGCGGCTCCCAGGACCGGCCCACCACCACATGCGCTAGTCGATGCGGTTGCAGTGGGACCGTCACCCTTCCTGACAGTTACCTTCCGAACATCCGCCAGCGGAACCCCTACGGCACCACAAAGTGGTTCAAGGACTATTACAGGCGCAACGCCGTTGAATCGGCCAACAGCCAACTTCGAGACGCGCAGCCGCTCGAACGCGGATACACACGAGTCTTCGGCCGGATCAAGAACGCGTTTCTCCTCGGCTTCACGATCTTCGCCCACAACCAACGCTGCATCGTCAACCACTTCCACCTCCGCCGACAGAACGTCCCGCCGCAGTTCCCGCTCACCCACAGACCACTCACACCCGACACCCAAGCCCCGGCGCCACGACACACCACCACACGACCACGCGCACCCAGCGGCTGAGCCGCAGCGTCGTTTCCCGAATCACACAGTCACAACATCCGAGGCCGTGTCGGCCAACCACGCCCTCAACGCCTTGCCGGCCTGTCAAGTCAACGAGAACCGCTCACAGCGCCGAAGAACCGGCCCCGTACACCATTCATGACTGGCTTTTAAGCTCCTCCGCACCTCCCCAAGGGACGCACATCGCACGAAAAAGCCCCAGGCGATCACAGCCTGGGGCTTTTCCAAATTCATCGAGGATACTTTTCCAAATATCCCACTTGTGGAGCCTAGGAGATTCGAACTCCTGACATCCGCCTTGCAAAGGCGGCGCTCTACCAACTGAGCTAAGGCCCCGGGTGGCTTCGACAATGATAGTCGATCGCCGGGTGGTCATGGTGGGCCTAGGAGGACTTGAACCTCCGACCTCTTCGTTATCAGCGAAGCGCTCTAACCGCCTGAGCTATAGGCCCTTGAACCGAGATGGAACGTTACCCGACGATTCCGGAAGTACCAAAACGGCTGGTCAGATACCTAGCGGCGACTACCTCAGTCGAGGTCGGCCAGCGTCACTTCGACGCCGCCGACCATGTCGGCACACACGTTGTAGATGTACGCCGAGATGGTCGCGATACCTGTGATGAGAATCGCAGCGACCACACCGAAGCCTGCCGAGAACCCGAACACCATCCCTGTTCCGATGATGTCGGAGCCGCTGCTGGTGCCGTCCGAGGAGATGATGTCGCCGAACGAGCCGTTGATCTGGTCCCACACGCCCATGCCCGCCAGGACGCCGTACAGGACGGCCACCGCGATCATCCAGATGAAGAAGCCCGCGATCGAGAGCACGCCGGTCACCTTGAACACCGACCACGGGTCGACGCGCCGGATCTGCACCGCCGCACGCAGCGGAACGCCGATGGCACGCGACGGAATGGTCTGCGACTGTGCGCGCGCAGCGGCCGCCTTAGCGTCCTTCGACGCCTCCACCTGGTGAATCGCGTCGAGATCGGGCAGCTGGTCCTTCTTGGCCAGATCGTCGCGCGGGATGTTCCGCGTGTCTGATTCCACAAACGCGGGCTTGGGGGCCTGCGGCGCGGCCTGCTGCGGCCCCGTCGGTGTCTTCGGGGGTGTCGCAGCCGGCGGACCGACGGTCGGAATCGGGCCCGATGACGGCGCCGACGGACGCTGTCCCGACACGACTCCACGAGGAGCAGGGCCGGCGGGGCGCGCGTCGTCGGACGAGACGGCCTTGGCCATCTCACCGGCAGTCAGACCGGTCGACGCGGACTTCTCCCCCCGCTTCCACGGGGGAACGACCTGGCCGCGGTCGGCGTTCTGGTCGTCAGGTGTGCTCACAAGCAATTCCTCACTGGACGGGTGACACCACCCACCCTAAACGCAACAGGCGTCATTCCTGCTCTGCCGCGCCCTCTTCCGGCTCGTCGGCGTTGCGGGCGATGGCCAACAGGTTGTCGCCGTCCGACAGGTTCATCAGGCGAACGCCCTTTGTCTGACGTCCGGCCTTTCGGACCTGCTTCGCAAGAGTCCTGATCACACCGCCGCCGGACGTGATCGCGTACACCTCGCTGTCGAGGTCGACGATGATCGCGCCGACCAGTTCGCCGCGCTTGGGGTCGTACTGGATGGTCAGCACGCCCTTGCCGCCGCGGCCCTGAGGTGTGTACTCGCTGATCTCGGTGCGCTTCGCGTAGCCGCCCGATGTCGCGACCAGCAGGTAGGTGTCGTCCTGGACCACGTTGAGCGACAGCAGTTCGTCGTCGTCGTTGAACCGCATGCCCTGCACACCGGACGTCTGACGGCCCATCGGGCGCAGCGCCTCGTCGCCCGCGGTGAAGCGGATCGACTGGCCCTTCTTCGACACGAGCAGCAGATCGTCGTCGCCGCTGCACAGCTGTGCGCCGACCAGCTCGTCGTCACCACGGAGGTTGATCGCGGCCAGACCGCCGGAACGGTTCGAATCGAACGCGTCCAGGCGCGACTTCTTGACCAGGCCGTTGCGGGTGGCGAGCACCAGGTACGGGGCGTGGTCGTAGCCGGAGATCCGGATGACCTGGGCGATCCGCTCCTCCGGCTGGAACGCCAAGAGATTCGCGACGTGCTGACCGCGAGCGGTGCGGTTCGCTTCGGGAAGCTCGTACGCCTTCGCGCGGTAGACGCGGCCCTTCGTGGTGAAGAACAGCAGCCAGTCGTGGGTGCTCGACACGAAGAAGTGAGCGACGATGTCGTCCTGCTTCAGGCCGGCGCCCTGGACTCCCTTGCCGCCACGCTTCTGGCTGCGGTACAGGTCGGTCTTGGTGCGCTTGGCGTACCCGGTCTCGGTGATCGTGACGACAACGTCTTCGCGAGCGATCAGATCCTCGTCGGTCACGTCGCCCTCGGCGGCGATGATCTTGGTACGACGGTCGTCGCCGTACTTGTCGACGACCTCCTTGAGCTCGTCGCGCACGATGGCGCGCTGACGCTCGGGGCGCTCCAGAATGTCCTTCAGGTCGGCGATCTCGCGCTCGATCTCGGCCAACTCGTCGATGATCTTCTGACGCTCGAGAGCAGACAGACGACGCAGCTGCATCGCGAGAATCGCGTCGGCCTGGATCTCGTCGATGTCGAGGAGATCCATCAATCCGCTGCGGGCGGCGTCGGTGTTGGCCGACGCGCGGATCAGAGCGATCACCTCGTCGAGGGCGTCCAGAGCCTTCACGAGACCACGCAGGATGTGTGCGCGCTCCTCCGCCTTGCGCAGGCGGTACCTGGTGCGTCGGACGATCACTTCGATCTGGTGAGCCACGTAGTAGCGGATCATCTGGTCCAGACGCAGGGTGCGCGGTACACCGTCGACGATCGACAGCATGTTGGCGCCGAAGTTGGTCTGCAGCTGACTGTGCTTGTAGAGGTTGTTCAGCACGACCTTCGCGACAGCGTCACGACGCAGCGTGATGACGATCCGCATGCCTGCGCGGTCGGACGACTCGTCGTCGATCTTGCTGATGCCCTTGAGTTTGCCATCGTTCACCTGCTCGGCGATCGACCCGATCAAGTTGTCGGGGTTCACCTGGAACGGGAGCTCGGTGACAACCAGCTGCGTGGCGCCCTTGTTCTCCTCGATGTCGACCACGCTGCGCATGCGGATGCTGCCGCGGCCGGTCATGTAGGCGTCCTTGATGCCCTGGCTGCCGACGATCAGACCCGCAGTCGGGAAGTCAGGCCCCTTCACGGCCTCCATGCACGCCTCGAGGGTGCTCTCCTCATCCGCTTCCGGGTTCTCCAGAGCCCAGAACACGGCGTCGGCCACTTCACGCAGGTTGTGCGGCGGAATGTTCGTCGCCATACCGACGGCGATGCCGCCGGAACCGTTGATCAGCAGGTTCGGGACGCGCGACGGCAGCACCGTCGGCTCCTCTGTCTTGCCGTCGTAGTTCGGGACGAAGTCGACGGTCTCCTCGGTGATGTCGCGGAGCATCTCCATCGCCAGCGGCGTGAGACGAGCCTCCGTGTAACGCATGGCAGCCGCACCGTCGTTGCCGCGGGAGCCGAAGTTTCCCTGGCCGTCGATCAACGGGTAGCGCATCGACCACGGCTGTGCGAGGCGGACCAGCGCGTCGTAGATCGAGCTGTCGCCGTGCGGGTGGTAGTTACCCATCGTCTCCGACACCGGGCGAGCCGACTTCACATAGCCGCGCTCCGGGCGGAAGCCCGCGTCGAACGACGCGTACAGCAGACGACGGTGCACAGGCTTGAGGCCGTCGCGGACCTCGGGCAGCGCGCGGCCGACGATCACGCTCATCGCGTAATCGATGTAGGAGTTCTGCATCTCCTGGCCGAGGTCGACGGGATCGATGCGGTCGCCGGTTCCGTCGCCGTTCAGCGGTGACAGGTCGGTTTCGTCGCTCATTGATTCACTTTCTTGTATTCGTCTCGACTGCGCTCGACGGGCCGGGGTTTACATCTCGACTGCGCTCGACGATCTGGATGGACTGGGTCTCGACTGCGCTCGACGATCGGGGGGCTCCCCACCGGGTCTTCGAGCGCAGTCGAGAAGTCACACGTCGAGGAAGCGGACGTCCTTGGCGTTACGTGCGATGAAGCTGCGGCGAGCAGCGACGTCTTCGCCCATCAGGATGGAGAACAGTTCGTCGGCGGCGGCGGCGTCGTCGAGGGTGACCTGCTTGAGGACGCGGACATCGGGATCCATCGTGGTCTCCCACAGCTCGCTGGCGTTCATCTCGCCCAGACCCTTGTAGCGCTGGATGCCGTCGGCCATGTTGATCTTCTTGCCTGCGGCCTTGCCGGCCTCCAGCAGCGCGTCGCGCTCACGGTCGCTGTACGCGAAGTCCGGTGCGGCGCCCTTCTGCCACTTCAGCTTGTACAGCGGCGGCTGCGCCAAGAAGACGTGACCCTGCTCGATCAGCGGGCGCATGAAACGGAACAGCAGCGTGAGCAGCAGCGTCGCGATGTGCTGACCGTCGACGTCGGCGTCGGCCATGAGCACGATCTTGTGGTACCGCAGCTTGGCGATGTCGAACTCGTCGTGGATGCCGGTGCCGAATGCGGTGATGATCGACTGGACTTCAGCGTTCTTCAAGACGCGGTCGATGCGTGCCTTCTCGACGTTGATGATCTTGCCTCGCAGCGGCAGGATCGCCTGATACATCGAGTCGCGGCCCGACTTGGCCGAGCCGCCTGCGGAGTCGCCCTCCACGATGTAGACCTCGGACTTCTCCGGATCCTTGCTGCGGCAGTCGGCGAGCTTGCCGGGGAGTCCGCCGATGTCGGTCGCCGTCTTGCGACGCACCATGTCACGTGCGCGGCGGGCCGCGGCACGAGCCTGGTGGGAGTCGGCCGCCTTGCGGATGATGATCTTCGCTTCGGCCGGGTTCGCCTCGAACCAGTCGGCGAGGTGCTCGTTGCACGCCTTCTGCACGAAGCTCTTGACCTCGGTGTTGCCGAGTTTGGTCTTCGTCTGACCTTCGAACTGCGGGTCGCCGACCTTCACCGAGATCACCGCGGCGAGGCCCTCACGGATGTCGTCGCCGGAGAGACGATCTTCCTTCTTGTCCTTGATCAGCTTCTTGTCGAGGGCGTACTTGTTGACCGTGCTGGTCAGCGCAGCGCGGAAGCCCTCTTCGTGTGTTCCGCCCTCGTGCGTGTTGATGGTGTTCGCGAAGGTGTGAACACTCTCCGAGTACGAGTCGTTCCACTGCATCGCGATCTCGACCTCGTGGCCGGTGCCCTTGGCTGCGAAGCCGACGACCGACTTGTGCACAGCGTTCTTGGTGCGGTTGAGGTGCTTGATGTAGTCGACGAGACCGTCCGGGTAGTGGTACGTCCGGGTCTTGACCTTGGCGATCTTCTCGGCACGCTCATCGGCGGTCTTGATCGACTCCGCGCTGTCGTCGCCCTCCACGTCCGGCGCTGCTTCGACATCTGCCTCGGTGATCCGCTCGTCGGTGAGCGTGATCGTCAGACCCTTGTTCAGGAACGCCATCTCCTGGAGACGACGAGCGACGGTCTCGGCGTTGAACTTCACCGTCTCGAAGATCTGTGCGTCCGGCCAGAACGAGACCGACGTTCCGGTCTCGCGGGTCGCGACGCCTTCGACGAGCGGACCGGGCTCGGCGTAGGTGTAGGTCTGGTTCCAGAACGAACCGTTGTTGCGGATCTCGAGGTCGACGCGCGTGGACAGCGCGTTCACGACCGAGATGCCGACACCGTGCAGACCACCGGAGACGGCGTACGAATCGGAGTCGAACTTTCCGCCCGCGTGCAGCTGGGTCATGATGACCTCAACAGCGGGAACACCGGTGGCGTGCATGCCGACGGGCATGCCTCGACCGTCGTCGACGACGCGGATTCCGCCGTCGGCCAGCAGCGTGACGTCCACGCGCGTGGCATGTCCAGCCATCGCCTCGTCGACGGAGTTGTCGACGACCTCCCAGATCAGGTGGTGCAGACCGCGCTCACCTGTCGAGCCGATGTACATGCCTGGGCGTTTGCGGACGGCCTCGAGTCCCTCGAGGATGCTGATGGAGTCCGCACCGTATTCGCCGGCCTTGCCTTTGCTGTTCTTCTTCGGCTCGTTGCTACTGGTGTCGGCCACGAAGGGTCCACTCCTGTTCATCTCGCGAGTAAGTCTCTGTCAGTGTACCCGCAGGGCCACGGAGCAGCCGCGCTCAGCAGTGGTGTGGCGCGCCCTGATTTGCTCGTAGCGCGACGATCAGTGATTGCATCGAGTCCGTTGACGTTCAAAACGCTTCCGGCGCGTTGAATCGGCGATCAGCCGTACGTGTCGCGCGGTCCCCGACCGGATACGTGACGGGGACCTTTTCGCCACGACGGCGCCTGCGGTCCGACGATCCGCAGGCTCTTGACCACGCCGTGTCCGATGGCGGCGGCGATCTTCGCGATGATCTGCCCCTGCATGTATCGCAGCTGCGTCGCCCACGCCGTCGACTCCGCACGAATGTGCAGGACACCGTCGGCCATGCGTTCCGGCGTCGCGTGCGACGCGATGTCCTCGCCCACGATCGTCGGCCACATGCCGAACACCGTGCCTTCGGCGACCTTCGGCTCCCAGCCTCGTGACTTCGCGATCTTGCCGGTGAGCCTGCCGAGCGGTTGGGGATCGCGCGAGTCCGGTCCGGCGCCTGACCAGGAACGACGTGACCGGTCGCCGGAACGACGCGGACGCATCGGCGCAGATCGCCCCATGCCGACCGACTTTCCTGCAGCCTTCGCCTCCGCGCGCGCGTCTTCAAGCGCCTTGCGCGCCATCTCGTACCCGCTGCGCCCGGCGAGCGGATCGTCCTCAGTCATTCCGACGGCACCTCCCCGCTCGGCTCGTCCACCAGTGAATCGTCCCTCATCGAATCGTCGTCGACGACCAACGAATGACGCGGTCCGTCGTCGTCGGACACCCCGATCGTGACCCGTCTGCCACCGACCGACGCCGGGATGTCGTCCGCGACGGCGGCTGTGACAAGCAGTTGCTCGGTGCCCGCGGTGAACTCGGCGAGCTTCTCGCGGCGTCGGACGTCGAGTTCGGCGAACACGTCGTCGAGCATGATCACCGGGTCCACTCCATCGTCGCGGAGCAGTTCCACGCTGGCCAGCCGCAGTGCGAGGGCGAACGACCACGACTCCCCGTGGCTGGCGAATCCCTTCGCCGGTTCGTCGCCGAGGACCAGTTCGACGTCATCCCGATGCGGACCCACCAGGCACAGGCCCCGGTCTATCTCCTTCGAGCGCATCTGCACCAGGCGGTCGGCGAGCACGTCACGGATGTGCGGAATCGCCTCGTCGCCGCCGTCGGAGGCGTCGACTTCGAGCCCGGCAGCGGATCGATAGGCGATGGTCGCCGGTCGCGAGTGCGGTGCGATCGACGCGTATCCGCCGGTCACATGGGGTGCGATCTGTCGGACGACGGCCAATCGCGCCGCCGTGACCTGTGCTCCGAGCTCGGCGAGGTGACCGTCCCAGACGTCGAGAGTGCTCAACACCGAATCGGTCTCGCCGCGACGCATCGCTGCGCCCGCGGTCTTCAACAACGCCGATCGTTGACGGAGGACACGGTCGTAGTCGGCCTTGGCGCCCGCGGCGATCGGCCGGAGTTGCGCCACGAGTTCGTCGACGAATCGGCGCCGCTCCCCCGGATCCCCCCGCACCAACGACAGGTCCTCCGGCGCGAACAACACGGTCCGCAGAATCCCGAGGACTTCCCGTGTGCGCCGTACCGGACGTGTGTTGATCGCCGCCTTGTTCGCGCCTGACGCCGCGATCGTCAGGTCGACGGTCAGTTCACGGCCGTCGTTCTCGACGGTCACCGACACTTTCGCAGCCTCACATCCCGATCTGACCAGCGGCGCATCAGCAGACACCCGGTGTGATCGGAGTGTCGAGACGTAGAACAGCGACTCGAGCAGATTCGTCTTTCCGAATCCGTTTCGACCGACGAACACCGTCGTCTCCGGAGCAAGGGTGAACTCCGCTGCCGGCCACGACCGATAGTCGCGCAGACTCAGTTCCCGGACGAACACCGGTGATCCGTAATCCTCAGTGCTTGGACGTCTCGCCCACGCTGGCGCCCGAACCGTCACGCATGGCGTGTCCACCGAACTGGTTGCGCAGTGCCGACACCGCTTTCAGAGCCGGCGACGTCTCCTGACGCGACGCGAAGCGCGCGAAGAGTGCGGCGGAGATGACGTTCGCGGGGACCGAATGGCGGATCGCCTCTTCGACGGTCCAGCGGCCTTCGCCGGAGTCAGTGGTGTAGTCGGAGATCTCGGACAGGCCCGGATCCTCGTCGAGTGCACGAACCAGCAGGTCCAGGAGCCACGAACGGACGACTGTGCCCTGTGTCCAGGCGCGGAGCGTGCCGGTGACGTCTTCGATGAGCGGCTCCGCGTCGAGGAGCTCGTATCCCTCGGCGTAGGCGTGCATCAGGCCGTACTCGATGCCGTTGTGCACCATTTTTGCGTAGTGACCTGCACCGACGGGTCCGACGTGCACGAAGCCGTTCTCCCGCGGTCCCTCAGGACGCAGCGCGTCGAAGATCGGCATGACCTTCGCGACGTCGTCCTTGCTGCCGCCGACCATCAGTGCGTAGCCGTTGTCGCGTCCCCACACGCCGCCGGAGACGCCGCAGTCGAGGTAACCGATCCCCTTCACGGCGAGGAGTTCGGCGTGCGGCTGGTCGTCGGTGAAACGCGAGTTGCCGCCGTCGATCACCACGTCGCCGGGCTCGAGCAGGCCTGCGAGCTCGGTGACCGAGTTACGCGTCACCTCTCCGTGCGGGACCATCAACCACACGACGCGGGGCGCCTCGAGCGCTTCGACGAGACCGGCGAGGTCGGCGACGTCGGAGACTTCCGGACGGGGGTCGTAGCCGACCACGTCGTGGCCTGCGGCCTTGACGCGGGCCCGCATGTTGTCACCCATTTTGCCGAGGCCGACAAGTCCGAGCTGCATGGTGAGATCCTCTTTCAGGCGTGGTGAGTGTGCAGGTCAGCCCGGCAGGCGGACCGGCATGAGCAGGTAGCTGAACTCGCTGTCCGGGGCTGTATACAGACCGGACTCGTCCGCGGAAGGATCGTCGCCCGACGCGGGCCGCAGCACTGCGGGACGCACGGCGGCGCGACGCTGTCCGCTGCCGTCCGGCTCGGGGTTGGTGAATCCGAACTCGACGATCGAGGAGCCGATGGCTGCGAGGCCGTCGAGCAGGTACGTCGGGTTGAACGCGATGATGATCGGCTCGCCGTAGAACGAGACGGGCAACTCTTCTTCGGCCTTGCCGGCTTCGTCGCCGCCTGCGGTCAACATGACCGCGTCACGACTGAAGTCCATCCGGACCTGCGCACCGCGCTCGGCGACCAGCGCCACACGCTTGATGGCCTCGATCAGCGGGGCGCTCTCGACGGTGGCGACCGATGTGTGGCCTGCCGGGAACAGCTGACGAAACTTCGGGAACTCGGCGTCGAGGAGTCGAGTGGTGGTCTTCTTCGCGTTGTTCGTGATGCCGAGGATGCCGTCGGAGCCGATCGCGTGGACCGAGCCGAAAGCGAGCTCGACACTTCCCGTCGCATCCGAGCCGGCCGACTTGGCCGCTTCGGACAGTGTCTTCGCCGGGACCAGCGCAGCACCGGACGCACCGGATTCCGCTGGGGCCCACTGCAGTTCGCGGACCGCGAGGCGGAACCTGTCGGTGGCCGCGAGGACGACCTTGTCGCCCTCGATCTCGACACGAACACCCGTGAGCATCGGCAGCGTGTCGTCGCGGCCTGCGGCGACGGCCACCTGGGAGACGGCTTCGGCGAACAACTCTGCCGGGACGGTTCCCGTGGTCTCCGGTACGTCCGGCAGATCGGGGTAATCCTCTACGGGCATCGTCGGAAGCGAGAACTTGGAGCTGCCGCACGAGATCGCGACCCGGCTCCCGTCGATGGTCACATCGACGGGCTTGTGCGGGAGCGCTTTGGTGATGTCGGCGAGCAGTCTGCCCGAGACCAGCGACTTTCCGGATTCGGCGACCTCAGCGGAGATCGTCTGTGTTGCCGAGACCTCGTAGTCGAAGCCGGACACACGCAGGCCGTCGTCGCCCGCGGTCAGGACCACACAGCCGAGAACCGGCACGGGCGGACGAGACGGCAGGCTCCTGGCGACCCACGCGACGGCGTCGGCGAACTCGTCACGCACGACACGAAACTTCATCAGCGGTGATTGCCCTTCTGCTGGTTCGGCCCTGGAGCACGGTTGTGCGAAGCCCGGTGGCACGTCAAGTGCCGCGATGAATCCCACTTTAGAGCGACCACCGTGGGTGGTCGCAACACCCGTGGGATTTGGGGCACCCCGGCGACGGGTCGGGAGTCGGTGGAGCTGTGCATCCACACTCCTACTTTTAAAGGAAGATCTCTAGAAAGAAATTCTAAGTAGTAGTAGGGCCTGTGAAATCTGTGGACAACCGTCGTAATCGCAGGTCATGCGGTGCCTAGCCGTGTGGAACCGGAAAGGACGGCGCCTGTGGACAAATCTGTGCCCCTGTGGACGCCGATATTTATCCACAGTGTGCACAACTCCTGTGCACAACTTTCCGGCCAGTGGTCACCAAGTTGTCCACAGGGTGTCGGCGAAGCGCACCTGGGGTTTTGTAGGAGCGACACGCCGGTGACGACACACGGGAACACGTGCCGGGGCGACTGGCGACAACTCTGGTGGGTCACTTGAGGGTCAACGGTTCGCGCGCTGCTTCACACGCGCGGTGAGTTCCTGGACGTGGTCATAGACCTTCGGCCGCTCGGGCATCTCCTTGTTGATCTTCTTGACCGCGTGCATGACGGTCGTGTGATCGCGGTCGAACGCCTCGCCGATCTTCGGCAACGACAGATCGGTGAGCTCACGGCACAGATACATGGCGATCTGTCTGGCCTGGGTCACGTTGCGGACCTTGCTGGGCCCGCGCAGATCCTCGATCGAGATGTCGAAATACTCCGCGGAGATCGCGAGAATGCTGGCGGCGCTGATCTCGATCGACCCGTCGTCGGGCATGAGCGCCTTGAGAACCACTTCGGCCAGAGAACGGTCGAGTTCGGCGTTCTGCAGCGATGCGAACGCCGTCACCCTGATCAGGGCGCCTTCGAGTTCGCGGATGTTGCGTTCGATCTTCGAGGCGATGAGCTCGAGTACGTCGTCCGGCGCTGCAAGCTTGTCCATCTGCGCCTTCTTGCGAAGGATCGCGATCCGCGTCTCGAGATCCGGCGGCTGGACGTCGGTGATCAGGCCCCACTCGAATCGGGTGCGGAGTCGGTCTTCGAGCGTGGCCAGCTGCTTCGGCGGACGGTCCGACGACACCACGATCTGCTTGTTCGCGTTGTGCAGCGTGTTGAACGTGTGGAAGAACTCCTCCTGGATGCCCTCGCGACCCTCCAGGAACTGGATGTCGTCGATGAGCAGCATGTCGATGTCGCGGTAGCGCCGCTTGAACACGGCACGACGGTCGTCACGCAGCGAGTTGATGAAGTCGTTCGTGAACTCTTCGGTCGACACGTACTTCACGCGCATGCCCGGGTACAGCCGCTGAGCGTAGTGGCCTGCCGCATGAAGAAGGTGGGTCTTGCCCAGACCGGACTCACCCCAGATGAACAGGGGGTTGTACGCCCGAGCCGGGTTCTCGGCGACGGCCACCGCGGATGCATGCGCGAAGCGGTTCGACGCGCCGATGACAAAAGTGTCAAAGGTGTACCGCGGATGCAGCGAAGTGGTGCTGCTCTCCGCGGGCGTAGCGACGTCGCGATCAGAGAAGTAGGTGGTCCACTCACGAGGCCCGGGATGTGGGCCTTGAGTCGGTTGATCGTCGTAATTGAGCGACGCGAACTGACCTGACGGTGTGGCATCGGTCACTGGTGTTACTGGTGTGACGGGAGAGGTTGTCCCCATGGTCTCCACAGGCGCCGGCGCGACCTCTTGCGGTTCGGCGACGCGGACCGCGATATCCACAGTCTGGTCGAGATGACGGTTCAAGGTGGCGCGGATCAGGTCGCGCAGATCGCGCTCGATCTGCTCCTGAACAAGTGGTGTCGGGACGGCGAGCAGTGCAAAGCCCTCGGTCATCGTCAACGGCTGAACCAACGACAGCCAGGCCTTTTGCATGCGCGAAAGCGGCTGCGCACCTTGGGGTCCCGTTCCATCGGTCAGTTCAGCGACGACCTTGCCCCACACATCGTTGAACGATTCCCGATCGCTCGGCATCCCTCGCCCCCTCACTGGTTTGTCCACAGGCACAGGGTTAAAGCGTGCCATGAACGCCGACGCCGATGCGAACTTCTCCACACAGTTGTCCACATCTGTGGACAAACCTGTGAACAAATCCCAAGGCTGTAATTCCACGGGGACGGATCGAGCCTGGTGGGGAGCGGTTTGATTCGGGAGGCGGCTCTGAGTAGTCTCGGAGGGTCGCCCAAGCACGCTTGCTGGTCATTCCTTGTGGGATGAGACCGCGCAGGTGGGCATGGGCCGAGGACCACCTGCAGTTTCGACCCGAGGAGTACCCAGTGGCTAAGGGGAAGCGTACTTTCCAGCCCAACAACCGTCGTCGCGCTCGTGTGCACGGTTTCCGTCTGCGCATGCGTACCCGCGCCGGCCGCGCCATCGTGAACGGCCGTCGTTCCAAGGGCCGCGCCAAGCTGACCGCCTGATTCGGCGCGCCTCCGATCGCGCTGATCGGTGACTGCCGACTCCAGGCGGATCTCCACGAGATCCGACTTCACCCGCACACTGGGTTCCGGTGTGCGGGTTTCGGCGCGTGATCTGGTGATTCATCTCGCGCCTGTCGGCGCCCAGTGGCCGGACTCCACCGGTCTGCGGGCCGATGTCGCGCTTCACGGTGGGCCCTGGCTCGGGCTGATCGTCTCGAAGAAGGTCGGCAACGCCGTCGTCCGTCATCGCGTCGCTCGGCGTCTTCGGCACGCCTTCGCCCAGATCCGTCCTGAGCTCGAGAACCCGGAGACATTTGTCGTCCTCCGTGCGTTCCCGTCGATCGCGACCCGGTCGACCGATGAACTCGCTGCTCAACTCCGGGCTGGATTCGCCCACCCGAAGGCGCAGAAGGCGTTCGCGCGGGCAGGTTCTTCCTCATGACGTTCTTTCGCAGTCTGTACTCGCTCCCTCGACGGTCGCTGATCTTCGTGGTCGAGCTGTACCGGACTTGGATCTCTCCCACTCGCATGCCCACGTGTCGGTTCGAGCCGACGTGCAGTGGCTACGCAGTTGAAGCCTTGACCAAGCACGGATTCTTTTGGGGTTCAGTGCTGTCGGTCTGGCGACTGCTCAAATGCGGACCATGGCACAAGCCCGGTTACGACCCGGTGCCGGAGAACGGTCCCCTCCACGCTTTCCACCAGCGACGCCGCGGCGTCGTCATCAGATAGGGGTCATTGAGCCGTGCTCAACTTCATCTACTACCCGGTGTCCTGGATCATGTGGGTCTGGCACTGGCTGTTCGACCACCTGACACCGAACACTCCCGGCGGCGACGGCGTCGCATGGGCGCTGTCGGTGGTCTTCCTGGTCTTCTCGCTCCGTGCGATCCTGTACAAGCCGTTCGTCAAGCAGATCCGCACGACGAAGCAGATGCAGGAAATCAACCCGCAGATGCAGGCGATTCGCAAGAAGTACGCCAACGACCGGGTCAAGATGACCGAGGAGATGCAGAAGCTCCAGAAGGAGCACGGCTTCAACCCGCTCCTCGGCTGCCTCCCGATGTTCATGCAGATCCCCGTGTTCATCGGTCTGTTCCACGTCCTCCGCTCGTTCAACCGCATGGGCGCCGGAACCGCGATGCCGTTCGGTGCACCGAGCCACGCTATGACCGCTGAGGAGACCCGCTCGATCGGGAACTATGCGTTCAGCCCCGATCAGGTCGCGAACTTCCTTGATGCTCGCCTGTTCGGTGTTCCGCTGTCGTCGTACATCACCGAGCCGGTGGAGCAGTTCAAGGCGTTCGTCGAACCCGGCGGCGCCATTGACTTCACACGCTGGCAGATCGCCTTTGTCGTCGTTCCGCTGATGATCGTCGCCTCGATCGCGACGCACATGAACTCCCGCGCCTCGGTCGCACGTCAGACAGCTGAGGCTGCCGACAACCCGCAGACGCGCATCATGAACAAGCTCGCGCTGTACGTCTTCCCGCTGGGCATCCTCGTGACCGGTCCGTTCTTCCCCGTCGCCATCCTCATCTACTGGGTAAGCAACAACCTCTGGACCTACGCCCAGCAGCACATCGTGTTCGGCCGTATGGCGAAAGAAGAGGAAGAGGCCAAGCTCGCCAAGGAAGAGCGCAACAAGGCCAACGCCCCGAAGCCCGGTGCGAAGCCCGGTGCCAAGACGAAACATGTCGTCGACGAGACAGTCGAGGTCGAGAAGAAGACCGATCTCACGAAGAAGACGGAGACCGTCGTTGACGAGGCGCCGAAGAAGCCTGCTCCCGGCCAGCGCCCCGCGAACAAGCCCGGCGGCGCCAAGCAGGCCGGCAACAAGCGCAACAAGAAGAACAAGCAGGGCCGCAAGCGCTGAGCCGCTTCGCCCCACCAGAACTTTTTCGTCAAGACAGATAGAGGTACAACCATGACTGGAGACGCTGTGCAGGCGCCCGTCGAGCCCGATGTGGACGTCGAGGAGGTCGACGAAGAAGACCGTTTGGTCGAAGAAGGCGAGATCGCGGGCGACTACCTCGAGCAGCTGCTCGACGTGCTCGACTTCGACGGCGACATCGATCTCGACGTCGACGGTGATCGTGCGATCGTCAGCATCGACGGAGGCAAGGATCTGTCGAAGTTGGTCGGTCGCGACGGCGAAGTGCTGGACGCACTTCAGGAGCTGACCCGTCTCGCGGTGCAGCAGGCGACGGGCGACCGCAGCCGACTGATGCTCGACGTCGGTCGCTGGCGGGCCGACCGTCGTGATCGTCTTGCCCGACTGGGCACCGAGGTCGCCGAGCGCGTGCGGGACGGTGACGCCGGGGGTCGTGAGTCGCTCGATCCGATGACCCCGTTTGAACGGAAGATCGTTCACGATGCCGTGGCCGCCGTCGATGGTGTCTACAGTGAGAGTGAAGGGGCGGAGCCGAAGCGGCGCGTCGTCGTCATCAAGGAGTGATCCACTCCCCTCCCCCATGAGCATCGAGAAGTCCCGGCCACCCGGCCGGGACTTCTCTCGTTTCACAGGGGAGAATGACATGCATGTGATTCACCGTGTTTCACGTGAAACGCGGAAGTAGCGAACGGGGACAGATGACAGACGAACAAGCGGCGATCGACTGTGAGCCGACACCGGCGAGCGCGACTGAGGTCTTCGGTGACCGACTCGATCTGGCCGAGGGCTACGCTCGAATGCTCACGGAAGAAGGCGTCCTTCGCGGGCTGATCGGACCGAGTGAAGTGTCGCGGCTGTGGACCCGACACATCCTGAACTGCGGTGTGCTCGGAGAGGTGATCGACGATGGTTCGACGGTGTTCGACATCGGATCGGGCGCGGGATTGCCGGGCATTCCCCTTGCCATCGCGAAACGTCACGTGTCGATTACTTTGATCGAGCCGCTCCTTCGCCGAACGACATTCTTGGACGAAGTGGTTGCGGAGCTCGGGCTCGACAACGTGACGGTGGTCCGCGGTCGTGCAGAAGAGAAGGCGATCGTGTCCACGGTCGGCACCGCAGACATCGTGACGTCTCGAGCAGTCGCTCCCCTTGCTCGTCTCGCCGGTTGGTCGGCGCCGTTGATCAAGGTCGGCGGCAGTCTGGTGGCATTGAAGGGTCGCTCGGTCGTGGACGAGATCGAACGAGATCGTGACGCAGTTCGAAAGGCTGGGCTCGCTGATCTGAGGGTGTCTCAATGCGGAGTAGATGTACTGGACGAACCGACGACTCTACTCACCGGAACTAGGGTGGAGCTCGCGAGTGACATCGCTGCTGCACGCCGAGCCGCGCGTCGTGCGAAGCGGAAGCGATAGAGAATTGGTGTCCTTTCGACGCAGGGCGCACAATGGAAGCAACGACAAAAGGAGCTCCGGGGTGCCCCACTACGAACCCTCTGTTTCACGTGAAACGCCGTCCGTTCCCCAGGCGCAGCCGTACGGGGATACTCCGATCGCCGCAGCTGCCGAGCGCGCCAGTCAGGTGCTGACCCCCGGTGGCACCGGTACCCTCCCCCGCCCGGCACGTCCGCGGATCATGACCGTTGCGAATCAGAAGGGCGGCGTCGGTAAGACCACGTCGGCCGTGAACCTCGCCGCAGGCCTCGCGATCCACGGACTCGGTGTGCTTGTGATCGACCTCGATCCGCAGGGCAACGCCAGCACTGCCCTAGGCATCGATCATCGTCAGCCTGGCATCGCCTCGGTGTACGAGATGCTGCTCGACGACGTGTCGCTGCGCGACGCCATTCAGCGTTCTCCCGCCAACGAACGGCTCTACTGTGTGCCGTCCACCTTGGACCTTGCGGGTGCAGAGATCGAGCTGGTGTCCGTGGTCGCTCGTGAGAGTCGACTCCGCAACGCGTTGGATCACGACGTGTTGGCTGAGCTCGGCATCGACTACGTCCTGATCGATTGCCCTCCTTCGCTCGGTCTGTTGACCGTGAACGCGATGGTGGCGGCACGCGAAGTCCTGATTCCAATCCAGTGCGAGTACTACGCGCTGGAAGGAGTCGGCCAGTTGCTACGGAACATCGAACTCGTCCAGGCGCACCTCAACAAAGAACTGCACGTCTCGACGATCCTTCTCACGATGTACGACGGACGCACCAAGCTGGCCGATCAGGTGGCCGCTGAAGTCCGCGGACACTTCGGTGACAAGGTGCTGTCGACGATTATCCCCCGGAGCGTGAAGGTGTCGGAAGCTCCGGGCTTCGGGATGACGATCATCGAGTACGATCCGGGTTCACGTGGATCAATGAGTTACTTGGACGCGTCCCGCGAACTCGCACAGCGCGCAGCGGTCGAAGGAGGTCTGGCGTAATGGCACAGCAGCGTGACGCGCAGCGTCGTGGCGGGCTCGGACGTGGGCTGGCCGCACTGATTCCGACTGGACCGACTGAAGAGGGCCACGGGACGAACACCACCCGGATGGGTGCAGCGGCCGCTGACGTGGTTATCGGTGGCGGGTCCGGTGTGGTTCCACGCCCGGGTTCGGCAGTGTCTACGGATCCGTTTGCGGACACATCTGCGACCGCGTCGGACAGTGACGATCTGGGTGCCGTCTACCGTGAGATCCCGCCGTCGCAGATCCAGCCGAATCCCCACCAGCCGCGAACTGTGTTCGACGAAGAGGCGTTGGCGGAGCTCGAGCATTCGATCCGAGAGTTCGGTCTGATGCAGCCGATCGTGGTGCGGGAGCTCCCCTCCCCCACCGCAGCGGGTGTCAAGTATCAGCTCATCATGGGCGAGCGTCGGTGGCGTGCAGGCACCAGCGTAGGCCTCGAGGCCATTCCGGCTATCGTTCGGCAGACACCTGACGGCGACATGCTGCGCGACGCGCTCTTGGAGAACATCCATCGTGCCCAGCTGAATCCTTTGGAAGAGGCGGCCGCGTATCAGCAGCTGCTCGAAGAGTTCGACGTGACGCACGAAGAACTGGCCAATAGGCTCGGACGTTCACGTCCAGTGATCACCAACATGATCCGTCTGCTGAAGCTCCCGATACCGGTTCAGCGACGGGTAGCAGCGGGCGTTCTGTCGGCAGGTCACGCTCGCGCCCTTCTCTCTCTGGAGACGGGCGCCGACGCTCAGGAGGCGCTGGCTGCCCGCATTGTCGCCGAGGGGTTGTCCGTTCGTGCGACCGAGGAGGCGGTGACTCTCGCCAACCACGATGGTGAGGTGCCGACGGCCACTCCGCGTAAGCGTCAGCAGATGCAGATGCCCGGTCTTCAAGACGTCGCCGATCGGTTGTCGGACCGTCTCGACACCAAGGTGACGGTGAGCCTGAGCAAGCGGAAGGGAAAGGTCGTCATCGAGTTCGGTTCCGTTGATGATCTGGAGCGGATTGTCACCGTGATTGCGGAGAACACAGACTCCCAGTAGATGACCGAAATACCCGTTTTACCAGCGGTGGTACGGGTGCACTAGTCCAAAACGTCACAGTGACAGGACTTCCAGAACATGCCGGATTGGAGCAGCGATGAGCGTGTCAGTGACGCCTCTGGAACTCGAGATGTTCCATTCGTTGCCGGCGCATACACGCCGTTGCGTGTTCTGGGAGATGGTTCAGGGCGACGGCGAGACGCTAGATCCATCCTCATCAGTTTCACGTGGAACGCTGGAAAGCGAGTTCGACAAAGAAGCGTGGATCTCGGGACTGCTCCTGGAATGGGGTACGTGCGGTCAAGTGGCGGTCGAGTCGACGACGGGCAATGTCGTCGGCACGGCACTGTACGCTCCCCCGAATCGTGTGCCGCGGGCTCGACGGTTCCCCACCGGACCCGTCGGATCCGATGCCGTGCTGCTGACCACCGTGCGCGTGGAGCCGGGGTTCGATGACGCGCTACACACTCTGGTTGACGCCGTCGTGAGCGATGTCGTACGACGCGGTGTCCGAGCGATTGAGGCGTTCGGTTTCAGTGGAGATCGTGAACCCCTTGAGCAGGATCTCGTCGGCCTGATGCTGGGCAGCGGTATGGCATCGGATACTTGCCAACTCTGTCTGATGCCGACGTTATTCTTACTCGACGCGGGATTCGAGGTCGTGGCGCCCGATCTGTATCTCCCGCGCTTGCGGCTTGAGCTCGACGAAGGCCTCGGCTGGAAATCAGCAGTCGAACGTGCCCTTGAGAAGCTCGTTCTTGAAGCCGACATCAGCCTGTCGGCCCCATCGCCCCTCCCCTCCCCCGTCTGCTGATCTGTACGCGACCGCCCTCGATGGGCGAATGTTTCACGTGAATCAAGCGGCGCTGCATTGCTCGAGTAGGAGTCAAGCACCGGTCCGACAGGGTTCAGTGGCATCGAGCGGTCGTGAAAGGCAGAGTGTTGACCGCGAGCGTCACTTCTTCTGCTCGTTTCACGGCTGCCGCACTTCCTCACGCGTTGCCTCCAGCTCGTAGGGCAAGCGTTGCCCTTCAGCCTGCTGAACCGCCGTCTTCCGAGCGCTGTTGTTGTGGGACGCTTCGACTCGCTTCGCTCGCTCAACGAGCAGAGATGTGACGCTCGGCCAACAAGCAGGAGAGGGAACAGCAACGAACAGATACGAAAGCGGCCCGGCTGAAATCAGCCGGGCCGTTGTTTCACGGGAAACAAAATGAACTACATCGGTGTGATTCGCTCTGCCTCGAGGAGGTCGGCAAAGGTGTACGTGCCTGTCGGGCGATCATTCTCGCCAAGGAGGTAGAGACGCTTCACCGCGACGAGCACAGCCTCGGCGATCGTGTCGCGCGCAGCGGCGTCGGAAAGGATCGCAGCGTCGTGCGGATTGGTGATGTAGCCGGCCTCCACGAGGACGACAGGCATGCGCGTGAGTCGGAGGATGTTCCACGTGCGCTCGTGGGTGCGGCAGTCGAGGAAGTCGGTGCGCGCAACGAGCTCGCGCTGAATGTAGCTGGCCAGGTTGCGGCCGATGGTCGAGAACGAACCGTGGGTGTTGCCGAAGTAGAACGTCGCGACGCCGTTGGCATTGTCGTTGGCGTAGTGGCCGGCACGAAGCGAGATCATCAGATCGACATCGGCGAGATTGGCGACACGGGCACGCTCATCGTCATCGGGTGAGGACTTGCCGTCGTGCGACAGGAAGGTCTCCATGCCCGCAGCCGACATGCGACCTTCCAGACGCGATGCGAGGTCCCACAGGATCGCTGCGTCCGAGTCATCGGTGGCGCCCGGGTCGATCAGGATTCGCTTACCGGTGAGCTGGGGACCCGAGCGTCGCACGTGCTCCTCTTCCCGGATGGCATGTGGGGAACCGCCGGTGATGCGGGTGCCGAGACGATTGAGAGAGCGAAGCGTCTCGGGGCCGCAGATTCCATCGGAGGAGAGGCCGTATTCGGTTTGGTACAGGCCGACGGAGTTGTGGGTGACATCGCCGAAGACTCCGTCGACCAGCCCGTGGTAGTAGCCGAGGTTCTGCAATCGCGACTGGAGGGTTGCGACGTCGTCGCCCGTCATCGGGGCCGAGAGACGGTACAGCAGGACTCGACTGCCCAATGTGTACGACGCTTCCCTGAGTGCGTTGTACGTGGCGTGTCCGACGATGCCGTCGACGATGAGTCCACGCTCTTGCTGGAACGCACGGACTGCCCGATCACAGGCGGCGTCGAACACAGCCTCTGGTGGCGACCACGGGCTTCGCTCGTTGCTCGGCGCTGCTGTCGGGGCGGCGGGGAGCAATCCCCGTGATGCCAAGATCGCCCTGACTTCGGCTACTGCCGAGCCATGGTCGCCCAGACGCAATACCGGCATGGAGAACCCCACTTCTCTCGCAAAAGGGTGACGGCCGCCGATCTTGTGCAGATCGGCGGCCGTCACTGCACCGCTCTATTCTCTCAGGTCTCCGGTGGTGCCGACAAATGAAGTCGGCTATTGAGACCCGATGGTCACTCGAGGACGGGGGCGAGCTCCCGCAGGATCGCAGCCTTCGGCTTGGCGCCCTGAATGGTCTTGGTGGGCTTGCCGTTCTCGAACAGAATCATGGTCGGGATCGACATGATCTGGAAGTCGCGGGCGACTCCGGGGTTGGCGTCGATGTCGATCTTGGCGACGGTGATCTTCTCGCCGTTGTCACGGGCGATCTCATCGAGGACGGGAGCGACCATCTTGCAGGGTCCGCACCAGGTGGCCCAGAAGTCGACGAGGACGGGCTTGTTCGATTCCAGGACGTCGGACGCGAACGTGGCGTCGGTGACATCAACGGTGTGAACTGCCATGGGAGTGCTCCTTAGTTATCAGTGGTGGACTGTCAGGCGTGCTCGGCGAGCCAGCGCTCAGCGTCGATGGCGGCCGAGCAGCCGCTGCCGGCGGCGGTGATCGCCTGGCGGTAGGTGTGGTCGACGAGGTCGCCGCAGGCGAACACGCCGGGGATGTTGGTGTACGTGGAACGGCCGTCGACCTTCACATAACCATCGTCGTCGAGGTCGACCTGTCCGCGGACGAGTTCGCTGCGGGGATCGTGCCCGATGGCGACAAACATTCCGGTGGCGGCCAGAGTGCGGGTCTCGCCGGTGACCGTGTCGACGAGCTCGAGCTCAGACACGGAGCCGTCGCCCTTGACTGCGGAGACGGCGGTGTTCGTCACGAATTCGATCTTGTCGTTCTCGCGAGCACGCTCGAGCATGATCTTCGACGAGCGGAACTCTTCGCGACGGTGGATGAGGCTGACCTTGCGGGCGAACTTGGTGAGGAAGGTGGCCTCCTCCATGGCGGAGTCGCCTCCGCCGACCACCACGATGTCCTGCTCCTTGAAGAAGAAGCCGTCACACGTTGCACACGACGAGACTCCGCGGCCGAGCAGCTCTTGCTCCCCGGGGACTCCGAGGTAGCGTGCGGCAGCACCCATCGCGAGGATCACGGCGCGTGCGCGGTACACCTCTCCCCCGACCTCGACCTCTTTGATGTCGCCCTCGAGGCGCATGGTGTCGACCTCTTCGATGCGAAGGTCGGCGCCGAAACGGATGGCCTGCTCCCGCATCTCATCCATGAGCTCGGGCCCCTGGATGCCCTTCTGGAAACCGGGGAAGTTCTCGACCTCGGTGGTGGTCATCAGAGCGCCGCCGAACGACACGCCCTCGAAGACGACGGGCGACAGCTCAGCGCGTGCCGCGTAGATCGCAGCCGTGTAGCCGGCGGGTCCCGAACCCACGATGATCAGTTCGTGGATCTGGTTGTCGGTGTCGCTCATCTATCCTCCGTGTCGCGTTTGTAGAGCGCGTGCTTTTCGCGCGGCTCAACGTTCAACACAAGGATATGGGCTGATGTTCCCGGCGGGCCGGGGTGTTCGGGTTCAGCGGTGGGTCAGGCTTGCGATGGTCTCTCGGATCCGGGCCTGGACATCGTCAGGCACCGGCATCTCTTCCTCCCTCAGCGAGCGGAGGTCGGCGATCGTCGCGTCGACCGCGGCGGTGAATGTCGGGCTGTCGGTCGGTTCGGAGTCGGGGACGTCCAGTGGTCGTCGTACCGCTCCGTTGTGTTCCATCAGAATCTGTCCGCCTGCCCTCACGTTGATTGTTCGGTCCCTTCACCAGTTAGACGCATGTAACCCGGACTTCGGTTCCATCTACGAGCATGCCGGGCGTGTCGCCGGTATCTGTCATTCATCGTCTCGCAGATGACCCAGCACCAGGGCGAGCTTCTTGCGGGCCCGGTTGCACCGGCTCTTCACCGTGCCTTCGGGCACGCCCAGCAATCGTGACGCCTCGCAGACGCTGTGCCCGTACACGTCGACGAGCACGATCACCGCGCGCTGTTCGGCAGGGAGGACGTCCAGTGCCCGGCCGATCGACACGGACAAGTCGATGTCGGCGTTGTGGTCCTGGGGATCGATGAGAGTCTCGTCGTCCTCGAACAACAGGGAGGCACTGTGGTGCTTGACGCGTCGCAGTCGATCGAGAGACGCGTTCAGGACGATGCGGTGCATCCAACTCGACACGCTGCAGTCGTTGCGGAAACTGTCGGCCCGAGTGTGGATCGACAGTAACGCCTCCTGTAGTGCGTCGGACGCGTCGTCGTGGTTTCCCGTGGTGCGCAATGCGACGGCCCACAGTTTGTTCTGATGGCGTGCGATCAGTTCGTGGAATGCCGAGGCCTCGCCGCGGGCGTGGTCCTGTACCAACTGGTAGTCGCTGCGCGAATCGATCGTCCCCCGAGTCATGCGAATGAGACTAGGCAGATCGACAGTCCGATTCAGCGGTTTCTAGGTAGTTGTGGATAACACGCGGATTCTGCTGCATGTTTGGGTCGAATCTGTGGACAACCAGGTCGCGGGTTCACAACGTGGTGGTCGGTCCAGGATCGCGACCACTCCACATCGGTATCCTCGACCCATGACCGAAGATCAGCCGTTGGCGACGTGGACTGCTGCCCGATCGGCGGGGATGGTCGCTGTACCCGGTCGGCTCGAGCTGACGAAGACTCACATCGTGTTCGAGCCGAAGGGCAAGCGGACGCAGGGCGCGCGCTTCGCTGTCCAGCATCGATACGCGTCGGCGATCGGGACGGCGCCGGGCACGGGCAAGTTCTGGAGTGGTGGCAAGCAGGATCGCTTGTGCGTGACGCTGAGCGACGGGTCCGAAGTTCTGTTCGTGGTGCCGGACGCGGAGGCGGTGGCCGACAGGATCCGCACGCAATGGATCACGAAGGCGTGAAGATCCGTTCGTAGGTGGATGTGAACATGTCGGTCATCACGGCATGGATCGCTTCCACTTCGAAGAGCTCCGGTCCCATCTCGGGGGTGATCGGATCGGTGACGGCCATCTGCCATTCGACGAGCAATTGAGTGAGTGCACCGACGAGCCCGATCGCAGCCATGCGTTGGTGCGAGGTCGGAGCATCGTCGCCGACGGCTATGCCGACGATGAGTGACGCCCATTCGTGAATCGCCGTCAGTCGGAGCTTCTCCAGTTCTGGACTCACTCCGACGACTTCGATCATCATGATCCGAGCGCGTCTGGGGTCGTCGGCCAGACACCGGATCATGGCTCCGAGGGCTTCGGTGGTGACCCGCGGGATCAGCTCGGGCGGTATCGCTCCCCCACTGATGCCCGCCTCGGTGAAGACGCTCGCCGCAGCAGCGACTGTCGCGTGACGGGCCGTGTCAACACACCGCGAGTACACTTCGGCCAGCAGAGCCGCGCGATCGGGGAACGACTCGTAGAAGTACCGCTGGGTGAGTCCGGCGTCGTCACAGATCCGCTTCACGGAGACTTTCGGATACCCCTGCGTCCCGAACAGCTCCAGCCCGGCCCCGATCAGGGACTCTCGACGTTGAACGAGTCGATCCTCGGCTGTCATCCCACCGTACGTGCGTCCGCCGACAGTGCTGCTCATCGTGCCAATCATATTCCACAGTGGACCGGGCAGAACTGACTCGTTATCGTTCCACAAATGTGGAGTTCCCTGCCCGAGGCGATGCGCGAACCGACAGTGCTCGCGATCCCGTTCTTCGCGCTGATGCTGGGCCTCGAGTTGTTAGCAGCCGCCAAACTGTCCGACGTCGACGACGACGGCAGGCCCGGCAAGGGAGCGTACGCGGCAGCGGACACCAAGGCATCCCTGGTGATGGGTCTGGTGTCGATAGGCACATCGGCTCTCGGCAAGATCGTCGCGTTGGCCGTCTACACGGCGCTGTTCGCCTACGTCGCACCGTGGCAGCTGCCGATCACGGGTTGGTACACGTGGGTGATCGGGTTCGTCGCCGTCGACTTCCTCTACTACTGGCAGCATCGGATCGCACATCGGGTGCGCCTGGTCTGGGCGACGCACCAGGCGCATCACTCCAGTGAGTACTACAACTTCGCGACCGCACTGCGGCAGAAGTGGAATCCGACGATGAGCCTGATCATCTGGCTTCCGCTCCCCGCGCTCGGCATTCCGCCCGCGGTGGTGTTCGGGACGTACGCGGTGAACCTGATCTACCAGTTCTGGGTGCACACCGAGCACATCGATCGCATGTGGCGGCCGTTCGAGTACGTCATGAACACACCGTCGCACCACCGCGTGCATCACGGCAGCGACGCCGAGTACCTCGACCGCAACTACGGAGGGGTGTTCATCATCTTCGATCGGTGGTTCGGATCGTTCCAACCGGAACTCCACCGTCCCCACTACGGACTCACCAAGCCGGTCGACACCTACAACGTCTGGACTCTGCAGACCTACGAATACGCCGCGATCGCGCGCGACGTCCGGTCGGCCCCGACCCTGCGCGACAAGCTCGGATACGTCCTCGGACCACCGGGATGGGTGCCGACGGCGACGTCGTCCTAGTCTCGGCTCAGGAAGCCGGCACGGGCCAGACCCCGGACGCGCCTCGGCGGTGCGAGTCGACGAGATGTGTGTCGACAATGCCGACAGCTTCCATCAGTGCGTACATGGTTGTCGGACCGACGAACCGAAACCCCTTCTTGCGCAAAGCTTTCGACATTCTCACTGATTCGTTGGACGTCGTTGGGACCTCACTCATCCGAACGGGGCACGGTGTCTGCGCGGGTTTGAACGACCACAGGAAGGCTTCGAGCCCTCCCTCGTCGCGCAAGCCGACGGTGGCCTGCGCGTTACCGATGGTGGCTTCGATCTTGGCCCGATTGCGGACGATCCGAGCATCCGACAGCAGCGAGTCGACGACGTCGGGCCCGAAGGCTGCGACCGTGTCGACGTCGAAGTCGGCAAACACTTCGCGGAACGCGGGACGTTTGCGGAGGATCGTCGCCCATGACAGTCCTGCCTGAAATCCCTCCAGCGACAGCCGCTCGAAGTAGGCGTTCTCCCCGACCACCGGGAGGCCCCACTCGGTGTCGTAGTACTCGCGCATCATGCCGGGCACTGCGCCCCACGGGGTGCGGAGCAGCCCGTCGTCGCAGAGAACCGCGCCGTCGTCCATCGTCAGCGCAGGGTGACGCGGTTGATGACTGCCTGATACCCGCTGCCGTTCTCCGGGAGCGACGTCAACCACACGATGAAGTAACCGGAGCTCGACGGGGACCCGACCTTCAACGTCACCTTCTTGGCGTCGACCGTTCCGCTCCCGACCTCGGTCGTCGCGTCGAGTGATGAGGGCCTGCGGGATGCCGTGCGCAGCTCGACACTGAAGCCGGGCGTCGTCGTCTCGATGGTGACGGACTTGACCGGTCCCGGGGCCTTCAGCCGGAACATCAGACCGAGGCCGTCTTTGAGGCCGGCGAACTGGGCACCGCGATAGTTGTCGGTCTTCCACGCCGGCGATGCACCGGTGAGCACGTTCGTGATGTTGCTCGACGAGTCCGGGTCCTGATCCGACACATCCAGCAGAGTGACGGTAGCGACAGACAACGGTGATCCGCCGTCTGTGCCGGGCGTCTGCGACGCACTCGACGACGAGTTCGGCAGGAACGAGTCGAGGTCGTTCTCGTCGTCGGGCGAGGCGAACATGTTGGTTGCGGCGACGATGACCGCCACGATGACGAACAGGATGAACAAGGCGCCGCCCGCGAGCAGTGCGACGTTCCGCTTTCCCGCCTGCCCTTCGCCCATCAACCGTTCCTTGCGTGTCCGGCTGATCGGTGCGACAGACACCGGAGGCATGCGCGTCTCGACTCGCGGCAGCATGTCGGTCTGCAGATCGACGACCGTCGCCTGGTCG
The DNA here is from genome assembly GCF_000344135.1 of Gordonia malaquae NBRC 108250. GTDB lineage: Bacteria > Actinomycetota > Actinomycetes > Mycobacteriales > Mycobacteriaceae > Gordonia > Gordonia malaquae. Next base: position 16,825 of record NZ_BAOP01000038.1, on the reverse strand, counting down.
AGAACGTGCTGCACGGTGGCGGCAGTTCGGATGCCTCGGTCGCCTTCGAGAGCACGCGAAGCGACCGCCGAGATCTCGAACGGGATCTCCTGGCGAGCCTGCATCGGCGCTATCGGCTGCCCGGGATTCCGCGGATCGGGGTCAGCGAGGCGCATGCCGCCGACGAGGCCGCGTGCGATGGCGGCGGTCGTCAGTTCCTTGCCTGTCTCGCCGTCGAGCGTCCAGCGGTTCAGTAGGAGCGCGTACAGGACCGCGCCGAGTCCACGCACGTCAGACGACCTGTCGTCATCGGCCAGAATCGCGGGGAACGCCAACACCGCGTCGCCGTCGGAGCTGATGCGAATGCGGTCGGGGTGGTCGATGGACAGCACCGCGCCCGCACGATGAGCGGCCTCGGCGCCTGCGGCGAGCGCCCGAACTGCACGTGCGGCACCCGTGGCCGACGGCGCGGTCGCGGCGACCTCGGCCAGTGTGGAGCCGTTCACCCACTCGGTGACGACGATGCCGCCGGACGCGCTCCGCACCACGTCGAGGACGCGCGCCACGCCCGCGGTGTGCAACTGCCCGAGACGCCGCGTGCGGTGAAGGATGGCCTGTGGACCCTCGTCCTGCGGATCGCGATCGCCTGGATTGATCGGCGGAGCCTGTTGCAGCGGATCGACAAACGTCAGACCGACCTCGCGGTCCAGTCCGGTGTCCTTCGCGCGCCAGAACGCCAGACCGCGAGTGCCGCCCTGCGGCTCGAGCAGTCGGTAACGTCCACCCGCGACGGCGGCACCGGGCACCAACTTCGGCCCGCGCGGTTGGGCGGGCACATCGGCTTTCGGAATCATCGCCCGTGTCGGCTCCGTCGACGGACGACGGTCGTCGTCCGAGTCGGATGCGGACATCGGTTGAACTCCTTGCGGGCGTTGAGGCTGCGTCGGCCCAGCGGCCGGGCGCATCGGCGGGCGCGCCGGACGTCCGGGACGGATGACAGGGATGACGGTCGTCTCGCCCGCGGCCCCGCCGGAGTACGCGGAGTACTCCTGCCACGTGGCCGTGCCACGGTCGAAGCGGCGTCGGACATCTACTTGCCCAGCGTACGGGAATGATTCGTCCGACGAGATCCGCGGGAACTGGACCGTCATCGTGTGCGAATCGCGATCCGCCTCCGGCTCGGGGGCAGGTGCCAGCTTCGGGATGAAGCGGCCCACCAGACGCATCACCGTGTTGCTGATCGCGACCATGTCGGGCAGTTTGAGCGCCGTCAACATCAGATAGACCACACCGAGCACCACGATCGCGGTGATCGCGAGATACGCGACCGACCCGATCTTGCCGGCCTCGGTGGACATGCGATGCAGGCCGGTGACTTCGGCGATCCCCCACACTGCTCCGGCGGTCACGACGGAGACCCCCAACGTGATCAGCGACGAGCGCGCCACATCGGTCATCACCGCCCCGCCGAGGGTGCGCTTGAGCAGAAGGTGGCCGACAATCGCGCCGACCAGGTACCCGAGGCCGTTGGAGAGGGACAACCACCGGACGACGAGTTCCGGATCGTCGAAGAGGACCGGGCCGAGGTACGACGCCGCGACCTTGACGACGGTGATGCCGAGGACCATCGCGGTGGGAGTCCAGGCGTCCTCACGGGCGTAGAAGACTCGCAGCTGTACGAGGGTCATCGCGTACGGGATGAGAGTGAAGGCGCCCCAGGCGAGCACCGAGCCCAGTTGCGACGCCGTGTGCGCGTTGAACTCCCCGAAGTTGAAGACCGCGATGCCGATGGCAGGCCCGAAGAACGTCATGAACGCGACGACCGGTACCAGCGAGATCATCGTGAGTCGAGTCGCGAGGGACATGTCGTCGACGACAGCAGCGGTGTCGTCGGCGGCGGCGTTCCGGGACAGTCGAGGCATGATCGCAGTCAGGATCGTCACGCCGAGCACGCCGTACGGCAGCTGCAGGAGCTGCCAGTGGGTGGCGTAGACGGAGATGCCGGAATCGGATGCATGCGCCGCGATGCGGTAGGTGATCACCAGGCCGACCTGCAGCACGAGGACGTAACCGATGATCGCGACCGCCATGTTGCCGAACCGGCGAAGACGATCGTCCAAGCCCCACTTGAGGCTCAGCTTCACGCCCGCCTTGCGCAGATAAGGCAGGAGAATGCCCGCCTGGATCACAACGCCGAGCGTGGTGCCGACACCCAGGACGATCAGCTTGGGATCCGACATCCGCGCCGGGTTGAGGGTGAGCTCGCCCGGCATCAGCTTGAACAGAACCAGCGTCGTGATCTGGACGATGTTGTTCAGAACCGGTGCCCACGCACCGGGCTTGAACATCCCCTTCATGTTCAGGATCGCGATGAACAGGGCAGAGAGGCCGTAGAACAGGATCTCCGGGAGCAGCAGATATGCGAGTGCAGTGGTCAGGGACCGATCGACCTTGCCGTCGTCACCCACATTCAACATGGTGAGAAGCGGTGCGGCGATGAGCGCGATGAGTGTCGCCGCACCGAGCACGACGAGCGTGAGTGTGAAGATGCGGTTGATGAACCCGACGCCTCCGTCGTCGTCCTCAGCCTCGGCGCGCACCAGCACGGGAATCACGATGGCGGTCAGCACTGCGCCGAGCACGACTTCGGCGATCATGTTCGGCAGGACGTAGGCGGCTTGGAACGCCGACGAGATCGCCGGTCCGAGCATCGCCAGCACGAGGACCGTGCGGACGAACCCGGTGATGCGGCTCGTCAGGGTGGCGATCGCGATGGACCCACCGGTCCGCATCACGCTCTCGTCGGACGGGGTGTCGACTGCTTGCTTCTGCTCGGTCGTCATGCACGCTCTCCGGGGTCGGGGTTCTCGCGCTCCGGGGTGTCGGTCACGACACGCTCGGCGGCCAGACGCTGCTGGTAGCCGGCGGAGGCGAGTTCACGTTCGTGCTCGTCGGGTTCGGGCCGATCCTCATCGGCCGGGTCGGGCTCGCCGCGGAACCGGTGCCACAGGCGCCGCGCAGTCAGCAGGATCAGGATGACGCCGGCCGCGATCGTGATGTAGAACAGCGGCTTGCCGTAGGCGTTCGCGTAGATGGACAAGTCGACCGGAGTGCTCAGCGGAACGTCGTTGCTGGTGACGAGTGCGATCCGGACAGTCGCAGGCTGAGAGCTGGACGCGTGGGTCGGCAGCTGCAACTGCCGGGTGCCCTGGGCCGGGATCTCGACCACACCCACGTCGCCGACGCTGATTTCGTCCGGTGCCGTGATGTCCAGGCGCACCTTGATCGGCAGTGCGAGGTCGTTGCGGACCACCAGCAGCAGTGGACTGCGTTCGGAGGCGAGCGTGTACCGCCCGCTCGGATCGAGCAGGGACACCGACTGTTTGATGTGGCTGAGGGTGAGGCCGACCGCGGTGAGGCGTCGGGGCCGTTCGACTCGGTAGACGGTGAGATCCGTGCTCGCCGGAGTGGACACCGCGCGCAGGAGATCGCGCCGAAGCGGATCGAGGTACTCGTCGGGAGTGAACGGCAGATCGTGACCGGTGGCGAACGAGTCCTCCAGCTGCCCGATGAGGCGGAGGTCGCGCTGTACCGTCGTCAGGTCTTTCGACGACAGCGGGTAGCCGCTGGCAGCGAGCTGCGGAACATCGCCGGGGACGACCAGATCGGCACGCGAGTTCGCCTCGGCCAGTCCAGCCACGACGTCCTTCAGCGGGACCGGGTTCGCTGTCCCGGAGGCGACCATCAGGCCGGCGGTGTCGAGGATGGCGCGTGCGTCGGCCGGTGTCGGCGACCAGTACACGGGTGGCACGGTGAACGCGCTGCGACCTGTCACCTCGGTGATCTCGGGCGGGCCCTCACCTTCGGTGCGGGTCGGGACGTCGAGCATGGGCAGGGCGAGCGAAGCGGCGGCCGTCTGCCTGCGCGACACGTCCGACTCGCCGGACGTGTCGACCCGCTGCCACGCCGGAATGTACGACGGCACGCTCGCGTGGGCGCCGACGGCTCCGAGCGCACTGCTGACACCGGCGTCGTAGGTCTGGAGAGCGAATCCGTCGGAACGGTATCGGCCGATGATCGATGAGCCGGTGCGATCGCTCTGGCCGGGGTCGACGGACGTCGAGACCACTGCGGCCGCGCCTGAGCCCTCACGTCCGTTCAGAAAGGTGCGGCCTCGGTCGGTGAGCGTACCTACCGCGGGCACGGTGAGTCCGCGGACCGAAGTGACTCCGAGCAGATCGTCGACGGTGTCGTATCCACCGGCGATCGCGTCGTCCGACAGTGCGGCGTCGGAGATCCGGTGCAGTGAGTCGAGGCCGGCCTGCGCGTACGGGAGTGCCGTCACGCACATCGATGACGCGACCTTGGACAGTCGCTGAAGCCACGCCTTCGCAGTCGACGATCCTTCGCCGCTGCGGGTGGATGCAGCCGGATCTGCCGGATCGTCGGTGACGACGTACCCCGACGCCATCCCCTTCACAGTCACGAGCAGGTCGGGGTCGACGGCGATGCAGATGGCGCTGCGAACGCGGTCGTCGGCCTCGGCCGGTTTCGGGTCACCGTTGTCGGAGACGCCGACGATCGACTCGAGCGCCTTCAACGACTGCCCCAGTCGCCCGCCCGGTTCGAGCGAAGCGGCCATGGCGTCGCTGGTGAGGCGCATGTCGGCGGTGTCTCCGCCGAGGGTTCCCGCGGCCTGCTGGGGAGGTGCGGCCAACGGCCACAGGAACGTGAACGCCGTCGGGCTCGAGTCGTCCGCGGCGATGGATCCGTCACGTCCCAGAAGAGGATCGACGTCGGTGCCCGACCCCGGCTCCGTCCACTGTTGGGCCCGGGTGCGGTCTGCCGGAAGCGACAACACGGGCAACAGGGTGCGGGAGTCGGCGATGCGCGCCTGGCCGCCGTAGTCCGGGGTTCCGTTCACATTGACCAACAGCGGGTAGACGCCCGCCTTCGTGATCGCAAGCCCGCCGTTCGAGAGCGGCACCGACACGGTGAAGTCGGCGCTCTGCCGCGGTGCGAGTTCCTTGACGACGTCTGTGAACGACGTCGAGGTCTCGTAGACGGACGGGTCGGCGTCGAGCACTGTGCGCAGATCCGTCGAGGTGGCGGCGGACGCTCTCTGGAGTCGGACGATCACGTCGCGGATCGGACGGTCGAAGGTGTTGGTCACCCTTCCGCGCACGGTGACCGTGTGTCCCGTGCTCCCGGTGACGGTCGACGGAGTCACCTCGGTGAGGGCCACAGACGCGTAGTGAGTGTTGGGGCCGCCGTCCGGTTCGGCTGCGGCAGGCCCGACGCCGCCGGTGACCAGAACAAATCCGACGATCAGGAACACTGCGGCGGCGAATGCCGTCAGCCGCGCCCCGCGCCCCGCGCGGCTACGAGTCACCGTTGGCCGGGCGCCGCGGTCGCCGCCTGCGCCGCCGGGCTTTGACCGGGGGCGGCGGTTCGTTTCGGCGCTGATTGCGGGCGGCTGCGGCTTTCTCATAGTCGTTCGGTTCGGTACGGATGCAGGAGGCCTCCGACTGCGCCAACCGGCTGGGGTCGCTACGGAGATCGGCGATCACCGATTCGGCCATCCGGGCGAGACGTCGCTCGTCAGAATACGTGAGCTTCCGTGGCAATTCGCTGAGCGGCACCCACGCGACCTCACTCACCTCGTAGTCCTCGTCGGAGAGTTCGCCGCCGGTGAACCGCAGAAGGTAATGATGGACGGTCTTGTGGATGCGTCGGCCTTCACTGACGAACCAGTAGTCGATCTTGCCCAGCGGTGCGACGATGGTCCCGGAGATGCCCGTCTCCTCGGCCACCTCGCGCATGGCGGTCTGCTCGGCCGTCTCGCCGGTCTCGATGTGCCCCTTGGGCAGGGACCACATCGTTCGGCCTCGGCGGTCCACCCGACCGATGAGTGCGGCCGTCATGTCGTCGAAAGGCGCGTCGAGGTCGGCGAGCACCAGACCTCCCGCCGACGTCTCCCGGACGGTCCGCAGTTTGGGTGACGGTTCCGGTTCGGGTGCGCGGCGTCCACCGCGACGTTTGGTGCGCGGCATCGACGCGGGAGAGTTCTTGTCGGCGTTCGACGAGGACGAGTTGCCTCGTCGGGAGCGCGCAGCGAGGTCGGATGGTTTCGGGGTGCTGTCAGCAGCCGATCGGTCGTCCTGAGTCGCCTCATCGACCTTGGCGGCATCGGCGGGCCTGCCGGAGCGGCGTCCACGGCGGCGTCGACCGCGACGGTTGCGACGGTTGCGCTGTGGCTGATCCGGACCGCCGCTCGTCGCCTTGTCTGCGGCACCACTGCCCGACGGAGCGTCGGAGGCGACGTCCGTATGGTGCAGTGATGGTTCGGCAGACACACTCCGATGCTAGCCGTTCGTTACCGTCTGTTAGCTATCGAAGGCTGACCGCGCGAGCCGCATGTCGGGGTCGGTAGTCTTGCATCCCATGACCGGCAGTGCGCAGAGCGGTGGCGCGAGGGACGACGCTCGCGCCGAACGTCGTACCCGCCTCCTTGCAGCGGCGAGTGTCACCCTTTCCTCCCTGAGCGACGTCGTGACCCCGCTGGCGGCCCGGTTCGCCGACCGTGGACACGAGTTGTACCTGGTCGGAGGCTCGGTGCGAGACGCGGTGCTCGGGAGGCTGGGCAACGATCTCGACTTCACGACAGACGCCAGACCGGATGTGATCAGCGAGATCCTCCGCGGCTGGGCGCCTGCGGTCTGGGACACCGGCATCGATTTCGGGACCGTCAGCGCACAGTTCGACGATCACATGGTCGAGATCACCACGTTCCGATCCGATATGTACGACCAGGTGAGTCGAAACCCGATCGTCACCTTCGGCGACACGCTCGACGGCGACCTGATCCGGCGTGACTTCCGGGTGAACGCGATGGCCGTGCGCCTTCTGCCGGACGGGACCCAGGAGTTCTGCGATCCTCTCGACGGCATGAGCGATCTGCTCGCGGGTGTCATCGATACTCCGTCTGCGCCCGAGAACTCGTTCAATGACGACCCGCTCCGCATGCTGCGCGGTGTTCGATTCGTGTCACAACTCGGATTCGCGCTCGCCGACCGGGTCCTCGACGCGACTCGTGAGATGGCGGAACAGATCGATCGGATCACCGTCGAACGTGTCCGGGTGGAACTCGACAAGATGATCCTCGGAGAGTTCCCCCTCGACGGAGTCGACCTGCTCGTGGAGTCCGGGCTCGCCGACCGGGTGCTCCCGGAGATCCCCGGAATGAAGCTGACGATCGACGAGCATCACCAGCACAAGGACGTCTACCAGCACTCGTTGACGGTGTTGAAGCAGGCTGTCGACCTGGAGACGGGCGACCCGGACCTCGTGCTGCGGTGGGCGGCGCTCCTCCACGACATCGGAAAGCCTGCCACCAGGCGTCACGAGGACGGCGGCGGCGTCAGCTTCCACCACCATGAAGTGGTCGGCGCGAAGATGGTCCGCAAGCGCATGCGTGCCCTCAAGTACCCGAAGGCGATCGTCGACGAGGTGTCGCAGTTGGTGTTTCTGCACCTGCGCTTCCACGGGTACGGCGACGGACGGTGGACAGATTCCGCGGTCCGCCGCTACGTCGCCGACGCCGGTCCACTGCTCGACAGACTGCACAAGCTGGTGCGCGCGGACTGCACCACCCGGAATCGTCGACGTGCCCGAAAGCTCCAGGAGACATACGACGAGTTGGAACTGCGCATCGCGGTCCTCAAGGAGGCGGAGGACCTCGATCGGGTCCGTCCCGATCTGGACGGCAACGCGATCATGGAGCTCCTCGGCCTCCCTCCGGGTCCCCTCGTCGGCGAAGCGTGGCGGTACCTCAAGGAATTGCGGCTCGACGCCGGTCCGATGAGCCACGATGACGCCGAAGCGGCGCTCCGGGCCTGGTGGGCGGAGCGCTCGGCTCGCTGATCGGCGGGGCGCCGTTGAGCCGTCCGACTCGGCCAGAGACCTCGCTTCGGATAGTTTCCCGGGCTGTGATCGTCGTCGTGTTCGCCGGATCAGCGCCGAGGGTAGATTCGTGGCCATGTACTGCAGTGAACTCGGGGAACAGTGGCATGCAGCGCGAGTCGAGCCGTCGCTCGCTCATCTGGACGCGGCGTCGGCGGGTCGATCATCACGGTCGACCGTCGACTCGATCACTCGACACCTTCAACGCGAGGCAGAACGCGGCGCATACGTCGCCGCCGACGATCAGGCCGAGGCGCTCGACGCGAGCCGCGCTGCGATCGCCTCGCTGATCGGGCACAGCCCGGAAGAGCTCTCCTACCGCGACAGCGCTCGGGCGGCGCTGCGGGCTCTGCTCAACGGCTGGGCGTTGCCCATGTCGCCGATCGTCTGGGTCGGGAAGAACGAGTTCGGCCCGAACCTCGCCGAGTTCGAGCGACGGAACTTCGCGGTCCGGGCGCTGCCCGATGCTGACGTCTACGGGCGGATCGACGTCGATGCGCTGGAGAACATGCTGCAGTTCGAGCAGCCCGACTTCATCCACGTCTGCCACATCGGCTCGGCGAGCGGTGTGGTGCAGCCGGTGGAACAGATCGTCGAGGTCGCCCACAACGCCGGTGTGCCCGTCGTCGTCGACATGGCCCAGTCCGTCGGACACGTGCCGACGGTGACCGGCGCGGACGCGGTGTATGGCACCGCCCGCAAGTGGCTGACCGGCCCACGCGGGGTCGGCTTCGTCGCGGTCCGGCCCGACGCGCTCGCGCACATCGACGTGTTCTTCTCCGAGTCGTTCATCGCGGGTCAGCTCGGACTCGGTCAAGCGGTCGCCGAGGTCGTCGAGATCGGCCCGGACCGCGTGTACGCGGAGCTCGCGGCCATCGGCCGCATCACCCGAGAACGTCTCAACGGCATCGGCAGCTGGGAGGTGGTCGAGCCTGTCGACGAGGCGTCTGCGCTGGTGACGCTCGCGCCGCCGCCCGGATGGGGACCGTCCGACCTGCACGCGGCGAAAGCAAAGCTGCTGCAATCGGGGATTCTGGTGACCGCTGCGGAGCCGTGGCGGGCACCGCTCGCAGGCGACCGGTCGTTCCTACGCGTCTCCCCTCATCTCGACGTCCGTCGCGAGCAGCTCGACGATCTCGCCAACGCAATCCGCACCATGGGGTACTGACCGACACCAGCGACACGCCGCGGGCGGCGGAACCTCAGACGGAGTCTGTGCGTCTAACTGGTATGGACCCCGTCATCGAGTACGGATTCGGAACCGGCGACGGCGAGCTCTCGACGTGGCGTTCGCCTGCCGATCTGGACCTGTCCGGTGACGGTCTGCTCGACGCCGTGAGCCTCGATTTCGACGGTGACGGTTTCACCGACGACGCCATGTGGGATTCCGACGGCGACGGTGTCGCCGACCGCTCGGCGCTCGATCTCGACGATGACGGTCGCCCCGAATCGGTGTTCACCGACGGTGGAAGGGGACTCTGGGAACGTCCCGTCGAGCCCGCACCACCGCTCGAGAGGCCGCGAGAATCTGCTCTGGACACTGACGGGGACGGCTCCGACGACACCGTCCTGATCGACTCGGACGGAGACGGGTACGCCGACGACTCTCGACCGATGGACTGAGAAGGGCGGAAGGTCAGACGAGGTGCTGTTCTCGTTCGACGGCGGCCGGGTCGGGGCCCTCGACGGCCGCCGGGTTCGACCGCAAGACGAATGCGGCGCCGAGAACGTACAGAAGCGTTCCCACCGCGATCAGCCCGACCGAGAAACCGTTGGCCGGGATCACCAGTGCGGCGACGAAGGCGGCTGCCACGAAGGCCGAGTTGAAGAGTGCGTCCTGAACGGCGAACACCTGACCGCGGTACGAGTCGGGCACGTCGCACTGCATGGCGACGTCGCCGCACAGCTTGACCGTCTGGCCTGCCAGTCCGAGGAGACCGGCGCTGAGCAGAACGGTCGCCGCCTGCAGCGGTCCGATGAGCGCTTCGGCCAGCGCTCCGACGACGAGTGCCCACGCGATGGTGCGGCGTCGTCCGAAGTGGTGGACCGACCACGGCGTCGAGACGGCGGCGATCAGCGCGCCGAGTGCGACCGCGGCGCCTATCGCGGCCATCGCACGGACGTTGGTGAACAGCGGCCAACCGAGGTCGAAGTTGCGGACGATCAGCAGGAACATCAACGTGTTCATGCCGAAGATGATGCGGTGGACGCCGATGGCGCCGAGGACCACGGCGACGCTGGGATGGTCGGCCACGGCGCGGATGCCGTGGGCGAGCCCACGACCCATCGAGTACAGCGCAGAGTGCCCCGCGCCGTCGGGTCGGTCGGGTCCGAGACGCTTGGGGGCGAAGGTCGCGGCGAGCAGACCGGAACAGAGAGCGAACACCGCTCCGGACAGAAGGGTGGCGCCCGATCCGGCGTTGTCTGCGCCGAAAACCGCCCTCAGCACCGTCGACACGGCTGCGCCCGCGGCGAGCATCGCTGCGCCGAGAGTGGTGAAGACCGCGTTCATCTCGATGATCACCGACGCGGGCGCCACATGGGGCAGTCCGGCGGACAGACCCGACGCGACGAAGCGACTGCATCCGGTCACCACCAGGGCCGCTAGGAGGACAGCCGTGTCGGGGACATTGGCGCTCATCGTGATGGCCACGAGAACGACCGCGAGGGCCCGCAAGACGTTCACCCAGACCAAGACGCGGCGCCTGTCCCAATGGTCGAGGAGTGCACCCGCGAACGGACCGAGAACCGAGTACGGAAGAAGAAGAACGGCGAATCCGGCGGCGATCGCGATCGGGTCGGTGTGCCGATCCGGGTTGAACAAGATCGAGAACGCGAGCGCCGCCTGAAACGCGCCGTCGCTGAGCTGGCTCAACACCCTGACTCCGAGCAGGCGAAGCAGGCCCGGGGACTTGACCTGCGACCAGAAGCTCACCTCTTGATCCTACCGACGGAAGACAACGCGGATCGCACGGTCGGCGCACGTCACATGAATGATTCGCAGGCCTGTCGTGAACGACTCGATTCGGGCAACGTCGTGGCCGCGTCACGTCCACACCGGGCCATCTGGTGTCATGATGGGATGGTGTCCGGCGGTGAGTTCATTCACGATCGACCCGAGGTGGCTCCCGGGGCGCTTCTGATCGCGTCCACAGCGTTGTCGGGTGAGACGTTCGTGCGGACCGTCGTTTATGTGATCGAGCACGACGAGCAGGGCACGCTCGGCGTCGTCCTGAACCGGATGAGCGACGCCGCGGTCCACAACATCCTCCCCCGCTGGGCCGACCTGGCGGCCAGTCCGCGTGCTGTCTTCGTCGGCGGACCGGTGGGAACGTCGTCGGCGCTGTGCCTCGGTGTGGCGAAAGCCGGCGTCGACGTCGCCAAGCAGCCCAAACTCCACCAGGTGCTCGGGCCGGTCGCGATGGTCGACCTCGACGCAGACCCGGAGGAGATGGCGACCGTGCTCACCGGTGTCCGGATCTTCGCCGGATATGCGGGGTGGGAGGCCGGGCAGTTGGACGATGAGCTCGCCGAGAGCAGCTGGATCGTGGCTCCGGGACTCCCGACCGATCTGTTGTCGGAGCCCTCGGTCGACATCTGGCAGCGAGTGCTGCAGCGACAGCCGTGGCCGCTGCCGCTGCTGTCCACGTATCCCCTGCGCCCGGAAGACAACTGACCGCCTCGCGGTTGACACCAGAATGCACTTCCTGACCGATCAGTTGACGTCATGGATCGACGCGGCACCCGCGTGGGCGGTGTACGTGATCACCGCGGGAGTCGTCTACATCGAGACGTCGGTCGTCGTCGTGGGTGTTGTGGTGCCGAGCGAAGGTGTGCTGATCGCGGCGGGGGTCGTCGCCTCGATCGGATCCGCGCACATCGGCGTCCTCATCGTGCTGAGCGCGATGGCCGCGATCGCAGGCGACTGGACTGGCTACTGGGTGGGACGAGGATTCGGTCCTCGATTGAGCGCCACGCGGTTGGGTCGCCGGATGACACGGCGCATGATCCGGGCACGACAACAGGCGCCGAGTCCGGGTGACGCGATCGTCGCAGTCGCGTCCGCACGCTGGATCGGGTTCGTCAGAAGTCTGATCCCGCTGGTCGCAGGTGCCCGTCGGATGCCGTTCCGGCGGTTCGCGATAGCCAGTGCCATCGGAGCGGTCAGTTGGACGGCGACCGTCCTGCTGATCTCGTGGGCGGTCGGAGCCACGCTCGGCGCCGACGTTGCACTGATGGTCGCGATCGGCGTCGGACTGCTGTCGTTGGCGTTCCTGATCTACCGGCGGATCCGCCAGACTCAGGCGACCTGAGTCTCCTGCGCGGGAGCGTCACGGCCGTAGCGGGCCGACAGCCAGGCGCAGAGGACCAACTGGATCTGGTGGAAGATCATCAACGGCAGCACCATGAAACCGACGATCGATCCACTGAACATGACACTCGCCAGGGGGAGGCCGGTCGCGAGGCTCTTCTTGGTCCCGCAGAACTGGATCGCAATCGAGTCGGCCCGGTCGAAGCCCATCCGGCGCGGGACGAACCACGTCAAAGCGAGCATCACGCAGACCAGGACCAGTGACACCACCGCAACCATGATCACTTCGAACGCGGTGACACTGCTCCACAGGCCCGATTGCACGCCCTCGCTGAACGCGACGTAGACCACCAAGACGATCGAGCCGCGGTCGACGTACTTCGTAGGCTCGGCGTACTTCTTCAAGAACGGGCTCACCAGCGGTCGCGCGAGCTGCCCGACGATGAATGGGACGAGGATCTGCAGACAGATCTTCAGGATCGAGTCCCCGCTGATGTGAACACCGGCGGTGGAGCTCATCGTCAGCACGACCAGCGCCGGGGTCAAGACGACGCCGATCAGGTTGGACGCCGATGCGCTGACGATGGCGCCGGCCACGTTGCCGCGGGCGATCGAGGTGAACGCGATCGACGACTGCACGGTCGACGGAACAAGCGTGAGGTAGAGGAAACCGGCGGCCAGGTCGGAGCCGATCATCGGGGTCAGGACGGGCTTCAGCAGCAGTCCGACGATCGGGAACAGCACAAATGTGAAGGCCAGGATCGTGGTGTGCAGACGCCAGTGAGTGAGACCGTCGAGCGCCTCGCGGGGTGACAGCCGGGTGCCGTACAGGAAGAACAGGAGTGCGATCAGGCAGGTGACGACCCAGTCCATCACCTCGGCGAACACTCCGCTTGCCGGGAGGACTGCGGCGACGACGACCGCGGCGAAGATCGAGAGGATGAAACCGTCGATCGGCGACTTCTCGAGTAGCTTGCGCATACTGATCAGTGCACGGCGCCGGGAGCGGAGTGAGCGGGCCGATCTGCCGCGGCGCCGGGAGCGGAGTGAGCGGGCCGATCTGCCACGGCGTCGTCGGTGGTGCACATGCCCTGCAGTGCACACGAGCCGCACGAGCTGGTCCCGCAGTCGGAGGCCGGGTCGTCGCCGTGTCCGTCGTCGGCGGCCGAGTCGGTGGTCTCACCCGAGCAGCAGCCCGAGCTGCATCCGCCCTCGTTCTCCGGCTCGGGGACTGCTGCTGCCACTCGGACACCGAATCCGGCGGCGAGGACCGCGATTCCGAAACCGGCGACGATGGCGACGATCGCGAACAGGAAGCCGAGGTCGCCGGAGAATCCGAGCACACCGCCGATCGCGAGAATCAGTGCGGTGAAGAGGAAACCAGGCGAGGCCGCCTTGTTGCCTGCGGTGAATGCTTCGGCGGAGCGCATCGTCTCATCGGATCGGACTCCGATCCACCGATTGCGCTTGAGCGCGCCGAGCAAGCCGGCCGTGCCGACGCCTGCCCAGAACACTGCGAGCACGAGCGCGAGAACGGCGGTGACGACGGACAAGATGTGCACAGAACCAACTGTACGACCGACCTCGTTCCCGTTTCGAATCGTGTGACGACGGCAACCGTGCTTTTGGGCGTCGAACAGCGACGATTTACCCTGGTGGGGTGACCTCCGCTGATTCTTCGCATCGTCCCGCCGAGTCTGTTCCCGGGCATCGGTACACCGCCGCAACGGCCGGTGAGATCGAGTCGCGCTGGCAGGAGCGTTGGGCGACCGACGGCACCTTCCACGCACCGAACCCGGTCGGGCCGCTCGCGGGCGACTTCAGCGCGTTCGACGGCTCCGGCGCCGACGCCGACGACAAGCTGTTCGTGCAGGACATGTTCCCGTATCCGTCGGGTGCGGGACTTCACGTCGGCCATCCACTCGGCTTCATCGGCACGGACGTCTTCGCCCGGTTCCAGCGGATGACCGGGAAGAACGTCCTGCACACGATGGGTTTCGACTCGTTCGGTCTGCCGGCCGAGCAGTACGCGGTGCAGACCGGCACACACCCGCGCACCACCACCGAGGCGAACATCGAGCGCTACCTCGGACAGATCCGGCGTCTCGGCCTCGGGCATGACGAGCGACGTCGAGTCGCCACCACCGATGTCGAGTTCTACCGCTGGACTCAGTGGATCTTCCTGCAGATCTACAACGCCTGGTTCGACGCCTCGCAGGGCAAGGCCCGCCGGATCTCTGAGCTCGTCGACGAGTTCGCTTCGGGCGCACGGACGCTGGATGACGGACGCGCATGGTCTGCGTTGTCGGTCGCCGAACGGAACGACGTCATCGACTCGTATCGCCTCGTGTATGTGAGCAACTCGCTCGTCAACTGGTGCCCCGGGCTCGGCACTGTGCTCGCGAACGAGGAGGTGACCGCCGACGGCAAGTCCGAGCGCGGCAACTTCCCCGTCTTCCGCAAGAACCTCCGCCAGTGGATGATGCGGATCACGGCGTACTCGGACCGCCTGATCGACGACCTCGACCTGCTCGACTGGCCGGAGAAGGTCAAGACGATGCAGCGCAACTGGATCGGCCGGTCGCGCGGCGCGCAGGTGAAGTTCGCGACCGCCGTCGGTTCGCCGATCGAGGTGTTCACCACGCGTCCCGACACGCTGTTCGGCGCCAGTTACATGGTCTTGGCGCCCGAGCACGAGCTGGTCGACGCGCTGGTCGCCGACGTATGGCCCGACGGTGTGGATGCTCGCTGGACTGCCGGCGCGGCCACTCCCGCTGATGCCGTCGCCGCGTACCGCGCGTCGATCGCGGCCAAGAGCGACGTCGAGCGCCAAGAGAACAAGGAGAAGACCGGCGTCTTCACCGGTGCGTACGCCACCAACCCCGTCAACGGTGCGCAGGTGCCGGTCTTCATCGCCGACTACGTCCTGATCGGGTACGGCACGGGCGCCATCATGGCGGTGCCGGCGCACGACACCCGCGACTACGAGTTCGCGACGGCGTTCGGCCTCCCACTGCTGGAAGTGATCGGCTCGGACGACGGCATCGCGGAGGCGGCGTACACGGGCGACGGCCCGTTGGTGAACTCCGGTTTCCTCGACGGACTGAACGTGGCCGATGCGAAGGCCGCGATCATCGAACGCCTGGAAGCAGAGGGCACGGGTACCGGAACCATTCAGTACAAGCTGCGGGATTGGCTCTTCGCCCGTCAGCGCTACTGGGGTGAGCCGTTCCCCATCGTGTACGACGCCGACGGCGCTCCGCACGCGTTGCCGGAGTCGATGCTGCCGATCGAGCTGCCCGAGGTGGCCGACTACGCGCCCGTCGCGTTCGACCCGAACGACGCCGACAGCGAGCCGTCTCCCCCGCTGGCGAAGGCCACCGACTGGGTGAGCGTCGAGCTGGACCTCGGCGACGGCGTACAGACGTACACGCGCGACACCAACGTGATGCCGCAGTGGGCGGGCAGCTCCTGGTACCAGCTGCGCTACATCGACCCGACCAACGACGAGACTCTGTGCGCCAAGGAGAACGAGGCGTACTGGATGGGTCCGCGTCCGGCCCTGCACGGGCCGAACGACCCCGGCGGTCTGGACCTGTACATCGGCGGCATGGAGCACGCGGTCCTGCACCTGCTGTACTCGCGCTTCTGGCACAAGGTGCTGTTCGACCTCGGGTACGTGACCAGCGTGGAACCGTACCGTCGCCTCTTCAACCAGGGCATGATCCAGGCGTTCGCGTACACCGATTCGCGTGGCGTCTACGTGCCTGCCGAAGAGGTCGTGGAGAAGGACGGGAAGTTCTTCTACCAGGATGAAGAGGTCAATCAGGAGTACGGGAAGATGGGCAAGTCGCTCAAGAACTCCGTGGCTCCCGACGACATCTGCCGCGACTACGGCGCCGACACCCTCCGCGTCTACGAGATGTCGATGGGTCCGCTCGACCAGTCGCGTCCGTGGGCGACGAAGGATGTCGTCGGCGCGCAGCGCTTCCTGCAGCGTGTGTGGCGTCTGGTCGTCGACGAGGAGTCCGGCGAGGTCCGCGTCATCGACGACGAGGCCGACGTGGACACCCTGAAGGCCGTCAACCGGACTGCCGATGGTGTTCGTGACGACTTCGCGAACCTGCGGACCAACACGGCAGTCGCCAAGCTCATCGAGCTGACCAACCACCTGACGAAGGCGTACCCGAAGGGCGCACCGCGAGCGGCCGTGGAGGCAGTGGTGCTGATGCTCGCTCCGCTCGCTCCGCACCTCGCCGAAGAGCTCTGGGGACGCCTCGGCCACGAGGGATCGTTGGCGCACGGACCGTTCCCCGAGGTCGACGAGCAGTACCTCGTGGACGACAGCGTCGAGATCCCGGTCCAGGTCAAGGGCAAGGTCCGGAGTCGAGTGACGGTCGCCGCCGACGCCGACGAGGCCACCGTCGTCGCCGCCGCGCTGGCCGACGAGAAGATCGCGGCGCTGCTCGACGGCGAACCGCGCAAGGTGATCTACGTTCCCGGCCGCATGGTGAACATCATCCCGTAGCAGCTACGTCTAAAGTCAGTACTCAGATCGAGACTTGAGGGAAT
>NZ_BAOP01000039.1 GCF_000344135.1 Gordonia malaquae NBRC 108250 | reverse complement strand
ATTCCCTCGGGTGTCGATCCCAGTACTGAGTTTGGAGAGATCTGGATCAGAGATACGCCTGCGTGAGCATTTCGAGCAGGTGGCCGGACGGATCTTTGAAGTACACGCGCTTGCCTTCATCGGTGGAGATCTCGTCCGGGCGTGTCATCTGCGGGTCGGCCCAATGTTCCACGGCGAGCGTCCTGAGGGCGTTGTACCCGCGGTCGAATTCGTCGTCGTTCATGAGGAACGCCATGTGAATCGGATCGTTGACCGGCGCGGGAGCGAACTGCAACAGCGTGTCGTCGTCGAGCTGAATGTTGATGAACGGGCCCCAGTTCGGAGCGGGCCGCGCGCCGAGAACTGCGAGATAGAAGTCGGCAGACAACGCGGGGTCGTGGGCGCCGATGATGGTGTGATTGAAACTGACTGGCATGGTGAGACTTTCGTCTACGGCACCTCCATGTCTGACGCAGTCCGTCACCGACACGCGATGCTGAGCCCAACGCTATCAGGGCCCGATCATCGTGATGGGCGACATACTGGCGAAGTGTCACAGGCAGGCGTCGGCCGGTGTCCCATGTATGTCAACCACCGACGCTAAAGGGAGGCCACACCATGAACATCGTGATCGCAGGGGCCGGATACGCGGGAACCGTCGCGGCGAATCTGTTGGCGCGCAAAGGAAGAGGACTGAAGGTCACGGTCGTGAGTCCGCACTCCGAATTCGTCGAGCGCGTCCGGCTGCACCAGGAGATCGCCGGAAGCGGACCGGCGACACGGCCGTTGTCAGAGATGCTCGACAGCCGTGTCGTGCACCGGAAGGCCGCTGTCGAGAAGGTCGGCGACGGCGTCGTCGAGCTGTCCGACGGAACGTCGCTCGACTTCGACCGCATGATCTACGCGGTCGGAAGTTCGGCCGCCGCACCCGAGGGGACGCTCGCGGTCGGTGACGTCGACCAAGCCCGTGAGGCCGCTCGACGACTGCGGGCCCTCGAAGAAGGGGCGACGGTGACCGTCGTCGGTGCTGGATTGACCGGTATCGAAGCGGCGTCGGAGATCGCCGAACAGCGACCCGACCTTGCGGTTCGGCTAGTCGGCGACGAGATCGGCGCGTCGCTCGGAGACGCCGCGCGGCGTAGAGTCGTCGAGGTGCTGTCGTCCCTGGGCGTCGAGGTGGTCCGCGGCACGTGGACGGCTGTCGACAACTCGGACCTCACACTGTGGGCAGTGGCCGCGCAGGCCGGGGACCTGGCCGCGCGCAGCGGTCTCGACACCGATGAGACGGGCAGGGTGCGAGTCGATCCGCAGCTCCGCAGTACCAGTCACCCGAACGTGTACGCGGTCGGTGACACCGCCGCGGTGGCGGGAACACGCGCCAGCTGTCAGGCCGCCTTACCGCAGGGCGCGCACGCGGCGAAGAACGTGCTCGCTGAACTCCGCGGCGACGAGCCGAAGCCGTTCTCGATGTCGTTCGTCGGGCAGAACGTGTCCCTCGGACGTCAGAACGCCGTGATTCAGCACGCCCACCGCAACGATGTGCCGACGCGCATCTGGTTCGGCGGTCGGCCGGGCGCGTACTTCAAGGAGCAGGTGTGCAGGTTCGCGGCGACGTCGGCCCGCAAGGGTTCCGCGGTGACGATCCCGGGCCCACGATGACCGACGACTTCGTAGAGCACCGGCCGCTGCTGTTCTCGATCGCATACGAGATCCTCGGTTCGGTGGCCGACGCCGAGGATGTGGTCTCCGACAGTTGGCTGCGGTGGCGAGACGTCGATCAGGCGAGCGTCGCCAACCCGCGCGCGTACCTGGCGCGGATCGTCACTCGGCAGGCGCTGAACACGGCGCGGTCGGCGGCCCGGCGGCGTGAAGACTACGTCGGGCCCTGGCTGCCGGAGCCTCTCGAGACGGCGTCCGGCGATGCCCTCGACCACGTTCTGACGGGAGAAGCGGTCACGACCGCGATGCTGCTCGTCCTCGAATCGTTGACTCCCGCCGAACGCGCGGTGTTCGTTCTTCGTGAGGTCTTCGCGTTCGAGTACAGCGAGATCGCGGCGGCCGTCGACAAGACGGAGCCCGCGGTGAGACAGATCGCCAGTCGCGCTCGAAATCACGTCCGCGCGAGGCGAAGTGCGGCTGTCGCGGAACCGTCACAGGCGCAGGCAGTTGCCGAACAGTTTCTGGCCAGTGCGATCACGGGCGACGTTCAGGGCCTGATGGACGCACTCGCGCCGGGCGCCGTGTTCCTCGGCGACGGCGGCGGGGTGGTCTCGGCTGCACGACGTCCCGTGCACGGAGCCGACCGAGTCGCACGACTCCTCGTCGGTCTGCTCGCAAAGGGGACGGGGATGGGCGAGCTCGGGTTCCGGATGACCGTCGTCAACGGGATGCCCGCGGTGATCTCATCGATCGACGGCGCGATCGACAACGTCACCTGCATTGAGGTCGTCGACGCGCAGGTGACTGCGGTATACGCCGTCCGGAACCCGGCGAAACTGCGGTCGCTCAGCCTTTGAGGCGGCAGCATCGCAGTCCGCATACGATCGAAGCCATGAGCGCACCCCACTCCCGAACTCTCGATCGCGACACGGTCCTCTGCGTCTCGCTTGCCGCCCGGCCGTCCAACATCGGGACGCGGTTTCACAACTATCTGTACAACGAGCTCGGCCTCAACTACGTCTACAAGGCGTTCGCGCCCGCCGACATCGAGGCGGCCGTCACCGGTATTCGAGGACTGCCGATCCGCGGTGCGGCTGTGTCGATGCCTTACAAAGAAGCGGTGATTCCGCTGGTCGACGTGGTTGAGAAGTCGGCTGCGGCGATCGACTCGGTGAACACGATCGTGAACGACGACGGCGTCCTCCGGGCGTACAACACCGACTATCAGGCGGTGGCGGACCTGCTCGCGGCGTCGTCGTTCGATCGGTCGGCTCCGGTCGCAGTGGCGGGCAGCGGTGGTATGGCGAAGGCGGTTGTCGCCGCACTGCGTGACGAGGGGTTCACCGATGTCACGGTGATCGCGCGGAACGTCGAGGCCGGCGGTGTACTCGCCGCGAAGTACGGATTCGCTCATGCCGCGGAACTGGGTGACGCGCGCCCGACGACGTTGGTGAACGCGACGCCGATCGGAATGGCCGGCGGGCAGGCAGCGGAGGATCTCCCGTTCCCGCAGGAAGCGGTCGATGGCGCGCAGGCCGCACTCGACGTTGTCGCCATGCCCCCGACCACGCCACTGGTCCGCGCGCTCCGCGCCCGCGGTGCAGAGGTCATCAGCGGCGACGCGGTGATCGCCGGTCAGGCGGCTGCACAGTTCGCGCTGTACACGGGAATCACTCCGACTCCGGAGCAGGTTCGCGAGGCGTCTGCGTACTCGCGGGCATAAAATCGCCGCATGCTCATCGCAGGTCTCGTCTTCGCCGCCGTCGCGGCCCTCGTCCACGTCTTCATCTTCTATCTCGAATCCATCGCGTGGACGACACCTCGGGCGCGGGCCGTGTTCGGGACCTCCGAGGCGGAGGCGGAGGCGACCAAGCCGTTGGCTCTCAACCAGGGCTTCTACAACCTCTTTCTCGCGATCCTCATCGGTGCGGGCATCGCGGTGATCGCCGCGGGGCAGCAGGCCGTCGGTGCGACGCTGGTCTTCGCGGGTGCCGGAAGCATGGTGGCGGCGGGCATCGTGCTGATCGCGTCGGACCCGTCGAAGACGTCGGCTGCGCTCAAGCAGCTCGTCCCACCTGCGATCGGTGTGCTGTTGCTGGCGATCGGACTGCTGGCGTGATCAAGGTCCTCGCGTTCGACACCTTCGGGACGGTCGCCGACTGGTACACCGGCGTGTCGACGGCGCTCGCAGAGACGTTCCCCGACCTCGATTCGTCCAAGCTCGCGCTCGACTGGCGACGCACCTACGTGCCGGGTCTGCTCGAGGTCGAGTCGGGTGAACGCCCGTGGACGCTGCTCGACGACCTGCATCGTGAATCGCTCCAGCGTCTGCTCGCCGACTCGTACGGCGTGACTGCGACCGCCGCACAGCTCGACGCGGCGGTCCACGCGTGGCATGTGCTTCCGGGATGGCCGGATTCGTCTGACGGACTGCGCCGGCTCAAGACTCGCTTCACGATCGGGGCACTCAGCAACGGCAATGTCGCACTGCTGACCGAGATGGCGAAGAACGCCGATTTCCCGTGGGACTTCGTCGGTGGGGCCGACCTGTGGCGGCACTACAAGCCTTCAGCCGAGGTCTACCTCGGCGTCGCGGACCTCTTGCAGGTGAGGCCGGAGGAAGTCCTGATGGTCGCCACGCACGTCTCCGACCTCGCCGCAGCGCGATCGTTCGGACTTCAGACCGCGTACATCGAGCGGCCCCGCGAGTGGGGTCCGGAGCCCAAGCCCGCCGAGCGCAATCCGCTCGATGAGTTCCACGTCTCCGGCATCGATCAGCTGGCAGACGCCCTCGGCTGCTGAGGAGGCTGGGGACTACCCGGCTCCGCGGCCGGAGACAGTCAGCAGCAGGTCGAGGGCGGTCCCCTCCACGTCGCGACCCTCGCCTGACACGTAGTCGCAATCGGTGGCGATCAGGCGTAGTCCTTCGGCGCGCTCGGCTCCTCCGCCCCAGCTGACGGCCGTTTTCAGTTGGTAGTCCAACGCGTCGAGGACGGCGTCCACGGGGTATTCACCGATGAGCCCGAGGGGTCGCCGCACGTCCTCGCCGTGGACGATCGCCTCCACCAACCGGGTGGCGGGCGGCGCCGGGGGCGTGCGTGTCAGGTCGGCAGCCGCACGGAGGTCGGCGACGAGGTCTGCAGGCTGGGGACGGCGGCGACGTCGTACGCCGAGGTCGTTTGCCCGGTCGAAGTCGAAACGCGCGAGCACCATGTCGCGGACGAACGCGAGACGACCCATGTGTGCGGTGTCGACGATGTGCGCGACGACGTCGGCGACATCCCAACCCGGGCACAGCGACTCCGTCTGCCACATCTCGTCGGGGATATCTGCGAGGTCGTCGGCGAGTCGCCGGCGTTCGTCGTGGACCATCGCCCACACATCGCGACGGCTGAGTCTCATCGATGGGCCCATGCCGTCCATTGTCGACCGAACAGACGAATCGTGAAGGTGTTCTCGCAGTCTTGTCGTGTTTGTCGACGTCCGTCGGGTGACCGAACGGTGTGTTCGCCGTCGATACGATGCGACTCGTGAGCACACCCGGGGAAGCAGGCGAAGTGTCGGATGACATGCGGCCGCACACGTTGGTCGTGGGTGCGGTGATGTCGCTCGCGCTGACAGCCGTCATGTCGGCACTGGCGGGATCGGTGACTGCAGCGGATGTCGTCGAGCCGCTTCCGGTGATGGTGTGGCTTCCGGTCACCTCATGCGTGATCTCGGTGCTGGCGCTCCTGGCTGCCGGATGGGACCTCACCGGTCGGGGAGCGGCGCCCGCAGTTCGGGGCGCGGCTGTCCTCGCAGCACTCTCACCCCTGGCTGTCGTGGCGACCGCGGACGGCGACTGGGCTGGCGCCCGATTCGTCGACGAGGCAGGTTCGGTCGTCTGGACGCTCACCGCGGTCGTCGCGTCGTCGTCGGCATTGCTCGTGTGGGCGGGGGCCCCGCGTGGAGGACCTCGCGGATCTGTGGGACTCGGAATCGCGATCGGAGCGGGCTGCTCGATGCTCGTCGTTCTGCTCGGGATCGCAGCCGCTGTGCCGTACCTCCAGAAGACGGAGCCGGTGGTTCACGGCGAGGGCTCGCAGACAGCTGAGCCCGCCGACGTGGGCACGCCAGGATACCGGCTGTCCGTCGAAGGCACGATCCATGCGGTCGGCCCAGGGTTCGCTCGTGTACGCGGCTCGACGCTTGAGGTGTTCGACGGGCTGGCCGGGACGAAGGTGTGGTCATACGATCTCGGAGAGTTCACAGATGCCGGCCCCACGGTGGTCGTCGGCGCCTCGGTGAACCGGACTCCGACGGTCACCGTCCAGCGAGGACACCTTCTCGCGGTGCTCGACTCGTTCTCGGGCCGGGTCGAAGACACCCGATGGACGGCCGACTCCGCAGTCGACGACGGCGCCTCGCACAGCGACCTCGCCTACGACGGCACACAAGTACAGGTGTCGACTCTGCCAGGCGAAGCGGTGACCAGAGCCCTCATCCGCGACCCGCACGGGGTGAGGATCGACGTGTTCACGATTCCGGGCCCCGTCGAAGCGACCGCACAGACCACCGATCGCCGAGTTCTGATCCAGTTCCGGCAACAGGCGCCTCTGATTCGCATCGTCGGATCCCAGACGACGATTCCGGTTGCTCTCGCGTTGGGGTCGGACGGACGCCCGCAGGAGGTCGTCGCGGTCGCATCCCTGCAGGATCGATTTCTCATCGCGACGTACCGCGAGATCTTCACTGTCGATTCGGGCTCGGGCGAGATCGAGGCGACAACGCCCTCCCCGTGCGCGGCGAACACGACCAATCGGGCGCTGACGGTGGTGCGCGGAGCCGTGATCGTCACCTGTTCCGATGTCGGCACAGGTCGCTCTGAAGTCGTCGGGATGCGATGACCCCCGCCGATTGTCCAGAACCGCGTCGGGGCCAATAGGATAGGGACCCGTGACTCCCACCGAACTCGCTGCTCTGCTGCGCGCTGCGACGCGCACCGTGTTCGCCGCCCACGACCTGGACGTCGACCTGATTCCGGAGACCGTCGTGGTGGAGCGTCCGCGCAGTCCCGAACACGGCGACTACGCGACGAACATCGCCCTCCAACTCGGCAAGAAGGCGGGTATCAACCCGCGCGAACTGGCGGGCTGGCTCGCCGAGGAGTTCGCCGCCGATCCCGGCATCGAATCCGCGGAGATCGCCGGACCCGGGTTTGTGAACCTGCGTCTCGCCGCCGCCGCCCAGAACCAGACCGTCGCCGCCGTCCTCGCCGACCGTGAGAACTACGGCCGCGGCGACGAGATGTCGGCTCTCGACGTGAACCTCGAGTTCGTGTCGGCCAACCCGACCGGGCCCATCCACCTCGGTGGAACACGGTGGGCCGCCGTGGGCGACGCCCTCGGGCGAGTCCTCGCGGCGCGAGGTGCGAAGGTAACCCGCGAGTACTACTTCAACGATCACGGGGAGCAGATCAACCGTTTCGCTCGCTCCCTGCTGGCAGCCGCACTCGATCAGCCCGCCCCCGAGGACGGGTACGCGGGCGAGTACATCAAGGAGATCGCGGCTACCGTGGTCGAGAATCATCCCGGTGTGCTCGAGCAGTCGGAGGACGAGCGGCTGGAGACCTTCCGCGCTGACGGCGTCGACCTGATGTTCGCGCACATCAAGCGCACCCTCCACGAATTCGGCACCGACTTCGACGTGTACACCCACGAGAACTCGATGTTCGATCGTGGCCTGGTGGATGCGTCGATCAACGAGCTCAAGGCCAACGGCAATCTGTACGAGGCAGACGGCGCGTGGTGGCTGCGGTCGACGAACTACGGTGACGACAAGGACCGCGTCGTCATCAAGAGCGACGGCAACCACGCATACATCGCGGGCGACATCGCGTACCTCAAGGACAAGCACGACCGCGGCGCCAACCACCTGATCTACATGCTCGGCGCCGACCACCACGGCTACGTCGTGCGCCTCAAGGCCGCGGCGGCCGCGCTCGGATACGACCCCGAGTCGGTCGAGGTCCTCATCGGCCAGATGGTCAACCTCGTCAAGGACGGCACGCCGGTCCGGATGAGCAAGCGTGCGGGCACGGTCATCACGCTCGACGATCTCGTCGAAGCCGTCGGCGTCGACGCCGCTCGCTACGCGCTGATCAGGTCGTCGATCGACGTCAACATCGACATCGACCTCGACCTGCTGCGCAAGCAGTCCTCCGACAACCCGGTGTACTACGTGCAGTACGCGCACGCTCGACTGTCGGCGCTGTCGCGCACGGCTGCCGAGCTGGGACTGGCGGCGTCGACCGAGCACATCGAACTGCTCGACGACGACGCCGAAGGCGACCTCATCCGCACGATCGGCGACTTCTCCGAGATCGTCGCCACAGCCGCGACACTCCGCGAACCGCACCGGGTGAGCCGCTACCTCGAGACGCTCGCAGGGGCATACCACCGGTTCTACGCCCGTTGCCGCGTCCTGCCGCAGGGCGACGAGGAAGCGGGCGACGTCCACTCCGCACGCCTGGCACTGTGCGAGGCGACCCGTCAAGTGCTGGCCAACGGTCTCGGCATGGTCGGCGTGAGCGCACCGGAGCGTATGTGATGGCCCACCCCGCAGGTCCGCGTCACGCGGACATCCTCGCTGCTCCGCACCTCGCGGAACGGCCGAACAGTCCTGCCGAACTGTCGCAGATCCCCGCCAACGTGTACCCGCGCGGTGCGGCCCGCAACAGCGACGAGGTGCTAGAGGTCGGCGGCGTCGCCGTCGACGAACTCGCTCAGACCTATGGCACGCCGCTGTTCGTCTACGACGAGGCCGACTTCCGGTCCCGCTGCTCCGACATGCAGGAGGCTTTCGGTCCTCACGGCCGTGTGCACTACGCGTCGAAGGCGTTCCTGTCGTCCGAGGTGGCCCGCTGGGTCGACTCGGAGGGGCTCTCGCTCGACGTCTGCACCGGCGGTGAGCTCGCGATCGCGTTGCGCGCAGGCTTCCCCGCCGAGCGCATAGCCATGCACGGAAACAACAAGAGTGAAGACGAACTCGACTACGCGCTGGAGTCGGGCATCGGCCACGTGGTCCTCGACTCGATGTACGAGATCGAGCGTCTGGACCGTCTCGCAGGCGCGCGCGGTGTGGTCGCCGACGTCCTGATCCGAGTCACCCCCGGAGTCGAGGCTCATACGCACGAGTTCATCTCGACCGCGCACGAAGACCAGAAGTTCGGTTTTGCGCTCGCAGGCGGAAAGGCGATGGACGCCGTCCGCGCCGTCTTCGCCACCGACAACCTGCGGTTGGTCGGCCTGCACAGCCACATCGGATCGCAGATCTTCGAGATCGACGGGTTCGAACTCGCCGCGCACCGTGTGCTCGGCCTGTTGGCCGACGTGGTCGCGGAGTTCGGCCTGGAGAAGACGAAGCAGATCGAGGTCCTCGACCTTGGAGGCGGACTCGGCATCTCGTACATCCCGTCGGAGGAGCCACCCCTCGTCGCGGACCTCGCGCGGTCGCTGGTCGACATCGTGCGCCGCGAATCCGAGCGCCTCGGCTTGCCGATGCCCGCCATCGCGGTCGAGCCGGGTCGCGCCATCGCCGGGCCTGCCGGGGTCACCGTCTATCGCGTCGGCACCATCAAGGATGTCGACCTGGACGGGGCTGCGACCAGGCGATACGTGTCCGTCGACGGCGGTATGAGCGACAACATCCGCACCGTCCTCTACGACGCCGAGTACGACGTCCGTCTCGCCAACCGACTGTCCGATGCACCCGCCGTGGTCTGCCGCGTGGTCGGCAAACACTGCGAGAGCGGGGACATCGTCGTCCGCGACTGCTGGCTTCCGTCCGACCTGACACCGGGTGACCTTCTGGTGGTCGGAGCGACGGGCGCATACTGCTATTCGATGTCCAGTCGCTACAACATGGCTCCGCGTGCCGCGGTCGCCGCCGTTCGCGACGGACAAGCACGTCTCATCCTGCGACGGGAGACCGTCGAAGACTTCTTGAGCCTGGAGGTGGATCCCACATGACCGCAGAATCACCCCGTCCGATCGGCGTAGCCGTCCTCGGCATGGGCAACGTCGGAGCCGAGGTCGTCCGGATTCTCACCGAGAACGCCGACGATCTCCGCTCGCGCGTCGGTGCGCCGGTCGAACTGCGCGGCGTGTCAGTTCGTGACCTGAGCCGTCCGCGCTCGGGTGTGCCGTCAGCGCTGTTGACCGACGATCCGGCAGCCCTCGTGGCTCGTGATGACGTCGACATCGTCGTCGAGTTGATCGGCGGCATCGAACCGCCGCGCACGCTGATCCGCACTGCACTGCAGTCGGGCAAGTCTGTGGTGACCGCCAACAAGGCGCTCATGGCAGTCCACTCCGGTGAACTCTCCGACGCGGCCGCGACCAGCAACGTCGATCTGTACTTCGAGGCCGCAGTGGCCGGCGCGATCCCGGTGATCCGTCCGTTGACGCAGTCGCTTGCGGGCGACCGCGTGACTCGTGTGGCCGGCATCGTCAACGGCACCACCAACTTCATCCTGTCGGAGATGGACGAGACAGGCGCCGACTACGCCGACGTTCTGGCCGAGGCAGGTCGGCTCGGGTACGCCGAGGCCGATCCGACCGCCGACGTCGAAGGGCACGACGCCGCCGCCAAGGCCGCGATCCTCGCGTCCATCGCGTTCCACTCGCGTGTCACCGCGAGCGACGTGTACTGCGAGGGCATCTCGTCGATCACCTCCGACGACCTCGCGGCGGCGAAGAAGTTCGACTGCACCGTCAAGCTTCTCGCCATCTGCGAGCGCATCGAGGCCGACGGTGTCGAGAAGATCTCCGCCCGCGTCTATCCGGCGCTGATCCCGTTCGAGCATCCACTCGCGACGGTGAACGGTGCTTTCAACGCTGTTGTCGTCGAAGCCGAGAACGCCGGACGCCTCATGTTCTACGGCCAGGGTGCAGGCGGGGCGCCGACCGCGTCCGCCGTGCTCGGCGACCTCGTGATGGCGGCCCGCAACCGCGTCTACAGCGGCCGCGGACCGCTCGAGTCGACCTATGCGTCGCTGCCGATCGCGCCGATCGACGACGTGCCGACCCGCTACTACGTGTCGATGCAGGTCGCCGACAAGCCTGGGGTACTCGAGCAGGTCGCCGCGGAGTTCGCCAAGCGCGACGTCAGCATCGCAGCCGTTCGACAGGAGGGCGCGGGTGAGAACGCGCGCCTGATCGTCGTCACACACCGCGCCTCCGACCGCGATCAGTCGGAGACAGTCGCCGCAATCGAGAAGATGGACTCCGTCATCAAGGTGTCCAGTGTGCTCCGCCTGGAGGGAACCAATGACTAACGCCGCATACAAGCCCGTCCACCAGGGCTGGCCCGGACTGATCGAGGCCTACCGCGATCGCATGCCCGTGCAGGACGATTGGAAGATCGTCACCCTGCACGAAGGCGCGACGCCGCTCATCGCCGCACCGGTCCTCTCCGAGATCACCGGCTGCGAGGTGTACCTCAAGGTCGAGGGACTGAACCCGACGGGTTCGTTCAAGGACCGCGGAATGACGATGGCCGTCACCAACGCCGTCAACAACGGCAAGAAGGCCGTCCTCTGCGCGTCGACCGGCAACACGTCGGCGTCGGCCGCCGCCTACGCGACGCGTGCCGGCATGACCTGCGCCGTCCTCATCCCCGAGGGCAAGATCGCCATGGGCAAGCTCGCTCAAGCCGTCATGCACGGCGCCCAGGTGATCCAGGTGCAGGGCAACTTCGACGACTGCCTCGAACTCGCCCGCAAGGTGACCGCTGAATTCACTGAGATCGAACTCGTGAACTCGGTGAACCCGGCGCGTATCGAAGGCCAGAAGACCGCGTCGTTCGAGATCGTCGACGTGCTCGGCAAGGCGCCCGACATCCATGCGCTGCCGGTCGGCAACGCGGGCAACATCACCGCGTACTGGAAGGGTTACCGCGAGTACCACGCGGACGGCATCATCGACACGCTGCCGCGCATGCTCGGCGTGCAGGCTGCCGGTGCCGCTCCGCTGGTCAACGGTGCGCCGGTCAGCGATCCGGAGACCATCGCGACCGCGATCCGCATCGGTTCGCCCGCCAGCTGGAACCAGGCCGTCGCTGCGAAGGACGAGTCGAACGGACAGTTCCGCGCGGCGACCGACGAGAAGATCCTCGAGGCTTACCGCCTGGTGGCAGGCCGAGAGGGCGTCTTCGTCGAGCCCGCATCGGCAGCAAGCGTCGCCGGTCTGCTCGCCGCGCACGAGGAGGGCTGGGTCACTCCCGGGTCCACCGTCGTGTGCACTGTGACTGGCAACGGTCTGAAGGACCCCGACACCGCGCTGCTCGGCATGCCGAAGGTCGACGCCATCCCGGTCGATCCTGTGGCTGTGGCTCGTGCGCTCGGCGTCAGCTGACATTCATCATGGAGAACGCTGTGACCGCTGTGACGATCGGCGCGCTTGACGCCGACTTGGTGCTGACCCCCGGGGTGACCGCGCGTGTGCGAGTGCCCGCGTCGAGCGCCAACCTCGGCCCTGGTTTCGACTGCCTGGGTCTGGCTCTCGGGCTGTACGACGAGGTCAGTGTGACGGTCACGGAACCGGGCACCGGTGTTGTGGTGACCGCGGAGGGGGAGTCGGCGGACGACGTCCCGCTCGATGAACGGCATCTGGTGGCGCGCGCAGTGATCCGCGGCCTTGAAGCCGCGGGCGTCGCGGCGCCGGGCATCGCACTGCACTGCGTCAACGCGATCCCGCACTCCCGTGGTCTCGGCTCGTCGGCGGCAGCAGTCGTCGGCGGCCTCGCCGCCGCATCGGGCCTGCTGGTCGCCGATGCGCGCCGACCTGCGCTGACGCAGACTCAGTTGGTCCAGTTGTCCAGCGAGTTCGAGGGGCACCCCGACAATGCCGCTGCGTCCGTGCTCGGATCGGGCGTCGTCACATGGACACACGGCGACACGGAGTTCTTCGCCCGCAAACTGCCGCTGCACCCGTCGATCAAGGCGACGTCGTTCGTTCCGCAGACGCAGTCGTCGACTGCCGAGACCCGCGGACTTCTGCCTGACGAGGTCCCGCGAGCGGACGCCGTGTTCAACGTGAGCCGGGTGGCGCTCGGCGTTGTTGCGCTCACGACCGACCCGACGTGCCTGATGGACGCGACGAGCGACCGTCTGCATCAGACGTATCGCGCTGCCGCGATGCCCGCGTCGAGCGGCTTGATGAACGCGCTGCGCGATCGTGGACACGCCGCAACGGTGTCGGGTGCAGGGCCGTCGGTGCTGGTCCTCGGCACGAGTGACCTCGGTGACGAAGAGGCACAGCTCGCTGCAGAGTACGGCTTCGCGATGCTTCCGCTCGACATCGCCGGTGGTGTCGAGATCCTGCCGTAGGGGCGGGTTCCGCTCTACTTGCCTTACCCGGTGGTACGCTGTAGGCGCTGCGCTACGAAAGTCCACGATCTAGTGGCTTTCCCTTCTTCGGCGCATTGACATACTCCCGCTCGATTCCGAGTGGACGCCCCGGCCTCTGGTGTCGGGGAACGAAAGGATATCCGTGACTGAAACGGACCTGCAGGCTCCCAAGCGCGCACGTACCGGGCTGTCCGCGATGCTGCTCCCCGAACTGAAGTCGCTGGCCGGCGAGCTCGGCATCAAAGGGACCTCCGGCATGCGCAAGGGCGACCTGATCGACGTCATCCGTGCACATCAGCAGGGTGGACGTCCCCCGGCCGCGAAGAATGCCGCCCCCAAGGCAGAGGCGCCGAAGGCCGACGCCCCGAAGGGTGACGCGCCTAAGGCTGCGCGTACGACCGAGGCCCCCAAGCAGGACGCCCCGAAGGTCGAGGCCCCCAAGAACGACTCTCCCAAGAACGACGCTCCGGCGGCCCCGAAGGCCGCTGTCGAGAAGTCGGCAGGTGAGAAGCCTGCGGGGGAGAAGTCGGGTGATCAGCCGGGTGAGAACGCCTCCGGCGACCGTCCCGCACGCAATCGTGATCGGGACCGGAACCGGAATCGAAACCGCGACCGCAATCAGGGCGACCAGGGCCAGTCCGGTGAGAAGCCCGCGGGTGACAAGCAATCCGGCGACAACGCCCAGAGCGACAGGTCCCAGAGCGACAGGTCCCAGGGTGAGAAGTCTCAGGGTGAGAAGTCCGAGAACCAGGGCGACAAGAACCAGGGCGAGAAGAATCGCGGCGGCCAGAACCAGGGCGGCCAGAACCAGGGCAATCGCCAGAACAACAACGATGACGACGACGGTGACGGAAACGGTCGTCGGCGTGGGCGTCGGTTCCGTGAGCGTCGTCGTGGACGTGACCGCGGCGGTGACGGCGGCGGCGCAGAACCGCAGGTCAATGAGGGCGACACCGTTGTTCCCGTTGCAGGCATCCTCGATGTCCTCGACAACTACGCGTTCGTTCGCACGTCGGGTTATCTCGCCGGTTCGAACGACGTCTACGTGTCGATGAACCTCGTCCGCCGGAACGGTCTGCGTCGTGGCGACGCGATCACCGGCGCGGTCAAGGTGGCCAAGGACGGCGAGGGCCAGCAGGCCGGACAGGGCAACAATCGCCAGAAGTTCAATCCGCTCGTCCGTTTGGACACGGTCAACGGCGCGCCCGTCGAGGCCGCACGGAATCGTCCCGAGTTCTCCAAGCTCACGCCGCTCTACCCGAACCAACGTCTGCGCTTGGAGACGACTGCAGAGCGCCTGTCGACGCGCGTCATCGATCTGATCATGCCGATCGGCAAGGGCCAGCGTGCACTGATCGTGTCGCCGCCGAAGGCAGGCAAGACGACGATCCTGCAGGACATCGCCAACGCGATCTCGACGAACAACCCGGAATGCCACCTGATGGTGGTGCTCGTCGACGAGCGTCCGGAAGAAGTCACCGACATGCAGCGATCGGTGAAGGGCGAGGTCATCGCCTCGACGTTCGATCGTCCGCCGTCAGATCACACGAGCGTCGCCGAACTCGCCATCGAGCGCGCCAAGCGGCTCGTCGAGGGCGGCATGGACGTCGTGGTGCTTCTCGATTCGATCACCCGCCTCGGTCGCGCGTACAACAATGCGTCGCCCGCGTCGGGCCGCATCCTGTCCGGTGGTGTCGACTCGCAGGCCCTGTACCCGCCGAAGCGCTTCCTCGGCGCCGCTCGCAACATCGAGAACGGCGGATCGCTGACGATCATCGCGTCTGCGCTGGTCGAGACCGGTTCAACGGGCGACACGGTGATCTTCGAGGAGTTCAAGGGCACCGGCAACGCCGAGCTCAAGCTCGATCGCAAGATCTCCGAGCGGCGAGTGTTCCCCGCGGTCGACGTCAACCTGTCGAGCACCCGCAAGGACGAGCTCCTGCTTTCGCCGGACGAGTTCGCCATCGTTCACAAGCTCCGTCGCCTCCTGTCGGGCCTCGACTCGCAGGCGGCGATCGACCTGCTCGTCAGCCAGCTGAAGAAGACGCGCAGCAACGTCGAATTCCTGATGCAGGTCAGCAAGAACGCTCCCACCGTCGCCGGCGACGACTAGTCACTCGGCGCGATAAGCCAGAAAAGTCACGCCCCGCCCATGTTCATCCACGGGTAGGGCGTGACTTTTCTGGCTTTCTGCAAGCCTGTGGAAATCCGACTGAACCGAAGCGCGGCTCGGTGCGTCTAATTGGTATGAACCTCGAACACGTTTCCGACGGACGATCACGGACTCATCCTGCGGCGACGCGCCCTCGCTCTCGGGTGTTCAGCTGCGCAGTTGTCGCGAGCAGTGGACGCGGGCCTCCTCGAGCGGATCGACCCAGGTGTCCTGGTGCGGGCGACAAGACGCACGCCGCGTGAACTGCACGTTCTACGCGCGCACGCGGTCGCGGAGAGGCATCCCGGCGTCGTGTTCGTTGATGAGACCGCCGCGACGATTCTCGGCCTGCCCTTGTTGAAACCGGTGCGTGACAAGGTGCACGTAGCCTTCGAGACCCGCCGGCGTGGAATCAACCTGGCGGCACGCTGCGGGGGAGTGCCCGAGGAACGCCGCACCATGGTCGGTGGCCTTCTTGTCACGTCCCTTGAGCAGACCGCAGTCGACGTCGCGTGCACCACTTTGCAGGGGTTCGCCGGGGCCCTCACTGTTTTCGACTCGGCGCTCCGGGCGGGTGCGTCGAGACGCCGAATGGAGGGGATGCTGTCGACGCCGCGCCCGGGCGTCGGTGTGGCGCGGGCTGCGCTTCCGTTCGCGAGTTCCGCGTCGGCCAATCCGGGAGAGTCGTGGAGTCGCGCCCAGATGATCGAGGCGGGTCTGCCCTCTCCGCGTCTGCAGCATCGATTCTTCGACGATCAAGGGCGATTCGTCGCCCGATCGGACTTCGACTGGGACGGGCTGCTCGCAGGCGAGTTCGACGGATACGGCAAGTACGTCGACTATCTGGACGGCGCGGAGACGGCCCTCGACGCTGTACGACGAGAGAAGCGGCGGCAGGCCCGGCTGGAGGACCTCGGTGTGAGCGTCGTCCGCTGGGACTGGTCCGACCTGGAAGCCAAACGCATGGCGGCACGAGTGGCGGCGCGCCTCCGTGCATTGCACATAGGCTGACCGAACCATCGCTAGATGGAGGATTCGTCACAGACGGGCACCGGACGAACCCGGCCTAGGCGTGACGTTTCCGGCCTGACGCGATGAATCCGTCAGTACACGTCGCGGAGGTAGCGGCCTTCGGAGCGGAGGCGGTCGAGTTCGGCGCGAGCGTCGTCGGGTTCGACCTCGCCGTGCTCGGCGATGATCGCGGCGAGGGCGTTCTCGACGTCGGCGGCCATGCGGTCGGCGTCTCCGCACACATACAGGACCGCGCCGTCGCGGAGCCAGGTGTAGATGTCCTCGCCGTGGGAGTCCATGAGGTGCTGCACGTACACCTTGTCCTCCTGCTCACGAGAGAAGGCCACGTCGAGGCGATCGAGACTGCCGTCGTGATGCATCTGCACTATCTCGTCGCGGTATAGGAAGTCGTGGTCACGCTTGCGGGCGCCGTGGAACAGCCAGTTGCGGCCCGAGCCGTCGTCGTTGGCGCGCTCGTGGACGAACGCGCGGAACGGCGCGATACCGGTGCCGGGACCGATCATGATGATGTCGGTGTCGGGCTCGGGGAGCCGGAACGACTTGTTCGGCGTCAGGTAGATGCCGACGGTGTCGCCGGGTTCCACCCGATCGGCGAGGTACGTGGACGCTGCGCCGCCCCGATCGCGGCCGTCACCCCACTCGTCTGTCGCGTAATGACGGATCGTCGCAGGCGTCAGGTGAACCGTGCCCTCATGGACGGTGGGCGACGACGAGATCGAATAGGTCCGCGCGGTGAGCGGCTTCAATTCGGCTAGGAACGCCTCGGGAGTGGGGAACCAGTCGGAGTCGAGGTTCAGCAGGTCGAGGACGTCACGCCCGCGCGCCCAGGCTTCGAGTTCCGCGCGGTCGCCTGCAAGGAGTGCGGCGACGTCCTCGCGTCCCCGGGCGTTCGCCAAATGATCGAGCAGGTACGGCGAGACCGACGTGATCTCGAAGCCGTGAGTGAGTGCCTGCGCGAGCGTGCGGTCGCCCTTGCGGTCGGTGATCACCGTGTCGGCCGGCACGCCGAGCCGGTCGATGAGCGCGGCGACCAGCGCGGGCTCGTTCGCCGGGGTGACGTTCACAGCGTCGCCGGGCTGGTAGTCGAGGCCCGAACCGGCGATGTCGAGCACCAGGTGGCGGACTTCCTTGCTGCTCTCCGGCGCTGTCAGCAGAGTGTTCTCCACGACGGTGGCCGGGAAGGGATTGCGCCGTGACCAGCGCTGACGCTTCGCGTCGCGGGTGGGCCGTCCTCTAGTGCTGCCTTCGCTCATACCATCAGGTTAGGCCACCCCAAGACGCTCGCGTCGAGGAGGATTGGCAGCCGCCCGTGACCTTGTGGAATAATCGTTCGGTCAGTCCGGTTCCGGTTCACACCGATGGCATTCTGCCCGGTGACCCGGCGACCACCTTCGAAAGGGACGTAATGAAGCAGGGAATCCACCCCGACTACGAGGTGACCACCGTCAACTGCGGTTGCGGCAACGAGTTCACCACGCGCAGCACCGCCAAGGGCGGCCACATCACCGTGGAAGTCTGCTCACAGTGCCACCCGTTCTACACGGGCAAGCAGAAGATCCTCGACACCGGCGGCCGCGTCGCTCGCTTCGAGAAGCGTTACGGCAAGCGCACCAAGTAGCTCGCCTTCGACGCCCGACTCCGAGATCCTCACCGGTCTTGGTCTCGGGCGTCGTTTCGTTTTCCACCACGCCGCTCGGGACCGGGCGGGCCACTCTTTGACGGGGAAGTGAACTCACGTGAGCATGCAGGCACCGTCCGCGATCGACGACATCCTGGCCGAGCACGCAGGCCTCGAACAGCAGCTGTCCGATCCGGCACTGCACGACAACGCCGCCAATGCACGCCGCGTCGGCAAGCGGTTCGCTGAACTCGCGCCGGTGATGGCTACGTACACCAAGCTAACCTCGGTGCGTGACGATCTCGCAGCCGCTCGCGAGCTGGCGGCGGACGATCCGGCGTTCGCTGACGAGATCCCCGCCCTCGAAGCGAGCGAAGCCGAGCTCGATGCCCAGCTCACGGACCTGCTTGCACCGCGCGACCCTCACGATTCCGACGACGTTGTCCTCGAAGTGAAGTCGGGCGCCGGCGGCGAGGAGTCCGCACTGTTCGCCTCCGATCTGGTCCGCATGTATCTGAAGTACTGCGAGCGCCAGGGCTGGAAGGCGCTTGTCCTCGGCGTCACCGAGTCGGACCTCGGCGGTTACAAGGACGCGACCCTGTCGATCAAGGCACGCGAATCGGTGCGCGACGGCGTCTGGTCCAAGCTCAAGTTCGAGGGCGGTGTGCACCGTGTGCAGCGTGTGCCGGTCACCGAGTCGCAGGGCCGCATCCACACGTCGGCCGCAGGTGTGTTGATCTACCCAGAGCCCGACGAGGTCGCCGAAGTGCAGATCGACGAATCTGACCTGCGCGTGGACGTCTACCGCAGTTCCGGAAAGGGCGGCCAGGGCGTCAACACCACCGACTCCGCGGTCCGCCTCACACACTTGCCGACCGGAGTGGTCGTGACCTGTCAGAACGAGCGTTCCCAGCTCCAGAACAAGGCCCGAGCGATGCAGGTGCTCGCCGCCCGCCTCCAGGCGCTGGCTGAGGAGGAAGCCGCAGCCGAGGCATCGGCCGGACGCGCGGCACAGATCCGCACCGTCGACAGGTCGGAGCGGATCCGCACCTACAACTGGCCGGAGAACCGGATCACCGACCACCGGATCGGTTACAAGGCGAACAACCTCGACGCCGTCTTGAACGGTGAGATGGACGGCCTGATCGGCGCCCTCGTCGACGCCGACAAGCAGGCACGACTGCAGCAGTGACGTCGGCGGACGCACTCCGACGTCGCGCCGCCGCCGAGTTGACCGCGGCAGGCGTCGAATCGGCATCGCACGACGCTGCCGAACTCCTTGCTCATGTGCTCGCCGTCGAGCCCGGGCGACTTCTGCTGATCGACGACGTCGACATCGAGCAGGAGGAACACTTCGCCGAGCTCGTTCGACGCCGTGCCCGGCGCGAACCGCTGCAGCACATCACAGGCACGGCCCACTTCGCGGGCCTCGAACTGGCAGTCGGGCCCGGAGTGTTCGTCCCGCGCCCAGAGACCGAGCTGATCGTCGAGTGGGCCACGCGCGTGGTCGCGGGTCGCACAGCGGTGGTGGCAGACCTGTGCTCCGGAAGCGGAGCGCTCGCGCTCGGTATCGCGGCCCATTCGCCGAACACGCAGGTGGTGGCCGTTGAACGGTCGTCGGATGCGCTGGACTACCTGCGTCGGAACATCTCGGCCGCGTCACTGGAGACACGCGTCACCGCTCTGCACGGTGATGTCACCGATGCCGCTGCGATGCACAAGGCCCTCGGGGCGTGCGACGTCATCGTGTCGAACCCGCCGTACGTCCCGTCCGAGTCGCCGGTGTCTCCGGAGGTCGCCCACGACCCGTACGACGCCGTGTTCTCCGGGACGACGGGAATGGACGTCATCTCGGCGATGATCCCGATCGTCGCCGACGCACTCGTCGGCGGGGGAGCGTTCGCCGTCGAACACGACGACGAGACGGCAGACGCCGTTGTCGCCGCGCTGCGCGCCGACGGCCGATTCTCGTCCATCGAGGCCCATGCGGACTTGGCAGGTCGACCGCGTTTCGTCACGGCGACCCGCATCTCCTCTCATACATCGTTCGGCCGGGGCGAACCCGACCCGGCAGCCGACCGTGCAAGGATGGAACAGTGAGCGTCGTCTTCGATTGCAGTGACCCGTCCGAGCGTTCCGCAGGCCTGAGCGCCGCGGTCGGAGCAGCCCGCGGCGGCCGTCTTGTGGTGCTGCCGACCGACACCCTGTACGGCATCGGCTGCGACGCATTCGACAGCGAGGCGGTCTCGTCTCTGCTCGCCGCCAAGAATCGCGGCCGGGACATGCCGGTGCCGGTTCTCGTCGGCTCTTGGCAGACCGTCGACGGACTGGTCCGGTCGGTGTCGCCGCAGGCCAGGGAACTCGTCCAGTCGTTCTGGCCTGGTGGACTCAGTCTTGTCGTCGAACAGGCGCCGTCCCTCGCATGGGACCTCGGCGACACCGATGCGACCGTGATGATCCGGATGCCGTTGCATCCGGTGGCGATCGAACTTCTCCGCGAAGTCGGGCCGATGGCCGTGTCGAGCGCCAACGTGTCCGGGCAACCGCCCGCCACCACGGTCGGCGCGGCGCAGGACATGCTCGGCGATCTGGTGTCGGTGTACCTGGACGGCGGGCCCGCGGCGAAGGCCGTCGCGTCGACGATCGTCGACCTGAGCGGAGTCACGCCGCGCATCCTCCGCGAAGGAGCGATCAGCGCCGAGGAGATCGGCGAAGTGCTCGACATGGATCCCGACGAGCTGAGGGCGCGTCCGTGACCGGGCCGCTCGACGCGGTCGACCCGCAGATCAGTGAGCTGATCAGCCGCGAGGCGGCACGCCGTGCGGGCAGCCTCC
Organism: Gordonia malaquae NBRC 108250; assembly: GCF_000344135.1. GTDB lineage: Bacteria > Actinomycetota > Actinomycetes > Mycobacteriales > Mycobacteriaceae > Gordonia > Gordonia malaquae. The sequence continues at coordinate 20,837 of NZ_BAOP01000039.1, read as the reverse complement.
AAATGCTCGCCGCCGAGACGATCGCGACGCCCGCGGTCCGTGCCGCAATGGGCTCTGTGCTCGCCGACAAGTACGCAGAGGGATACCCCGGACGCCGATATCACGGCGGCTCCGACGTCGTCGACGAAGTCGAACGCCTCGCCGTCGACCGTGCGCACACGCTGTTCGCCGCGGACTACGTGAACGTTCAGCCGCTGTCGTGGGCCCTGGCCAACTTCGCCGTCTACGCGGCGTTCGCCCAGCCGGGCGACCAGGTGATGTCGCTGAGCCTCCGCCATGGCGGGCACCAATCGCACGGATCTCGGGCGAATCTGTCGGGTCGCTGGTTCAGCGTGGTGAATTACGAGGTCCGCCACGACACCGAACAGGTCGACTACGACCGCATCCGCGACATGGCACTCATCCACCGGCCACGGATCTTGCTCGCCGGCGGCACGGCCTACTCGCGGACCTGGGACTACGCCGCGATGCGGACCATCGCCGACGAGGCCGGTTGTGTGCTCTGGGTGGACGGCGCGCACGTCATGGGCTTGGCGGCGGGGGGAGTGATCGAGTCTCCCGTCCCGTACGCCGACGTCGTCTCAGTGGCGACCAACAAGGTGATGCGTGGACCGCGCGGAGGGCTCCTCCTCGCCCGCGGAGAACACGCCGAAGCGCTGTCTCGGGCCGTGTACCCGTTCTTGCAGGGGGCGCCCGCCATGCATTCGATCGCGGCCAAAGCGGTTGCGTTCGCGGAATCGTCCACCGAGACGTACAGGCGGTACGCGCGAGACGTCGCGGCTCTGGCATCCGACCTCGCGGACGACTTCACCGCCCGTGGACTGCAGGTGGTCAGCGGGGGAACGGACACTCACATCGGAATCGTCGACGTGACTCCGCTCGGCGTCACCGGACGCGAAGCGACCCGCAGATTGGCGGCATCGGGGATCGTCGTCGACAAGGCGATCACGCCGTTCGACCGTGCAGCTGTCTCCGAGGGGTCGGCGATCCGCTATGGAACTGCCGCCATCACCGCAGAGGGAATCACTCCCGCCGATGCTCCCGCGATCGCCGACCTCATGATGGCCGCGATGACGTCCGACGACGCCGCGGTGCACGCCGACGTGGCCGCCTCGGTCGCACGGCTCGGAGCGTCCGAATGAACCTGCTGGCACTCGACGCCGGGACCGGGGGAGCGGGTGTCCCGTTGCGCGAGCTCGCGCTCGTCGGTCTCACGGCGGCGGGCGTCACGTACCTGCTGACCTCGCTCGTCCGCGTGTTCGCGGTCAAGGCCGGCGCTGTCGCCGTTCCTCGTGAACGCGACGTGCACGTGATTCCGACTCCTCGCCTCGGCGGAGTCGGCATGTATTTCGGCGTTGTGTGCGCCATCGGTCTCGCAGCCCAACTACCGGCCCTGAACAGGGGATTCGCGTACACGCACGACATGCTTGCCGTCATCACCGCAGGCCTGGTGATCGTACTGGTCGGCGTGATCGACGATCGGTGGGGGCTCGATGCCCTCACCAAGTTCGTCGGTCAGCTGACCGCTGCGGGTGTTCTGGTGATCATGGGTGTCAGCTGGTATCTGCTGTATGTGCCGTTCGGCGACATCGGGACCGTGGTCCTCGACCCGCTGCAGGCCGGGTTGCTGACGGTCGCGATCACCGTCACGACGATCAACGCCATGAACTTCATCGACGGACTCGACGGCCTGGCCGCCGGGCTCGGCCTGATCGCGGCCGCCGCGATCTGCCTCTTCTCGCTCGGTCTGCTGCACGACCAGGGTGGAGACGTCAGCTACTACCCGCCGGCGCTCATCACCACTGCATTGGCCGGAGCGTGCCTGGGCTTCCTGCCGCACAATTTCTCACCTGCGCGAATCTTCATGGGCGACTCGGGCGCCATGCTGATCGGCCTCATGCTGGGTGCCGCGTCAACCAGCGCCTCGGGCCGCGTCGCCCGGAGTGCGTACGGTCCGGCTGACATGTTCACCCTCCTCTCTCCGCTGATCTTGATCGCGGCAGTGATGTTCATCCCGCTGCTCGACATGGTCATGGCAGTCATCCGCCGCACGCGTTCGGGTGTCGGGTTCTACACGCCCGACAAGATGCATCTGCATCATCGCCTCCTCGAGATCGGTCACACTCAGCGCCGAGTCGCCCTGGTCATCTACCTGTGGGTCGGCCTGCTGGCGTTCGCCGTCGCGGCGTCCACGCTCGTCCCGCCCGCCGTGGTCGGCCCCGTGTTCGGCGTCGGAGTCGTGCTCGCACTGATCGCGACCTTCGCACCGCGTCTGCACCGCCGGTTCGCTAGATAGCCCTATGCCTCGATAGCCTGGTGCGCGTGTCTGTGAATGATGAGAACTCGCCCGCCGACGAATCCCCAGCGGACGAGCCGACAGTGAAGCATGAATGGGACGATCCGGCTGCGCCCCTCTGGAACGGTTTGAAGTACGGCGTCACCGGGCTCGGTGTCTTGCTGGTCGCCGGATTGCTGATCTTCTGGCCCTGGAAGGGGACGCCCGGGCTGTGGGGCGTCTTGATCGGCGCGGGGATCGGCGGAGCATTCATTCTGATCACGGTCATCACGATCCTCCTGACGCGGAACGCACTGCCTGCGGTCGTCATGGGCGCTCTGATGGGGTCATACCTGGTGAAGGTTGTCGCCGCGATCGCCGTGACCGCCCTCATCAAGGACATGGACTTCTACCACAAGGGCGCACTCGCGACGACGCTGATCGGCGCCATCATCGCAGTCCTCGGCGCCGAGCTGTGGGGTGTGATGTCGACCCGACAGACATATACAGACTCCGACGGCACTACTGCCCAGTAGGTGTGACCACCCTCACTGTGGCTACCCTGAGCAGCTACTACACTCGATAGTAGGACGACGAACCGCCACGCGGCTCGTTCCTGATTCGCCGCCGAAGGTCAAGACTTGCTAATCTGCTGCACGCAGGCAGATTCAGGTGACGTGCGCCGTACAGCGATGTCCGAATCGCCAAATGACAGTAGGACCCCCGCAGACCGTGAGGTCGGTGGGCCCGAGAACGGGAGAGAACGCTGAGCGCCATCCTCGCAGCTGGAGACGAATTCCACGCGCCGACACTGTGGGATTTCTATCCCGTGATGTTGTTCGGTGGAAACCAGCCCAACCCCGAGTGGTGGGGCATGGACCGCCTCATGCTCATCCGAGTCATCGTGTCTGTGCTGGTAGCCGGTGGCTTCCTCATCGCGATGCGCAGTCCGAAGGTCGTGCCGACCCGAGCGCAGAACGTCGCCGAGAGCATGCTCGACTGGGTCCGGATCAACATCGCCGAAGAGATCCTCGGCAAGGAGAACGGCCGCAAGTTCCTGACGATCATCGCCTCGATCTTCTTCGCGACGATCTTCCTCAACCTGACGTCGATCCTTCCGTTCCTGAACATCTCGACCAACGCGCGCATCGGCATGCCGCTGGTCATGGCGCTCGTCGCCTACATCACCTACTGCTGGGTCGGCATCTCCAAGTACGGGTTCTTCGGCTTCATCAAGTCGTCGATCGTGCTCCCGGGAGTGCCGCTGCCCGTGCACTTCCTGCTAGTCCCGATCGAGTTCGTCTCGACCTTCATCCTGCGTCCGTTCACGCTGACTGTCCGACTTCTCGCGAACATGCTCGCCGGCCACATCATGCTGGTCCTCTTCTTCTCGGCGACGCAGTTCTTCGTGATCACCAAGGGCGGCCTATGGAGCCTGGCGGGTGTCGGCGGAATGATCGCGGGAATCGGATTCACGTTCTTCGAGCTTCTGGTCATCGGCCTGCAGGCGTACATCTTCGCGCTGCTGACCGCCGTCTACATCGACCAGTCGATTCACGCAGACTCGCACTGACGCCGAGCTGTCCAACGACCAACTGAATAACTCGGATCCGGGACACTCCGGATTCGTCACGAACTGACTCACTCGCTCGACCGGGCGAGGAGCCATTAAGAAAGGGAATCGCAAGATGAGCATCGCCCAGACTCTGGCTGCAGACTCGACCATCACCGGTAAGGGCTTCGGCGCGATCGGTTACGGCCTCGCAGCCATCGGCCCCGGCATCGGTGTTGGCATCGTCGCCGGCAAGGCCATCGAGGGTATCGCCCGTCAGCCCGAGCTGGCCGGTCAGATCCGCACCACCATGTTCCTCGGTATCGCACTCTCTGAGGCTCTGGCGCTGATCGGTATCGTCGCCGGCTTCATCTTCTGATCGAGAGACGACTTCAATGATCAACGAACTGATGATTCTGGCGGAAGCAACGCCGGAAGAGGGCGGCGAACACCAGCCGCCGAATCCGCTGCTGCCGCAGTGGTACGACATCACCTGGTCGCTGGTCGCCTTCGCTGTCGTTCTCTTCGTCTTCTGGAAGTTCGTCATTCCGAAGTACCGCCAGGTGCTTGACGAGCGTCGCGACACGATCGAAGGCGGCATCGAGCGCGCCGAGGCCGCGCAGGCCGAAGCCGCTGCGTCGCTGAAGGCGTACCGCGAGCAGCTCGCAGGCGCTCGTGAAGAGGCAGCCGGAATCCGCGAAGAGGCCCGCAACCAGGGCACCCAGATCATCGCGGATCTGAAGGCTCAGGCGACCGCCGAAAGCGAACGGATCATCGCCAACGGGCACACCCAGCTCGACGCGCAGCGTCAGCAGGTCGTCTCCGAACTGCGCGGTGACCTCGGAAAGATGTCGGTCGACCTGGCCGAGAAGCTCGTCGGAGCTTCGCTGCAGGACGACGTCAAGCAGGCCGGAACCGTTGACCGGTTCCTCGCCGAGCTCGACGACGCGGCAAGCGCCAAGTAATCCAGGCAGCGACGGTGAGGAATGTGGGACGGCGAGCGGGCATCGACATGCCCCTCGCGCCCACTGACTCCTCGCCCAGCGGAGAAGAAGGAATGCAGATAGATGTACGCAGCGTCTAGCCGTGAAGCCCTCGAAGGGGCTCGCGTCGAGCTGGAGACCGCATTGCGCGGTTCGTCCGCACCGGCCACCGATTCGGTGACCGTCGGCGACGAACTGCTGTCGGTCGCCGAGACCGTCAACGACAATCGCTCGCTGCGCACCGCGCTGGCCGACTCGGCCACCGCTGCGGATGAGCGTGCGAAGATCGCCGACACCGTGCTGACCGGCAAGGTGTCCGATACCACGCGCGCTGTCGTCTCGTCGGCGGCGGCCCGAAACTGGTCGAGCGACGCCGACCTCGTCCGCGCACTCCAGTCCCTCGGTATCGAGGCTCTGCTGTTCGCTGCCAAGGAGACCGGTCGCATCGACACCGTCGAGGAGGAGCTCTTCCGCCTCGCTCGGATCGTCAAGGGCGACAACGCCCTCGAACAGGCTCTGTCTGATCGCACTCGCAGCGCCGCCGATCGCTTCGGCCTGCTTCGCAAGCTGATCAACGGCAAGGTCGACACGGTCACCGAGAAGCTGGCCGGTTACGGCGTCGGTCGCACCGACGTCCTGCCGGGCGACGCGATCGACGAGCTCTCGCAGCTCGCCGCCGCAAGCAACGGCCGCAAGGTCGCTTACGTGACCAGTGCAGGGGAGCTCTCCGCAGATCAGCGCACCGCGCTGTCGGCGAAGCTCGCCGCCATCTACGACGCGCCGGTCACCCTGCACGTCGACATCGATCCGGAACTCCTCGGTGGGGTCGTCGTCCGTGTGGGCGATGAGCGCATCGACGGCAGCCTGTCCGGCAAGATCGCAACGCTGCGCAGCGGCTTGCGCTAACCCATACGATTCCCAGATCACTTAGACAGCCAGGAGAAGCAGGAAAATGGCGGAGTTGACCATCTCCTCCGATGAAATTCGGAGCGCGATCGCAAGTTACACCCAGGAAGTGGGCGGCCAGGCCACTCGCGAAGAGGTGGGCACTGTCACCGACACCGGTGACGGCATCGCTCACGTCGCAGGCCTGCCCGGTGCCATGGCCAACGAGCTCCTCGAGTTCGAGGGCGGCATCCGCGGTGTGGCTCTGAACCTCGATCTCGACGAGGTCGGCGCCGTCATCCTCGGCGATTCGCAGAACATCGAAGAAGGCCAGGAAGTCAAGCGCACCGGCAACGTGCTCTCGGTTCCGGTCGGCGACAAGTTCCTCGGCCGCGTCATCGACCCGCTGGGCGCACCGATCGACGGCCTCGGCGCCATCGAGTCGGAGGGCGACCGCGTCCTCGAACTCCAGGCAGCCTCGGTTCTCGAGCGTCAGCCGGTCGAGGAGTCCCTCGCCACCGGTATCAAGGCCATCGACGCGATGACCGCGATCGGCCGCGGTCAGCGTCAGCTGATCATCGGCGACCGCAAGACCGGCAAGACCGCGGTCTGCATCGACGCGATCCTGAACCAGAAGGACAACTGGGCGACCGGCGACCCGGAGAAGCAGGTTCGCTGCATCTACGTCGCAGTCGGCCAGAAGGGTTCGACCATCGCAGGCGTCAAGAGCGCCCTCGAAGAGGCCGGCGCGATGGAGTACACCACCATCGTCGCAGCTCCCGCGTCCGACTCCGCCGGCTTCAAGTGGCTCGCACCGTACACCGGTTCGGCACTCGGCCAGCACTGGATGTACCAGGGCAAGCACGTCCTCATCGTGTTCGACGACCTGTCGAAGCAGGCTGAGGCCTACCGCGCCATCTCGCTGCTGCTGCGTCGCCCGCCGGGCCGCGAGGCATACCCGGGTGACGTCTTCTACTTGCACTCGCGTCTGCTGGAGCGCTCGGCCAAGCTGTCCGACGCACTCGGCGGCGGTTCGATGACCGCACTGCCGATCATCGAGACCAAGGCCAACGACGTGTCGGCGTTCATCCCGACCAACGTCATCTCGATCACCGACGGCCAGGTCTTCCTGGAGTCGGACCTCTTCAACAAGGGTGTCCGTCCCGCCATCAACGTCGGCATCTCGGTGTCGCGTGTCGGTGGCGCCGCCCAGACCAAGGGCCTCAAGGACGTCTCGGGTTCGCTGCGTCTGGAGCTCGCACAGTTCCGTGAGCTGGAAGCCTTCTCGGCCTTCGCCTCGGACCTGGACGCCGCTTCGAAGGCACAGCTCGAGCGTGGCGCCCGCTGGGTGGAACTGCTGAAGCAGGACCAGTACAGCCCGGTCTCGGTTGAAGACCAGATCGTGTCGCTCTACCTCTGTGGTGAGGGCTTCATGGACTCGGTTCCGGTCGCCGATGTGCGTCGCTTCGAGTCGGAGCTGCTGGCCGACCTGCACCACACGGCCGCAGGCGTCTACTCGAACATCGAGGGCGGCAAGAAGCTCTCGGGCGACGACAAGGCTGCTCTCGAGACCGCGACGAACAACTTCAAGGCAGGCTTCATCGCGACCGACGGCAGCCGTGTCGTCGAGGTCGAGGCCGATGCTCTGGCTGCCGAGGACGTCGAGTCCGAGACGATCCGAGTGACGAAGAAGCAGAAGTAACATGGCCACTATTCGGGAGCTGCGCTCACGGATCAGGTCGATTCAGTCGACCAAGAAGATCACGAAGGCGCAGGAGCTGATCGCGACCTCGCGTATCACCAAGGCACAGGCTCGCGTGGCTGCCGCGCGTCCCTACTCCGAGGAGATCACGCGGGTCGTCACGACGCTGGCCAGTGCGAGCTCGTCGCTCGACAGCCCGCTGTTGACTGCTCGCGAGACGCCGAAGCGTGCTGCCGTCCTGGTCGTGACCAGCGACAGCGGCCAGTGCGGCGGCTACAACTCGAACGTGCTCAAGGAGACCGAAGAGCTTCTGTCGCTGCTCCGCAGCGAGGGCAAGACCCCGGTCGTGTACGTGATGGGCCGCAAGGGCATCGGGTACTACACGTTCCGCGATCGTCCGATCGCAGCGAGTTGGTCGGGCTTCTCGCAGCAGCCCGCATTCGCCGACAGCGCGGCAGCCGTTCACCACCTGGTGGACGCGTTCCTCGCCGGTTCGGACGAGTCGGTCGCGCTGCCTCAGGGCGGCGAGATCGAGGGCTTCGACGAACTGCACGTGGTCTACACGCGCTTCGTGTCGATGCTGACTCAGAAGCCGATCGTCCGCCGTATGGCGCCGATCGACATCGAGTTCGAGACCGAGCAGTTGCAGATGGGCGACGACATGCTCGTCGACAACGGCAACGCACACGTCTCGGCCGAGGTCGAGTTCGAGCCGGAGGCCAAGGAGCTGCTCGACGCGCTGCTGCCCAAGTACGTCGCGTCCCGCATCTTCGCAGCCCTGCTCGATGCCGCTGCATCGGAGAACGCCGCACGTCGTACCGCCATGAAGGCGGCAACCGACAACGCGAACGAGCTCGAGAAGAGCCTGTCCAGGCAGGCCAACGCGGCACGTCAGGCACAGATCACCCAGGAAATCAGCGAAATCGTCGGCGGCGTCGAGGCGCTGGCGAACTGATCGCGACAAGACAACCGAGGAAAGTGAAACAACAATGACTGCAGCAGTCACCGACTCGAACGCGGGTGCCGCCACGGCCACCGCGGGTCGTGTCGCCCGGGTGATCGGCCCCGTCGTCGACGTCGAGTTCCCGCGCGGCGCCATCCCCAACCTGTTCAACGCCCTGCACGCCGAGGTCACCCTCGCCGCTGTCGCCAAGACGCTGACCCTCGAGGTCGCTCAGCATCTCGGTGACAACATGGTGCGCACCGTCTCGATGCAGCCGACCGACGGCCTGGTCCGCGGCGCTGCCGTCGTCGACACCGGCAAGCCGATCTCGGTTCCCGTCGGCGACGTCGTCAAGGGCCACGTCTTCAACGCACTGGGCGACTGCCTGGACGCACCGGGCACCGGTCGCGACGGCGAGCAGTGGGGCATCCACCGCAAGCCCCCGGCCTTCGACCAGCTCGAGGGCAAGACGGAGATCCTCGAGACCGGCATCAAGGTCATCGACCTCCTGACCCCGTACGTCAAGGGCGGCAAGATCGGTCTGTTCGGTGGTGCCGGTGTCGGCAAGACCGTTCTGATCCAGGAGATGATCACCCGTATCGCTCGCGAGTTCTCCGGCACCTCGGTGTTCGCAGGCGTCGGTGAGCGTACCCGTGAGGGCACCGACCTACACCTGGAGATGGAAGAGATGGGCGTCCTTCAGGACACCGCCCTCGTCTTCGGCCAGATGGATGAGCCCCCAGGGACGCGTATGCGCGTCGCCCTCTCGGCCCTGACCATGGCCGAGTACTTCCGCGACGTGCAGCAGCAGGACGTTCTGCTGTTCATCGACAACATCTTCCGCTTCACGCAGGCCGGTTCCGAGGTCTCGACCCTTCTCGGTCGTATGCCTTCGGCCGTCGGTTACCAGCCGACGCTGGCCGACGAGATGGGTGAGCTCCAGGAGCGCATCACGTCGACCAAGGGCCGTTCGATCACCTCGCTGCAGGCGATCTACGTCCCCGCCGACGACTACACCGACCCGGCACCGGCGACCACGTTCGCGCACCTCGATGCGACCACCGAGCTCTCGCGCCCGATCTCGCAGCTGGGCATCTACCCGGCCGTGGATCCGCTGACCTCGACGTCGCGAATCCTCGAGGCGTCGATTGTCGGTGACGAGCACTTCCGCGTCGCCAACGAGGTCAAGCGCATCCTGCAGAAGTACAAGGAACTGCAGGACATCATCGCCATCCTCGGTATGGACGAGCTCTCGGAAGAGGACAAGGTCACGGTCGCCCGCGCGCGTCGTATCCAGAAGTTCCTCGGCCAGAACTTCCTGGTCGCCGAGAAGTTCACCGGCCAGGTCGGCTCGGTCGTGCCGCTCGCCGAGACCATCGACGCGTTCGACCGCCTGTGCAAGGGCGAGTTCGATCACCTGCCGGAGCAGGCGTTCAACAGCTGTGGCGGACTCGACGACGTCCTCGCCGCTGCTGAGAAGATCGCCGGAAAGTAGTCGACCGCGATGTCTGACAAGACTTTCCGTCTCGACGTGGTCGCACCGGACGCCGCTCTCTACTCCGGAGAGGCGACGTTCGTCAGCGCACAGACCACCGTCGGTCAGATCGGCATCCTGGCCAACCACGAGCCGATGCTGGGCGAACTCGCCCCGGGCGGTGCCGTGGTCCTCACGGAGGCAGGCGGTGCTCGCAAGGCACTCGCCGTCCAGGGTGGATTCCTGTCCGTCTCGGCCACCACGGTGACCGTGCTCGCCGAGTCCGCGCAGTTCTCCACCGACATCGACGTGGCCGCAGAGCGTGCCGCACTGGAGTCGGCAACCGAGGGCAGCGAGGCGTTCCTCACCGCGAAGTCCCGTATTCGCGCCGTGGAAGCCGTGAGCTGACAGCGGTCAGATCTGTGAAGTGATCCATTGACGAAGAGCCGTCCTGCACCGCAGGGCGGCTCTTCGCGTACCTTCGATGACGACGAGACGAGAGAAGGAGGCGCATATGCCACCGTGGTTGTGGATTCTCTGTCTAGTCGTGCTCGGCGGAGTCGCCGGCGTGAGTCTGGTCGTGTACCGACTCCGCCTGATGCGATCGGCAGGAACGCCGATGCTGCTGCGCGAACTGCCGGCGGCCGCTGACGCAGGCTGGCGTCATGGCGCCATTCACTACACGGACGACGCACTCGTGTACTACCGGCTGTCTTCGTTGCGGCCGGGACCGACGCTGAGCCTGTCCCGGCGCCGCATCGACGTCGTCGCCCGCCGAAGCCCCTCCGGCACCGAGCTGGAGATCATGGACGCCGACGTCGTGGTGGTGGAACTCGCTGTCGGACGCCGCGGCCAAGGCGGTCGCTACGAGATCGCGATGGCTCCGGAACTCGTCATGGCGTTCCAATCCTGGATCGAAGCTCGATCACCCAAACGCGCGCGCCGGCGCCCCGCGGCGTGAGCGCTTCCTCAGCGTTCGCGATCCCCTCCGGGAACCCACTTCACGTCGCCCACTCCGGCTCGGACGTTGGCGACCCGTCCGAGGATGAACAGAAGATCCGACAGCCGGTTGAGGTACTTCGCCGGAAGTACCGACGTGTCGTCCGGGTGGCCGTCGATGGCCGCCCACGCTGACCGTTCTGCCCTCCGGACAGTCACTCGAGCCTGGTGAAGGTACGCCGACAGGGGAGTGCCGCCGGGGAGAATGAACGAGTCGAGCGGCTCGAGTTCCTCGCCGAAGGTGTCGCACCAGGTCTCCAACGCGTCGACGTACGACGCGTCGACGCGCAGCGGCGGATACTCGGGTTCTGCGACGACCGGGGTCGACAGGTCGGCGCCGGCGTCGAACAGATCGTTCTGGACGGTCGTGAGGACAGACGCGATGTCGCCGGGCACCTCACCCGCCACGGTGAGGGCCAGACCGATCGCTGCGTTGGCCTCGTCGCAGTCGGCGTAGGCGACCACCCGCAGGTCGGTCTTGGCGACTCGGGAGAAGTCCGACAGGCCGGTGGTTCCGTCGTCGCCGGTGCGGGTGTAGATGCGTGTGAGATGAACTGCCATGACAGGGAACTTACGCGCCTGCCGATAGACTGTGCCGGTGAGTGATCGCTATCTAGTGACCGGTGGGGCACGTCTCGTAGGTGAAGTTGTCGTCGGCGGCGCCAAGAACAGCGTGTTGAAGCTGATGGCGGCGGCCCTTCTGGCGGAGGGGCGCACAGTTCTGACAAACGCTCCCGAGATCGCCGATGTGCCGTTGATGGCCGATGTGCTTCGTGGGCTCGGTGCCACCGTGGAGATCACCGGTGACACCGTCGTGATCGATTCGCCTGCCGAACCCGAGTACCACGCCGACTTCGACGCCGTGAAGCAGTTCCGTGCGTCGGTGTGCGTCCTCGGTCCGTTGATGGCTCGCTGCAAGCGGGCCGTCGTTGCGCTGCCCGGTGGAGACGCGATCGGTTCGCGACCGCTCGACATGCATCAGGCCGGCCTCCGGGCGCTGGGCGCGCGGAGTTCCATCGAGCACGGATGTGTGGTCGCCGAAGCCGACAGTCTGCACGGGGCGGAGATCGCGCTCGGGTTTCCGTCGGTGGGGGCAACCGAGAACATCCTCATGGCGGCGGTCCTCGCCGACGGTGTCACGACGATCGAGAACGCTGCCCGCGAACCGGAGATCGTCGACCTGTGCGAGATGCTCCAGCAGATGGGCGCCGTCATCGATGGTGCAGGCACCCCGACGCTCACCGTCACCGGAGTGCAGGCTCTGCACCCGACGACCCACCACGTGGTGGGCGATCGCATCGTCGCGGGCACGTGGGGTACCGCAGCGGCCATGACGCGCGGCGACATCACCGTGCGGGGCATCGATCCCGAACACCTTCGACTCGTCCTCAAGAAGTTCGAGGACGCGGGCGCCCGTGTCGATCGTTTCGACGACGGCTTCCGGGTAGTCCAGGAGAAGCGACCGGTTGCGGTCAACACCGCCACTCTGCCGTTCCCCGGGTACCCGACCGATCTCCAGCCGATGGCCATCGGGCTCGCGACGATCTCCGACGGACTGTCCGTCGTGACCGAGAACGTCTTCGAAGCGCGCTTCCGATTCGTCGAGGAGTTGGTCCGTCTCGGCGCCGACGCCCGCACCGACGGCCACCACGCGGTGATCCGCGGCGTGGATGCGCTCTCCAGCGCACCGGTGTGGTCGTCCGACATCCGTGCAGGAGTCGGTCTGGTGCTCGCCGGACTCGTCGCCGACGGTGTGACCGAGGTGCACGACATCGAGCACATCGATCGCGGCTACCCGGACTTCGAGAATCAGCTGCGGACGCTCGGCGGGACGATCGAGCGCGTCCGCGACTGACGTCGCGTATCCCTGTACGGGAGGGTCGCGGGCACCTGTCCGATCGGACAGGTCGGGCCCTGATCGCCTGGACCGAGTCGCTGCGCTGCAGGTCAGGAGCGCTGGACGGCCCAGTGACGTGGGGCACACGCTGTGAGGGACAACAGTCCACAGTCACAGGAGTTGAGCCGCATGGCAATCGAACTGAATCAGATCTGGGATTTCCCGATCAAGGAGTTCCACCCCTTCCCCAAGGCCAAGTTGGGTGTCGGCGCCCATGACATGCTCGGCGTCGAGGCGAAGGAACTCGGCATGACCCGCGTACTCCTGATGACCACGGGACTGCGCGGCTCGGGAATCATCGAAGAGTTGACCGGCAAGATCGAGTACCAGGGTGTAGACGTCGTCCTGTTCGACGAAGTGCAGTCGAACCCCAAGGACACGAACGCGATGGACGCCGCGGCGCGGTACCAGTCGGAGAAGTGTGACGGCATCATCTCCGTCGGAGGCGGATCAAGCCACGACGCGGCGAAGGGCGCGCGCATGGTGATCGCGCACGACGGTCGGAACATCAACGAGTTCGAGGGCTTCTCGAAGGCCACGAATAAGGAGAACCCGAAGCACATCGCGGTCTCGACCACGGCGGGCACCGGTTCGGAGACGTCCTGGGCGTACGTCATCACAGACACCTCCGATATGGAGAAGCCCCACAAGTGGGTGGCTTTCGACGACACCTGCCTCGTCGATCTGGCGATGGACGACCCGTTGTTGTACTACTCGTGCCCGCAGGAGTTCACCGCCTACTGCGGCTTCGACGTCCTCGCACATGCCAGTGAGCCGTGGGTGTCGCGCCTGGACTTCGCTCCTTCGCTCGGCAACGCCAAGTACTCGATCGAACTCATCGCGAAGCATCTGCCGACCGCGGTGTACGACCCGCACAATCTCGAGGCCCGCACCGGCATGATGCACGCCCAGTACATCGCCGCGCAGGCGTTCAACTCGGGTGGTCTCGGTCAGATCCACTCGATGTCACACGCGGTCAGCGCATACTTCGATCTGCATCACGGCCTGAACAATGCGATCGCACTGCCTCGCGTGTGGGAGTACAACCTGCCGGCCCGCTACGAGCGTTTCGCCGAGATGGCGCCCCTCTTGGGTGTCGACACCAGGAACATGACGACGGTCCAGGCGGCCGACTCGGCCGTCGACGCCGCGATCCGACTGTCGAAGGATCTCGGCATCCCGGACAACTTCGGGGCCGTCCGACCGGAGAGTTACCAGAAGAACCGAATGAACACGGGACTGTACGAAGGCCGCGGAACCCAGATCGACACGTCGGACGAGATGGTCCGCACCATCTCCGAGCACATGATGGGCGACTGGTGCACGCCGGCGAACCCCCGCGAGTGCACGGTCGAGTCGCAGCTGCCGATGATCCGTCACGCCATGACTGGAAGCTACTGACCCGATGATCAACGTGGACGCCGACCCCGTCGACGGTTTCGAGACCGCAGACGACCTCACCGATGCACTGGCCGGGCAGGGTTACCTGATCCAACCCGACCTCGCGGTGGTGCTGCACCTGGCGACTCTCCTCGGCAGGCCCCTCCTCCTGGAGGGGCCTGCCGGGGTGGGCAAGACTGAGCTCGCCAAAGCCCTCGCCGCAGCATCTGGTCGGGAGCTGATTCGACTGCAGTGTTACGAGGGGCTCGACGACTCTCGATCCCTGTACGAGTGGGACTACGCACGCCAACTGCTGCATGTGCAGATGCTCCGCGACCGCATCAGTGAGGAACTGTCGACGCACCAGACGCTGGCCGCTGCGTCGGCGGCACTGGCCCGGACCGATGTCGGTGTGTACACCGAGGAGTTCTTGGTGCCGCGGCCGCTGTTGGCGGCGATCCTGTCGCCGTCGCCGACAGTCCTGCTCGTCGACGAGATCGACAGGACGGATGAGGCAGTCGAAGCGGTGATGCTCGAAGTGCTCGCCGAACGCCAGGTGACCGTGCCCGAACTCGGAACGTTCACCTCACGGTCGGAACCGTGGGTGATCCTGACGTCCAACGACACCCGCGAGTTGTCACCTGCCCTCAAACGGCGGTGTCTGCATTTTCAAGTCGACTATCCGACGGCGGAACGCGAACAGCAGATCGTCGCGGTGCGTGCGCCGGAGGTGCCTGCTGAGATCGTCAGCGATGTCGTCGACCTCGCACGGCGTCTCCGTGAGTTGCCTCTGCGCAAGAGCCCGTCGATCGCGGAAGTGATCGACGCGGCCCGGGCGTCGGCGCTGTTGACCGGTGCCGACGGCGACGTCGACACCAGTGCTGACGGCGCGCTGATGTCGTTGCTCGTCAAGTTCGGCACCGACCTCGACCAGGTCCGGCGCAGCCTGGCCGCGCCGTCGCGATCGACGAGCCGGACGGTGGGCACGTCGACCGAGGCGGCGTTCGGTGCGGGTCGGTCTCGCGTGGGGGTCGGAGCGCGGGGATGATCACAGCGCTGACGCCGGGTGTCCTCGACGAGTTGGCTGTCGCCTTCGGACGGGCTCTGCGCCATGTCGGGATCCCGGCGTCGCCCGCGGAGGTGATCGAGGTCCGGCGGGTGATGGCTTTCATCGGCGCCTCGGACCTCCAGCGCCTCCGCTGCGCGCTGCGCGCGGTGAGCGTGAAGTACGGGCACGAGAGGCCGTTGTTCGAGATCGCCTTCGACGTCTACTTCGATCTCGGTGAGGCGCCGGAGCCGGATGCGAACCGGGCGGTGATGAGGAGCGTCGCGAACGATCTCCCCGACGACGTCGACTGGGACGACGATTTCGTCGGCGCGGGGCGCATGATCGGCGCCGACGAGCACACCGAGGAGATCGGTGCGCTGATGATCGACGATCCGGACGCCCGTGAGCGGACCGGCGAGAGCTCACATCGCGAGGACGACGACTTCTCGGTGTCGTCCGGCACGGAGGAGCTCCAGGTCGCGACCGAATCGTCGACGGTCGGCAGCGGTGCGACGTACACGATCGACGTGGATCACGCGTCCGCGGCCGATGTCGGTGAGCTCGTCGGCACCGGTGCCAGAGTGGAGAGTGGATCACTGTCACTGGCCGACGCAGCGGGTCTGCTCCGTGCGCTCGGTGCAAGCGACGGCAGAGCGGCGTACCAGGCCGAGGGTGTCGACGACGCTGTACTGAATCAGCGACAACGCGAGTCGCTGCAGGAGGCGCTCGCGAGATTCGTCGCCGCGTTGTCCGACCGTCTCGAGGCCACGAGCGATGCACGTGCGGGAGCTGCAGCCGACCCGAAGTCGCAGGTTCACCGTGACCAGGCCGACATCGACCGTGCCTGTCACCGACTGGTGCAGCGGATGCGAGGCGCGCCTCGACGCGTGCCCCGACTCACCGACCGCGGTCGACTCGACATGCGTGCCACCATGCGGTCCGCAGTCGCGACAGATGGAGTTCCGGTGGAACTCTGGCGTCGACGCGTGGTGCCCGGCCCGGTCCGTCTATTGGTGATGGTCGACGTGTCGCTGTCGGTACGGCCGGTCGCGGGCTTCATTCTTCGACTTGCGCAGACCTTGCACAGGTTCGGCGACCGGTGCGAGGTGATCGCATTCGTCGATCGACCGGTCCTGGTCACGTCGGCCCTTCGCTCGGCGTCGTCGGACGATGCGCTCGCCGCAGTCCTCGCCGCCGACGGGCTCGACCTGGCCGCGACAAGCGACTACGGGAGAGTCTGGACGGAGACCCTCGACGTGTTCGGTGACCTGGTGTCTCGCCGTACCAGCGTCCTGGTGGTGGGGGACGCTCGCAGCAATGCATTCGATCCTCGCGTCGACCTGTTCGCCGACCTGGCGAGACGATCACACCGGGTGGCGTGGCTCACTCCCGAGCCGTCCCGCTACTGGGGCCAGACCGGTTGCGCCCTGGACGATTACGAGGAGCATTGCGCGGGCGTTGTCAGCGCTCGTGACGGCGCCGAGATCCTGACTCGGTGTGACGAACTCGGTGCCGCCCTCGGATGAGGACGGTAGCGTCGTGAGTCAGCAGGAGGAGGTGGACGGCCGGTGACCAGCGACGGCGAATTCGGGCGTCGGCGTGCAGCCACGGTGGCCAAGTTCCACACGCCGGAGATCGTGCTCGGCCGGGGAGCGTTTCCCGAGGCGGCCATCGCGGCCGCTGGGCTCGGGATCCAGCGGCCGCTCATCGTGTCCGACCGCAAGATCGAGCAGACCCCCTGGTACGAGCGGCTCGTCGCCGATCTTCGCGGGCAGGGGCTCGAATCAGGGTCGTACCTCGGGGTGTCCCCGAACCCGAGGGCCCATGAGATCGCCGAAGGGTTCAGCGCGTACCAGACGCACGCCGCAGACGGCATCGTCGCCGTCGGCGGCGGATCCGTGATCGACGCCGCGAAGGGGATCGCCGTCCTCGCGTCGAACGGTGGACTGATCCTCGAGTACGAGGGCATCGACAAGGCACGACGGCCGCTGCCCCCTTTGGTGGTGGTGCCGACGACCGCAGGCAGCGGCGCGGACGTGTCGCAGTTCTGCATCGTCAACAACCCCGACCGGCGCACCAAGGTCACTATCATCGGGCGGACTCTCGTGCCGAACGTGACGGTGATCGACCCCACGATGCTCACCACCGCACCGCCGGAGGTGACGGCGCAGGCCGGTATGGACACGCTCACCCACTGCATTGAGGCGTACGTGTCGCTGGCACACGGCAGTCTCACCGATGCTTTGGCCCTCGAGTCACTGACCGGGGTGTGGGCGAATCTCGAGCGGCTCGTCGACGACAGGACCGATCCGGTGGCAGGCGAGGAGATGGCACTGGCGTCGCTGCGCGCGGGCATGGCGTTCACCAACGCGATCCTCGGTGCCACCCACGCCATGAGTCACCCGGTCGGCGGACACTGCGACGCTCCGCACGGAACGATCAACGCCGTCCTCCTCCCGCACGTCATCCGATACAACGCGCTCGTGTGCGCAGACGACTTCGTCCGCCTCTCCGACGCAGTCGGGCTCTCCACCAGCGGTGATCCTCGAACGGTCGCCGACCGTCTCGCCGACGCGGTGGCCCGACTCGGTGCGCGGGTCGGCATGCCCGACACTCTGGGGCCGCTCGGAGTGGAGACCGTCGACGTAGGCCTCCTCACGACGAACGCGCTCGCCGATTCGTGCATGATCACCAACCCGCGCCGCCCGGAAGAGGCGGAGATCGCCGACCTGTATCGGCAGGCGCTGTGAGCTCGCCCATCGATCCCGATCTGGCCTCCCTCGTCGGGCTGCGCACCGTCAAGGGCGGTCACTACGCGCAGTACCGCGGCAGCGAGGCGAGTCTCAATCGCGTGATGATGGCGCTCGAAGGAATCTCCAAAGCACTCGTTCAGACAGCGGCGGGCCCGGAGACGTTGCTCGTCGCGGTTGTGGAGACCGTGCGCACCCACCTCGACGCCGAGTGGGTGCTTTTCGCGCTGGCCGACGGACAGTTGTCGGGGACTGAGCCGCGGCACCTGATCGCGAACGGAGACGGCGAGATCCTCGCCTTCGAGGGAGTCACGATAGCGACCCCGCCCACCGGGCTTCCCGATCCGGTGCTGAATCGGCTCAACGATGTGCTCCGCGGTGAAGTCACCGTGCTGCACGCGCCGATCGTCGACGACCATCACGTGCACGTGCCGGTCGAACTCGACGGCGCGGTGGTCGGTGGATTATCCGCCTGGACGAGCGGCGACCGCCGGGGCGATCCGTCGGACCTCACGGTTCTACGGATTCTCGCCGGTCAGGCGACCGTTGCGCTCGTCAACTCCTCGTTGTTCCTCCAGGCTCAGCAACGAGCAGAGGAACTCGCCGAACGAAATGACGAACTCGTGCAGACGCAACGCGAACTGTCGGCAGTGCAGCGCTACGCGCTGCTCAGCGCCGAACGTGCCCGGATCGCGCGCGAACTCCACGACTCCGTCGGGCAGACAGTTCTATCGGCTGGACTTCAGATGGAGCTGTGCCGGGGCGAGGTGAGCCCGGCCGGGGCAGATCATCTGGAAAAGGCTGTCCGTCTGAGCCGGGACGCCATGGAGCATCTCCGCGGCGCGATCTTCACCCTCACTCAACCGAGCGAACCGTCGTCGAGCATCGCGGACACCCTCGAGGAACTGTGCGGTCTGCACATGCCGCCAGGAGTCGATACGAGCGTGTCGGTGCGCGGCCGCGTTCGGGAGCTGCCAGGCGACGTCCAGCACGCTGTCCTGCGGATCGTGGGGGAGTCACTCGTCAATGCAGCGCTCCATGCCGATCCGTCCCGTGTGGCCGTCACCCTCGAGTACAACTCGGAGGGGGTTCGCCTGCGCGTCGACGACGACGGGATCGGGGATCCATCCGTCTTGCGATCGGTCCTCCGGTCCGCCGAGCGCGGCGACATCGCTCAGGGCCGCAGCCGGGGACTCGCGAACATGGCTTCCCGAGCCTTCGAACACCACGGCTCGTTCTCGATCCGGCGATCCCGACTCGGGGGCGTTCGGATCGCGGCGTCTGTGCCCTCACCTGCAGAGGAGCGTCCATGACCACACACGAACAAGTCATCCGCACGGTTCTCGTCGACGATCACGCGCTGCTGCGGGAAGGTCTCCGGGCCCTGCTCGGTCGGTCGGAGGATGTCACCGTCGTCGGCGAGGCCGACTCATACGAATCTGCGCTCGCCGAAGTCGCGATCAGCAGACCGGACGTCGTGGTGGTCGATCTCAAACTCACTGCGGGCGCGGACTACGACGGTCTTCGGTTGGTCGGTGAGATCACACGTCGTCACCCCGACGTCGCCACGCTGGTCCTCACCACGTTTCTCGATGACGACCTTGTGGTCCGAGCGGTCCGCGCCGGCGCACGCGGGTACGTGGTGAAAGACGTCGACACGACGGAGCTCGTACGGGCCGTGCGGGCGGTCGCCTCCGGTGGCAGCGCATTCGATCCCCGCAGCGCGACGAGTGTGCTTCGCACGATGGCGGGAGGACACGATCCGTCGGCCGAACTGACCGACCGCGAACGTGAAGTGCTCCGTCACCTGGCGCAGGGAGAGTCGAACGGGCAGATCGGTGCGGCGCTCTACATCTCGGAATCGACGGTCAAGTTCCACATCCGCAACGTCATCCGGAAGCTCGGAGTGAGCCGCCGGACAGACGCGGTCTATGTAGCGAGCAAACGCGGCTTGATCTGACCGGAGTCGGAGCAGGGGGCGACGTCGAGAACAAGCCAACCGCCGCAGTCGGTGAACACAGTGGCCCGCACGCCGCATCGGACCCACGGGGCCGCCCACGTCAGCAGATCCTCCTCGCTCAGGCTCACCAGATGACCGAAGTGTTCGGACGGTTCGTCCTCGAAAGGGACCGCGATCACCACTCGTCGACGTGCGACACGGACAGCTTCGGTGATCGCCGTGGCGACATCGCCGGGTTCGAGATGCTCAAGGAGGTGAATCAGAGTCACCGTGTCGACGGAGCGGTCGGGGTAGGGGAGGGCTCGCGCGTCGCCGATGCGCGGAGTCAGCGGCAGGCCGAGACGGAGAGACTCGTCTGCGAGTCGTTCCACGGCACCAGGGCAGATGTCGCAGGCGTCGACCACATGCCCGTCCTGAACGCATTGCAGGGCGAAGAGCCCGAAGCACGAACCGACCTCGAGCACGCTGGAACCCGAGAGCAACGACAGCGCCTGTCGATGGATCCGCGCGAAGTCGACTGTGCCGGCGCGCAACTCCGCCAGCGAGTTGACGTAGAAGGCGTGCCATCCGTCGGCGGGACTGTCGCCGCAGGTCTCGATGACGTGGACCATCGCCTCTTCGAACCCGCGCTGTCCGTCGAGATCTCCGGCTGCTGCCATGGCACTGAGCACCGGGACGAGCGCACCGTCGCTCACCGAATCGAGGGTGAACGTGCGGTGCAGATCGGCGATCGTCATGCTGTCGACGCTAGGACCGCTTCGAATCCTCGAGAACTGCCTGATCGGGTCGTTCAGCCACCCGAAAGGTCAGGTCCCCTCCTCCGACGTGCCGGGCGCGAACGTCTGACCAGGCGATTTGTCATCCGGCGCGGTTGTGCGTAACTTATGTCGAGTCCGAGCGGCCAGGCCGCGAAGGACAAACTCCCTTCAACTTCTTCACCGGGTCGCGAGATTCTGGTGGTGGTGTTGGTGGGTCCGGTTGCCGCCGAT
>NZ_BAOP01000040.1 GCF_000344135.1 Gordonia malaquae NBRC 108250 | reverse complement strand
GTCACCCCGATAACGCGGGTGACACCGGGAGTCTGCGCGACGCGCGACGCCATCTGTTCAAGATCGGCCAGTCCCTGGCCGGTGCGCATGTCTTTGTTCGACTCCACCAGAAGGAATTCGGAGATGATGGTGTCTTTGGGAAAGTGCCGGTTCAGCAGCGCGTATCCCTCGTTGCTTCCGGTGTCCGGCGGCTGACCTTCCCGATCGTCGTAGGTGATTGTCATGGTGGTCGCGATGAGGCCGAGAGCGATCAGTGCCACCAGGCTCACCGCGAGCAGCGGGACCGGACGCCGGATCACCCCCGTTCCCACCCGATGCCAGTACCGTCTGGTGAGGTCACGACGAGGTAGCCCCGCGCCACGCTTTGCCGCGAACGACAGCACGGGGGGCAGCAGAGTGACGGTTGCCAGGAAGCCGAAGGCGATGGAGATCGCGCACGCCGGGCCGAGCGTGTTGAACACGCTGAGCTTGGCGAACGCCATCGCCAAGAAGGCAAGGGCAACTGTCGCTGCGGACGCGAGCACCACGCGACCGATCGTTGCGGTGGCGTTCGCAATGGCCACGTCCGGGGTGTCACCCGCCCGGATGCCCTCGTGATACCGGCTTATGAGGAATACGGAGTAGTCGACTCCGGCGCCGAAGATGATTACTGTCATGAACATCGAGGTGAATTGAGACACGGGCATGCCCAATTCGCCCAGACCCGAGAGCACCCCGCGGCCCACTGCCAGGCTCATGCCGACCACCAGCAGCGGCATGAGAGCGGTGAAGATCGATCGGTAAACGATCAGTAGGATCCCGGCGATCAACAGCACCGTGGCGAGCGTGATCACGACCAGATCGGTCTCACCCACCGCGAGCTGGTCGGTGAACGTGGCAGGTGGACCGGTCACCCGGACAGTTGTGCCGGTACCACCGAAGATCTCGTCCGTGGTGTCACGGACCGCTTCCACCGCGTCGGCAGCGTCCGGCCCGCCCAACGTCCCGGTGACACCGATAGGCAGATACCACGCCTTCTTGTCCTTGCTCAACGCCTGACTCTCCGTGAGCGGGTCACCGAGCAGGTCGCGGACCGCGATGACGTGTTCTGTGTCCGCACGTAGTGTGGTCACCAATTCGTCATATAGGGCGCGGGTGGTGTCCGAAAAGCCCTCGTCGTTCTCCATGGCGACGAAGACGGTGGTCTTGGCCCCCTTCTCATTGAACGCCTCACCCATCCGGTCGAGCGTCTGGAATGACGGTACGCTCGCGGGTATCGGGTCCACCGACTGCTGTCGGATCACCGACTCCAGCTGCGGGAACAGCACTGCGAGGCCGACCGCGACCACGACCCAGACCAACGCCACGACCCCCTTGCGCCGCAGCGTGAACCAGGCGACCTTTTCCAGTACAGCGCTGTATTCACCGGTTCTGGCAGAACGCCTCGATGGACGGTTCCGGATGATCGACGGCCTGGCCACGTACAAATTTCCTCTCAGACTGGATTGTTGGGGGACGCCCCCAGGGCGGCTGCGCAGATCGGTCAGCTGTGATGTTCGCTCTCTGCTATCGCCTCCACTTCCTCCAGGGTGGTGGGGATGTGGTACGGCGGCCTGCTCGTGCCCGAGATGCGATAGCGATCCCAGAAATCAGGATCGCCCACGACGCACTCGGCGCGTCCCTGTGGTGTCACAAAGACAGCAACCGTGCGCCTGCCCCCGAGGAGGGCGTCGAGCGCATCGTTCTTGTCGATCCTGCCGTACCAGGTGTAAAAGCCGTTCAGGGGCTGGAAATAGCCTTTGATTTTCACCTCGACAGCAATCTCCTTGCCGCGGCACACTAGGGT
>NZ_BAOP01000041.1 GCF_000344135.1 Gordonia malaquae NBRC 108250 | reverse complement strand
AGTGTGCCGTTGAGGTCTGCTGCGGCGTCGGATGCTTGGGCGTGGAATGGGAGTGGTGTTTCGCGGCGTTTCTGGGGTCCGCTTCGTGGGCCGATGGTAAAGCGGTTTTGTCGTGTGAGGGTGTCGTCGAGGGCTTCGGCGATCCAGTTGTGGATGGCATCGAGGAGTGTTTTGAGTGCGTCTTGTTCGACTCGTGTCAGGTATCCGTCGGTGCTCATGCTCTTGCTTCCTTGCAGTGGTGGGTGTGGTCTGCGATCCGCGCCAACCAGGCACGCTCACCGAGGTCGTCGCGGCGGTGGAGTGTGGTGCCGCACCAGCACGACCACACGCGCGCGAGACACGAACGTGACAGGGCCGCGGTGGTCATCGGGCACCGTCCTCGAATTGCCATGCGATGTAGTCCAGCTCGAAGGTGGTGCGGATCGGCCCAGACATGCCTGGTTTCCACCTGCCGTCGTCGCGTATAAGGGGAAAGACCACGTCTTCGGTCATCGGAACAATGCAGTCGTTGTCGAACCAGTCCTGCATCCAGCACTGCTTGTGCGGTACTGCTGCGTGCTCCGGGCCGAGGTTTGCCTCGTGGTGGTCGTCCCAGTCGGCACACCCGCAGTCCGGGTACTGGTGGCATTCGCTGGTCTCGTCACCGCTGCACGCGAATTCGATTCGAACGTTCTCGTAGCTGGTCCAGTCGTCCTCGTTCACGGTGTCGCCGTGGATGGTGACGGTGTGCAGGTTTGTGCTCACAGCGCACCGTCCTCGGGCGTCCACAGGATGGTGAGCGGCCTGCGTTCGAGCTCCTCAAATGCCCCTGCGGATGACCACTCCACGTATGTGCCGTCGCACGAGCAGTGCCACTTCTTGCTGTGTCGGATCCAGGTGTGCCGGTACTCGTCCTCTTGCACGACAGTCCCGATCGGCAGTGCGTCGAGTTCTTCGACGGCGCGAACGGTCCGCACTTCACGCCAGGTGTCGGCGACGTGGTGGCGATGGGCCTTCACGGGGCCGCGTTCCACAATGCTCGCGATCCACTTCCCGCACTTGCAGGCGCAGCGGGGAGCACCGTCGACGTACCGGGTCGATTGGGCGTGGTCGGCGAGGTGTTGTTCGAGGCTGGTCATCGGTGGTCCTCTCGGGTGAAGGTGTCGGCGAGCTCAAGGCAGGCGTTGGTGGTGTGGCATTCGGGGCCGCAACCGTCTGGCCGTTCGGGCGGGTTGGGGTGGCGGCAGACGAAACAGGCGGCGGTCATGGTTTCTCCTGGGTGTCGATGGTGAGCCAGAGTCGGCCGACGCCGGTTCCGGTCTTCGGGTGGATGACGGGCATGAGGTCGGTGACGTATCGGCTGTCGTCGTCTTCGACGAGTCCGTAGTCGCGGAGGCCGTCGACTAACGCCTTCTGGGTGGGCGTGAGGTTGATCGGGTCTCGGTGCCTGGTCTGCGATGGGGCGTAGTGGAGCTGTATCGTCGCGTGGGCGACTTTCAGGGGCAGGTTGGTGTGACGGGCCAGGGTTGCGGCGTCAGCGCGTACAGAGCGAATCTGGCGGGCTTTGGCTCGCATCGCCGGTACCGACGTGGGCACACCGCCGTTGAGCGTGAGTGGCGGCGTCCGATACGGCAGGTCGATCGTGAACGTGGTCATGCCGGATACCCGAATCCGCGAGATCCGCATCGTCGACACCAGACTTCGACCATGTCGTCGAGGCGGTCGGAACTGTCACACCTTGTGCACCACACAGCTGGCATGGTCTGTGCATCGAGGTCGAGCAGACTCAAGCGATTTGACCGCGCCTCATTGCATGACTTGCACAACGCTCGCAGGTTGTCGGCAGTGTCCGCGCCGCCTGCGGACCACGGGATGATGTGGTCCATTTCGAGTCGGTAGCGACTTCCGCACCACACGCATCGGTATCTATCTCGGCGCAGGACAGACGCCCGGACGATGGGATTGATCGGCTTCCGATCCTCGGTGTGTCGAGTCCTCACGACATCAGCGCGTGGCGCGGACGCCGCCTCGTCGACGAGATCGGTCACAGACTGGAGCAGGTCTCCTATCGGTTCGGTGTCGTTCATCGGATCGGCCCGTCGATCTCCATGCCGAAGTTGCCGGCGAAGTTGGCGATCTTGCGGTCGATCTTGGCTTCGTGAAGGGCGCGCTGGTCGCGGTCGCCTTGTTCACGTGATGCCCGGTCCTGCCTGATCTGGCGTGCTGCTGCCACCAGTTCACCGGGCTCGGGTGCCGTTTGTGGCGTGTCGGCCGCCCGGACGATGACTGCTTCCAGGATGTCGGGTGCGGCGAGATTGTGTCGGTTGAACATCTTGGCCCAGATGTCGGCGGTGGCTCGTGCGGCGTCTGGGTCGTCGTGCCAGCGGGGTGCGGTGCGAGGGTGGGCGGCGATGACTGCGGTCATGATGTCCAGTGCGTCGGATCGGGTGATCATGCGAGTTCCTTCCGGTTGGGCTGGTGGTCGTTCTCGCGTGACCGTTCTTCGTTGGCGAGTTCGGCGAGGGCGCGGAGTTTGGACTTCGGCTGGTCGGGTCTGGCACGTCTGGCCTTGACGACGTCGCCGAGGACGGATCCGAGGAATGAGGGTTTGACGTTTGGTCTTCGGTCCCATTCGCGGAGCGCTTCGGCGATGAGTTCGGGTTCGTGCTTCCCGGAGAGTTTGGATACTTGGGTGGCGAGTTGCTGAATGGTTGAGTCTGGGTATCCGGCTCCACCGAGGATGGTGCGGACGGTCGTCTTGGCGGCGTTGCCGGGCGAGGTGGTGCGCGGTGTCGCGGCGGTTCCGATTTCGGTGGGGACGATCTCGGCGACGACGACGTGCTCGTCGGAGTCGTGTGGAGGCTCGGGTGGGATCGGTGTTCCGTCGGCGAACGTCGACGACGACTCGCGCGGAGCGCGCGCACGCTCGCGCGCGGTCGTCGTCTGTTCCCCTGTTCCGCTTCCCCTGTTCCCTTTCCCCTGTTCCTGCGGAGGATTTGCGCCGGAAGTGCGGCGCAAATTCGGCGCAGAATCGGCGCAACAGAGAATCCGCATGTCAGGGGTTGCTTCGGGATCCTCGGGGGTGGGGTTCTTGCGGCGGGTGGAGCGTCGCTCCGTCTTCTGGTGACTGTCCCACGTTTGGATGACATAGAAGTGTCTCCCGCGAACCGTGTAGAACTCTGCGAGATTTTGCGCCGCAAGTGCGGCGCAAAATCCGCGCAAATCCTCCGCAGTGAATCCGTCGCTGTCGGGGAAGGCGAAACCGAGCAGTCCGTACAGGTTCGTTTCGCCGATCCCGAAGTCGTCGGCGTAGCACCACATGGCTTGGAATAACTGCCGTGCCGGGAAGTCGAGTGCCGCGATGTCGGGAGAGGTGAAGAACTCAGGCTTGATCGTTCTGATGCGAGCCACTATTGTTCGCCCGCCTTGCATGCGCGGCAGCGTCGGCTTCCACGGGGGTCGATGTAGACGTTCGAGTCCACATACTCGTGCCCGCGCGGGCAGTGGGTCTTCGCTGAGTTCGCGTTCCGGTAGGTTCCGTGGGCGACCGAATCCAGGACGTTCTCGGATCGCGTGCCGTACGCAAGGTTCTCCAGCCTGTTGTCAGCCGGTTCGCCATTCAAGTGGCGAACCTCCATCCCGCTCGGGCATGGCCCGACGAACGTCTCCATGACGAGGCGGTGGACGAAGTGTCGACCTAGGTCGATGTCTACCCGCAGGTGCCCTGTGCGGTCTCCGGCCCACGGCTTCAGTGGCCGGCCCGAGGGGGCGATGATCAAACCTTCGCGAGTTGCGAGGTATCTGGATCGCGGAATGCGATGCGCTGTAGAATCCACTACAGCCCTCCTGTCTGCCGTAATCAGATGGGGTTGGGTCAGGCTCCGGTCGGTGTTGACGCACCAGCCGGGGCCGTTTTCAGTTGTGCACCCCATTCTACCAGGCGAAATGGCAAACTGGCGACTGCTCACGGCTCGGTCCTTTCCTTCTGTTCGCAGTTGTGGCAGACGCGGATCGTCCAGGTGTTGAGGGTGGAGCCGCACTGGGTGCAGTGCGGGAACCGCGGCGACGTCATGCTGCCTCCCCTGCCGGCATCGCGAACAGGGCGAGCTCGTCGGGCTCGTCACCGTGCGGCCACTGCGAGGTTCCGCAGGCGTCGCACCACTCACCGCGGGCGTGCGCGTCGAGGCGTCTTCTGCGAACGTCGTCGGCGGTCATGCCGCACCTCCGAACAATGTCGGTTCATCGGCCTGCCCTGCGGCGTGGACGAACGGCCACGGCGTGCCGCACTGGCGGCACCGCGGGTGCCGCGGGTCCCTGGCGTCGAGAGTGAGGTGCGGGCAGATGTCGGGGTCGAGGAGCTTCTTCATGCCGGCCGCCTCTCCGCTGACCGGTCGCGGGTGGCCGCCCGGAACTGACCGGCCTGCCGGTATGTCCAGCCGTAGCCTGGGAGCGCTTTCATGACGCTGGCACGGCCGACGCCGAGGGTTCTGGCGGTCTCCCGGTAGGAGCAGCCGTCGTCGAGGAGACGTTGGGCAGTGGAGTGTTGGGCTCTGGTGAGGCTCATGCTGCACCTGCCCCGAGGTGCTCCCATGTCGTGTGCCGGATGCACGGGTCGGCGATGCGGAGTTCGGTGCGGACGACGCCGTACGGTGCCGCGGCGACGTTGGCGACATCGTTGACGATGGTGGCGTTGATGGGGTTGAGGGTGCGGATGAGGCTGAGGATGGTGACGGTGGCGAGGCGTCGGGGTCTGATGTTGGGGCCGGTGATGGTGGCGTGCGTTGCGTGTAGGTCGTCGAGCCAGGTGCGGACGAGTGCGACGACTTCGGTGGTGGTCATAGGCTGGCTCCTTTCAGGGCTGGTAGAACGCGGCGAACAGGCAGATGCCGATCGCGGCGAGGGTGATGACGGTGTTGATGGCGAGGGCTTGGAGGTGCGTGCAGGACTTCACGGCAGGCCATCCGGGTCAGTGACCGCTTTGCACAGCAATTCCTTGTAGACGCTGTCGGCGATTGCTTTGGTGAACATGCCGAACACGAAGTCGATGTCGCTCTGGCACTGGCAGTTCTTCTTGTGGCATCGGGGCCACTGCCATTCGGCGTCCGCGCGTCCGACTTTGGTGTCGTAGATCGCGGCCTCGATACGCGGCCACAAGTCGAGGTCGCTCATGCCGCCCCCTCTGCGATTCGCAACACCAGCTCGGAGAGCAGCAGCAATTTGGTGTCGTCGCATCGCATGGTTGCTGGCTGGTGTTCGAACTCGCGTCGGAGCGTGCGCGCGATCTTCATGCGGGTCTCGTCTCGGGTACGCATGGCCATTTGGTCGCTCATGCCGTGTCACCACCCAGCGGGCCAAGAACCTCCGAGTCGGAGCGCCCCATGTAGTGGTCCACGTATTCCTCGGCGTCTTCCCGTGTCCCGAAATGCCATCCGTCGCTGTAGTAGCGCGGCTGACCAGGGATATCGACAACCCATGACGGCCCCAATGGCGCGATGCCAAGCGGATGTCCAGGGCATTCTCGAATGCAGTCGTACTTGTCGCTCATTGCTGCTCCTGTCGGTGGTTGGCGCTACCGTCACCGCATGGCGTGGTGTTGGTGGGATGGTGCTGAGTGGCGGCAGACCGAGCGGGGTGTCGTCGAGACGATCCCGGCGGCGTGCCCTCGGTGCGGCGTGGCGTGGTCGACTCCGGATCGGATGCTGATCCTGCGGGAGAACGCGGTCCGGTCGTGGGGTGCGCCGCCGGACGGGTCGACGACGGCGACGGTGTTCTACGAGTGCTTGCACTGCCCGCAGCTCGTGTACGTGCGACGCCGCTAGGCATCACGCCTCCCCGTCGAACGCGCGGATGGTCGGGCAAGGGTGTGGTTCGCTGATGCACTCTTGGCACCGCTGCTCGTCGGTGCCGCGACAGTCGACGGGCGAGTGGAGAAGTCGGACGCGTAGCTCTGCTGCCCCGGCTTGGTCGGTTTCGCGGCGCAGGCTGGCGATCGCGTCGACGGCGTCACCGTGCGTGCCGACGGGTCCACCCGCCGCGAGGGACAGGTGGTGCCAGATGTCGGCCTCGCGGGCGACGGCGGCGCGTGCCTCGTCGCGTTCTTCGCGGTGGAGGGTGGCGCGTGCTTCGGCTCGCTGATGCGCGGCGATCGCCTGGTCGCGCTCGGCGGCCAGCCGCTCAACCTCGGCGCGAGCCTCGCGGAGGTCGGCGTCGACCGACTCGCACAGGTGGGTGGTGATGCGCTCGACACGCAGGTCATCCCGCAGCTGCTCCACCTCGGCGATCAGGTCGCGGACGAGGTCAGGCGCGGCGAGAGCGAACCGGACGTCAGTCTCACTGAGGTCGTCGAGTGTGTGCACACCGCCAAGGAAGTCGTCGTAGTGCACCCACTTTTCGGGCGTGATGCCGTCGAGGGCGGCGCGGGCACGGGACACGACGTCGGGAATCTCGTCAGTCATGCCGTCACCGCCATCGCCTTGATGTGGCGGTTCACCGTCTCAATCCGGCAACCCAAATGCGCAGCAATCACAGGCGGAGCAACACCCCGACCAGCCATCCGCTGAACCTCGCCAACCAGGCCACGCGGATGCGACGCCTCCGAATCCGGCAGCCCCGCAACCTTCGCCAGCGCACGCAACGCCCGAGCACGCGAACCACCCGACGTCGACGACGCCTTCGTGTCCACCGCCACCCCAGCGACCACGCCACCCATGTTGTGCCGGACACCAGCCGCCGCACACTCACGCCGCACCGGACACGACAAGCACACAGCCTTCGCCGCATACGCAGCCGACGACGAACCCTTCTCCGGATGCCACATCAGGTCATGGGCGGCCCACTGCTCCGGCGTCCAATCCTTGCCGCCCCGCGGTGGGATGCATGCGCCGTGGTCAACCCACGCCATGCCCGAGATCGGGGACAAAACGGGATGCGGTTGGACCGTCATGTTCGAGCCGCGCAGGGCCGGACCCTGCTTCGTGCTCATGACGCCACCGCCTCGGCGACAACCTCGGCGTCGAGGACGTCGGCGATGGTCGCCTGCGCGTCATCCACAGTCGGCTCCGACACGGCCTCCGCCGGCGCAGCATCCACCCGCTCCGCCGCGAGCTCCTGCTCACGCTCACTCACACGCGCCAACAGCGCCGCCGTCTCATCCGGCCAATCAGCCTCGTGCTGAGCCAGGCGGCCACGCGCCCAATCCAGCCACTCCACATTCGTCGCCGAATCGATCTTCGACGCGAAGTCCGCAGGGATCGGGCACTCCGGTGCGGCAGGCGCAGCATGGGCGCCCACCAACTCCGACTCCACAGGCCGCGGAGCCGGACGCTCATCGGACAATTCGAGTTCCTCGACGTTGTAGGCCATTCCGAGGAGGGCGTCTGGGGCGACTCGACGGGCAACATCGCCGGATGCGCGGGCGTACAGCATCGACCGAGGGTCGGTCTGGTACTTCTTGTTCGACGTGTAACCGGCCTTCTTTGCGCGCTCGATCGTCCACTCGGATCGCTCGATGGTGCTGGACCCCTTACGCCGGCCGCAGACGACGACCTTCTCAGGGGTCTCCTCGTCGGTCCAGATCTCGTGGCCGTGGGATAGGACGATGCCGACCATGGGGCGTGAGTACAGCGCGGGTTTTCCGCTGATGACGTAGAGGTTCTGAAGGCTGGTCATCGGGTCCATGCCGACGGTCGAGCCGTAGAGGATTGCGGCGGCGCAGTCTTCGGGCTTGCCGCGGAAGTGCTGCGGTACGAACGCGGTCGCCGAGAGTGCGGTAGCAATCTGGTGCGCGTAGGACAGATTGGCTGCTGTCTGCTGGATGCTGGTCTCGCCGATGTGGGCAAGGTCTGTGCTGGTCATGCGACTTTCCTTTCATGCTTGATCCGTGCGCGGCGATCGCGCTTTTGCTGGTTGACACAGGTTCTGCATCGGCGTCCGCCGTTGATCATGTAGACGTTCGGCCCGCTGAGCGGGTGCCCTCGCTTGCAGTGGGTCTTGCGCGCCATCGGGTGCGTTCCGTGGCGGACTTTGTCGTGGGTGTTCTCCGAACGACTCCCCCATGCCAAGTTCGCGGGTGTGTTGTTGGTCTTGTCGCCGTCGAGGTGCCTGCATTCCATACCCTTGGGGCAGGGGCCGTGCCACGCTGTAGCTACGGCTCGACTGACCCTCTGAAATGTCCGCCGGTTGCCTCGGCACAGCCAGACGTGCGCATACCCGTCTGGCGAGAGCGACGGCGTCAGTACTCGCCCTCGTCGATTGGCGAAGACTCCGGGCCGGGTTTCGATGGTGCGATTGACGCTCCGAACTCGACCGAGGTCACTCACCTCGTAGAAGTTCTCCCACCCCGGGATTGGTCGCCACGACTCGCGGTCGTTGCTCATGGTGGTGCCTTTCACGCGGCCCATGCGGGCAGGGAGATGGTGTGGATGGTGTCGCCGTGGCCCGGCCACAGGCCGGTGAGCCGACATTCGGCGTACCGCTCCAGTGCTTTCGCATTCAGTTCGCGGCCCCGGGTGATCGCCGCGTCGTCGAGTCGCACCACGAACGGCAGGAATGGCGGCGTGGTGGAGACGACGACGAACACGAAGTCGCGGCCCTCCCACCCGCAGGCGTGGAGGCCGTCGAGGTACCAGGCGGCCTGCTGGTGGTAGCCGTACTCGGCGACGCTCTTCGCGAACGCCGCAGGCGACGACGACGCGGTGGTCTTGACGTCGACCGCCACGTCGGGGCGGAGCCAGTCGATACGGCCACGGCACGCAACACCGGACCAGGCGTCTGACCAGTACACGGATGCTTCGGGTGTTCCGTTGGTGATGAGGCCGGCGGCGGTCGGGTGGTCGCGGAACGCTTCGACGATTCGTTCTGCGCGGCGGTGATCCTTTTCGAGGACGGGCGTCTTTCCTTCGGCGTATGCCTGGTCGCGTTGTTCCTTGGCGGCTTTGGTGCGCCAGTCGGCGGCGTCGATGGTGACGATGTCGGCTCCTGCGCCGAGGATGATGCGGTGGACGAGGTGCCCGAAGTCGAACTCCCGCTTGGGTGGGCGTCCGTTCTGCTGTTCGTGCCGGTACTCGGCGGGTGTCCGGGTGGCGAGGATGCGGGCACCGGTGGACGACAGTGTGGTGAGGTCGCGGTGGTAGTCGGCTTCGGGGAGGTCGTGGACGATGCCGGTGCGTCCTAGCGTCGTGGTCATGACGCTGTCCTTTCGGGCTGGTAGAGGCTCGGGTCGAGCCAGGGCTGGTTGTGTAGGGTGCCGTCGGGCCAGCGGTAGACGGTGATGCAGGTGCAGCGTGTGTGGCCGCAGTCTTCGCACCAGTCGTGGCCGAGGCGGATCGGGCAGTTGGGTTCGTGGCCGTGGAGTCCGCAGCAGCGGCATTCGAGGCTCATGGCGCGCTGCTTGCCGGGTGGTTTGCGTACGCTTCGAGGGCTGTGATGCCGTCGCGTGCGTAGGTGCGTGTGACGGTGCGGCGGATGAGGGCTGCGGCTGCGACGGTGGCGGCGAGGATCACGGCGACACCGATGAACACGGGAGTCATTACGCCTCACCCGGCTCGGCGAGAAGGCCAGCGTCAGCGAGTCGCGCGCAGTCATCGATGTACCGCTTGCGGACCTCGTCATCAGGAGCCCGGTCGTCGAACGCGCCCGGACCGTAGAAGCCGTCGCACTGGATGCGCGCCGCCTTCTCGATCAGCACTTCCCGCGCGGCGTCGGCTGCGGCCTTCTCCTGCGCGGCGCGGTGGTCCGCTTCGATACGTCCGGCCTGCCCGGTGAGGTAGTCCGCGACGTCGAGCACGGTCGTGAGCGTGGTCGGGTCGTAGCCGCTGTGCAGGATCGCGTCCGCTGCCTTGCGGAGGATCGTCCAGTCTTCTTCGACCTCCGCGTCGACGACATCGTCGACCTCGGGGACGAGACGGTGCAGGACGGTGACGTCGACGTCGCGGACCCAGACGGAGGCGGGTCGATTCAGGCGCCATTGCAGGTAGTCCTCGGGGTCGACGCGCTCCCCGACGAACACGCGGTCGCCCACACGGATGCGGAACACGTCGTCGGGCTTGCAGGTGGTGGGGTCGATGCTCATCGCCGCACCACCTTTCCGTTGCGGACGATGTCGCCGAGCGGACCGTCCAACGCCGGGTGTGCCTCATCCGGGACATGCAGTGGTCCGGGCCTGTCGCGCATCCCCATCGCCAAGCCGACCGCCCAACCGAAGACGATGGCGCACATCAGGATCGCGGCGTCCTGCCACAAGGCGCTCACGGCTGGGCCTCCTGCCGTGCCCAAGCGACCGCACGAAGCATGTCGAGCGCGGCCTGCTCAGCCGTGTCGGCATCGCCCCAGTGGTCACCGGCCCAAACCCTCGGAGCGCCCAACTTCCACGTGTGCGCCCGTGCGACCTCGCCGAAGTACGCCCATGCGCCGTCCGTGTAGTCCGGTGTCGGGTCCGGGTTCAAGCGCTCCCACGCCACCCGATCCACCACAACGGTGTCCCCGTTGAGAAGCTGCGCCGAAGCGGTCGCCTCGATGTTGTTGCTGGTCATGCTGATTTCCTTTCAAGAAAAGCCCCGGGCCGCCCCGCTCCCTCAACAGGGCGGACCGGGAAGAATTAGTGGGTGATGTGTTGTGCAGCGGTCACCAACCGCGTCATGCTCGGCAGAGTGGGCCGCCGACGCGAGAAGCTGCTGCGCCAGAAGGCGACGAGCGACCGGCGTCAGGCGGACCAGAGTCACGTCCATCACGCGGGTGTCGGCGATCGCGAGCGTCCCGTCCACGTCGCACGACGTGGTGACGCCAGCCTCCGCGGTCGGGATCGGCTCGCCCGGACGGACCGGCAGAGCGCGCGTCACGCCGACCTCATCCGTGACCGCGGGGACAACCCCGACGGCCGTGGCTTCGGAGGCTCCACCGCCGCCACAGCCTCAATCTCCAAAGCCTCGAGAATGTCGCCGTCCGTCATGAACCGGGACCGGCCGATCTTCCGAGACGGCCACCGCCTCGACGACATGCGCCGGGCCACGAAGTCTTCCCGCGTCGGATCGCCGAACATCCGCTCCGCAACCGCACGCGGACCATGTAGCAGTGGTGTGGTCACGATGCCTCCTGGTGTTCGGCCTGTGCCTGCTGGAATGCCTGCCAGGCATCGAGGACAGGTGCCCAACCTTCTTCGGATGCGCGCGGAACAAGGCCCTCTGCGACCTGCGCCGCGTGGGCCACCGCGCGATTGACGAACCTCTCGAACAGCTCCGCCGCCGCCTCGCTGGTGACGTCCCACCTCGCCGCGCTCACAGCGGCACCGGCGTTTCCGTGCGGACGAAATCCAGAGCGCGCTCCAGCAGCGCGATCGGATCCTCGGCGGGGCCAGCTGTCACCGTGATCGACGCCCACTTCCCGGACTCGCCGTTGATGTGACTGACGTCGAGAGTGCGGGAGTACTGCTCCTGAAACTCGTCGATGTCGGCGCAGTAGATGAGGACGTCTGGGCGGCGGATCGGGTGGAACCTGAGTTCCGCCCAGAGGCGGCGCTTGGGTGCCGAGGGGCAGTCCGCCCCGATCTCCGCGAGCAGCGCCGGGATGCGGTCGAAGTCGCTCATGCCGCACCACCTGTCGGCCGTTCAGTCGACGGGCGTGCATCCTCGCCCGCCCGTCGACCGGCGTCTCCTACGCTCGAATTTCCACATCCAGAGCAAGGAGAAGAACCATGACCGAAGACGTCACTCTCGTTTTCGCGGGGCAGCGCTACCCCATCACCAGCGACACCGCCGACGGAATCCTGCGGGCCATCGACTCGTTCGACTTCAACACCCACGTCGCGAACGTTCATGTATCGACGACGGATGGACGTGATCTCCTTCTCCGTCTCGGACCGTCGATGCCCCTGGTGTTGGAGCGCCAGAGCAGCGAGTAAGGACAGTTCCTCCAACTGTGCTTCGAGGATCAGTTGGAGGAGCTTCTGCTCGAAGTCGCTCATGCCGCACCGACCACGCCGATGTTCCACCAGGGCTCAACTTTGTCGCCTCGGCCCTGGTTGTAGAAGATGATCATCGTGTGCGCGAAGCACTGCGCCGCCGGGTTGCCGGTGGTCTCTCGCCAGTCGCGGGCCTTACGTCGGAGCTCGACGATGCCGACCTTCGACAGACGCATGATGAGCTTGTCCTCGTTGATCGAGTTGCCGTAGCGATCCTTGACGAGGGCGAGGGCGGCGATCGGGTCGCGCTGGAAGCCGTCGAATCCGTATGCGTCGCGGATGACGCGCAAAGAGAACGAGAGTGA
Organism: Gordonia malaquae NBRC 108250; assembly: GCF_000344135.1. GTDB lineage: Bacteria > Actinomycetota > Actinomycetes > Mycobacteriales > Mycobacteriaceae > Gordonia > Gordonia malaquae. Next base: position 28,368 of record NZ_BAOP01000041.1, on the reverse strand, counting down.
GCCGGGGCCGGACTTCCGGTACGTGTTCAGAAGGGCGGTGACGCAGCCAATCTCTTCGAGGTCTTTGCTCGTCCCGATGACCAGATCGAGTGATCTCGCGATGCGGTCCACGTCGGTCTCGATCGGACTGCCGGCGGTGAGTGCCACCTTGTACTTGGACATGGGGCTCTGGGCCTTCACTGCGTTGAGCTTGAGGAACAGTGCGGCCTCGTCGGCAGTGGTGAGGTTCTCGTAGATGTGACACTGGACCTGCTGGTCGGAGCCGAGCCATTGGATGGCGGCAGCGCGGCGGTGCTGGCCATCGACGACGTAGTACCAGCCGTCTCGCTTGGAGACGTGGATCATGCCCATGACGTCGGGGTTGAAGTCTTTGGTGAGGGTGTCAACCCACGGCTGATTGAGTGTGCGCTGGGCGACGGGACTGATGTTCATCTGGTCGAGTCGGACCCACCCGATGCGGCTGGTGAACTCGATGCGCTGGTTGTTCACTGTTCGATCTCCTTGAGGTGCTTGTTGATGGCGCGCCATGCGGTGCGGGCCTGGGATGCGAGGGCGTTCGCCTCTTCGCTGTCGATGCGGTTGGGGCGAATCCACTTGATGAGGTCCGCGAAGGTGGTGAGGCTGCTCGTGATCTCGGCGAGCATCTCGGCGTCAGACTTCTTGAACGGGCGAGGCGTGCTGTCCGGGTTGGGCGCAACGTCGGCATCGATTTCCGACCGGAACTCGGCGAGCGACTTCTCAGCTTCGGTCGGGGTGATGCGCCGAGAGTCGAGGTCGCCAACAAGCCACGAGGCGTACTCGCGGACCTCGCCAGTCATGTCGTTCTCGGCAGAGTCGACGACCTGCTTGATGCGCTCATAGGTGCGCTTGGAGATGCCGAACTTCTCGGCAGCTACCGCTGCGTGACGTCGACCCGGAATGCTCGGGATCTCGCGGGCGAGATGGACGATGTCGGACGCGGTCAGGTCGCCGTTGAGTTCCTCGGCCTTGGCCTTCGCCTTGCGCGCGACATTCGCGCGGGACAGGTTGCCCTCATCCTTGGCTTCGGTGAGCGCTTCCTCGAACTGATCGTCGGAGACGTTGTCGGTCAGCGAGTAGATTCCCGCGCCATTTCCGCTTAGTTCGTTCGTGTCGGCGAAATCAGTCGGCTTCGGCTTGATCATCGTGTTATCAACACGATGATCGCGGGTGGCAGCGCCACGGACCTTGCCCTCGCGAGCGGTCTCAATTTCGCCGCGCGCCTGCCCCTCGCGGATCGCCACGCCGAGACCACGCTCAGCGCGCCGGACGAACTCGGCGGCGTCAAGCTGCATGTCCCTGCCAAGCCGTACCTGCTTCGCAATCTCCTGGATGGCCGCGGCCTTCGCCTTGAACTCCACGATCTGCGGCAGGTCATGCGCCGCGATTGCGGCGAGCAGGCCTGTGCGGGCGTGGGACAGCATCGCCGTCACTGCACGCGCCTGCCCCTCCGCATCATCGAGTCGCTGCAACTCTGCGACTCGGGTGCCAACGTCGGGAGGTAGAACGTCCCCCGTCAGCGCGATAGACTGTGTGTGCACTTGAACTCTCCTGTTCTTGTTTCTTTGACGGCCTCGGTGTTCCAGCACCGAGGCCGTTTTCATGCAGCAGGTCGGCGATTGGTCACGTTGGCAAGGTCAGCGAGGTCGAACGCGACGATCGTCGGCATCTCCTCCGCCGCGCCCGTCTCGGCGCGACCAAGGATCGTGATGTACGCGCCGTCACGCGCCACGTTGTCGAACTGCGAGATCAGCACGGTGCCGTCATGGACGTTCGACTGGTTCTTCACCGCATCCGACTTGTTCATGCCTCGACCTCCAGCGTCATCGGCGCGTAGTAGTCCCGCCACACCTGTTCGAGCAGGTCACGGTCGGCTTCGGTGTACGCCAGCACGTCCCGGGTCTGCCCGTTCGACAGGGTGAGCGGATACTTCCCCGGCTCGACGCCGTGCCGTTCGATGTACGCGGCCTTGCAGCGCTTCCCGAACACTCCCGAGATCGACTTCATGCGCTTCTCGCTGAGGTTCTTCTCGCCCAGGAAGTCCTTGGAGTAGAGCGGGCGCCGGCCCTGATCGAGTTCGGCGTTCTCACCCATGCCGCGGGCCAGGATCACGCGGGCCTTCGCCTCAAGGTGGTCGGGGTGGATGAGGCCCTGTGCGGCCTGACACAACTCCATCTGCGCGCGGGCCTGGAAGATGAGCGCGTTCGCCTGGTGCTCGGTGATGCGCGGGTTGATCGCGCCGCCCTTGTGGAAGTAGGCGTCGAGGGCGTCGGCCGCCTCCGACTGGTACGCGCGGAGCTCGTCGCGCTTGTCCTCACGGACACGCTTCTCGTCGAGCGTCGCCAACCACATCGTCAGCGTGCGGCGGTCGACGCCGACAACCTCGCGGCGCTGAGTGTCGCCGGGGAGCTGCGTGGAGAATTTCCCCATGCAGGTCCACGACTTCGACTTGAGCTTCTGGAGCTGTCCCGAGTAGTCGAGTCCGAAGTACTCGACGATCGGCTTCATCGCAGCAAGCGACTTTCCGTCTGTGTAGAGCGGCAGTGACGATCCGGGGACCCGAACCTCTACTGCGGTATTCTGATCGTGCATCTTGTTACTCCTTGATGTGTCTGCCCCCGCCCCGTCCGGCGGGGGTTTTTCATGCAGCAGGTCGGCGATTGGTCACGTTGTCATTTGCCATCTCGACCACAAAAAGAGAACCGGGCGGCGCTCCGAGCGCCTTCTCGATCGCTCCGGCAACCTTGGGACCGCACGTGGTGCGGCCGTTCGGCGCGCGGAGCAGGCTGATGGTTGATCGATACTTCTCGTCACCCGCCTTGCGAGCGAGCGTCATGTTCGAGAATCCTCGAGCGTCCATGTAGGCGCGAAGCGCGTCCTTGCTGATGAGCTTCATGTACACCTCCCTCCGGGGGTAGGTCGTTGTCATGGTCACCTCCTGACTGTATCGGCTAGTGGCTACGTTGGCAATAGCCAATGTAGCTGGGGGCGGCTACATGCGCAAGAGTGGGATTCGTCGCTTACGTGCAGCGCACCGAATTACATCGATGGTTTTTGTAGCTGAGGTGGCTACAGTTCTAGTTGCCAACACACCATCCACACTGGAGATTCGTAGCCGTGAGCGCACTGAGCGAACTACTCAATCGGCACTTCGCTGAACGGTTCCCTGAGATGTCGAACCGGAAGATCGCCGAAGCGTCGGGGGTGTCACGCGGAACGATCGACAACTACCGCAACGGCACGCACCCGGCCAGGCCGAGTGAAGAAGTTCTTCAGGCGTTTCACGAGCTACTGCGCATCCCTATGCCGGAGCTTCGCGAAGCGGCTGGACTTCAACCGGGAGAACTTGACCCCTACGTCCCGCCCGCCGAAGCCAACCGGCTCGGGATGCGGCAGCGGCGAGCCCTAGACGAGCTCATCCGGAGCTTCGTCGAGAGTCCTGGAGTCTCCAATGCCGAACAACCTGCCACTGACACCGCCGATCCGACGCCGGCCGCGCGAGCACAGGGCACCGAAGACCAGAAGAACGACGTCAAGCCCACAGACTTGTCGGAGCGTCGATCAAGGCGTGAGGCTGGATCTTCTGCGCGCGAGGAGTCGCCGGAGGATGCGATCGCGGCCCGTACCCGTGACCCGAGGTTCGCGCCCGACGACCCGGCCGGATACTACGGCACCAACGACATCGGCGAAGAGAACCAGGACACCGAGTGAGCGACCATTGGGGCGATGACCCCTGGGGAGGATTCGAGCCGCCTACGAGCGAACCTCCGGAGTTTGAGGCCCCCACGCTCGAGCCGCCCGATTTCGATCCTTGGGCCCATATGGAGGATCCGTGGGAAGAAGTTGTGGCGGCGGGGCTAGCCCCTGTAGAAGAAGCTCCGCCAGAGAAGACCCTGTACGTGTTCATGGACGAGTCTGGGGATATGACCTTCGACAAGAAGGGCAGTCAGCACTTCGTTCTGTCTGCGGTCGTCACTGACGATCCGTGCGCATCGGCGTCCGTGATCCAGAATCTGAAGTACCAACAGATGGCCAAGGGGAGTGAGCATTTCGAGTTCCACGCCACCGAGAACTCGGTCGGAACCCGCAAGCGCGTAGCTGACACAATCAGCACCATCACAACGATCAAAGTGCACTCGCTGTGGATCGACAAGGCGTACGCGCACCATTCGAAGCAGAACAAGGTCGCACTGTTCTCGCTGTTCGGCAACGCGATGGGGCGGTACGTCGGACGAGTTCACAGCGACCGTTACACGCAGATCGTCATGGTCTTTGACTCAGTACTGACCAAGAAGGAGCAGGGAGCGTTCAAGCAGGCGGTCGTGCCCAACTTGAAGAAGCTCGACGTGAAGTTTCGGCTTCTGTTCCATCCAGTCAAGTCCGAACTGAACGGCCAGATAGCTGACTACTTCTCATGGTCGCTGTATCGACATCTCGAAGTCGGCGACTCAGAGCCGCGTGCGCGGCTGGCGAAGGTTCAGTGGACCGACTTCAACCTGTTCCAGAGTGGACACACGCGATACTGGAAAAGATGACCACCCCGCCTACCCAAGAGGGAAAGCCCAGGGGCTCTTGTCGGCGGGGTGGAACGTTTGACTGAACAGTAACACCGAGTGCTAGGTTGTGCACGACTACACGAATGACATTCGTGTAGTTCCTGGTCACAGCCGTTTTTGTCGGTGGGCTGTGGTCTCATACCGGACATGAACAGCTGGCATCCATGGCACTGGGCGAGGGACCAATACCCCCACCTCGTCATCGACTGCACCCGCCACCTCGCAGGCGAAGCAATGGGACTCCTCGGCGAGACAACCATCTGGATCCGCCGCGGTAGTTCACAGCGCGAGCGACGCACCTCGCTCACCCACGAGATCACCCACATCGAATACCCGGACGCCACCGAGGCCGAAGTGGAGCGGATCACCGCGCGCCGACTCATCACTGTCGAGCAGATCATCGACGCTTTCTGCTGGCTTCGACACCCCACCACCGAGGAGCTCGCCGACCACTGGTGGGTGGACAAGCAGGCCGCCCACACGCGCATGCTGAACCTCGACCCGATCGAGGTCGCGCAGATCGAGGCGGCCACTGATGGCGATTGGTCGTGGGCGGCATGACCGACGACGACCGGAGACTACTCGACTTCGCCGGCCGCCGGTTCTCATCGCCGGGCGCCCACGCCGCGGCGGTCCGTGAAGAGTTCGGGCTGTCGGTCACGCGGTACTGGCAGCGAGTGGCGAACCTGTGTCGCGACCCCGAAGCTCTCGCCTACGCGCCAGTCGTCGTGAACCGGCTGCGGAGGATCGCCGGGCGTGCCTAGCCTTCAAGCTTGAGCATGGTCTCCATCTTGCCGAGCGCAGCCCTCGTCACGTCAGTGGATGTCGACACGTACCCGCGGTGCGCGGTGACCGTTGTGTGCCCAAGGATCTGCATGCGCACCGACTCTTCGACTCCCGCTTCGAGCAGGAGAGTGGCGACGGTGTTGCGGCTGGCGTGCTGGTCGGGTGCGTCGTCGATCTTGGCGACGATACCGGCATCGACACATAGCTGCCGCCACTCGGTTGTGTCGTCGGCGGCCACAGTCGGCGTACTGTCCTCTCGAGTGAACACCAGCCCAGATCGCGGCGACGGACCGCCGAGGCTTTCCAGTGCCGCATGCACAGGAGTGAGCAGAGGGATGATGCGGCGTGACCCGCGGGTCTTGGTGTCGACGAGGCAGGCACCACGCCACACCGGCGTGAACTCAAACTCCGGCCGGACGTCGAACGCCTCCCGCGGATACACGGGGTCAGTGGGCCGACCCCAACCCTTGACGAGCTTGATGCGGCGAAGTTGGTGACTGATGTCGATCTGATCATGATCGAGGTCGACGCGGTCCCAAGTGAGTCCGAGTACTTCCGCCTGCCTGGCCCCGGTGAGGAGTGCGAGTGACCATCGTGCGGCGGCGCGCGGGTCGCCGGATTGTGCGACATGCAGGAGGATTGCACGTGCTTGGTCGACGGTGAGCGGGTCGCGCTCTTCACTGCGAGACTCCGGGCGGTCCATGCGGCCACATGGGTTCGCTGTGATCAGTCGTTCGTTGGTGGCGTCGTCGAGCGCTTTGGACAGGATGTTGAATGCGATCTGGGCGGTGCGCGTGGATCTGGTGGCGGTGATTTTGGTGTGCATTGCGCGGATGTCGCGTGGCTGGAGTGAGCCGATTGGCTTGGTTCCGATGTGCGGAACGATGTTGTTCTTGATGCAGGACCGGTAGGTGTCGAGGGTGTTCGGTTTGATTCGCCGGGGCGCGATGTCGCGGCACCATTCGGTGAGCCAGTCGGTGACGGTGACGACGCCGCGTGCTGGGTCGATTCCTTGGTTCACTTCGTCGACCATCTTGCGGAGTTCGGCGAGTGCGTCGTCGTAGCGTTTGCGGCCGCGCTGGTATCGGGTGCCGTCCTCGCGCCAGACTTGGGCGATCCACATGCCGTCGGCGCGTTGGTGAAGTCCCCCGTCACCCTTTTCTCGACGTCGCCTTTTCCCTCTCGCCACGGCTTACTCCTATCCTTACTCCTACGTCTGCGTATCCCCAGCGTACGCTAGCCCACCGCGCATAGCCTTTGACCTGCTGTTACGTATTTCAACCTGGCTCTATCGTACCAAAAATACAGCTTCCCAAGCTGAGAGTGCGGGTTCGATTCCCGTCATCGGCTCCATCGAACCCCCTGGTCGGGACCGATCAACCCCTGCCTCGGAATGCCTGCCTTCAGTTGTTCTCGATGAGCGCTCGCGGTCAGTAAGAATCTCCGCCATGACGAAATCATCGGACCGCGTGAACGGACGGCCACCTCTGATCTCCCGTCGAGCCGAATGGGAGCGTCGCTCCGAACCGATCCTCGCTGTTGCCGCCCTAGCGTTCTTGGTCGCCTACGGCACACCGATCGTTGAGCAAGATCTCAGTCCAGGCTGGCAGTCTGCGTGTACCGCGGCGACGATCGTCGCCTGGATCATCTTCGCTCTCGACTACCTGGCGCGCCTGATCCTGACAGGCAACAAGAGGTACTTCATTCGCCACAACTGGTTCGACGCGCTGATTCTGGCCATCCCAGTGCTCCGACCGCTTCGCGCGTTGCGACTCGTCGCGCTTCTGTCCATCGCACACCGCGCCGGTACGAACACCCTCCGCGGCCGAGTCGTCACCTATGCGGCCGGCGGCACAACACTCCTCCTCATACTCTCCTCACTCGCCATCACCGATGCGGAACGGGGCCGGCCCGGAGCCACAATCAATGGCATCGGAGACGGGCTCTGGTGGTCGATCACCACGATGACGACTGTCGGATACGGCGATCGGTATCCGGTCACCACGTCTGGCCGATTCGTCGCCGCAGCGTTGATGCTGGCCGGAATCGCACTTCTGGGTGTCGTCACCGCCACCGTCGCATCCTGGCTCATCGAACGGATCGACGACGCCAAGAACCAAGAAGCCGCCACTCAAGCATTGGTCAACGAACTGCGGATTGAGATCAAGCGACTGCACGAGCGGCTCGACGCTCGCGAGCAAGCACGCCGACTCGGACGATCAACGCGATCCCGAAAAGTACATGCCATGACGTGCGCCGTCTCACACTGGGCGACCTTCCGCTGGATGACCTGCGGGTGCGCTGCCCGGCTCCTGAGAATCACCACTTTTGATAACGACTAGATAACAACAAGACCGCGGATTCATGTACGTTCGTCGGCAGTCCTCGATCGGACGCGACGCATGTGTCGCACCGCCTCCCCCACCTCGGGTGGCCGACGAGGAGAACTTTCCCCGACCCCTGGGAGACCATGCATCCGCACCGCCCCCTCCGCAAGACCGTCGTGCTCGCAATGGCCGGCGTCGCTCCCGTCGCCGCCCTTCTGACGGGTGCGGCGGCGAGCACCGCCGAACAGGCGGCGGCTCCCGCCGTCGTCCAAGCGGCGCACGTCCAGCCGCAGCCGGAGCCTGCCCAGGCCCCCGCACCCACGACACAGGTGCAGGTCCGAAAGGCAGCGCTCACCCGTCCGGTCGCACCGCCGCGAGTTCCCGCGTCTGTGTCCAAGGGACTCGTTCCGCGCGTGAACTTCGACGCCTACCGTTCGGCGGAGGCGTCGATGGCGAAGTCGACACCCCGCTGCCACATCGACTGGAAACTGATCGCGGGCATCGGGCGCGTCGAGTCGCACCACGCCAACCTCGGCGACACCTTCCGCAACGGCAAGCTGCGCACCCCGATCTACGGCCCGACGCTCGACGGCTCCCTCGCGGGCAACCGAGTCGTCTCCGACACCGACGGCGGACGCCTCGACGGCGACTCCACGTACGACCGCGCCGTCGGGCCGATGCAGTTCCTCCCGTCCACCTGGGAGCACTACGCCGCCGACGGGAACGGCGACGGCAAGAAGGACCCGCAGAACCTCTTCGACGCCGCCCTCACCACGGCCCGCTACCTCTGCGAGGATCGCGTCGACATGCGCAAGGCAGGCGACCGGGTCACCGCGATCCTGCGCTACTACAACTCGATGGAGTACGTGGACGACGTCCTCGGCTTCGCACGAAGCTACTGACGGTTTCGACAACTTCGGCACTCCCCACCGCGAATAGCGCGGCGTGGAGTGCCGAAGTTGTTTCGCGGCCAGTAGGCCGCCCGTTGACACGACTCGACGAGACACAGATGGTGGAGGCATGACCGCTGCACGGACCGCGTACGAGTCCCTCGAGCCATTTCACGTCCTCGCCTACTTCAACCCCGGAATGGGCGACGCTCTCAAAGACACCGGCGTCGACCCGTCGTCGTTCTACCTAGGCGCACGCGGCGCACCGCTCGGCGACTGCGCGCCCGAGGTCGTGATCTCGACGTTCTACAACTTCGCACCGGCCACAGTGACGGCCGGATGGGCGACCGCGCGGTCCGCCGGCCTCCAGAAGATCGCAGATCGTCGCTTCGCGATGCTCGACGCCTCGCTCCGTGACATCCTCGGCGACCTCGCCGACAACCCCGAGATCACCGAACTCGCCGACGGCTTCGGCCGACTCGCCTCCGACCTGCCGCTCGGCGGACGGGCACTGGCGGCCGCATGGTCGACGTCGACGCCGCCGAACAGCAACGACCTGCTGCGCCTCTGGAACAACGTCGCGATCCTGCGCGAATGGCGCGGCGACAACCACATCTCAGTGCTCGTCGGCCACGGGCTCGACGGCATCGACGCCTGCACGTTCCACGAGTCGACGCTGCTCGACCCGACCATCCGTCGCCGCGCGATGGGACGCCGACTGACGCAGTTGACCCGAGGCTGGTCGGACACCGACTGGGAGGCATCCGTCGATCGACTGGTCGCACGCGGCATCGCCGAACGGACCGACGACGGGCATCGCCTCACCGCCGACGGCGCAGCGCTGTACGACGACATCGAAGCCACCACCGACGCGCTGGGCGAGAACGTGTGGTCGGCCCCCGGCGCCGACGATCTGGTCGCCCGGATGCGGCCGTACGTCAAGGCCGTCATCGACGCCGGCGTGCTCCCGGGGACCAAGAAGAAGGCCTGACCACCACTGCTCCTTGAGCGAACTGAGTGAGTCGAAAGGTCGTCCCCCACCGCCGAACTACGTCCACGAGCCCACGGCCTGACGGGTCATAAAGGCTGGCGTGAGACTCCTGGGTTCGTGTATTCGGCAGGACGCTTCGACTCACTTCCTTCGCTCAACGAGCAGAAGGACTCCGCCGCTCGACGAGCGCGTTCGGTGTAGGCGTCAGCCGACGAGCTCGGGTTCGGGCTCGGCCGCCTCGACACAGGGTGCGCGCAGCGCCCACGCCCCGATCACCGCGGAGAGAACTGATACGCCCACCGCGACCCAGGTGGCCTGGGCGAGCCCGTCGATGAACACCGACGACACCACGTCGTGCACGGCCCGTCCTGCATCACCCGGGGCGCGTTCGGACACGGCGACGCCAGCCATCACCGACTGCTCGGCAGTCTCCCGCACGGATGCGGGCACGCCGATCGCAGTGAGGCGGTCCGCGACATCGGCCGCGTACACCGAGGTCAACACGGACCCGAGGACGGCGACGCCCAACGTTCCGCCGATCTCACGCGTCGTGTCGTTGACCGCCGAACCGGCTCCGGCTTGCTCGGGTGTGAGTGCATCCATGATCACTTGGGTGCACGGACCGGAGATCAGCGCGAGTCCCGCCGCCATCAGCATCATCGACCAGATGATCAGGCCGAAGTACGTCGACTCCATGCCGACGAACTGAACGAGCCCGAAGCCGGCAGCCATCAGCAGCGCACCCGAGACCGCAACGGGTCGCGGACCGAAGCGGTGCGACGCAGCCATCGCGAACGGCGACAGCGCCGCCACCACCACAGCGAACGGCAGCGTGCGGATGCCGGCCTGCAGCGGGCTGTATCCCTGCACTGCCTGGAAGTATTGAGTGATCAGGAAGATGAACCCGAACAGGGAGAAGAACGCGACGGCCACCATCCCTGCGGCAGCCGCGAACCGCCGATTGGCGAACAGTCGGACGTCGAAGATCGGATTCGTGACGCGCTGCTGGTGAACGACGAACACCGCGAGGATCACGACGGATGCCAGCAGTCCGACAATGGTTCGCGCTGATCCCCAACCTGCGGCAGGACCTTCGATGACCGAGTACGTGAGAAGGCCGAGACCGGCGATCGACAGCACGACGCCCACAGCGTCGAACCGCGGAAGCAACGCATGAGCATCAAGTCCACGCGAGGGGATCACAGCGACCACCGCGACGAAGGCGATCACTCCGAACGGGACGTTCACCCAGAACACCGACGACCACGAGAAGTGTTCGAGCAGCCATCCGCCGAGCACCGGTCCGATCGCGATGGCGATGCCGGACGTCGCGGCCCAGACGCCGACCGCCGCCGCCCGCTGTTTCGGGTCGGTGAAGATGCCGACGATCAACGCCAGCGTCGCGGGGAACACCAGAGCGGCGAACAGTCCAAGACCGGCACGGGCGGCGATCAACTCGCCGAGGGAACCGGCGAGGGCGGCGCCCACGGACACCGCCACGAATCCGACGATGCCGCCGAGCAGCATCCGGCGATGCCCGAAGCGGTCGCCGAGGTAGCCGCCGGTCAGAAGGAGTCCGGCGAACACCAGCGTGTACGCGTCGACGACCCACTGAAGTCCAGAGATCCCCGCGTCCAGATCACGGCTGATCGTCGGCAGTGCCACATTCACGATCGTGTTGTCGACCATCACCAGCAACTCTGCGAAGCAGAGCGCCGCGAGGGCGAGCCATTTGGTTCTCATCAGTTCCTCCGTTGTAGAACGACGTACCAAAACAGTAGTACGCCGTCCTACAATGCAGGTCAAGGATTTTGTAGAACATCGTTCTAGTAAGGTGGACCACATGCCGCGCTCTCCAGTCAGCCGACGCACCCCTGCCGCACAGGTCCGGTCGTCTCTCCTCGCGGCCGCACGACAGATCCTCGAGAACGAGGGACCGAGCGGATTGACTGTGCGCGCGGTCGCCGCGGCTGCCGGCGTTGCACCGATGGGCGTCTACAACCACTTCGACGGCAAGGACGGCCTGCTGACGGCCGCCGTCAACGACGGCTTCGCAGAGTTCGCGCAGGCCATCGCCGCCGCTGACAACGACCCCACCGACAGGCTGTTGGCATCGGGCCGCGCGTATCGCGCTTTCGCCCTCGCCAACCCGACCCTCTACTCCCTGATGTTCGGCGGACAGTGCGCCCCCGACATCGCGGTGGCATCCGCCGCGTTCACCGCCCTCGTGGAGATCGTTCAGTATGGCCAGGTGGGAGGGATCATCCGCGACGACGACCCGGGCTCGATCGCCATGCAGGTGTGGTCGTGCGTTCACGGTGCGACGAGCCTCGAACTCGCATCGCCCACACCGCCGGGCGCGACGATGGACGAGAACTACGAGAACGTCATCAACCTGATCGCGCGGGGCCTCGCGCCGTAGCAGTCGTCATCACTCTCGTTGTGAATCGATGAGATACCGGGCCGTGACGGCCGTCCCGCGGTCCGGATCATCGACGAGCCGCAGCAGTGTTGCATGGGCGTCGGGGCCTCCGACCTCCCCGAGGGCCTGCGCGATGCGGCGCCGAATCCCGGCGTCAGCGCTGTCCAGCGCGGAGACGAGACGGCCGACGACCATCGCCTGATCGCCGGCCGCGGCCAACGCCTCCGAGGCGTCCACGTCGGCGACACCGTCGATCACCCGGTCAACGAGCAAGGGGATCACAGCAGTGTCGCCACGAACAGCCAACTCTTGCGTCGCACGACTCCGCACCGTCGGATCGGGGTCGGCGACAACCGTCCGCAAGGCCTCCGACGACGCGTCCGAATCGATGTCGACGAGCGCGAGAACAGCGCGTCGACGCAGGTGAGCATCCGAATCACCGAGCGCCTCGGCCAACAGTGGGACCACGTCGTCGCTCGATCGGACCACAGCCCACCGAAGGGCGCCCGCGACGTTCTCGTCCTCCTCCGACAGCATCGCGGCGACCAGAGCGTCGGAAGGCAGATCGGTCCCAGAGACGGTCAGCGCCGCCCGCTGCCGACTGCCCGCGTCCGCGGACTCCAATCCCGACAACAGCGCGACGACGCCGAGCACCTGCTCCCAATCCTCCGGCCCCGCGTCGGCCACCTGGCGCAGGCGCGACAACAGTTCCTGTTCCCGCGCGATCCGCGCTTCCGCACGCAGCGCAAGATCGGAGACCAGGTCGGCCGGCCGAAAATCGGGATCGTCCAGCGCCTGCCCCACTTCGCGGAGCGAGAGCCCGAGCGCACGGAGGCTCTCGACGTGGAAGATCGCGGCGATGTCGTCGGCCGAGTACTCCCGGTACCCGGCCGACGACCGCCCGCTCGGGCTCGCCAAGCCGAGCGAATCGTAGTGACGCAACATCCTGGCGCTCACGCCGGAGCGTCGAGCCACCTCACCGATTCGCATGGTCGCCTCACATGTCGTCGGCCGCCGCACCGAGTGCGGCGATCCGCTTGGCGGCGTCGACGTCGAAACCGAACGCCGACTCCGGGTCGTTCATCAGTTGCTCGGTAGCTGCGGCGTGTCCACGAACGATCGGGTCCGACGACCGTCGCGCAGCTTGCACCACTGGCGCCGCCGCAGACCCGAGCTCAACGAACGCTCTGCTCAGGCTCCGATGCACGTCGGTGTCGCCGCGACCGAACTGTGTGGCCAGTATCGCAGCCAAACCGGTCCGCTCGTCGACGGGAACGACGATCACCGCAGCACGCCACGCCGCCCGCGCCACCTCGACCTCGGCGTCTGTCAACAGATCCCGGGTGATGTACGGCCACGCGGCGTGGTCGCCGATCTTCGACAGCGAGTGCAGCGATTGGCTTCTCGCCTGCGCGATCGGCGAATCGAGCTCGTTGATGAGGACCGGCACGGTGCCGGCAGCAGGCAGACGTGTGATGGCCCAGGTCAGCATGTCCCGGACGTAGAAGTCCGGCTCCACACGGCACCGGTCGATCAGCGCGTCGAGAAGCGCGCTGTCGGGATCGGTGCCTGCCGCCATCGCGGCCTGCAGTCGGACGGACGCCCTCTCGTCGGCGAGGGCTCGGATGAGCTGTGCGGTCATGTGGACCACCTCCTTCACCGTCCACCCAAGACCTTCACACAGTGTGAAGGTCAAGCCTCGAATTCTCCCACGCGCAGCCGAGATCGGGCCTAACGTCGAAATGTCCGACTACCCCCACATCAGAATCGATGCTCATGACCGTCTCGGTACAGCACACCTCCAAACTGTTGGGCCTGGCCGCGGTAGCGGCGACCCTCGCACTCGTCGCTCCCACCGCCCCGCCGGCACACGCGAACGTCGACCCCGGCACGTCCGCCACCTGCGCGGCAGGCGATCCCGAACTGGCCGACGCCTCGTGGCGGGTTCCGATCGTCGGCACCACTGTCACCATCACCGCCGACTGTCGCGGTTCCAGCCCATCGCTCCTCGCCCGCGGAGTGGACGCGCTGATCGGCTCGGACACTCTCAGTTCGATGAACCAGGCCATCACGTTCGGCCTGCGGATCGGCACCACGTCGACTATTCGTGGCAACGGACTGAACACCGCGATCGCGGCGCTCGGCGGCGACGCCACATCGTCGTCGAACCTGATCGCCAGCATCGCCGTCTCCGCAGCCACCGGCGCCGGCACCGCGTACGCCAACGGGCTGCTCGGAGTGGGCGTGTCCCTCGCGGTCGGTGGCGTGGGAGCTAACAGCGCGACAACCAACGCACTGCCGGGCGGCATCGCGATCGCATCGTCCAATCACCCGCTGTCGGGTCGGAACGCCCGCGCCACCGCACTCCTCGGCATCTCCAGTGCGACGGCCACCGCTGACCCGAACGACGGAGCCGTCTGCACCGCCCTGTACGGATCGGCGCAGGTCACCGACCGAAGCGGCGCCAACATCGATTCGTGCACGAGCGTCGGGTTCCTGTTCCAGCGCTACCAGGAGGGCGACGGCCCGGTCTGGTTCGCGGTGAAGAATCCGTTCTCGGTCCGCTTGATCGCCCCCATCGGCGACGGCCTCACCGGATTGATCGACAGTGTCGGCGATCTCGTCGACCTGCCGCCCGCGGTCGGCGAGGTGCTCGGGTCATCGTTCGTGCCGGAGTTCCAGCGCGATCTGATCCGGGTCTCGTTCAGCAACGGCCTTCACTTCGGCACCGACATCTTCGGCGGTGCCGGCTCGTCCGACAATGGATCGTCAGGATCCTCGGACAACGGCTCGACCAGCGGATCGGCCGGCTCATCCGACGAGCCCGACCCGACACCGACTCTCACCAGGACGAATGCCTCGCCGACGAAGCGCGCCCCGGTCGATCCGATCGCCGCGCTGATCAAGCAGATCGTTCCCGCACCCCGCTGACGTCGTCGGCACCGAATCCGCCCGAATCGCCAACACGATCGTTCGATCAGCACATACTGGCGACATGCGAAGGCGTCTCACTGTCCTGATCACCGCTGCCGTGCTCCTACTCGCACCTCTCGCCCCCGCGAACGCGGCGGAGGGAGTCGGGCCGCTGCCCTCCGACTTCCTGTGGGGTGTGGCGTCGTCCGGATTCCAGGCCGAGGGGCACTCGCCTCCCAGCAACTGGACGCGGTACATCGCGCAGGGAAAGACGACGGACAAGATCGGGAACTCCATCGACTTCCGCCACCGATACAAGTCCGATATCCAGCTGGCCAAGGGCCTCGGCGTGAAGGTCTATCGCGTCGGGATCGAGTGGGCGCGCGTCGAACCGAGGCCTGGCCGGATAGACCGCAAAGAACTCGCGTACTACGACGACCTGATCGCGTCTATCGTCGCGGCGGGCATGCGGCCGATGATCACTCTCGACCACTGGGTGTACCCGGCGTGGGTGGCCGACCGAGGCGGTTGGGCGTGGTCGGGCATCACCGCGAGGTGGCTTCAGCACAATCGGATGATCGTCGACCGCTACGCGAAGGTCCATCCGCTCTGGATCAGCATCAACGAGCCTACCGCGTACGTGATGAAAGAAGTGATGCACGGCGGAATCGGGATCGGCGACGTCCCGGCGATGACCGACCGCATCGTGCGGGTGCATCGCTCGATCTACGACTACATCCACGCGCGTGACACGAAAGCGCTGGTGTCGTCGAACATCGCGTACATTCCGGCAGCCGAGCCGATCATCGACAAGACCGTTCTGAACAGGATCGCCGACAAACTCGACTTCGTCGGGATCGACTACTACTACTCCGCGACGCCGACCGATCTCTCTGTCGCGAACGTTGCGATCGACCGGATGTGGGACGCGTCGATGGCGGCCGACGGCATCTACTATGCGCTGCGCGACCTGCACGAACGATTCCCAGGCAAGCCGCTCTACATCGTCGAGGCCGGACTCGTCACCCAGGACGGGCGACCCCGCGCCGACGGCTACCGACGATCCGATCATCTCAAAGACATGACGTACTGGATTCAGCGCGCCCACGACGACGGCATGCCGGTCATGGGCTTCAACTACTGGACGCTGACCGACAATTACGAGTGGGGCAATTTCGCGTCACGGTTCGGCCTGTACACGGTGGACGTGAAGACCGACCCGACACTGACGCGCCGCCCGACGGACGGCGTGGCGGCATACCGCCAGGTGACGGCCGCCAACGGCGTCGGCCGAACGTACCGCCCGACGCGACCCGCGGTGTGGTGCTCCCTCGTCGCGGGCGCGTCGAGCTGCACACGCCCGGTTCACTGACGCGGGCTGCGTCCCGCCTCCTTCAAGGCGAGACGCAGCGCGTACTCCAGTTGCGCGTTGATGCTGCGCAGGTCGTCGGCCGCCCATTTCGCGATGGCGGCGTGGACATCGGGGTCGAGTCGCAGCAGGACCTTCTTCGACTCCCGTCTGGGAGCGGTCATGCGTACAGCGAGCCCGCGTTCACAACCGGCTGCGTGGCGCGGTCGCCGCACAGCACGACAAGCAGGTTCGACACCATCTGCGCACGACGTTCATCGTCGAGTTCAACGATGCCCTGGTCGCTGAGCCGATCGAGCGCAAGACCGACCATGCCGACGGCGCCTTCGACGATCTGCTGACGAGCGGCCACCACCTGCGACGCCTGCTGGCGGACGAGCATCGCCTGTGCGATCTCCGGTGCGTACGCGAGGTGCGTGATGCGGGCCTCGATGATCTCGATGCCCGCGGACTCGGTCCGCTCGCGAAGTTCGTCTGTGAGCTCTTCGGCGACGGTCGCACCGTCACGCAGGCTGATGCGGTCGGCCTCGTGTGCGTCGTACGGGTGGATGGTCGCGAGGTGCCGGACCGCCGCCTCCGACTGGGTGGCGACGTACTGCTCGTAGTCGTCGACTGCGAACGCCGCCTTGAAGCTGTCCACGACGCGGTAGACGACCACGGCGCCGATCTCGACGGGATTGCCGTCGGCGTCGTTCACCTTGAGGGTCTGCGTCTCGAAGTTCCGGATGCGCAGGGAGATGGTCTGCTTGTCCGCGAGCGGGATGACGCTCACGAACCCGGGCTCGCTGACCGATCCGACGTAGCGTCCGAAGAACTGGACGACGCGGGCCTCATTGGGTCCGACGACCGTCAGCCCGCTCATCGCGAGCAGCGTCGCGAGACCGATGACGATCGCCAGAACGACGACCACGGCCAGTGCCGCGGATCCGCCGTCGGCCATCACGACCACCGATGTGATGCCGGCGATCACGCAGATCGCGAGCACCGCGAGTCCGCCGATCAGCGCGACGAACCCGTTCATCCGCCATGCCTGCTTGAGTTCCACGACTACTCCTCTCGACTCCTCCCGCGGATCGACAGGAGTGATATCACCACGATAGCAACTCGCGGGGCCTACGCGGGACCGTTCGCCTTCACCATGCGGCGCGAACCGGAGTTCACCTTCCACGACTGGCCGCGGTACTGGGTGGTGCGCGGGTCGGCGCGGTCGGCGACGAAGTACCAGTCCATCTGCGCCGCGGCGGGAGTGATCGTCATGACCGCGTAACCGTGCGCGTCGGTGTCGACCCACCGGATGTGGTTGTTGGTGGCCTGCATCGCGGCGGACGCGGCGCCACCGACCGGCGAGTGCTCGGGCAGCAGAACCATGTCGTCGACGTTGTTCGACGTGACCGAGGTGACGACGAACTCGGTGGCGACGTTGCCCGCACCGGGATAGTTCGCGGGCTTGCGCGGGACGTCGTTCGCGAACGACATGTGGATGTCGCCGGTGATGAACACGACGTTCTTCTTGCCTGCTCGATCGATCGCGTCGAGGAGCTTCTCGCGGTCCTTCACGTAGCCGTCCCACTGGTCGCCGTTGAAGGGGATGCCGTCCTCCGGCACACCGATCAGCGTGGTCAGCTCCTTGGTGCGGGCCGGGTCGAGCGGCGGGATGAGCATCGGCGCGATCATCACCGAGTTGCCGACGATCTGCCACTTCGCGGTCGACGTGGTGATTCCGCCCTGCACCCACTCCATCTGACGGCGACCCATGATGGTGCGCTTCGGATCGTCCGACTCGGTGGAGAAGCGCGACGCCTCCTTGTCGCGATACGTGCGCAGATCGAGCATGTTCAGTTCAAGGAGCTTGCCGTATGCGAGCCGGCGGTAGATGTGACGGTTGTCCGCGCTGACCTGCGGACGAATGGGCATCCACTCGTAGTACGCCTTGTCGGCGTGCGCCTTCCGCTGAGCCCACGAACCCTGCGAGGGCTTGTGGTTCTCCGCCCCGTGCTTCCACTGGTTGTCAGCGGCTTCGTGATCGTCCCACGTGACGATGAACGGGTGCTGCGCGTGCGCGGCCTGCAGGTCGCGATCGGTCTTGTACTGACCGTGGCGGATCCGGTAGTCGGCGAGCGAGACGATGTCGTGGCGCGGCGTGTGCATGCGGACGGAACCGTGCTTGCCGCCGTACTCGCCTGCGCCGTACTCGTAGATGTAGTCGCCGAGGAACACGACGGCGTCGAGGTCCGTGCGCTTGGCGAGGAACCGGTACGCGCCGAAGTACCCGGCCTCCCAATTGGCACAACTCGCGACTCCGAAGCGCACCTTTGAGACGTCGACACCTGCCGCCGGGGCGGTCTTGGTGCGCCCGATCGGCGAGACGGCCCCCGCTGCGGGCCCCGACGTGATGCGGAATCGGTACCAGTAGACCGTCGCCGGATTCAGGCCCGAGGCGTCGACCTTGACCGTGTGATCCTTGGACGCGTCGGTACTCGTCGAACCCGATGCGACACGCGAGGCGAACCCGCGGTCGGACGCGATCTCCCAGGCCACCGTCGACGCCGCACCGCGACCCGACCCGGGGGTCGCGTCGCTGGTAGGAGTCACGCGGGTCCATAGGATCACGCCGCCGGGCAGCGGGTCTCCGGACGCGACGCCGTGGCGGAAGGCGTTGGTGGCGGCGTGCGCCTTCGGGGCGTTGACACCGGCTGCGATCGGGAGTCCGACGGCGAGGGCGCCTGCACCGGCGGCCCCGATGAAGCCGCGGCGGGTGACTGAGGTGGGGGCTGCTGAGTCATGCATACGGGGGACGATCCCACAGCCCGATGTCCCGACGGTGAACTCTCGGGTAACGACAGATCGTCGTAGATACGTCCGGACGCCATGTCCCGTTCATTCATTCATGGGAAAGTGGATCGCATGATCGAGAACAGCCCCTTGTCGGTCGGCCCTGACCGTCGTACCTTCCTCGCCGGAGCCGCTGCGGTGGCAGGCACCGCCGCCACTGTCGCCGTCGCCGGAGCCGGAGCTCCCGAGGCCTCGGCCGCCGCCCGATACCCGCTGCCGCACAAGTCCGACGCGTTGCGTGTACTCGTCACCGGTGACGCCGGTACCGGCGAGAAGCCGCAGTTCGCCGTCACCGCGGCCGCCCGCAAGTTGCACGCGGCCCGCAAGTTCGACGTCGCCGTCGGCCTCGGCGACAACATCTACGAGTCGGGCCCGAAGGGTCCGGACGATCACCAGTTTCAGACCAAGTTCGAGAAGCCGAACGCCGGCCTGGACTTCCCGTGGCTGATGACGCTCGGCAATCACGACAACACCGCGATCTTCCCCGGCGACGGCGGCTGGCTGCTCCGCGGCGACGCCGAGGTGAAGTACCACTCGCGGTCGCGTCGTTGGTACATGCCGTCGCGCTACTACTCGGTGTCGCTCGGCGTGGCCGATTTCTTCATCGTCGATCTGAATCCGCTCGCGGCGTACATTCCCCCGGTGTTCTCGCCGGAGTGGGAGCCGGGCGGCCACTACATGACTCGCCAGGCGCGCTGGCTCGACAAGGCGCTCGCGTCGTCGAAGGCACCCTGGAAGTTTGTCTGCACGCATCACCCCTACGCCAACAACGGCCCGCACGGTCCGGCAGGCGACTTCGACGGGCTCCCCGCACCGTTGAACGGCCAAGCCGCGAAGGATTTCATCGAGCGCCACATCGCAGGAAAGGCGCAGTTCCTGTTCTCGGGACACGATCACAGTCAGCAGGTGCTGGAGAACGTCCACGGCCTGAAGGGCACTCGCCAGATCGTGTCCGGTGCGGCGGGCAAGACCGTCCACAAGTCGTCGTCGAAGCGGTTCCGCGCTCGTTACGAGAACTACCAGGACCGTGGCTTCATGACGCTCGACATCACGCCGAGCACCGTTGGTCTCACCGCCTACGAGGTACCCGCTTCGGGCGCCGCGCGTGCCGCGTACTCGACCACGTACCGACGCTGAACACGAGGAGCCACACGCTCATCGCTCCCACTTGGATCCGCTGAGCGAGTCCCAGCAGGTAATCGCCCTGGAGGCGATCCGACCCGAGCATCCATCCGGTCGCGATCGCCACCAGGGCGAATGTCGTTGCGCCGAGGGTTCTCATGATCGGCCAGTTGTCCTCGCGGAACGCCGACCACGTGGCGGCCCCCATCGTCACGAACAGCGAGAAGACGGCGATCGCACTCGTCGCGGCGTGCACGATCGGCACCGTGCCCATCGGTGCGAGCGCGTCGGCGACCGTCGCCGTGCCGAACACCCCGAGTGCGACGACGGCCGTCGTCGCACCTCGTCCCGCCGGCCGGACGCCGAACAGGAGCAACGACGCTCCGACCGCCGCGACCCCGGCCACGATGTCGCCGTATGAATACACCTGGTGCCATGGGACGTCGTCGGCCTCCAACTCGGAGAGGAACGACCTGAATCGGTCCTGCCCGGTCGGGACGATGAAGTCGAAGATCCACGACGAGTAGGCGACGCCTGCGATCGCAAGCGCAGCGGCCGCCAGCACGCTCCGCACCTTGCCACTACTCACTGTCTCATCCCCCGATGTCAGGATTGGTCGCTCGCGTCGTTACAGTGTCCAGCATGACCGACCGCACTCTGACCGACGTCCTCGTCCTCGGCAGCAATCGGATCCCGTTCGCACGATCGAACGGGGCGTACCTCGCCGAGACGAACCAGTCGATGCTCACCGCCGCGCTCGGCGGACTCATCGACCGGTACGACCTCGCGGGCCAGCGCCTCGGCGAGGTGGCGGGCGGCGCCGTCGTGAAGCTCGCGCGCGACCACAGCCTCACGAGGGAAGCGCTCATGGACTCGACGCTCTCCCGCATGACGCCGACGGTCGACGTGCAGCAGCAGTGCGCGACCGGCGGACAGGCGATCGTTCACATCGCCAACAAGATCGCATGCGGCCAGATCGAGTCGGGCGTCGCCTGTGGCGCGGACACGACGTCCGACCCGCCGATCGGCTTCGGCCCGCGTCTGCGGAATCGTCTGGTCAAGGTGAACGCGGCACGCTCGCTCGGCGACCGACTGCGTGAAGCGGCTCAGATCCCCCTGTCGATCGACTTCGACATCCCGAGCCCGTCCGAACGACGCACGCACCTCGTTCCCGGTGCGGCCCAGGCGATCACCGGCGCGGCGTGGAACGTCGGACGCCAGGAGCAGGACGAGATCGCGCTCGCTTCGCACGAGAATCTCGCCACCGCCTACGACGATGGGTTCTTCGACGACCTCGTCACCCCTTTCGCGGGCCTCGCGCAGGACGACAACATGAGGCGCGGACTCACCGCCGAACGCCTCGCCGGACTGTCACCGTGCTTCGGGGGCGACGACGGCACCATGACCGCGGCCAACTCCACCACCCTGACCGACGGCGCATCGAGCGTCCTCCTCGGCAGCCCGGCGTGGGCGGCCGAACGCGGACTGACACCGCTGGCTCGCATCGTCGACGCGCAGAGTTGGGCCGTGGACTACGTGGACGGCGACCCGAAGTCGGAGGGCGTGCTGATGGCGCCGGTGTACGCGGTGGACGAGTTGCTGCGCCGCAACGATCTGACGCTGCAGGACTTCGACTTCTACGAGATCCATGAGGCGTTCGCCTCGCAGGTGTGCTCCACACTCGCCGCGTGGGCAGACGACGACTTCTGCCGCGAGCATCTCGGCCATGAGGCACTCGGCGAGATCGACCGCTCGAAGCTCAACGTCCGCGGCGGCTCCCTCGCCACGGGTCACCCGTTCGGCGCGACAGGCGGCCGCATCGTCGGCACGCTCGCGAAGCTGATCTCCCAGCGGCCCGGGTCCCGCGGTCTGGTGTCCATCTGCGCCGGGAGCGGCATGTCCGTCGCCCTCATCCTCGAATCGGCCTGATCCAGTTCCTCGGCGTCATCCGTGCTCCTTGAGCACCCCCTGCTCCTTGAGCGAACGGAGTGAGTCGAAAGGTCGGGACGGTCAGCTCATCGCAATGAGGCTGACGCCGAGCCCGACCATGACGACAGCGATGACCGAGTCGAGGATCCGCCAGGCGCGGACAGAGGAGAACATCGGGGCCATCTTCTTGGCGCCGAATCCGAGCGCGAGGAACCAGACGATGCTGGCGACGCAGGCACCGACTGTGAACGCCCACTTCGCGTCCGCGTGACTGTTCGCGATCGACCCGAGCGTGAGGACCGTGTCGAGGTAGGTGTGCGGGTTCAGCCAGGTGAGAGCCAGCGCCGTGCCGAGTGCAGCCCAGAGGCCACGGTTGCGGCTCGGGTCGTCGTTCGTGGTCGACGACGCCGTCGGTCGCCACGCCCGGCGTGCCGCAAATCCGCCCAGCACAACCAGGTAAAGGCCGCCGACGATCTTGGCGACACTGACGATGCCCGGGTGCGCTGACACGACCGCCCCGAGACCTACGGTTCCGGCGCTGATCAGCACGATGTCGGACACCACGCACACGGCGATCACCGGCAGCACGTACCCTCCACTGATTCCTTGACGGATGACGTAGATGTTCTGAGGTCCGATGGCGATGATGAGGCCCGCGCCGGTGAAGAGTCCGGCGAGCGCGGCGAGCAGGAAGGTCGTGGTCACGTAGATCGACGTTAGGAACCGTTCGATCATTAGTCCATCGACTGATTCTTAGGAAAGATTAGAATCACTAACTGTGATTTCACCCATGGACGTCTCCGCCGAAAGCCTCGTGACCCTCACAGCGGTTCTCCGCGAGGGCACGTTCGAAGCCGCGGCGGCATCGCTGCACGTCACGCCGTCGGCGGTGAGTCAGCGCATCAAAGCTCTGGAGCAATCCGTCGGGAGGGTCCTGGTTCGTCGAGTCAAACCGGTGACGGCGACACCCGACGGCGAGGTCCTCGCGCGGCTCGGCGAGCAGTGGTCGCTCCTCGTCGCCGAAGCGCAGGGCGAGCTCACCGGGATCGCCCACGAACCCGACGTCGACCCGCGAATGCTTCCGCGCGTGACCATTCCGATCGCGTGCAACGCCGATTCACTGGCGACATGGTTTCTGCCGGTGGTCGCCGAGTTCCACAGCGAACACCCGGTGTCGATCGACCTGCACCGCGACGACGAGAGTGTCACCACCGCAATGCTCCGAGCAGGCGATGTCGTCGGTGCGGTGACCTCGGAACCGATCGTCGTCCGCGGGTGCCAGACGGTGGAGCTCGGTTCGCTGCGGTACTTCCCCGTCGCATCACCGGAGTTCATCGAGCGGTGGCTGCCGAACGGTGTCCGCGCGCGAGACATGCAATACGCGCCGATGGTGATGTTCGACCGCAAGGATCACCTTCAGATCAAGGCGCTCAAACACCTCGTCGCCGAACCGATCTCGCCGCCGGTGAACTACATCCCCTCGGCGTCGGAGTATCGGCGCGCCATCCAGGCCGGCATCGGGTGGGGCGCCGTCCCCGAGGTCGAGATCGATGACGAACAGATCGGCCGCCGACTCGTGCCGCTCACCAAGCGGCCGGTCGATGTTCCACTCTATTGGCAGCACTGGAAGCTCCGGTCTCCGCTGGTCTCCGGACTGACCGACCTCGTCGTCGAGCATGCCCGACGCAGCCTCGTCCCACCGCGTCGAGGTCTCGCTCCGGTCCCCTCCGGCGGGCGTTGACCGACACTGCGACGTCACCGGCGAAATCTCCCGAAGAAGCCTCCGCTCGCCGCCTTCGCCGCTGACTTCTCCTCGGCCGTGTGCGTCCCCGCACACCACTGGGCCGCCGGAACCGAGGCCTTCACCTGAGCGATGTGACTGCCGCAGCCCGCCCAGGTCGTCTTTCCACAGGTTCGGCATCTACTGGGTCGACACATCGGATGCTGTCCTCTCTTGTTCGAGTTCGGGTGTCAGGCCGGGGTCTCGCCCGCGTCGATCGCATCGACGAATTCGAGGAACGCCTCGAAGGCGCGAGCGCCGTGGACGGTCGCCGGTCCGCCGTGCATGAGGAACGTGACGCCGATCGCCTCCGCAGCCTCCTGCGGCGTCGCGCCTGCGCGCGCCGCGGCCTGGCCGTGGGACGCGATGCAGCCGTCGCAGCCTTCGACGACACCTATCGCCAGGGCGATCAGTTCCTTCGTCTTCCGGTCGAGCGCTCCGTCGGCGAACGCCGCGGACGAGAGGGCGCTCCAGCCCTTGTAGACGTCGGGAATCGCGCGACGCAGCTCCCGGTGCAGCGGGGCCAGGTCGCGCAGGACCTGCTTGCCGTGAGGCGAGTCGTGATCGGTCATCTGGTGTTCCTTTCACAGGTGTTTCGCGATGCCGAGTCCGTGCACCCAGGATCGCCTTATCCCCCATGGGGGTTATGGCAATCATAGATCAGTATCCCCCGAGGGGGTTACTGATCGTGACGGCCGTCATGGCGACGGACCCAGAACTAGAACACGTTCGCGGTACCATCCGGGAGTGAAGAGCCTCCGCGCACCCTCCCTCCTACTCGCCGTTGCAACCGCAGCATCCCTGCTCACGACGCCGATCGGTGGCGGCTACTCCCACGCCGGCCCCGCATCATGCGTTCCGTTCGGGACCGCCCAGTTGCCGCCCGGTGCCCCTGCCACCGGGAGTCGGGCCGGGCTGTCGGCGTTCCCCCGGTACACGGGGACTTCGGCTCCGTCACGTGTGGAGATGCGCACCGAGACCACGCAGTTCAATCTCCATTGGGAGTTCGCGCTGGTCGGGCACCGCCTGATCACCCGGCCACGGTCCGCATCGCAGTGGCGCACAGTGCCGTTGCCGTCGTGCCTGCGTGACCGGCTCGTCGCGATCTCACTCGACGACGACGAGTTGGTCGGCATCGACGGCCGCGGCTGGATCTACACGATGGACAATGTGAACCAGTCGCCGCGCCTGTGGAACTGGACGTCGGCGTGGGGCGCGATGCTGTGGACGGCCCCCGGACGGACGCTGCCGGGCCGCAAGGTCGGCGGATGGGCCCTGTCGGTCACGTCGCCGTCGGACAATCGCGCTTACCAGGACATCGCAGGCCGGGTGCATCCGAGCGGGCAGGCCAAGATGACGATGATCCCGAGCCTCACCGGCGACGGCAGTCGCATCACATACGCCGACCCGTGGCTTCCCAACGACGACAGTTACGAGGTCGGCGGCCCGCTCGGCGGACGGTTCCAGTCGCGGTCGTTGTCGGCCGCGGCGTCGACGATGTTCGTGATGAACAAGTTCGGCGACATGTTCACTCGCACCTTCGACTTCGACTCCTCGGGCTCGGACTCGGTCTTCTTCCGATACAGCTGGGAGTCGCAGCGAGGCAAGCCGAGTGCC
This sequence comes from Gordonia malaquae NBRC 108250, assembly GCF_000344135.1. Taxonomy (GTDB): domain Bacteria; phylum Actinomycetota; class Actinomycetes; order Mycobacteriales; family Mycobacteriaceae; genus Gordonia; species Gordonia malaquae. Next base: position 2,816 of record NZ_BAOP01000041.1, on the reverse strand, counting down.
GACAATCTGATGGTCGAGACGTGGGACCGATCGAAGGCCGCCGTCCAGCTCCCGGCCCCCGATTGGACACGGCAGCCGAAGATCCCCGGCGAGATCTTCTCGACGGTCACCGTCATCGCGACCGGCCCCGGTGTAGAACGCCGCGAACTGCGAGTGGCAGGAAGGCGCGACGGCGTCGCGGGCTTCTGGCACAAGTCACTGCAGGCTTCCACCTGGGGATTCACCGCCACCGGCGGTACGCCGTCCGGCACACCGGTGGAGAACTCGGCATCGGACCGATCGGGTGAGACCCTCGCCCCACGCGTGCCGTGGAACCTGTCTGCGTCGCTTCCGTCGCGGAAGGCGTTCGTCGACGGCCAACTCCTGATCGACATCGGCCTGCCCTACAGCGTCGTCGACCCGCGACTGCTCGACCAGGTGGGACTTCACGCACCGAAGTCCGGGTACCGCCTCTACGTGACCGCGTTCGATCCGGCCGCGACCACTCGCCCCGCGGTTGTGGTGACTCCGGACGGGAAGCGGATCGACGTTCTGCTGCACACCGCCGACGGCATGCGGATGTCGCCGAGCAAGCCGGGCCTGACGTCGGTCCCGCGGCATCTCGTGGGCGCCGTCGCACTCGATGACGCGTCCTTCGCCCGACGCGGGTCCGACCCGGCGGTCCGCGCGTTCGTCCGCGACTGGATGAAGGGCAAGCAGATAACGCCGATCACGTTGAGCGCCACCACGACGAGCTTGGTGATCCGATGAGCGGCGATCTGATCCAGGTTGGCGACGGCCTCGAGATCTGGGCGTCCCGCGCCGGCGACGGCCCCGCCGTCCTCCTCTCGGCCGGACTCGGAATGCCCCCTGGCACATGGGCTTTCACCGGGCTCCCCGACCGCTTGGTGGATGCTGGGTATCAGGTCATCACCTACGCCGCTCGCGGAGTGGCGCCTTCGTCGGCGCCGCCCGCGCCGTACTCCGTCCACGAGATGGCCGCCGACGCCGCTGCGGTCCTCGACCACTACGGCGTCGAGGAGGCGATCCTCGTCGGCTATTCGATGGGCTGCTACATCTCGCAGGCGCTCTTCGACGTGTGGGGCGGGTCGATCCGCGGCCTCGCGATGATCGCCGGGCTGAGGTCGTCGGTGATCGGCGAGATCGTCAATCAGATGGAACTGGACCTCATTGAGCGTCTCGGGAGTGTGCCCGCTTCTGTGTCACTGTTCGAACAGTTGATGACGACGCTGTCACCGTCGGCGCTCCGCGACAACGCACAGGTGGCGGTGTGGCGCGATCTGATGGGCGGCTCGGCGGACGTGTGGACGTCCGGCGCAGGCCAGCACGGTCAGACCGCGGCATCGTACGCGTGGATGAGCGCGGGCGAACCGACCGTTGAACGACTCTCCGGAATCGGCTGCCCCACACTCGTGGTCGGCTTCGGCGACGACGTGTTCTTCCCGGCCGCCGGCTCTCGCGAAGCCGCCTCACACATCCCCAACTCCGACTGGATCCTCATCGAAGGCGAAGGCCACGGCGGCATGATGCTCGACGCCCAGCATCGCGCCACATCGCACGTCGCGGAGTTCTGCGCGTCTCTCGCCACTGACCGGTAGAGCTCCGGCGACACCGCCCCCTGTCCGACGCTGCCCACCGCACGCATCGGAACTGTCACTGACGCTCTGATGGACGAAAGACTTCCCGACGACTTGTTATGTCGCAGGACATCGGTGACAGTTCTGCATCAGGACATCGGTGACAGTTCCGGTGGTTCAGGTGGTGACACTTAGACGATCAGTCGATGGCTGCGAATGAACCGATTGATCCTCGTGTGCGCCTGGCGATTTCCCAGTGGCCCGACGATGCGCCTCGCGGTGCCGTGGCGCCCTTTTGCATCGAGCACGGCATCTCCCGGCAGTCGTTCTACAAGCTGCGTAGACGATGTAGGCAGGAGGGCCAGGCGGCGATTCTCGAACCCCGATCCTGCCGGCCGCGATCGAGTCCAACGAAGATCGCCGACGACGCCGTTAGCGAGGCTGTGCAGGTCCGGGCCGCGCTCGCGGCGTCAGGTCTGGACCATGGACCGATCAGCGTCTACGAGAAGATGACCTCGATGGGCCTGGATACGGTCCCGTCAACGGCCTCTCTGGCAAGGATCTTCCGTGAGGCAGGCGTGGCGCGCATCGAACTGAAGAAACGTCCTCGTGCCGCATGGCGCCGCTTCGTCTACCCGGCACCGAATGCGTGTTGGCAGCTCGATGCCACCGAGTACGTCCTGACCGGCGGCCGGACCTGCGTAATCTTCCAACTCGAAGACGATCACTCCCGTCTGGAGATCGCCTCGCATGTGGCATGGACCGAAACCGCAGACGCAGCGATCACGGTGTTCGACAAGGGCGTCACCGAACACGGCGTCCCTCAGCGGCTGCTGACCGACAACGGGTCTGCGCTCAACCCGTCTCGCCGTGGTTTCCTCGGTCAACTCGTCGTTCACGTGCAGAAGCTGGGCGTCGAACCGATCACAGGAAAGCCGTACAAGCCGACGACGCAAGGCAAGAACGAACGCCTTCACCGGACCCTGTTCCAGTATCTGCACGCCCAGCCGATGGCATCGACCCTGGCCGAACTTCAAATCCAAGTCGACGCCTTCGACCTCATCTACAACACCGAACGCCCTCATCAGAGCCTTCCCGGCCGTATCACTCCGCTGGCCGCCTACCGCGCGACAGACAAAGCCCAATCCCCTCGGCCCCAGCCTGACCGGTCGATACCGGTGCCCGGCGGCAGTATGTGCGAACCACCGCAGTCACCTCGGACAGTCATCCGCAAACTAA
>NZ_BAOP01000042.1 GCF_000344135.1 Gordonia malaquae NBRC 108250 | reverse complement strand
GGAGCAGAGGGCGAAGCTCCCTCGAGAACCATGGGGAAGCTCGTTCGAGGAGCAGGGGCGACTCGCTCGCGCGAGGAGCAGGGACGCGGGCCGGAGAGCGGGGACCGCTACACGACCGAGAGCGGAAGTGGTCGCGATGGTCCGCGATCGGTGAAGGTGAACGACGATCCCGCCGAGAAGCGGACGATCGCCACCTCACCGCATTCACGCTGCGCTTCGCCACGACCGATCCGGACGACGGTCTCCTCGCTCCCATCGACCTCCGCCTCGATCGACTCCCCGACCACCCACGTCGGGTCGATCGCAGTCGCCGCGGCCTGCAGCGACGCGAGGCGGCCGGACACCAGCAACCGCATCCACCCACCGTCCTCGAGTGCCGCCGACGTGTGCGGGATGTGCACCTCGACGTGCTCGTCGTCGATCAGTTCGGCGCGGAAACCCGTGTACTGGACCGGCCCGAAGACCGGATTCAGGTTGAGCGCGTCGACAAGCGCCGCCGCGTCGGTCTTGCTGTCCAGCACTGCTGCGGTGACCCGTTCGGCGGCGATCCCCGCGATGCCGGTGAGCTGTTTGTCGAAGATGTCGTCGGCTGTGGCCTCGTCGGTCCGTCGACGCACCGAGTCCAAGAAGCCGAGCGCCAGCAGTTGATGCTGCAGTGTCACTTCTTCGACGATCCGAACGAGCGCCGACGTGGACCACTCATCGAACGCCAGGTCGTCCACGACCGGCCCCCGATAGTCGACGAGCCCGTCGGTCGCGTCGGCGTCGATCTGGCTGAGCTCGATGATCGCGGCCCGCGTGGCGAGCATCGGCTTGGTCACCTCCGGCAGCGGCAGTTCATCACGATCGGGCTCGATCGTGATGGTCCACTCGCAGTGCGGCGAACGATCCACGGGCACGCGCGGCGGGCGATGGACCGGCCGGATCCGGGCACGACGGTTGGTCGCGATGGCCGTCGCATCGAATGTCGGGTCCTCGATGGTGTGACACATCGTGGTCACGTACTCGTCGCCCATCGGCTCCACGTCGAGCAGCGCACCGCAGTGGTCGAGCACAAACGACCCGTGATACTCGTCGTCGATCTGGTAGCGGAAGTCCATGAACTGCGGAGGAGCCCCGATATCGAGTTGCAGGCACTTGATCATGTCGGCGACGCCGTCGCCGTCGATCCCCAGCGCCGCCCTGATCCGGCCGGTGTAGACCGGGCTCGCCGCCATCCATTCCTCGATCGCGACCTCGCCCATACCGTCCCGGCCGAACGCCGCGATCAGATGGGCCATCCCGCTGCGGTCGATGAGCTGGCCGGTCAGGAGCAGTTCAGGGACGAGGGTCGCCAGCTGATCGTGCGTCAGGCGGTTCGTCACCGGTTTTGATCCCACAGTTCGACGGGCGCCTCGCCCCGCGGGTACCACCCCGGCAGATTGCCCGGCGCGGACTTCTCGATGCGCTTCAGCATCCCGTCGCTGCAGGCCTTGTTCGTCAGCATCTCAAGGAACAGCGCGGACACGTTGCCGAAGTCGAAGAAGTCGCGCTGCCACTTGAACTGGAAATTCCCGCCGTACTTGAACCAGCTGCCACCGATCCCGTGCACGCCGTAGTTCGAGCCGTCGGCCCTCGTGCCTTCATTGATCTGCCGCCAGAGACCGATCATGTCGCCGGTCTGCTCGTCGATCACCCACGCCTGGTACGGGTAGATCCAGCCTTCCAGACCCTCCATCTCCTGGCCGAGTGCGATCTCCCGGATCTCGTCACGACCGACGGCCATGAAGTCCTTCTCCGGACCGTAATTCCAGCCGTAGGTGGCGTCCTCGGTGTAGAACTCCGCGAGCGGGCGCCAGTCGCCTGCCTTCTCCGCCGCGATGTTGGCGTCGAGCCAACGCTGCTTCATCTCGTCCAGTTCACTGCGTTCGAACGGCATGTCAATCCTCCACGATCTTCAGGGCTTGGGTCGGGCAGTATCGGACGGCGGCCTCACACTCGGCGCGCCTCGACTCGTCGGGCGTCTCGTCGAGCAGGTCGACGCTGTCGCGACCGGCCTCGAAGACGTCAGGGGCTTCCAGCTCGCACATCCCGTGCCCCTGGCACAGGTCCAGATCCACGACGACGCGCATCGCTCAGTTCCCCCCGGACGCGCCGGCGCGACGCTGATCGGATTCGGCCCGCTCGCTGCGCTCCCGGCGCCGGTACGCCACGCGGCAGGGCTGTTGAAGTTGGACGACCATCTTCGAGTGGTCGTTTCGGTAGGTGTCCGGATCCTGTGCGAGCGAGAACTCGTAGTTGCGAAGCAGGACCGAGAAGATGGCTTTGAGCTGCATCATCGCGAACTGTGCACCGACGCAGCGATGGCGTCCCGCGCCGAACGGAATCCAGGTCCACCGATTCACCAGGTCTTCCTGGCGGCCGTCGGCGTAACGGTCGGGGTCGAACACATCCGGATCGGGGAAGTCGTCAGGCAGGCGGTTCGACACCGCGGGCGACACCGCGATGGACTGTCCCTTGGCGACCGTCACTCCACCGACGTCGAACGCCTCCTGGACCACGCGCATCAGGATGATCAGCGGCGGATGGAGGCGCAGCGCTTCTTTGAGCGCGCCTTCGAGTTTCGGGATCTGACGCATGGCTGCAAACGAGTACTCGGTTCCATCGGCGTAGATGCCGTCCAGCTCATCGGTGACCTGAGCCAGGTACTCGGGGTGCTTGAGCAGTTCGATCAGCGTCCACGCGGCGGTGCCCGACGTCGTGTGATGACCGGCGAACATCATCGAGATGAAGATGCCGGTGACGGTGTCGGCGCTGAACATGTACGTGCCGTCGTCGTTCTTCAACGAGACGAGGACGTCGAGCAGGTCCCGATCGTCCTTGTCGGTGGGCGGGTTCGCGATCCGTCGCTCCATCACGCCGCCGATGAACTCGACGAGTTCCGCACGCGCGGCGTCGCGGCGGCGGAAGCTCTCGATGTCGGCGTGCATGTCCACGTACGCGATCGGGTCGGTGCCCTTCTCGAGCTCGTGGTACAGGTGTGCGATGTGACCGGACAGCTCCTCGCGGAACTTGCGTCCGATGAGGCAGGACGACGACGTGTACAGCGTCAGTTCGGCGAAGAACTCCAGCAGGTCGATCTCACCTTCGTCGCCCCAGTCGGCGATGATTCGTTCCACCTCGTTCGGGATGGTGACGGCGTGCTGCTTCATGTGCGCGCCCTTGAGCGCCTGGTTGTGCAGCATCTCCGACCGGCGTTCCGGGCTGGTGTCGAAGACGACGCCCTCGCCGAAGATCGGGGTCATGAACGGGTACGCGGCACCCTGGTCGAGAACCTCGTCCGGGGCCCGGAAGAACTCTTCGTTGGCCGCGGCGCCCGACACGAGCACCACGTCGCGGTCGGCGAGTTGGAAGTAGCCGACGTCGCCACATTCGTCGAGGACCCGCCGGAACAGGCCGATCGGATCACTCGCGAGTTCGTCGAGATGCCCGTGCTCCCCCGTTCCGCCGGACACGCGCTTGGCGGTCACGCTGTTCATGAGTTCTCCTTCGATCGAGTGAGCTTGCCCTCGGCCTCCACGTCGACGGCCTTCATGTGCGCCCCCGGAGGGAGCGTGACCATGGAGATCACCGCGTGAGCGAGGTTCTCGGGGCTGAGGAAGTGGCCGTGTCGAGCGAGGCCGAACGCGATCCAGTCGTTCAGCATCCCTTCGGTGGCCTGCTGGTCGAGGTTCATGCCCATCCCGGTGAGCGTCTGACCGGGCCGGACGAGACCGGCACGGACGCCGGTCCCCTCGAGTTCCATGTGGGCGGTCGCGACGAGTCCCTCCACGCCGTACTTGGCGGCGACGTACGCGGACGACCACGGTCGCGGATGTGCGACGACGTCGGAACTGATGAACACGAAGTCGCCGCGTCGACGATCGATCATCGACGGCACCGCGGCACGATAGAGGCGGTAAGCGCCTACGAGGTGGATGTCGATCTGCGACGCCCACTCGTCGACCGGCATCTCGTGAGCCCGACCGATCTGCAGGTCTCCGGCGCCCGCGACGACGATCTCGATGTCGCCCAGGGCCTCAGTGGCCTCGTCGAACGCCGCGACGACGGAGTTGTTGTCGGTGACGTCGAGTGCGACGGCGACCGCTTCACCGCCCGCGTCGACGATCTCCGCAGCAGTCTGCGCGCATTTCTCGACGCGGCGCGCGCCGAGCGCCACCGGGTATCCGAGCGCGCCGAGGGCTCGGGCCGTCGCTTCGCCGATCCCCGACGACGCTCCAGCGACCAGTACCGGGCGACGTTCTGGATGTGGCTTGAAACCCATCGCGATCACCGAGCCTTCACGGTCATGGGGAGATCTGCGAAGCCGCGGACGTTCACCGAATGGACACGGACTGACCGTTCGACGTCGACGTCGAACGAGCGGACAGTGCGGGCGATCTGAGCCAGTCCGATCTCGGTCTCGAGTCGCGCCAGATGTGCGCCGAGACAGAAATGGGTGCCGAGGCCGAAGCTGAGGATGGTTCGCGAGCTCTCGCGACCGATCCGATACTGGTCGGCGTCGGGTCCGAACACCTCTTCGTCGCGGTTCGCCGAACCGACGAGCAACAGCACACGATCGCCCGCGGGGATCGTCTTGCCGCCGTACTCCACATCCTCGAGCACCCGGCGCAACAGCATCTGCGTTGACGTGTCGTACCGCAGCGTCTCCTGCACCCAGGGCGCGACGGCGTCGAGTGCGTCGTCGTGCGACGTCGACGCGGCGATCACCGACGCCACCTGGTCGGGGCTCTGCGCACCCCAGAAGATCGAGTTGGCGAGCAGCTTCGTGGTGGTCTCGTTGCCCGCGACCACCATGAGCATCATGAAGCCGATGATCTCCTGGTCCGTCAGTGCGGTCCGCTCTCCGCCCTCCACCAGCTCGGCGGCGGTGAGGGCGGAGATCAGATCGTCGCCGGGGTTCTTTCGTCTCTCGGCGAGCAACGACGTGTAGAACCCGTGGAGATCGAGGTACGCGTGGATCGCGGCCGGCGGGACGTCGGTGACGCCTTCCTCCCGGTGGATCAACAGGTCGGACTGCTTGCGGAGATGGGCTCGATCGGCCTCCCCGACGCCGAGAAGCTCGGAGACGACGTCCATCGGAAGCAGTCCGGCGAAGTCGTGGACGAAGTCGAACTCGCCCATCTGCAGGCACCGGTCCCAGTGCTTCGCAGTGAGTTCGGTGATGCGCGGCGCGAGCTCAGACACCCGCCGCGGCGTGAAGCCCTTCGACACGAGCTTCCGAAGCCGCAGGTGACGCGGATCGTCCATCGCGAGGAAGCTCATCGCGTACTCGGCGTTCGGGTTGTACGACGCCGGGTCCATCGAGACGCCCCAGCTGTTGGACAGGCGAACGTTGTCACGGAACGCGTCCGCGACGTCCTCGTGTCGGGCGAGCGCCCAGAAGTCGCCGTCGGTGTTGCGGTAGACGGGGGCCTCGGCGCGCAGACGCGCATACGTGGGATAGGGATCTTCGTGAAAGTCGTAGTCGTACGGGTCGAACGGGATGCTGTTCTGCATCCCCGAGGTGAGGACGGTCATTTCTGTCCCATCAGTAGGTGAGCGGCCGCGACGAGCCGCTCAGAGGTGGCTTCATAGCTGAGGTGGCCCATGCCCGCGGTGACCAGGCCACCCGCATAGAGCATCTGCAGGGCGTCGATCACCTGCGCGGAGTTGTCCAGTTCGTCGCCGACGGCTGCGGCGAGGCGATCGTGGATGAACCCGCCGATGCGCCAACGGAGGTGCTCCGACTCGGGGTCCCCGCCGAGGAGAGCCACCGTGACCGCGGCACCGAGCTGCCCATCGCCCGCCACGACCATCGCGACGCCACGGAGCACTTCGGCGACCCGGTCGTGCGGAGATGCAGACGGATCGGGTTCGGGCACGCCCACTGCGAGCCTGCGCCAGAACACCTCGGCGACGAGGTGGCTCTTCGAGCTGAAGTAGGTGTAGGCCGTCGCAGGCGCGACACCGGCACGTTTGGCGACGTCTCGCACCGACAGCTTCTCGTAGCCTTCGACGGAGAGGATCTCGATCGCGGCGTCAGCCATTTTGGAGATCTTCTCGGCCTGCTGCGGTGTGAGGCGGCGACGGGTTGATTCGCTCTCGACGGATGCGGTCATGTCGATCACCGTACCCGCAAACTGAAACCACGTCTAGACACGTGTCCAGAATGATTTCCATGCCGACTGAGGGTGACCCGTAGACACGATCGAATCCATGCCGTAGCTTCACTGGAACAACGGTTAGACACCTGTCCAGATTGGATTCCAACAATGGCTCTGCGCCCGGAAACCGCCTCCCACCTGCTCATCGACGGCGAACTGCGCACCGGCGGACGCGGCACGTTCGACGTCGTCAATCCCGCGACCGAAGAGGTGATCGGCCAAGCAGCCGACGCGTCCGACGACGACATGGACGCTGCGATCGCCGCAGCCCGTCGCGCGTTCGACACCACCGACTGGTCGAGAGACCACGCCTTCCGCGCACGGTGTCTGCGCCAGCTCCGAGACGCTCTCCTCGCTCACACCGACGAACTCCGCGACCTCACCGTCGCCGAAGTCGGCTGTCCGGTGTTCCTCACCCACGGTCCGCAACTCGTCGGACCCGTCACCGACCTCGGCTACTTCGCCGACCTCGCGGAGAGCTACGAATGGCGCCGCGCCCTCGGAGAGGCGTCGCCGATGGGGATCAAGAACACCCGTGAACTGCGCTCCGAAGCAGTAGGCGTGGTCGGCGCCATCACACCGTGGAACTTTCCGCACCAGATCAACTTCGCCAAGATCGGGCCGGCGCTCGCCGCAGGCTGCACCGTCGTCCTCAAACCCGCGCCCGACACCCCGTGGTGTGCGGCGCTGGTCGGCAAGGTGATCGCCGAGGAGACCGATTTCCCCGCAGGCGTGATCAACATCGTGACCGGGACCGACCACCGGCTCGGCGCCCGGCTCTCCACCGATCCACGCGTCGACCTCGTGTCGTTCACGGGCTCCACCGCCACCGGCCGCGCGGTGATGGCCGACGCCGCCCCCACGCTCAAGAAGGTGTTCCTCGAACTCGGCGGCAAGTCCGCGTTTCTCGTCCTCGACGACGCCGACCTTCAAGCCGCCTGCTCGATGGCCGCTTTCTCGGTCGTCACCCACGCAGGCCAGGGCTGCGCCATCACCACCCGCCTCGTGGTTCCCCGCGCACAACTCGCCGAGGCCACCGAACTCACCCGCACCGCGATGGCCGGACTCGCCGCAGACGACCCGACCAAGCCCGGAACCATCTGCGGACCGGTCATCTCGGCACGCCAACGCGACCGCGTCGAGGGCTACGTGCAGCTCGCACGAGACGAGGGCGGCACCGTCGAGATCGGCGGGGAGCGCCCCGACCGCCCCGGCTTCTTCGTCGCACCGACTCTCGTCTCGGGCCTGGACAACAGTGCCCGTGTGGCGCAGGAGGAGATCTTCGGCCCGGTGCTCGTGATCCTCCCCCACGACGGAGACCAAGATGCGATCGACATCGCCAACGACTCCCCGTACGGACTGTCGGGCGCCGTCTGGGGTTCCGACCCCGCTCGCATCGACGCCGTCGTCGACGGTGTCCGCACCGGAACCATGGGTGTCAACGGTGGCATCTGGTATTCCGCCGACGTCCCCTTCGGCGGCTACAAGCAGTCGGGAATCGGCCGTGAGATGGGGGTGGCCGGGTTTGAGGAGTACCTCGAAACCAAAGCCGTCGCCACCCCGGTCCCCTGAACGTTGAGCGCCTTACCGGCTGATCGTTTCACCGGCACGTCCCACTGCCCGTTCGCAGGCACTTCCACTGCTCGTTGAGCGAGCGAAGCGAGTCGAAGCGCCTTTCGTCTCGCAAGCTCGCTCAAGACCCTCGAAGCGAGTCGAAGCGTCTACCCCTCAAACCCAGCTAGGAGAAGCAAATGACTGATCGAAACAACCGATTCACCGACAAGATCGCGATCGTGACCGGCGCGGCGGGCGGCATCGGCGAAGCCTATGCGCGGGCCCTCGCGGCCGAAGGCGCGACGGTGATCATCGCCGACGTCAACGACGAGGCAGGCCAGGCCGTCGCCGAGTCGATCGGCGGGACCTACGTGCACACCGACGTGTCCGATCCCGACTCCGCGGCGAACCTCGCCATGACCGTCGTCGACGCCCACGGCCGCATCGACGCGCTGGTCAACAACGCCGCGATCTACGGCGGGATGAAACTCGACTTCCTGACCACCGTGCCGTGGGACTACTACAAGAAGTTCATGAGCGTGAACCTCGACGGGGCGCTCAACGTGACCCGCGCCTGCTACCAGCACATGAGGCACGGCGGGGCGATCGTCAACCAGTCGTCGACGGCGGCATGGGTGTACAGCGGCTTCTACGGCCTCGCGAAAGTGGGCGTCAACGGTCTCACTCAGCAGCTCGCGGTTGAGCTCGGCGGGCAGCGCGTGCGGATCAACGCGATCGCTCCCGGCCCCATCGACACCGAAGCGACCCGCAACAGCACGCCGGACGCCATTGTGAAAGACATGGTCTCCAAGCTCCCGATCGGCCGCATGGGCACCCCGGACGATCTCGTCGGGATGTGCCTGTTCCTCCTCTCCGACGAGGCGTCCTGGATCACCGGCCAGATCTTCAACGTCGACGGAGGGCAGGTCATCCGCTCGTGAGCGCAGACGATCAGACTCTCCGCCTCGGCTACGTCGGACTCGGCAACATCGGCCGGCCGATGGCGACCCGATTCGTCGACGCACCCGGTGGCCTGACCGTGTTCGACGTCGATCACCTCGCCGTCGCCGAGCTCGTCGACGCCGGCGCATCCGCCGCCGACTCCCTGTCCAGTCTCGGCAAGGCGTGCGATCTCGTCAGCATCTGCGTGCGAGACGACGCGCAGGTGCGCGACGTCGTCGACGGCCTGCTCCCGACGCTGTCTGAGGGGTCGATGGTCGTCGTGCACTCGACGATCTCGCCGGAGACCGCAGCCGACCTCGCGTCCGTCTGCAGTGCATCGGGCGTGACTCTCCTCGATGCGCCGATCTCCGGCGGCGCCGTCGGCGCGAAGGAAGGCAGACTCGCGATCATGGTCGGCGGCGACCGCGCCGCATACGACCGCGCCAAGCCTGCACTCGCCCTGGCCGGCGACATGATCGTCCACGCAGGCGATCACGCAGGTGACGGCACACGGATGAAACTCGCTCGCAACCTGCTGCATTTCGTGTCGTTCACCGCGACCACGGAGGCCGCTCGTCTCGCCGAAGCGGCAGGCATCGACATCGGCAAACTCGGCCGCGTCGTCCGGCACACCGATGCCATCACCGGTGGCGCCGGCGCGATCATGCTGCGAGACACGACCGCACCGATCGCCCCGGACGACTTCTGGTTCGGCGTCTTCACCCACGTCCGCGACCTCGGCGAGAAGGACCTCGGCCTGGCCCTCGCACTCGCCGACGACCTCGGCGTCGACCTCCCGCTCGGTCGACTCGCCCTGCGAGACCTCGCCGCCGGGCTGGGCGTACCCACTAACGACTCGTCTGACCAAGGAGAATCATGACTGAACCGACCGAACTCACCGACCAGCGCCGCAAGGGCCTGGCGATGATGACCGAGGTGTACGGCTGGGAGATGTCCGACGGCCCGGGCGACTTCTTCGCTCACACCGCGGACCAAGTCTTCGGCGAAGTGTGGAGCCGCGAAGGGCTCAGCCACCGCGATCGACGGCTGATCCTGCTCGGGGCACTCGCCGCCAACGGGATGACCGACGTCGCCGAGATCCAGGCGGGCGCCGCCCTCGGCAACGGCGAACTGACCCCAGACGAGCTCAACGAGATCGGGTTGTTCCTCTGCTACTACGTCGGCTGGCCGCTCGGAACCAAGATGACCATGATGCTCGGCGAGGTGATCAAGAAGCACCGACGCTCCCAACGTTCGGAATAAGGTGAGCCCCATGGACTTTCGTTTGGAAGACATCGACGACGCCGAAGTGGAGCGTCGCTTGTCGATTGTCGAGCCTCTCACCGACGCCGTGCGCGAACTCGTCGACGCCGTCATCCGCACCGAAGTCGACGACGCCGAACTCGTCGCGGCGCGGGAGCAGATCGAGGCGATCGTCGCTCGTCTACGCGCACAGCAGAAGGACAAGGGTTACGGAGTCTCGTTCACTCGCGACTTCACCGGAATGCCGTGGGGCAACGCCGCGACCGGCGCGCGCAACGCCGTCGCGCCCCCGTTGCGCATCAAGAAGGTCGACGGTGTGACGCGCGCCGACGTCGTCCTCGGCGCAGCGTACGAAGGTCCCGGCGGGCACGTGCACGGCGGCATCGCCGCGCTGCTCCTCGACCAGTTGGTCGGTGAGACCGCGGCCGCCGACCACATGCCCAGCTTCACCGGGACGCTGACGGTGCGCTACCTGCGCCCGACACCGCTCGGGCCGGTCACCCTCGAAGGGCGGGTCACCGGCACCGACGGGCGAAAGACGTTCGTGCACGGCGAGTTGTCCGACGCCGACGGCGTGACCGTCGAGGCCGAGGCGATCATGATTCAACCGAAGCACTTCCCGGCACGCGACGCGATCATCTCCACGATCGCGAAGCTGGAGAACGAACGATCCTGACCGCTTGCGGCTCCGATTCCAGCCGCTCACACGGCCTGAGCGAACCCGAGGAGACCACCGAATCCCTTGGCGCCCAAGGCGACGCCGATCACGAGGACCAGAATCGCGAGCATCGTCGTCTGCGGACCGTCGAAGTCCGCTGCCCCGATCGCTGCACCCGCGGCAGCGAACAGCATCAAGTTCTTGGGGTTGGCGATCGTGATGGCGAGTCCCGTTCCGCCGGCTTTCAGCGTCGACATGTCGTCGACGGAGGCCAACCACGACGGCGGCTCAGACGTCTTGTTCCGCGTACGCCACGTCCGGACGCCGACGACGAGAAGGGCGAGACCGGCGGCCGCGTCGACCCAGTACATGAAAGTCGGCCGCGACGAGCCGGAGTCCGCGGCGTCGCCGATCACCGTGAAGAGTGTCGTGGCGCTGGCGATCAGTGCCGTGCAGCCCACCGCGAACGCGAGGCTGGCACTCCTTGGCCGCCTACTGAGCAGCATCAACACCACTGCGATGATCGGGAGCGGCGATACGGCCACGCCAACCGCCAACAGCACGATCTCTCCGACCACCGGCCCCCATCAGCTCTCCTTGAGTACGCCCGCCCCTCACTGAGTATGCCTCTGTGGGTAGCGTCGATCACATGTGTGACGATCACGATGTCCAGCCGTTCACGACCGCCGAGGTCGACGCCGTCCGCAAAGTCTGGCAGGGCATCGGGCTACCAGGCATCATCGACGTCCACACGCACTTCATGCCGGGCCGCGTCATGGACAAGGTGTGGGCGTACTTCGACTCCGCGGGCCCGATGCTCGGACGCGAATGGCCCATCGCGTACCGCGCCGACGAGGAGGTACGAGTCTCGACCCTGCGTTCCTTCGGGGCTCTCGCCTTCTCGTCGATGATCTATCCGCACAAGCCCTCCATGGCCCAGTGGCTGAACGCGTGGGGCGTCGAGTTCGCGGCCACGCACCCGGACTGCCTTCAGACCGCGACGTTCTATCCAGAGCCAGGCGCAGGCGAATACGTCGGCGAGGCGATCGAGTCCGGCGCGCGAGTCTTCAAGTCGCACGTCCAAGTCGGGGCGTACTCTCCGATCGATCCGCTGCTCGACGAGGTCTGGGGCCGCATCGACGATGCACAGGTACCAGTTGTGATCCACTGCGGATCGGGTCCGGCCCCAGGAGAGTTCACCGGCCCGGACCGCATCAAGACCCTGTTGTCCCGGTTCCCCACCCTCCCGCTGATCGTCGCGCACATGGGAACACCCGAATACGCGCCCTTCCTCGACTTGGCCGAGCAGTTCGAGAACGTGCATCTCGACACGACGATGTCGTTCACCGACTTCTCCGAAGCGGGCGCGCCGTATCCGCGCGACTTGATGCCGCGGGTCGAGGCCCTCGGTTCGAAGATCCTGTTCGGCTCCGACTTCCCGAACATCCCCTACGGCTACCGGCACGCACTCGACGCGATCGTCCGTCTGGACCTCGGTGACGACTGGGTTCGTGGCGTCCTCCACGACAACGCCGCACGGCTCTTCGACGTACAGCCGGTGTGACGCGGGTGTTCGTCGACACGACAATCACGTGCCCGCTGTCGGAGATGGGCGCATCCGCGGCCGCGGCAGAGGAGTCCGGGTACAACGCGGTCTGGACATTCGAGGGCGCCCACGATCCGTTTCTTCCACTGCTGCTGGCCGCCGAGCACACGGATCGTGTGACGCTGGGAACGTCGATCGCAGTCGCATTCGGCCGCAATCCGCTACTGCTGGCGACACTCGGATGGGACCTTCAGGCGTATTCGCGGGGGCGTTTCGTCCTCGGCCTCGGCACCCAGATCCGGCCACACATAGCCCGCCGGTACTCGATGCCGTGGAGCCGGCCTGCAGACCGGATGCTCGACATGGTGACAGCGATCCGTGCCATCTGGGACTCCTGGACGACCGGTGGAAGGCTCGATCATCACGGCGACTTCTACGAGCACACATTGATGCCGCCGTTGTTCCGTCCGAACCCGTCCGACGTCGACGGTTTCGGACCACCGCCGGTATGGCTGGCGGGCGTCGGACCTCGTATGACACGCGTCGCGGGCGAGGTGGCTGACGGTTTCCTCTCCCATCCGCTGTGCACGCCGGCGTTTCTCCGCGACACCACTGTGCCGTCGCTGGCGCAGGGCGCGGCGGTGTCGGGCCGGGGACGAACGGCCGTCCATCATTCGGCGATGGTGATCATCGGCGACTCCGATCAAGAGATGGCGGCAGCTCGGGCAGCCGTCCGGACGCAGATCGCCTTCTACGGCTCGACGCCCGCGTATCAGCCGATCCTCGCATCGGTCGGCTTCGCCGACCTCCACCCGACTCTGCACACGATGTCGAAGTCGGGCGACTGGCAGGCGATGGGTCGGCAGGTTCCCGACGAACTCGTCGATTCGATCGCCGTCACCATCGACGATCCGCACGACGGGGCGGTCGAGCTGCTCCGCCGCTACGGCCCGTACGTCGACCGTCTCGGTTTCAACACTCCGTACGCGGCCGACCCGAGTCTTCTCGCGCGGCTCGCCGCCGAAGTCCGCCGCTCCCCCGCCTGACCCCCTGCTCGATAAGCGGGCAAAACCCGTATCCTTTCCGCTTGTTGAGCGCCTTTCGTCTCGCAAGCTCGCTCAAGATCCGCACAACGATCCCACTGCTCGCTCAACGAGCAGGGGAAGGCCGTTCGGCGAGCAGGAAAAGGCCCGAAGAGCAGGAATGCAGAAGGGCGCTCGCTGTGGTCAGCCGCCGAGGTACGCCTTTTCGAGGCGGCCGGGATCGGCGGCGAGCGACGCCGCCGACTCGTCGATGACGATGTCGCCGTGGACGAGGACAAGCGCTCGGTCGGCCACGTCGAGCGCCAGCCGGACGTGCTGTTCGACTAGCACCACCGCGGTGCCGTCCGACGCCGCGACCTCGCGCAGCACCGGGAGAATCGATTCGACGATCACCGGTGCCAGTCCCATGCTCAGCTCGTCGATCAGCAGGACCTTCGGCCGCTGCAGCAATGCCCGCGAGATCGCGAGCATCTGCTGTTCGCCGCCCGACAGCTGGCCTGCCTTCACTGTGAGCCGCTTCTCCAGCGCCGGGAATCGACTCACGGTCTGCGCCACCCCCTCGGCGACGCTCCGCCGGTTCGACACCAATCCGCCGATGGTCCGTTGTGGCACGGCGAGCGCCAAGTTCTGCTCGGTGGTGAGATTCTTGAACAGGGCTCGGTCGTCAGGGACGAGCACCATTCCGGCCCGCACCGCGCGCCTCGCGTCTCCGGATCTCACCGGGGTCCCGGTGACCGAGACCGTCCCGCCGATCCGCGGAACCAGTCCGGCGAGCGTTTCCAGAAGGGTGGTCTTACCCGCACCGTTCGGCCCGAGGAGCGCGACCACCTGACCTTCGTCGATCGTCAGGTCGACGCCACGCACGCACGGATTGTCCTGGAAGTATCCGCAGTCGAGGCTTTCACACGCCAACACCGTCATCACTGAGCCTCCTGGTCGGCGCCGGCCGGGGCGCCCAGATATGCCTGCACCACACGCTGGTCGTTGCGAATCTCGTCCGGCGTTCCGGACGCGATCACCCGGCCGAGGTCGAGAACGATGATCCGATCGCACAGCGACAAGACGAGGTCCATGTCGTGATCGATCAGCAGCATCGAACCACCGTTCGCCCTGACCGCCGACAATCTCTCCCCGAGCCAACGACTCTCCGTGCTGTCCAGCCCGGCGGCTGGCTCATCGAGCAGAGCAACCCGCGGAGACGCGACGAGAACACGCGCGACGGACACGAGTTGTCGTTGTCCTTGAGACAGGTCCGCGGCCGGGCGATCCGCGAGGTCCGTGATCTCGAGGAGCGCCAACGTTCGCGCGATGGCGGCATCGGTGTTCTCTCGTGGCGCGGCGACGAGCACGTTCTCCGCGACCGACAGTTCGTCGTACAGTTCGATGTCCTGGAACGTCCTGCCCAGCCCGGCCCGGCCGCGGCGATGCGGCGCCATCCCGGCGAGGTCGGTCCCGTCGAGAGTGACCGCCCCTGTCGAAGCGGCGAATCCGCTGATCGCGTCGACGAGCGTCGTCTTTCCCGCACCGTTCGGTCCGATCAGTCCGACGATCTCGCCTTGTCGAACGTCGAACGACACCGCGTCGACTGCCCGCACCGGCCCGTAACTGACTCCGACGTCGGTCACGGTGAGAAGCACCTCGCCGACACCATGCTCGTCGGGCGGCGGGTCGAGCTCCACCGCCGGTATTGTTCGCCCGGCAGCCTTCGTCAGGGATGCGGGCAGGTGGATCCGTTGCAGGGCTCCGGCGATGCCGTCCGGGTTGAGGATCACCGTGACGACGAGGAGCGCGCCGCTGACGAGCATGTAATAGTCGCCGAGCGAGAGGTAGCGGTCGACGACGAAGAACACGAGCCCACCGGGTGCCAGGAAGCCCGCGAGAATGCCTCCGGTCAATGACGTGACACCTGCGATGTAGACGACGGCGAACAGCCCGATACCGGCGAAGACTGAATACGTTCCCGCGTTGGCGAGTGTCTGTTGATACGCGATCAACGCACCGCCGAGGCCGACGATGAACGACGAGATCCCGAACGCCGCGAGCTTCGTGACACCGACGTTGATTCCACTCGCCGCCGCCGACCGCTCGTTTGCACGGACCGCGAGCATCGCCGCTCCGAGTCGACTACGGCGCAGGCACGCGACTCCGATGGACACCAGAAGCAGCACCACCAGGCAGAGGACACTGAAGCCCATCCGCGGATAGCCCTCGCCCGCACCGATCTCCATGTTCAACCCGAACATCGTCGCCGGTTCGATCGGCGCTCCCACCATGCCGCCGTTGAGAGAGGGATTCCGGAACCAGAACGCCTCGAGGAACACGGCCAGGGCGAGAGTCGCGACCATCAGCGGCAGCCCCCGCACTCGGAGAGCAGGCAGACCGACGACAACACCGATTGCGGCCGCGACCACCGCGGCGAGGATCGGAGCGAACGGGAAGGGGATCCCGAGGTCGCCGCCGAATCGGCTCAATGCGAACGCGCTGGCGCCGGCCAGGGTCAGCTGAGCGAGCGACACTTGGCCCGCGTAGCCGGTGACGACCACCTGCGAGAGGGCGACCACCGCGAAGATCATCGACGACACGAGGGCGAGCCGCACACTCCCCTCTGTGAGGAACAGCGCTGCCAGCATGATCACGCCGCCGACGACCGTGGGAACGAGAATCCGGTTCGGCCGGGGCGCTCGTCCGAGGTCGCTGCGGATCACCGCGCCGCGGCCCGGCATCGGTTCACCGCGCACGAGCAGGAACACCACGATCAAGAGGAGCGGCACCGCTTCCGCGACACCTGCATCTGGCATCGCGTCTATCGTCACCTGCAGGTACGTCGCTTCCGACGACAGCATCCCGATCACCAGGCCTGCGCCGACGGTGGCCGCGACGCTCGCGAAGTTGCCGACGAGAGCAGCGGCCAGGGCAGGCACGATGAACATCGTGTACGCGACCGGGTTGAGCGGGACGATCGGCGAGATGACAACACCGCCGACTGCCGCTGTCATCGACGACAGCCCCCAGTTGGTGACTGCGATCCGGTCCGGCGAGAGGCCCGTCACCAGAGCACCCTTCTCCGACTCCGCCGCAGCCTCGGTCGCGATCCCGAAGCGGGTGTACTTGAGGACAAGACCCGCGACCACAGCCAGACCGACGATCACGACGGCGAGCCACAGGCGGTCAGTCGGAATCACCGCATCGCCGATCGAGAACGTTCCCTCCGGGAAGATCGGCTTCACCGACGGAGCGTTCTCACCGACCTGCATCGCCAGCAGAGCCTGCAGAATCAGCATGATCCCGATCGACGCGACGGCCTTCGCGAGTACCGGCGCATTCCTCATCGGCCGGAAGACCGCCAGGTAGAGAAGCACTCCGAGGACGCCTGCGAGGAGCACCGCCACGATGAACGCGGGGGCGACACCCCACTTGCCACCGACGTCGACCGTCGGTTCCAGCCCCGGAATGGGGACGAGGAGTTCACCCTTCCGAAGGAACGCGTACGTGTAGGCGGCGTACAGGGCGACGGCTCCGGTCGCGAAGTTCACGACTCCGGAACTCTTGAAGGTCATCACCAGGGCGAGACCCAGTGCCGCGTAGACGGCGCCGTTGCCGAGGCCGAGGACGAAGTTGGCGAGATGAGATGTCATGGGCTCCCTCACATGAGTCCGGGGGCCGCATCGCTGCGGCCCCCGGAGTTCACGATGCTTACTTGTTCTCTACGACGGTGTTCTCGAAGGCCATGTCGGCCCCGATGTCGCTCACCAGGATCGACTTTCCACACAGGGTCGGCATCTGCGGAACCTGCTTGCCGTCACAGGTGAAGGTCAGGCCGGGAGCCGCCGGAACCGGGAGGTCCTTGGCGCCCTTCAGAGTGCCGTGAATCTGCTCGGCCGTGACCGGGCCCGCCGGGAGAGCCTTGCCCGCCTCGGCGATCGACATGATCGGCTGGTAGCCGAGGTACGCGAGGCCGCGGATGTCGGTCGAGGGCGAGTACTTCGCGAGCACGCTGCGGAACAGGTTGACTGTCGGATCGTCGGTCATCGGATTCACTGTCGTGAACGCGACCGAACCCTCGATCGCCTCCTCGCCTGTCGCATCGGTGACGTTGGTGTCGAGGCAACTGGTGATCAGGTACTTCTTGGTGTCGGGCGCCACGGTCTCGAGGGCCTTGATCGCGGTGATGCACTGCTTGGCGTCACCGAGGATCGACACTGCGTCCGGCTTGTCCGCCAGGCCCGCGGTGATGACGGGCACGACGTCGGCCGTGGACGTCGGCACAGTGACGACCTTGAACTCGACACCGACCTGCTTGAAGATCATCCCGCCGAGCTTGCCGATCGACGCCGCTGCGTCGCCGGTGTCGCCGATGATCACGGTGACCTTCTTGTACTTGTTCTTCGCCGCATGCGCGGCCTGGCCCGCGAGCACCGCGTAGCCGCCACCGGAGAGCATGTAGGCACCGGGCAGTCCGTATTCGATCGCCGACACGGGGGCCTGCGAGATGTACGGGATCTTCGCTCCCGCAATGATCGGTCCGATGACGGCGCCCATCGAACTGAACGGGCTGATCACTGCCGCGACTTTCTTCTCGACCATCTCGTTCGCACAGGCGGTCGCCGACGCCGCTTCCTCGTGCTGCTTGCAGACCACCAGATCGATCTTGTGACCGTTGATGCCGCCCGCGTTGTCGTTCAGGTAGCGAACCGCGGCTTCTGCCGCCTCACGCGGAGCCGGAGCCGACACCGGTCCGCCTTCTGAGCTGATGACACCGATCTTGATCGCTTCACCGGTGGCGGCCTTCTCGGTCAGTTCGATGGTCGGCCCGCTGCTCGCTGCGCTGTTGTCGGAGTCGGACGAGCACGCGGTGAGTCCGCCGGCGACGAGAGCGCCGACGGCGGTGATGACGGCGGCGGATCGGAGTGTTCGCCGAAACGTACGTGGTGAGTTCAAAACGAGCCCCTTCAAAGGTGGGAGGTCGACCTGAACCGCGAGGGGTCTCGCGGTTCGTCGAAGCCGCCTGGAGGCTGCGTGCGACGCGCCTTCCGTTCGACTTAGAGACGGACAGTATCGTGAGGCCCATCACATTCCCCGGGGTATGGGAATATTGGCGGCAGTATCCGACCTGCGTGGCACAAATTCGTCCATCGGCCGGACAGTGCGGCCCTGGCGATTGTTCTCCCGACCTGGTCAGTCCTCGTCCGTCACCGCCCCTGCGACCAGGACGACTGGGTGCCCATCGCGCCGATTCTGATGGCACAGTTCCGACCTGCGGCGCAGTTCGTCTCGACGACGACTGTCTCGGTCGGCCGAATGACGAGGCCCGTGCACTCTCAACACCGACTGCCGTTACTGTCGGCACGTGAGTTACGACCTCTGGTTGATTCCCGCAGGCGAATGCCCGACTCCGACGGCCGCGTTGGCATACGGCGAGGCGGCCATCGCGACGACCGGCGCCGATACTGCACCGCTCGCGACGCAGTTGGCAGCGGCGATCAACGCGGCGGACGATGCCCTCGACGGCGACGGCGTACTGTCCGTCAAGCCCATCACCGCGCAGGGTGACTGCGTGTTCGTGCCGTCGCCGTTCTCGCTCATTCACGAGGCAAGAGACCTCGTCCTCCCGCTCGCGTTCGCCGCAGGCTTTATGGTGTGCGATCCGCAGAACGGGATCGTCCTCGATCCCCGGACATCGGTACCGGCAGCGGTCACAGTGAACGGGGACAGCAGGTATCCGGTGGTCAGTCCCGACCTCGTCGACCACGTCGTGTCCCGCCTCGCGGTGGACGACTTCGTCATCGTCGAGACCGCACCGGAGTTCTATGTCCAGACCCAGCGCCTGGGGCCGGAATCATTCGCGCTCGAGTACCGGGCCGGGTCGGCCGACGAACACTACGGGACCGAAGTCTCATCATCGGCGCAGGTCGCCGACGCGATCCACGGGTGGATCGCAGACGACGACACCTCCTACCGCGACCTGACGTGGGAGAAGCTCGACCTCAACTTTCCCTGACGTCTCGCGGAGACAAGACCTGCTACTCCGAGATCCGGATGACGGCCTTGCCCTTCACGCGACCTTCGGCGAGATCGGTGAGGGCGGTCGGCAGGTCCTCCAACGAGTAGAGATGATTCACCGGCGGCCGCATCCCGGCCTCGATCATCTCGACGAGCTCGTCGTGGAGCAGCCCCGGGACGTCCGGGTGAGTGCGGATGTACTCGCCCCACGCCGCTCCGACCACGGAGATGTTGCGAAACAGGACCCGATTCAGTTTGACGGTCGGGATTCCGCCCGCCGCGAAGCCGATCACCACGTAGCGGCCGTCTGCACCCACGGTGCGCAGCGCCTCGTCGAACACCTCCCCGCCGACCGGGTCGATCAGGACGTCGACACCTCCGTCGGACAGCTCGAGGACCTTGTCCTTCCACTCGTCGGTCAGCTGGACCACCTCGTCGGCGCCGAGCGCACGAAGCATCTCTTCTTGGCCGGTGCGATGCACGACCGCGATCACCCTGGCGCCCATCGCCTTCGCGACGAGAATCGAGGCGACGCCGACCCCGCCTGCTGATCCGAGGACGGCGACGACTTCGCCGGGCGCGGTCTGCGCGCGGAGCTTGAGTGCGAACAGCGCCGTCTGGAAGTTGATGCCGAGGGCGGCGCCCTCGTCGAACGACAGCAGGTCGGGCAGCGGGTACAGCTGCTGTTCGACTACCGCGACCTGTTCGCCGAAGCCGCCGAGCATCGACGCGACGACCACTCGGTCGCCCACCTGGTACGAACCGCCGTCGGGCGCGCTTGTGACGACGCCGGCCACCTCGGTGCCGGGAGTGAACGGCAGCGGTGGACGGAGCTGGTACTTGCCCTGGCTCATCAGGAGATCGGGGAAGCACACTCCGCACGACCGGACGTCGACGATGTACTGTCCCGGAGCCGCCTGCGGGGCCGCCACGTCCTGGAGTTCGAGTCCGGCCGGACCGGTCTCGCTGACAATCACTTGAGCCTTCATGGGTTTCACGGTAGCTGTTATCCGCGCCACCCGTACGATCGATTCATGTCTTCACCCACACGGCCTTCCACGCTGCCCGACGACCGGCGCACCGTCGCCGACGACGCGCCGGGGTTCATGCCGGCCGACGAGGCCGACGCACTGCACTCTGTGGCGGATCATTATCTGTCCCAACCGGATTCGGTCGGGCTGGGCATCGAGATCGGAACATACTGTGGAAAGTCGACCGTCTATCTGGGTGACGCCGCGGAGCGTCACGGCGCGCTGGTCGTGACCGTCGATCACCATCGCGGATCTGAGGAGCACCAGCCGGGTTGGGAGTACCACGACACCGCACTGGTCGACGCTCACGCAGGGCTTCTCGACACGGCGGCCCGCTTCCGCCGGACCATGTTCGACGCGAAGCTGGAGCAGACGGTGCTCGGATTGGTGGCACCGTCGACCGCGGCGGCGCGCGTGTGGGGCCGCGAGGCCGACTTCGTGTTCATCGACGGCGGACACTCGATGGAGGCGGCACAGAACGACTACGACGGCTGGGCGCGCTGGGTACGTTCCGGCGGCGCGTTGCTCATCCACGACGTGTTCCCCGATCCCGCCGACGGCGGCCGGCCTCCGTACGAGATCTACCGCCAGGCCCTCGACTCCGGCCTCTTCACCGAAGTCGCCGTCCACGGCTCCCTCCGCGTCCTCCAGCGCGCCTGATCCCTCGACCTCCAGATCGTCGAGCGCAATCCAGACGCGCCTTTCGTCCGTCGAGCGCAGTCGAGACGCGCCTACAGCCGATCCGGCCGGTCGGAGCGGGTGGCGTTGCGGCACCTCGCCGCGTCGCGGATCGCGTCCCAGTCGCTCCGGGCCAGCGCGATCCGCTTCTTGTGACCCCATCCGTGAAGCTTGCGTTCCATCGCGTACGCCTCACCGACGTTGGAGTACTCCTGACAGAAGATCAGCTCAACCGGGAGACGGGTACTCGTGTAGACGCACCCCTTCCCCGACATGTGCTGCATGAATCGCTGGTCCATGTCTCGGGTACTGCCGACGTACGTGGTGCCGTCGGAGCAGAGGAGGATGTATACGAATGCCGACATGGCGTGACGATGCGCCGAATCGGCCGATCTGGCAAGGCGGTTGTCCACAGGTCCGCCGTGGTGGTTGCGCGGGATGTTCCGACCCTGCACGTCTCGACTGCGCTCGACAAAGGAAAGGCACGTCTTGACTGCGCGTGGCGGGCGGGGAGGTCAGAGGGCTAGTTTGCCTGCCAGTTTCTGCAGGTAGGCGCGGGCGGTGTCGGTGTCTTTGTCGGGCAGGCCGTACAGGACGCGGGTGACGCCGAGGTCACGCCAGCGCGCAAGACGGTCGGCGTCGGGACGCATGTCGAGCGCCACCACCTGCGGTTGTCCGTCGCGGCCTGCATCCGCCCAGATCCGGTGCAGGAGGCGGACGGAGTCGTCGATATCGGTCTCGCCGGGTGTGGTGATCCAGCCGTCGGCGCTGCGAGCGATCCACTTGAAGTTCTTCTCGTTGCCCGCCGCGCCGACTGTGACGTCGATCCTGCGCGACGGCTTCGGGAACGCCCAGCTCGGACCGAATTCGACGAACTCGCCGTGGTACTCGGCCTCGTCCTGTGTCCACAGCGCCCGCATGGCTTCGAGGTACTCGCGGAGCATCGTCCGGCGGCGACCTGCGGGGACGTGGTGGTCGGACAGTTCGTCGAGATTCCATCCGAAGCCGACGCCCAGGGCGATGCGACCACCCGAGAGGTGATCGAGCGTGGCGATGGTCTTGGCGAGGGTCAACGGGTCGGACTGCACCGGGAGCGCGACGGCGGTCGACAGTTCGATGCGCGACGTCACCGCGGCGGCCGACGCCAGGGACGTCCACGGGTCGAGGGTGCGCGTGTACCGCTCGTCCGGCAGCGTCTCGTCGCCGGTGCGAGGGTGCGCAGCCTCCCGTTTGGTCGGAATGTGACTGTGCTCGGGAACGTAGTAGGCGTCGAAGCCCGCCTCTTCGATGAGCGGCGCGAGTTCGTGGGGCCGGAGGCCACGGTCGCTGGTGAACTGCACGATTCCGAAGTCCACGGATTCTCCTTACGTGATGATGCCCGACGCCACTCTGGACGACAGACTAGACACTTGTCCAATGCCTCTATCGTAGTCGCGGGACACCTGAAACGACACCCCCGCGAACGATGTCGCGGAAGATCCCGCTGCCCGGCGTCGCACGACTGATGGCATCTGCTGCCAGCACCACCGCGGCCGATGTCCAGCAGCTCTGCTCCACCGGCCACCGCTTTCCATCGGAGAACACGAGCCCGGTCCAGTACGAACCGTCGTCGTCACGCAGATGCTGTATCGACTCCACCAGACGCGCCGCACGGTCCACGTCGCCGAGCGATTCGACTGCCATCGCCAGCTCGCAGGTCTCCGCGCCGGTGACCCACGGATGATCGTCCACACAACGCGCACCGAGGCCGTCGACCACGAAGTCGGACCATCGATCGTCGATCAACGCGCGACCCGAATCGCCACGGACCACTCCGCCGAGGACCGGGTAATACCAGTCCATCGAATGGTTGGACGCCGCATCGAGTACCGATCGGTCGACCACCCACCGGTCGAACACGGCGGCCAGTTGGTCGGCGGCACGGACCCAGTGCTCCGCGGGTTCGTCGAGGATCCGCGCGATCTCGACGGCGGATCTCAGCGAGGAGTGGATGCTGGCGTTGCCGGTGATCAGCACGTTGTCGAACATGTCCCCCGTCCGGTGGTCCGCGGCCCACCGGAAGGCGCCGTCGTCGCGGGCGAAACGCATCGCGCGGTCCACGCCTGCACGAACTGTCGGCCACATCCGCCGCAGAAACGCGGCGTCGTCGACGATCAGGAAGTGATGCCACACGCCGACCGCGAGGTAGGCGCAGAAATTGCTGTCGACGCCGGGATCCACGATGTCGCCACCCCGCAACTCCATCGGCCATGACCCGTCGCTGCGTTGTGTTCGGCGCGACCACTCGTAGGCGTGCTCCGCTTCGGCACGAAACCCGGTCGCGGAGAGCGCCATCGCCGACTCGACGTGGTCCCACGGGTCGGTCTTGCCACCGGGAAACCACGGGAGGGCGCCGGACGATTCCTGCATCGCCGCGATCGCCGCGCCGGTCGCTCGGACCGCGCGCGAGTCGAGGACGCCGTCGACGAACGGAACGCCCATGGCCTATGCGGGTTTGCGCAGGTAGATGACCACAGACTTGCCGACGATCGGATTGAGCACCTGCTCGCCGACGCGGGTGACCCACGGCTTGCTCATCATGTCCCAGACCAGCATCTTGTGATAGCCCCGGACCAGTGGATTCTCGTCGTTGTCCACTCCGACGGCACATTTGAGCCACCAGTACGGCGCGTGCAGCGCGTGCGCGTGCCCGCTGCCCGTCACCTCGAGCCCCGCGGCCGCCAGTTTGTCGGCGAGCTCGGACTCCCGGTAGATCCGGACGTGACCACCCTCGACTTCGTGATACTCGTCCGACAGCGCCCAACAGATCTTCTCTGGCCAGAACCGGGGAACGGTCACGGCCGCCAGGCCGCCCGGCTTCAGGATGCGGACCATCTCAGCGATGGCGGCCTCATCGTCGGGAATGTGCTCGAGGATCTCCGACATCAGGACCACGTCGAACGACGCGTCGGCGTACGGAAGGCCGAGCGCGTCGCCGACCTGCGTCGTCGCGTTCCCCGAGTCAGGGACCTCGCCAGCAGCGACAAGAGCGCCGAACATCTCCGAGACGTCGGACATGTCCTTCTCGTTCTGGTCGAACGCGATCACGTCGGCGCCGCGTCGCAGCATCTCGTACGAATGACGCCCCTGCCCTGCACCGATGTCGATGGCGCGGACACCTGGGCCCACCTTGAGTCGATCGAAGTCGACGGTCAGCATGGCAATTCTCCCTGCGTGGATCGGATCGCGGCGCGGTACCGCTCTGCGGTGGCGGCGGCGACTGCGGACCAACTGAACTGTGCGCGAACGCGCTCACGCCCACCTGCGCCGAGGCGTGCACGCAGGTCTGCGTCGTCCAACAGTCGAGAGAACGCCTCAGCGAGCGCTCCCGCGTCGCCCGGTTCGACGAGGATCGCGGCCTCTTCGTTCTCGCCGACCACCTCCGGGATCGCTCCCGCACGGGTGGCGACCAACGGGGTGCCGCAGCTCATGTGCTCGACAGCGGGCAACGAGAACCCTTCGTACAGCGACGGCACGCACGCGATCTGCGCGCTGGCGAGCAGTGCGGCGAGTTCGTCGTCGTCGATGCCCGACACCACGGACACTCGGTCGGTGATCGCCAGATCGTCGATGAGTCGCGCGGACGGTCCGTCCGGGTCGAGCCTGGACACCAGGGTCAATTCCACGTGCCGTTCGGCCGCTACCTTGGCGACCGCTTCGAGCAGAAACGACACGCCCTTGAGCGGCGCGTCGGCGCTCGCGATGCACACGATCCGGCCGGGAACTCGCTCGCCTCGGGGCGCGAACACTGCGGTGTCGACGCCGAGCGGAATCGTGGCGATCGCACCGTCGGCGACCTTGAAGGCGTGCCTGATGTCCTGGTCACTGCTGCGCGAGACCGTCAACAGCGATGGGATCCGACGCGCGACGCGGCCCTGCATCGCCAGGAACGAATGCCACCGCCATGCACTGATCTTCTTCAGTCCCTTCGCGGCGCGGACCGCCAGGGCCCGGTCCTGCGTGATCGGGTGGTGAATGGTCGCGACCAGCGGGAACCCGGCGCGTTTGACCGACAGAAGCCCGTAACCGAGGCACTGATTGTCGTGCACGACGTCGAAGTCGGCTCGTCGTGAGCGAAGCAGTCGGGCGGCTCGAAGACTGAAGGTGAGCGGTTCGCCGAACGCCGCGGTCCACATGGCCGCCACTTCGATCCAGTCGATCCAGTCGCGGAACTCCCTCAGCTTCGGCGTCCGAAACGGGTCGGGCTCGCCGTACAGGTCGAGGCTCGGCACTTTCGTCAGCGTGACTCCGGCGTCGAGCGCCGCCTGATCGAGTTCGGGGTACGGCTGACCGGAGAAGATCTCGACGTCGTGACCGAGCAGCGCCAGTTCTCGCGACAGGTGCCGGACGTACACTCCCTGCCCTCCGCAGTGCGGCTTGCTGCGATACGACAGGAGCGCGATGCGCAGGACGTCGCTGTTGGGAGCGGGCTCGCCGGTCACGAGTCGGCGGAGACGTGCGCCGCGGCTTCGAGTGCTCCCACGGTCACCAGTTTCACCCGTCGACGGCCCGCCTGCTTGCCGGCGTCACGTTCGACGGCGTCGATGGCCTTCCATCCGTCGAGGTCGACACGATGCGCACCCCGCGAGGTGACGAGTTCGATCACATCGGACGCGTCGAGGTCCGGGTTGGCGACGGTCCCGTCGGCGAAGTCGGCGATGATCGCTTTCGCCGCCTCCTCGCCGCAGTACCGGTTACGGCCGATGCCGCCCGTCGGGCCGCGCTTGATCCAGCCCGCGACGTACAGTCCGGGAACCACAGTGCCGTCGGGTCCGTCGAGCACGCGGCTGTCGGCGTTCGGGACCACCGCGCGGTCGTCGTCGAACGGCAGTCCGGGGACCGGTCGTCCTCGGTAGCCGACCGAACGGACCACCATCCCGGCATCGATCTCGCCGGTCTCGTCCGTGGCCTCGATCTTGCCGTCGCCGATGTAGCGGTTGCGCACGAATGCGACCTTCTCGACGCCGTCGGAGCCGACGATCGACGTCGGCGAGGTGAGGAACTCGAAGACGATGCGGCGGTCGCCACCGCGGGGTCGGTCGGCGAACTCGCGAGCCAGGCGCACCTTCGTGGCGATCACCGAGTCGAGCGACCCGTCGGCTTCGGCGGCCGCGGCTTCGTCGGACAGGACCAGCTGGTCCGGCATGACGATGTCGACGCCGTCGAGTTCGGTCAACGACAGGAACTCGCTGTTGGTGAATGCGCCGTGTTCGATGCCGCGGCGCCCCATGACGACGACTTCCCGGACCGACGAGGCGCGCAGTGCCTCGAGTGCGTGGTCGGCGATGTCGGTGCGAGCCAACTGGTCCGGGTCACTGACGAGGATGCGCGCGACGTCGAGCGCGACGTTGCCGTTCCCGATCACGACGGCCCGTTCGGCCGAGAGGTCGAACGTGTGGTCCGTGTAGTCGGGGTGACCGTTGTACCAGGCGACGAAGTCGGTGGCCGCGATCGATCCGTCGAGGTACTCGCCTTCGATGCCCAGACGACGATCGTGCGGTGCTCCGACCGCGTACAGGACCGCGCCGTAGCGCTCGCGGAGCTCGTCGCCGGTGATGTGCGTGCCGACCTCGACGTTGAGGTGGTAGGTGAAGTTCCGCTTCTTCTCCACTGTGCCGAATGTCGATTCGACACCCTTGGTCTTCGCATGGTCCGGCGCGACACCGGCCCGGACGAGACCGTACGGGGTGGGCAGGCGATCGAACATGTCGACGTGGATCTGGCGCTTCTTGACCAGTTCCTCCGCGGCGTAGAACGCTGCGGGGCCGGCGCCGACGATCGCGACGCGCAGTTCCTGACCTTCTGGCAACTGCGGAGGCTTCGGATGCCGGACAAGACCGCCCTCGACGTCGTGGTCTTTGTAGTAGTCGGCGTTGATCTGCAGGTACGGCTCGTCTTTTGCTTCGAGCTGATCGTCGGGGAAGATCGCGTTCACGGGGCATTCGTCCACACATGCGCCGCAGTCGATGCACGTGTCCGGGTCGATGTAGAGCATCTCCGCAGTGAGGAAGTCCGGTTCGTCCGGCGTCGGATGAATGCAGTTGACCGGGCAGACTGCTACGCAGGTACCGTCATTACAGCAGGGGCGGGTGATTACGTGCGCCATCGGTCTTCCTCCGTCGGCCGGGTAGCTGCAAGCCACAGGTGAACGTGTTCTAGTTTTGCCTTGAGCCTAGCCTAGCCGCCCACCGGTAGAGGGACCACCGTCACACGCCCGCCCGCGACACGAGGGGACCCGGCCAGTGAGCACACCATACGAGTACGAGCCGATGACGGTCCGCAAGGACGGCGCGCAGTTCTACGCCGCCGACTACCGGGTCCGAACCGGCGACATCGATCAGGAGATGCGTGTCCGGCTCGATGGCGTCGCCCGCTACCTGCAGGACGTCGCGAACGACAACATCGCGATCACCGACTTCGCGGACACGGACCCCTTCTGGATCATCCGCCGCACTGTCATCGACGTGATCGAGCCGCTGACCTGGCCGTCCGACTTCGAAGTGGAACGCTGGTGCGGCGCACTGTCGACCCGGTGGACCGATATGCGAGTGAGCATCCGCGGGACGTCGCAGACCAACCGCTTCAATCCCGATCCCCGTCCGAACGGGCACATCGAGACGAACGCGTTCTGGATCAACATGACCGAGTCGGGCATGCCGGCCCGGATCAGCGACACCGCGATGACGACGCTGACGGCGATGACCGACGAGCACCGTCTCCGATGGAAGGCGATGAATCCAGGTGTGGCGCCGGAGGCGTCTGAGGTCGCACTCCCCGATCGTGAACACGTCTTGCGGATCACCGACTTCGATCCGTTTCGCCATCTCAACAACGCCGCGTACTTCGAAGCGGTCGAGGACGAACTCGTCGATCACCCCGATCTGCTCGACGGCCCGCACCGTGCGGTCATCGAATACCTGCGGCCCGTCACACCCGGCACACCGATCACGGTCCGCCGGACCCGCGACGGCGACTGCCTTCTGATGTGGCTGCTGATCCCCGCCGACGACGGCTCTCTGGTGACCGCCGCCGCAGTCTCAGTCGCAAAGATCCCGACCGCCCCTGCTCCCTGCAGTTGAGTCGAAGCGGGTTGCCGTACACATCCGCGCGACGACGCTTCGACTCGCTTCGCTCGCTCAACGAGCAGTAAAGCGCCACGGAGTTCCCCTGCTCCTTGAGCGAGCTTGCGAGTCGAAAGGTCAGTACGCACCGCTGAGGATGAGCTCCATCAGCTTGATCGGGGCCGCACAAGCGTCGCCGGACGGCGCGCCTTCGGGCTCAACCCACCAGGTGTAGACGCCGCTGCTCGGAGCCTTCGCCGTCACTCCGCAGACGCCCGGACGTTTCGGATCGCGAGCGGTGAATGCGGCGGTGCTTCGGACCTGGATGTTCTCGGTGGTGAAGTCGAGCCGTTTTGCAGTGTCCTTCTCCTGAGCGAAGGAGCCCCACTCGAACCAGTTGAACATCACGTTCACGACGCCGCTCTTCGACGCGACCAGCCACCGGCAGTTGGCGCCGTAGAAGCCTGGTTGCGCGATGCCTCCTCCGACTGCTTTCCCGATCTGCACCGCGGACAGGATGTCGCATTCTTCGAGGAGCCTCTCGAACTTGTCGGTGTCGACACGACCGGTGTCGGTTCCGACGTCACGACCGGGCCGGACCGGCGTTCCCTCGACCGTGCACGAGGCCGCCCCGAGAACTGTCGCGATCGCCAGCGCCGCGGCTGCGGTCGCCCGCCGCAGTGTGCTTGTCATTGCGCCCCCTTCACGACAAAGGTGGCGAGCGCCTTGGTCCCCTCGCACACCTTGTCCGACGGCAGGATGGACTGGCCGTTCGCCGACGGACCGGCGAAGGATATCTCGATGAAGTCGGCTTCCCAGCCGATCCCGATCTCGCAGATACTGCCCGAGTGCGCGATGAACCCGGACTGCCCCGCGATCGTGATGTCCTGGGTCAGGTCACGCGACAACTGCTCGGTACCGCGTTCACGGCCGATCGGCGATCCTCGGTACCAATTGAACGAAACCGTCGGATTGCGCGTCGAGTCGATCCGCCATTCACAGGTCGACGGGTTCTCCACATGGAGTTTCAAGCCTTGCACGGTGGTCAGCCGGACGACGTCTTCCGTTGTCAGGCCGCCGCAGCGGTCGAAATCGGGCCCCGTTCCGGTCTTCGGCTCCGGAGTGCTCTCGGCACCGGACGACGAGTCGCTGCTGCAGGCGCTCAACACCAGTGCGCAGACCGCGGCGACGACGGCGAGGAACGTCCCCGTGCGGAACTGATCGAGTTGACGGCGCTCCCGCTTGGTCGGCCTGCCTGCGCCAGCGTCACGACGCGGAACGGCCGCGATCACTTCCTTCGGGGGCGGCGGCGGGCTGTGATCGATGTAATTCTCGGCTGCGAGAGGCGCGGAGACCCTCTTACTGATCAGGCCGGTCACCTCGACGATCCGTTCGCGCCCTCCTGCGCGGTACGTCACGCGGTCGCCGATGGCAACCTGCGCCGACGGCTTAGCAGTTGCACCGTTCAAACGCACATGGCCTGCGCGGCACGCCGCACCTGCGGCCGAACGAGTCTTCGTCAGCCGGATCGCCCATATCCAGCTGTCGATTCGCGTCGCCAATGCCGTCCCCTCCCACGAGCCCAGGTATGTGAGTCGATGGGTCAAGACTAGCCGTCCCCGCCGCCTGTCGGACGTTGCGCGACATGTGGTTGAACGACGCGCCCGGCGAATGCAGAACGGCGATCCCCGCAGTGCGGGAATCGCCGTTCGTGCGAGAAGATTCTCAGATCAGGACGCGAGAGCCTTCGCCTTGAGCGACTCGTACTCCTCCTGCGAGACGACGCCCGCATCGAGCAGCGACTTCGCAGTCGCGATCTGCTCGGCAGGCGACGCCTTGCCTGCGGCGTTGCGGATGTACTCCTGATTCGCGCGGTCGACGGCGACGGCCGTCGCACGGCTGCGCTCGGTCATCCCCTTGCCGCGTGCGATCACGTACACGAACGCCGTCAGGTACGGCAGGACGACCAGGCCGATGATCCACAGGACCTTGTAGCCGGCACTCAGCGTGTGGTCGCGGAACAGGTCGGTCAGAACCTGGAACAGAACGATCAGGTAAGCGACGAATGCAAAAACCAAGATGGTGTACCACAGCACACCCCAGAACGAACTCCAGTCCACTTCCGTGCACCTTTCCATTTATAGGGAATCTCAGCTTAGCCTCTGAAAAGCGGCACCGCGTCACTCGGCTCGGACCGGAAGTGAGGGCGTCGTTCGATCAGGTGATGCTTTCGCGGATAGCAGCCCGGCTGCGCTCCGGGACTTCTACCGTCGACGTATGAACAAGATGCGAGCTCTCGCCCTGTCGGCGCTGGTCGCCGCGCCATTCATCGTCTCGTGCAGCGTGTCCGTCGGAGGATCGACTATCGACCAGGACAAACTGAAGAGCGAGATCACCAAGACGCTGGACGCGCAGTACACGACATTCGGCCAGAAAGTCGACTCGATCACGTGTGACGACCCCGGGGACGACCCAGCCGTCGACTCCACATTCCAGTGCATCGCGAAGGTGTCAGAAGCCGACGTTCGCGTCGAGGTCACCGTCACCAGCGACTCGGGAGACGTCAAATACGTCACGTTGGACCGTCTCGTCTCGCTGCCGATCATGTCGAAGGAACTGACGTCGTCCGTGAGCGAGAAGGTCGGCCCGGTGACTGTTGAGTGCGGCACCGGAGTGAAGGCGCAACCCACGAACTCCCAGTTCGACTGCGAAGCGACCGACGACACCGGCCAGACCGGGCGCGTCACCTACTTCGTGACCGACAAGCCCGAGAACGACCACTGGAAGCTCAACTGACGCCCACAGCCCGGGGCTAAAGTCCCAGGTCGGGGATTCGACCGAGAGGGTTGGTTACGCTACCGTATTCTGCGTCGTTCCCCACCAACTCCAGGAGATCCCGACCATGGCAGCTGTCATCCTCTACGGCACCGAGACCGGTACCGGCGAACTCGTCGCCGACGCGATCGCTGACGTACTGGCCGCCGACCACGATCCGGCGATCTACGACATGGCCGAGTACTCGGCGGAGGATCTCGATCCCGCAGACTTCCTCGTCGTCGTCTGCTCGACGTACGGCGAAGGCGAACTGCCGTCGAGCGCGCTCCCGTTCGCCGACGAGCTCGATGAAGACAAGCCTGATCTCGCCGGGATGCGCTTCTCGGTGTTCGGCCTCGGAGACACCGTGTACGACGACACGTTCAACCGGGGTGGCGAGATCATGGCCGAGAAGTTGGTCGCACTCGGCGCTGTCGAGGTCGGCGAGCACTACCGACATGACGCGTCGAGCGCGGAGAAGCCCGCGAAGGCCGCCGAGGCGTGGGCAGAGAACCTGAAGGCGGTCATCGACGCGGGCTGATCGGCCCCTCAGACCAGCGAATCCGCGGTGACCGACACACGTTGGTCACCGCGGATTGCTGCATGTTTGGCCAGTTTCACGACGGCCACGACCGAGAGTGCGAGGATCAGGCCGAGAAGGCTCGCGGCCGGGAGCCCCACCCTGATGTTCTCCCCGAGCAGCACAACGCCCAGAATCATCGCGACCGCCGGTTCCATGACGTTCATCGCAGGAAACGACGTCTGCAGATCTCCCGAACCGAACCCGCGCTGTTGCGCGACCACCGCGAGAACGATCACCGGGGCCAGTAGGTACATCTCGTATTTGGCGAACACCGACAGTGGATCGTCGATGATCCGGAACGTCACCGCTTTGATCAGCACCGCCGACACTCCGAACAGCGCCCCGGAGGCCAGTCCGTAGTAAAGCGCCCGGTGGTGCCTGTTGCAGCTGCGCTCAGCGACTGCGACCAAGGCGATGAGGCCCGCGATGATCGCGCCGATCGTGATGCCCATGATCACCACCTGAGGGCGACGGTCCGTGGCGACTGGCCGGGCGATGACGAGAAACGCCACCACGCAGGACACGAGCACCGCACCCCACATCCACTCGTTGGCATGCGGATGTCGGTGGTCGGCCCATGCCTCCAGCGGAAGCGCGAAAAGCACGGCGAGCACGACGAGCGGTTGGACCAGCAGGATCGACCCGAGACCGAGTGCGCTGGCCTGCAGACCGAAGCCTGCCAGCGCGATCCCCGCGCCCATCCACCAGCCGCGAGTGATCGCGCCGCTCGACGCCGAGGACCGCTGCCTCAGCACGGTACCTCCGGCGATCAGCAGTGCCGCGGCGATCGCCAACAGCGCGGGGGCCCAAGTATGCATCCCCTCAAGCGTATCGGTCAGCGGTCCCCGCTCGCGCCGTGCAACCGGATCACAGCGACGCGGGTCACCGAATCAGGCACTGGCGATTCGCAATTCCGTGGCAACCGGTGTGCTGCGCTGAGTGAGATCAAGGACGGGGCAATGCTTGTCGACGACGTCCTGCAGCTCCCGGTACCGTTCGGGGGCGTCGGGGCCCGCGACGTCGACGGTCACGCGCACCTGTGTGAATCCCGGTCGAACGTCGTCGTCGAGTCCGAAGAAGCCTCGTACGTCCAGATCGCCTTCGGCATGCAGTGTGAGCGAGCTGAGTTCGACGCCGAGACGTTCCGCCCAGAATCGGTACGTCACGACCTGGCAGGACAGCAACGACGCGAGGTAGAACTCCACGGGATTCGGCGCGGTGTCACCGCCACCGAGCACCGGCGGCTCGTCGACGGAGATGCTGAACGAGCGGATCCCGACGTCGCTCGACACCCCGTCTCCGGCCGTCGCCGACGCCGCGAACACGGCGACTGCGTTGGCCGAGTTGGCTGCGACGGCGTTCGCCGTCTGCGCCGCGATCGTGTTGAGCTTGGTGCCGGTCGCCGGGATGCTGTGCGTGGGGCGGATCTCTGTAGTGGTCATGTCGTCGACCGTAGGTCCGGAAGGTCGGGCCGGGTACGGATGCGCCCACGATGATTTCAACGCGCGGTCCGTCGTACGACCGACTCGGCCGCGCCTGGCCGAAAATGTCGGAGGTCGGTTCTACCGTGAGGTCATGTACCACGACGATCTGGAACGTCTAATGACGCTGAGCACCGCCGACATCGCCGACGCCTGCCGTGGCGACCGGCTGCAGGGGTTGATCACCCAGTGCTACGACGAGCACCTCGAGTTGGCCGAACTGGCCGATGACGCCGCCGCCGAGGGCGACCTCGACGCCCACGGCTTCTACTCGCAGGAGAGTGCCGCCTGGCGTGCGACGGCCCAGATCCTGCGGACCATGGCCGCCGATCCCTTGCTGCACCGCACTGCGGGCGCGGCATGAGTCGGACGCTGGTCCTGCTTCGGCACGGAAAGAGCGACTACCCGCTCGGTGTACCGGATCACGAACGCCCGCTCAACAACCGGGGTCGCCGCCAGGCGGCGCTTGCGGGCGACTGGATTCGTGATGACGGCCTCACCGTCGACGCCGTGCTCTGCTCGACTGCTGAACGCACCCGGCAGACCCTCGAGCGGACCGACATCGACGCACCGACCGAGTACGTCTCCGCCATCTACGGGTGCACTCCGGACGAGTTGTTCGAGACGATCCGGGTGTATGCACCGCACGATGCCTCGACCCTGCTCGTCGTCGGGCATTTCCCTGGCATGCCGGACACCGCGTTGACCCTCGATCCGGCGGGCTCGATCGACGAGTTCCCCACGTCGGCGTATGCCGTCGTGAAGGTCGGCGTCGAGTGGGATCGCATCGGCCTGGACGTCGACCCCGACGCATCCCTGACCTCCCTTCGCATCCCCCGATAGCCGGGTCGGACCGGGTGCGCTCCCCCGTCACAACGTGCTGAATCCACTCAGGCTCGGTCGATAGACTCCCCGGCATGGCTCTGACTTCCGCAGATCTCTCGTATCTCCGACGCTGCGTCGACCTGGCTGAAGAAGCTGTCGAAGCCTGCGACGAGGCTTTCGGATCCCTACTCGTGAGCGCCGACGGGGATGTCGTGTTCGAGGACCGAAATCGGGTGTCGGGAGGCGACTCCACGAGGCACCCCGAGCTGACCCTGGTCGAGTGGGCCGTGGCGAACATGACACCGGAGCAGCGTGCCGCATCGGTCACCTACACCTCAGGCGAGCACTGCGCGATGTGCGCCGCCGCGCACGCTTGGGTCGGTCTCGGCCGGATCGTGTATGCGGGAAGCACTGCACAGCTCACCGCCTGGCGCGCCGAGTGGAACCTGCCGGCGTCGCCGGTGGCGCCGCTGTCGATCACCGACGTCGCACCGGGCGTCGAGGTCGCCGGCCCAGCCCTCGAACTCGCCGACAGCCTGCGTGCACTGCACGCGCGTGCGGCGGGAGCAACCCTGTGATGACCCCGCCGCGCTCCGCGCGATTGTCAGTCGCTGCGGCAGCAGCGGTCGCCGTGACCGCTCTGGCCGGGTGCGCCGGATCGGACGAGACGACATCCGATTCCGCGACCGCGACTGTTCCCTCTGCCTCCGCGTCGTCGAGCACTCCGACATCGAACGCTGCGCCTCGCACGTCCACGCGCGTCAACCCCGCGGCGACTGCGCGACTGCATGTCGCTGCGTCGAGCGGCGACGTGGCCGAGGTGCGCAGGGCCATCGCCGACGGCGCGGACCTCGAGTCGCGAGGCGCAGAGGGGCGGACGCCGCTCGTCGTCGCGACCAAGAACCAGGACGCGGCGAGTGCACTCGCGCTGCTCGACGCGGGGGCCGACCCGAACGCCAAGGACGACCTCCAGGACTCCGCATTCTTGTACGCGGGGGCAGAGGGCTTCGACACGATCCTGCACGGGACGCTCCGGCACGGGGCCGACGTGACCAGCCTCAACCGGTACGGGGGAACGGCGTTGATCCCGGCCGCCGAGCACGCGCACACCTCGACGATCTCGATCCTGATCAATGCAGGGGTCCCGCTCGACGTCGTCAACAAGTCGGGGTGGACCGCTCTGTTGGAGGCCGTGGTCCTCGGCGACGGCGACGCCGCCCACGTCGATGCGGTCCGGCAGCTCCTCGACGCCGGAGCAGATCCGTCGATCGGGGATTTCGACGGTGTGACGCCACGGCAGCATGCGGTCGATCGCGGCCAGACCGCGGTCGTCGCCGAATTCGACCGTCCCCGCCCGAAGCGGTAGTCGGCGCGCCACTCCTGCTCGTTGAGCGCCTTCGCTCAGGACCCGCGAAGCGAGTCGAAGCGTCTACACCGGGTCGTCCGACCTCGACCACGCAATGGCGATGAGCCTGCGAAGCACCGCCAGGTCGATGTCATCGAGCTTCTTCACGTACACACAACCTGCGCCTTCGGTGAAGACACCGAGTTCCGGAAGCAAGGCGGCGCCGTCGGGCAGATCCTTGAGCCCGTAGAGCGACAGGCTCGCCTTGCGAGGAGAGAAGGCCACCTTCGGCCAGTCGCCTCGTGTCCGCGGGTTAGCAGGCGAGACGTAGCGATAGCTGCCGTACCCGATCATCGACGGGCCCCACATGACCGGCGCGACGCCCGTCACTTCCGCGAAGACCTCGGCAAGGGCAAGCCCGTCCGTACGTCTGCGGACGGGGGTCACAGAGTCGAGAAACGCGTCGACACTCGCATCAGTCGGTCTCGTCTTCGGTTCGTTGCCCACGCCCGCACTGTATCCGCAGACTCCCATCCTCAGGCAACGACCACTTCACGCACCCGCGGCGGTTCTCTGGCTGATCTCCGATGTCAGCGGACACCCAGCGCGCGAGCGATCAGCGGCCAGGAGTTGACGAAGTCGGCGTGGAACAGTCCCCAGGTGTGGACGCCGTCGGGGCGGTGGACGAACGTGCGAGGGATACCGAGAGAGGCGAGCCGGTTCGCCATCGTCGTGGTGCAGCTCAGCGCGATCGCCTCCATGACGTTTCCGCCGACGAGACCGCTGCCGTTGATCAGCGGATTGCCGTCGACGGGCCCGGGCACGCCGGATCCGGCGGACAGGTAGATCGCCTTGCCGCGGAGCTTGGATGCGTTGACGACGGGATCGTGGCGGAACCATTCCGGACTGCCCGGCGGCCCCCACATGTTGGCGACGTTGCCGCCGCCGCGCGTGACGATCGCCGTGTTCGCGACCTGTGCGAGGGGGCTCGTCGTCCCGGGACAGCCCGAGTACGCCGCCACCGCGCGGTAGCGCCATGGTGCGTGAGTGACGATGTCGAGTGCGGGACCGGCGGACATCGACACCCCGGACAATGCGTTCGCTCCGTTGGTGCGGTACGCCTTGTCGATCGCCGACGGGAGTTCGTCGTTGATGTATGTCTCCCACTTGTTGCGCCCGAGGACGGGGTCGGGTGTGTTCCAGTCGGTCCACATCGAGAATCGACCGCCGATCGGCAGGATCACGTTCACCCGCTTTCCCGCGAAGAAGCGCGGAGCACCACCGTTGTTGAACCATGAGATCCCGTCCTCCGCACCGCCCGCACCCGGCAGCATGTAGAAGGAGGGCAGCCCGGCGGGGCTTCCGGCTGGATGCAGAACGTGGTTGCGGACCACTCGACGCATCGACGGCGAGTACACCGACACGAGATCGGTCGTGGGATTCAGGTGCGTGACGCCGACGATTCTCGCGGCATCGGCCGCCGGAAGCGACGGAGCCAGGCCGAGCCCGACCAGCGCCGCTGTCACAGCAGTCAGAACGCGCCAACGCCTCGACAGCCTCTTCGTAGCACTGACTGTTGGATTCCAGGACATGAACTCCACCGTAACCGGACATAGACGGCCCGCAATGGTCGTGACCAGCCCGTTGCCCGATCGATGCTCCCCTGCCGCCGTACAGTTGAGGGGTGGCCGAGCAACCATCGACGACTCGCTTCAGGCGTCTGCTCCACATCGACCTCGACCAGTTCCAGGTGTCGGTGGAGCGCCTGCGCCGGCCCGACCTCGTCGGTGTGCCCGTGATCGTCGGTGGCGACGGAGATCCGTCGCGACCTCGGCAGGTCGTGACGTGCGCGTCCTATGAAGCACGTGCCCTGGGTGCGCGAGCCGGACTCCCGCTGCCCGCTGCCCGACGCAAGTGTCCCGACGCTGTGCTCCTCCCCCTCGACATGCCGCACTACGAAGCGGTGTCATCACAGGTCATGGACGTGATCCGCAGCTTCGGCCATCCTCTCGAGGTGTGGGGTTGGGACGAGGGCTACATCGGCGTCGACCCACTCGATCGCGAACCGACCCTCGACGACTCAGACGTCGTCGAGCTCGCACACCGAATCCGGGGAGCAGTGCTCGAGCAGACGGGGATCAACTGCTGCCTCGGAGTCTCCGACAACAAACAGCGAGCCAAGATGGCAGCGGGGTTCGCCAAGGCCTCGGTACGGGACCCCGAGGCGACCCCGGATCAACGAGTGTTCACGTTGGACGACGCCAATTGGCCGACGCTCATGGGCCCACGCCCGTGCCGAGACCTGTGGAGTGTGGGGCCGAAGACGGCGTCGAAACTCGCCGAGCGTGGAGTGGACACCGTGGATCAGCTCGTCGCGGTAGACCGAGACGACCTCGTGTCGATCTTCGGCCCCAGTCAGGGGAACTGGTTGTACGTCCTCTGCCGTGGTGGAGGCGACGATTCGATCGCGACATCACCGTGGATCGCGAAGTCCCATTCCAAGTCTCGTACCTATCCGAGCGATCTCACGGACCTCGGCGATCTTCACGACGCCGTCGTGGACCTCACGCGCGACGTCCTCAACCAGTCGATCACCGAAGGTCGCACGCCGTTCCGCGTCGGCCTGACCGTCCGGACGTCCACCTTCTACACCCGCACCAAGATGCGCAAGCTCCCCGAGCCGACGACGTCGTTCGACGAGATCGTGGCAGTCGCTCGGGGACTGCTTGACGCGTTTCACGATCAGGAACCGCTCGGACCGGATCGCCCGGTCCGCCTGCTCGCCGTCCGTCTCGAGCTCCTCGACCCGTGACTCTCCCGATCATCGAGCAGACAGGCGCCTCGATCTAGAACCTGTTCTAGAATGCCCTCATGCCATTGGTCACCGACAGTTCCATCACCATCAATGCTCCTGCCGATGTGGTGTGGCGGGTCCTCACCGACTTCGACGCGTACGGCGAGTGGAATCCGTTCCAAGTGGAGTGCTCGTCGACGCTGGTCCCGGGCGCACCCATCGACATGCGGTTCGAGCTGGGCCCCGGTGGTTTGAAGCACAAGCGGGAGTACATCGTCGACGTCACACCGGGATCGACGTTCGCCTACTCGATGAAGCCCGCACCACTGGGCACAGTGCGCAGCCTGCGCCGGCACACCGTCGTCGACCTGGGCGACGGGCGCAGCCGCTACGACTCGCACTTCGAGATCACCGGCCCGGTCTCCGGTTTGGTCAAGCTCATGTTCGGCAAGGAACTCATCGAGAAGTTCGCTGCGGTCACCGCGGCGATCGGTCCGCGCGCCGAAGCCCTCGCGCGGGGCTGACAGCGGGCTGCATCCTCCCAGACCGTAGAACGACATCGGACCTCTGCCTCTCGCGAAGCAGGGGTCCGATGTCGTGACAGGT
>NZ_BAOP01000043.1 GCF_000344135.1 Gordonia malaquae NBRC 108250 | reverse complement strand
TCTCCCCTGCTCCTTGAGCAGGGAAAACGGGTGCGCTCAAGGAGTAGGGGGACGGATGCGATCACGGAGGAGGGGACGGCGCGCTCAAGGGGCGGGGAGAAAGGGCGCGCTCAAGGAGTGGGGGGGGGCAATTCCGCGCGCTCCAGGAACCGAGGTGGCGGCGCGCTCAGGAGCAGGGGTGGCGGCCTTGCTCGAGAGGCCGAGCGGAGGGGGTCGGCGAAGTCAGCCGATCAAGTCGGCGTGGTGCCGTCGCGCGACATCGGGATGCGCGCGCA
This sequence comes from Gordonia malaquae NBRC 108250, assembly GCF_000344135.1. GTDB lineage: Bacteria > Actinomycetota > Actinomycetes > Mycobacteriales > Mycobacteriaceae > Gordonia > Gordonia malaquae. The sequence continues at coordinate 30,014 of NZ_BAOP01000043.1, read as the reverse complement.
GACGTGCTTTGAGCATGTTCTCGCCGAAGGTCCCCGAGATCACGTTGTCTGGGTCCGTCGTCACGCCCGATGCTTGTGCGGCGAGTTCCTCTGGCAGGGTGATCTGCGGCATCACCGACGACAGTGCAGGGTTGAAGAAGAACGGGACCGACAGCCGTTCGCTCCCCAGCGGGGGCGATTCGACGCGGTGCGTGGTGGCCTTCAGATAGCCGTCGGTCGCGTACTCCATCAGTTCTCCGATGTTGACGACGAAGGCGTCGTCGACCGGAGGTGCGTCGATCCACTCGCCGTTGTGCTCCACCTGCAGGCCGCCCTTGTCAGGCTCCACCAGCAAGAGGGTCAACACGCCCGGATCCTTGTGCGCGCCGACGCCCTGCCGGTCCTGGGAACTGTCCCGTCCCGGGTAGCGGACCACCTTCAGCAGCGTCGACGGGCGTTCGGCGAATGCCTTGTCGAACGCGTCGGCTGCGGCGCCCAGGCTCACCGCCAATTCGCGCATCAGGGTCAGTCCCAGCGCCGAGCATCGTCGTTGCCAGTCGGTGACCACGTCGCGGAATGCGGGAAGCGCGGACGGCCACAGGTTGGGGCCGTCGAGGCGAAGGTACGCGGGATCGTCTCCGAGTTGCTCGTACTCGGCGGCCACGTCGATCTGCTCCCGCCAGTCGATCGCCCCTTGCGTGTACTCGCCGCCGAATCGGGTGTAACCGCGAAACTGTGGACTCTGGAGCATCTCGACACCGAACTTGTCCGCCTCGGACAACGCGAAGAAGTCGCGCGCCGTGTCGAACAGGCGATCCCTGGTGGCCCTGTCGATTCCGTGGCCGACGAGATAGAAGAACCCGTACTCGTGCGTCGCCGTCCGCAGTGCTTCTCGGAACGACTCTTGCGCGCCCTCTCCGCCATTGAGCAACGACATGTCGACGATCGGAAGGGTGGCGTGTGCGTGGGTCATCGGTGCTCCTGCAGGCGTTTGCATCGCTCAATTGCGAGGGTAGCGCGGATATCATCGGACTATGCCAGCCCCTGCTCGTCGACCGGCGAAGCTCACCGCGCGGTCTGCCGTTCTCAGCGCGCTCCTTGGCGCGCATCCGGCCGAGGCGACGGCGTCGGGAATTGTCGACGTGGCCGTTCACGTGGGATTTCAGGAGTCGGCGGTGCGCGTCGCGCTGACACGAATGGTGGCGGCGGGCGACCTCGACCGCGATCGCGGCGTGTATCGACTCTCGCCGCGTCTGATCGCCAGACAGCAGCGGCAGGACGAAGCGATCTCGCCTGCCCTGCGACCGTGGGACGGCCGCTGGTCGATGCGGATCGTGACGGTCCCCGCCGACGCGGCGACCCGTGCGGCAACTCGTGCGGAACTGACCGAGCTGCGGTACGCGGAGCTGCGGGAGGGCGTCTGGCTGCGGCCGGACAACCTCGACGTCACCGGATCGGACGCGTTGCTGACGAGGACGACGTCGTTCTCCTCGGTGCCAGGCGGCGATGAGAACGAGTTGATCTCCCGACTCTTCGATCCCGCAGGCTGGTGTGCCGAGGGCTTCGCACTTCTAGATGCGGCGGGACGGGCCGACGGGATGGCCGAACGATTCGAGGTCGCGGCCGCCACGGTCCGACACATCCTGCACGATCCACTGCTCCCCGTCGAACTGCTCCCCGCCGACTGGCCTGGCCGGCGACTCCGGGATTCGTACGCCACATTCAAGGCGGAGTTCAGTCGCTTCGCTGTCGACGTCCTCGTCGACTGAGGCTGCCGGACCAGACCCCGAGAATTACACTCTAGATTCAACTGTTTCGATTGTGTAATACTGCGTCCATGGTGACGCACACAGTGACGAATCAGGTCCCGCCGCTTGTCGGATACGACGCCGCGGACAGGCCGGTGATTCTGGAGGCCCTCGCACGAGTGGGTGCGGAACGCGCGTTGGACGAACTGCACGAGGTCGGACGCCTCGCCGGCTCGGCGGAGGCGCTCGAATGGGGCGATCGCGCGGAGGCCAACCCCCCGGAGCTGCGGACGCACGACAGGTACGGCCACCGGATCGATGAGGTCGCCTACGACCCGGCCTATCACGAGCTGATGCGGCGGGCGGTCGGCTTCGGTCTGCACGGAGCGCCTTGGGTCGACAGTCGTCCGTCCCCACATCTGGTCCGTGCCGCGAAGATGAGCGTGTGGGGACAGACCGACGCGGGCCACGGATGTCCGGTGTCGATGACGTACGCGGTGGTCCCGGCGCTGCGACGTGCTCCCGACCTGGCGGCGACCTACGAGCCGCTCCTGACCAACCTCGCCTACGACCCGGGACTCGCGACGCCGACCACCAAGCGCGGACTGACCGCGGGGATGTCGATGACCGAGAAGCAGGGCGGCTCGGACGTTCGCGCCAACACCACGCACGCGACGCCGAACGTCGACGGAACGTACTCGATCACCGGTCACAAGTGGTTCACGTCCGCGCCGATGTCTGATCTGTTCCTGGTGTTGGCGCAGGCTCCTGACGGTCTGTCGTGCTTCCTGGCGCCACGCGTGCTGCCTGACGGTTCGCGTAACCCGTTCCTTCTGCAACGGCTGAAAGACAAACTCGGTAACCGCTCGAACGCCAGCAGTGAGGTGGAGTACGACCAGACCGTCGGGTGGCTCGTCGGGGACGAGGGCCGCGGTGTCGCGACGATCATCGAGATGGTCAACATGACTCGACTCGACTGCACCCTCGGCGCGGCGACGAGCATGCGTGTCGGCGTGACGAATGCCGTCCACCACGCCGTGCACCGGAGGGCGTTCGGAGCCGATCTCATCGACCAACCCCTGATGCGGAACGTGCTCGCCGACCTAGCCGTGGAGGCCGAGTCGTCGACGACCGTCGCCCTCTGGCTGGCGGAACTGACCGATCTCGCATCCGAGGGCGACGTGGAGGCCGATGCACTCCGGCGAATCGGGTTGGCCGTGAGCAAGTACCACGTCTGCAAGCGCGGCCCGATCCATGCGGCCGAGGCGCTGGAATGCCTCGGCGGCAACGGGTACGTCGAAGACTCTCGCATGCCGAGGCTCTACCGCGAGGCGCCGTTGCTGTCGGTGTGGGAGGGTTCGGGCAACGTCGCCGCCCTCGACGTGCTGCGGGCGATGGCCAAGCAGCCCGAGACCGTCGAAGCGTTCCTCGGCGCCGTGTCGTCGACCCGCGGGGCGGACTCCCGTCTCGACGACGCCGTCGATCGCCTCGGTGGGACGCTGACGTCGATCGCGTCAGGATCTCCCGACGACGCGCAGTACGGTGCACGACGAGTGGTCGGTGACATGGCGGTAATCCTGCAGGGCTCGTTGTTGGTGCGTCACGGTCATCCGGCCGTCGCCGACGCCTTCTGTGCGAGCCGGCTCGGCGCCGACCACGGCGACGTCTTCGGGACTCTTCCGACAGGAGTCGACACGGCGACGATCCTCGACCGCGCCACGGTGAAGCTCGGGTGAGCGGGATGGACGTCGACTACCGCACGCTGACGTACGAGGTGACGGGCGCGATCGCACGCATCACCTTCAATCGTCCGGACCAGGGCAATGCTATCACCGTCGACACGCCCGTCGAGCTCGCCTCCGCGGTGGAGCGAGCCGACATCGACCCGGCGGTCCACGTGATCCTGCTGTCCGGACGAGGGAAGGGATTCTGCGGGGGTTACGACCTGTCGATCTTCGCGGAGGGCATGGGCCAGGGAGGACCAGGTGCTGACGGCGCGACGGTGCTGGATCCCGGCGTACAAGCCCGCAACCACGATCCGAACCGGACGTGGGATCCCGTCGTCGACTACGCGATGATGAGCAGATTCAACCGGGGGTTCGCCAGTCTGTTGCACGCGAACAAACCGACGGTCGCCAAGCTCCACGGCTTCGCCGTTGCCGGCGGCACGGACATCGCGCTGTTCGCCGACCAGATCATCTGCGCCGACGACACTCGGATCGGCTATCCGCCGGCGCGTGTGTGGGGAATCCCGGCGTCTGGCATGTGGGCGCACCGGTTGGGCGATCAGCGAGCCAAGCGCCTGTTGTTCACCGGTGACCTCATCACCGGTCGGCAAGCGTACGAATGGGGACTCGCTATCGAGGCTCCGCCCGCGGACGAACTCGACGAACGGACTGAAGACCTCGTCGGCCGGATCGCCCGCATGCCGGTCAATCAACTCGTGATGGCGAAACTGGCGTTGAACTCTGCGCTGCTCGCCCAGGGAGTGGCGACCTCGGGAATGATCAGCACGGTGTTCGACGGGATCGCACGCCACACGCCGGAGGGCTACGCCTTCCAAACCCACGCCGCGACGCACGGATTCCGCGAGGCCGTCCGACATCGCGACGAACCGTTCGGCGACGCGAAGCCGCCGCGGGTGGACGGGACCGGTCCCGCATCAACGTGACCTCAGCCCGCGAAGGCGAAGCTCGGGTGCCCGCCGAGGGTCAACTCATGAAGGCGTAGTGAGCGAGGGGGAAGCGTCGGCTCTGCCACGCCGACTCGATGGTCGTGGCCGCGCGGAACGGGACGTCGCCCTGTTTGGTGAAGTAGTAGCTGTTGGCGCTCGAGCAGGTCGGGTCCGTGAACACCTGCAGGTGACCGCGGGCGAGGATCGAGTCCATGTAGTGGTCCTGGGCGTCCGATGTCACTTCGGCGACTGTCGCGTCCCGGCGGCGGGCCTCGTCGAGGACCCGGACGACGTGGGCAGCGCTGTTCTCGACAAGGGTGAAGAACGAGGCCCCGTTGTATCCGTACGGACCGAAGATCGTGAAGAAGTTCGGGAAACCGGACGTCGACACACCCTGGTAGGAGTGAAACCGCGTGTCCTCCCAGTGCGATGCGAGGTCACTTCCGTCAGGTGAGGTCAGCGCGTACGTCGGCAACGCGTCGCGGTCGGTCACCTTGAATCCGGTCGCGAGGATCAGCACGTCCAGGTCGTGCTCGGCTCCGGACGCCGTGCGCACGCCGGTCGGGGTGATGCATTCGATCGAGTCGGTTTCGAGCGTCACGTCGTCGCGGTTGAACGTGCTCAGGTACGAGTTGTGGAAACTGGGCCGCTTGCAACCCAGGGCATACGACGGTGTCAGTTTCCGGCGGACCTCGGGATCGTTCACCTGGGTGCGGACGTACTGCCGAGCCGCGGTCTCGAGCAGGCTCGTCGCCGGGATCCATCCGTGGAAGTGGGCGAGCACCGGGAAGGTCGCCTCCACGAAGGTCTGGCTCGCGAGCCGGGTGAGCCGCCCGACGCCGGGGATCGAGCTCAGGGCGGCTCGGGCCGGTCGGCCGATCGGGAAGTCGGGCTTCGGCAGGCACCAGATCGGCGTTCGTTGAAACACGGTCAGCGCGGACGTGAGCGGGGCGATCTCCGGGATCACCTGCACAGCGGTCGCTCCGGTGCCGATCACGCCGACACGTCTGCCGGTGAGATCGACATCGTGATCCCATCGGCTGGTGTGCATAGTGTGCCCCGCGAAGGTGTCGATGCCTTCGATGTCCGGCAGTTTCGGCTGGCTCAGGGGACCGCCCGCGTGGATCAGCCAGGAGCACGTGATCGGTCCTCGGCTGGTCTCGATTCGCCATGTCCGGTCGTCGCCGTCGAACGACGCGGACTGCACCCGAGTGTTGAACTGGAGATGTCCGCCGAGGGAGTAGTCCTCGACGATCTGAGTCGCGTAGTCGCGCAGTTCGCTGCCCGGCGCGTAACTGCGGGACCATGTCGAACGCTGGGCGAAGGAGAACTGGTAGCTGAACGACGGAATGTCGACCGCCACTCCGGGGTAGGTGTTCCACTGCCACGTCCCGCCGGGGCCGTCCGCGTCGTCGACCACGAGGACGTCGTCGAAGCCGGCTTCCTTCAGCGCGATTGTGGTTCCGAGCCCCGAGAAACCTGCACCGACGATCACGATCTCGTAGTGCACGGGTGACGAAGCAGTCATCGGCGACTCTTTTCAGATACGGACAGTGTTCGAGTTCGCACTGTATATCGTTCGGACGTCGATGTGCGCGCAACGATTCACCCGTGCAGATGCCCAACTGCGGACCATGAAGTTGATCGTCGAATCGGCGTCGGAGCTATTCCTCGGTGACGGTTTCGCCACGACGTCGTTGGAGGCGGTGGCGGCCCCCTCCGGGGTCAGCCACCGCGCGGTGTACTCGACCTTCGTGGGCGTGGGCGCACTTGGGTCCGCCGTCGTCGGCCCTCGGTCTCGACCCGACGTCGCCGCGTCGATCATCGGGATTCCCATGAGGTCGGACGGGATGTCGTGAGCGGCGGTTGACCCGATAATCGACGACCTTCGCTTTACAAGAGCGGCGTCCGGCCTGGGGACGGACATCGTGCTCTGGGATCTAGGTTTGCTGCGGTGCAGCTGGTCGGCCTGTTCCAAATCGGCGAGGTGGTGATGATGTATGAGGTCAACGGCTTCGTCGGAATGTCTCTTGTGGTGAACGCAGTGCGGTCGCCGTTGCCGAGTGGGCGGCTCCTTGTCTCGCACCATTACCGCGACGGCAACGGCCACGGGACTATCCGAATCATGCGCGAGAAGCGTGCTCGGCGACTTCGACCCGAGGGCGGCTTCGCAGTTCGAGCTCCTCCACGTCAACTACGACTTGGATGAGCGGGCGACTGACGAACTGCTCCGCGACATGGACGCAGTCGGGTTCGACCGGGGTGAGGATTCTGACGGACTGCCTACGCAGCAACACAATCGAGCGGCTGCCTTCGCCTTGTCTGAAATGATGACCGGGGTGCGCCTCACGGCGGACATTGCGACGGCGACGAGCTGGAGGCCGATCCGGAATGCCTCGTACAGGACCATGGCGACGACGGCGGCGGTGGCGTCCGGCCTGCCTGCGGTGGACGAAGACTCTCGATGCCATGACGGCGGTGACTGCGGCGAGGCCAGCTGCGGCCACCGTGCGGCGGTCCCGGGGCTTCGGTCTATGTCGATGTCGTAGGACATGCGCGCGCAGCGCTGGTGACCACAGTGGCCGGGCTTCTGCGGCGACGGTCAAATAGTGCGCAGCGTCACATACGCGCCTCAACTTGAGTGGAATGGACTCAATGTTGTGACGGTTGAACTATTCGAACGGCAAACATGAGCCGTATAGACTAAAGTCCGGAACAGTTCCGGATGTCAGACCTACAGAAAGGCAACCAGTGGACAGCTTCACTCCCACAACCAAGACGCAGGCTGCACTGCAGGCTGCCCTCCAAGACGCTGCCGCGGCGGGCAACCCCGACGTGCGGCCCGCTCACATCCTCAACGCGCTCCTCGAACAGAACGACGGAATCGCATCGCCGCTGATCAAGGCCGTCGGAGTAGACCCGGTGCAGATCCGCGCCGAAGCGAAGGCTCTCGTCGGGCGCGCTCCGACGGTGTCGAGTTCGAGCGGCCAGCCGACGCTCTCGCGCGAGTCGATCGCAGCGGTGACGGCCGCGCAGAACCTCGCGACCGAGATGGGCGACGACTACGTCTCCACCGAGCACCTCGTGGTCGGTCTCGCGACCGGCGACTCCGACGTCGCACGACTCCTGTCCGGGGCGGGCGCGACGCCGGAAGCGCTTCGGGAGGCCTTTGTCTCCGTTCGCGGAACCGGGCGAGTGACCAGTGAAGACCCCGAGTCGACGTATCAGGCGCTTGAGAAGTACTCGACCGACCTCACCAAGCGTGCTCGCGAGGGCGACCTCGACCCGGTGATCGGTCGCGACAGCGAGATCCGTCGTGTGGTCCAGGTTCTGTCTCGCCGCACCAAGAACAACCCGGTGCTCATCGGTGAGCCGGGCGTCGGCAAGACGGCGATCGTCGAAGGCCTCGCGCAGCGTGTCGTCGCGGGCGACGTGCCGGAATCCCTCCGCGGGAAGACGGTCTTGTCGCTCGACCTCGGCTCGATGGTCGCGGGCGCCAAGTACCGCGGCGAGTTCGAGGAACGGCTCAAGGCCGTGCTCGACGAGATCAAGGGCTCGGACGGTCAGATCATCACCTTCATCGACGAGCTGCACACGATCGTCGGTGCAGGCGCCACCGGCGACTCCGCAATGGACGCCGGCAACATGATCAAGCCGATGCTCGCTCGCGGCGAGCTGCGGCTGGTCGGCGCCACCACCCTGGAGGAGTACCGCCAGTACATCGAGAAGGACGCTGCTCTCGAGCGTCGCTTCCAACAGGTGTACGTCGGTGAGCCGTCGGTGGAAGACACCATCGGCATCCTCCGCGGACTCAAGGATCGGTACGAGGTGCACCACGGTGTCCGCATCACCGACTCCGCGCTGGTGGCGGCGGCCTCGCTGTCGGACCGGTACATCACATCGCGCTTCCTGCCCGACAAGGCCATCGACCTCGTTGACGAGGCCGCGTCGCGTCTCCGCATGGAGATCGACTCGCGTCCCGTCGAGATCGACGAGGTGGAACGTGTGGTCCGCCGACTCGAGGTGGAAGAAGTCGCCCTCGAGAAGGAGACGGACGCCGCGTCGAAGGATCGGCTGGACGCGCTGCGCGGTGAACTCGCCGACCATCGTGAGAAGCTCAACGAACTCCTCGCGCGCTGGCAGGGCGAGAAGACGGCGATCGACGCAGTCCGCGACGTCAAGGAGGAGCTCGAACGACTCCGCGGCGAAGCCGACCGCGCTGAACGCGACGGCGACCTGGGTCGTGCCGCCGAACTCCGCTACGGCCGCATCCCCGGACTGGAGAAGGAGTTGGAGGCCGCGATCGAGAAGACCGGCACCGATCCCGACCAGGACGTGATGCTGCAGGAAGAGGTCGGTCCCGACGACGTCGCCGAGGTCGTGTCGGCGTGGACCGGTGTGCCCGCAGGCAAGATGCTCGAAGGCGAGTCGGCCAAGCTGCTCCGCATGGAGGACGAGCTCGGTCACCGCGTCATCGGGCAGAAGGCCGCCGTCGGTGCGGTGTCCGACGCCGTTCGGCGCGCTCGCGCCGGTGTCGCCGACCCGAACCGCCCGCTCGGATCGTTCCTGTTCCTCGGACCGACGGGCGTCGGTAAGACGGAGCTGGCGAAGGCTCTGGGCGAGTTCCTGTTCGACGACGAGCGGGCCCTCATCCGGATCGATATGAGCGAGTACGGCGAGAAGCACTCGGTCGCGCGGCTCGTCGGCGCCCCTCCGGGGTACGTCGGATACGAGTCCGGTGGTCAGCTCACGGAGGCGGTGCGACGTCGTCCTTACTCGGTGGTCCTGTTCGACGAGGTCGAGAAGGCTCACCCGGACGTCTTCGACGTGCTGCTGCAGGTCCTCGACGAGGGCCGTCTCACCGACGGTCAGGGGCGCACGGTCGACTTCCGCAACACGATCCTCATTCTCACGTCCAACCTGGGCGCGGGCGGCGACAAGGATCACGTGATGGCGGCGGTGCGCGCAGCGTTCAAGCCCGAGTTCGTCAACCGGCTCGACGACGTCGTGATCTTCGACGCGCTGAGCCCCGAAGAGCTGGTGTCGATCGTCGACATCCAGCTGGCTCAGCTCGGCAAGCGTCTCGCGCAGCGCCGACTCGACCTCGAAGTGACGCCGAAGGCCAAGGAATGGTTGGCCGAACGCGGCTTCGACCCGCTGTACGGTGCGCGCCCGCTGCGCAGGCTGGTGCAGCAGGCCATCGGCGACCAGCTCGCCAAGGCGCTGCTCGCAGGCGACATCCGTGACGGCGACGTCGTCCCGGTGAACGTCGGCGGCGACGGCGAATCGCTCGTCATCGGCTGATCGCGCACACGACGTAGGTCCCGCCCCTCGCATCACGAGGGGTGGGATCCTCACGTCGTCTAGTTGCGCCTGTCAGGCCCGGTGACCTGCGCCGATCGACTGAAGTGAAAGAGACTTTACATGTCGTCCGCGACATGTAAAGTCTTTGCCGTTTTCTTTATACGTCGCAGGTCAGAGGGCATGATTTCAGTGTGACCAACTGGCGGCCCGACGAACCCTACAACGACCTGCCGAATCCTCCGGATGCTGAGGTCCTGGAGACCGGACGCGTGCTGCGTGCATCGATCAAGGCGACCGGATCGTTGGCGAGGCTGGATCAGGCGACTCGATCGATGCCGAATCCCGCAGTGCTGATCAACACGATTCCGATCTTGGAGGCGCAGGCGAGTTCGGAGATCGAGAACATTGTGACCACCATCGACGAAATGTTCCAGCACGCGGCGGACGATCGGAACGCGACACCCCAGGCTAGGGAAGCTCTGAGGTATCGAACCGCACTTCGAGTGGGATACGACCACATCGCCGCCCGAGGTCTCGGTAAGACGACGGCGATGGCGGTGTGCTCGACGATCAAAGGGCTCGACATGGATGTGCGGTCGATGTCGGGTACAAGACTGATGAACCCGATCAGTCGGGAGATCACCTACAGCCCTCCTGAGGGACGCGAACTGATCCTAGACAAACTCGCCGAATGGGAGAGATTCGTCCACCAGGATCCCGGGCGCCTCGATCCGCTCGTGATGACTGCGGCGGCGCACTATCAGTTCGAAGCTATCCACCCGTTCTCCGACGGGAACGGTCGTACGGGACGCATTCTCAACGTTCTGCTCCTTCGCGAGACGGGGTTGCTCGATGAGCCGGTGCTGTACCTGTCGCGATACATCATCGCGACGAAGGACGAGTACTACCGTCGGCTGCTCGCGGTGACCGCGGAGGCGGACTGGGAGGGGTGGATCCTATACATGTTGGCCGGGATCGATCGGACGTCGCGGTCGGCGCTTGCCAAGACTTCTGCGATCGCCGCTTTGCAGCAGGATTTCGCGGGACGAGCGCGTGCCGCATCACGGGGAGGTGAGGATGCGGAACTGCTGTCAGTGCTGTTCGAGCAGCCGTACTGCCGTATCGCCACTGTTGTCGAACGATGTGGGAACTCGCGGCCAACGGCGACGAAGTGGCTCGTCGACCTTGCGGAGGCGGGCTTGCTGGAAGAGGTCCGGGCCGGACGGGACCGCCTCTTCGTGAACCGTGAGTTCCTGGCGGTTCTCAACCGGCGGGAAGCAGTCTGACCTGCGCCGATCGACTGAAGTGAAAGAAACTTTACATGTCGTCCGCGGCATGTAAAGTTTTTGCCTCTTTCTTTACACGCCGCAGGTCAGGGGGCATGCGTCGCATCGGTTTCCCTTGTGCGCGGATGGAGGCGGAGTATCGTCGACTCTGAACTCAACGTTTGATGAATAGAGGTCACCGTGGACGCGATCAGATGTGAGAACGTGACCGTGTGGCGCGGGTCCGTCACCGCGGTCGACGACGTGTCGCTCACGGTTCCGCGGGGCCGGATCACCGGGTTGCTCGGACCGTCCGGATGCGGAAAGACAACGCTCCTGCGCTCCATCGTCGGGACGCAGAAGAACGTGACGGGCAACGTCGAAGTGCTCGGTGCGCCCGCTGGGTCGGCGAGCCTGCGGCATCGCGTCGGATACGTCACGCAGGCGGCGTCGATCTACACCGACCTCACCGTGGAACAGAACGTCCGCTACTTCGCGACCTTGTTCGGCGCGACCGACGGGGTGCAGGGCGCGCTCGAGGCAGTCGACCTCACGGCACGCGCGGGACACCTCGCATCCGACCTGTCGGGCGGACAATTGAGTCGCGTCTCGATCGCATGCGCACTGGTCACCAAGCCGTCGCTGCTGGTGCTGGACGAACCGACGGCCGGCCTTGATCCAGTACTGCGCGCCGACCTGTGGACGAGGTTCGCCGACCTCGCGGCGTCGGGGGTCACGATCCTCGTCTCGAGTCACGTGATGGACGAGGCCGACCGCTGCGACGACCTGATCCTGATGCGAGACGGTCGACTCGTCGCTCAACTGACACCTCGCGACCTGCGGGAACGGACCGAGAAGAACAATCTCGAAGACGCCTTCCTGACCCTGATTCAGGGGCGCGCGGCGTGAGCGCGCCGATTCGGCCGCGGATCCTCGGCGCGACGGCAGTGCGGGTGCTCCGCCAGCTGCGGGCCGACCCGCGGACCATCGCGCTGGTCCTGGTGGTGCCGATTCTGCTCATGACGCTGCTGTACTTCATGTACTCGGGCCAATCGCGGCCGCCAGGAGCGCCGGACCCGTTTCAGCGTGTCGGCGTTGTGATGCTGGGCATTCTGCCGTTCGTCACGATGTTCCTGATCACGTCCATCGCGATGCTCCGTGAACGCCGATCCGGCACTCTCGAACGGCTGCTCACCACACCGATCGGAAAACTCGATCTCCTCGGCGGCTACGGCGTCGCGTTCTCCGTCGTCGCCGCGGTCCAAGCTGTGCTCGCGTCGGCCGTGGCGTTCGGGCTGCTCGGCCTCGAAGCGGAGGGCTCGGTCGCGTGGGTGATCGTGATCGCCATGCTCGACGCGATGCTCGGTGTTGCGCTTGGACTCCTGTGCAGCGCGTTCGCGCAGACGGAGTTCCAGGCAGTGCAATTCCTGCCTGTCGTGGTGATCCCTCAGTTGTTCCTCTGCGGACTGTTCGTCCCACGCGACCAGCTGCCGGGCTGGATGGAGGCGCTCTCGGACGTCATGCCGCTCACGTACGCGGTGCAAGCGCTGCAGGAGGTCGCATCGCACCCGACAGCAACCGCGTTGATGTGGCGGGACACGGGGATCGTCGCCGCATGCATCGTCGTCGCACTGTCGCTCGCCGCGGCGACGCTGCGCCGCCGGACGCCGTAACGTCCCAACCAATCCGCTCCCCTCGTCGACATCCGCTCCTCTCCCGGGGTGAGCGGATGTCGACGAGGGGAGCGGATTGCTGGTGAAGTGAGCGAACGCCTCCACTGACGACGGAAGGCCCGGACCAAGAGGTCCGGGCCTTCCGTCAGCGAGTCAGAGAGCGACTAGCGCGGGCAGAACTGCGCTGCGATGCCCATGACGGCCTCGAGCGGTGCGCCACGCAGACCGAGGTCCCAGGCGATGCCCTTGACGATCAGCAGGCACTGGTTGGTGGGGGTCGACACTCCGCCCTTGAGCTTCACGTCGAACTTGTTGGCGCCACCGAGCAGGTTGGACGAGCCGGGCTTGGTGGGCTCGGCAGCGTTCGGCTCCACGCACGTGCCCGACAGGGAGTAGGTGAACGGGCCGAGGCCGGAGAACGTGGCGTTGGCGGTGTTCTGGTTGGCCGCGTTGAGGGTGACCTTCTTGGTGAAGGTCTTCACTGCATCGGCACCGGCGGGACGCGACGCGGTGACCGTGCACTCGCTCGCCTTCTTGCGGTTCACGATCAGCACGTTGATCGTCGACTCGGTGTTGGTCACGACGATGCCGCCGTCGGCCGGCTGCGTCGGCTGGGCGGGGTCTGCTGCTGCGGCGACACCGGGAGTGACGGATGCGCCGACGAGGGCGGTGGCGGCAGCGGCGATCGTGACGGCCGCCAGCTTCAGGGACAGCTTCATGGTGACTCCATCGTGTGGGAGGTAATGGACATTCTCATCTAACTAGACCTGTAATCGCCGCCACAGGCAAATCTCAGGGTCGTCGAACGAAGACCTCCACCCGGATGGACGACCCCGCGTAGAGGTCGCGTCAAGATCCGTTCCGGCACCGTATGGATCCCGTTAAGGCATCTGGTGGGACCGGCTCCGCAGCCCGAATGTGAAGAGTGTGAACACATTCGAGGAGGTCTCGTCATGTCCGATGTGGTGATGCTGCTGATCGTCGCGGCGTCGATCGCGCTGTGCGCGCTCGCCGTGCACGGGCTCGACCGTCGGATCTCTCGATGACCGGCGCGGGCACGGTGGCCGTGATCCTCACGATCATCGCCGTTGCCGTCGTCGGCTACCTGATCGCTGCTCTGCTCTATCCGGAGAGGTTCTGACCCGGTGAACTCCACCCTCGCCGGCGTACTCACGCTGGTCTTCATCCTTCTCGTCCTGGCTGCGGTCTACATCCCGCTGGGCGACTACATGGCGCGCGTCTACTCCTCGACCAAGGACCTCGCCGTCGAACGTGTTCTCTATCGAGTCGGCGGCGTGGATCCGCGATCCGGTCAGACGTGGCGCGGCTACGCGCTCAGCGTGGTCGGGTTCTCGGCGGCGTCGCTCTTGGTGCTCTACGCCCTGCAGCGGTTGCAGGGGGTGCTGCCGTGGTCCGACGGCAAGCCGGGGATGTCGCCGACGGTCGCCTTCAATACGGCGATCTCGTTTGTGGCCAACACGAACTGGCAGTCGTACACGCCCGAGAGCACGATCAGCAATCTCACGCAGATGCTCGGCTTGGCGGTGCAGAACTTCCTGTCGGCGGCCGTCGGCATGGCCGTCGCGGTCGCGTTGGTCCGTGGCATCATCGCACGTAAGACGGGCCATCTCGGAAACTTCTGGGTCGACCTGGTTCGCGGCACGATCCGGATCCTGCTGCCACTCGCCGCGATCGTCGCGACGATCTTCGTCCTGCAGGGCGCCGTGCAGTCGTGGCGCACCGGCTTCGACTTCACGATGCTCGACGGCACGAACAGGCACGCCCCCGTGGGCCCGTTCGCATCGCAAGAGGCGATCAAACTCGTCGGCACCAACGGCGGCGGCACGTACGGCGCAAACTCGGCGCATCCGTTCTCGAATCCGACACCGCTGACCAACGTGGTGCAGATCCTCGCGATCCTGATCATCCCCGTGTGCCTCACCCGCACCTACGGCACTCTCGTCGGCGACCGGAAACAAGGACTCACCCTGTTGGGCGTGATGGCGGCGATCTGGGGCGCGATGCTCGCGATCGTCTGGACCTTCGAGTCCCGCACCGACGGCCTCGCCACCCGCGCAGCCGGTGCAGCGCTCGAAGGCAAGGAACTGCGGTTCGACGTTCCCGGATCTGCGCTGTTCGCGGTGTCGACGACGGGTACATCGACCGGAGCGGTGAATGCTGCGCACGACAGCTTCTCCGCTGCAGGCGGCGGCGCTCTGATCTGGAACATGCTGCTCGGCGAAGTGGCGCCCGGCGGCGTCGGTTCCGGGCTGTACGGCCTGCTGGTTCTGGCGATCATCACCGTCTTCGTCGGCGGCCTGCTCGTCGGACGCTCACCGGAGTTCCGCGGCAAACGCATCGGGCAACACGAGATCACTCTCGCAGCCCTGTATGTGCTGGTGATGCCTGCACTCGTTCTGCTCGGAGTGTCGATCACCGTCCTGCTGAGCTCCACCACCGGTTTCCTCAGCAACGACGGCCCGCACGGGTTCAGCGAGATCCTGTACGCCTATGCGTCGGCCGCCAACAACAACGGCAGTGCGTTCGGCGGCATCACCGTCACGAGCGACTGGTTCCAGATATCGCTCGGCCTGGCGATGCTGTTCGGCCGCTTGCTGCCGATCGTCGTAGTACTCGCTTTGGCGGGTCGTCTCGCGGCGCAGTCCCCGAAGGAGACCGACCCGGCGACAGCTCTGCCCAGCCGCGGAATCCTCTACGGCGCACTACTTCTCGGGACCACGCTGCTCGTCGCCGGTCTCACCTTCTTCCCGGCGATGGCGCTGGGACCGATCGCGGAGGCGCTCTCATGACGCTCCAGACAGAACTCCCTCCGGCACCGGAGACCGACAGCGAACTCGTCACCAGCGGCGCATTCGACGCGAAACAACTCGTCGCGTCGCTGCCGCAGGCCGTACGGAAACTGAACCCGCGCGACCAAGCCCGGAGCCCGGTGATGTTCGTCGTGTTCATCGGCGCGATCATCACCACCGCACTCGCGATCTGGCACCCGTCGGTGTTCGCCTGGGTGGTCACGGCCTGGCTGTGGTTCACCGTCCTGTTCGCGGGTCTCGCCGAAGCAGTCGCCGAGGGCCGCGGCCGTGCTCAGGCCGACAGTCTCCGAAAGGTCAAGCGCGACACCGTCGCCCGAGTGATCGGCGACGACGGCTCGATCACGTCCGTTCCCGGTTCCGAGCTCACTGTCGGAATGCGGATCGTCGTCGAGGCGGGCGAGGTGATCGCGGGAGACGGCGACGTCGTCGAAGGCATCGCGACCGTCGACGAATCGGCGATCACGGGGGAGTCGGCCCCCGTCGTCCGCGAATCCGGCGGCGACCGCTGCGCCGTCACCGGCGGCACGGTGGTGCTGTCCGACCGGATCGTCGTGCGCATCACCACCGAACCAGGGCAGACGTTCGTCGACCGGATGATCGCGCTCGTCGAAGGCGCGGCGCGCAAGAAGACGCCGAACGAGATCGCTCTCGACATCCTCCTCACCGCTCTGACCATCATCTTCCTTCTCGCCGTCGTCGCCGTTGGTCCGATGCAGCAGTTCGCGGGCGAAGCGGCCGACCCGATCAAACTGATCGCGCTCCTCGTCTGCCTCATCCCGACGACGATCGGTGCGCTCGTCTCCTCGATCGGCATCGCCGGAATGGACCGACTCGTCCAGCGCAACGTGCTCGCGATGTCCGGACGTGCTGTCGAAGCCGCAGGCGACGTCGACACGTTGCTCATGGACAAGACCGGCACCATCACATTCGGCAACCGGCGCGCCACCGCGTTCCATCCCGCGCCGGGTGTTCCCGCTGACGAACTCGCCGACGTCGCCCGGCTCTGCAGCCTCGCCGACGAGACCCCCGAAGGCCGGAGCATCGTCGACTTGGCCGGGGCGCACTTCTCGACTGCGCTCGAAGACCGAGGTCTCGAAGGCGAAGCTGGTTCCGTTCCTCGAGCGCAGTCGAGAGGCCCGGAGCGCAGCGACGGGTCCCCGCTCGTCACGGTCCCGTTCACCGCTCAGACGCGGATGAGCGGAGTCGACCTCGACGGCGTGCAGTACCGCAAGGGCGCCGCCGACTCGGTGCGCGCGTGGATCGGAGCGGACGCCACCGACGTCGACTCCATCGTCGACGACATCTCCAGCCGCGGAGGCACCCCGCTGGTGGTTGCGGCGGGAACACAGGTGCTCGGCGTCGTCGAACTGTCGGACGTCGTGAAGCCGGGAATGGCGGAACGGTTCGTGCAGCTGCGCGCCATGGGGATCCGAACCGTCATGGTGACCGGTGACAATCCGCTGACGGCGGCGGCAATCGCCGCCCAGGCGGGCGTCGACGACTTCGTCGCGCAGGCGACACCGGAGGACAAGCTCGAGCTGATCCGTCGCGAGCAGGCGGCAGGACGTCTTGTCGCGATGACCGGAGACGGCACCAACGACGCACCCGCACTCGCCCAGGCCGACGTCGGGCTCGCGATGAACACGGGAACGTCGGCGGCGAAAGAGGCCGGCAACATGGTCGATCTCGACTCCGACCCCACCAAACTCATCGAGGTGGTCGGCATCGGGAAACAGCTGCTCATCACCCGAGGCGCCCTGACGACGTTCTCGCTGGCCAACGATCTCGCGAAGTACTTCGCGATCCTGCCGGCGCTCTTCTCGACGGTGTACCCGCAGCTCGACGCGCTCAACGTGATGCACCTGCATTCCGCGCAGTCGGCGATCGTCTCGGCAGTCGTGTTCAACGCGCTGGTGATCGTTGCGCTGATCCCGCTGTCGCTGCGCGGCGTCACCTATCGCGCCGTGTCGCCCGCACGACTGCTGCGCCGGAACCTGCTGATCTACGGCGTCGGCGGCGTGATCACGCCGTTCATCGGCATCTGGCTCATCGACCTGCTGGTCCGCCTTCTACCCGGAATGGGATGAGAACAATGAAGAACCTCCTGACCGGACTCGCCCGACAGTTCGTCGTCGGCCTCATCGTGCTCGGCGGCCTCACCCTCGTCGTCGGCGTCGCCTACCCGGCGGCGGTCTGGGCCGTGTCGCGAATCAACTCCGACGGGGCCGAAGGCTCACAGATCAAGGATGCGACGGGTTGCGTCGTCGGATCGGAACTCCTCGGCGTCGATCAGCACGCGGCCCCGGGACAGCCGGACAAGTACCTCCATGCGCGCTTCGCGGGCGGCGTCGACGACCCGACGGCCGCGGGTGATCCGGCGTCGTCCGGCGCGAGCAATCTCGGCCCGAACAACACCGATCTCGTCGCGATCATCGACAAACGACGCGCCGCGGTCGCCGAACGGGAAGGCGTCCGACCCGATCAGGTGCCCGTCGACGCCGTCACCCGCTCCGGTTCGAGCCTCGACCCGGGTATCTCGCCCGCCTACGCCGACCTGCAGGCCCCACGCATCGCGCGGACCACCGGACTGCCGATCGAACGAGTGCGACAGATCATCAGCGACAACACCGACGGCCGCCAACTCGGCTTCCTCGGCGAACCGACCGTGAATGTCGCGCGCGTCAACGTCGCACTGGGCCTGACCGGCCCCGGCTGTCGATAATCTGAACGCCATGACCGCCACGACTCGAGGCCAGCTCGAGGTGTTCCTCGGGTGCGCACCCGGGGTCGGAAAAACGTACGAGATGCTGGCCACGGCCCGCGGCCTCCGCGACGAGGGCGTCGACGTGGTGGTCGGCGTCGTCGAGACGCACGGACGGGCGGCGACTGCGTCGATGGTCCACGGTCTGGAGGTGATCCCGCGCATCAGCGTCGACTACCGCGGGACCACTCTCGATGAGATGGACCTCGCTGCAGTCCTCGAACGGCGTCCGGCCGTGGTGCTCGTGGACGAACTCGCTCACACGAATGCTCCGGGTCTGGCCAACACCAAACGGTGGGAGGACATCGACGTCCTGCTCGATGCGGGGATCAACGTCCTCTCGACGGTCAACATCCAGCACCTCGAGAGCCTGAACGACGTCGTCGCGCAGATCACCGGGATCACCCAGCACGAGACCGTGCCGGACGCCGTGGTCCGGGCCGCCGATCAGATCGAGCTCGTCGACATCGAACCGCGTGCGCTCCGACAGCGACTGTCCGCAGGCAAGGTGTACGACGCATCCCGAATCGACGACGCTCTCGGCAACTTCTTCCGGCAGGGCAATCTGACAGCTCTTCGCGAGTTGGCGCTGCTGTGGCTGGCCGACCGGGTGGACGAGAAGCTCGCCGTGTACCGGTCGGCGAACGCGATCACCGACACGTGGGAGGCCCGCGAGCGAGTGGTCGTCGCCGTGACCGGCGGGCCCGAGAGCAGTACGTTGGTCCGTCGTGCGAGCCGGATCGCGTCGCGGTCGAGCGCCGAACTGCTGGTTGCGCACGTCGTTCGAGGCGACGGGCTCGCGGACAGCGGGTCCGGTGATCTCACCGGACTGAGGACGCTCGCCAAAGACCTCGGAGCGAGGGTGCACACCGTGGTCGGCGACGACGTCGCATCGACTCTCCTCGACTTCGCGCGCGCCACCAACGCGACACAACTGGTGCTCGGCACATCGCGTCGGTCGCGGTGGAGTCGGATGTTCGACGAGGGCGTCGGGGCGCGGGTGGTCCACGACAGCGGGCGCATCGACGTGCACATGGTGACGCATGACGAGGCCAAACCGCGCAACCCGTTCGACATCCGCGAGACGCGATTCCATCGTCCGCTGAGCTGGGTGTTCGCGCTGATCGTGCCTGCGATCGTCACCGGCATCGTGTACGCGACGGATACGTGGCTCGGATTCGCGAGCGAGTCGTCGTTGTACTTCGTGGGTGTGCTCGCCGTCGCGATGCTCGGCGGTGTGGCACCCGCCGCGCTGTCGGCTATCGCGTCCGGCCTGCTCCTGAACTTCTTCTTCGCCGATCCTCGCCTGACCTTCACGATCGCCGAACCCGACAACGTGATCACTCTCGCGGTGATGCTGCTCATCGCGATCGCCGTCGCCGCGCTCGTCGATTCGGCGACCGTTCGCCGTGTCCAGGCGCAGCGAGCGAGCCGCGATGCGGAGCTCCTCGCACTGTTCTCCGGGGCGGTCCTCGACGGCGCAGGTGTCGCGGACCTCCTTGAGCGCGTACGTGGCACGTACCTGCAGACCGCGGTGTGGATCGAGAACGACGCGGGTGTGGTCGCGTCGGTCGGTGGCGAGCCGACCGATCATCCGGACACCGTGTGCCCGGCGTACGACGGCGCATACCGGCTCAATCTCGCGGGCTCGTCGATCGACGCCCGCGACCGGCAGGTCCTGACGGCCGTCGCGAACCAGGTGGCCTCCGCCGCAGAACGAGACAGACTCGCAGCCGAAGCAGCGCTCGCCGACGAGGTGGCCCGTACCGACGAGCTTCGCCGGGCCCTGCTGTCCGCGGTCAGTCATGATCTCCGGACGCCGCTTGCCGCGGCGAAAGCCTCGGCGTCGAGTCTGCGCAGCGCCGATGTGACGTTCTCGCCAGAGGACACCGCTGAACTCCTCGCCACCGTCGACGAGTCGCTGGACCAGCTGTCCGCACTGGTCGGAAACCTGCTCGACTCGTCGCGTCTCGCGGCGGGAGTCGTCCGGCCGCAACTGCGACCGACCTTCCTCGCCGAGGTGATCCACCGTGCCACCGCGGCTATCGCCTTGCGCGATCCGGCGGCGGTCGACATCCCCGTCGTCATCGATCAGGCGTGGGCGGTCACCGACGCCGGACTCCTCGAGCGGGCGCTCGCGAATCTCGTCGACAACGCACTCCGTCATGGATCACGCGACGTCGAGATCCACTCCGAAATGGCCGTCGACGACAACGGCGACCCGCGCTGCCTGATCAAGGTGATCGACCACGGCGACGGCATCCCGACCGACGAGGTGCACCGCGTGTTCGTGCCGTTCCATCAATACGGCGACCAGAACCGCAACACCTCCGGCGTCGGGTTGGGGCTGTCCGTCGCGAGCGGGTTCGTCACCGCGGTCGGGGGCACCCTGTCGGTCACGACCACGCCCGGTGGAGGTGCGACGATGGTCGTCGATCTGCCCGTCGGAGAGGAGTCCTGATGTCCGCCGGACACGTGCTCGTGGTCGACGACGAGCCGCAACTGCTGAGAGCCCTGCGCATCAACTTGCGCGCCAGAGGATTCGACGTGACCACGGCATCGAACGGGGCCGGTGCGCTCGAGGCCGCTGCCAAGGTGTCGCCCGACGTGATCGTGCTCGATCTCGGCCTCCCGGACATGGACGGATTCACGGTCCTGCACGGCCTGCGCGGGTGGAGCACCGTTCCGGTGATCGTCTTGTCCGCGCGGACTGACGCCGCGGACAAGGTCACCGCGCTCGACGCAGGCGCCGACGACTACGTGACGAAACCTTTCGGCATGGAAGAGCTCCTCGCTCGCCTCCGCGCCGCCATCCGACGGGGTGCGTCGGCCGCGCCTGCGCCGTCGCCGGTGGTCGACGCGGGCTCCATCCAGGTGGACCTGGCCGGGACTCGTGTGCTGCGCGACGGTGAACAGGTGCGCCTCACGCCGACCGAGTGGGGAATCCTCGAACTGCTGGTTCGGGCCGACGGCAACCTCGTCAGTCAGAGGGAGATCCTCGGCGCGGTGTGGGGACCGACCTACGTGAACCAGACCAACTATCTCCGCGTGTACCTCGCGGGACTCCGCCGCAAGCTCGAGGACGACCCGTCGAATCCTCGCCACCTCATCACCGAAGCCGGAATGGGCTATCGCTTTCTCCGCTGACCTGTGACGGCCTCGGTCTCGAGGCAGTGTCAGCGGGATAACGATTCATGGCACATGGCGGGGGCTGTTGTGGCGAAGGTAACCTCATTTTGAGACTGATCGAGCGACAGCAGCATTGGATGCAGAAGGACGGGACGTGCGTATTTCATCTGGTCACAAAGGTTTTCGGGTCATCGGCGCGCGAACCGTCGTCGCCACTCTCGCATGCGGCGGCGCATTCGGCCTGATGGCACTCTTCGGCGGCGGCGACGCAGGCGCGGCGACCAATTGCAGCGCCGTCGACAACGCCCGCACCGAGCACGCGAACGGGCAGAGCCACTGCATCGCCAACGCGGGACCCGGCTCCCGCGCGACCGCACAGGACACCAGCAACAGCGGCATCGCGACAGCCGTCGCCACCACCGGAGGCAGCGCCACGAGCAAGAACCTGCAGCCGGGTTCGCAGGCCCTGTCGAGTGGCATCTACGGCGGCAACGCATACTCGATCACCACGGGACCGAAGGCGGAGTCGGTTGCCATGGCCCGCCGCGGCGGCACGTCGATCGCCATCGGCGGTTGGGGCGGCCAGGCGTACGCCGGGCCCGGCGGAACCTACTGCGCGGGCGGCTTCGGCGCCGCCTACGACAGCAATACGGGCGCCTATTGCCTCAAGACGGGCTCGATCAACATCAGCTGATCGGGTGTTCGGCTCGCCGATCGACCGGGGCGTGGGACTTTCGTACCCTGCCGAATCGCGCTGCCCGGGATAACCTGTGCCCGTGGAGAACGTCGACGGCTATGTGCAGCCTCAGCAGAACATCGGTCCGGACCTGAGTGTCGTGTCGGGGCGGGAGGCGTTGCAGCAGCTCGTCGACCTGCGCGACACCGGCAACTTCACCGTTGTCGACGACGATGACGACGACCCGATCCTGCTGACGCTTCCCGAGCGGAACGTCGTCGACACGTGGCGTGAGGACTACCCGTACGAAGAGCGCATGAGCCGCCGCGAGTACGAGGTCACCAAGCGGCGCCTGCAGATCGAGCTGCTCAAACTGCAGAAATGGTCGAAGCAGACCGGCCAGCGTCATCTCTTCCTGTTCGAGGGGCGTGACGCGGCAGGCAAGGGCGGGACCATCAAACGCTTCAACGAGCACCTCAATCCGCGCGGCGCGCGCGTCGTCGCGCTGGAGAAGCCGTCGGAGCGCGAGTCGACCGAGTGGTACTTCCAGCGGTATGTGCAGCATCTTCCCGCCGCGGGAGAGATGGTCTTCTTCGACCGCTCCTGGTACAACCGGGCCGGCGTCGAGCGAGTGATGAGCTTCTGCACGCCGGACCAGTACGACCAGTTCATGCATCAGGCGCCCGCCTTCGAGAAGATGCTCGTCGACGACGGTGTGCACCTCGTGAAGTTCTGGTTCTCGGTGACACCGCTCGAACAGCGGACTCGTTTCGCGATCCGTCAGATCGACCCGGTCCGTCAGTGGAAGCTCTCACCGATGGACCTCGCATCGCTTGATCGCTGGGACTCGTACACCGACGCCAAAGAGCGGATGTTCGCCGACACCGACACCGACCATGCTCCGTGGACGGTTGTGAAGAGCAACGACAAGAAGCGCGCCCGGATCAACGCCATGCGGTACGTGCTGAGCCTGCACGATTACGACGGCAAAGACGCGTCGATCGTCGGAGCGCCGGACCCGCTCGTCGTGGGCCGTGCCCGCGACCTCGTCGGCGAGTAAGCCGAGCAGCCGGTAGCCTCGAACGGGTGCGAAGTCTTGTCTCCGGCCTGTTCACCATTGTCGCGATGGTCTGCATGATCGTCGCCGTCCCCAGCATGTGGGTGTCGCAGCGAGTCGTGTCGACGGAGGGATTCGCCGCGTCCGCCGCGGACGCGGCACGCAACACCGAAGTGCAGGACTACTTCGCGGAGAAGGTCGCGGCGGCGGTCGTCGACCAGACGAGTGTTCCGCTCGCGGGGACCATCGTGCAGCCGCTCGCCACAAACTATGCGCGGAGCGAGGGCTTCGTGATGGACTTCGAACAGATCGCCCGGCAACAGCACGACTGGCTGTTCAACGCTCCGGGCCCCGACACCGACACTCACGTGATGGACGTCAACATCACGCCGATGGTCAACCGGGTGCTGGCGACGGCGCCGCTGCCGACGCCGATCGTGGTCGACAAGGCCATCTATGTCGGCATCGATCAGCACCGCCTGACGGCGGGCTCGCTGGAGTCGTCCGGCGAGCTGATCGACAAGACCTCGTGGCTGACCCTGATCGGGGCGGCGATCGCGGCGGTCGTCGCGTTGCTCACCGCGAACCGCCGCAGCACAGTCCTCGCGTGGCTCGGCGTCGGAGTGGTCCTCGCAGCCCTCGGGGCGTACGGAGTCGCGCAGTACATCAACACCCTTGCAGGCGACAAGGCTGCGGACACCGACGAAGCCGCCCGCCGCACCGTCGAAGTCGTAGCGGACGGCGTCTCGTCCGATCTAGTACAGGTGTCGCTGATCGTCGGCGCCGTCGGAGCCGTTGTGATCGCAGTCGGGCTCGTGTCTCGCGTCGTCGCAGGACGACGCGCCTACAGTTACTGACCCACGGAGATGGCGACCACGTCCGACAGCAGGTTTCGGACGGTGGTCCGCGCGGTCGTCGGCTGGATTCGCAGCGCACCCGCCACCTATCTGTGGCTGGCGGTCCTCCTGGCGACCACGATCGTGCAGCACATCGTGTCGCCGGGGGCTCTCGACGACATCCTCGGACGTCGGTCGACGAATCTGGCGAACCTGTCGGAGCATCCGCTTCGGCCGATGATCACCAGCCTGTTCTGGCTCGACGGCGCGTACTGGCTGCCGTATGTCGTGGGGTTCACCGTGTTCCTCGCCGTCGCCGAACGATGGCTCGGCACCGCACGATTCGTGACCGTCGGACTCGCCGGTCACGTCCTCGCGACATTGGCGAGCCAGGGACTACTCGACTTGGCTATCGGGCACGGTCGCGCCGATCCGACACTGCGCGACGCGATCGACGTCGGCGTCAGCTACTTCATGGCCGCGGTGATCGCGGTGCTCGCCTACCGATTCGATTCCCCGTGGCGGTGGGTCTACGCGGCGATCGCGCTGGCGACGGTGATCGCGCCGTTCGCCGTGGGGACACCCGACTTCACCGACGCCGGGCACCTGATCGCGATGCTCATCGGTTTCGCCATGTACCCGATCACCCTCGGCCGGTCGCGACTTCAGATCACCCGAGGGTCGTTCCACTTCCGTCGATGACGAACGTCAGCTGATCGGCGTCGAAGCGGAGACGTCCACGATCGAACGCCGCGGACACCGAACCGTCGGCGGCGAGTGCGGCAGGCGTGCCGGTTGTCATGGTCCCGTCACCGCGCAGCAGCCACACCTCGTCGGAGAGGCGCATGACGAGTTCCAGTTCGTGCGACGACATGAGGACGGCGATGCCCTGCTCGCGGGCCAACGTCGCGAGGAGATCGAGGAACTCGACACGTGACGGCGCGTCCAGATGCGATGTCGGTTCGTCGAGGACGAGCAGTTCCGGCTCCTGTGCGAGAGCTCGCGCGGCGAGCACACGCTGCCGTTCACCGTCGGACAGGTCGTGGAACGGTCGGTCGGCCAGATCCGTCGCTCGGACGGCGTCCAACGCGCGGTCGGTGACGCGGCGGTCGTCGGCGGAGAGTCGTCCGGTCGGGGACAGGTACGGCGTTCGGCCGAGGGAAGCGACCTCCCGGGCCGTGAGCCGGCCGGGATCGACGGTGTCGGTGGTGACGACGGCGATGCGGCGGGCCAGGCCGGCGGCCTTCAACGTCGTGACGTCGGTGCCGTCGGCGAGGACCGCCGAGCCCGCCAGGGGCGGCTGCAGACCGCATACGGTCCGGAGCAGTGTCGACTTGCCTGCACCGTTCGGCCCGATCAACGACGTGAGACGGCCCGTCGCCGCCACGGCAGACAGGTTCGAGGCGACTGTGCGGCCTCGCCGTCCCCGATACCCGACGGTCAGCTTCTGCAGTTCGAGCCCGGTCACACCGCACCTCCCTGTGCGCGTCCGCGGAGCAGGACAGTGATGACGACGGGTGCTCCGATGAGGGCGGTCACCGCGTTCAGCGGCAGCGACATGTGATCGCCGGGGAGGTCGGCGAGGGCGCCGCACCAGACGGCGAGGGTCGCGCCGACAAGCGCGCACCCCGGAATCAACGGCCGGTGATCGGAGGTTTGGAGCAGGCCCCGGACCAGGTGCGGAATCACCAGGCCGAGGAATCCGACCGGCCCGCAGAACGCCGTCACGACACCGGTGAGAAGGGCCGCCGACAGCAGAGTGACGGTTCGCGCGACACGAAGGTCAACGCCCATCGAGCGGGCGTAGCCCTCGCCGAGGAGCAAGGCGTTCAGCGGTCGGACGGTGAAGAACACGACCAGAATCGTCACCGCCACAATCGGCGCCGCCACCTGGATATCGCTCCACGACGTCGACGAGAACGTTCCGAGACCCCAGATCATGTACTTCTGGACCGAAGTGGGATCGGCGTAGACGATGAGGACCGCGACGAGCGCGCCGGTCACCGAGCCGAGCATCACGCCGATCAACAGCAGCGTGACGGCGTTGCGGACCCAGACGGCCATCAGCAGGATCACGCCGAGCACTGCCGCCGCACCCGCCGCGGCGGCCAGAACGATGCCGAGACGACCCCATCCGGCGAGGACGCCGACGAACGCCGGTCCGCCCGCGCCGCCTGCGAGAGCGACGATCGCGACTCCGAGACTCGCTCCCGAGTTGGCGCCGAGGATGTAGGGGTCGGCGAGCGCGTTGCGGAACAGCGTCTGCATCTGCAGGCCGGCGACGCCGAGGGCGGCGCCCGCGATCGCCGACGTCGCGATCCGCGGCAGCCGGACCAGGCGCAGAATCGCGTCATGGCCCGCATCCGACGCAGTGCCGCCGATCAACACGTGCACCACGTCGGACAGCGGCATCATCACCGCACCGATCGCGGCCGTCACCAGCACCGACACGACGGCGAAGACGATCAGCGCCGTCCACTTTCCGGCTGTGCCGCGAGCCTTCACCGTGTCGGCGGTGACGGGAGTGGTCACTGCTGCGGGAGCTGGAGGTAGAACGCGAACTTGTGGTCGGGGAAGAGGTCCGGATGCAGGATCGCCGCGAGATCGGCCAGTACCAGGTCGGGACGGAGGACGCCGCGCTCCCAGTAGTCGTTTCCGCCGGTCGCGCTCATCGCCTTCGTCGCGTTCCACGCACGCTTGGCCGGTTGTGCGAACACCCGATACCGCTCGTCCTGCTTGTACAGATCAGCGAGGGACGCGACGGTCATGTCGGAGAGGAGCCACGCGTCGGCGTTTCGAGACTTGTCGATGACGGACTCGATCGAGAGACGCAACGAGCCGGTCGACGGGTCCGCGGCCCAGGGGTAGTCGCCGCCCGCGTCACGGACGAGCCGCCCGAAGTAGTTGCCGCCCGCGGCGAGCGTCCACGCGCCGTTCTCGATGCCGCCGAGCAGCACGTCGGTCTTCGGTGCGTTCGCCGTCTTCTGCTGCACCTTGGTGTACTCCGACTTGAGGGTGCTGAAGACGTCGGCCGCCTTCGTCTCGGTACCGGTGAGTGCCGCGAAGAACTTGATCCACTCGGCCCGACCGAGTGGACTGGCCTCGAGCCAGTCGGCGTTGGCGAGGACAGGGACGCCCGCCTGCCGCAGTTTCGCGTACGACGGATCCTCGTTGCCGTCGGACACCAGGACGTCGGGCTGTCCGGCGATGACCTTCTCGACGTTGGGCACACCAGCGTCGGCGTACTGGACCACGTCGCCCTCGTCGATCCGCGCGCGGATCTCAGGGGTGGAGACGTAGTCGGTGGAGCTCACACCGGTCACTGTGTCGGCGGCGCCGAGGGCCGCCATCGCGGGCAGATGTGTCGTGGATCCCGAGTACATGCTGCGAATCGGCACCTGAACCTGCGGGGCCTCGGCGAGAGCTCCGTCGAGCTTCGGCGCAGGTGCACCGCAGCGGACCAGGACGTACGACACGGGCCGCGCGCCTGGCGACGGTTCCTTGACCGTCAGGACCTGGTACGACTTGTGGTATTCGATCGCCAGTCCCGACGCGTCGGAGATCGTCGACTTGTCGGGGAAGTAGTCGGTGTTCGCGTCGAAATCTGTGATGCAGTCGCGAGCAGCGCCCGCATCGTTCGACGTCGACTCGGAGCAGCCCGCGACGGCCAATCCGATGACGAGCAGACACGCGATCGTGGCCTTGCGGACATGCGGGTGCACGGCATCCGCCTCTCTCGGGGACACTCCGCCCCGACGACGAGATCAGCTCGAGCGGAGGTCTGGCTGCCGCGTGAAGCGGTCACAGTGGCGGGTACCGCGTCGGATTCACACCGACTTCCCGCGTCGAGGCTGGTTGACGCCATGAAACGTAACACGATCCCCGAATCTCCGACGCAGTCGCCGTGGGAGGGTCAGCGATCAGTCGCGCCGACAGTGCGCCAGAGGAATTCGTAGGCGAGGGCCGATTTGAACGCCGCCTGTTTGTTGTCGGCCGCGCCGCCGTGACCGCCCTCGATGTTCTCGTAGTACCGGACGGGTTGGCCTGCGGCTTCGAGTGCGGCGGTGAACTTCCGGGCATGACCGGGATGCACGCGGTCGTCGCGGGTCGAGGTGGTGACCAGCATCTGCGGGTAGCCGACATCGGAGCGAACCCGCTGGTACGGCGAGTACGCGGAGATGTACTCCCACTCGGCCGGGTCGTCGGGGTCGCCGTACTCGGCCATCCACGAGGCTCCCGCCAGGAGGAGGTGATACCGCCGCATGTCGATCAGGGGCACCTGGCAGACCAACGCGCCGAAAAGCTCCGGGTACGTGGTCGCCATGACGCCCATCAGCAGGCCGCCGTTCGATCCGCCCTGCGCGGCCAGGGTCGCGGGAGTGGTGAATCCTCGCGCCACGAGATCCCGAGCCACCGAGGAGAAGTCCTCGTACACGAGATGACGTCCCGCTTTCACCGCCTGCGTGTGCCATGACGGACCGTACTCGCCGCCTCCGCGAATGTTCGAGTACACATAGATCCCGCCACGCGTGATCCAGTTCCGCGCAGCCACGGCCAGATAGCTCGGAGTCAGCGAGTTCTCGAAGCCGCCGTAGCCGTAGAGCAGGGTCGGGCCCGACTCGACGTTGTCGCGCTTGATCACGAAGTACGGAACCTGGGTGCCGTCGTCCGAGGTCGCGAAGAACTGCTGGGTGCTCACATTCGACGCGTCGAACCGCTCGGGCGACGACTTGATCGGTGCCACCCCGGACACGGCGTCGCCGTACAACAGGGTCGGGGCCTGCGTGAACGAGCTCGACGACAGCCAGATCTCGTCACTGTGATCGGCGTCGGTGTCGAGCACTCCGACCGTCGCGAGATCCGGGACGCCCGGCAGCTCTGCCGGCGTCCACGTGCCGAACTCCATCGACTGCAGCCGGGTCGCGACGTCGTGCAGCGTCACCAGGATCAGCCGTGTCGCCGTGATCGCGTACGTCTCCAGGCTGGTGTGCGCGTCCGGCGTGAACAGCACAGTATGCGTGCGGTCGCCGTCGAGGAAGCGCTCGTAGTCGAACGCCAACAGGCTTCCGGCCGGCCGTGCCACACCGTCGACGGTCCACTCGGACTTCGGGGTCACCAGCATCACGTCGTGCCGTACCGAGAAGTCGGCGTCCGACGGGACGTCCACCTTGCGGAGTTCACCGTCTCGGAGTTCGAACTGCTCGGCGTTGTAGAAGTCTGTCGACCGGTACACGAAGTGTCGCGGAAAGCCGGGCGTCGGGTCGAACGAGGCGCCGACCGCGACGTCGTCGACGGAACCGGTGAACACCGTCGTCGCCGACGCGAGGTCGGTGCCGCGAGTCCACTGCTTCACCACGCGCGGGTACCCCGACGACGTCCACGATCCAGCACCGTCCGGCTGCTCGCCGAACTCGGTGCCCACGTACACGGTGTCCCGGTCGATCCAGCCGACATTCGATTTGTTCTCCGGCAGCACGAAGCCCTCGTCGACCCATGTTCGCGACGGGATGTCGAACTCGCGGACCACCGTCGCATCCGCGCCGCCGCGGGACAGCGAGATCAACGCACGGTCGTAGTCGGGTCGAAGCACCGACGCCCCGCTCCACACCCAGTTCTCGTCCTCCGCCGTTCGCAAGGCGTCGACGTCGATCAAGACGTCCCACTCGGGCTCGGCGGATCGGTACGACTCCAGCGTCGTCCGCCGCCACAGTCCGTACGGGTTGGTCCCGTCGACCCAGAAGTTGTAGACGTACTCGCCGCGCCGCCGCACATACGGGATCCGGTCGTCCGATGACAGGATCTCCAGCGTGTCCGACTGCATCTGAGCGAACCGCTCCGACGATGTCAGTTCGGCGACGGTCGGCTCGTTGTGCGCGCGCACCCAGTCGAGTGCCTCGTCTCCGGTGACGTCCTCCAGCCACAGGTACGGATCGTCGGTCGTGTTCGTCTCAGCCACGTGGTTCAGGCTACCGGCGGGGCGGATTGGCCGGTGGGGTCGGCAGGCGGGGTCGATTCGCCCCGCCTGTCTGCGCTGTTGCGCATGTGCGATCCGACTTCTCCACTGCGCCCAGGAGACCGGAG
>NZ_BAOP01000044.1 GCF_000344135.1 Gordonia malaquae NBRC 108250 | reverse complement strand
GCACCCGGGTAGATTGGACGACATGAGCAAGCCCCACAGCGACGAGCCGACACTGCCGGACGATGTGTCTGCGTCGGACCTGGATCCGGAGATCCGCCGCGATCTCCAGGCATTGGATCGGACCACTGCGGATCGGGTGGCTCGACACCTGGTGATGGCGTCAGACCTGCTCGGGGTAGACCCAGATGCGGCACTCGCGCACGCGCGTGCCGCACGAGCGCGAGGGGCACGTGTCGGGGTCATCCGCGAAACCGCCGGGATCGCTGCGTACAACGCCGGAGAGTGGCAGGAAGCGATCACCGAACTCCGTGCGGCACGCCGCATGACGGGCGCCGACGAACTGTTGCCGCTGATCGCCGACAGCGAGCGCGGCCTCGGTCGGCCTGAACGGGCAGTAGAGATCGCCGAGAGCGAAGACGGGCGCGCCCTGACCGGCGAGGAAGCACTCGAGATGCTCATCGTCGCGTCCGGAGCGTGCCTCGATCTCGGTCAGCCCGAGCGGTCGGTCGCACTCCTCGAGACCGGAGATCTGCGTCCCGGACGTGTCGGAAGCGACGCCGCCCGCTTGTTCTACGCCTACGCATCGTCACTCGAAGCGGCCGGCCGGCGTGCAGATGCATTGACCTGGTTCCAGAATGCCGCTGCCGCCGACGTAGAAGACCTCACCGACGCCGAATTCCGGCTCATGGACCTCACAGCCGTTGAGCCGGAGTCCACAGACGGCGTCGTCGACGGCAAAGACGCCGGCTCTGGGACCGAGTCGACAAGTCTCGGAGCCCACTACGACACACTTCTCTTCGACCTGGACGGCACCCTCTTCGCCGGAGCGTCTGCGCTCCCGCATGCAGTGTCGGCCGTGAACGATGCCGCGGCCGGAGTCCTGTTCGTGACGAACAATGCGAGCCGTTCTCCGGACGAGGTCGCAGATCACCTCGCCGCGCTCGGCTTCTCGGCGCACTCCGACCAAGTCGTGACAAGCGCACAGGCCGGCGCAACGCTTGTCGCAGAGCGAGTTCCGGCGGGCAGCACGGTGCTCGTCGTCGGTGCACAAAGCCTCCGCGACGAGATCAGCGCCCGTGGGCTGGTCGTCGTGGACTCCGCTGACGACAACCCGGCCGCGGTGGTACAGGGGCACTCACCGGACACCGGGTGGGCCGAGCTCTCCGAAGCGGCGCTCGCGGTGCGAAACGGGGCCGTCTGGGTCGCGTGCAATGTCGACACGACACTGCCGAACGAACGAGGACTTCTCGTCGGCAACGGTTCGATGGTCGCCGCGGTCAAATCGGCAACCGGTGCCGAACCGCTTGTCGCGGGCAAACCTGCGGCACCCATCATGCGCGATGCCCTCTCGCGCGGCGAAGGCCGTCGTCCACTTGTCGTCGGTGACCGACTCGACACCGACATCGCAGGCGCGCACACCGTGGGTCTCGACAGCCTCCTCGTGCTGACCGGGGTGTCGACTGCCGTCGACATGCTGGCTGCAGGCCCGAACTGCCGTCCGACATACGTCGCCGCGAACGGCCTCGCCGGGCTCGCGTCCGATGCGGAATCCCTGCGCATCGGACCACACGACGATTGGCGAGTGCAGGTCATCGACGAGCACGTCACTGTCGCATCACGCGGTGCGAGCGATCCGCTCGCCCTTCTGCCAACCCTGGCGCACGCAGTCTGGACCGCTGATGTCGGAACGCGTGACCTGCGTATCGCGGCCGAGGACGACACGGCGGCAGAAGCACTCGAGGCGGTCGGTCTCGCCGCCCTGCGTTAGCCTGGAGACGTTATGAACTCCGAGGCAGACCCCACCCAGACAGGTTTTGCGCACACAGGTCGCACACCGGAACGTCCGTCACCCGGGGCGATGGCCGCACAGGCAGCTCAGCGCAACTCAGAACCGGGTGATCCTGCAGATCATCCAGTGTCAGGCGCAGTGGACGAACTCCTCGAAGAAGCAGCGATGATCTCCGCCGTCGTCGGAGACGAGTTCGACCTCGGCGCAGTGTCTCGGCAGGCTCAACTGCTCACTCAGGCACACGACGCACTGTCGGCGGCTCTCGAGGACGCACGCTGATGGCGGCTCGTGCACGCCTCGACGCAGAGCTGGTCCGCCGGGGTCTCGCCCGTTCGCGTGAGCAGGCCCGTGAGCTGATCGACGCAGGCAAAGTGAAAGTCAACGGAACCGTGGCCTCCAAGGCCGCGACCAACGTCGCACGAGACACTCCGGTGCTTGTCACCGAGCCGGACACCGATGACTGGGCGTCTCGAGGAGCTCACAAGCTGCTCGGCGCCCTCGAGGCGTTCGAACCTCGAGGAGTCTCCGTCGACGGAAAGCGCTGCCTGGACGCGGGCGCGTCCACCGGCGGCTTCACCGATGTGCTCCTGCGTCGAGGAGCCCGAGAGGTCGAAGCCGTCGACGTCGGCTACGGCCAGCTGGTGTGGAAGCTGCAGACTGACGACCGCGTCCACGTCCACGATCGCACCAACGTCCGAACGATCACGGCCGACTCGATCGGAGGAGAGGTCGACCTCATCGTCGGCGACCTCTCGTTCATCTCGCTACGCCTCGTGCTGCCCGCGCTCGCGGCGTGTCTCGCCGTCGGCGGTGATGCACTCCCGATGGTGAAGCCGCAGTTCGAGGTCGGCAAGGACCGCGTCGGATCTGGAGGAGTCGTCCGAGACCCGGCACTACGCGCAGAAGTGGTCGCGGACGTCGCCCGGACGGCACGGACGCTCGGACTCACGACCCGCGGTGTTGTCGCGAGCCCACTGCCGGGACCGTCGGGCAACGTCGAGTACTTCCTGTGGCTGCGGAAGACGGACACTGGGAGTACGTCGTCCGGGCCTGCGGATACCGTTGAGGTGCCGCCGATCGACGACGACGTGTGGCAGATGATCCTCCAGGCCGTCGCCGACGGTCCCGAATGAACTCCGAAGGCGGGGCCAGCATGTCAGACCGCACCTTCATGGTGGTCGCGCACTCGGGTCGAGACGCGGTCACGACCACCCTGACCACGATCGCGAAACGATGCGCCGACGCCGGGGTCGCGGTTCGCCTGGTCGACCACGACCTGCACGACTCCGGTCACCCGGACCAGACCGCGGCAGCCGATCCCATCGACCCCGAGATCCTGCGCCGCACCGGGGCCGACATCGACGTGACCGATCCCGTGTCGGCGTCCGCGGCGGGCTGTGAGATCGTCATCGTCCTCGGCGGCGACGGCACGTTCCTGCGCGCCGCAGAACTCGCCTATCCGTCGTCCGTGCCGCTGATGGGCATCAACCTCGGTCATATCGGTTTCCTCGCCGAGGCCGAGTCGCACCGCGTCGACGAGATGCTCGACATGCTGATCTCCGGCAGGTACCGCGTGGAGGACAGAATGGTCCTCGACGTGACGGTCAGCGACCCCGGAGCACCGGCGCCACGTAGCCGTACCTGGGCGCTGAACGAAGTAGTGATCCAGAACAAGGCGAAGAGCGGAGTCCTCGAGCTCGTCACCGAAGTCGACGGCCGACCCGTCTCGGCGTTCGGCGCCGACGGCCTTCTCGTCGCGACGCCGACCGGATCCACCGCGTACGCGTTCTCGGCAGGCGGCCCGGTGATGTGGCCGGACCTGGAGGCGATCCTCGTGGTGCCCAGCAACGCACATGCCCTGTTCGCCCGCCCGATGGTCACCTCACCGCGCTCGCGCGTGGCGGTGGAGATCCACCGTGGCGGCCGCGACGGCGTTGCGCTCTGCGACGGTCGGCGTGTCATCGATGTGCCCGCGGGTTCGCGCATCGAGGTGGTGCGCGCTCCGCGTTCCCTGCGCTGGGTGCGGATCGATTCCGAGCCGTTCGCCGACCGACTCGTCACGAAGTTCTCGCTGCCCGTCACGGGTTGGCGGGGGAGGAGCTGAGCCGCGGTGCTCGAAGAACTGTCGATCACAAGCCTCGGCGTCGTGGAGTCGGCGTCTGCCGAGTTCCATCCCGGATTCACCGCACTCACCGGTGAGACCGGTGCGGGCAAGACGATGATCGTGACCAGTCTGCGGCTGCTTTCCGGCGGACGCGCCGACGCCGGCCGCGTGCGAACCGGCGACGACCGGGCCATCGTCGAAGGGCGTTTTCGTCTGCCCGACGACCACGGCGCGACTATCACCGAGCTGCTCGACGAGACCGGGGCCGACGTCGACGACGACAACACTGTCATCGCGTCCCGCACGGTGAGCGCCGACGGACGATCGCGTGCGCGATTGGGCGGCCGCAGCGTTCCGGTAGGCACTCTCGGCGCGCTGACCGGGGAACTCCTTGCGATTCACGGCCAGAACGATCAACTCAGGCTCATCCGGGGCGACCAGCAGCGGGCGGCGCTCGACCGGTACGCGGGCGACGCTGCGGCGAAGACGTTGGCGAAGTACCGGCAGGCCCGTGACAAGTGGGTGCGGGTCCTCGACGAACTCGATCGACTGCGAGCCGACTCACGGGAGATGGCGCAGGAGGCGGACCGTCTGCGGTTCGGACTCGAGGAGATCGACGCCGTGAAGCCCGTTCCGGGTGAGGACGCGGAACTCGTCGAGATCGTTCGACGGCTGACCGATCTGGAGGACATCCGCAGTGCCGCATCGCAGGCGCAGGGGATCGTGGCGGGTGACACCGGCTCGGTGGTCGACGCGCTCGGCACCGTCCGCTCGCTTCTGGAGTCGGCCGCCGATCAGACATTGCGCGACTTGCGCCCTCGGATCGAAGAGGCGCTGGCCGTGGTCGGCGACATCGGCGACGAGCTGACCGGCTTCCTCGCTGGACTGCCGGACGACGCCGCGGACCTCGACTCGCTCTTGACCCGGCAGGCCGAACTCAAATCTCTCACGCGCAAGTACGCGGCCGACGTCGACGGTGTGCTCGAGTGGCAGGAGCAGGCGCAACGCCGCCTCACCGAGATCGATGATCCGCAGTCGCGGATCGACGAGTTGGAGGCGTCGTCGCTCAGCATCCGCGATGAGGTCGCAGCGTTGGCCACCAAGCTTCACGCGCAACGGTCGAAGGCGGCGAAGTCGTTGGCGGCCAAGGTATCCGTCGAGTTGGCAGGGCTGGCGATGGGTGGCAGCGAGCTCGCTGTCGTCGTCTCGTTGCGCCCCGCGGACGATCCCCGGCTGGCGGTCGAGATCAACGGGACGCAGGCGCACGCCGGGGGACACGGCGCCGACGTC
The DNA here is from genome assembly GCF_000344135.1 of Gordonia malaquae NBRC 108250. GTDB lineage: Bacteria > Actinomycetota > Actinomycetes > Mycobacteriales > Mycobacteriaceae > Gordonia > Gordonia malaquae. The sequence continues at coordinate 23,682 of NZ_BAOP01000044.1, read as the reverse complement.
GTCGAGTTCGGCCTTGTCGCGCATAAGGGCGCCGCACCGCTCCCGATTGCGAAATCCGCGTCAGGCGGTGAACTGTCTCGCGTGATGCTTGCGCTGGAAGTGGTGTTGGCTGAACCCGATTCGGGATCGGTCATGGTATTCGACGAAGTCGACGCAGGAGTGGGTGGCGGTGCTGCCGTCCAGATCGGTGCACGTCTTGCACGTCTCGCCCGTCGGCATCAGGTGATCGTGGTGACTCACTTGCCGCAGGTGGCCGCTTTTGCCGACAATCACCTGCTGATCGGAAAGGAAGGCGGCGGGTCCGCAGGTCGACAGCGATCGACCCTGACCGCACTCGATCGCGCCGCCCGAGTCTCTGAACTGGCGAGAATGCTTGCTGGACTTGGTGATTCGGACACGGGGCGGGCGCACGCCGAGGAGCTTCTCCAGACGGCGGAGGCCGCCCGGGCGGAGCAGTGAGGTGCCGGAACTGAACTCGACAGGCCGAGGCGCATGTGACTGATGTGATTAAAGTTTCCTGAGTTACGGCGCGCCTCCTGGTCATCGTCGGCGGACCGGCCCACCATGGCAGTCATGAGGATGCCTGCCCTGCTATCGCGGAACACCGAAGTTCTTCCCGGTCTGATCGGCATTGCGCGGATCGACAAGAACACCAAACGACTCCTGCAGAGGATCGGCGAGGACGAGATCGCCGTCCTCGACGAGGTCGATCTCGACCGAGTGACCGCCGACGCGCTGATCGAAGCGAAGGTCGCGGCCGTTGTGAACGTCAGCGAGTCGATCACAGGTCGCTATCCGAACCTCGGTCCGGAGGTGCTCGCGGCGTCGGGCATCGTCCTGCTCGACAACGTCGGCGGCGAGATCTTCTCGCGAATCAAGGACGGACAGAAGGTGCGCGTGCACGATGCGCGCCTGTACGTCGGCGATCGTGTCGTGGCGCGGGGTGAGGAACTCGACGAGCGCATCGTCGCCGATCGAATGCTCGACGCGAAGACCGGTCTCGTCGACCACCTCGAAGCGTTCTCGGGCAATACCATTGAGTTCATCCGCAGCGAGTCGCCGCTGCTCATCGACGGCGTGGGCATCCCGGATGTGCGCTGCAAACTCGAAGGCCGCCACGTGGTCGTCGTCGCCGAAGGTGTGGGTCGCGGCGCGGATCTGAAGGCGCTCAAGCCGTTCATCAAGGAGTATCAGCCGATCATGATCGGTGTCGGTGCGGGCGCCGACACCCTGATGAAGGCCGGATACCGTCCTGCGATCGTCGTCGGCGACCCCGACGAGATCGACACCGACACTCTCAAGTCGGGTGCGGAACTCGTCCTGCCCGCCGACCCGGACGGTCATGCTCCGGGGCTCGAACGCATTCAAGACCTCGGGGTCGGGGCGACGACGTTTCCCGCCGCCGGCTCCGCCGCAGATCTTGCGCTGCTCCTCGCCGACTTCCACGGCGCGGACCTCATCGTGACAGCCGGCCTCGGCGGTTCACTCAACGACTTCTTCGATCGTGAACTGCGCGATCAGATCCCGTCGACGTTCCTGACCCGCCTGAAGGTCGGCCCCAAGCTCGTCGACGCGAAAGCGGTCTCGACTCTCTACCGCAGTCGGGTGAGTGGAACCGCCATCGCCATGCTGATGTTGGCGGCGCTCATCGCGATCATCGCGACCGTCATCATCACGCAGGGCGGCAGTGACATGACCGGCTGGATCGTCGACCGCTGGAATGTGTTCGTCGAGTGGATCTCCGGGGTGTGGAACACCAAATGAAAGTTGTGTGGAACACCAAATGATCACTATGCGTCAACACGCGATCTCGTTGATCGCGGTATTTCTCGCGCTAGCGTTGGGACTCTTCCTGGGGTCGGGCTTCATCGGTGATCGTGTCAACGCGCTCACCGGCACCGATCGCGACAGGATCAGTTCCCTGCAGGACGAGCGAGACGACCTGTCGGCTCAGGTCAACTCCGCTGACAGCTTCACATCCGCGATAGGCGGCCGACTCACCAAGGACGTGCTGAAAGACAAGTCGGTGCTCGTGGTCACGGCGCCTGACGCGGCTGATGCGGATGTGACGGCGCTCAAGGAACTGCTCAACGACGCGGGAGCGACGTTCGCCGGCCAGATCGGACTCACCACCTCGTTCATCCGTGACGAGAACGCGTCCAAACTGCGGACGGTCATCGACCAGTCCATTCCGACCGGCGCCCAGCTGCGCGTCGAGTTCACGGACTCCGGATCACGAACCGGCGACCTGCTCGGCGTCACGCTGCTGCATCGGAGTGGGCAGCGTGCGGCATCGGACGCCGATCGGCGAACGGTGCTCGACACCCTGCGCGGGGGCGAGTTCATCGAGTTCGCCGACGGAACTGTGAAGCCCGCCGACCTCGTTCTGGTGGTTGCAGGTGGAGAGATGGGCGAGAACTCCGGCGCGCAGGGACAACTCGTCGGCAGGCTCGCAGCCACGATGGCGATGCGAGGACAAGGCGGCGCACTGGTCGGGCGCACAGGCTCGGCCGAGGGCGGTTCGCCGATCGGCGTCGTGCGGTCCGATCCGGCGCTCCGCAACGCTGTCTCGACTGTCGACAACGTCGACCGCGAAACCGGGCGTCTGACCACGATCCTGGCGCTCGGCGAAGAGCTCGCGGGCCGTTCGGGCGCCTTCGGCACCGGCCCCGGTGCGACGGCCATCACGGTCGGAGCCGAACCTGCACGATGACGGCGGCGTGTCGCGCACACCCGCGCGAAACCCTGTTAGGCTGAAGTCCCGTAGGTCATCAGGTATTCGGCAATCCTGATACACCCCGACGGGAGAATCATTTGCGATCACTGCGTTCCGAGCGTGTCAGTCCCAAGCACATCTTCGTGACGGGCGGTGTCGCATCCTCGCTCGGCAAGGGTCTCACCGCTTCGAGCCTGGGTCAGCTCCTCACCGCACGCGGCATGCGTGTCACGATGCAGAAGGTCGATCCGTACCTCAATGTCGATCCGGGAACGATGAATCCGTTCCAGCACGGTGAGGTGTTCGTCACCGAGGACGGCGGCGAGACGGACCTCGACATCGGTCACTACGAGCGCTTCCTCGACCGGAACCTGTCGGGTACCGCCAACGTGACGACCGGTCAGGTGTACTCGACGGTCATCGCGAAGGAACGACGCGGCGAGTACCTCGGCGACACCGTGCAGGTGATCCCGCACATCACCGACGAACTCAAGGCGCGGATGCTCGCCATGCACGAGCCGGATTCGTCGGGAGAGGCCCCCGACGTGGTGATCACCGAGATCGGCGGCACCGTCGGCGACATCGAGTCGCTGCCGTTCATCGAAGCGGCCCGCCAGATCCGCCACGACCTCGGCCGCAACAACGTCTTCTTCCTTCACGTCTCGCTGGTTCCGTACCTCGCGCCGTCGGGTGAGCTGAAGACCAAGCCGACGCAGCACTCGGTCGCGGCTCTCCGCAGCATCGGCATTCAGCCGGACGCCCTGATCCTGCGCTGCGATCGGCCTGTTCCGGACGGCTTGAAGAAGAAGATCGCGTTGATGTGCGACGTGGACGTCGACGGCTGCATCTCGACGCCTGACGCTCCGTCGATTTACGACATCCCCAAGGTGCTGCACTCCGAGCAGTTGGACGCATACGTCGTCCGCCAGCTCGGGCTGCCGTTCCGCGACGTCGATTGGACCGTGTGGGGCGATCTTCTCGAGCGGGTCCACAATCCGCGTGAGACCGTCACCGTTGCACTGGTCGGCAAGTACATCGACCTGCCCGACGCCTACCTGTCGGTGACCGAGGCCATCCGTGCAGGCGGTTTCGCCCATCGTGCGCGCACCGAGATCAAGTGGGTGCCGTCGGACGACTGCGAGACTCCCGAAGGCGCCAACACCGCTCTTCGAGACGTGGACGCGATTCTGGTTCCCGGCGGCTTCGGCATCCGTGGAATCGAAGGCAAGCTCGGCGCCATCACCTATGCCCGCGAGAACAAGATCCCGCTGCTCGGCCTGTGCCTCGGACTGCAGTGTGTGGTCATCGAAGCCGCGCGCTCGGCTGGACTCTCTGACGCGAGTTCCACGGAGTTCGATCCGGAGACCCCGTCACCGGTCATCGCTACCATGGCCGATCAGGAGGCAGCCGTCGCAGGCGACGCCGACCTGGGCGGCACCATGCGTCTCGGCGCATACCCGGCCACTCTGATCCCGGGTTCGCAGGTCGCGAAGTCGTACGGTTCCACCGATGTCAGCGAGCGTCACCGTCACCGGTTCGAGGTCAACAACGACTACCGCGACAAGATCGCCGAAGCCGGCCTCGTGTTCTCCGGAACCTCACCCGACGGTCGCCTCGTCGAGTTCGTCGAGTACCCGAAGGACGTGCACCCGTTCCTCGTCGCCACGCAGGCGCACCCGGAGCTCAAGAGCCGCCCGACCCGTCCGCATCCGCTGTTCAAGTCGCTGATCGACGCGGCGCTGCGCTACAAGCAGGCGACCCGGCTTCCGGTTGAGCTCGACGGATACGACGCGCCGGACCGTGAGGACGATCAGGTCCAGGCCGCAGAGTGAGCGGGCCCGGATCGCACGATTTCCGGACCGTGGGGTCGGAGACCGTCTATTCGGGTGCGATCCTGTCGCTGCGCCTCGACGACGTCGAGATGCCGGGCGGCCGGACGGCACGCCGCGAAGTGGTGGAACACCACGGTGCGGTGGCCGTCGTCGCACGTGACGAGCAGGGGCGGGTTGCTCTGATCCGCCAGTATCGGCACCCCGTCGGTCGTCGACTGTTGGAGATCCCCGCCGGACTCCTCGACGGAGGCCCGTCTGAAGAGCCGCTTGACGCTGCGAAACGGGAACTCGCCGAAGAAGTGGATCTTGCTGCGGCGCAGTGGCGCGTGCTTGTCGACCTCGACGTGTCGCCGGGCTTCACGGACGAGGCGTTGCGCGTCTATCTCGCCGAGGATCTGACGGCGCTTCCCGAGGCGGAGCGCGAGCACGAAGAAGCAGACCTGGCTCTGGAGTGGTACCCGCTGTCGGAGGCGGTCGGGCTGGCTCTGTCCGGAGAGATCGTCAACGCCACCGCGGTCGCGGGGATCCTCGCGTTGGCTGCCGCCGACGCCACGGCCGCCGACCTCAGAGGCGTCGACGAAGTGTGGCGTGACAGACCGACTGCGTTCGAGACGCGTCGGAGCTCCTGATGGCGGGCCGGTCCGGCGTCGACGACGCGGTGGCTGCCTACCTCGATCACCTCACGGTGGAGCGGGGCGCTGCCGTCAACACGATCTCGTCGTACCGCCGCGACTTGCGCCGCTACCAAGAGTTCCTGGCCGGGCGGGGAGTGACTGACCTGGCCGATGTCCGCGAGGACACGGTTCGAGAGTTTCTCGTTGCGCTCCGGCGCGGCGATCCTGCCGCTGAGGTGGCGCCTCTCGCGGACAGCTCGGTGGCGCGGACATTGATCGCGGCGCGTGGTTTCCACAAGTTCGCGGCGGCGGAAGGTCTTGTGTCCGATGACGTGGCCCATGCCGTCCGGCCGCCGAAGGCTCCTCGGCGACTCCCGAAGTCGTTGCCGGTGGACGACGTCCTCGCGATCCTCGATGCCGCGGGAACGTCGGACGGCCCTCGTGCCCTCCGTGATCGGGCACTGCTCGAACTGCTGTACAGCTGTGGCGCCCGTATCTCCGAGGTCACGTCGCTCGACGTCGACGACATCGATGTGGAGCATCGAGCCGTGGTACTGCGGGGCAAGGGAGGCAAGGAGCGGATCGTTCCGGTCGGTCGTCCGGCGCTCGCCGCGGTGGATGCGTATCTCGTGCGTGGCCGACCTGCTCTGGTCAAGAAGGGGACACCCGCGCTCTTCCTCAACATTCGGGGTGGACGACTGTCGAGGCAGAGCGCTTGGCAGGTCCTCGTTGACGCTGCCGACCGGGCGGGCATCACGAAGGACGTCTCGCCGCACACTCTGCGACACAGTTTTGCGACCCATCTTCTTGACGGTGGGGCCGACGTCCGCGTGGTCCAAGAGCTTCTTGGGCACTCTTCAGTCACGACCACGCAGGTCTACACGCTCGTCACCGTCACCACGATGCGCGAGGTGTACGCCACGGCGCATCCTCGCGCACGCTGAACCGAACGATCCTAGTCAAGCATCGCGGGGTGTCTCACTTCGTGCCGTCGTAAGCGGTGCGATCCGTTTACCGACAAGGCTTTCGAGCGCCGCCTGACGTGATGGATTGAGAAGCCCCCATACTCGATCGAACGGATACCATGGCTCATTCGTCTGGCGGTAGCCCGCGGGGACACCCCAGAACCCCTGCGCTGAGCCTGTCGTTGAACGATTGCTGACTTCCACCGTCCATGAAGAGCATCAGCTGGTGGCCTACGCGAAACGGCACGTGTTCGGCGCTGACGAACGAAATCCTGCGGGGTCCGACACGCCATTCGGCGCGTCGAGAGATGTACTCTATCGCGCCGTCGATGGTGTCACCCGATGCGATCAATCGGGCGAGCATCTCGGTCGCTGGAGTGTCGTGCTTGTCACGCAGAGCACCAATGGTGGTCACGCACTCTACGACAACCGCAGGATCTTCCAAGTCCTGAGCCATCACCCAGAGGTGGCCTTCGTCGGAGGCGTTCCAGTCATGCCCGAGATCATGCTGGAGCCGGAACGCCGACCATAGAGATTCCCAACGTGCTTCCGGGCCTCTGCTCGCGTAGCTTCCTGCCCGCGCCCGGTCGCCAGTGACAAAGACGTCGCCGTGGCCGCGAGGGTCAAGGACTGCGAATCGCCCGTGTTTTGTGAGGTCTGTTCGTAGTTGAGTTACGTCAAATCCCGACTCGACGACGACCGCCTCGATCTGGGTTTCGACAGGGACAGACGTAAACCCGCTGCGCGCAATCTCGACAGCTGCACTGGCCCGGGTTCCGTGATACATCACTATTTGAGCTTCACGGAGATGCTCGATCTCGCTACTAGTCATTACTGCCTCGGAGCTCATAACCGAGTACCTCCATGCTGAACCTGCTGACGCAGACGGCCTTTTCTGGTCGTGCGAGTCCTAGTGCGCGTGTTGTCGGACAGGGGTCGTTTCGCTTGCCGCCGCTGAGCAATCCTAGAGTTGAGGAATCGCGACTGAGACAGTACTGCGCGACTAGGCGCAGGATGCGGGAGAAGTCGTTGTCGGCGAGTGCTCAAAGTTGTCGTGGAGCCCGATCGCACTGAGTTCAGAAAGGTGGTGGTCCGGCGGAGTCGTACTCCACTTGGCGTTCCGCTTCCGCGCAGGCGCGGGCGAACCGGCGGCGTGACCGCAGTCGCATGCGGTAGGCGTGTTTGACCTGGGTGCGAGTCTTGCTGCGCGTCGGGGCCACACTGGTGTCGATGCCGGGGTCAGTCGGGGCGCCGTGACGGCACGGCAGAAGACCCAGACCCGGTAGGAGCCAATAGTTACGGGCTCGAGCCCGGATCGTATGGCCGGACGGGGTGGTCGTCTCGGTCCAGATGACGCCGTTGGCGTCGGTGATCTGGTCGTCGAGCCAGCCGTCGACATGGGTCTTCACCAGGTGATGGAACCGGCACTTCGGGCCGAGGTTGCACGGGCATGTCGGGCCGCCCGCTGCGGGGCGGTCGTGGTTGAACTCGGTGACGTGGTCGAGATCGCAGTCCCACGCCGTCCGGGTGCAGCCGGGAACGGTGCATCGTCCGTGCACCGCGCGGGAGGCGGTGTCCGCGGCCGCACCGGGCCGGTAGTCGGCCGGCCGAGCGGTGGTGGCGGTGAGATCGAGCGGCCGAATGACAGTGCCGGGCCGGGCGGCGATCTCGCGTGCGTGGTGAGAGTCGATGACGCCGTTCCGTCCATCCAGCCCGCCGTGGTCGACTCTCCGTTGAGGGTCGTCGCATCGGCGATGACGTGGACGATCACCGTGGCGAACCGTTCGCCGATCTCGGCGGCCGTTGCCGCCGCGGGGCAGTCGGTGTTGCCGCAGGTGCAGCCGAACGTGGTGCCGGTGAGCCGGGCGATCGCCAGGTCCGAGCGGCGTGCGCCGACCGACCTCGGGTCGTCGGTGCAGGTCAGGGTGGCAGCGTCGGCGTCGATGGCCTTCTTGGCGAGCAGGACCTGCTCGGCGTCGGGGTCGTGTTCGGCGACGATCCGCCGAGCGGTGTCTTTGCCGGTGCTCCACGAGACGGCCCCGCTGTCGCGCAGTTCCTGCGCGAGGTCTGCGTCGATGGCCGCGATGCTCTCGGCGTCCTCGACTGCCGTGCACTGCATGACGATCGTTCGGAAGGTGGCGAAGGAGATCAGACCGTCGCGCAGCAGGCCTGCGACGCGCGGGAGGCGGTCACGGGCGTCGAGTGCCACCTCGACCAGGGCCGACCCGGTGCTCTTGCCGACCGACATGACAGCGGCGACCTCGGCGCCGAGCACGGTGGTGCCATTCAACAGCAGCATGTCGTCGCCGTCGGCCGCCGCGGCCTCGCGTCGAGCGGCGATCTCGCCGATCATCCGCAGGCGACGCCACGCCAGGTGCGCCTCATCGGCGATGAGGGTTCGGACCGCACCGAGATCGTCGAAGTCGTTGCCCGAGGTGTCGACTCCGAGCGAACCGGTGATGGTGCTGGCCATGGTGGGACTCCTTTCGACCTGTAGGTGAGGTAGAAGAAACTCGAACTGATGTTCTAATCGTAGCGCTCATTCCGAATGTCTGCAATAGGCAATTGAAGGAGTGTGAGGGAAGTGTTCTCGACTAGATCGAGGGGAGCTGCGCCGGGGTTCTTGCGGCCGGTCGCCATGAAGGATGTGCGGCTCGCCGACGGCGTCGCACCCCTTCGGGCGGCGACCCTCTAGGATTGCCAGTGGACCGTCGGAGACTGAGAAGGAGCATCGGACAGGTGGACTACAAAGCCGGTGCCAAGGCGACGCAGGGCGAGCTCGACGTCCCCGCTGACAAGCTCGGACCAACCGGCCGTCCCTACCGCGACATCCCGGATCCGGCGCCGCTGGACAAGCACGGCCCGGCAGTCATCCTCGCGATGTGCAACCAGAAGGGCGGCGTCGGCAAGACGACGTCGACCATCAACCTGGGAGCTTCGCTGGCCGAAGCCGGACGACGCGTGCTGCTCGTCGACCTCGATCCACAGGGCGCTCTGTCCGCCGGACTCGGAGTGCCGCACCACGAACTCGAGCAGACCGTCCACAATCTCCTCGTGCCGCCGTACGCGGCGACCGACGACGTGTTGATGCGTACTCGAGTCGACGGGCTCGACCTGCTCCCGTCGAACATCGACCTCTCGGCAGCCGAGATCCAGCTCGTGACCGAGGTCGGTCGTGAGCAGGCGCTGGCCCGTGCACTGCACCCCGTGGCCGATCGGTACGACTACATCCTCATCGACTGCCAGCCCTCTCTGGGGCTGCTGACTGTCAACGCGCTGGCGTGCGCCGACAACGTGTTGATCCCGATGGAGTGCGAGTACTTCAGTCTCCGCGGGCTCGCCTTGCTCACCGACACCATCGACAAGGTGCACGACCGCCTCAACCCGCGGCTGGAACTCGGCGGGATCGTGGTCACGATGTACGACCAGCGCACCCTTCACTCGCGAGACGTGATGCAACGTGTGGTCGAAGTGTTCGGCGACGCGGTGTTCGACACGGTCATCAACCGGACCGTCCGGTTCCCCGAGACGTCGGTCGCCGGTGAGCCGATCACGTCGTGGGCGCCCAAGTCGTCGGGCGCAGCCGCGTACCGGAGCCTTGCGCGAGAGGTGATCGCCCACAACGAAACGCGCACGTGACGCAGACCCCCGTCATCGACGAGGCGGCCCAGGGGGGTGCCGTTCAAGATGCTGCTGGGGCCGACCCGGCGGATGACGGGAAGTTCACGGTCAAGCTGACCAATTTCACCGGGCCGTTCGACCTGCTGTTGAACCTGATCAGCCAGCACCGGCTCGACGTGACCGAAGTCGCTCTGCATGTGGTCACCGACGATTTCATCGCCTACACCAAGGCGCTCGGTCCAGACTCGGACCTCGAGCAGACCACCGAGTTCCTGGTGATCGCCGCGACCCTGCTCGATCTGAAGGCCGCGCGATTGCTGCCCTCCGGCGAAGTGGACGACCCGGAAGACCTCGCGCTGCTCGAAGCCCGCGATCTGCTGTTCGCGCGACTGCTGCAGTACCGAGCCTTCAAGCAGGTCGCTGTACTGTTCGCCGAACTGGAAGCCGCTGCACTGCAACGGTATCCGCGCGCGGTATCGCTAGAGGACCGCTACGTGGACCTGCTGCCCGAGGTGAAGATCGGCGTCGACGCCGCACAGTTCGCGCAGATCGCCGCGGCGGCGATCGCGCCGAAACCGATTCCGACCGTCGGTCTCGACCACCTCCACGGGTCGCCGGTGTCCGTGCCGGAACAGGCCAAGCGACTGTCGGAGCTCCTGGCAGACGCCAAGGGGGAGTGGCTCAGCTTCTCCCAGCTCGTCGCGGAATGCACGAGCGGACTCGAAGTGGTTGCACGATTCCTCGGTCTGCTCGAGCTGTATCGCGAACGAGCCGTGCTGTTCTCCCAGCCGGAGGCGCTCGGCGAACTCAAAGTGGTCTGGACCAGCGACCGCGACACTGACGAGATCGACATCGACACCACGGAAGACTATGGGTGAGGGGCTAGCGATGACTGAGGACTCTGCGGACGTCGGCGTCGACGATCTCGACAGGCTCGACGACGACGAGCTCAGGTCCGCGCTCGAAGCAGTCCTCCTGGTGGTCGACACGCCCGTGACAACCGAGGAACTCGCGAACGCGGTCGAGGATGAGGTCAAACGTGTTCGCGACATGCTCACCCGGATGAGCCGCGATCTCACCGACGCCGGAAGCGGGATCGATCTGCGATACGCGGGCGACGGTTGGCGCTTCTACACTAGGTCCGAGTACGCGCCGTATGTCGAACGTCTCCTTCTCGACGGGACGCGCAGCAAGCTCACTCGCGCAGCACTCGAGACGCTCGCCGTGGTGGCCTACCGCCAGCCCGTCACGCGCGCGCGAGTCAGCGCGATCCGCGGCGTCAACGTGGACGGCGTGATGCGGACACTCGTCGCTCGGGGCCTGGTCAACGAGGTGGGGAACGATCCCCAGACCACCGGAACCCTGTACGCGACGAGTGAGATGTTCCTCGAGCGACTCGGTCTCGCATCGCTCAGTGAATTGCCCGACCTCGCTCCGCTGCTGCCGGACGTCGACGTCATCGACGACCTCGGCGACGAACTCCTCGACGACCCGCGATTCGCCAAACTCAGCGCTCGTCCGTCAGAATCAGAGGTTGACGCGTCGAAGGAAGCACTCCGACAGGCCGACGAGGAATAACTCGCGCCGCGTTCGCGTCATACACAACTGCACACCAGCAATCGAAGGATTCACTCATGGCATCCGCTAGCCGAGACGGCAGACCGGGACGAGGAGAAGGCGCGGGACGTTCCCGCGCCAGCGACTCTCGCGGCCAGAAGCCGACGGGTAAGAAGACCGGCGGCAAGTCCGCGTCAGGCCAGGGCAAGGGCGGCGCAGCGGCCCAGGGCCGAGGCGGTCAGGGCACCCGCAAGCAGCACCGCAAGGGTTCACGCCCGAACGCCGAGGTCGGCAAGATCCGATTCAACAATTCACGCCCGGCACGTACGCAGAAGCCCGTCGTCGACGGTGACGGCGCCACGTACATCGCCGACGGCATGCGCCTCCAGAAGGTACTCGCCGCAGCAGGCGTCGCATCGCGACGCGGCGCGGAGGAGATGATCGCTGCAGGTCGAGTCGAGGTCGACGGCGAGATCGTGCTTGAGCAGGGCCTCCGCATCGATCCGAACACGGCGATCATCAAGGTCGACGGCGCGCGTGTGGTCATCGACGAGACGAAGCAGTATCTCGCACTCAACAAGCCCAAGGGCTGGCAGTCGACGATGAGCGACGATCAGGGGCGGCCGTGCATCGGCGACCTCGTCGCTGAACGCGTCATGTCCGGGCAACGACTGTTCCACGTCGGGCGCCTCGACGCCGAGACCGAAGGCCTCATCCTCCTGACCAACGACGGTGAGCTCGCACACCGACTCATGCACCCGTCGTTCGAGGTTCCCAAGACGTACATGGCGACAGTTCGCGGAGAGGTGGGCCGTGGTCTCGGTCGTCGCCTGCGGGAGGGCGTTGACCTCGAGGACGGCCCGGTCAAGGTCGACTCCTACACGCAGATGGAGCTCTACCAGGGCGAGTCCCTGATCCGCCTCACGTTGCACGAAGGCCGCAAGCACGTCGTCCGACGCATGATGGACGCCGTCGGCCACCCGGTGATCCGCCTGGTCCGCACCGACATCGGCGCAGTGAATCTCGGCACGCAGCGGCCGGGCAGCCTCCGTGCGCTCGACAGCAAGGAGATCGGCGCGCTGTACAAGGCGGTGGGCCTGTGATGTCGGTCGTCGCCATCGACGGACCCGCCGGAACCGGCAAGTCGACCGTCGCACGGCGTCTCGCCGACCGCGTCGGCGCCCACTACCTGGACACCGGCGCCATGTACCGTGCGGCGACCCTCGCCGTCCAGCGTGCCGATGTCGCCCCTGATTCGGATGACGTCGCGCGGGTGGTCGCCGCCGCGGACATCAGGCTCGCCCCGGGGGAGGACGGCACGACCGTCGTCACGCTCGACGGCGACGACGTCTCGGCCGAGATCCGCACCGACACCGTGACCGCGGACGTGTCCGCGGTGTCGGCCAACGCCGATGTGCGGGAAAGGCTCGTCGACCTGCAGCGTGACCACGCGGATTCGGCGCTGCTCGTCGTCGAAGGACGCGACATCGGGACCGTCGTGTTCCCGACCGCGGCGTTGAAGGTGTTCCTCACCGCCACCCCTGAGGCGCGTGCCGAACGCAGGCACCGCCAGAACATCGCGGCAGGCCGCGAGAGCGTCCTCGACGAGGTGCTCGACAGCGTCAACCGACGTGACCATCTGGACTCGACACGCGCGGCGTCACCGCTGCGGGCCGCGGACGACGCGGTTCTCGTCGACACCAGCGACATGACTTTGGAGCAGGTCCTCGACCGGCTCACCGAGCTCGTTTCCGAGCGGATCGGAGAACACCGATGACTGACGACTACACGGACGCACTGGAGGCGACCGACACCGCGGGCGACGGCACGTGGGAGAGCGAATCGGACTGGGAGCTCGGGGAGTTCCTGAGCGAGAACGTCTTCAACGAGGCTCCGGCACTGCCTGTGGTCGCCGTCGTCGGCCGCCCCAACGTCGGCAAGTCGACTCTGGTCAACCGCATCCTCGGTCGCCGCGAGGCCGTCGTCGAGGACGTTCCCGGCGTCACTCGCGACCGGGTGTCCTACCGGGCTGAGTGGACCGGGACGCCGTTCATGGTCACCGACACCGGCGGGTGGGAGCCCGACGCGAAGGGGATGGGCCAGTCGATCGCGGCGCAGGCAGAATTGGCGATGCGCACCGCCGACCTGATCGTTGTGGTCGTCGACGCCACCGTCGGCGCGACGGCGAGCGACGAGGCCGTCGCCCGTGTCCTCCGTCGTGGCAAGGCGCCGGTGATCCTGGCCGCGAACAAGGTCGACAGCGAACGCGCCGAGGCCGACGCGGCCGTCCTGTGGTCGCTTGGCCTCGGCGAACCGCACACGATCTCCGCAGCGCACGGACGCGGTACCGCAGAACTGCTCGACCTGATCCTGCAGAAACTGCCGGAGAAGCCGCGCGAGCGGTTCGCACCGGGCGGCCCGCGCCGCGTGGCACTGGTCGGCAAACCGAACGTCGGCAAGAGCTCGCTCCTCAATCGCCTCGCGGGCGAGGAGCGGTCCGTGGTCGACAACGTCGCAGGCACCACGGTCGACCCCGTCGACGAGATGATCGAACTCGACGGCAAGCCGTGGCACTTCGTCGACACCGCCGGTCTGCGCCGCAAGGTGCACACGGCAACCGGCCACGAGTACTACGCGTCGCTGCGCACTCGCGCTGCGTTGGAGTCGGCCGAGGTCGCGCTGCTGCTGATCGACGCCGGCCAGCCGATCACCGAGCAGGATCTCCGCATCCTGTCGTTGGTCGTCGAGACCGGCCGTGCGCTCGTGGTCGTCTTCAACAAGTGGGACCTCGTGGACGAGGACCGTCGGTACGAACTCGACAAGGAGATCGACCGGGAACTCGCCCGCGTCCCGTGGGCCAGGCGAGTCAACATCTCGGCGCACACCGGCCGAAGTGTTCAGAAGCTGGTTCCGGCGCTCGAAGGCGCACTCGAGTCGTGGGACCGGCGCGTGTCGACAGGTCGCCTCAACAGCTGGCTCAAGGACGTCATCGCGGCCACGCCGCCGCCGGTTCGTGGTGGACGCCAGCCTCGTGTCATGTTCGCGACGCAGGCCGCGACACGGCCTCCGACGTTCGTCTTGTTCACAAGCGGCTTCCTCGAGGCCGGCTACCGCCGGTTCATCGAGCGCCGTCTCCGGGAGGAGTTCGGTTTCGACGGTTCGCCGGTACGCGTGAACGTTCGAGTCCGCGACAAGCGAGAACAGCGCCGCAAGTGACGACCCGCGTCGGACGATGGCATGATTTTCATGCCGATCCCGGCGATCCGGTGAATGTGAGACGAGGTGTCCGCCCTAGCATGGGCGCATGACACCGAAGGCGCGGGACGTCGCGCTCTGGCTTCCGTATGTTGTTGTGGCAGTCGTGCACGTCGGGTCACTTGCTGCTCAGGGCACGATCGCCGGGCCGACCAAGCTGCTGTTGATGCCGTTGTTGGCGATACCGGTGATCGCGGCCGCTCGGGGCGCCGAGCGTAGAGCGATCGTGCTCATCGGTGCGGCCCTGCTGTTCTCCTGGTTCGGCGACAGCGTCGGGGCGGTGGTGTCCGACGGCGACGAGTTGCCGTTCATGCTGCTGTTCTTCGCCGCTGCACACGTCGCTTACATCGTGCTGTTCGTTCGGATCCTGGCGATCGGCCCGATGCCGCGGTGGGCGCTCGTGTACGTGGTCTGGTGGGTCGTCATGGTCGCCGTCGTGGGCCTGCGCGCCGGGGCGCTCTTTCTCGGCGTCGGTGCGTACGGGCTGGTGCTCCAGGCGACGGCGGCCACCGCGTCTCGATGCAACCGGACGATCGCCATCGGAGCTGCGCTGTTCTTGACGAGCGATTCGTTGCTGGCACTGCTCCTGTTTCTGCCCGAGACCTCGCCCGGCTGGTTCGACCCACTCGCGATGGCGACCTATGTGATCGGCCAGGGCTTGATCAGTTTCGGTGCCCTGCAGGCCCTCCGACCAGGCGATTCGTCGACTAGCGGCCGAGTGGGCTAAGGTAAGTCTCGCTTCCTCAGGGAAGTGGACGGGCTGTGGCGCAGCTTGGTAGCGCACCTGACTGGGGGTCAGGGGGTCGCAGGTTCAAGTCCTGTCAGCCCGACAGTATGACCAGGTGAGGCCTCTTCCGAGAAATCGGAAGGGGCCTTTCTTGTGTCCGCACTTGCCTAAGACTGGCCGGAAGCGAACCTCGACGCTGACCGCTTACTTCGACGGCGACGCTAGCTGGCAGGATCGCGTTCACGTTCGGCGCAGCCGTCGCCCTCTGCACGTAATGCATCCGCGTCACTTCCGACGACGAATGCCCAAGCCTCTTCGCCGCGACTTCGATGGAAACATCACACCGGACGGGGCTCGATGTGCCAAGGTGCGGACGTCGTGCGACTGACCTACTTGGTGAGGATCTGGCCGACGCGCTGATAGCTGACGCCGATGATCTCGCCGATGTCGCGCTGACTCACGCCGGCCTTCTGCAACCGGTAGGCAGTCGCCGACGCGTCGTTGAGTGCCTCTCGTTCTGCCACTGCTGCTGCTTTGCGGGAGGCTGTGATTCGCTGTTCGGCGGCCGTCACGTCGAGGTCGTCGATTGTCACGTGCACGTCGAGGTCGATGGTTGAGGGGGCGACGTCGGCGACGAGGGTGATGTAGTCGCGGGCTTCGGTTTCGATGTCGCCGTAGGTGCGGGCTTGGGTGAGGCCTTCGTCGTGGCCGTTGACACCGTCGAGTTGGGGGATGCGGATCATCCACCAGCGGTCGTCGCGGTAGACGTCGAGTCGGTATGTGGTCATCGGTGTTGGTCCTTTCGGGATCGCATCGGAGGGTCGGATGGTCGAGGGCTATTGGGGCGGCTGGGCGGGCCGCTCCGGTGCGGTCACCCGCACTCGGTGGCGCACCGGGCGATCGCCTGGTTGGCCATGCGGACCATCCCCGCCGAGGTGGACTTGTGTCCGGTGGCGAGGGTGACCTTCACGGTGCCGTGAGGGCAGGTGAACTGCTCGTGGCTGCCCTTGGCGTTGCGGGCGGTGAAGCCTGCGGCGCGGAGGCGCTTGACGGTGGACTTGGTGGGTTCCGGTGCAATCATGATTGTAGTCAAGCGCAGTAGGCAGAAACTATACAAGTCTACTAGGCAAAGAAGTTGGTGACCTTCTACTGACAGCACACCGGTAGGACAGACGGAAATGACAACCGCAGGTAGACGACAATGGTGCCCAAGAGTGGGAACATGCAGGTGAGTGGCAACCAGTAGGCGACAGAGGATCATCGGCCCGGTCTCAGGGGTTCGCAGGTTCAAGTCCTGTCAGCCCGACAGTATGACCAAGGTGAGGCCCCTTCCGAGAAATCGGAAGGGGCCTTTCTTGTGTCCGCGCTGACCTAATTCTCGCCGCCAGCTGTGGGTGGTCCACAGTCGGAACGTTGTGCCGCAAAAGTCACATAGGTGTGGTGTACGAAACGCGCCTCGGTGCAACTTTCCTGCCAGATCGTGAGTTGATCGCGGCAGTCGCTCTCAGGGCTCGGTGTCCGCGGACACGTAGACCCACGCTCGACGACCCGACGCCAAGTCGGCCTGGATCCGACGGTAGTCGTCGACCTCGTAGTCGTCGGTCGCGATCAGACCGTCGTCGGTCAACGTCAGACACGACCCGTCGACGGCGTCCTCCTCGCCGCTCCTGACCAGGATCGGATGGCGATCCGATCCGCTTGTCGCCACGACCTCGGGATCGGTGATCTGCACCCACTCGAGGCGGAATCCGACGAGACGATCGTCGACAGTCGGGACCGGCCCGCCGTACAGGGACGACTGGACGGCGGGCAGGCGAAGAGTTCCGTAGGAGAACAGGAGGTGGGCCACGCCCAGCACGATATCGCCGCGGGTCAGTTCCGTTCGTACGGCGTCTTCTCTCCCGCGGTCACCGCGAACGGAAGATTGTTGCCTGCGGGTGGGAGGGGGCACGTCGCGAAGTCGATGAACGCGCACGGAAGGTTCGTCGCGCGGTTGAAGTCGAGCAGCACATCGCCGCCGTCCTGAATCACGTCATCGGAGGCGTCGATCGCGAGACTGCGGTTGGCAGCGTAAGTCGACACACCCGACGTCGCGTCTGTGAAGAGGATCGACAACCCGCCGGAGTGCCCGTTGAACGCGATGAGGCGGTGTGCTGCGCCGTCGTGTTCGAGGACGATGTCGCCGGGGGAGACGTAGACGTGCTCCAACCCTTCGGCGACGGCGCCCACGGCGATGTCTCGAGGCGCGCTGTACGGTTCGAATCGTCCAGTGATCTGCCACGCGGCATCCGGCTCGAACGCCGGGACACCGCGGAACGCCGCGAGCGTGGACGCCTCCGGGTCGTGAATGCGGATCAAGTAGCCCGCGCCTCGCCGGGCGACCTCGACATGTACCCCGGCGAGTTCAACGACCTCGCCTGCACCTGTCGGGTGCAGGGTGAAAGTCTGGTCGGCGAAAGTCTCGTGATCGGACGCGGTCACATGAGCAGTCTCGCCGTCCGTCCACCAGGTGCCGGGCAACCCTTCGAATAGCTGAGCCTCCGAGTCCAGCCATTCGAGTCGATTGATCGACAACCAGCCGAGCGGATCTTTGAGGGTGCGCTCGCGCGAATCGTGCCACTCCTCCCAATCGGAGGCGAAGCGGTCTGGCGTCGATACGGTCTGTGTCATTGCGGAACTCCTGACGAGTGAGAAAAATGCGGTCCACAAGCACAACGCGGCCGCGGGCGTGG
Organism: Gordonia malaquae NBRC 108250; assembly: GCF_000344135.1. GTDB lineage: Bacteria > Actinomycetota > Actinomycetes > Mycobacteriales > Mycobacteriaceae > Gordonia > Gordonia malaquae. Next base: position 5,663 of record NZ_BAOP01000044.1, on the reverse strand, counting down.
TCGAGTGCATTCCCGTCGGTCCGCGCAGAATGCTTGACTGTGACCGGCGGTGCACAATAGATCCATGAACCTGCATGACATGACAGCCTCGGCCGGAGCCTGGATCCTCGAGAACGGGCATCGCACACTGCTCACCGTCACCGGCGGCCGCTTCCCGAAGAAGATGTTGGGAATGCAGACCCTCGAACTCCACACCGTCGGACGGAAGTCGGGGCAACGTCGATCGACGATGCTGACCGCGCCCGTCTACGAGCCGGATCGCATCGTCGTCGTCGCGTCGAAAGGCGGGCACTCCGACCACCCGGACTGGTTCAAGAACCTGGTGGCACAGCCGGACGTCGAGGTGACCGTCGACGATGTGACGACCGAGTGGACCGCACACCACGCCGACAGCGCCGAGAAGGCCGCGCTGTGGCCGACGATCGTCAAAGCCAATCCAGGTTACGACGGCTACCAGCAGCGAACCGACCGCGACATCCCGGTGGTGATCCTGCGCCCGCGAGCCTGACGCGGTTGATCAATCCGATGTGTGCTTGAGGTACCCGTACAGCGCTGCTCGGTACCCGCGGGTGTAACTCGGTTCGTCGTCGTCGACTGCGGGTTCGGTGTCGAGAACGGTCGATGCGTGATGTTTGGCCCACGACGCCGGGAATGCGGCGAGGCGCATGTTGGCGTCGTCGAACCCCGCCTGGAACAGGCACGGGTCGAGGTGCCCGTCGAGTTCTGGGTCGATGATCGGAAACGACGTCGGCAGCCGGGTGACGATCCCGTATGGGGTGACGATGTCGAGTTCGGGGTACTCCGGAGTGGATGACATCACCGGACGGACCTCCGCTCGGCGAGCGCGCGGTAGAGCGTCGCTCGGCTCACGCCGAGGGCCTCCGCGATGGCGGGGACGGAGAGTCCGTCGGCGCGCATGCGCTCGGCGGTTGCGATCTGGCTGTCGTCGAGTGCCCGTGGTCGGCCGACTGCGACCTCTGCTCTGTGTGAGCCTCGCCGACGGCCGGCGGGCCGTGGCTCCTCGTCCAAAGACGCGAGGGAAGCGAGGACACCGACGATCATCGACCCTGCGGGATCCGAGGTGTCGATTCCTTCGCGGATCGACAGCAGGCCGATCTCCCGGTCGGAGAGATCTCGAGCGCTCGCCAACATCTCGGGCACGGTCCGGCCGAGCCGATCGATCCCGACGACCACCGCGGTGTCGCCCGATCGGGCGTAGTCCAGAAGGGCTGTCCAACCGGGACGTTCGTGGCTGCCATCGGAGGTGCGGCGGTCATCGCTGTAGATGCGTGCTGGCACGACGCCGGCCTCGGAGAGCGCGTCGATCTGCGCTTCGATCGGGGCCGCCCGAACGCTGCCCCTCGCATATCCGAGCAGCATGCCGCCGCTCGTCGTCGAGATTCTCATGTCGCGAATCTTATCGCAAAATGTCGCAGAAATGGTCGGTCGACGCGCTCGTGAATTGAGATTCGATCGGCGGAAATGCAAGTGAGATCGGACATTGCATCACGGAAGGCATGCTGTGCCGTCTTGAAATTATTGCACCTTGTCTCATTAATATTTTGCGATCGGTTGAGTGAGCCTGGTGTCAGTCGATGAGGACGCCGCTCTTGGCGACCTCGGGGTCGGTGCACGACGCGAGGTCGAAGCAGCACGGTCGGCGCTTGCCGTCGCGGAGTTTTGAGATCCCGACGTCGACCCGGCGCGCTCGAGTGCTGGGGTTCTTCGTCGCCTGAACCCAGCGAATCCACTCCCACCGAGCCATCGGCGTGATCGTGGACCACAGTTCGCCGGTATCGGGGGCATGGTCGAGCGCGTCTTGGAAGTCGGAGGGGATATCGGGCTCCGGCCACGACTTCGTCGGGCTCAGGCTGGCGTCGACCGCGTCGCCCGCGGGCAGCTCCGTGTGGTCCAGGTTGAGCCAGTGGCCTCGCTTGCCGTCTGGCTCGACAACTGTGGTGAACTCTCGGCCGGCGAGCGTGCCGACGACTGCGACCTGACCTCGGGACGGTAGTCCGGCGCTGGCGTCCGCGGGCAAGCGGAGGAGTTTTCGGTCGCCGACCTGTTCCACGACAGCGCGGAAGTCGATTGTTGAAGAATTGTTCTCGGTCATGGATTCAGCGTAGGGCGACGTCTCGACCAGCGCTTCTTCATTCCTGATCGGTGTGGGAGCGCTGAATCGCCATCGGTAGAAACTCCAGCAGGGTGAGGCGTGCCTGGTCGGTGTTGTTGTCGACGAGTGCGCCGAGGTGGGCGCCTTCGTAGAGGGCGATGGTGAATCGCGCTGTGGCGAGATCGTCGTCCGTCGGCTCAGCGGAGTCGTCGCCGGAGGTGAATCGGGCGATTGTTGTCGCGAGACGACGGCGGACCCGAGCGTCGTGTTCGTTGAGGAGTCGTGCCGCGTCGCTGTTACGTGCGGCGTAGATGGTGAACTCGGTCGAGATGAGGAACCATCGGCGCTCGGCCTCCGCGTCGGCGACGGCCGCGTGAACCGCGGCAGCTATCGCGCCGGCGAGGTCGGGTGCGTTCTCGAATGCCGAGGCCACCGCGTCGAGCTGGGCGGCCGCGTGCTGTTCGAACAGGGCGAGGAACAGGGACTCTTTGCCGTCGAAGTTCGAGTAGAAGGCTCCGCGCGACAACCCGGCGCGTGAACAGATCTCGGCCATCGTCGCTGCATGGAATCCACGCTCGGCGAAAACCTCGGCGCCCGCCTCGAGGAAGCGGGCGACGGTGCGGGCGCGTGTCTGTTCCCCTTTTGCCATGAGTGTCCTCTCGTCGTGGACCATTGACCGTGTGCGGCGTCACATGACACGATACGCATAACAAGAACCATCGTTCTATTTATGGATGGTCTACTGGAGACGACGAGAGGTCACGCGGTGACAGGCAGTACGACGGACATCAATGGGTTCACACCGGACGCGATCGTCGTGGGGGCGGGCCTCGCCGGCCTCGTCGCCGCGCATGAGCTCGCGCTCGCCGGCCGGCGTGTGCTGATCCTCGACCAGGAGAACCGCAACAATCTCGGCGGCCAGGCGTTCTGGAGTCTCGGCGGACTCTTCCTCGTCGATTCGCCCGAGCAGCGTCGACTCGGAATCAAAGACTCGTCGGCGCTCGCGTGGCAGGACTGGAAGGGCTCGGCGGCGTTCGATCGGCTCGGCGCGGGCAACGAAGACGAGTGGCCGGAGCGGTGGGCGCGTGCCTACCTCGACTTCGCCGAACATGAGAAGCGCGACTATCTCCACGCCCTCGGCCTCCGGTTCACCCCGGTGGTCGGATGGGCGGAGCGGGGCGGCACCGTCGCAGACGGTCACGGCAACTCTGTGCCGAGGTTTCACCTCACGTGGGGCACCGGCCCCGAAGTGGTCCGAGTGTTCCGCGAACCGGTCGAGAAGGCAGAAGGCCGCGGCCTCGTCCGCTTCGCGTTCCGTCACCGCGTCGACGAGCTGATCACCGACGACGGCGCGGTCGTCGGGGTCTCGGGCAGTGTTCTGGAGGCGACGGACGCGGACCGAGGCGTGGCGACCGGCCGCGACGTCGTCGGCGCCTTCGAGTTCCGGGCGCCGACCGTGCTCGTCACATCCGGCGGCATCGGCCACAACTTCGATCTGATGAAGCAGTACTGGCCCACCGAACGACTCGGCCCGTTCCCGAAGCACATCATCGCAGGCGTTCCCGCACACGTCGACGGCCGAATGCTCGAGATCACCGAACAGGCGGGTGGACGCATCGTCAACCGGGATCGGGTGTGGGCCTACACCGAAGGCATCCACAACTGGGACCCGATCTGGCCCGACCACGCGATCCGGATCATCCCCGGACCCTCGTCGATGTGGTTCGACGCCGACGGCGAACGACTGCCCGCGCCCAACTTCCCCGGATGCGACACGAACGCCACGATGGCGGCGATCCTCAAGGGCGGCCACGACTATTCGTGGTTCGTGCTCACCGAGTCGATCATCGAGAAGGAGTTTGCACTGTCCGGGTCGGAACAGAACCCGGACATCACCGAGAAGGATCTCAAGCTCGCTTTCGGCCGCATCAAGAGCAAGGGGGCTCCAGGCCCGGTCGAGGCGTTCAAGCAGAAGGGTGTCGATTTTGTCGTAGCCGACACGCTGGACGAACTGGTCAAGGGCATGAACGAGCTGTCCCGCGGCGGCACCGTCGAAGTGGAGAGACTTCGTGAGCAGATAGAGGCCCGCGACCGCGAAGTGGCGAACAAGTACGGCAAGGACGCTCAGCTCCACCTGATCCGGGGCGCGCGGAACTACCTCGGCGACAAGGTGGTTCGGGTCGCGTCGCCGCACCGACTCCTCGACCCGGCGCATGGCCCACTCATCGCGGTGCGCTTGAACATCCTGTCCCGCAAGACGCTCGGCGGCCTGAACACCGACCTCGACTCCCGAGTGCTGGGAGACGACGGCGCGCCGATCCCCGGTCTGTACGCTGCGGGTGAGGTCGCCGGTTTCGGCGGAGGCGGCGTCCACGGGTACAACGCACTCGAAGGCACATTCCTTGGTGGTTGCATCTTCTCCGGACGCGCAGCAGGACGGGCTGCAGCCCGAATCACTGGAGGCAACGCATGACGAACAGTGGCACCAACCGAACTGCATTGGTGACGGGAGCGTCGTCGGGAATCGGACTCGAGGTGGCCCGCCTGCTTGCGACGCGCGGGTATCGAGTCCTGGGAACGTCGCGCAATCCTGCGACGATTCCAGCGGACAAGAGGTTGGCCGGCGTCGAGTACGTCGCCCTCGACCTCGCAGACCGCGACTCGATCGCGGCGTGCGCCGATGCCGTCGGCGACGTGGACATCGTGGTGCACAACGCGGGGGAGAGCCAGTCGGGCGCGTTGGAGGAACTGCCCGCCGACGCGGTGGATCGCCTGTTCCAGACGAACGTGTTCGGAGTCGTCCAGCTGACCCAGAAGCTCCTCCCGGGCATGCGGGCGCGTGGATACGGTCGCGTCATCACCGTCGGGTCCATGCTCGCGAGTTTTCCGCTGGCGTTCCGCGGCTCATATGTCGCGGCGAAGGCGGCGTTGAAGGGTTTCGCCGCGTCAGCACGCCAAGAACTGTCGCCGTTCGGCGTGTGGGTGGCGCACGTCGAGCCGGGATCGATCGCGACAGGGATCGGCGAACGGCGCACCAAGTACACCGCGGAAGACTCGGTGTACAAGGCCGACGTCGACACGATGATCACCCATCTCGATGCGAACGAGAAGGGCGGAATCTCACCGGTCAAGGTCGCGGAGGTGATCGTCAAAGCGATCGAAGCCGACCCGCCGCGTGAGTTCTACGCGGTCGGGTCGAACGCTCCGGTCGTCTTCCTGCTCAAGCGGCTCATGCCCGTCGGGATCGTGTCGTCGATCATCGCCCGCAAGCACGGCCTACGGCGCTGATAGCCGCTTCGGCGCCTGTCACTCAGTGATGAGGTCCGCGGCCCGCTCACCGATCACAACCGACGGCGCGTGAGTGTGGCCGCGGACGATCGTGGGCATCACAGACGCGTCCGCGACACGCAGCCCGGTGACTCCGCGGACCGTCAGATCGGGTGCGACGACGCTGCCCTCGTCCGACCCCATCCGACACGTTCCGGTGGGGTGATAGAGCGTGTGCGAGTTCTGCTCCAACGCGATCGCAACAGTCTCGTCGAGCGTCGAC
>NZ_BAOP01000045.1 GCF_000344135.1 Gordonia malaquae NBRC 108250 | reverse complement strand
GCCCTGACTTGCCGATCGTGCACGGGTTGACGCCGTAGCTGCATGAAACCAAAGCGGCACCGCGTTGTCTGCCCATGGCCTGCACATCGATCACGTTGTAGTCGTAGTCGGGGTAGCAGTTCCCCAAGCCGCCATTGTTCCGGTGATAGCCTTCTTCGCAGCCGCCGTACCATTTCCCGTGAGGGTCATCCGCGTTGTGGCGAAGCCCGTCCCCGGGGGACTTGGGGCCGTTTCTGAAGTTGACGTTGGACAAAGGATCTGCTGACGCTGAGGGGTCGCGTTTTGTTTGCGACTGCTGACCGACGGTCGTTGATGGCTGCTTTCGTTTCGGAGAGACCGGAACTGATGTTGTCTGTGGCTGCGTCCTAGAGGTATCGCTGCCCGAACCGATGGTCGGCTGTCCCACTCCGGGGTGTTGGATGTCACGGCGGTCGGTCGGATTGTTGAGATCTGGGCCCGAACTGTCGCTGGGTACTGTCGATTCTGGTGCGGTTGTTCCTGTGGGCGCTTCCGGTGGAGTTGTCGTCGGCTGTACGGTCGGCGGTGGTCCGTCGTTGTTTCCTCCGCACTTGTAGGGCACCGGCGGCTTGGGCGCGTCGCTGGGTTTCTTTCCTGGGTGTGATGCGGCCCAGGAGTTCTTCCATGCGTTGTTGTAGGCGGTGGTTTCGCGTTTGCAGCGTTCGGCCGGGGTTTCGGCGGATGCTGGTGCGAGTGAGATCGCGATCAGGACTGCTGCTGCGAGTGCAGTGAGCGCGATCAGGCCCGCCAGGAGCGTTCCCCGGTCGTGCCGCTCGCGGCCGCGGGAATGGTTCGTTGTCATGGTGTCGTTCCGGGTCAGATGCGGCTGGTGGGGCCGTGGTCGTAGTAGACGTAGACGCCGGTGTCGGTGGTGACGCTGATTTTGGCGTAGGGGCGGACGCTGATGGGTCCGAGGGCGTTGGTGGTGTTGAGTTCGATGCCGGACAGGACGATGTCGGCGGTCGGTTGGGTCAGGGCGATCTCGGCGAGGGTGACGGTGGTGATCTTGCCTGCGCCGACTTCGAATTCGAGGTCTGCCGACGGGATCACGGTCGCTTCAGCGCCGAGTTCGGCGCCGATCTCGCCGATGGAGCCTCCGCCGCCGCTGCCGGAGATGGTGACGTTGGGGGCGAGTTTGGCGTTGAGGCCGCCGGTCAGTTTCAGTTCGGGGGTGTGGGCGGTGACTTTCACGCCGTTGGGCGCGACGGAGACGGGGTACCCGATCTGGTAGCCGACCTCCACCGTCGCTCGAACGGTCTTGTCGTCGATGTTGCGGACGGCGGCGTGCACGTCCGAGAAGAGCAGTGCTTCGCCGGAGAACGGTGAGGAGTCCAGGGCGGGGATCTTCTTCGCTCGGAGCTTGGATGCGGTGAGGGTGATGTCGACACCTTCACGCGTGTGATGCGTCCGGGCATCGGCAGGTCCGGCGAGCAAACTTTAAGCCAACGCGAACACGGCGATGACGGCAAGGACGAGTGGTGTCGCGATGCGACGCAACATAGGTGACCCCCAAAGTCGGAACAGGCCAATCAGCCTGTGTAACAACCGCTCCCGAATCGGCGATACCTACTACAGATTCGGTGTGCGGTGGAAGCGTTGTGCTTCCGCAGGTGATTCCACCCGCCAGGCAACTATTCGGCAAACTCAAACTGGAAACTCGTGGCAGACGACCAGCTCAGCGGGTGTTTCCATTTGTCCGGTCCGGACACGGACCACGGTCCGTTTGGTTCATTGCGGTCTATTTCCGACATTCAGACGGTGAGTGTGGAGTCGCAGTACGCTCGCCACCATGATCGATGTCGAGCTCCACGGCGGCCCCACGGTGGACGCCAGCACAACGCCGTAGCTCTCGACGCCGTCCACAGTGCCGACGGTGATCCGCCGCGACGATGACGAGATGCCCGGTGGGCTGATGACGCCGTGACGGTGGCTTGGCCGTCACACCGCAGAGTCGCGGCTGCCTCTGTTCGAGTACGACAATGAGTAAGCTCCGGCCCTTCAATGAGGGGTCGGCGCTTACTTGGGTCTGGGGAGGCTAGTTCTCGCAGTCGTGCTTCCTGCCGGCGAAGCCGAACAACATGCGGCGGTGGCGTACGTTCGAGACGCCCAAAGAAACGACGCAGGCCAGAAGCGGTGTCTGGCCTGCGTCCGTAGAGAGCCGCCTAGGAGAATCGAACTCCTGACCTAGTCATTACGAGTGACTCGCTCTACCGACTGAGCTAAGGCGGCGTGCCGCCTGTGACAGGCAGCGGAGACGATGCTACCGAGTCGATGGGCTCAGGAGCAAAACGGGGTCGTCACTCGTCGCTCGACGACCGGCGTGCGGCCTCGATCTCGACGAGCGCCGCCGCGTCGTCGGAGGTCAGCGTGATGCCGAAGGTTTCGGCGAGGACATCGGGAACCTCGGGCGCTGGAACGCTGCGCGACGCAGAAGGGCCGTCGGGCTGGACAGTGGTCAGCGTGTCGCCGTCGAGAGTGTGGTGCTCGGCGGCGGTGAATTGCTGAATGAACGGCCGTGCCACAAACGGTGATCGCGGTGACGTCGACACGAAATGGTTGCCGACGCGGTAGTCGATCGGCGTCTGCGGTGTCAGCGTGAAGACGTGGCGGTCGATCCACTTCTCGTCGTGCTGCCACAGTGTCCACCGGTCGGTGCCGAACAGATCGCCGATCGGATCGGAGGACAGCCGGAAGCGCCAGCCGTCTTGATCGGTCTGTACCCCGTCCCGCAGTTCGATGGGGCCGAGGGGGCCTCGACCGAAACCGACGTCGCACAGGTAGCGGGTGCCGCTGACCTCCACGACGACCAGCGCGTGGGTGGCGGGACGACTCGTCCAGTCGGCACCGAGCGAGACTCGGCCGATGATCGGAGTGAAAGTGAATCCGAGCCGTTCCAACGCGGCGGCGAACAGGACGACATGCTCGAAGCAGTAGCCTCCACGTTCGGACCGGACCAGCTTCTGCTGAACCGACTCCAGGTCGAGCGGTATCCCGCGTCCCAGGATGATCTCCAGGTTCTCGAACGGGATCGACGTCGTGTGAAGCCGGTGAAGTTTCTCGAGGGTCTCCAGGGACGGCGACGGCTCGCCGTCAAAACCGATGCGCCGCAGATATCCGGGCAGATCGAGGTCGGTGCCGCTCCACAGTCCCATGACCGCCATTGTGCCCGGCCGGAACTGTGGAGCGCGAGGAGATTACTTGGTGACGCCCTCGGCGCGAGCTGCGTCGGCGACGGCCTTGGCGACGGCGGGTGCCACCCGCGGATCGAGCGGGCTCGGGACGATGTGGTCGGCGGCGAGATCGTCGCCGACGACGCCGAAGATCGCATCCGCGGCGGCCAGCTTCATGCCCTCGGTGATGCGTCGTGCGTCAGCGTCGAGGGCGCCGGCGAACACGCCGGGGAAGGCGAGGACGTTGTTGATCTGGTTCGGGAAGTCGCTGCGGCCGGTGGCGACGACGGCGGCGTGCTTTGCCGCGACATCCGGGTGGATCTCCGGATCGGGGTTCGACAGCGCGAAGACGATCGCATCGTCGTTCATCGTCGCGATGAAGGCCTCGTCGATGAGTCCGGCCGAGACTCCGAGGAACATGTCGGCGCCGTTCAGCGCCTCCGCGGCGCCGCCGGTGAGGGCGCGCGGATTGCTCCATGCCGCGAGGTCGGTCTTGAACTCGTTGAGGTCGGTGCGGTGGGCGCCGACGACACCCTTCGAGTCGAGCACCACGATGTCGGGGACGCCCGCGGCGCGCAGGATGTTCGCGCATGCCACACCGGCTGCGCCTGCCCCCGAGATCACGACCTTCAGGGTGGTGATGTCCTTGTCGAGGTGCGTGAGGGCGCCCTTCAGTGCGGCGAGAACGACGATCGCGGTGCCGTGCTGGTCGTCGTGCATCACCGGGCAGTCGAGTGCCTCGATGACGCGGCGTTCGATCTCGAAGCAGCGCGGTGCCGAGATGTCTTCGAGATTCACGGCGCCGAAGCTGGGGCGGAGACGGATCAGCGTCTCGACGATCTCGTCGGGATCGGTGGTGTCCAGGACGATCGGGATCGAATTGAGTCCCGCAAAGGTGCGGAACAGGGCCGACTTGCCCTCCATCACCGGGAGCGAGGCGCGTGGGCCGATGTCGCCGAGCCCGAGGACTGCCGTGCCGTCGGAGACGACCGCGACCAGTCGCTTGGTCCACGTGTACTCCTCGACCAGAGCCGCGTCCTTCGCGATAGCGCGCGAGACCTGAGCGACGCCCGGCGTGTAGGCGATCGAGAGTGCGCGCTGAGTGTCGATGGGCGCACTGAGTTCGACGGACAGCTTCCCGCCCTCGTGTGCGCGGAAGATCTCGTCGTCGGTGATCTGTGTGGGCTGCCCGGGTGCGGTGTTGGTCACGAACTTCTCCTAGACGTCCGGCCTCGACCGGACGCAACTCGACGAGTGATGTGGTCTACATCGGTGATGGTTCCGATGATTCTGTCACCGATGACGTCGCTGTGCCCGGTCAGGTGCCACGTGGCGGGAGTCCGCGTGAGCTGGTGTCGCGTGCCCGAAAGTTCCTCAATGGTCGGCGGCGTCCCGCTGGGCACCGGAGCACCACCAACCGTCTAAGGACTTTCAACACACGACACAAGGATCTATCATGTATCTATGACGTATTCAGCAGCGGATCGGGTGTATGCCGACGTGAAGGAGCTGATCCTCACTGGCGGTCTGGCCGGAGGCGAGCTCATCAGCGAGGGTGAGATCGCCGAGCGGTGCGCCGTCAGTCGTACTCCGGTTCGAGAGGCGTTCCTCCGTCTATCAGCCGAAGGCTGGATGCGCCTGTATCCGAAACGCGGGGCGCTCATCGTGCCGATCGGTGATCGGGAAGCGCGCGATGTGCTCGACGCGCGCGTCGCCATCGAATCCCACGCCGCACGGTCGGTTGTCGGTCGGCCTGCTGAACTGGCCCAGCTCAGCGAACGCCTGCGCGACAATCTCGCGCAGCACGCCGACGTGAGCAGGTCGGACACGGCGGAGTTCGCTCGTCTCGACGCGGAGTTCCACCAGCTGATCGTCGCCGCCGGCGGGAACGCGATCCTCAGCGAGGTCTACGTCTCTCTCAGAGAGCGACACCGCCGCATGACGGCGAGCCGACTGCAGGCAGGGGCCGCCGTCGCTGACACCATCCTCGACGACCACGCTCGTCTGGCGGAAGCGATCACCGACCCGGAAGCGTTCACCGAACTCCTCATCACGCACCTGTCGACCGTCCACGACCTTCCAGGAGGACTCCGATGAGCCGATCACGCATCACCGGCTGGCCCGCGGTCTCGCTCGCCGTCTTCGCCGCGGCCTGGGGAGGCAACGAGTTCACTCCGCTCCTCGTCATGTATCGCACGACGTCGGACATGTCGGCTGTCGCGGTCGACCTGCTCCTGTTCACCTACGTGCTCGGCATCGTCCCCGCGCTGCTGATCGGCGGACCGTTGTCGGACCGGCTCGGACGCCGCCCGCTGATGCTCCCGTCCCCGGTGATCGCAGCGGCCGGATCGCTGCTGCTGGCATTCGGAGCGCACTCGGTTGCGCTCCTCGCCGTCGGTCGGGTGCTCAGCGGGATCGCGCTCGGCCTCGCGATGGCCGTCGGCGGCAGCTGGATCAAAGAACTGTCCGACCGTGACGGTGCGACAGCCACCGCGGGCGCACGGCGCGCCGCACTGTCGCTGACTTCGGGATTCGGCATCGGCGCAGGTCTGGCGGCGATCCTGGCGCAGTGGGCGCCGTGGCCGAACCAGCTGTCGTACGCGGTCAACATCGCACTCGCCGTGGTCGCGTTCGCGGCTCTGCTGCGTGCTCCTGAATCACGCGCCGCCCAGGACTCCGGACGGACGCTGCGGGAGGATCTGTCGATCCGGTCGGCGAAGCACCCCCGGTTCTGGGTGATGGTCGCTCCCGTCGCGCCGTGGGTGTTCGGCGCGTGTGCGGTCGCCTACGCGGTGATCCCGGCGTTCATGACGGAGAAGACGTCGAGCTGGTCCATCGCCTTCGCCGGGCTCTGCTGCGTCGTCGGCCTCGCCGCAGGCTTCGGCATCCAGACCCTCGGCAAGCGCTTCGACAAGCCCGGATCACCGCGGATCATGGTGATCGCTTTGAGCTTCGTGGTCGTCGGCCTCGCCCTTGCTGCCGCGGCGTACACGACACTGTCGATCCCGCTCGCGTTGACCGCGGCGGCGGTTCTCGGATGCGGCTATGGGATGGCGTTGATCGCCGGTCTTCTCGAAGTCCAGCGAATCGCCCGGCCGAGTGAGCTCGCCGGACTGACTGCGGTGTTCTACAGCCTGACCTATCTGGGCTTCGCGTCACCCGCAGCGATGGCGGCTGTCACTTCGGCGTTCCCGTCGATCGACTACCCGGAGATGTTCGGCTTCGGGATCGCCATGGCCGTCCTCGCCGTGGTCGTCGTGGTGATCGGCAACCGCACCTCGATCGCAGGCCCGCACACCGTCCGCCCACGTGAGACCGCGGTCGAGTTGGAGTCGGTGGACGCCTGACCTTCGGCCCGCCCCGCTGCTCCTTGAGCGAGCTTCGGTCCTACTGCTCCTTGAGCGAGCATGCGAGTCGAAAGGCGCTCAAGGAGCAGCGGGGCGTCAGGCGTCGGGGAAGCCGTTGGGGTTCTTCGACTGCCACCGCCAGGTGTCGGCGCACATGTCGTCGATCGTGCGGATCGCTTTCCAGCCGAGCTCGTCGTTGGCCTTGGAAGGATCGGCCCAGTAGGCGGGGAGATCGCCCGGTCGGCGCGGAACGATCTCGTAGGGGATGTCCCGTCCGCTGGCGCGGGAGAACGCGTTGACCACGTCGAGCACGGAGACGGCCGACCCGCTGCCGAGATTCCACACCGAGAGCGGATCGTCGCCCGCCGCAATGGTGTCGAGCGCCGCGAGATGTCCCGACGCGAGGTCTTCGACGTGGATGTAGTCGCGAACACCGGTGCCGTCGGGAGTGTCGTAGTCGTCGCCGAACACCGACAGCTTCTCGCGCCGTCCGACGGCGACCTGCGAGACGAACGGCATCAGGTTGTTGGGCAGACCGTTGGGATCTTCACCGATCTCGCCGCTCGGGTGTGCACCCACCGGGTTGAAGTAGCGGAGCAGGGCGATGCGCCATGAGTCGTCCGCGACTGCCACGTCGCGCAGAATCTGCTCGATCATCACCTTGGTCCACCCGTACGGATTGGTGGCCGACGTCGGCATGTCCTCGGTGCGCTCACAGATCGGATTCTCGCCGTACACGGTGGCCGATGAGGAGAACACGAACGTCCGGACACCGTGACGGTCCATCGCCTGCAGTACCGACAGCGCGGTGTCGATGTTGTTGCGGTAGTAGGAAATCGGCTTGGCGACCGACTCTCCCACGGCCTTGAAGCCGGCGAAGTGGATCACGGCGTCGATGTCCTCGGACGCGAACAGACCGTCGGTGGCCTCCTCGTCGGTCAGATCGACCGTGTACACGGTGACGGGTTTCCCGGACAGGGACACCAGCCGCGAGATGATGCTGGGCTTGGCATTGCTGAAGTCGTCGGCGATCACCACGTCGTGGCCTGCGGCGAGAAGCTGCAGGACGGTGTGGGAGCCGATGTAACCTGCGCCTCCGGTGACGAGGACTCTCATCGTGCTCCTTCGGGGTCGATGGTCTGTTGGGTCTCTGCGTACGAGCGTTCCACGCCGTCCTTGACGCCCGCCCACCAGTCGCTGTGCGTCCGGTACCAGTCGACGGTCGCGGCGAGGCCCGCCGAGAAGTCGGTGTAGGCGGGTGTCCATCCGAGTTCGGTGCGCAGCCGAGTGGAGTCGATGGCGTATCGGCGATCGTGGCCTGCGCGGTCGGTGACGAAGTCGAATGCGTCGCGGGGCTGCCCGAGCGCTTCGAGGATCGCTTCGACGACGGTCCGGTTGTCGACTTCGCCGTCGGCGCCGATCAGGTACGTCTCACCGGAGACGCCGCGGTCGATGACGGTCCAGACGGCGTCGTTGTGGTCGTCCACGTGGATCCAGTCGCGGACGTTGCGGCCGTCGCCGTACAGCTTGGGCCGCACGCCGGTCAGCACGTTGGTGATCTGCCGAGGGATGAACTTCTCCACGTGCTGGTACGGGCCGTAGTTGTTGGAGCAGTTGGAGATGGTCGCGGTGATGCCGAACGATCGGACCCAGGCGCGGACCAGCAGATCGCTGCCCGCCTTGGTTGAGCTGTACGGGCTGGACGGGTTGTATGCGGTCTCTTCGGTGAAGCGAGCGGGATCGTCGAGGTCGAGGTCGCCGTACACCTCGTCGGTGCTGACGTGGTGCAGTCGGACACCGTGGCGTCGAACCGATTCCAAGAGCGTGTACGTCCCGACCAGGTTGGTCTGGACGAACGACGACGGGTCGGCGAGCGAGTTGTCGTTGTGCGACTCGGCTGCGAAGTTGACGACGAGGTCCGTCTCGGCGATCAGCGGATCGACCACGGTCGCGTCGGCGATGTCGCCGCGCACCACCCGGATGCGGTTGGCGACGGGTGCGAGAGTCGTCGGGTTGGCGGCGTAGGTGAACTTGTCGAGGACCGTCACTTCGACGTCGGGCCGGGTCGCGAGGGTGCGGAGGACGAAGTTCGCTCCGATGAACCCGGCCCCGCCGGTCACCAGAACACGCATGAAGGATCTCCGTAAAGTGTGGCTTCGAATAGTGCTTCAACTGTACCGATAGGGTTGGACCATGCGCGGAATCATCCTCGCCGGTGGCACCGGGTCGCGTCTGCACCCGATCACGCAGGGCGTCAGCAAGCAGCTCGTGCCGGTTTACGACAAGCCGATGATCTACTACCCGCTGTCGACCCTGATGCTCGCCGGGGTGCGCGACATCCTCGTCGTGACCACTCCGCACGACAGTGCGTCATTCCAGTACCTGCTCGGCGACGGATCGCAGTTCGGCGTGCGCATCACGTACACGGTGCAGCCCGAGCCGAAAGGCCTCGCGCAGGCGTTCGTCCTCGGCGCCGATCACATCGGCGACGACACGGCGGCACTGGTCCTCGGTGACAACATCTTCTACGGCCCCGGACTGGGCAGTCGCCTGCAGGGGTTCGGGGACGTCGACGGCGGAGCGATCTTCGCCTACCGCGTCGCCGATCCGACGGCGTACGGGGTCGTCGAGTTCGACGCCGACGGAACGGCGATCTCCCTGGAGGAGAAGCCGACCGAACCGAAGTCGCGGTACGCGGTGCCCGGCCTGTACTTCTACGACAACGACGTCGTCGACATCGCACGCGGTCTCGAGCCGTCGGCGCGCGGCGAGTACGAGATCACCGACGTCAACGCCGAGTACCTGCGGCGCGGCAAGCTGAACGTGACGGTCCTGCCGCGGGGCACAGCGTGGCTCGACACCGGTACCTTCGACTCCCTGCTCGACGCCGGGAACTTCGTCCGCACCGTCGAGGAGCGACAGGGTCTGAAGATCGCCGTGCCCGAGGAGATCGCGTGGCGACTCGGCTACATCGACGACGCTCACCTGCGCGACCGCGCCGAGGCACTCGTGAAATCGGGGTACGGCGCATACCTGTACGACCTGCTCGACCGTGGACGGGAGCTGTAGACGTGAAAGTTCGCGAACTGTCGATCGCGGGAGCGTGGGAGTTCACGCCGGTCCTGCACGGTGATGACCGCGGCGTGTTCCTCGAGGCGTTCAAAGCTGACGTCCTGTCCGACCTGATCGGCCACCGTTTTGAACTCGCACAGGTCAACACGTCGGTCTCGGCGGCGGGCGTGCTGCGCGGCATTCACTTCGCCGACGTCCCGCCCGGGCAGGCGAAGTATGTGACGTGCAGCGTCGGCGTCATCCTCGACGTGATCGTCGACATCCGCGTCGGCTCGCCCACCTTCGGACGGTGGGACGCCGTGCTGCTCGACGACGTCGACCGCAAGGCCGTGTACTTGTCAGAAGGGCTCGGTCACGGTTTCTGCTCGCTGGCCGACGGCTCCACGGTCACCTATCTGTGTTCCACCGGCTACAACCCGACCGCCGAACACGGGGTGAACCCACTCGATCCCGATCTGGGTATCGAGTGGCCGACGGTCGGCCGCGACGGCACCCCGCTCGAGTACGAACTCTCGGCGAAAGACGTCGCTGCGCCCTCTCTCGCTCAGGCCGCCCTCGACGGTCTGCTCCCCACTTTCCGCTGACTTCCCCGCGCGGTGACTGCTCAGTGGGACAGCGGGCGCCGCGCCGATCGCCCACCGGCCAGAATCCCCTCAACGGTCGTTCGACGAGGAGGTTCCCGCCATGAAGTCATTGTTGCTGTACGGAGCGCACGACGCGCGTGTCGTCGATGTCCCCGAACCGGAGGCGGGCCCGGGGCAGGTCAAGATCCGCGTCGAATGTGCGGGCATCTGCGGAAGTGACCTGTCGCTGTTCGAGTACTCGCCGATCCCGAGCGACTTCGTCCATCCGCTGCTCTGCACTCAGGGGCCGCACGCGTTGGGCCACGAGTTCGCTGGACGCGTCGTCGCCGTCGGTGACGGAGTCGACGACCTTCCGACCGGCACGTTGGTCGCGATCCGTCCGAATGTGTTCGACGGGACGTGCGCGGCGTGTTCGAGGGGCGAGGTGAATCTCTGTGAGAACGGCGGGTTCATCGGCGTCTCCGGGGGCGGGTTCAGCGAGTACGTCGTCGCCGGGCGTGATGCGGCGTATCCAGTTCCGGAAGAACTCGGCGCGGAGGTCGCCGCGATGATCGAGTCGACGGCGGTGGCGTGGCACGCGGTGAAGCAGTCCCCTGCGAGCGAAGGTTCGAGTGCGCTTGTTATCGGTGCGGGTCCCGTCGGGCTGGGGCTGGTGGCGTGCCTCAAAGCCCGCGGCGTCTCGACGATCCACGTCAGCGAACCGAGCGCGGCCCGTGGACGCCTCGCTGCCGACATGGGTGCGGTGGTGCACGATCCGACGGTCGACGACGTCGTCGCTCGGCTCAACGCCGACGGAGGCGTAGACGTGTCGTTCGACGCGTCTGGCGTGGGGCAGCCCACCTACGACACCGCTCTGCGGGCGTTGCGGCCAGGTGGAACCTCGGTGGTCGTGGCCATGTTCCACGACACGGTTCAGGTCAATCTGCAGGAGTACATGGTCTCGGAGAAGAAGCTGATCGGCTCTATGGCGTACACCGCTGACGACTTCGCCGAGGTCATCGATGCGGTCACCTCGGGAGTCCTCGATCCGCGGCCGCTCATCACCGGTCGGATCGTACTCGACGACGTCGTGTCGCAGGGACTCGAGCATCTTCTGGGCACCGGGCGAAACACCGAGGTCAAGGTCCTCGTCTCACCGGGTGACGTCGACTGAGCATTCTCGTGCCGCAACGTCGGCGACGATTTCCGGTACCACGACGGAAAACGTCGCCAACGTCAGGCGTGCGGCCGGAGCGTCGGGAACGGCGGCAGTTCGACCGTGTACAGCCAGTCGCGCCAGATGTCGCCGAGCGGAGCCGCGGTGAACGTCGACGCGAGCGCAACGAAGTCCTCGGTGGTGGCCGTGCGGTATCGGTACTTGTCCGTCCACCGGTGCAACAGCGCGAAGAACTCGCCGTCACCGATGCGCAGGCGGAGTGCATGCAGAGTGATTGCGCCGCGCTTGTACAGCCAGTCGTCGAACATCTGCGCAGGTCCGGGGTCGGCAAGCGGTGTGGTGAACCGAGTCTGCCGCAGCTTCTCGTAATAGTGGCGGGCCCATTCGTCGGCCGAGCGGCCCCCGCTGTGCTGGCTCCAGAGCCACTCTGAATAGCAGGCGAAACCCTCGTGCAGCCAGATGTCCTGCCAGCGTGCGCACGTGACTGAGTTGCCGAACCACTGATGAGCCAGTTCGTGCGCGATGAGCCGCTCGTGGTCGAGCGTGCCGTCGCAGTGGTTGGCGCCGAAGGTCGAGAAGCTCTGGGCCTCCAGCGGGATGTCGAGTTCGTCGTCGGTCACGACGGCGGTGTACTGAGCGAACGGGTACGGCCCGAACATCTCGGTGAACGCGTCGACCATCTTCACTTGGCGGGCGAAACTCACGGTGAAGTTCGACGCCAGGCGCTTCGGGAAGAGTGCGTGGACGGCGACGTCGCCTGTGGACAGTTCTCGCCGCTCGTACTGGCCGATCTGGATGGACGCGAGGTACGTCGACATCGGTTCCACCTGGTCGTACACCCATGTCGTCATCGCGGCGCGGCGCTGCTTCGACACGAGCCGGCCGTTCGCGAGGGCGTAGTAAGGACTGTCGGTGGTGATCTCGATGTGGAACGGGGCCTTCGCTTCAGGATGGTCGTCGCACGGGAACCATGACGACGCGCCGTTCGGTTGGTTCGCGCACAGAGCCCCGTCGTCGAGTTCTTCCCATCCCACCGTGCCCCACTGACTGCGAATCGGTCGCGGGTTTCCGTTGTAGCGCACCACGACGGTCATCGCCCCGCCCGGCGGGATCGGTTCGCTCGGGGTCACCGACAGCTTCCCGGTGCGGTGCGAGAACCGGACGCGGGCGCCGTTGACCGTCACGCGATCGACGCGCAGCGATGCCGCGAGGTCGAACGTGAAACGGGTCAGGCGCTGGTACGACGTCGCGGTGATCGTCGCGACTCCGGCGAGGCGATTGCTCGAGACGCGGTAGTCGAGCACCAGTGCGTAGCGTGAGATGCGGTACCCGAGGTTGCCGGTCCGCGGCAGGTACGGATCGAGTTCGTGGTGGCCGCCGGTCAGCGTCGGCTCCTGCGTGTTCCGTTTGCTCGGCACTACCTCTCCGTCTGTCGTTCGCGGTCGGCGTCAATGCTACCGGCGAGACGGACCGACGGCGCGGCGACCGGCCATGCCCGGCACTCGACCGAAGGAGTTCAAGACGCGAGCGGATCAGTCAGCAGGTACCGACCGGAGCTGAACCCTTGATCACCTGATCGCCGAATGTCTGGGCGTCCGTCACCGAGTCGGTGACGACTGCGCGGTGATCGGCGCCATTGTAGATCCGGTAGTCGACGGATGCCTTGCGACCGCACAGAGTCGACACCAGACCGTCCGTGCCCGCCTTGCCGACGAGTGTGTCGGCGGTGCCCTGCGCGATGAGAACCGGAACACGCGGTGTCGTGCGCGACGGATCCTGGCTGTTCAGATACGTGCTGAGCGCAGTGAAGTCGGCACCCGGTCGAAACACCTTGGCGGGTGCGACCGCAGGCATGCCGCGCAGTTGGGTGAGGCATGAGGACGCTCGAGCCGCATCGACCATGGGCGCCATGTCGTCGGAGAAGACGGCCGACGGATTGACGGATGGGCGCGCGGCGTTCGCGCCCAGCACGATCAGCGGTAGGAACGATTCGGCGGCTTCCGCGCCCGGTTGCGCGGACCGAACGAAGTCGACGGTCTGACTGAGGCCGACGCCGCCCGGTGCGAGGGCGATCGCGCCCTTGAGCTGCAGAGACGGCTGTCGTGCATCGCCTTGCTGTGCGGTGAACAGCGCGGCCTGTCCGCCTTGGCTGTGGCCTGCGACGATCCACTCCCTGCCGATTCGGCGGTCGACCGATTGCGCCGCCTTGACGATGTCCGCGACGGTGTTGGCCTCGCTCGTTCCGTTGATGTACGGGTGCCCGCCGGGAGTTCCGAGCCCTTCATAGTCCGCGGCCACGACGGCGTATCCGCGTGTGATCCAGGTGTCGAGGACGCCGGTCACCGGACCGAGATAGGCGTGGCTCGGTCCGGTCGCGGTGTCTCGCGACGGTGCGCACACATCGGCGTACCCGGTGGTTCCGTGCGCCCAGCTGATCGTCGGCCAGCCACCGCGTGGAGCCTTCCCGCGTGGGACGGCCACGATGCCGGACACTACGATCGGTTGTCCTTGCGCACCGGTCGAGGTGTAGGTGACGGCTCGGGTGAATGCGGCGCTCGGGAGCACCGCAGCGGTGGTCAGCGGCTGCTGCGTGAGCAGGCGGCCCGCGCCGCCGGGCGTCGCGTCGCCGACGGCAGGCAGGCACGTCGACGCCGAGGTGACGACGAACGCGGCTGCCGCGAATAGAGCGAGTCTCTTCATCATGGGAACTCCTGTGGGGGCTCGGGAGGGACTGACGGCTAGGGCGTGTTGCGAAACTCTTCCGCCGAGACATGCGAAGAGCGTTTCGCAACACGCCCTAGTGGTCAGGAGGAGACGCGGGCGGCGGCGCCCGCGTCGATCGGCACCACGGTGCCGGTGATGTGCGAGGTCAGCTCGTCGGCGAGGAAGAGGACCACGCGGGTCACCTCTTCGGGTTCGATGAACGGAACCGGCTGGGCGTGGAGCGAGGCGAACACTGGAGCGACGTCGTCGCGCGTGGGCGCCTCCAGATCGGGGCGCATCCGCTTGTAGAGCGGCTCGTTGTGGACCATCGGCGTCGAGATGTTGCCGGGAGCGATCACGTTGACGGTGACACCTGTACCGGCCAGTTCGAGTGCGGCGCTCTTGCTCAGGCCGATGACTCCCCACTTGCTGGCGCTGTAGGCGGCCATGCCGGGGGCGGCGGACCGGCCCATCATGGAGCTGACGGTGACGATCCGTCCGTAGCCGTTGGCCGCCATCACCGGGGCGACTGCTGCGACGGTGTTGAAGACGCCGGTCAGGTTGGTGCCGATCACTTCGTTCCACATGGCCTCGGTGAGCCCGGTGAGTCCTTCGGCGACCGAGACGCCGGCGTTGGCGATCGCGATGTCGATCCGTCCGAATTCGTCGACCGCCCGGGCGACGGCGTCGTCCATCGCGGTCCGATCGGCGACGTCGGCGACGACTGCCAGGCATCGGCGACCGAGGTCGGTCACCGCCTTCGCGGTGTCGTCGAGTTCGGAGCGGATGGCGAGTGGATACGCGACGGAGGCGCTGTCGGTGCACCGGTCGACGAGCACGATGTCTGCGCCTCGCTCGGCGAGCGCCAGCGCATGGGTTCGACCCTGCCCCCGCGCGCCGCCGGTGATGAAGGCTGTTCGCCCGGAGAAGCTGCTCATCGGATGCCACGCCCTTTCATTGGTCGAATATTCGACCAGTTCGGTAGAATTGGTGATGGGCGTCACGCTACGCCGTTGCCTGAGCACAGGTCAACGGTTCGTCGAGATCTACAGATTCGGACGGCGCCCGTCGAGCAGAGACGTCACGGCGTCGGCTGTGTCGCGGACCCGTCGTCCACGTTCGGCGATGTCGGACGAGGCGAGATCGTCGTGCGCGTACAGAGACAGCATGAGCGACGGTGCGCCCGCGCCGTCGAAGCACAGCGCGGAGATCGCGCCGACGCGATGGACTGCGGACGGATCGGAGCGCAGAGCGGACTGAAGGAGCAGTCGCTGCTCTCGCATGGTCGCGAGAAGATCCCCGATCAGCTCCAGGACCTCCGGTGCGAGCGCGCGGGAGTTCTCGCCGATGATCCGGTAGACGCGCTCGAGAGTCGGTGACAGGTTCTCGACGACGTACCCGGCCGATCGGTACTCGTCGGCCAGCAGCCGCAACTCCTCCGACTCCGGGGGATCGGACTGTCCGATGCCGAACAGTGACGCGGTCGGAAGCACGATCGGAAAGCTCTGCCCGACGCTTGTCAAAGGAAGCATCCCTGCCGGGGTCGTCACCTCCACGACGAGGAAGTCGTCGCCGTCATGGGCGGCCGCGACCACCATCGATCCGAACGTGTCGCTGAGTTCCTGCATGCGTTCGGCCACTGCGGGAGGCAGTGCGAACGCACGTTGTGCGGCCTGCCCCGCCGTCACCAGGGCGGGACCGAGACCGTAGGTCTTCGTGCCGGCGTCGAGTCTCAGGTACCCAGCGTCGCTCAGCTCGGTGAGGATCGCGAGGCACGTCGGCTTGCTGATACCGCAGACACGCGCGAGCTCGGAGAGTCCGAGCTTCTCACCCGGATGTCGGGTCAGTGCTTCGATCACGTCGATCACTCGACGAGTCGGCGGTGACGCACTGCGTGCGGAGGATCCCACGCGTATCAGCCTAGTGCCAGGACGCTCCTATGGAGTCCACGGTGCGATCGGGTTGCCCTGCCACGTGGTGTGGGCGGGGACCACGTCGCCGCGCATCACGAGCGACGCGGGGCCGACGGTCGCGGATTCGCCGACGCCCGACGCCGGGAGTGCGACGCAGTGTGGGCCGAGGGTGGCGCCTGCACCGAGTCGGACACTGTCGATCGCCATCACCCGATCGTGGAACAGGTGCGTCTGGACCACGCAGCCGCGCTGCACGTTCGAACCGTCGCCGAGTTCAACGAGGTCGGCTTCCGGCAGCCAGTACGACTCGCACCACACACCGCGACCGATCGTCGCGCCGAGCGAGCGGAGCCACAGGTTCAGCACCGGGGTGCCGGTGGCGGCGTTTGCGAACCACGGCGCTGCGACGGTCTCGACGAAGGCGTCGGACAACTCGTTGCGCCACACGAACGAACTCCACAGTGGATGCTCCGACGTGCGGATGGGGCCGACGACAGTCCACTTGGCGATGCAGGCGACGGCGCCTGCGACGGCACCCGCCGCGAGCAACACCAAACCGCTGACCAGCGCGGCGATCGCCACGCCACGCTTGTCTGCGGTGATCTGAAGTGCGAACAACACTGCGACGCCGATCGAGAACGACACCATGACGGCGACGAGACGCAGCGTCTCGACGATGCTGCGCGCCACCTTCACTCCGAATCCGGGAGCGAACGTGCGTGACGAGTCGGTCTCGGCCGCAGTGCGGCGCAGGCGGACCGGCGGGCTGCCGAGCCAACTCGAACCGCTCTTCGCCTTCTGCGGCGCCGCCGACAGCACCGCCACCAGACCGTTCTTGGGGACCTTGCGGTCGGGCGCGATCATGCCGGAGTTGCCGAGGAATGCGCGCTTGCCGACCTTGGCCTCGCCGATCCGCATCCAGCCACCGCCGAGTTCGTACGACGCGACGAGCGTGTCGTCGGCCAGGAACGAGTCGTCGCCGACCGTGGTGAACTTGGGGATCACGAGCGCGGTCGAGATCTCGGCACCCTTGCCGATGGAGGCGCCGAGAGCACGGAACCACCACGGTGTCAGCAAGCTCGCGTACAGCGGGAACAGGTACGTGCGGGCGGCGTCCATCATTCGTTCGGTGATCCACACCTGCCAGCCCACGCGGGAGCGGACCGGGTGGACTCCGGCGGTCATGCCGATCGACGCGAGCCGCACGATGATCAGGGTGAGAATCGCGAACACCGCCATCGCGGCGAGCGCCCCTGCGGGAGCGAGCGCCAACATCCGCCAGGTCGCGGTGCGCAGTCGGTCGGCCGACAGCGCCCAGCTGCCCGCGACGGCGAGCCCCGCGGCGAGGGAGACCAGGGGGACGCCGGAGATGCCGAGCGCGGTGAGGCCGTACACGGCCACCCACCAGCGTCGTGGCTGCGGCCGTTCCTTCGGCCATTCCGACTTGGCTTTGCCGAGCTTCACCGCCGGGGAGCCGCCCCAGCGCTGACGAGATTTCACCTTGCCGACGACTGCGGAGCCGGGATCGACGATGGCGTCGCGTCCGACGACCGCGCCGGGAAGCAGCGTCGACCGGCTGCCGACAGTGGCGCCTGGCTTCACGATGATCTCTCCGATGTGGAGGACGTCGCCGTCGAGCCACCAACCCGCGAGGTCGACTTCGGGCTCAATCGCCGCGCCGTCGCCGATGCGGAGGAGTCCGGTGACCGGAGGAAGGGAATGCAGGTCGACGCCCTCGCCGATCGTGGCGCCGAGCGCACGGGCCAGCGTCGACATCCACGGTGCGCCCGACAGGTTGTGGGCGCCGCTGGCGGCCATCAGACGTTCGGCGGTCCAGAGTCGGATGTGGACGCCGCCGCCACGCGGGTAGTCGCCGGGTCCGACACCTGCGAGGAGCAGGCGAGCGCCGACCGCGGCGATGATCATGCGACCGAGCGGCGTGACGAAGACGATGAATGCGGCGAGCAGCGCCCACCAGTTCACCGAGATCAGCCACGGTGCGTCGTAGCCGAGCGAGTCGGCGACGGCGCGGCCGATGTTGTTCGCGACGCCGAGCCACGTGACCCACTGCACGCCGGTGAGTGTGGCGAGCGGAATGGATGCGACTGTCTGCGCGAGGCCCGTCGACAGGGGGACGGGCTTCACCACTCGCGGTTCGACGGCCGCCGACGGGTCGAGCGCGTCGAGCATCTCCGCGAGCGAACCCAGGCGGGGGTGGTCGTAGAGGTCCGCGACGGTGATCTCCGGGTACCGACTGCGCAGCGCCGTCACCAGTTGGGCTGCCGACAGTGATCCGCCGCCTTCGGCGAAGAAGTCGGCCTTCGCGTTGCCGATGGTCACACCGAGGACGTTGGTCCACTGCTCGGCGAGCCAGCCTTCGGTGCCGGAGAGATCGGACGGGCCGTCGCCCGCGTCGGAGCCAGCGACGGGCCAGGGGAGTGCGTCGCGGTCGACCTTGCCCGACGTTCGGGTGGGCAGTTCGTCGAGCATGACGAGCCGCGGGACGAGAGCTGCGGGGAGTTCGTCGCGCAGACGGGCCTGTGCGGCGGCGACGTCGAAGTCGGAGTCGGTGGATGCGAGGTAGCCGACCAGAATCGACGATCCTGACCCGGTCTTGCGGACCGCGGCCGCTGCGCCGCTCACGCCGGGCAGATTCTGCAGCGCGTTGTCGACCTCGCCGAGCTCGATGCGCCGTCCGCCGATCTTCACCTGATCGTCCGCGCGGCCGACGAACAGGAGGCCGCGGCGGTCGAGCGTCACGATGTCGCCGCTGCGGTACGCGCGTTCCCAACCGAGAACAGGTGCGGGGGCGTACTTCTCGGCGTCCTTCTCGGGATCGAGGTAGCGAGCCAGGCCGACGCCGCCGATCACCAGCTCGCCCGACTCGCCTTCCGCGACGGGCTTGCCGTTCGGGTCCACGACGGCCAGATCCCAGCCGATGAGCGGAAGTCCGATGCGGACCGGTTCGCCGCGTCGCAGTGGCGAAGCGCAGGCGACGACGGTCGCCTCGGTGGGCCCGTACGTGTTCCAGACCTCGCGGTCGTCGGTGGCGAGACGGTCGGAGAGTTCGGGAGGGCAGGCCTCACCGCCGAAGATCAGGAGCCGGACGGCTTCGACGGCCTCGGCGGGCCACATCGATGCGAGCGTCGGAACGGTCGAGACGACGTTGATGTCCCGCTTCACCAGCCACGGCCCGAGGTCCATGCCGGAGCGGACGAGGGCGCGGGGCGCGGGGACCAGGCATGCTCCGCTGCGCCACGCCAGCCACATCTCTTCGCACGACGCGTCGAACGCCACCGAGAGGCCGGCGAGTACTCGGTCGCCGGGGCCGAGCGGCTCGTCCTGGAGGAAGAGCGCGGCTTCGGCGTCGACGAATGCGGCGGCGTTCCGATGCGTCACCGCGACGCCCTTCGGCTTGCCGGTGGAGCCGGAGGTGAAGATGATCCACGCGTCGTCCGACTGCCTGGCAGGGGAGGTGCCGACAGGTGCGACAGGTCCGTCGAGCGGAGCCGTCGCATCGCGGCCAGACTGCGGATGGACGCCGTCGTCGTCGAACAACGCGTCGATGTCGGCTTCGCCGAACACGAGGTTCGCGCGTTCGTCCGGATCGTCCGCGTCGACCGGCACATAGGCCGCACCGGCCCACAGGGTCGCGAGGATCGCGATGTAGAGGTCGCGGGATCCGGACGGCATGCGCACGCCGACTCGGTGACCGCGCCCGACGCCGATCGCGGCAAGCCTGCCGCTGACTCGACGTACCAGTGCGAGCAGTTCCGAGTAGGTGACGAGTTGATCCCCGTCGTCGATGGCGGGCGCGTCGGGATACGTGCGCGCGGTCTCGGCGAGGACATCGCAGAGAGTGCGTCCGGCCGGCGCTTGATCGCCGAGAAGGAACTCCGCTGGAATCGGCACGTGCATGTCCTCCGAGGATCGAAACTGAGTCGGGTGACGCGCACGAGTACCGCGTCGCAGTCATTTTGCCCCACCAAGGGCCGCTCCGCAGTGCAGGACGAATCCGCGGTCGTCGTATGGTGGATTCGAGTGTGACGGCCCACACGGACGATGGTGGGCGGCCCGCGCGCGTACACGTCCTCGTCCTCCCTCTCGAAGGAGAAGCATGGCTTCGCTCAAGCTCGGCCTCAAGGCCTCAGCAGAACAGTTCGGTCCCCGCGATCTCGTGGAACTCGGTGTCGCAGCCGAGGAGTTCGGCCTCGACTCGGTGACGGTCAGCGACCACTTCCAGCCGTGGCGTCACAACGGCGGCCACGCACCGTTCTCGATCGCCTGGATGACCGCTGTCGGTGAGCGCACCGAGCGCATCCAGATGGGCACCTCGGTGATGACTCCGACGTTCCGCTACAACCCGGCCGTCGTCGCGCAGGCGTTCGCGACGATGGCCTGCCTGTACCCGGATCGCGTGATGCTCGGCGTCGGCACCGGCGAGGCCTTGAACGAGTACGCCACCGGTTTCCAAGGTGAATGGCCCGAGTTCAAGGAACGCTTCGCCCGCCTGCGCGAATCGGTCCGGCTCATGCGTGAGCTCTGGACCGGCGATCAGGTCGACTTCGAGGGCGACTACTACTCCACCAAGGGCGCCTACATGTACGACATCCCGGAGAAGCCGGTGCCCGTCTACATCGCCGCCGGGGGTCCCGTCGTCGCTCGCTATGCCGGCCGCGCAGGTGACGGATTCATCTGCACCTCCGGCAAGGGCATGGACCTCTACACGGAGAAGCTGATCCCGGCGGTCAAGGAAGGCGCGGCTAAGGCCGAACGCGACGTCGACACCATCGACAAGATGATCGAGATCAAGATCTCCTACGACCGCGACCCGGCCCGCGCGCTGGAGCAGACCCGCTTCTGGGCACCGCTGTCGTTGACGCCGGAGCAGAAGCACTCGGTGACCAGCTCGGTGGAGATGGAACGCCTCGCCGACGAACTGCCGATCGAGCAGGTCGCCAAGCGCTGGATCATCGCCTCCGACCCGCAAGACGCCGTCGCACAGATCAAGCAGTACATCGACGCAGGCCTGAACCACCTCGTCTTCCACAACCCCGGAGCCGACCAACGTCGTTTCCTCGAAGCATTCACCGAGGACGTCGTCCCGGAGCTCCGCAAGCTCGCCTGACTCGGCGTTCGCGGCGTTCCTCGACGAACGCGGCTTTCGTCGACGTACACCGACGCTTCATCGACAAACGCGGCCTTCCTGAAGGCCGCGTTTGTCGTTGAGGGTCGCGGCGAGGTTGTGCGGTGTCGCTGTGGGTGGGTCTGGCGAAAAGATGCTTGGGACGACGGGAGGTGGCCGGTTCAGCGTGAATCAGCCAGTTCCCTCTGGTCATGGCGTCTTTGGGCGTCTCCCGCAGGGAGGGTGCTGCGCGGAGTGCCGTCGCGACCTTCACTGACAAACGCGGACTTCAGGAAGGCCGCGTTTGTCGACGAAGTGTCGATCTATGTCGAGGAGTGCAGCGTTGCCGCGTCCCTCTGCTCAGCTGCATTCCTCTGTGCCCGCGGCGTTGGTCCGGCACGTCACGGTCACCGGCGGCGGATCGTCGGTGACGGTATCGGTGACGGTAGCGGTTCGGGTGCGGGTCACGGTTTCGGTCTCGGTCTGCGTGCGTTCGGCGGTCTCGGTGGCGGTTTGCGTCGCGGTGCGAGTCTTCGCGGTGCCCGAGGCGGTCTCGGTCTCGGTGGTGGTGGCGACGCTGGTCACGGTGCGGGTGGGGGCGGGGCTGCCGCTCTTCTGGCCGACGATGAAGAACCCGAGGATCACGATGGCCGCCGCCGCGCAGGCGACGGCGGTGATGATCTGCCAGCGACGTACGACGGTGTTGACCGCATCCTTGTCTGCCGCGGCCGCCGCCGCGGTGGGACTGCCGTAGAGGTCGGTCGGGACCGGGCCGTAGGGCGTCTGGGCGTACTCGTTCGATTCGACGGGCGAATGCTGGTGGTCAGCGTTCTGGTACGGAGGAAGCGTGCTGTTCGGGTCGCCTGCCGCCGGGTCGTCGGACGACGGCGGGATAGGAGGCTGGGTCAACGGATGCTCCTCGAACGGGACTGTCCAGCCTGGGCCGGAATCGGGCGTTCGTACACAGTACCGCGAACCGCAATAGATCGATCGATCAAATTTCTTCTGGGAAGTCTGGTGAAAGCTTGCTCGTGGAAGTAACGTTCATCACGGCAACCGCCTCGGCTCCCTCCCAAGCCGACCTTGAAACCCCGATTTTTTTGAGGTCATCTCTATGACAACCATGAATATGACGCGTCCCGCCCAGGCCACGGCGCGCCCCCACGCACGAAATCACGACGCGATGACGCTGGGTACCCAGCTCACTCCGCGCACTGTGGCCGCATGGGAAGCGCGACTCGGCATCGAGCGCCAGCGCATGTCCCGGCCGGACCGTTTCATCGGAAGTGCCGGTGTGGCGGAATGGAACGCCGACATCGAGGTCACCTCCCACGACCCCGAGCAGTTCCGCGCCGTTCGCTACTCGCGAGAGCTGTCGATGATGGGCACGTTCTGCGCTCTCCACTCGGCAGTCCGGATGGAACGCACGGCCGAGAGCATCAAGGCCAACCCCTCGGAGCTGCTGCTGGTGACGGTCACGTCGATGCGCGGAAAGTCGGTCGTCCGTCAGGCGGGCCAGGAGCATGCGTACGGTGCGGGCGACCTGCTGTTCGTCTCGACGTCCACCCAGTTCCAGCTGACGACGGCGGCCGTCTCCGACCCGTCGGGCCTGGTGATCCCCCTCTCGCTGCTCGGCAAGCACCGCTTCGTGGCGGAGCAGCCGCGTCGTCCGATCAACAGTCGGACCCCGCTGTCGCGCGCCGCCGCGGGCTTCGTTCGCCGCTTCGCCGCCGACACCGCGGCCTCCGACTTCCCTGCGCCTGCTGGAGACACCGAGCTTGCCGCGATCGACCTCGTGACCGCGGCCCTCGCCGAGCTTGCGTCGGACGATCGCTACGTCCTGCAGGACGACTCGCTGTTCAACCATCAGGCCGCACTCGACCTGATCGCCCGGAGTCACCGTGATCCCGACTTCACGCCGGACTCAATCGCCGCTGAGCTGCACCTGTCACGCCGGCAGCTGTACCGCCTGTTCGAGAACACTGAGAACTCGCTCGCGACTCGTATCGCGGACTCGCGTATCGAGACCGCACGCGAGATGCTCATCGCGAATCCGTGGCTGCCGATCGGCAACATCTCCGCCGCCTCCGGTTTCCGGTCGGTTGCGACGTTCCGAAACCGCTTCAAGGCGCGGCACGGCGTCGGCCCGGTCGAGTACCGCCAGCGCATCATGTCCTGACCCGACATCTCGGATCAGCAGAAGCCCCGCTCAGACGAACATCGTCTGAGCGGGGCTTTCTCGTCGGCGGAGTCGTGACGGAAGCCATCATCACGGAAGTGGTTGACGGGCATCACAGCGTGCGGCATAGTGGGCATCACCGTAACTAAGCGCTTGCTTAGCGAGTTGACGGTGAACAGGCGGTGCGTCTGCGGCGAAACGCCTGCGACGCGCCCACACCTGAGGCGACCATGGCAGCGGACCCACTCTTGACAGGAGAACTCATGACCACCCAGCGCGTAGCGATCGTCACCGGAGCAGCCCGCGGAATCGGGGCCGAAGTGGCTCGCCGCCTGTCGTCTGACGGCCACGCCGTCGCCGTCCTCGATCTCGACGAGGCCGCCTGCCAGAGCGTCGTCGACGGCATCACCGCCTCCGGTGGACGTGCGCTCGCCGTCGGTGCGGACGTCTCGGACGAAGGCGCCGTCAAGGCGGCCGTCGAGCGTGTCGCCGCGGAACTCGGCGCACCGACGATCCTCGTCAACAACGCCGGAATCATCCGCGACAACCTCATCTTCAAGATGACCCTCTCCGACTGGGACTCGGTCATGGCCGTGCATCTCCGCGGCGCGTTCCTCATGGCCCGCGAGGTGCAGACCTACCAGACCAAGGAGAAGTGGGGCCGCATCGTCAACCTGTCGTCGACGTCGGCGCTGGGCAACCGCGGCCAGGCCAACTACTCGGCGGCCAAGGCCGGCATGCAGGGGTTCACCAAGACCCTCGCTCTCGAACTCGGCCGATTCGGTGTCACCGCCAATGCGATCGCCCCCGGATTCATCGCCACCGAGATGACCGCTGCCACCGCCGAGCGCATGGGCGTCACGTTCGACGACTTCAAGACCGCCGCCGCTCGCGAGATCCCCGTCCAGCGTGTCGGTGAGCCCGCCGACATCGCCCACGCCGTCAGCTTCTACGCAAGCGAAGGCGCAGGCTTCGTCTCCGGCCAGGTCTTGTACGTCGCCGGCGGCCCGAAGGACTGAGCGGGTCCAGGGAGGAGCGGAGAAGATCATGAAGATTCTCAACGGCAAGGACGAACTCGTCGCGGCGGTCGGATCGCACTTGGGGTACTCCGACTGGGTCGAGGTGGACCAGGCGCGCATCGACATGTTCGCCGAGGCCACCGGTGATCACCAGTGGATCCACGTCGATCCCGAGAAGGCAGCCGAGGGGCCCTTCGGCACGACCATCGCGCACGGGTTTCTCACCCTGTCCCTGATCCCGATGCTCTCCTGGCAGGTGTACAAGGTCGAGGGCACCAAGATGGGCGTCAACTACGGCAGCAACAAGGTCCGCTTCCCGTCCCACGTCCCCGTCGGGTCCCGGCTGCGCGCAGGCGTCGAGATCGCCTCGGTCACCGAGACTCCCGCGGGCCACCAGGTGGTCGCGCGCGTGACCGTCGAGCGCGAGGGCGGCGAGAAGCCCGTCTGCGTCGCCGAGACCGTCTCGGTCCTGGTGTTCTGATGTCGGGGGACGTCGACACTCCGGGCCTGGATCTGAAGGTCCTCGGCGCCTGGCTGCCGTCGCACGTAGACGGCGCCGGGAGCGACCTGTCGGCCACGCTCATAGCGGGCGGCAAGTCGAACCTCACGTATCGCATCTCGGACGGTGAGTCGACGTGGATTCTGCGTCGACCGCCGGTCGGAAAGCTGCTGGCGACCGCTCACGACATGGGTCGCGAGCATCGGATGATGTCGGCCCTCGCGCCGACGTCGGTGCCGGTCCCGCACATGCACGCGTTCTGCGATGACGTCGACGTGCTCGGCGCGCCGTTCTACGTGATGTCCGACGTGAACGGCGTCCCCTATCGCTCGCAACACGAGCTGCGAGCACTGGGCGAGGCCCGTACGAAGGCGATCTCCGAGCGACTCGTCGACACGCTCGTCGACCTCCATCACGTCGACCCTGCCGAGGTCGGACTCGCCGACGCGGGACGTCCGGAAGGCTTCCTCGGTCGCCAGGTGGAACGGTGGCGCAAGCAGTTCGCCGCCGCGCACACTCGCGACCTGCCGACGATGGAGGCGCTGTACGCGCAGTTGGTCGAGCGTGTCCCGGCGGACGGCGCACCCGGGATCGTGCACGGCGACTACCGGCTCGACAACGTGCTCGTCGACCCCGACGACCGGCCGGCCGCCGTCATCGACTGGGAACTCGCGACGATCGGCGACTCCCTGACCGACCTCGCATTGATGCTGGTCTACGGACGTTTCGCCGCCATCACCGAGGGTGCGGTCAGCGACGTCAACCAAGCTCCCGGATATCTCACGGAAGACGAGGTGATCGCCCGATACGCCGCGGCGAGCCACCGTGATCTCGGAGATTTCGGCTTCTACCTCGCCCTCGCATGCTTCAAGCTCGCCGGCATCGTCGAGGGCATCTATTACCGGTTCGGTCAAGGGCAGACAGTCGGCGAAGGCTTCGCCGACGTCGGTGCGGGTGTGTTCCCGCTGCTCGACGCCGGGCTGGCCGCATTGAAGGAGAACTGAGATGGATTTCGGATTCGACGCGAAGACCGCCGAACTCGTCGAGGGGGTCACAGCGTTCATGGAATCGCACGTGTACCCGGCAGAGAAGGTGTTCCACGATCAGCTGCTCGCCGCGGGTGACGACCGGTGGGCGTGGGACTCCATGCCGATCTTGCAGGAACTGCGCGCCGAGGCCCGCAGCCGCGGGTACTGGAACTTCTTTCTGCCCGGAGAGGGTGGCGCGGGCCTGACGAATCTGCAGTACGCACCGATCGCCGAGATCACCGGGCGCAGCGGGCATCTGGCGCCGGCCGTGTTCAACTGCTCGGCACCGGACACCGGCAACATGGAGGTGCTGAACGAGTTCGGCACCGACGCTCAGAAGGCCCAGTGGCTGGAGCCGCTGCTCGACAGTCAGATCCGGTCGGCGTTCGCCATGACCGAACCCGATGTCGCGAGCTCGGACGCCACCAACATCGGGCTGTCGATCGTGCGCGATGGCAATGAGTACGTCATCAACGGCCGCAAGTGGTGGATCACCGGCGCGATGAACCCCAACGCCAAGATCTTCGTGGTGATGGGCAAGACCGATCCCGACGCCCCGCGCCACGCGCAGCAGTCTCAGGTCCTCGTTCCGCGTGACACCCCCGGGCTCGAAGTGGTCCGTCCGATGGAGGTGTTCGGTTACGACGATCACAGCCACGGCGGCCACGCGGAACTGCGGTTCACCGACGTCCGTGTCCCGGTGGAGAACATCATCGCCTCCGAAGGTGCGGGATTCGCGATCGCGCAGGCCCGTCTCGGACCCGGCCGCATCCATCACTGCATGCGTGCGATCGGCCTCGCCGAGCGTGCCATCGAGCTGATGTGCGACCGCGCGTCGAACCGCGTCGCGTTCGGTCGTCCGCTCGCCGAGCAGGGCGTGATCCGCGACTGGATCGCTGAGTCGCGAGTCCGCGTCGAGCAGTTGCGGTTGTTGGTCCTCAAGACCGCGTGGCTGATGGACACCGTCGGCAACAAGGGTGCACACACCGAGATCCAGGCGATCAAGATCGCCACTCCGCGCACCGTCCAGTGGATCCTCGACAAGGCGATCCAGACGCACGGCGCAGGCGGTCTGTCGCAGGACTTCCCGCTCGCGGAGTCGTACGCGGCGATCCGCACCCTCCGCTTCGCCGACGGCCCGGACGAGGTCCACAAGAACTCCCTCGCCAAGAACGAGATCCGTCGCCAGCAGAACCGCTGACCGTCGTTCGCTTCGAGCGGCGACGAGCTTTCCTGCCTATTGAGCAGCAACGAGCTTCTCTGCTCCTTGAGCTATGACGAGCCCTCACTGCTCC
>NZ_BAOP01000046.1 GCF_000344135.1 Gordonia malaquae NBRC 108250 | reverse complement strand
CTCGGATGATCCGGATCTGGTTCCGGCGTCGGAGAATCCGGAACTCAATGAGATGTCGTTGTATCTGAGCGACGAAGGACGTGTTGAGGCCACCATGGATCTCGACGTCGTGACCGGTGAGGAATTGAATGCGGCTTTGGATCCGTTGTGCAGGCCGGTCCCGGAACCGGATGGGTCACCCGATCCGAGGTCGGCCCGGCAGCGTAGAGCTGATGCGCTCGGGCAGATCATCCGGACGTACCTGTCCGGATCGGATCGGCCTACCAGCGGTGGTGTCCTACCGCACGCGAGCATCGTGATCCCGGCCTCCGGGGTACCTGGTGATGGGGTCGCCAGGCTCGGGTTCACCGGGCCCGTGTCCCCGGCAACGGTCGCGTTGAGCTTGTGCACCTCCGCGGTCACCAGGATCACCGTCGACGGAGGAGGCGTCCCGCTGGATGTGGGGCGGGAGCAGCGGTTGATGACACCCGGCATCCGCAAAGCCCTCGCTGCGAGAGACTGCGGATGCGCATTCCCCGGCTGCGGACGACCAGTCACCTGGACCGACGCACACCACTGCACGCCGTGGTCAGAAGGAGGCGAGACCAGCCTGGGCAACGGAGTGCTGCTGTGCCGGATGCACCACACACTGATCCACCAGACTGGATGGGAGGTGTTCATCGGCCACGACGGACACCCCTGGTTCCTCGAACCGGCCGACCCGGCACGGCCCGATCGGCCACGGGTGCCGATCAGATCGCATGCCAGGCGAACCATGACCGCCCACCCGGCGGCCGCGTGATTCGCCGCGCCTACGGCCGCGTCAGCGGTTAGGTCGCGACGAGGCCCGCAGGTCCGAAGCACCGACGGCGGCCGCAAGGAGTGCAACGGCGCCCGCGAACACGAGCCCTGCCTCTCGAAGGCCGAGCGGAACGGCGAGGAGCCCGACGCCGACCGCGGGAAACGCGAGCATCATGTAAATGACGGCGAAGAAAGCCGACGACACACCACCGCGAAGTGATGAGGGGACACGTTCGACGGTCGTCGACAACCCGACGTTCATGCACACGCCGCACCCGAGGCCGACCGCAACGGCTGCGGCGATGAGAGGCACCAACACCTCACCGGCCAACGCCCACGCGAGCAGTCCGGCCGACAGCACGAGCACCCCGCAGGCGCCGGGCATCGCCCACCGCGCCGGAATACGCCTGGTCAGAAGTTGTCCGAGGGCAACACAAGTGAAGATCAGGCAGACGATCGCACCGATCGCCGTATGGCTGGAGATTCCCAGGTAACGCACCAGAAAGAGCCCCGTCGTCGCAGTGAGAACACCGCTCGAGGCGAATCCCGCACCGGCGGACAGAGTTCCGCGCGCGAAGGCGCCTCGGATCTCTCGCGGCACAGTCAACCGCTCCAGACGGAGTACCAGACCACCGCGTCGTCGGTCGTCGACGCCGAACACGAGCAGACCGACCATCGCGAGAACTGTGAGACCGAGATGGATGGCGAAGGGCACCACCAGCGGCGACGCACTCAGATCGGCGACAACCCCGCCGAACAGGTTGCCGAGCCCGAGGCCCCCGGAGTTGACCGCGACCGCCAGCACTCCAGCGGTCGCCCGACGCTCGATCGGATACAGGTCGATGATCGCGGCTGTTCCGGTGCCGGTCATCAAGCCAGCGCTCACTCCGGAGAGCAACCGTCCGACGATCAGAGTTCCGAGGCTCGGCGGCACCAAGAACACGGCCGCGCTGAGCACTGCGAACAGGAGCGCAGCGATAAGAACCGGCCGCCGCCCGATCTGGTCGGACACACGACCGAACAGCAGAAGAGCCGCGAACACACCGACTGCGTACACCGCGAAGAGCACCGTCACGGTCAGCGAGGTGAAGCCGAGTCGATCAGAATAGATCGGGTACAGCGCAGTCGGGATCGTGGTCCCGATCATCGTGACGGTGAAAGCGAACGCCGTCACCGTCACGGCCCGGATGTTGATCATCGGTTGCTCACCACCGGCACCAGCTGTTCGTCCGCCGTCCACGCACCATGGTGACCAGGCATCGCGGCTTCGATCGGCTCGGTCTCCGGCCGCACCAGAACCGTGTCGCCTTCGGCTACAACGATGAGGTCGCCGATGCGCGCCCGCACGAGGTCTGACGGCGTCATCGGGCCGAACCAGTGTTCGTCCAACGCCTGTTCGCGGGTGACCACGCTCGCGTGAGAACCCAGAGCACCGGCCCACGCGGCGGCCACGTCGTCTCGATCCGATACGCGGTCGAGGTACACGTGCCGGACTCGCGCCTCGCCTGCGATCAACCGAACTCCCCGGTGCAGGTCCACGTCTGCGTCCAGGTCGACCGCCGTTCCTGCACGGATCATCCCGTGGTCTCCGGTGACAAGCAGTGTGCACGTGCTCGGAAGGTCACAGAACAGATCCGCGACGAAGCTGTCGACGGTTGCGAGAACCGCCAGCCACTCCGGCGACTCGGGCCCATGCAGGTGACCGTTCATGTCGAGGTCGGGATAGTAGGCGTATGCGAAACGACGCTGCGGGCCGTCATGTCTCGCGACGGCCAGTATCCCGTCGCGCAGCTCATCCAGGGTCTTAGCAGGGTGGACGACGCCGGTGGCCCGGAACGCGGCTCGGGTGAGCCCCGACGACTCCTGGTAACCGGGAACGACGTAGTGGACATCGATGTCCGCTGCGGCGAGATCCTGAAGCCTGCTGTTCACAGGCTGTGCGGCCTCGGGGTCTACGAGGTCTCGAGCATCTGGCCCCTGTGCTGAATCAAGCGTCCAGCGCAATGCGTTGAACGTGCGGATGTCCCCCGCGTGCGGCACGGCGAAACTGTAGCCGACCACACCGTGCACCGCGCACGGGGCGCCGACGGCGAGTGTCGTCAGGCTCGTCGCCGTGGTAGCGGGAAATCCTGCCTGCACAACGTGAGCGACATGGGAGTTCAGGGTCGGTGCGATATCCGCGTGACGCGCGATGAGCTCCGCACCGAGCCCGTCGATCAGCAGCACGACCACATCTCGATTCGGTTGCACCGCAAGCGGGTTGGTCTCGTCGAGACCGTACGAGGCGGCAACTGATCCCATGACGTCGGCGAGTGTGCGCAGCATGCCTCCACCCTGACACAGGGCGTTCTCGCCGGCGTCAGTTCAGGCTGTGCGAGAGAATGCTCGCGCAGACAGGACCGAGTCGAGAATCTCGCCGGAACGTATCGCGATGTTCGAGAGCAACGACGACGTGAGCCCATGGGTGTGTTCGGTTCCGCCCTGGGTGTACACAGCTCCGGAGATGGGCCGAGTCGTGACGACGCGGTAGTCACGATCGACTCCCCCGTTCGACTGATCAGGCTCCACGAGGTCGCCGAGCAGGCCGCTCAGGTCTGTGGGAGTGAAGCCGGTCGCGTATACGACGGCATCCACGGCCATTGTCTCCGCTTCTCCGGTGAGCAGGTTCTCGATTGTGACCTGCACGTCGTCATCGGTCTCGTCCGAGCCGACGAGCTTAGACGCACCACGCATGAACAGTCGCCGGTCTCCGTCGACATGTTCGGCGTACTCACGGCGGTACAACTCCCGAATGAGGTCGAGATCGACACACGAATAGTTGGTTGACCGGTGGTAGTTGAGCAGCGAAGCGCGCTGAGTCTCGTCGGCCGAATAGAAATCGTCGACGGCGGCGGCGTCGAAGATCCGGTTCGCATACGGGCTGTCGTCTGCGGGCACATACCCGTACTTGGCGAACACGTTGTGAACCTCGGTGTCCAGATAATTGTCGTGCAGGTACTCGACGACCTCGGCAGCGCTCTGGCCTGCACCGACCACGAGAAAGCGGCGGTGGCGCGTGGACGGCAACCCGTCGAGGTGATCGAGAAGGCGATGATTGTGGAACTGACGAGCCGAGGAGGTGACTCCTTCGGGCAGTGATTCGCGCAGGCCGCCGGCCACGACCACGTTGCGTGCGTTCAGCGTGATCGGCCCGTTCGGTCCGATCGCTTCGACGACGAGGTGACCGTCGGCCTCTGCGACGGCGGTGGCTCGGGTGCCGTAACGAACGTCGGCCGACACTTTCTGCTCGGCCCACCCGAGGTAATCGTGGAACTCCCGACGCGTGGGGAAGAACGTCTGATGGTTGATGAAATGGGCCATCCTGCCCCGGTCCGCGAGGTAGCTCAAGAATGAGAACTCGCTCGTCGTGTTGCGCTGTGTGACGAGGTCTTTGAGGAACGAGATCTGCATGGTCGTTCCGGGGAGCAGCATCCCCGGGTGCCATGCGAACGCATGTTTCGACTCGACGAACGCCGCGGTGAGCTGATCTGCCTGCGGCGCCGTGCTGTTGTGTTCTTCGATCGCGATCGCCAAGCCGAGATTCGACGGCCCGAATCCGATGCCCACAATGTCGATAACGCTTGACGGGTCGGTTCGCATGAGCACGTGTTGCCTCTATCCCTTGAGTCGTTCGTTCATTTCGCCGAACTCACATCGTTCGACCTTTGGTTAGCCTAACCTATATTGCCGGCATTGGCATTCGTGACCTCGGTCTCAGACGTCCCCGCGCCCGTTTGTCCACGCGCGCCAGATGTCGCTGTAACGACCCCCCGACGCCACCAGCTGCGCATGCGGGCCGGATTCGACCACTCGCCCGCCTTCGAGGTGAATGATGCGATCTGCCACAGCTGCCTGACTGAGCCGGTGGGCGATGATCAGCGCGGACCGTCCTGCGAGCACGGCTGCTGCCGAGTCCTCGAGTACGCCCGCGCCGACACTGCCCGCATCGGCCGTGGCTTCGTCGACGATGACGACGTCGGGATCAAGCAGTTCGATACGAGCGAGCGCCAGTTGCTGCGCCACCATCGCATCGACCTGGTGGCCGTGCTCCCCGACAACCGTGTCGAGCCCCGCGTCCAGGCTTCGAACCCAGTCGGCCGCGCCAACGGTCTCGAGGGCACCCCACAGCCGTTCGGTGTCCGCGTCGGGTCGAGCCAACATGAGGTCGTCTCGGAGAGTCCCGGAGAACACGTGGACCTCCTGTGTCAGGAGTGCCACTCGCCGAGCACGGTCGGCGTCCGGAATGTCGAGCACCGGCGTCCCGCCGAGCGTCACCGACCCCCGACCCGCTGGGTGGATGCCGGCGAGGATCGTCGCGAGAGTGCTCTTTCCGGCACCGGACATGCCGACCAGCGCAACGTGCTCGCCCGGCCGAACTGCGACCGAGACGTTGTGGAGGATCTGATGGTCGGCCGAATAGCCGAAGTGAACGCCGTCGGCGACGAGGCCCGTGCCGTCGTCCTGATGTCGACGGTCGTCCGACTCCGTTGCGTCGCGCGGGATGTCCAGAACCCCGACGATGCGACCGAGTGCTGCGGCGCCGGACTGCAGATCGTCGAGCACGTACATGACCTGCCCGATGGGGTCGAACAGCGCGAGAAAGAAGAGCATGGCCGCGGTCGTCGCACCGACGGTGAT
The DNA here is from genome assembly GCF_000344135.1 of Gordonia malaquae NBRC 108250. Lineage (GTDB taxonomy): Bacteria > Actinomycetota > Actinomycetes > Mycobacteriales > Mycobacteriaceae > Gordonia > Gordonia malaquae. The sequence goes on along the minus strand of NZ_BAOP01000046.1, from coordinate 18,133 downwards.
CGCGCCGTCCCCGACGAGCGCGAATCCGACCAGGAGGATGACGGTCATGCCGATGAACTCACCGAGGTTCAATCGCCCCGCAAGCCTGTTCTGCAGGACCACCGCCTGCATCGAGCGCCGGACCACCGCCCACGAATACGTGTCGATCCGGCTGCTCAGCGGACCGCCGAGGTCGAAGGCACGGACGGTCGGCAACCCCTGCACGGGCCCGAGGACGTGGTGAGCGCGATCAGCTGCCGCGGTTCGTTCAGCGGCGTACACGGCGGGCGCCTGCCGTATGTACATACGCGCGGTCAACACGTACAGCGGCGCAGTGACGACTGCGACAAGCAGGAACCGCCAGTCGATCGCCGCCAGACCGATGACCGTGACGACGACTCCCGCTTGCGCCATGAGCAGTGCGGGCAGCGCCTTCCCGATCGCTTCACTGACTTTGTCCACGTCGTCGGTGGCTCGGGAGAGCACGTCTCCGCTGCCCGCGGCCTCGACCCGCGCCACGGGGAGCCGCAAGACCGTCTCCAGCATCTCCTCGCGCAGGTCGGCGAGCACCGCTTCGAAGACGGTGGCGGCCGCCGCGATGCCGATCCCCGCGCACACGGCGCACGCGACGGCGGCCAGTGCCATCAGCCCGGCACGAACGAGCACCTCCGAAGCGTCTCCACCCGTGGCCACGACGTCGACGATCGAACCCAGCAGGCGCGGCGTGACCAACCCGAAGGCTCCTGAGGCTGCCATTGCGACGACGACCGCTGCCAAGCGAGCCTTGTGGCGCCCGAGATGGATCAGCAAGTGCCTGATCGTGCGCCGCCAGTCGGCGACCGGCAAGTAGACGTGATCGGGCCGGTCGCTCATCTGGTGGCCTCCTGTGCTGTGGCGTCGAGTCGAACTACGGTGTCGGCAGCGGCGACCCACGCCGGCGATTGGGTGAACACGATGGTCGCGGCATCCGATCTGGCCGCGCGCACACGTTCGACGACTGTCGCCTCGGTGATCGAGTCCACTGCTGTCGTCGGATCTGTCAGGACGAGAAAGGCAGACTCGGCTGCGAGTGCTCGGGCCAAGCCGACTCTCTGGCGCTGACCTCCGGACAGCATCTGCCCCGCTTCGCCGACCGAAGTGTCGAGGCCGTCGCGGAGGACTGCGGCCACGTCGTCGCAGGCCGCGGCGAACACTGCCCGGGTGACTCGATCAGCGCCCACGTGACCGTCGTCGGCGACGGCTGCGATGTTCTCGATGACGGAACCCTCGAACAGATGCGGCGTGTGCGGCGCGACACGGACTGCCGCGCGACCCGCAGCCAGTTCGAGGTCGTCGATGTGGACCCCTCCGACTCGAACCGACGAGCCCGACGGCGCCTCTTCGCGCGCCAGTGCCGCGGTGAGCGCACGCGCAGCGGACTGGTCAGCGGTGATCACTGTGAGTCCGCGCTCGGGAACGTCGATGTCGGGGATGTCGTCGTGGCCCCGTATCTCGAGCGACCCCGACGCGTCACGTCGAGCACCGGCGCGAACCCCAGGACCGGCCTGGAGCACCGACAGGACACGCGCGGCACTGGGCACCGCGCCGTTCCACACGGCGCCGAAGTTGGTGCCGATCGCGTTGAGGGGGCCCATGATGAACTGCGTCAGACCGACGACGGTGATCAACTGTCCGAGACCCATCTGCCCGTCGACCGCCATGATTCCGGCTGCCAGACCCACGGCGATGATGAAGATCGACGACACCGTCTGCAGCAGAGCGACGTACGCCCCCTCCGTCCGCATCGCAGCGATCGCGTGGTCGCGGGCCTGCCCACTTGCCGCCCGGTATCGCTTCGCCGCTTCCCCCTCGGCTCCGATGCCTTTGAGGACCCTGAACCCCGCGACGAGATCGCCCGCGGTACCCGCGGCCAATCCGACGGACTCCTGCTGCCGCTCAGTCCTGGACCGCAGCGGGGCGCCTGCGCGGTCGAGGATCCAGAACATCGCCGGCGCGCCGAGCAGGACGGCCACCCCGAGCGGCCACGAGATCCACAGCAGGATCACGCCGGCGACGACGACGGACGCCATCTCCCCGACCGGAAACACCGCGAGAAGCACCGCACGTGACAGGCGTCCGACGTCCGAGGTCGCAATACTCAACGCGGTGCCCGGCAAGCGGGCCGGCCCGTCGGTACCCGCCGGATCCAGCATGCGGTCGGTGACCCGCATCCGGAACTGGTGCTCGATCACGTTGAGCCCGTACACGGCCATCCGGTCGCCGAACCGCCACGTGAACGACAAGAGCGCAAAATCCGCGGCGAGGACCAGCAGCCACCGGAGCAGCGCGTCCCAGTCCTGTGTCAGGACGGCTCGATCGATAGCCAGGCCCATGATCACCGGCACCAGCGCTTCGCCCACGAAGTGCAGGACGACGAGGACCATCGCCGGAATCGTGTAGCGATTGGCGCCCCACATCGTGCGGAGCACAAGCAGACGGGGTGTCGTGTCCGCGTCGACGAGCACGTGGGTGCCGCGTTCGGCCGGACGATCCCCCGCAAGGAACCCAGTCGGGATCATCGCAGTCGGGGTCATCGTCGGTCCTTCGTCTCAGTCGGCTTCGCAGAATCATTGGCCACAAGGTTAGGGTAGCCTACGCTTGAATCAGCGTGGAGCTCGCCCGCTGAACTCGAGTCCGACCGCGCTCGCGAGTCCATCTACGACAGGAGTTCCGTTGTCCACCAATCCGTTCGACGACGAGTCGGGCACGTTCTTCGTGCTCATCAACGACGAGGAACAACATTCACTGTGGCCGTCATTCGCAGACGTTCCCGCAGGTTGGCGCATTGTTCATGGCGCTCCAGACGGCATCGACCGCGCGTCCTGCATCGACTACGTCGAGCAGAACTGGACAGACCTCCGACCGCTGAGTCTGCGCGAGGCCATGGCCGCAGACTCAGCAGCGAACTGAATCGTTCCCACTACCGACCGAAAGGTTTCGACCTAATGAACCGCACCCTTGTCAACGGCAAAATCCATCGCGCCACCGTGACCCAGGCGGACCTGCACTACGTGGGATCGATCACTATCGACGCCGACCTGATGGCCGCCGCCGACCTCGTCGAAGGTGAGCAGGTGAGCGTCGTCGACATCACCAACGGCGCCCGCCTCGAGACCTACGCGATCACCGGAGAATCCGGATCGGGCCGCATCTGCATCAACGGCGCCGCCGCGCACCTCGTAAATCCGGGCGATCTTGTCATCATCATGTCGTACGGCCAGTTCTCCGAGGCAGAGGTCGTCCTGCACGAGCCGAAGGTGGTCCACGTCGACGCCGACAACCGCATCGTGGCACTGGGCAACGATCCAGCCGAGCCGGTGCCCGGCGCCGTCGATCAATTCGCCTCACGCTGACGCACAGGCCCCGGATCGTTCTCGATCCGGGGCCTGCGCTCGCATGCCGACGATGAGTCAGCCGAGGTCTATGTAGCCGCCACGAGTGCCGAAGAAGTCTGTCGCCGACACTTCCGAACCGTCTTCCAGGCGCAGCGTCTCGAACACGATGGCAGCGTCAGGCGAGGTGCGCGACGAACCGCAGACCACAGCCACTCCCCCTTCATAGGGCACGGTCACTCTGCCGGGGGTGCCGCCGAATCGGCCCGTAGACACATGCGCCTTCAGCACGCGGACGTGCGCGCCTCGGAACGTGAAGTGCGCGTTCGGATACGGGTCAGACTGTGCCCGCACCAGCAGTTCGATGTCGTCGGCGCTCGAGGTGAAATCGATACGCGATTCGAGGTCGGAACGCTTGTGGAAGTACGTCATGGACGCCGGAGCCTGCACAGTCTCGCGCAGAGTTCCGGCTGCGAGGTCGGAGAGTGAACGGACCACAAGCGGCTCGATCAGGTCCATCGTCGCGAGGACCAGTTCTGTCGTGGTGCTCGTCGGACCGACGGGAACCGCCTGCTGCGCGACGATCGGACCGGTGTCCAAGCCCTCATCCATGCGGTGAACGGTCACTCCGACATGAGACTCCCGATTGAGGAGTGCCCACAGGATCGGCGAGAACCCCGCGTAGCGCGGAAGAAGCGAATCGTGGATGTTGAGCGTGCCGTGTGTCGGCGCGTCGTAGATCTCACGAGGCAGCCAGGTCCGCCAGTTGTTGGCGACGATCAGGTCCGGCTCAGCCGCCACCACCGCGTCGATCAGCTCCTGGTCCGCGCGTGTCGCCACATGAACGGGCACGCCGTTGGCACGCGCGAGGTCCTCTACAGAGTCGGCCCACATCTGCTCGTACGGGTGATCGCTCGCCGGGTGAGTCACCGCCAGTGCCACCTCATGATCGGTGCCGAGCACCGCGGACAGCGTCCGATGGCCCCAGGTCTGGTAGCCGAGTGTCACGACTCGCATGTCACACCCGCCCGGTCAGTTCGCGAACCCACGCGCCGACCTCTGGCACTTCGGCGAGGGTGACGAGGTCGACGTCGACGGACCCGTCCGCTCGCCATCTCTCGACCAGCGACATCAGACGCACCGAGTCGAGCCCCATGTCGAGAACGTTGACGTCGTCGCCGAGTTCGTCGGGCCCCACTCCGAGCATCTCGGCGAGATCGTCGACGATCCGTTCACGTGTCAGTGTCGATTCACTCGCTGTCATGTGGGTGTTCACCTTTCATCCGCCGCGACCGTTCGCGGCTTGTTCTGTTCGGTCAGGATTTCGCGCAGTCGACGCCTGCTCACTTTTCCGACTCCCGTCTCGGGGAACCCGTCGACCACGACGACACTGTCGGGCAGTTTCCAGTCGGCGAGTCCTCGATCACGCGCGAACGCCCGCAGCATCGGCAGGCTCGGCGGCTCGCCGGAGTCGACGGCGATCACATACGCGCAGGTCCGCTCGCCGAGGTACTCGTCGGCGACGGCGACGACGATCACGTCTCGGACTGCCGGGTGTTCGAGGAGATGCTCTTCGAGTTGCTCCGCGGACACTTTCTCGCCGCCTCGATTGATGCGGTCGCCCCCGCGCCCGAGCACCACGAGATCACCCCCGTCCGTGATCTCGACGACATCGCCGGTGCGGTACCAGCCGTCGGGCGCGAACGACGCCGGGGCCGCGCCGTTCCAGTAGCCGCGAATCGTGTACGGACCTTGGACCTCGAGGAAACCCGGACCCTCGGCGACGGCCGCCCCATCGTCGTCGACCAGTCTCAGCTGGTCCAGCGGCGACATCGGCCTGCCCTGCGTCCGGGTCACGACGTCGATCGGGTCGTCGAGCCGGGTGTAGCAGACGAGCCCTTCCGCCATGCCGAAGACCTGCTGCAACGTGACGCCGAGCGCGGGGCCGATCCGGCGGGCGAGTTCGTCTGGGCAGCGCGCCCCTCCGACCTGGATCGTCTCCAGACTGGAGATGTCCTGGGTCGTGCCTCGCTCAGCCGTTTCGGTCCACAGCCGAGCGAGGGGCGGAACGAGTCCGACCATCGTCGCGCGCTCGCTTTCCACCAGCGGCCACGCCGCCGACGGCGCCGGGGACGGCGACAGCACGACAGTTCCGCCTGCGTAGAGCGCGCCGAGGATGCCTGGCGACGACATCGGAAAGTTGTGTGCGACGGGCAGGACGACCAGGTACACGGTGTCGCCGGAGACTCCGCACACTTCGTTGCTCCGCCACACGCTGTACAGATAGTCGGCATGGGTGCGGGGAATCAGTTTGGGCACGCCGGTGCTGCCTCCCGAGAGCTGCAGGAACGCAACGGACTCCGGCTCCGACCGCGGGTGGCCACACGGGTCGGTGTGCAGCGATTCGAGGGTGTCGATCGGTATCAGGCGCCGAACTGTGTCGACCTGGTCGGCGACGGTCTGGGCCAACGCCGAGTGATCGAATCGATCGTGCACCCGAGGATGAACGATCGCCACCACGTCAGCAGCACGTGCGATGCCGACGAGTTCAGCCTCCCGGTGCGCGGGCAGACCGAAGACCGGCAGTGCGCCGAGTCGGAACAACGCGAACACGGTCTCCACGAATTCGATCGCGTTCGGCATCTGGAGCAGGACGCGTTCGCCGGGCTCGATTCCGAGTGCGGAGAATCCTGCGGCGAGGCGTCCGACCCGTAGGTCGAGTTCACGGTAGGTGCACGACCGATCCACGTCGACGACAGCGGTGCGGTCGGCGATCGACGGATCCGATGCGCGTGCGGTCAGCACATCGTCGAAGGTCTCGGCGCACCACAGCCCCTCGGATCGATACTGTTCGGCGAGTTCAGAGGGCCAACTGGTGAAGGTCACAAGGTAAGGCTAGCCTAATGGCATGGCGATTCCATCCATCACCCCGTACCGAATCCCGCTCGGCCCCTTTCCTGCTCGCGTGGAGTGGGATCTGGCCGCCGATCGGACAGCCCTGCTCATCCACGACATGCAGGAGTACTTCATCGACGCCTACCAGCGTAACGAAGAGCCGATGTCGACGGCCTTGGCGAACATGGTCCGCATCCGTGAGGCGGCCGAGGAGTCCGGTGTCCCGGTGGTCTACACGGCCCAACCCGGCGATCAGCATCCCGCTCGGCGCGGCATTCTGCGCGACTTCTGGGGAACGGGCCTCGTGTCCGGGCGCGACGAGCAGATCGTTCCGGAACTCGCGCCTCGCGACGGCGACATCCAGGTGACCAAGTGGCGGTACTCGGGTTTCGCCCGAACCGATCTGCGTCAGCTGCTCGCCCATCACGGACGCGACCAGCTGATCGTGATCGGCGTGTACGCCCACATGGGGTGCATGATCAGCGCGACGGACGCCTTCATGAGCGACGTCGCACCGTTCTTCGCCGTTGACGCCATGGCCGACTTCAGCCGTGACGAGCACGAGATGGCTGCCGACTACATCGCCAAACGCGCGGGCCTGGTCATGACGACCGATTCGATCGTCGAGGCTCTCCTGACGTCCCGGACCCGCGCCACCGCCTGAGCGGCCCGCCACTCGTTTCAGCCGGGCAGCAGCTGTCGTATCGCGCCGATGGTGTCGGCCTCGGACGGCGGTTTCGCGTCGACGCCGGTGCGATACCGCTTGACACGAGCGAATCGGAGCGCTGCCCCTCCGGGATATCGAGTCGACCGTTGCACACCGTCGATGGCGATCTCGACGACCGTCTCGGGGCGGACACGCATCACGTGGCCGTCGTCGCCGGTGGCGATCGTCGGGAAGTGAGAAGTCTGCCAACGCAGAGTCTCGTCGGTGAGCCCTTTGAACGTCTTGCCGACCATGACGAACCCGCCTGGCTCACCGAACTCGCCGTCGGGGTCGCGTGCTCCCAGGTGAAGATTCGACAGCCAGTCCGACCGGCGGCCCGAACCGTGTTCGACGGCGAGCACCACGAGGTCGTAGGTGTAGACCGGTTTCACCTTCACCCAGTTCGCACCGCGCCGTCCGGCCGCGTACACCGAGTCGAGTGACTTCACCACGATCCCCTCGTGGCCGCGCGCCAGGGCCTCGTCGAGCACGGCCTGCGCCGCAGCCGGATCTGCGTCGGGCAGGACCGACCCGCCGATGACGTGGTCACCTGCGACCCGCGCGAGAACCTCGCGTCGTACGGACAGCGGCTCGTCGATCAACGACCGTCCTTCGCCGTACAGGACGTCGAAGAACCACACGTGCAAAGCGGAGGCGGCATCCCGGCCCAGCCCGCTCATCGTGTCCTGGAAGGGACGCGCGGCACCGGACTCGTCGAGTGCAAGCGTCTCGCCGTCGAGCACCAGGTCACCTCCGGGGAACGTCGCTACCAGCGCAGCGATGTCCGGGACTCGGTCGGTGATGTCGGCGAGGCTCCGCGTGTAGGCGGTGACCACACCGCCTACACGGTGCACTTGGAGTCGCGCTCCGTCGAGCTTGTACTCGACGGACGACGCGCCCATGCCCGTCGTCGCTTCTCCCGCGCTCGGAGCCGATCCGGCCAGCATCGGCTGGACGGGAACACCGGGCGTCAAACCGACCTCGGTGAGGTCGTCACCGGACAGTGCCGCGCGGACGGTGCCGCCCAGGTCACCGCTGAGCATCACTGCGCGACGAACGATCTCTTTCGGCGTGTCCGTGGCCAGGGCTGCGGCGTCGACGAGCACACCTTCCAGGGCTCCCGTTCGCATCTCGCCGATCATGACTCGCAACAGATAGTCCTGTTCTGCGACGTCGGCTCGGCCGAGCAATCGGTCGAGCGTCTGTGCACGCACGGCAGCCGATCCGGTGCCGTGCGCTCCGACTAGCGTCGAGAAGGCCTCGTCCACGTCGCTCACCGTGAGCACCGACCCGGCCCCGGGCTCCGGTCGTGCTTTGTGCACGGTGCGCCACCCGATACCGAGTCGACCTTGGCGAGGGCGCCCGAGGAGCAACCCGACTGCGGCGGCGACCTCCGACGGTTCGAGTCGTCCGATGAGATCGGCCAATGTCTGCGTCTTCGTGAGCCGGGAGCGTGTGGCGGCGACGGTCGACGACGCCGCGACGAGGCCGTTGAGCAGCATCAACGACCAAACGCCGAGCCGTCGAACTTCTCTCGCGTCACGAACGCCTCGACCTCCGCACGACGCAGCCGAGTCAGTTGTCTGACCGGTCGGCCCAACGGGACCACTGCCGCGAGCGCGTGATGCTCCGGAATCCCGAGAAGTTCCCGGACCGCGGGCTCCTCGGCCACTGCCATCGTGGTGATGGTGCCGCCGAACCCTGCCGCCCTCGCGCCAGTCAGGATGTTCCAGATCAACGGATACACGGACCCTCCCGGGACCACCGCGATGCGGTCCAAGTCGGCGTCCAAGGCCGCCACCGATGCCAGGTCGACCGTGACCACGAGGACCACCGGTGCATCGGCGATCGGCGCGACGAACGCCCCGAGACCTCGAACTGCGTCCAGTTCCGACTGGGTGACGGCCGTCGGGTGCACGGGATTCCACGGATTCTCCCCTGCCGCCTTCTGCGCGAGGTACCGGCGACCGCCGGTGCGACTGAGGTCGGCCAGCGCCCGTTTGGTCACCGGATCCCGGATCACCACGACGTGGGCGCCCTGGCGGTTGCCGCCGCTCGGCGCGAACCTCGCGGTCTCGAGAATCCGGTACAGGTCGTCGTCGGACACGTCGTCGGCGGTGAAGTCACGTGCGGCGAACGTCGTGCGGACCACGTCGTCGTATTCCATGGTCCGATGGTCGCACCCAGACGAGCCTGACGCTACCGCTTGGTGAACGCGATCGTTCCGCCGCTCGACGGTGGCTTCGCGGACGTGCCCGGACCGAGGAAGTCTCGGCCGATCCACACTGTCGAGGTGAGTCTCCGGTACTCTTGTGTGCTGATCATCAGGCCGCCGAAATCGCGGCTGAAATCGGCCGTCCACGTCGGTCGCCGATCTGCGAACGACCGTGGCGCGAAGACCACCGGGCCTCCCGCGTCTCTGCCCGTGATGTAGTTCTTGTACACCCACGGCTGGCCTTGAGGTCCTTTCGCAAACGTCAGCCCGTCGCCGAGCTTCGACTGCGTCGTGGTGAAGATCTTCGAGTCCTGGTAGTCGTCGACACCGTTCTTTCCCTTCTGCGCGGGAAGCAGGTAGAGACGGTAGCGACCCGGTTCGGGAAGCGTTCCCGGGGCCGCGGAATCGAAGAGGTCGAGAATCTGCTGACTTGTGCAGTGATCCATCAGGCTGTCTATCGTCGTCGCAGCGCTGGCGTCGTCGATGACGCACCTGCCGTCCGGATCGCCAGGAGCCGCCGACGCTACGCCCGCCGAGGCGAGAGCCACGACGCCGACTAGCGGGACGAGCACCATCCGCATGAGTGCTGACTTGGTCATTTCACGGTCACCTTCGTCTGGTCGAGAATGCTCTGCGCAAGCGGCCCGAGGTTGAACAGGACACGGTGTTGCTGCAGCTGACGATCGTACGGCGTACGCATGTAGGCGGCGAGGGCGTCCCAGTTGTGCGCCACCTGCCACTCGTACTTGGGCAGCAGCTCGGCGTTGATGTACTCCCAGCGCGACACGAAGACCGACCAGTTCCACGAGGGCAGCGGTGTCGTGACCCGCACGGTCCGACCCGCGACTCGTGTGGTCACGTCATACGGTCGATGGGCCCTCATCGGTCGGACCCCGGCCACGGACGGCGAACCGACGATCGTCGACGCGTACGTCAGCGCATCACCTACCGGCGCCCGGTACGCTCTCGTCTCGTCCCATTGGCGCGCGACCACGGCCTCCTGCTCCCGACGGAGAAGTGCGCCGTTGCCCGCCGAGATGCGGGCGGCGTCCCCGGATGCGATGTCGGTGAACGCATCGAGGACGTCCGTCGGGTACAGCCCTGTTCGGACGAGCTCGCGGACGGCATCGAGACCTCCGTCGACGTAGGCGGTGTGCAGCGGCATCAGGTCGCCGAAGATGTTCTTCTGCATCACGAGGATCTGTCCGATCACCGCGGTGATGTCGGCGGGTGTGATCGTCGCACCGACCTCCGCGAGCGCGCGCACGCCGGCGGGCAACGCCGCGACCACTCGGTCACCACCGGCAGCCGACGACCTGCGGACGATCTCCGCCATGACCGGTTGGAGCCGGGAGATCTCGAACACCCGCCCGCCGAGTTCGAGGTCGATGAGTCCTCCCCCGAAATCGGCCCCGACCTGGCCTGCCATCCCGGCCCATCGAAGTTCACGATGAGCGAGCTGGAGATCCTCGTAATAGCGGTACGAGCGTTCGAGATTGGTCAGGTTCGCCGTCGCCCCGGCTCGAGGATTCCATTGCGCGAGATCGATACCGGCCTTCTCCGTGGTGCGCACCAGCCAATACGTGTACAGGAGTGCGCCGTACCGTGATGGAGCGAGTGCCTCCGACCGGGCCTGGGCGAGCAGGGGACGGATCTGAGAGCTTCGGTGCGGGAGATCGGGATTGGGAGCTCCGGCGCCGTGCGACGCGTCGCGATTGGGCAGCGGCGCGTCCAGATACCGCGCGAGGACCTCGGATGTCGGCGACGCGATCACCGATCCGGTCGGTGTCAGCGCACATGCCATGAGCGCAACGCTGATCACTGCCGTGATTCTTCGCTTCATATCGCCTCGATCCGTCGTCTGCCGTCCCCTTTTCCCAGCGACGTGCGGCGGCCAGACTACGACAGACTCGCCGAACGCCACCAACCGAGGCACGGATCAGACGTCGCCGTCCCGTCTTGCCCCGCGAAACGCAGACGGCGGCGATCCCACGGCTTTTGTGAACGCCGCGGTGAACGAGGCGGGCGAGGAGTATCCCAACCGAGCCGACACTTCGGTGACGGTCTCGGTGACCAGCATCGGGAGTGCCGCCAGGAGACGAGCCCGAGTGCGCCACACTGCAGCGCTGACGCCCGTCTGCTCGCGGAACCTGCGGTCGAACGTGCGTGTGCTCAGCGACACCGTCGCTGCCCAATCGCCTGTGCTCACGCCGACGTCCGGCTTCGCGATGTAGGCGCGGCACAGCCCGCGGAGCGGTTCACATTCCGGGAGCACGACGTCGAACGGCGACGGCGCGAGGACGCTTATCTCGTGCAGCATCAAAGCGATGAGCGTCGAGTCGCGTTCGGACCGAGGACTGTCCAGGGACAGCCGACCGACCGCCCCGAGGATCTCGCGGAGCAGCGGTTCCACCTCGATCACCATGCACGACGCTGGCCACCACGGCACCGCACCGGGGTCGATGTACACACTCCACGTCGACACGCCGTGCATGTGCACTCGATGTGGAGTGCTGGGCGGGATGAGAACGGCGCGTTCGGCCGGAACGATCCACCGGCCGTCGTCGGTCTCGACGTCCATCACCCCGGTCGATCCGTACAACAACTGCGCCCGACGGTGGCTGTGCCGCGGAAGAACGGCATCCGAGCCGTAGTCGGTCCCGACTGGGAGCACGTCGATCGGCAGGTCTTCGTAGTCGTCGATCGTCAGCCTGGACACGACTCCGATACTAGTGGCCGACACTCGAAGGTGATTGGCGCACTATCGATTGCCCGCCTTGAGTGTCGTCGACTGAAGTGGAGACATGACAACAGTCGCACTCCTGATCATCGGCGCCACGGTGGGTGTCACCACGGTTCTCTTCGGATTCGGAGGCGGATTCGTGACCGTTCCCGTGATCACGATTGTCGACGCCTCGTTCGGTGGTGACGCGATCCGGATTGCGACAGCGACATCAGCGCTGGTGATGCTCGTGAACGCAGCGGTGGCGACGGCATCCACGAATCGCCGTGTGCTCGCGGGGTTGGGCGGTAGGGCCGGGCTGTTCGGACTGCTCGCCCTCGGCGGAGCCGCGGGTGCGTGGGCCGGCCGACTCGCACCGGACTCGTTGATCACCTGGGGCTTCGTCGCATACGTCGCCGCGACGGTTCTCGATCTGGTGGTCCGACCGGGTTTCGTGCGCACGCCGCGGGCGTCCACGCTCGGAGGCACCGGGACGGACGGCATGTCGACGTGGACGGGCATCCCGATTGGAACTGTCGCCGCGTTCTTGGGCGTCGGCGGGAGCGTCATGACAGTCCCGCTCCTGCGACGAGCCGGGTCGACGATGTCCGACGCCGCCGCCCTGGCCAATCCGCTCACCCTCGCGATCGTCGTTCCTGCGCTCGTCGTGTCTCTCTCCGAACGATCCGTTGCGACTCCGGCGCCGGGCCTTGTGGGATCGGTTGACGTCGGGGCCGCCGCCGCGCTCCTCGCGGCGTCGATCCCGGTCGTGGTCGTCCTTCGACGCCGACCGCCTCGGATTCCCGATCGTCTCCACGCGATGGTCTACATCGCACTGTTGGTCGCTGCCGGCGGGGTCGTCGCGACCGTGCACTGACCGTGCTTCCCGCCGTCGGCCATGATGGACTCATGACGACACGTACCGGAACGGTTCCCGGCGACATCGACCTGTGCTTCGAGGAGTTCGGCGATGCGACTGACCCTGCGGTCCTGCTGATCATGGGCCTGGGTGCCCAGATGGTGCACTGGCGGACGGAGTTCTGCGAGAAGATCGCCGCCGCCGGATACCACGTGATCCGGTTCGACAATCGCGACTCGGGGCTGTCCGACAAGCTCGACGGGGTGCACTCCGGCGGCGCTCCACTGCCGATCAAACTGCTGCAGTTCTTCGTCGGAATACCGGTCTCGGGGTCCGCCTACACACTCACAGACATGGCCGATGACGCACGCCGCGTCCTCGATCACCTCGCCATCGACCGTGCTCACATCGTCGGAGCGTCGATGGGCGGCATGATCGCGCAGGTCTTCGCCGCCGATCACCCCGACCGCACACTGTCGGCGACGGTCATCATGTCGAGCAACAACCGCCCGTTTCTACCGCCGCCCGGTCCCCGCCAGATGCTGGCGCTGATCTCCCCTCCCCCGAAAGACGCAACACGCGAACAGCTCATCGAGCGCAGCGCCCGAATGTACGGGATCATCGGGAGCCCGGTCTTCCCCGCACCGCTTGACGTCGCCATCGCCAATGTCACCGAGTACATCGAACGCTGCTACTACCCGATGGGCTTCGCCCGCCAGTTCGCCGCGATTCTGGGGTCGGGCCGCCTCGACGGGCACAACCGTCGGACGACCGCACGAACACTGGTCCTCCACGGCACCCACGACAAGCTGATGCGACCGTCCGGTGCGCGGGCGGTCGCGACGACGGTGCCCGACGGTCGACTCATCATGGTCGACGGCATGGCCCACGACCTGCCGGAACCGCTGTGGGATCAGATCGTCGGCGAGTTGACGGCGCACTTCGCGAACTGACCGCGCCTGTTCAGCCTGCGCGCAACTGCACTGCCCTCAGCGCGACGTACAGTTCGGCAGACTGCGCCGGATCGGTGGTGTCTCGACCAGTCAGGTCGCTGATCTTTCGCAGCCGGTAGCGCACCGTGTTCCGATGGCAGAAGAGGGTGTCGGCGACCCTCGTGGCCGATCCGCCGCAGCGGAACCACGCGTCGAGGACGGCGAGCAGGTCGGAGCGCTCGGTGTCGGGCAGACCGAGGACCGGTCCGAGGATCTGCGCGGCGGCCACGTCGCTTGCCGCGGTGTCGGATGCCAGCAGGTGGGCGATAGGGTCGTCGCCGAACCGTGTCACGCCTCTGCTCGCCGCGCCCGCAGCGCTGCGTGCCTCAGTGAGCGCGGACACGATCGACATCGGGGACGTGAACAGCGTGCCGATCCCGACCCGCCCGCCGGTCGTGGCGCCCACGTGGTCGGCGGCCCGGTACGCGTCATCGGCGGTCGGTGCGATGACGAGGCCCACCACTGAGTCGACGTGCATGTCCCATGCCGACTGCACACCGAGCGCCGCCACTCCCCGACGCAGGCTCGCCGGTGTCAACGCCGTCGGATCGCAGTCGGCGACGACAACACCGAACACTCCGGATTCAGGGAGACCGAGTCCGCGCATCGCCTCCAGAAGTCGAGACGGATGGCCGGAGTGATCGTCGAAGAGCGACCGCACGAGCCGCGCCGCCCGCATCTCGTCAGCCCTGGTCAGGTCGATCTCGGTGTCGTGGTAGGCCTGGACGGCAGCATCGGAGTAGGTGTCGACGATCTCCCACAGGTCGGCGGCGACTCCGCTCAACTCGATGTCGCCGGGACCGTCGGCGAGTTCGGTGATCCGGTCCCAGAGCGCTCGTCCGCCGAGGCGAAACGCCCGCAGCAGCGAGGAGATCGGGATGCCGAGTTCGGCTTTGAGCCGACCGGCGGCGTGTGCGGGACGCAGGTCGATCCGCGAACGATCCGCAAGCGCCTCGACCATCGCGTGCAGGTTGCCGACGCACGCCTCACGCAATTGCTCGGCCGTCAGCATCGTCGCCTCGGAGTAGTACGAATCGGACGCCACGATCGCACTGATCAACGAATCGATCACCGTGTCGTCGCCTGCACGCACCTCGACTGCCACTCGTTCGGCCAGGTTCCGAGCCTCGGGTGCGATCAACACAGAAGTCATGGACGTGAGCCTAGCCCCTCGTGGTGACGCGCACCACGATCAGTTTGTGCGTACGCACAAACTTGGGTGCCGAAACAGCGGCGTCGGCACATATCCTCGCTGCCTCCGCACATGGTCGAATGGACGCACACTGCGCCGAGCCCGAAGATCACGGCGCACCTCACCGAGACGGAGCACCCCCCGTGGCATCCACGACCGCCGACCAGTCCATCGCCGCCGTCGACCGAGCGATCGTCGACCTCACCGAGGGCGAACGCCGTTGGGCCGCACTGTCGCTCACCGAGCGGGCCGACCTGCTCGACACGGTGCGCGACCTCACCGTCGCTCATGCGGGCGAATGGGTCGACGCCGCGATCACGATCAAGAAGCTCGATCCGACGTCTCCGCTCGTCGGCGAGGAGTGGATGTCGGGGCCGTACGCGTTCGCCGGTGGCCTCGGCGTGGTCGCCCAGTCGCTGCGCGCACTCGCCGCAGGCGACAGCCCCCTGGCGGGCGCCACGTTCGGTGAGGCGTCAGGGCACATCACCGTGCAGGCGATGCCCGCGGGACTGAACGACATGCTTCTGCTCAGCGGATTCTCCGCTCAGGTATGGCTTCAGGAAGGCGTGACCCGAGCCGATGCTCTCCGCGACGCCGGGCTCGCGCAGCATCACCCGGAGCAGACCGGCGGTGTCGGAGTGGTGCTCGGCGCGGGCAACATCATGTCGATCGCGCCCCTTGACACGCTCTACGAGCTCGTCGCGTTCAATCGTGTCGTCGCACTCAAGCTGAATCCGGTCACCGACGCACTGCTGCCGACGTTCCAGACCGTCTTCGCTCCGCTGATCGAACTCGGCGCGGTCCGGATCCTCACCGGTGGCGCCGACGTCGGCAAGCTGCTCGTCGAGCACACCCGTGTCGCCCACGTGCACATGACGGGTAGCGCGATCACGCACGACGCCATCGTGTGGGGCACCGGACCGGAGGCCGCAGAACGCAAGAAGGCGGGCACTCCCCTCCTCTCGGTCCCGGTGACGAGCGAACTCGGCGGTGTGTCGCCGACCATCGTCCTTCCCGGCAAGTGGTCGCGCGCGGACATCGAGTTCCAGGCCGCCCACGTCGCCACGCAGCGCCTCCACAACGGCGGGTACAACTGCGTGGCTTCGCAGTCGGTGATCGTGTCCGCCGACTGGCCGCAGCGCGACGAGTTCCTCGCCGCCTTGAAGAAGGCATTCGACACCGCACCGGCTCGACCTGCGTACTACCCGGGCAGCGACAGCCGTGTCGACGGCGCGGTCGCGACGTACCCCGAAGCGGGGCGTTTCGGCCCAGGCGGAGGACGTGTCCTGGTCGAAGGGTTGGCAGCCTCGAAGGACGAACCGCTCTTGACCACCGAGTACTTCGCTCCCGTCCTCGGCGTCGTTGAGCTGCCCGGAGTCGGAGCCGAATTCGCACGCGCCGCAGTCGACGCCGCGAACACCCAGTTCGCCGGGACACTCGGCGTGAATCTGATCGCGCACCCCAAGACGATTCGCGAGCTCGGCGCCACGTTCGACGACCTGATCGCCGAACTGCGGTACGGCACCATCGCCGTCAACGCCTGGACCGGTCTCGGCTTCCTGACGCCCACCGCGACGTGGGGCGCCTTCCCCGGCCACACGATCGACGACGTCCAGAGCGGCATCGGAGTGGTCCACAACGCGTGGCTCATCAATCGCCCGGAGCGCACGGTGATCCGCGGGCCGTTCCGCCCTGCACCGCGATCGGTGATCCACGCCGAGTGGGCGCTGTCACCCAAGCCGCCGTGGTTCGTCAACAACCGTTCGTCGGCGACCACGGGCCGTCTCCTCGCGCAGTTCGCGGGCGCACCGAGCCTCGCCAAGCTGCCATCCATCGTCGTCTCCGCACTGAAGGGCTGACACGTGAGCATCCCCACGCAGACCGAGTACATCGTCGTCGGAGCGGGTTCGGCAGGCGCAGTCGTCGCCGCGCGTCTCGCCGAACGAGGACGGGAGGTTGTGCTCCTCGAGGCCGGCCCGGAGAAGAAGGACAAGTTCACCGCGATCCCCGCGGCGTTCTCCAAGCTGTTCAAGTCCGACCTGGACTGGAACTACCAGACCGCGGCCCAGCCCGGACTCGGAGGCCGCAGCATCTTCTTCCCTCGCGGGAAGGTTCTCGGTGGGTCGTCGTCGATGAACGCGATGATGTGGGTCCGCGGCTTCGCCGCCGACTACGACGCGTGGGCGCAGGCCGCAGGCGACGAGTGGGGCTACGCGAGTGTGCTCGAGTACTTCAAGCGGATCGAGGCCGTCGAAGGCTCGAACGACCCCGATCACGGACGCAGCGGCCCGCTTCACGTGTCCAGGCAGCGGAGTCCGCGCGAGTACACCGAGATGTTCCTCCAAGCCGTCGAGAAGGCAGGCTATCGGCGCGAGCCGGCGAACACGGCGTCACCCGAGGGCTTCACCGAGACGATGGTTAACCAGCATCGCGGCGCTCGCTGGAGCACCTCAGAGGCGTACCTCGATCCGGCGCGCAGCCGCAAGAACCTGACGATCGTCACCGGTGCGCTCGCCCGCAAGGTGGTGTTGGACGGGACCCGCGCCGTGGGAGTCGAGGTGAGCCACGGCGGACGGACACAGACGATTCGCGCGTCACGCGAGGTGATCCTGAGCGGAGGAGCGATCAACTCCCCGCAGTTGCTGATGCTGTCCGGCATCGGCGCTGCAGACCAGTTGCGTCCCCTCGGTCTGGACGTCGTCGTCGACGCGCCCGACGTCGGCGCGAACCTCTCCGACCATCTCGTCTCGATGTTCGGCTATCGGGTCCCGTCCGGCACTCTCGCCGATGCGGAGAAGCCTCTTCAGCTCATCAACTACCTGGCTCGACGACGCGGGATGCTCACGTCGAACGTCGCCGAGGCGTACGGGTTCTTCCGGTCACGCGATGATCTGGAACTGCCCGATCTCGAGATGATCTACGCTCCCGCGCCGTTCTACGACGAGGGCATCGGCGAACCTGATGGGCACGGCCTGGTCGCGGGCCCGATCCTGGTCGCACCGAAGAGCCGCGGGACGGTTACCCTGACATCCGCCGATCCGACGGCCAAGGTGCTCGTGGACCCCAAGTATCTGTCCGACCCCGACGGCGCCGACCGTGCCGCGATGCTTCAGGGCCTGCGCGTGGCCCACACGATTCTGCACACCGAACCGATGCGCAGTGTGATCGGAGACATGGCCCGCCCCAGACGTGCGGCGTCGAC
>NZ_BAOP01000047.1 GCF_000344135.1 Gordonia malaquae NBRC 108250 | reverse complement strand
TGGTCGCTGATGAGTTCGGGCAAGACGAGCCAGACCAGATTCCGGGTACCGCGAGTTCCTGAGTATCGCGAGTGGGTGGCGTCAACAGCAGGGGTTTTGGAACCTCTTCTCGGCCGATGAGTTTGGCGGCGACATACTGATCGAGCCACCCGACCCGACGCAACCTATGTTCCGCATGCCGTGGGCAGAGGCCATAGCCTCGCGCGAACACTCGTGGGGCATCGGAATCGCCGGCCTTACGTATCCACCGGAGATCACCGATTGGGAAGAAGTGATCCCCGTCGGCGGCACCGACGGGATTGGCGGCGACATCTACATGCTCTGTACGCCACATGATGCACCTGCCCGACCACCTGGCCCGATCTTCGTGATCACATCAGGCTTCGTGGAGCATCACGAGACGTTCGCCGACTACCTCGACGCAGGTATCAGCAAGGACCGCAGAAACATCTCCGATCCGTCGCGCTGGGGCGGAGAATCCGGAGGTTCCCAGAACCGGTAGCTGAGCACCCAGTACGTAAGAAGATCGCTCTGACCGGGTCAGAGTGGTCTTCTCTATGTTTCGCGACCGGCACCTGCTCGCCGAGCACTTCCTATAACCAAGAGACCGGATGCTTCCGAAGCATCCGGTCTATTGTGCTCTGGGGTTCCGCCCCAGGCGTCCCTTCCCGCTAATGAACTATTCGTGAGCGGGAACTGACTCCCAGGGCGACAACGCCGCCGGTAGGTTGGTTGGCGCAGATCAGTCGCTGACGAGAGTGAGATGACCGTGGCAACGACGCCGAACCCGGCACCTCCGTGGTGGCTCAAGCCGATCAACAAGGTGATGATCCTGCTCGGTCGTCTCGGGGTGGGCGGCGACAAGGGCCCGTTGATCTTGACGACAGTCGGACGGAAGTCGGGCAAAGAACGTCGGACCCCGGTGACGCCGATGATCGTCGACGGTCACCGGTACATCGTCGGCGGTTTTCCCGGCGCGGACTGGGTGCGAAACGCTCAGGCACGGCCCGATGCGACCGTGGGCCTCGGGAAGCGATCGACGCCCGTCCGGTTGGTCGAGATGTCCGTGGAGGAATCTCGTCCTCTTCTGCGACAGTTCCCGACGCTGGTCCCCACCGGAGTCGAGTTCATGCGGAGTTCCGGCCTGGTCACGGAAGGACGCCCCGACGAGTTCGAAGCGCTCGCCGGCCGATGCTCGGTGTTCCGCGTCGATCCTCGGTAGGGCTGCGACGCTGCACGCTCGACCCCGCCGGTGCGCGGGGCCGAGCGCAAACGGTCAGGACACCGGTTCCGACGCCTCGTCCGCGTCGAGCTGAGTCGAGAGGTACCGCTCTCGGGAGTCGTCGAGCTCGTCCATCCATGCGGTGTGGTGGACGGTCGCCATGGTTCCGGTCATCACCGAGGGATACGCCTTGTCCCGGTAGGTGAGGATGTCTACCTTCTTGTCGGCCTTCCACGCGAGGAACGTGGCGACCACTTCGTCGAGGTCGAACATCGGGTAGTCCGTCTGCTCGATGAGGTCGCGGATGTAATCGGCCTGGAAGCGGACGGCGGCTTCGTCGGTCGCGACCTCCGCGTACGCGCTTTTCCACTCGTCGATGTGCGCTTGACGCTCGTCGGCGTCGGGAAGCGCGAAGCGTCCGAGGATCAGGTCGCGGACGAACCATGCCTGTGCGTCGAACATGTTGAACGTGAACCACTGATCCTGGGCGCCGAGATAGTGCAGGCGGGGATTCTTCTGCCACGTGACGCCGCGGTACAGGCCGTCGGGATACAAGTTGTTCGGGGAGTCGATGCGGGACTCGTGCGGCAGGAACGGGTAATGGTGCAGGTACCCCGTGCACAGCACCACGGCGTCGAACTCGCGTGACGTTCCGTCGACGAAGTGGGCCACCGACCCGTCGAACCGCGCGACCTCGGGGACCTCGTCGACTCCGTCGGGCCAGGCGAAGCCCTGCGGCTGCGTCCGGTAGCTCATCGTGACCTGGCGGGCGCCCATCTTGTGCGACTGGATGCCGATGTCCTCGGCCGAGTAGGAGCCGCCGATGAGGAGCAGCCGCTGTCCGGCGAAACGTTCCGCGCCGCGGAACTCGTGCGCGTGGATAACCTCACCGGGAAACGTGCCGATGCCCTCGAAGTCGGGGACGTTCGGAAAGGAGAAATGCCCGGTCGCGACGATGACCTCGTCGAACACCTCGGTGATCGTGGCCTTGTGGCGCAAGTCGTCGACGGTGACGGTGAAACGCTCGGACTCGGAGTCGAACTCCACACGACGTACGGCGTGTGCGAACAACACAGCATCTTTGACGTCCGACTCCACGGCGCGACCGTTGATGTAGTCCCACAGGACCTCACGCGGCGGGTACGACGAGATGGGGCGGCCGAAATGCTGGTCGAAGGTGTATTCGGCGAACTCGAGCGCCTCCTTCGGGCCGTTCGACCAGAGGTTGCGATACATGCTGGAGTGGACGGGCTCACCGTAGCGGTCGGTTCCGGTGCGCCAGGAGAAGTTCCACTGTCCTCCCCAGTCGTCCTGCTTCTCGTAACAGACGACGTCGGGCACGTCGGTGCCGCCTCGTTCTGCCGACTTGAACGCTCGCAGGGCTGCCATTCCGCTCGGCCCCGCGCCGATGATCGCGATCCTCTTTCGCTGCACGATTACCTTTCCAACCGAGAGAATCTCCCTCGGATCACCGGCCCGTCACCGGGCCGGAACCTGGTTCTCAGGCACTCCTACTGTCTGTACCTGCACTCGTCGAAGTCAAACTCACGCTGTTCAGTAGAATTAGGAGATTTGCGGAGCGGCGGGCGAGTTCACCGAGGACGTCCACGTACGGAACATGTTCGGGTAGACAGGTCTACGAGCCGCCGTCGTCGACGGCGCCGCGAACGAGAGCGAGACGGATGATGTCGGAGCAACTGGTGACAATCGGCGGGATCGGACTGGCGGCGACAGGTGTCGCCCATTTCGTGGCGCCGGGCC
The DNA here is from genome assembly GCF_000344135.1 of Gordonia malaquae NBRC 108250. Classification (GTDB taxonomy): domain Bacteria; phylum Actinomycetota; class Actinomycetes; order Mycobacteriales; family Mycobacteriaceae; genus Gordonia; species Gordonia malaquae. The sequence goes on along the minus strand of NZ_BAOP01000047.1, from coordinate 19,171 downwards.
TGTTTCACGGCATCACCGCGGCGGCGTTCCCCGACGACACCGCCAAGGCGATCCAGGTGAACGGCGCCGCGGAGACGCTGATCGGGACGGCGATCGCCATCCCGAAGACCCGGAAGGCGGGCTTCGTCGCTCTCGGCCTGTACGGCGCGTACCTCGCCGCCAACGCTGTGAAAGCACGCGGCTGACCCGACTCCCCGGTTCTGGCACAAAGAGCGTGCCGTCCCGGGCTCATGCCGCAATAGATACGTCAGACCTGTGACATACTTTCGTATGTGAACAGTGCTGGTGGGGGTCCACGTGTCTTGATCATCGGGAGTGGCCCGATAGCGCGCCTACTCGCGACCTCGATCACTTCGGATGCCCGCGTCGCACTCGGGGTGCGCGAGTCCACGGGAATGTTCGACGTCAGAACGGCTCAAGCATCGCGATTGCGGGGCCGCCGGTCTCCGCGTGTGCGTCGCGTTGAACTGTGGCCGGTGAGCGACGTCGACGCCGACAACTGGGACATCGTGATCAGCACTGCGCCGGTGATCGAATCGGATGTCTCCGAACTGTTCCGCGCAGCGGGGCCGGACGTCGTCCTCGCCTCGGTGTCGCAGGTCCCGTCCGAGATCGAAGCACTGCGAGACATCGCCGGCGAACACCGGTGGGCTGTGCTCACCCCGAATGTCCTGGCCTGGACTTCCGGAATGATGACCCACTGGTGGCAGCCGGGAGCGGCGCGCTTCACCATCGCCGAACCGGTCGGCGGTGAGATCGCACAGACGCTTTTCGGCGGTGAGCGGTGGGCGGCGAGCGGGTCGGTGTCATCGGGTCTTCTCGCAGCCGCGGCAGTGATGCCGATGGTGGCGGCGTTACAGGTGTCCGAGTTCGAGCAGCGGATCTGCAAGTCGACGTTGCGGTCGGGTGCCGCGGCTGCTGACGAGGCCGGCCGAGCGGTCGCCGCGGCGTACGGCGTCCACGAGCCGAGGTCGGTGAATCCGGTGATCGTCGGAATCGGTCTGCGCGCCATGCGGGCTTGTGCGCCCTTCGACGTCGACAACTACTTCCGCGCCCATTTCGGCTCACGTACGCATCAGACGAAGACCATGCTCGACGACTGGATCGTCCTCGGAAACACGTATGGTCTTCGGACCGAAGCGCTGGTCACGCTGCGCGACGCCCTGTCGGACGCCGCCGGGGCACCGACGCGGAGAGCAAACCCGACGAAACCATGAGGCGGCGGGCGTTCATCGACTGCCCACTTCGGTACGCTTCCACACATGGTTGATGGAACTCGTTCGCGTCGAGCTGAGTATGCGGAACTCACAAAGCAGGCGATCCTGGATGCCGCGGCCGACTCCTTCATCAACAACGGCTACGCCGACACCGGGCTGGACGAGATCGGCCGAGTCGCACGCGTGAGCAAAGGCGCGGTGTACCACCACTTCGCCGATAAGCCGGGCCTGTTCGCAGCGGTCTTCGAAGCTCGATGCAGTGCAGCGCTCGAGTCGATCGTCGAGGTGATGCCGGAGGAGATCACCCCTCGGCAGGCAATTCATGGAGCGATTGCGGCAGTGCTCAATGCCTACTCAGAGGGCCCCGAGCTGCGCGAACTCTCTCGCCAGGCCGGACAAGCACTAGGGGAGGGCCGGCGTCGCGAGATCCAACAGCGGAAGTCGGTTCCCTTCGTTCAATCGATTTTCGAGAACGCGGCGGCGGACGGATCACTGCGAGAAGGAATCGACATCACTGTCGCGGCCAGGATGGTCCTCGAGCTGGTTTTCGACGGCGCGGTGACCTACGCCGAGGATCCAGAACGTCCGGGCTACCGAGACCAGATGGAGCAAGTGCTCGTCGCAATGGTCACGGGGTTGCTGTCGGACGCAGATTCTCAGTAGCGCGCGGCGTACTTGAGCGTTCGGACAACTGATCGTCCGCGGTCGTCGGCACGGCGGCGCGCATCCTCGTCGAGACGCCGGTGTGCCATCCGGACGCGTTCGTCTGCGATGGCCACGGCCTCCTGAGTTTCGGTGATCTGAGGAAGCCCGAAGTGTTCGATGACGGTGGAGAGTCGTTGCTCCACCGAACCGCGAACCACCAGAACCGGCAGCCCGGTGGTGCTGACAGCATCCCGGAGCAACGTGTCGGAGAGCGTCCGAAACGGTTCAGACACTGGACGGTGACCGTCTGCGATCAGCGGAAACTCGACGGGCAGATGCACATAGGCGTCGTACATCGAGGAGGCCCGCTCGCAGACCAGTTCACCGAACAGATCGAGGTATTTCGTGTACGCGCGGCCGTTGCGGAGACCGACTGCCCGTGTCAGCATCTGGAGGAACCGAGGTGCTCCGGGGTTGATCCCGGTCTGAGCACGCGCCGCACCGTACACCCATTCGTGGATGACGGATCCGTCGGAGACGAACTGGGTCATGCCGTTCTCGTTGGTCAGTCGCTCCGAGTATCGACGGATTCCGAGCTCGATCAATTCGAGCGAGTCGAGCTCCATGACAGTCTTCCGCGGATTGATCTCGGCAAGGATCTCCCTCGACGTGAGTGCATGAGTTCTTGGAATCCCCGTCGCGATCGACAGGGCCTCGGTGAGGCTCGACTTTCCCGTCGAGTAGGTGCCGGAGACGGCGATCCGGGCAGGCGCCCATGTGCGGGTAGATGTCACAGGTTCTTCTCCAGGTGGCGGATGAACTCAGTTATGGGAGCAGTCGTCGCGGGTGTCGCGACCGCCAGGCCGCTCGCGTCGATGAGCTTTGCGAGTTCGGGATCTGTCACGTCTCCGATGATGATCACCAGGTCGTACGAGGCACGCGCATGTCGAATCGACGTGTCCCTGTGCATTCGCAGATACCGCCGAGAGAAGCGTGCGTCATCGCGTCGACTTCCGGTGGCCGACGTGACGTGTCGGTTCAGTGCCGCCCAGTCGTCCAGGACCGAGCCTGCCGACAGGAGACTGGAGTGCCGGGCCTCTCCAGCGATTCGCCGATCGAAACGGCGCAGCGACTCACCGATCGCCGCCCACAGATCGCCTGGCGCAAAGTCGCTCGGACTCGCTGGGACGACAGCACCGAATGCAGGCGAGAGCTGACGGACGGCACTCTCGATGTCTGAGGGGTCGCCGGTGACCACCACGCGGAGCGGAATGACAGTCATACCGTCGCCCCCGGCAGGCGATGGGCTACGCGGCATGTCGCAGTGAGACCGCCGAATCCGGTGAGCTCGAGGTCGGCTGACCTCCAGAGTGAACCGCCCATCGTGACCACGGAGGTGCGGCGCGCTGTGACGACGGGTGTGAACTCTGTTCCGACAGAGACGTTGCGAGCCGTCTCGGATGCAAGCGTCAGTCGCCGCATCCACAGGGTGTCCGAATGCGATCGGTCGATCCCGTCGAGCCTGTACAGAAGGACCTGCGCAAGCTGCGCCGAGCAGACGAGAGCGTCGACCATGGTCAGCTCGCCTGTCGACGTCGCGATGACTGTCGCCTTGCCGGTCACCGTTCTGACGTATGATGTGTCGATGTCGTCGATGCCCACATGATTGTCCAGGGGCCCGGCCCCGTCAGGCTGGAGATGCGCGGAGGTGTGAGCGTCGGCCTGAACCGTGGACGAGACGACGTGCGGGTGCGTCACGACGACGGAACCACGCATCGACGCGATCGTGAAGTGAACCGTGGAGTGGACTTCATCGGTGGCGGCCGGCTCCAGGCGCAGAGTGAACGGGACCATGTCGAGGTTCTCGACAGGTGAACCTCCCGCCGAGATCGTCACCGACGTCACGTGTTGAGCCGCGGCGGGGACGCCGAGGGCGGACTCGACCACGGTCTGAGCTGCAGATGTGGCGATGATGAGTGTGTCGACGCTGCTCAGGTGGGGTACCAGAGTGGACGAGTGTGACTTCACCGACCAGGTGTCCGGGTACGAGAACCGTGCATGCGCGTGGTACACGAGCGGGTCGTCGCTCTGGCGGAGCGGCTCTAGTGAGCGTCCGACGGTTCGGAATCCGTCGCCGAAGTATCGGTAGGCGGCGTCGCCGAGCAACTGGTCGATGGAGTCGGTTGTGAGAGTCATGCGGTTGCCCTCGAGTCGGTTGCAATGGATTGTTCGTGCGCCGATCGGAAGGCGGGGAGCTCGATCAGTTGTCCTGCCCAGCAGAGTCCCGCGCCGAAACCTACGACGAGGGCGATGTCGCCCGGCGCGGCCGCACGCGACTCGAGGAGGGTCTGCATCGCAAGGGGGATCGACGCCGCTGAGGTGTTTCCCGAGGCGGTGACGTCGTCGGCGACGGCCACCGACGGCGGAAGCGACGTCGATCGGGCGACGGCGTCGGTGATCCGCTTGTTCGCCTGGTGTGGAATGAAGGCCTTGATCTCGACGTCGACCTGGGACTGGATGTCCTTCACCACCTTCGGGACCAGCTCGACCGCCCAGCGGAACACGGACGGCCCGTCCATGGCGAGGACCGGCGGCCTCGCGTGGCGATCGCGGAGGAAGTCGTCCCACGTGACGGTCTGGGTGATGGAGTCACGCCGTCCGCCGTCCGATCCCCACACCACTCGCCCGATCCCGTCCCTGTCGGATGGTCCGATGAGCACGGCTCCGGCGCCGTCGCCGAACAGAGGCGCGGTGTAGATGTCATCGAGGTCGAGGCGGGTGGTGAGCTTCTCACTGCCGATCACCAGTACGTTCTCACTGCTTCCACAGGACACGAGGTCGGCTGCGACCGCGAGGGCGTGGGTGAATCCTGAGCACCCGGCGGCCAGATCGAACGCTGCGGCATTGGCGGTGCCGATCTCGTGGGCCACCTGGGCGGCGGCGGGCGGCGTGCACAGCATGTGTGTCGACGTCGCGACGATGACGGTGTCGACATGCTCTGCGCCGACGCCTGCCACCTCGAGCGCTCGTCGCGCGGCCGCGGCAGCCATCGATGCGACGGTGTCGTTTTCACGTGCGTAGTGCCGCTTCCTGATGCCGGTCCGTCGTCGGAGCCAGACGTCGGGGTCGCTTGCAGTGGGCGTTCTGAAGTTCTCGTTCGTCACGGTGTCAGGCGGTCGATAGGTACCCACGGACAGCAGGGACGCCCCGCGGAATCCGGTACGCGACGGCCGTAGGCCCGAGGTGATGGGAGGGTCTGAATGAATCATGGTCGGTAACATACTCACGTACAGTGATAGCGTGCAAGCAAATTGAAAGTCTTTGGTTTGTTCAGCTGTTTGGGCGACACCGGCTGTCTGGAGGGATATGCGCATGACGGTCAACCGAGGTGCGACGCGCCCTGCGGCCCCGGTCCGCGAAAGACTTGTGCTGGAGGCCACGCGCTTGTTCGCGACCGACGGGTTCGCTCGTACGTCGTTGTCGCGAACCGCCGTAGCCGCGGAGTGCAGCGTCGGGGCCATCCACTTTCATTTCGGAGACAAGCGTGGCCTGTTTCGCGAGTGCTACCGCGCCGCGTGGCGCGCTCTGCCGGTGTCGATCGATGAAGGCGGAGGAACGGCTGCCGATCGGGTGGTTCGGATCGTCGACGCGTCGTCTGCCGACCCCTATCTGCCACGCCTTGCGACCCAGGCAGTGGAGGCGCTGGGAGCATCCGGAGCGGTCGGCGTCGAACGTGAGTTGTGGGGCCCAGCGCTCGGGGCGAACGATTCTGTTGCGGAAAGACTGGTGGCGACTCTCATCCGAGACCTCACGACATCGCGCGAGACACAGAGCCGGGATCAAGTCGTTCGCGCGCTCATCGACGGCCTGTTCAGTTCCGATTGCCAGAGCTCCCGGAGGATGGGATCAGTCGGTAGTAGTTGACGGCCGGACGGCCCACCCTCAGGTGTACGACGAGTCGGGCAGTCCGATCTCGTCGTGAGATGACAGGAGCGCAATGGGATCCGCATTGGCCGGAAAGACCGCGTTGGTCACCGGCAGTAGTAGGGGAATCGGCCGGGGGATCGCGCAACGCTTGGCGGCAGAGGGTGCGACGGTGGTGGTCAGCGCCCGATCCAGGGGAGTGTCACCGTCGGTTCGTGCCGACACCGCGACGTCGTTGGCCGGCACTGTGGACGAGACATCGGCGCTGATCGAGGCGGCAGGAGGCCGGGCGGTTGTGATCACCGCGGACATCAGCGATCCCGCCGACCGAGAGCGGCTCGTCCGTGAGACCGTCGAGCAGACGGGCCGCCTGGACATACTGGTCAACAACGCGGGGTACGCCGACTACTCAGTGGTGTCCGACATGTCGATGGCGACGTTCGACCGCACGGTGGAGCACTACCTGCGGGCGCCTTTCGCGCTGTCGCAGGCGGCGCTTCCGCACATGCGCTCAGCCGGAGCAGGATGGATCGTCAACATCGGATCGTCGACGGGGCTCGATCCGATCCGCCCGTTCCGGGAGTACAACAAGGATGCGGGCGACGTGATCTACGCGTCGATGAAGGCGGCGCTGCATCGATTCTCGCAGGGGCTCGCCGCGGAGCTGGTCGATGACAACATCGCCGTCAACGTCGTGGGACCGTCCACGGCGATCATGACTCCCGGCGCTGCCGCGCTGATTCCGGAGGGCTTCGAGACCGAGCCGGTCGAGTACTTGGCGGAGACGGTGCTCGCCATGTGTGTTCAGCCTGCGTCCGAGCGGACGGGACTGGTCACGTTCAGCCTCCATTACCCATGGGACACCGAGTTGGACGTGCACAGTCTCGACGGCTCGAGCGTGCTGCCGCGGCTGGAGCCGCCGTCGTGGTCGAATCCGAACATCCGTCCCGACGGCATCGGTGAGACAGTGGCTGCCCGGGTGTCGGTGGGCTGACCTTCCGTTGGTCGCCGAACAGGCCGATGACAACTCGCGTTGTGCCCCGATCGTCGGCAAGTTCTCGAAGCCAGCTTCAACGGTTTCGAACCCGAGGGAGTCGCTTGAAGCCGCACGCGCTGCAGACACCAAAACGGTGTCCGAGGAAGTCGATCATCTGGCCGCCGGCCTCCATGCCTTCGCCGCGTCTCGGGTTCGGACCCGTCTCTGCCCAGGCGGCCATCGAAGCCTTCGCTGTCGCATCTGCCGATCCAGACGTTTCCCATCCATTGAAGAGGAATCCCATGAGCGACCTTCAATCATCGGCGTCAACCGACGAGACAGTGCACGACCAGCGTGGACAGGTGAGGCGCGTCGTCATGTCGAGCCTTCTCGGCACCGTCATCGAGTATTACGACTTCTTGCTGTACAGCACGATGGCGGCCCTCGTCTTCGGGCGGCTGTACTTCCCGTCGTCGAACGGGGCGGTGTCGACCATCGCCGCGTTCGGCACTCTTGCGGCGGGTTACGTGGCACGGCCCCTCGGCGGAGTCCTGTTCGGGCACTTCGGGGACCGGCTCGGCCGCAAGTCAATGCTGATCCTGTCGATGTCGCTGATGGGTGGGGCGAGCTTCCTCATCGGCGTGCTCCCGACCTTTCACACGATCGGAATCGCGGCGCCGATCCTGCTCGTCGTTCTTCGACTTGTGCAAGGCATTGCGGTGGGCGGCGAATGGGGCGGCGCGGCGCTCATGGTGATCGAGCACGCCGAGAGCGACAAGCGCGGCACGCTTGCCGGTGTGATGCAGATGGGCTCGCCGCTCGGTTCCCTCGCGTCGACGGTCGCCGTCCTGGCGGTGACGGCGCTGCCGGATGAGAGCTTCATGCTCTGGGGATGGCGAATCCCGTTCCTGATCAGCGCGATCCTTCTTGCGATCGGTCTCTACGTGCGGCTGAGTGTGGTGGAGAGTCCGGTGTTCGCCCAGGCTGTCGAGGAGGCGTCGGCGGTCAAGAGCCAGAGGATCCCGGCACTGCAGGTTCTCCGCCGGCCCCGAGCTCTGATTCTGGCGACCGCCGTCGGCATCGGACCGTTCGTGATGACCGCGTTGATCAGTTCGCACATTCTCGCGTACGGGCCCGCTGTCGGATACGACAAGTCGGATGTGGTTCGGACGCTGTTGTTCACCTCTTTCACGGCGTTGGTCTGCATTCCGCTCTTCTCTGCACTGTCGGATCGTCTCGGCAGGCGCACTGTGAGCCTGGCCGGAGCCGTCGGCGCGATCGTCTTCGCGTTCCCGCTCTATGCGATGGTCGGCAGTGGTTCGGTCTTCGTCTTGACCATCGGACTGATGATCGCGATGGTCATGCAGAACGCCCTGTACGCGCCGCTCGCGCCGATGCTGTCGGAGATGTTCGGCACCGGGGTCCGGTACACGGGTGTGTCGATGGGGTACCAGATGGCCAGCCTCCTCGGCGCAGGCTTCACTCCGATGATCGCGGCGTGGCTGGTGGACATGAACGACGACTCCAGCATTCCGCTGAGCCTGCTGATGGTCGCGGGCGCCGCGATCACCATCGTCGGCATCTCGCAGCTGCGGGAATCGCGCGGACGCGACCTCACCTCCGACATCTCGTCGACGTCGGTGTGACCTACGGACTGTCGAAACCGCGGTCGGCGAGAGCGTCCAGAACAGCGATGTCGCCGCGGTACGGCTCGTCGTCGCGCGGCCAGTGGACGATGACGTCGGTGAAGCCGATGTCGGCCGCGCGGCCGACGAGGTCGTCGAATCGACCGACCGACTCCAGGGCCGACGCTGGTGCGCTCGCCAGATTCAGGTAGGTGTCGATCGTTCGCCCGGCGGCGGCCGCAGTGTCGGAGGCCAGCACGTGGTTGGAGGCGACGGCCGTGAACCAGACGTCGAGACTGTCGGTCGACGGTCCGGTCGTCAGCCAGGCGTCGCCCGTCCGGGCGGCGAACCGAACCGACCGCGGCCCGTTGCCTGCGAGGATCAGAGGCACTCGGGAGCGGACGTCGCCTCCTACCAGCCGCATGTCGCGGGCCGAGTAGTAGTAGCCGTCGGCGTCGACGTGGTCGTCTCGAAGGGTGCGGTCGAGCAGGAGTGTGAACTCCTGAAGCCGGTCGACCTTCTGCTTCGGCGTCAACGGGGCCTGACCGAGCAGACCGTCGTCCGGTGTTCCGCCGGCGCCGAGGCCGAGCAGGAGTCGGCCGTCGGAGATGTCCACCAGGGTCTGCACTTCGCGTGACGTGCTCACCGGGTGACGGAAGTTCGGCGAGATCACGTAGGTCCCGAGCTTGATCCGCTCGGTGACGCTCGCCGCCGCGGCGAGCGTCGGCGTGCAGGAGAACCACTGCGCGTCGGGCAGTCCGCCCCACACGAGATGGTCGTACGTCCAGGCGTGGTGGAAGCCCATGTCCTCGGCTCGCTGCCACAGCGGGTGCGCGTCGCGCCACGGCATGTCGGGGAGGATGCAGATCCCGTATCGCATGCCCTCAGAGTAGCCGTGGTTGCCGAAGTGTCGTCGATTCTGTACAAAAGTACATGTACAAACGTACAGAATTGGAGGAGCTGATGGCGAAGCACGACCCGCAGGCGCGGCGTCAAGCGATCATCGAGGCGGCGGCCGACCTAATCGCCGAAGTGGGACCGGGCAAACTGACGCATCGACTGGTCGCCGCTCGCGCTGACGTTCCGTTGGGGTCGACGACGGCGTACTTCACGTCCATCGACGACCTCCGCCAGGCGGCCCTGGCGTTTCACGTCGAAGACATCGATCGCACGTTGAAACAGATCGGCGACGAGTTCGTCGTCGATCCGGCCGGTGCTCCGGATCGGCTCGTCGACTATCTCTTCGACTACCTCTCCGATCAGCGGAGCGTCGCGTCTGCCGCCGCCCTCAACTCGACGGCCACGTTCGACCCGCAGGTGCGTGAACTGGCCCGACGGTGGACTGACGGCATGATCGAAGCGCTCGCCGAACACATCGGCCACGACAACGCGCTCGCCGTCGCGATCATCTCCGACGGCGCGTGCGTGCACGCCGCCATTCGCGGTGCCCCCGTCTCCAAAGCCGACCTGCAACGCGCCTTCGCGCCCTTCCTGAATCACCCCGAGGACAACTGATGACCGAGACCACGACCACCCCGGATCGGCCGCCGATCTCGACCCGCCGCGCATGGGCGGCGACGATCACGCTCTCTATGAGCCTGCTCGTCATCACCATGGACATGACGATCCTCAATATCGCGCTGCCGACGATGACGAGCGACCTCCGGCCGTCCGGGGAGCAACTCCTCTGGATCGTGGACGTGTATTCGCTCGTACTCGCCGGCCTGCTCGTCGCGTCGAGCGCCGTCGCCGACCGCTGGGGCCGCAAACGCCTGCTGCTGACCGGTTACACGATCTTCGCGCTGGCCTCACTACTGGTGCTGTTCGTCGACTCGGCCGGCGCCGTCATCGCGATCCGCGCCATGCTCGGCATCGGTGGCGCCATGATCATGCCGACCACCTTGTCGCTGATCAGAACCATCTTCACCGACACCAAGCAGCGCGCGATGGCGCTCGCGCTGTGGTCGGCGATCGCCGGTCTCGGTGCGGCCATCGGCCCCCTCGTCGGCGGTGTTCTGCTCGAGAACCTCTCGTGGCATTCGGCGTTCCTCGTCAACGTTCCGCTGATGGTGTTGGCCATCATCGCCGGCGCACTCCTGCTCCCGGAGTCGGTGTCCGACAAGCCGGGCGCCTGGGACTGGCCGACCATCGGGCTGTCGTTCAGCGGCATGATCGCGCTGATGTGGTCGATCAAGAAGTTCGGCAAGGAATCGAGTCTCGCCGTTCCGTCCGCATGGGTCGTCTTCGCCTTCGCGGTGATCGCGTTGACGGTCTTCGTCCGACGCAGTCTGCGGCAGGACGATCCGATGCTCGACGTCGGACTGTTCCGCAGCCGTCCGTTCACCGGCGGCATCGCGGGCGCGCTCGGATCGATGTTCGCGATGGCCGCGGCTCTGCTGCTGCTCGCTCAGTGGCTGCAGAGCGTGGAGGGCAGCTCGCCCATCTCCACCGGTGTCAAGCTGATCCCGCTCGCGCTCGCCGCGGCAGGCGCGTCGCTCATCGCCCCGAAGTTGGCGAGCATGATCGGTCCGCGAGCGGTCCTGGCCGGAGCGATCGGTCTGTCCGGGCTTGGCATGGTCGTGATCTACCTGATCCCGGGTGAATTGACATACGCGTCGATTGTCATAGCGTTGTGCCTGGTGGGAGCGGGTATCGGCTCGCTGGCTGTCGGTTCGGTCCTCATCATGTCGGGTAGTCCCGAGCATCGAGCGGGTAACGCTGCGGCGATGGAGGAGACCTCGTACGAAGTCGGAAGCGTCCTCGGCGTCGCGATCCTCGGCAGCGTCGCGTCGGTCATGTACCGCGCCGACCTCGACTCGTCAGGCGAGCTCGCCAAACTGCCGGGCGAGCTTGCGGGCCCGGCACGTGAATCGATCGGCGCGGCTGTCGACATCGCGAATGCAGCCGGACTGCCCGATGTCGCGGAGGCGGCGGGGGAGGCGTTCACCGAATCGATGCAGGTCACCAGCCTGATAGGCGGCCTGATCATGCTCGGCGTGGCGCTGACGGTCTGGTTCGTCGTCCCGCGCGGAACCACGCTGGACCCCGACGCCGGTCACGGTTAACCGAGCTTCGGGCCCCAGACCGCGCGGGCGTGAGCCGCGAGCGTGTGGAAGACGGATGCGTCGCGGGTGGCGCGTGCGGTGAGGATCGCGCCCTCCAGTCCGGACACCAGGACAGAGCCTGCGGCGGCCGCCTCGTCCGCGTCGAGGCCGTCCCGGACGAAGGCGTCGGCGATCAGTCCCTCGAAGCGACGGAATGCGGTCGCCGCCTCCGCGGCGGCGGCCGGGTACTCCTGGGCGCTCAGCGAGGCGGCGGCCAGCGGGCAACCGAGCCGGTAGTCGCTCTCGATCAGCAGATCGGCCCACTGCTGGGCCCAGAAGTCGACCGCGTCGAGCGTGGACATCTCGGCGAGGACGGCTTTCAGCATGTTTCCGACTGCCTTGCCGGACTCGGCCGTGGCGACGCGAAGCAGGTCGGCTTTGCCGTCGGGAAAGTACTGGTACATCGACCTGCGGGCGACCTTGCTGTGCTCGAGGAGTTCGGACATCCCGAATCCGTCGGCGCCGCGACTGCGCAAGAGCAGCGTCGCCGACGTCAGCAGGCGTTCGCGTACGGGCGTCGTGGTCATGACCACAGCATAGCGATGTAGAACGATCATTCTGTTAGATTCGAGACATGACCCACGTCTTCGATGAAGCGACAGCCGTCACCGCCCTCGACACGGACGCTCACACCGTCCGAGCCACCACGCACCCGGCGTACAACAACATGGTCGGGCCGTTCGGCGGCATCACCGCGGCGACGATCGTCAGCGCACTGCAGAAGCACCCCGACGCGCTCGGCGACCCCCTCGCACTGACCGTCAACTACGTGGCACCCATCGCCGAAGGCCATTGGGACCTCACACTCGTTCCGGTGCGCACCAACCGCACCAACCAGCACTGGACGTTCACCATCGACCAGCAGGACCGCACCGTCGCCACCGGCACCGCGGTGTTCGGCATCCGACGAGACACCTGGACCGACACCGAGCCGGCGGCCCCGCAGGCACCCGATTCCGACTCCGTCGAGGCCGTCGACTTCCCGACTTCATCGCATGGGCGCGGAACTATGAGAAGCGCTTCATCGTCGGCGGGATGAACGACGGGGCCCTGGACGATTCGACGACGACCATGTGGATCCGCGACCTGCCCGAGCGGCCGCTCGACTTCGCGTCGCTGACGAGCATCACCGACACCTTCTTCCCCCGCGTGTTCCTGCGCAAGGGCGCCTACGCGCCTGCGGGCACGATCTCGCTGACCACGTACTTCCACGCCAGCGCGGACGAACTGGCCGCGCAGGGATCACGACCGGTCCTCGCCACCGCGAAGGCCGCGCGCTTCGCCGGCGGCCACTTCGACCAGTACGGCCAGATCTGGGGCGACGACGACGTGCTGCTCGCGACCACCCACCAGCTCGTCTACTTCAAGGACGCTCCGGCCTGAGCGAGGCTCGCCCAGTAGATTGAAGCGCATGTCGCAGAAGTCGTTCAGGGCCGTCGGCTCACTCCTGGCCGGTGTCGCAGTCGTCGCGGTCGTGTCAGCGTGCAGCGAATCGGAGACGGTGGATCCCGCAGTCCAGCGGGCCCTCGACTCCGTCCTCACGGCAGACGACTTCCCTGCCGGTTACAGCGTCGTCACCCTTGGCAAGGACGAGAAGAAGACGATCGTCGACCAGTTCGACGACAGTCGCCGCGACGCCGAGGTGACCCCCGCGTCGTGCAAATCGAGTCACGAAGCGCCATCCGATTCGGAGACGGGCAGTGTGGTCGCGGTCAACGGCCAGTCCACGCTCAGCCAGTCGGTGTCGCAGTCGACCGAATCGGCGACCGGCCTGATCGCAGCCGTGTCGGGCGAGTGCTCGAAGGTCACCGTGAAGCTCACTGCAGGTCCGGCCAAGGGCACAACCGCGGTCATCACCAGCGCCGACGTGCAGCCCGCGACGATTGAAGGATTCGACGGCGTCACGTTCCGCCAGGTGTCGACTGTCGACGACGAGGAACGACAGGGGCTCATCGGGCGATTCCAGGTGGACGGTTATCTCGTGACGGTCCAGGCGGTGAAGGCCGACGGATCGATGCCCGATCGGACGAGTTTCGACGCGACGGTGGCTGCCGCGGTCACAAAGGCCGCCCGCGGCTGAACTCTCCGCGTGCCGAGATCGGCACGAATCGTGGACGACTGAACAGATGACACACCCTGGCCCGTAATGTCGTCTCGGGCACATCACGCCCCTCACGTGAGCAGGAGTCATGGTGCGGAACATCTTCAGTAAGACGGCGGGCGCTGCGCTCGCCTGCGCGGCGTCGATCGGTCTTGTGGCCGGTTGCAGCACGGACGGCGACGCCGTCAAGAGCGATGCGGGGTCGGCGGCGTCGACCACCACGCAGTCGGACGCGGACCCGGCGAAGGTCCGAGCGCTCGTGCTGACTCCGAAGGACTTTCCCGCAGGCTATGTGGCGCAGGAGATCCCGCTCAGCCAGATGGACGACACGCTCGACAAGCTGCGCGCAGCGACGAAAGGCGCCACCTTCACCCCGGCGTCGTGCGGCGATGTGAACGCCATCCCGGACATCGACTTCGGCAAGATCGGTCTCGCCGTCGCCACGAAGGGCATGACCGCCAGTCTCACGGAGATGGTGACAGTCGGTGGGACGACGGTCTCGAATTACCGCAAGCAGGTCACCGGCGAGTGCTCCTCCATGACGATGACGATGGAGATGGAGGGCCAGAAGGTGACCTCGCGCGTCAAGCAGAACGTGCTCGACACACCGAAGGTCGACGCTGACGACTCCATCGTCGTCGAGGCTGTGACCACCACAAAGGTGGGTGGTCAGACGGTCGAGACGCGAACTCTCACGGGTGCGGCGGAAGTCGACGGCTACCTGATCAATGTGACGGCCACGAACATGGTGCCGGGCGAGGACCCGGACCGCGCCGGATTCGAGGCACTGTTCACCAAGGCCGTGGCGAAGGTTGTGGATCAGGCATGACGAAGCGAAGTCTCCGCCTGTCCGGCGGACTGATCGGCGTCGTTGCGGTTCTGGCGCTCGCCGCATGCGGGTCGGATGACGCGTCGGGTCCCGTGATGCCGCAAGATCTCGTCTTGTCGGCCGACGAGCTCCCCGCGGGTTTCGACGTGCAGGACGTGCCGAAAGACCAGATCATCGAGCTGGCGAAGCAGACTGCAGCGTCCGGCGGGAGCGCCGTGACGCCCGCGTCGTGCAAACAGTCGGGGGTACTGCCCGACGATCTGACAGCTGATCAGTTGGGCATCACCATCGCCCAGCAGGGCACGGCGGCCACGCTCACCGATGTGGTCTCGGTGTCGGACCGGGACATCGCCTCGTTCCGTGCCGCGGTCACCGGCAAGTGCGCAACCGTGAAGCGGAAGGTCACACGGGGTCCGATGGCAGGCCTGCAGGCGACCGTCACCACCAAGGTGCTCGACGCTCCTGCGGCACTCGCAGGCGAAGACGTGCTCGTCTACCAGCAGACGTCCACCGCCCGCTCGTCCGGTCAGAAGGTCGTCACCAAGACCCTGAGCGGCGTGGCCAAGGTGGGCGACTACGTCGTCCGCGTCGAGTACGCGCCGATGGCCGGGTCGAACGCCATCGACCGCACGGCGTTCGACGAATCGTTCGCGCGTGCGGTCGACAAGGTGGCCGAGAAGGCCTGACGTCTGGGGGTCAGATGACGCCGAGCGAGTTCATCGCGTCGGCGACCTTCACGAAGCCGGCGATGTTGGCGCCGGTGACGTAGTTGCCGGGGTCGCCGTACTCGTCGGCGGTCTCCAGGCAGTTGCGGTGGATGTCGCGCATGATCGCGTTGAGGCGACCCTCGGCGTACTCGAAGCTCCACGAGTCGCGTGACGCGTTCTGCTGCATCTCCAGCGCGGAGGTGGCGACACCGCCTGCGTTGGCGGCCTTGCCGGGCGCGTAGCCGACGCCGGCGGCCTGGAGGACCTTGATGGCTTCCGGCGTGGTGGGCATGTTGGCACCTTCACCGACGATGATGCAGCCGTTGGCGACGAGCGCCTTGGCATCGTTCTCGTCGAGCTCGTTCTGCGTGGCGCAGGGGAGAGCGATGTCGGCGGGGACCTGCCACAGCGAGCCCTCGGTGCCGACCTTGGTTCCGTTGCCGCGCAGAGCCACGTACTCGCTCAGGCGTGCACGACGGACCTCCTTGACCTCCTTGAGGATCTCGAGGTCGATGCCCTTGTCGTCGATGACGTAACCCGACGAGTCGGAGCAGCCGATCACGGTGCCGCCGAGCTGGTGGATCTTCTCGATGGCGTAGGTCGCGACGTTGCCCGAACCCGACACGAGGACCTTCTTGCCCTCGAACGTGTCGCCCTTCGACTTCAGCATCTCGTCGACGAAGAACACCGCGCCGTAGCCGGTGGCCTCCGGGCGGACCAGCGAGCCGCCCCACGAGACGCCCTTGCCGGTGAGGACACCGGACTCGTAGCGGTTGGTGATGCGCTTGTACTGGCCGAACAGGTAACCGATCTCACGGCCGCCGACACCGATGTCGCCTGCCGGAACGTCGGTGTACTCGCCGATGTGGCGGTACAGCTCAGTCATGAACGACTGGCAGAAGCGCATGATCTCCAGGTCGGACAGGCCCTTGGGATCGAAGTCCGAACCGCCCTTGCCGCCGCCGATGGGCAGGCCGGTCAGGGAGTTCTTGAAGATCTGCTCAAAGCCGAGGAACTTGACGATCGACAGGTTCACCGACGGGTGGAAACGCAGGCCACCCTTGTACGGGCCGAGGGCCGAGTTGAACTCGACACGGAAACCGCGGTTGATCTGGACGTCGCCGTTGGCGTCGGTCCACGGGACGCGGAAGATGATCTGACGCTCCGGCTCGCACATGCGAGTCAGGACGTCGACGTATTCGGGGTGCTTGGCGACAACGGGGCTCAGCGAGTCGAAGACTTCGCGAACGGCCTGCTGGAACTCGGGTTCACCGGGGTTACGGCGGTTGACGACGTCGTAGATGTCGTGGAGCTGGGGGGCCCAGTCACTCATTGGGTGGTATCACTCTCTACTCGAATGAGAGCGACCCGCGGCATGCTTGAAGGTCGCTCGGCCACGGCGATCCTTTTCGTACGTGTGCGCCGTTGAACACGTACTCGACCTACCGGACTATTCCGGGCGTCACTGTATCCGTGTGTAACGATCTCGTGAAACCTTGGGCCTGTTTTTGTGCGATGTGACACGTCGGTGTCACGGCGACGTCATACGACAGAAATGTGGTGTGTGGTGCGAGGTAATCCACCGCCGGCCGCCGTGATCGCGTTACCGTGGGACACGAGCCAGCTCCCCGCCTGCTTCGGAGGTGTGTTGTGACCGACCCGATCACCGAGAACATCAGCGGATTCGACGAGTCCGCGTTCGACGCCGAGCTCGACGGGCGGTGGCGCGACTTCCGCATCCGACTGGCCGACTACCTCTCCGACCTCACCCGCGGGTACCCGTTCAGCGTGTACGACGCCGTCGCCAACTGGAGCGGGATGACGGCACAACTCGAAGCCGCCTATATCGGCGACGACGGCCTGGCGTTGATGATCGAGGTCGACCAGCTCTCCGCCGACGAACGCGAGCAGGCTGGTCGGGTCCGGATGCTCCGGGACCGCGGCTGGCGCCGAGCCGACGACACACTGATCCTCGAATTCGAGCGCAGGCATGTCGACGAGGCCGCGATCGCCGTCGAATACGCACTCCGCGAAGTGTGGGGCGTCCCCGATCCCGCCTATCTTCTCGCCGACGAGAACGACATTTGGCGCGAGTTCACCTGACCGCTCGTCGGGCGAACCTTTCCGCCTGCCGAGCGATCCTTCCCGATCGCCGAGCGCAGTCGAGGCGTGCCGACCGCTCCTTCCCGCTCGCCGAGCGCAGTCGAGGTGTGTCGACGTCGCCCGACGACCAGGTCAGGACTACTCGGTGGGCTCCACCGAAGTCTCGGTCTCTGTGCTCTCTGACGTGGTCGTCGTGAGCGTCTGCCACGAAGCAGTGGTCACCGCGAGGCTTTCAGTGGAACCGACAGGCGTGACCCGCCAGATCTGATCGCTCGACGACGAGACCGCCGAACTCACCGTCGACTGCGACAGGTCGGACGCGTTGAACTCACGGCTGACCGAGTCACTGCACGTGGCGGTGACAGTCGAAGAGTCGAAACTCGACGGCAGGGTGCACGTGACGCTGGTGCCGCCGGAGGTGAACGTCAGTGATCCGATCGTGTCACCGGTGGACGAACCGAAGTCGGTCGGCGTCGTGGCGACCGTGGTCTCCGTGGTGGGGACGGAGGCGTCCGATGGCGTGATGCCCCGTGTCTCGACTCCCGGGGTGGTGCCGGGAGTCTCGACACCCGGAGTCGTGCCGGGTGTTTCGACACCGGGGGTCTCGGCACCTGGAGTCTCGACAGTCGTGGTCGCGCCGTCCGACGGGATCACAGTGGTGCTCGACGACGCTTCGATGACGGGCGCGTCGTTGTTCTCCTGCGCTCGTTCGACAACGGCCTCGGCCGGTGCGTCACTGCCGTCGACGGTGCCGTTCTGATCGGCGTCGCCTGCGGTGAACGTCGGTGCCGTGTTGAGCGCTGCCGGGTCCGGGAGTTTGACGTCGGCCGGAGGCGCGGGCAGGTCGAGGGTGCCGCCGATGTTCAGGATCTCGGTGAGTCCGGTGACGAGGTTCTGAATCGTCAACGGCGCCAGCGGCGCCGGGGCGGCGGGTTGGTTCACAACCGTGGTCGTGTTGTTGACGATCGTGACGTGCTGCGTGTTGTACACGACGCGTTCGACGTCGCGGGTGTGGAAGTCGTGCCACGGGTCGCCGATCACGCGGTAGCCGCCGACGGGAGCTGAGGCAGGAGGGCGGAGCGGGTTGCCGCATGAGCAGACCGCTCGCGGCACGCCGATGGAGTCGACGTACACCGGAGTGCCCGCCTGCAGGACCGACTGGAACGGACTGGCGACGCCACCGCGGAAGGCGTGGTTGGTCACCCAGGTGTCGGCGGTCAGCACCACCGGCGACAGTGTGTTCAGGTACCACGAGATGTCGGACGTGCGGATGCCGAAGACACTCGCCCAGGCCGACGCGGCCGCGGGGTTGGAGTTGAGGTAGTTGCCGAGGGCGGCGGTGTCGCACGACGAGGTTCCGGTGGTGGCGTACAAGCCGGGATCTGTGCCGCTGACCACGCGGACGCCCTGGTGGCCGGTGCCGCGGGTGCGGTTCTTGAGAGGAGTCGTGTTGTGGGCGAGCGCGACAGACGGGGTGAACGGATCCGGTCCCGCGTCGTCGGCTGCACGCAGGCTCAACGCGGGGATGATGATGTTCCCGGTCTTGTCCTGATAGACCTTGATCGCGCCGAGCGCGAGCACGACCGACAGGATCGCCACGATGGCAGACAGGATGATCGTCGTCCGCCGTCGGCTGCGCCGTTGCGCGTCGTACGCTGCCGCCGCAGCCCCGCCGAAGCCGGGTTGCGGCTGATGCGGATATCCCGGTGGGTACGTCATGGGTGCTCCCTGGTCGGTCTGGTCGGCCGGGCACTCCACACCAGAGACCCGACCGTCTCGTCCAGTCCATCGCCAATCGGTGCGCAAGCGTCACCCCACGGGTCGGAATTGAACCGAATGGATGACCGGGTGCCCTTCGAACGGCGCATTGATGTCCGAAGCGACC
Organism: Gordonia malaquae NBRC 108250; assembly: GCF_000344135.1. Taxonomy (GTDB): domain Bacteria; phylum Actinomycetota; class Actinomycetes; order Mycobacteriales; family Mycobacteriaceae; genus Gordonia; species Gordonia malaquae. The sequence goes on along the minus strand of NZ_BAOP01000047.1, from coordinate 55 downwards.
CGCGACCCGTCCGTTGTGTGCCAACTGTTTGCGGGCGGCCTATCCCTGCTGCTAG
>NZ_BAOP01000048.1 GCF_000344135.1 Gordonia malaquae NBRC 108250 | reverse complement strand
GCTGCTTGTCAGACAGATAGACTGGCCCCATGGCGATCGACAGGCCGGCGAAAGGCGCCGCGGACGTGGTGAAGGCTCCCCGAGCTCGAATGACGGGTGCACAGCGACGTCTCCAGCTCATCGAAGTGGCACGCGGCCTGTTCGCGGAGCGAGGCTTCGAAGGAACCTCGATCGAAGAGATCGCGCAGCGGGCCGGCGTCTCCAAGCCGATCGTCTACGAGCACTTCGGCGGCAAGGAAGGTCTGTACGCGGTCGTCGTCGACCGCGAGATGGACAAGCTGCTGGAGATGGTCACTGCGTCGCTCACACAGAATCGGTCCCTGTACCGCATACAGCAGGTGGCGCTCGCTCTCCTGACCTATATGGAGGAGCGGACTGACGGGTTCAAGATCCTCGTTCGTGGCGAGTCACCCGGCGGAGACGGCGACACGCGGTACTCGAGTCTCCTCAACGACGCGATAAGCCAGGTGGAGCACATACTGGCGAGCGACTTCGACCGTCGCGGGTTCGATCCCAAACTCGCTCCGCTATATGCGCAGGCCCTCGTCGGGATGGTGTCGGTGACCGCCCAGTGGTGGCTCGACGTTCGGGAGCCCGCGAAAGAAGTCGTTGCAGCCCACCTGGTGAACCTGTGTTGGAACGGTCTCACTCGACTCGACCCGGAACCCGTTCTCGTCGACTCCGAATACAAGGAGTCGACGCAGGCGACGGTTCACCCGAACTTGAACTCGTCTACCGCTGACGCATCGAACGACGGTGACTGATCGTTCCGGCGCCCCACAACAGGACCGCTAGAACTGCGGTCGAAATGATCTGACCGCGCACTGCGTCGGTCGTCAGCCCGAGTACCACGATGCCGACCAAGGCCGCGAACGTGAGCCACGACAGATACGGGTAGCCCCACATCTTCATCGGAAGTGTGGCGCCGTCCTGCTCGGCGCGGCGTCGGAGGACGATCTGTGCAACCGTGATCGCCATCCACGTGACGAGAAGCGTGGAGCCGACGAGCGACAGCAGCTTGTCGAGCACCTGGCCGCCCCAGAAGTACGTCGCGGGGACGACGAGAAACCCGACAAGCACACTCGCGAGGACAGCGACCCACGGGACACCGTTGTCTGCGGTGCGCATCGCGGTACGGGGCGCCATACGCCGCGCGCCGAGCGAGAACAACATGCGAGAGGCGCCGTACAGGTTCACATTCATCGAGGACAGCAACGCGATGACGATGACGGCCCCGATCGCCGATGCGACGGCTGGAAGGCCTGCCTGTTCCAGGACGCCGACGAACGGACCCGATTCGAGTCGCTCGTCTCCGACTGGCAGCACCAGCATGATCACGAGCACAGAGCCGATGTAGAAGATCAGGATCCGCCACACGATGGTGCGGATCGCCTTGGTGACGCTCGGGCCGGGGTCGTCTGTCTCTGCGGCCGCGATGGCGATGATCTCGATGCCGCCGAAGGCGAATGCGATCACGAGGAGCGCCGCGCTGATGCCGCCGATCCCGTTCGGCATGATCTCGCCGACATTGCTCAAGCCGGGGGAGGGTTCGGACAGCCACCCGAATAGGTACGCGGCGCCCAACGCGAGAAACACCACGATGAACAGCACCTTGATGAGTGCCAGCCAGAACTCGAGTTCACCGAAATGCGCCGCGCCGCTGAGGTTCAGGACGCTGAAGACGGTCATGAAGATCAGCGCCCAGGCCCATGTCGGCAGAACGCCGATCAGCCCGTTCAGCCCCTCGGCAGCGGCCAACGCCTCGGCGGCGACGACCACGGTCATCTGGATCCACCACAGCCAGCCCATCATGAACCCGGCGCCCGGACCGAGAGCCTTGCCCACGTAGTACGAGAACGCGCCGGGATTCGGGTCAGCTGCGGCGAGTTCACCGAGCATCCGCATCACGGACACGATGATCAGACCGATGATCGCGTACGACAGCAGAGCAGCCGGGCCTGCGAGCGTTATGCCCTGTCCTGATCCGACGAACAGTCCAGCACCGATCGCGGACCCGAGACTCATCATGATGAGGTGGCGAGGTCGAAGCCCCTTCTTCAGGTGCCCGTCGGCATCAGTGTGATCTCGCGCGGAATCGCCCATTCACTAGAGCCTAACGGGCTGTTCATACGAGACAATCAACGGATGCTCACTCTGCGCACCGCTGAACCCGCTGATTGCGAGGCGTTCGCCGAGATCTACCACCATTACGTCGAGACATCCGTCGCCACGTTCGACCACGACGCACCCGACGTCGACGAATGGCGTGCCAAACTCGCGGCGACTCTTGATGCCGGCCGACCGTTCCTGGCCGCGGAGGATCCCGACATCATGCCGGGTGTGATCGGATACGCCTACCTCGGGCCCTACCGTGGCAAGGCCGGCTGGGGATGGACTGCGGAGGACAGCATCTACCTCCGGCCCGAAGCATCCGGTCGTGGCCATGGCTCCGCACTTCTCGCTGCACTGGTCGAAGCGACCGACACATCCGTCGTTCGCACCATCATGGCCGTCATCTCCGACGAAGTCCCCGCGTCGATCAGACTGCACGAACGGGCCGGATTCGCCGAGGTCGGACGTTCCGCGGGTGTCGGGTACAAGTTCGACCGCTGGCTCGGCTGCGTCTACATGCAGCTCTCCTTGGTGGCCGGGGACACGCAGGCGTGATTGGTAGTCTCAATGGGTGATGATCAGCCCGAACACCTCTGAGTCCCCGGTGCATGCCGCGACTCATGGGGTGCTCGCGGCTGCGGCGTCGGTGATCCTCGGGGTCGCCGCGCACGTGCTCGGAGGAGGCTTCGGCGGTCACAGACCCTCCACCGCTCACGTCCTGGTGCTGATGGCGCTGGCGATCGTCGTCGGTGTCGTCCGAGCGAACCAGGTACGCATCACCGAGGAACGGCGCTCCCGCGGCCGCATCCACAACGACTGGATCGGTACGGCATCCGCTGTGGTCGGTGGCCAGATCGCCGCCCACCTCGCGCTGTCCATGCTCGGCCACGGCTCATCGGTTCTACCGGACGCACGCATGACCGCGTGGCACGCCATAGCCGTGCCCGTCGTGGTTGTCGTCCTCGTCCTCGCCGAGCGCGTGGAACGCGCCTTCGCGTCCCGGCTCGCCGACCTGACAAGGCTCGCGGCCGGAGTGACCGTAGTCGCCGAGGTCTCGTGGAAGCCGGTCTTCGTCGACCTCCCACCTAGTGTCTCGCAAGACGTGTTCTCCTCCGCGGGCATCCGTGGTCCGCCCGTGGGCCATCTCGTTTGCACTCGTTGACCCAGCACGCTCCGCACCGCTTGTTGAGCGTGCCCGCTCTGACTGTTCGTTGAGCGCCTTTCGTCTCGCAGGCTCGCTCAAGACCCGCGAAGCGAGTCGAAGCGGGCGCCTACCTTCGACGCGGACGGACAGACTTCACACAGCCATGACTAGGCGGGCATGTCACGACGCTTCGACTCGCTTCGCTCGCTCAACGAGCAGTGGGAATGTCGGCGCTCAATGAGCAGTGGGAGTGTCGGCGCTCAACACGCAGGGTGGCGCTCGCTCGACGAGCAGTGCGGGCGGCCGGCAACGAGCAGACGAGAACGGGCGATTTCATCGTGCCGGACCATGTCCGGCGCGGACACACACTTGCAGATTTCAGGAGAAACTCATGGCACGCAGCCAACTCATTCGCTCGGCCGGCATCACCGCATTCGCGGCAGTCGCCGTCGCATCCGCCGCACTTCTCGGAGCATGCGGCACCGACTCCGCCGACACCACTCGAGACGCGGACGCGATCAGCGTCTCGCAACCGTGGGTGAAGGCGGCCGACAGCGGTATGACCGCAGCATTCGGTGTGCTCGAGAACAGCACCGGATCGGACGTTCGTCTGGTGTCGGCGTCGAGCGATGTCGCCGACAGCGTCGAACCGCACGAAGTGATCGACGAAGGCGGTACCACCACCATGCGTGCGAAGGCGGGCGGCTTCGTCATTCCGGCGAACGGATCGCTGACGCTCGACCCCGGTGGGGAACACCTCATGTTCATGGGGTTGAAGAAGCCGATCCGGGCCGGCGACTCAGTTCGGGTCACCGTCCGCTTCGCCGACGGATCCACCACGAACATCGACGCGATCGCTCGCGACTTCGACGGCAACCAGGAGAATTACGCGCCGTCGGAACACAAGTGAGTCGTGTATCGCGGCGCACCCTCCTGACCGGCGGTGTTGGGCTGGCCGGACTCGGGGTCGGAGCGGCGGCGGTGGGCGCGGGGCGCGAGATGTCGGCCCCGCAACCGGAGGCGTCGACGCTGCCGTTCTACGGCCGACACCAGTCGGGGATCGTCACACCGATGCAGACGCACGCCAGCTACATCGGAATCGATCTCCTCGACAAGGCCGATCATCAAGCGCTGCATGGCATTCTGCGCATGTGGTCGCAAGACGCCGCGAACCTCACACAGGGAAAGCCGGGGTTCTCCGACACCGAGCCGGAACTCGCCACCTCACCGGCCCGGCTGTCGATGACCGTCGGCCTCGGGCCGGGCGCGTTCACCTCCGCTGCACTGGCGGCGCGTCGGCCGTCGTGGCTCGCGCCGCTGCCGGCATTCGCGATCGACCGACTGCAGGAGCAGTGGGGACAGACCGATCTGGTGGTCCTCGTCGCGTCGGACGATCCGATGTCGCTCGCGCACGCGGTCCGTGCCGTGATCGCGCCCGTTCGCAGGCGAACCCGCTTGAGGTGGGTGCAGCAGGGGTTCCACCACGGTCGGAACCTGTTCGGCCAGGTCGACGGCACCGTCCAACCCGCCGATGACAGGCACGACGACCTGGTGTGGAACGACGGCGCCGAGCAGAAGTGGTTGGCGGGCGGCACATCGCTCGTCCTGCGTCGCATCGCGATGAACATGGACACCTGGGAGGCGCTCGACCGTCGCGGCCGTGAACTGTCCACCGGACGCACGCTCGACAACGGGGCGCCTCTGACCGGTGTCGACGAGCACGACGAGCCGGTGTTCACGGCGACCCGCGGTGGTGTTCCGGTGATCCCGGAGTCGTCGCACATCGCACGAGCGCATCGAAGGTCCGATCGGGAGCAGTTCCTGCGCAGGCCGTACAGCTACGACTCGCCGCCCGACAGCGGCCTGATCTTCGCCACGTATCAGCGGGATCCGCTGGTGCAGTACGTGCCTGTTCAGCAACGCCTGTCCGACCACGACGCGCTCAACGAGTGGACGACCCCCATCGGTTCGGCGGTCTACGCGATGCTCCCCGGACCGAAGGAGTACCTCGGGGAGACGCTCTTCGCCTGAGGCGGTCGGCACGGTCGCGTGAGTCGGCGGTGTCAGAGCGGGCGAATAGAATGATCCGAGTGTCGACTTCGGAATCGTCTCTGTCCGCTCTGACTCCGCTCGCTCTGCGGGACGGCGCGTTCGCGTCGGTCCGAGAGCGGGCGGATCGAACGCGCCTGGATGTGAGCGCACCCGACGCCGTGCGGCCGTTCCTGGTGGCAGCTCTCGCCGACATCGACGCGGCTCCGGTGCTGGTTGTCACGCCCAACGGCCGGGAAGCCGACGACCTGACAGCCGAACTGAGCGAGTTGCTCCCCAGCCGGAGCAGCGTCGCACAGTTCCCGTCGTGGGAGACGTTGCCGCATGAGCGACTCTCGCCGAGCGCCGACACCGTCGGCGCGCGACTCGCGGTGCTGCACCGACTCGCGTCACCGGGGACAGACCCGCTCAAGGTGGTCGTGACGACCGTCCGGTCCCTGGTGCAACCGATGGCTCCGGGACTGGGCGGCCTCCGGGCGCTCACGCTGACAGAAGGCGTCGAGTTCGAATTCGACGTGCTCATCGAGCAACTCGTCGAGATGGCGTACGAACGTGTCGACATGGTCGGACGGCGAGGTGAGTTCGCGGTGCGCGGCGGCATCCTCGACGTGTTCCCGACAACTGCCGACTACCCGGTTCGTGTCGAGTTCTGGGGCGACGAGATCACGGAGATGCGCGCGTTCTCCGTCGCCGACCAGCGGACACAGCCGGAGATCAACGCGTCGACGGTACAGATCCATCCGTGCCGTGAGTTGGTGTTGACCGCGCAGGTGCGTGACCGCGCGGACGAGTTGGCGCAGTCCACGTCGGACGAGAGCCTGCGCGAGATGTTGACGAAGCTCGCCGTCGGTATTCCGGTGGAGGGGATGGAGGCGCTGATCCCGGCGCTCGTCGAAGGCGACATGCAACTGCTGACCGAGGTGATGCCCGAGGGGATCCGCGTGTTGGTCCTCGACCCGGAGAAGGTCCGGACACGTGCGACCGATCTCGCACGGACCGGCGAGGAGTTCCTCGAGGCGTCGTGGAACGCTGCGGCGCTCGGCGCCGACGCCCCCGTCGACGCTCGTGCGATCGACCTCACGGCCAGTGCCTATCGCGGTGTCGACGATGTCGAGTCGGCGACCCTCGCCGCAGGCCACAAGTGGTGGACGCTGAGCCCACTCGCGACAGGTTCCGGCGACGAACTCGAGCTCGACGTCGCGCCCGGCCCCGCGCCGCACGGTGACGAGAAGGAACTCGCCGCATTCATGCAGTCGTTGCGGGCACAGGTGGCCGCGGGTGGACACGCGGCCGTCGTCGCAGCCGGACGCGGGACCGCCGTCCGGTTCGTCGAACGTCTCGGTGAGGCCGAGGTGCCGGCTCGGCTCGTCGACGCCGGTGACGACGCTCCGACCGATGCGGTCGGCGTCTACCACGGGACACTGCGACGAGGCGTGGTGTTCCCGTCGGCCCAGGTCGTCATCGCGACCGAGGGCGACATCACGGGTGCGCGCGTCGCGAGTGTGAAGGACGGACGGCGGCTCCCCGCCAAGCGTCGCAACCAGGTCGATCCGCTCGCGCTGACCGCGGGCGACATGGTGGTCCACGACCAGCACGGCATCGGCAAGTTCGTCGAGATGATCGAACGCACCGTCTCCGGCGCACGTCGCGAATACCTCGTCATCGAGTACGCGCCGGGCAAGCGCGGCCAGCCGGGTGACCGGTTGTTCGTGCCGATGGAATCCCTCGACCAGTTGTCGCGCTACGTCGGTGGAGAGCAGCCGTCACTGAGCAAGCTCGGCGGTTCCGACTGGGCGAATACAAAACGTAAGGCGCGCAAGGCTGTTCGTGAGATCGCCGGAGAGCTGGTCCAGCTCTATGCGGCACGGCATGCGGCGCCGGGCTTCGCGTTCAGCCCTGACACTCCGTGGCAGCGGGAGATGGAGGACGCGTTCGACTACACCGAGACCATGGACCAGATGACGGTGATCTCCGAGGTCAAGGCCGACATGGAGAAGCCGGTGCCGATGGACCGGGTGATCGTCGGCGACGTCGGCTACGGCAAGACCGAGATCGCGGTCCGAGCGGCGTTCAAAGCCGTGCAGGACGGCAAACAAGTCGCGGTGCTGGTCCCGACGACCATTCTCGCCGGCCAGCACCTGCAGACGTTCACCGACCGCATGGCGGGCTTCCCGGTCAAGGTGAAGGGCCTGTCGCGTTTCACCGACGCCGCAGAGTCGAAAGAGATCATCAAGCAGATGGCCGAAGGCGAAGTGGACGTCGTCATCGGCACCCACCGACTCCTGCAGACGGGAGTCCGCTGGAAGGACCTCGGTCTGGTCATCGTCGACGAGGAGCAGCGATTCGGCGTGGAGCACAAGGAGCACATCAAATCGCTCCGCACCCACGTCGACGTGCTGACGATGTCGGCGACGCCGATTCCGCGAACCCTCGAGATGTCGATGGCCGGAATCCGCGAGATGTCGACGATCCTCACGCCTCCGGAGGAACGGCACCCCGTCCTCACCTACGTCGGGGCGTACTCGGCGAAACAGGTGGCCGCGTCCATCCGCCGCGAGCTGCTGCGCGACGGCCAGGTGTTCTTCGTGCACAACCGAGTGTCGACGATCGACAAGGTCGCCAAGGACATCGCGAACATGGTGCCCGAGGCGAGGGTTGTCGTCGCACACGGGCAGATGGGCGAAGACCAGCTCGAGAGCACCGTCGACGCCTTCTGGAACCGTGAATACGACGTGCTCGTCTGCACGACGATCATCGAGACCGGCCTCGACATCTCCAACGCGAACACTCTGATCGTCGACCGCGCCGAGAACTTCGGCCTCTCGCAACTGCATCAGCTGCGCGGTCGTGTGGGCCGATCGCGCGAACGCGGGTACGCGTACCTGCTGTACAGCGGGGAGAAGCCGCTCACCGAGACCGCCTACGACAGGTTGGCGACGATCGCTCAGAACAACGAGCTCGGTGCAGGCATGGCGGTCGCGCTGAAGGACCTCGAACTGCGCGGCGCGGGCAATGTGCTCGGCGCACAGCAGTCGGGCCACGTCGCCGGGGTCGGCTTCGACCTGTACGTGCGCCTGGTCGGCGAGGCCGTCGAGGCGTACCGGGCGGCGGCCGACGGCCAGGTCGTCGAGTCGCAGGAGTCGGCGGAGGTCCGCATCGATCTGCCGGTGGACGCGCACATCCCGACCGAGTACGTCGAAGCCGACAGGCTGCGCCTGGAGGCGTACCGCAAGCTGGCGTCGGCGACCAGCGACGCCGACGTCGACGAGGTCGTCGCCGAACTGAACGACCGCTACGGTCCTCCGCCGGAGGAGACATTGCGACTGGTGGCGATCGCCCGCCTCCGACTCCGGTGCCGCGAACGGGGGATCACCGAGGTGACGCTCGCCGGGCAGTCGGTCCGCGTGGCGCCGATGATCCTCCTCGACAGCCAGCAGGTGCGCCTCAAGCGCATGTACTCGTCGGCCAACTACCGGGCGACGACGCACGTTGTGACGCTTCCGATTCCGCGCACCGCGGGTGTCGGATCGGCGCGACTCCGCGACACCGAACTCGTCGACTACCTCGTCGCGTTCCTTCGCGCGATCCTGCCGGTGGAGTGACGCGTGACTGAAATCGTCCCGGAGAGCACTATCCGAGGGCGGCCTGCCCTCGGACGACGACCTCGGGGACGATTTCAGTCAGTCGAGTGATAGCCGGCCTGCGGTCAGATGCGTGGATCACGCCCGGACAGGCCGACGAGCCGCTCCAGGGCGGGCGCGTCGTCAGCGACGTCCACCCGTGGGCCGAACGCCTTGCCTTCGCCCTGGAAATCGGGTGTGAGCATGCCGGGAGCGAAGGCCAACGACGCTTCGACGCCGTCGTCAGCCGGCGACCAGCTGACGCCGGCGGCGTGCGCGAGGTCCCACCCGTGCACCTGGTATTCCCACAGGATCATCGATGCGGCCATGTCGCCGGGCATGGCGGCGTCGCCGATCTTGAGCGGATTCGACAGCGCCGCGGGAAACACTTCGGCGAGCCGTGCGGCGCAGCGCCGAACCTGGTCGGCTCCGCTGCCGTCAACGGCGACGGCCTGCGGGTCGCTGCACAGGTGATCGTCGGACGTGTAACCGTCGGTGAACGCCGTGAGCCATCCGACGATGTGAGCACGCAGCCCGGCGACGTCGAAGTCGGTGCACGGCGTCGATGCGGTCGGGGGCGTGTCGGCTGTCCGGCCGAGGAGATCGGCGAGTTGATCGAGGACGCGCAGGATCGCTGTTGAGGTTTCCATGTGTTCGACGTTACGAGCATCGTCTCCGTGCAATCCTCGACTTCCGCGAAAACGCTTGCGGTGCAAGCGCGTCTCAACGATTCTCTGCTGATCTCGCTACGTGACATCGCCAATGGCGTTCTCACACATGAACGTGCGGGTGTGAGCCGGAGTTACTTCCGGTTTTGTGCCAAGCGGGAACAAGGGTGGTCGTTGCTCCCACTTACGCGGCCGTCATGCCGACGCCGGAACTCGATTCTCCAGGGCGGCGAGCACGAGTGCGGCCTCGGCCCCGGTCGCCTGCTCCAGAGGCGGGCGAACAGTGGCGGAGGTGATGACGCCGAGTTCGACCAGAGCCAGCTTCGTGGTGACGGGAGCGGGCGCCGCGCCGTTCAGGGCGGCAGTCGTCTCGATGATCGCGGCATTGACCGACCGGGCGGAAACGAGGTCGCCCGTTCGGACGGCCGCGATGAGGCGTGCCTCGTCGGCTGCGATGACCGCGCCGACAACACTGACGATGCCGATGGCGCCCGCAGCGAGGAACGGGAGGTTGAGTTCGTCGCTGCCGCAGTAGAACTCAAGCGTCGACGTCGCCATGATCGCCATTGCACGGGGGATGTCGCCTGTCGCGTCCTTCACGGCGAGGATTCGCGGATGACCTGCGAGTTCGATGAGTGTCGCTGGCGTCATCGCCAGACCGGTGCGGTGGGGGACGTCGTACAGCATCACGGGGAGGTCGGTGGAGTCGGCGATCGCGGAACAGTGGGAGACGACCCCGGTCTGCGTCGGACGGGAGTAGTAGGGAGTGACGACGAGGAGACCGTCGGCGCCTGCGTGGGCGGCGAGGCGAGCACGGCGGACGCTCGACACCGTGTCATTCGTACCGACGCCTGCGACGATCTTCGCTCGACCGGCGGCTGCGGCCACAGCGAGCTCGATGAGACGGACGAGCTCGTCCTCACTCAGGGTGGGGGATTCACCAGTCGTGCCCGCGACGACGATGCCGTCGCAGCCGGTGTCGACGAGGTGCTTGACGAGCGAGGTGATTCCGGCGTCGTCCAGCGAGAAGTCGGAGTTCATCGGTGTCGGCATGGCCACCAGGTTGGTGCCGAATGCGCGCGCGGAGGGAGTCGTCATACCCACTATGGTCCCGGCGTCGACTGTCCAGGACAAGCGAACAGTTTTTGGCGTCAACGTTTACGATCGCTTCATGATTGACGTATCCGCTCTGCAGGCGCTCCGTGCACTGGCTGATCTGGGGACGATGAACCGTGCGGCAGACGATCTCGGTTACACGGCGTCCGCGATCTCGCAGAAGATCAAGCGCTTGGAGACGGAGGTCGGCGTCAAATTGATCGCCCCTGCGGGCCGTCGGGTGGTGCTCACTCCTGCCGGGCGTGCACTCGTGGAGACGACGCCGATGGTGGTGCAGGCGTTGGAACGGTCGATGTCGGCTGCGCGCTCGGCGGACGCCGGAGTTCCGCGTGGCAGATTTCGGATCGTGTCGTTCTCCACGGCTGTCCGCGGAATCGTCGCACCGGTGTTGGCTGAACTCGGGCGGAACTACCCCGACCTGCGGGTCGAGGTGACCGAAGCCGATCCGGTTCCGGCGGTGTACGCGGTGGAGTCCGGTGGTGCCGATCTCGCGCTGGTCCATGACGCGGACGGTGTCCCCACTCCGGTCTCCGCCGGCGTGCGGCCGTCGCTGCTGCACATCGACGTCGGAGATCTCGCCGTACCTGCCGACCATCCGCTCGCCGAGCTGGAGGGGCCCGTCGGCCTGGATTCGCTCGACGGCTGTCGGTGGGTGACGAGCCCTCCCGGAACGGTTTGTCACCAGTGGTTCCGTCGGATGTTCGCCGGTGACGGCCCAGAACCCGACGTTGTGCATTCCGTCGACGACTTCAGCACTCAGCTCGCTCTGGTCGCATCGGGAGGGGTGGTCGCGCTGATTCCGCGGTTGGCTCGTCCCGCAGTTCCCGAGGGCGTGGCGATTCTGCCGTTGCGTCACGCGCCTCGCCGCGAGGTGTACGCGGCGTGGCGGCGCAGCGCGGAGGACGATCCCGCGCTGCGCGCCGTTCTGGCCGCGCTCGGACAGTGATGCGGCTCAGGCCTTCGGCTGTGCGTGGTCGGTCGGGGTGTGGATGATGTCGACGTAAGTGGTCTTGTCGCCCTCCACCGGGTAGGTGCGGTAGGTGAACTCGGACGAGGTCAGGGTGATGATCTCGGAGTCGCGGGTGAACTTGACCGTGCCCTTGTCGTCCTTCGAGACGATGGTGCGGGTCTTGCCGTCCGCGGAGACCTTCCAGTCGCCCTGCATCTTCGGTGCGTCCTCCAAGGTGTACATCTGGAAGGTGCCGTCGGCGTTGAAGTAGGCGAACCCGACGTAGTTGGATGCCGACTTGTCGGTGAGAGGAACGTCCTTGCCGTTCTGGTCCTTGGCGCCGGTGGTCTCCCACGCGGTCGACGAGAGGATCGACGACGGGGTGACGTCCTGCGCCGACACAGACGACGTCGTCGAGTCGGCGGAGGTTGAACTGTCGTTGTTGCTGCACGCTGCGAGCGGGACTGCGATGAGGGCTGCCGCAGCGGTGCCGGCGAGGATCCGGGAGAGCTTCATGGGGTGCCTTTCAAGCGATGAGGGGACGGGAGCCGCCTCGTGACTAGGTAACTTCCACGATCCGGAACTTCTTCGGCAGCGTCAAAGACCGGTTCTCGATGGTCCTGATAGATGACGTCTATGCGCCGCGGTGTTCTGCGACGAGTTCCCGAACGATCGCGTCGAACGCTCGAGATGCGCTCGACTGGTAGTCGGAGTCGCGGCGCAACAGTGTCACGTCTCGCGTCGGGAGTTGGGGAGTCACTGGAATCCTCACTAGTTCAGGGTGATTCAGCGTGATCGCATACGGAAGCACCGTCAGGAGCGGTGCGCTCCGGACGGCTTCGATCAATGCGCTCACCGAGCTCACTTCGACGGTCACCCGCGGAGGCGCGTCGTGTGCGTCGAAGTGGGCGTCGAGCTGTCGGCGGGTCGCGAAATCGTCGGTCAGGAGTACAAGCGGGTGCCGCATCGCTGTGCGGAGCTCCAGCGTGACCGACGATGACGCGAGCGGATGGTCGGCGTTCGTGACCAGGCTGAGCGACTCGGTGTACAGGGTCGACGCGACGATTCCCGGTGCATGAGGCGCGCCGAACGCGATGCCTGCATCGATCTCGTCGAGTAGGAGGGCGGCTTCGATGGCGTCCTGCGTGGCCTCGCGGATGGTCAGTGTGAGGCCGGGGTGCGCGGCGTGGAAACGGTTGATGAGCGGTCCGACGAGGTACGCCGTGAACGTCGGCGTGATCGCCACGCGGAGATGCCCTCGGGACAGATCGACCACGTCGTCGACTGCCCGTCGTCCGGCTGCGAGATCTCGCATCGCGAGCCGTGCATGATGGGCGTACGCCTCGCCTGCGTCGGTCAGTCGGACTGTGCGGCCTGATCGGTCCACGAGGACGACACCGAGCGCCTTCTCGAGTTGGCGGACCTGATGGGACAGCGTCGGTTGGGAGATGTGGAGCGACTCCGCTGCTCGTGTGAAGCTGCCGTGGTCGGCCACGGCGAGCAGGTATCGGATGTGCCGCAACTCCATTCGTCGACGATAGTTCGTGTCGTGCGCCGTTGAAGGGCTGACCGGCGACGTTCACCGACTAGGGTCATCTACGAACTGGTAAGTCTGCGTGGAGGATTGATCATGGCCGTCGTTCTGCTCGACCCGTCGCGCCCCGACTTGGTGCCGGCGGGCGCCGTCGGGCTGCTGTCGACGACGGTCGCCGTCACCGAGGACGTACACCCGAATCTGTTGTGGCAGTTGACCGACTACGTTCTTGTCGGCGCCGACGAGCGCAAGCTGGAAACCGTCCTCACCTCCGACCCGACGCATCCGGTAGTCCGGGCCCGGATTGCGGCGGGGGAGCGTGTGGTGCAGGGCGAGGTGGTGCGCGGAGCACCGTTGATGCGGGCGGTCGATCTGATGGACCGCCTGCGCCGCACCGGGCCGTGGGAGCAGCGTCAGACGCACGACTCACTTCGCCGCTACCTGCTGGAGGAGTGCTACGAACTGCTCGACGCGATTGAGTCGGGGACCCGCGACGACCTGCGCTCCGAACTCGGCGATCTGCTTCTCCAGGTGCTGTTCCACGCGCGCATCGCGGAGGATTCGGCCGACGGCGCATTCGACATCGACGACGTGGCCCAGAGCTTTGTCGACAAGGTGTCGTATCGGACCCCCGGAGTTCTCGACGGCGAGCACGCCGACCTCGAACGGCAGATTGAGGAATGGGAGGCCGCGAAAGCCGCTGAGCGGGCGAAGGGGAGCGTTCTCGACGGCATCGTCACGACCCAGCCCGCACTCGCGCTCACGCAGAAGCTGTTCGAGCGACTCGCGGGCGCCGACTTCCCGATCGTCGCCGTCAGTCCGTCGCTCTACTCGGTGAATGTCCCGTTCCGTCGCCACGCGACCACCAGCGTGGAAGACGAGCAACGACGTCGAGCCGTCGTCTTGATGGACCTCGTGCGTGCCGCCGAGGAGGCCGCGACCGCCGACGGCGTCGCGCTCCGCGATGAGAACACCTGGCGCAAGTACCTCGGGATGGACTACGACGAGTCGCTGTTCGGCGACGACCTCACCGACACCGGCGAGATCCCCGTCGTCGTTGTCGACGAGCCCGTCGAAGACGACGTCGAGTACGAAGACGTGTCGCTCGACAAGGACCCCATCGTCGCAGGCAAAAAGCCTAAGAAGGTCAAGGACATCGCCGTCGGCGCCGTCCCGCCGGTAGTCGTCGTCGAGAAGTGGAGTGCTGCGGAGGCGGACTGATCAGCCTGCGGCAACCTTGGCTTCGTTGAAGAACTCTGCCGGCATCTCGCGGTGGAGCCTCCATATAGCTGAAATCGGACGTTCCCCCTCGTGGCTGACCAGCGTGGCGGGCCCGAGGAAGGTGTACGGATTCGGCCCGAGCTCGTTTGACGTGGTGTGGCGAATGAATATGAGGATCGTCGATGTTCCGTTGACATAGCGTTGACCGGCCGGTGAACTCAGCGATGTTCTGTTCTGGGATTCCCAATGGATGAGCGACCGGCTGATCGGGTAATCGCGGTACATGGTTGACGGCGAGAATGACTTTTCGTTCTTCTGAAGACTGATAAAGAGCGCATCAGAATTTAGGTGCTTGACGTACTTCACTCCTTCAACGAACGAACTGGGCTTAAAGTCAAACGATGCCACATCTAGGCCAGCAAGGGCTTCTTCGCGGGAGTATCGAGCGTGGACGCGTAGAGGAAGATGGGACAAAGAACCTTCCAGCGGATGTGCTTCGTGACGTGCTTCGCTGAACGCAACATCGACGACATCGAGGATGTCTCGTTGGATCGCCATATCCGCCCTCAGTGCCTGCAGCCCGGCGTCAAAAGTTACGTGACCACCCCCGTTGGGCCACACACTGAAGTGCATCATGCGAGCGAGTAGGCGGGTCTGGTCATCGAGTGTGTCGTACGACAGTCCGCTGGTAGTGAGCAATGCCCGATAAGTGTGTGCGCGCAGAGCATCGTCGACGTGGGCAAATGCTTTGATGCGTTTGAGGGTGTCTGCCTCGATCTCGCTTGGGGTGGAGCTCATCAACCCCGCGTCGCGCCGAAGTTTCGCCCACGATCCGCGATTCTTGCCGGACTTGAGGATGTCAACAAGTGTGAGGCCAGTGTCGTCGAGGTATTCGCTGAGCGGTACGTCGCCGATGGTGCGAAGTTCGGACACCATATCGGGCCAACGCATCGCTAGCTGGTTCTTGAGGTTCGAAATCACCGAAGCCTGTGTCTGCTCGTCCAGAATGATTCGACACCCCGCGGGAAGGTATGGGAATCGGTTCTTGGCGGCGGCGATGATCTTGCCGCGTGACAAGCCGGTCATCGACCGGATCCGACGGTCCCAGCGGAACTCATCCCGCTGGACTCCGACGAAGTCGAGCACGGTGAGAACGGGTTTGTCTGGCCGGCTGCGGAGCCCTCGTCCAAGTTGCTGAAGGAAAACTGTGGCGCTTTCGGTAGGGCGCAGCATGAGGATCGTGTCGACGTCCGGGATATCGAGACCTTCATTGAAGACGTCGACTGAGAAGATGACATTGACACTCCGAGTTCGAAGGTCTGCTATTGCAGTCGCACGAGCTGCTGGGTTTGTGTGGCCGTGAACGGCCACAGCGCGGATTCCTGCCGCATTGAATCGTTCGGCCATGTACTCGGCGTGGGCGATGCTGACGCAGAACCCGAGGGCACGCATGGATGATGGCGATACGATCTTGTCCGCTATCGCAGTTAGGACCATGCGTACTCGCGCGTCGTCGCCCGTGTAGAGCTTCTCGAGCTGCGCTGCGTCGTAGCTTCCTCTTGACCACGTAACACTCGACAGGTCCGTTCCATCGGCAATACCGAAGTAGTGGAACGGACAGAGGATCTGTGCGCCGAGAGCATCCCAGAGGCGGAGTTCGCTGGCGATTCGACCATCGAAGAACACTCGGACGTCTACGCCATCCGCTCGTTCGGGCGTTGCTGTGAGTCCGACGAGTTCACGAGGCTGAAGGTAGGCGAGGATCTTGCGATAGGTTGCTGCTTCGGCGTGATGGAACTCGTCGATGACGACGATGTCGAAATGGTCCGCAGGGATCTTGTTCACTCCATACGCGGTGATCGACTGAACGCTCGCGAAGACGTGGTTCCAGCGTTCCGGCCGGGCGCCATCGACCCACGTTTCGCCGAAGTTGGCATCACCGAGCACCTCCCGGAAAGTGCGGAGGCTCTGCTGGAGGATCTCCTTGCGGTGAGCCACGAATAGAAGGCGTGGCGGTAGTTTGCTGGCCTCGGCGAGGTGTTGGTAGTCGAGTGCAGCGAGCACAGTCTTGCCGGTGCCTGTTGCTGCAACGATCAGGTTCTTCGTTCGATTGTGGACACTGCGCTCTGCCCACAACTGTTCGAGCATCGCTTGCTGATACGGGTACGGCCGTACGTCTAGATTCGACAGGCTCAAGGTCGCGCGATCGGTTGTGCCTCCACCAGTCGCTGATGCGCGGAGTGCATCGTCGAGGCGGTCTCGGTGCACGTCCGGGAGGTACTCCTCGAATGCAGGGTCGTCGTTCCAGTAGGTGTTGAACGTCGACGAGAACCGATCCAGCAGGCTTGGCGTCGCGATCCGCGACAACCGGACGTTCCATTCGACACCGTCGATTAGGGCAGCGTTCGACAGGTTGGAGGACCCGATGTATGCGGTGTCGTAGCCGCTGTCGCGGTGGAACATCCAGGCTTTCGCGTGGAGTCGAGTTCGCAGTGGATCGAATTGAACGCGGACCTGGGCGCCGAAGCGTCGCACCATTCGGTCGAGCGCTTCGCGTTCGGTCGAGCCTAGGTAGGTGGTTGTGATGATCCGGAACGGCTTGTCCGCCTCCGCGAGTTGCTCGAGCTCCTTTTCCAGCAAGCGAACGCCACTCCATCGAATGAATGCGCACACTAGGTCAACTCGGTCTGCTGAGGCGATCTCTGCGGGGAGCTCGTGGCCTATCGAAGGCTCGCCGTTGCCAGCGTTCGTTAAGAGCGCAACCTCGGACAAGGGAGTCTCTGGACGGATCGCAGTGCGGTCGAGAACACCGAGCGCAGGTTCGATGAAAACCCTGGTCAATTGTTCGGCGGGGTCGACAGCGGAGTCTGCTGGCGAATCGATCGCACGGAGGATCCGGTTGGCGATGGATACGCGGTCGCTGGGCTTCGCGGAAGCGAGAGTGTGCAGCACCTTGTCGCCAACGTGACGTGCGAGGACGTGGGCCAGATCGGCTGGATCGACCTTTGCAGTCTGGTGCTGAGCATCCACTGCAGTGAGGTCTGAGCGCAGCGATTGCGTGACGAGCCGTTCGTAAATGCCTGGTTCCACGACGTCAGTGTGTCACTCGCCACCGACAGCGTGTCTGAGGCCTTGCCACTGGTGCGCGGAATCGACGATGACTTCGTTTCATATGCGAAGCGCGAGCGATCGCCGATCTGTCGGTCCGCTGAGGACCGCGTATCGATTGCATTCTTGTCTGCCTGGGCTGGCTGAGGTTAGCCCCCGCGAGTTGGCGATTGTTTGCCGAGCGCCATCGGCAGTTGGATGTTTGATGGTTCGGCGCCGCATGATGGAGGTAAGGCGAGGGGGAACGATGGCTGCGTACCGGGTGGAACTGGTCGAGACGGTCCGGAGGACGGTTGTCATCGAGGTTCCTGATGGGTTTGATCTTTTCGGCGATGGCGGGCGTGAACGTCTCCTGGATGCTGCACGCGACGTCGCGGTGGAGGTCGCGATCGAGTCGACTGATGCAGTTGTGACGGAAAGTCGTCCGCATGATCGCGTGGACTATCGCCTGTAGAAGGCCTGTTGGTTGCAGGGTTGTGCTCGGAGATGTTCTCGTGCGGATACGACATTGCAGACAGTCATATGGGCGATGCTGGAGGTGCGTGTCATTGGCGATCTGATGCTCCCATCCTCCGTTTGGTGGACGTGCAGCGCAATCTGTGGTGATGATCGAAGTACGTACCTACGTCGAAGGGACCGCGATGCCGGAGATGAGCAAGCAACAGGCCGAGGAGTTTCTGCGTGACGTTCACGTCGGCGTGCTGGCTGTGGAGCGGAAGTCGAACCCGCCGCTTGCCGTTCCGATCTGGTACGACGTGGACGAAGTCGGCGACGTCTTCGTCTGGATGGATGAGAGCTCGTTGAAGGCCAAGCTGCTGCGCAAGGCGGGGCGGGCGACGTTCACGGTGCAGAAGGAGGTCGACGGCTATGCCTACGTGAGCATCGAAGGTCGGGTGACGTTCCTTCCGCCAGACATCGCAGTGATGCAGCGGATCGCCATTCGATACCTCGGGCCCGATATCGGCGCGCAGTACGGCGAGAACAGCACGGAAGACGGAGCGACGATCGTCGTCGTCCACGCGGACCGCGTCAGGTCATTCGACTTCGCCGGCTGACGGACGGCGCACCAACTCCAGCGCCACTGACAGGCACGCGAGGGACACGAACAGCCACGCGATGGAGTTCATCGTCACCGGCCTCAGCAGGACGAGCAGCACAAGGCCGAAAGCTGTTGCCCCGCCGACGATCGCCGACCGGAATCGGTCGACGACCCGACCGAACGCGCCGGTGTCGCCGCCGTTTTGATCGAGCGCAGCGCGGACGCGGGCGAAATCCGAGCTCACGACGGTGCGGAAGGCCGTGGCGAAACGTGACGGTCCGTGAAACCATGCGGACACGGCCACGAGGGCCCCGAGAACCGCCAACACGCGCACCGTCGTTGATACAAGGACGGTCAGTTGGGCGAATACGACGTCTGCCACCGCGGCAGGCGCATAGGTGGGGCTAATCGCGTCCGCGAATGCCAGACCGGCCCAATGGATGGTGATGGCGAGCGCCACGAACAACACCGCGAAGATGGCGGCCGTGATCGACAGCGCGCGCCGGCGTCGATTCGCGACCAGCACACCGACGACCAACAGGCCGAGGGAGACCCACGGCAACCAGTAGCCTGCGACGACTGCGTCACGGTAGACCAAGCGGGCAGTCCCGAGGTCGCCGGACTGCACGAGCACAACCGGCTGCACGTGGACGTCGACCCGATCTAGGAATGTCAGTCCACGATCGATCAGGATCGACTTCAACGATTCGACGAACGGCTCGAGGCGCAGTGTCAGGTCACCGCCATCGGAAAGCTGGACGGCATGGTCGGGATCGGCATCCAGCACCGCCGTCACGTGCCGATGGCTCAACCTCAGGCTCGACTCCCAGAGCTTTGAGAATTCAGAGCTGCGAACCAGTCGCTCGGTGGTCGCGCTCATCAGCGAGCGGACGCCCGCGACGGCCGGCCCCCGCAAAGCGTCGAGGGCAGACCGCAGCGCAGGCGGTGCCCCATTGTTACTGGCTCCTGTGAAGAGGCCGCCGACCAGGCCTGGAACATCAACCTGACTC
>NZ_BAOP01000049.1 GCF_000344135.1 Gordonia malaquae NBRC 108250 | reverse complement strand
TGTAGCGGCACAGGCCTTTCGACTCGCAAGCTCGCTCAAGGGGCAGGGGGAGGAGCTCGCTCAAGGGGCGGGGGACGGGCTTGCTCGAGGAGCAGGGGGTGTGAGGGCCGTCAGAACCCGAACTCGGCGCGGTAGTGCGCGGTGAACGCGTCGTTCGGGTGATAGTCGGCGAAGTCGACGGCGGAGGCGTCGTCTCCGGTCTCGGCCGCGACCAAGCGGTCGAGGTAGTAATCCCAACCGGGGCCGACGCCTTCAGCCATCTTCGGGTCGGGAACGCTCTGGGCAAACGTCAGCGTGGTGACGCCGTCGGCTTCGGTGAGATCGAGGCGGAGGCGCCAGTGCGTCGGATTCTCGCCGTCGTACGGGGAGGTGGTCGTGACGCGAAGCCGTCTGGGCGGGTCGCATTCGTCGATTGCGAACGCTTCCGCGGGCATGTCGTCTCCCTCGAACAGCATCTGGAATCGCACTTCGCCGGAAGCGGGCTCACCAGTCCATGTACCGATCCAACGGGCCAGGCGCTCCGGTTCGGTGATCGCGGCCCACACGTCGTCGATGGGCGCACGAAACGTCCGACGCCATTCGCAGTAGGTGCCGTCGGTTGCGTCGAGACGTCGACCGGTCGGGGCGGGTGTGCTCATGCGGTGTTCTCCTTGCGGTCGGCGTCGCTCTCGCGTCGCTCTCGGCTGGTGCGGCGGACCTCGAGGTCGAGGCCGTCGAGGACGTGTTCTGGAATCAATGGCGCAGGTGGGCGGAGACTGTCGAGGAACTCCCGCACGGGGGTGATTCCCTCGACGGTCAGCCGGTAGTGCCGCTCGCGACCGGAGGTCGACGCGTCGACTAATCCGGCCTCGGTCAGGAGTCGTAGATGCTTGCTGATCGCGGGCCGACTGATGTCGTGATCGCTCGCGAGGTCGACCACGCGAGCGGGCCCGTCGCGCAGTCGTGTCAGCAGGCTGCGTCTCACCGGGTCTGCGAGAGCTTCGAATGCGTCCACCCCACTATTGGTAATCAATCGGTTACCAATAGTCAAGGGCGAGAAGCCGACGGCACAACGTCTGTCAGTGCGTGAGGCGGCTGAGCTCCCTGCTGAGTCCCTCTGCGCCGTCGGTGAACAGGCGTCGAACGGCGAGACGGAGCAGCGGTTCGAGCAGTCCGAGCGCTCCGTGGAAGTCGAAGGCGACCGCGTAGGTCACCTCGGTGCGGTCCCCCACCTCGACCACCGTGATCGTGTCGACTGCGGTGATCGACTTCTTCTCGCCGCGAAGTCGGATGAGCGAGTGCGGTTCGACGTCGGTCAGCTCGTAGTCGAGCGTCGTGGTTCGGCCGGCGAACTTGCTCTCCACCCGGTATCGGGTGCCGACGCGTCCGTCGCCGCTGAGCGTTTTCACGGCGACAGCGTTCGGATCCCACTGCTCTGCGTTCGTGAAATCGGACAGGTAGTCGAACACCGCGACGGCGGACGCCTCGGTGGACACCGTCTGCTGCATCTCAATCATGTTCTTTCTCCTGCTTGACGACGAAGTGTTCGGACTGGGCGGCGGCCTGCCCGGTGATGTTGCGTGCCATACCGCTGAAGATGATGCCGTGGAACGGCAGGATCGAGGCCCAGTAGGCGTGTCCAGCCAACCCGTTCGGACGGAACAGCGCGCGCTGGTGATACACCGATCCGCCGTTGTCGCGAGGCTCGACGGACAACTCCAGCCAGGCGTCTCCCGGCACCTTCATCTCGGCGCGCAGCCGGAGGAGCCGCGGGCGTTCGAGGTCTTCGACGCGCCACCAGTCGAGCGCCTCGCCGACGCGCAACCTGCGCGGGTCTCGTCGACCGCGGCGGAGTCCGACGCCGCCGCTGAGGCGATCGATCCATCCGAGGACACTCCACGCGAGCGGGAACGAGTACCAGCCGGTCTCGCCGCCGATCGCCTCGATGACCTCCCACAACATCTCAGGGGGTGCGTCGGAGTCGTGACGTCGCTCGTCCTTGTACAGGGTTCCGCCGGACCACTCGGGGTCGGACGGAATGGGGTCGGACGGGGCGGGGGTCGACGTCGCATCGGACCATCGGGTCGGCACGTCCAGGTCGCGGATGCGGGCCAGTGCCAACTCGACGGCCCGCCGGTAGCCGGTCAGCCCTCCGGCCGGTTCGGGGATGTACTCGGCGATGTCCTGCTCGTGGCAGACCACCTCGTGCACCAGCGATTCCATCAGCGGAACCGCGATCGACCGCGGAACAGGCGTCACGAGATTCACCCACTGGGCCGACAGCCAGGGCGTGAGCACCGGGACGGGCACCACGAGGCGTCGCGGCAGTTCGGCGACAACCGCGTACTCGCGCATCATCTCGAGATAAGTGAGCACGTCGGGGCCGCCGATGTCGAACGATCGATTCACCTCGGCGGGAAGCTCGGCCGAACCGACCAAGTAGTGCAGGACGTCGCGCACCGCAATCGGTTGAATGCGGTTCTTCACCCAGCGCGGGGTGATCATCGCGGGCAGACGTTCGGACAGGTATCGCAGCATCTCGAAGCTGGCCGACCCGGATCCGAGGATCACAGCGGCCCGCAGCTCCGCCGTCGGCACTCCGCTGTCGCGCAGGATGCGTCCCACCTCGGCGCGCGATGCCAAGTGCGGCGACAGTTCCTCGGCGTCTGGAACCAGCCCGCTGAGATAGACGATGCGTTGTATCCCGGCGTCGGCAGCCTGCGCGCCGACGAGTCGGGCGGCGTCGGCGTCGACGGTGACGAAGTCCTTTCGCACAAGGGAGTGAACGAGGTAGTAGAGGACCTCCTGGCCGTCGACTGCGGCGCGCACAGAAATCTGATCGGTGACGTCGCCCCGGACCACGTCGACCTCGGCGCGCCACGGAACATCGTCGAGCTTCTCCGGCGAACGCGCCATCAGCCGCACGGTGTGCCCGGCCGCGATCAATTCGGGAACGAGCCGTCCGCCGATGTACCCGGTGGCCCCGAACACGACGACTCTCACGACTGGGCCGCCTTCGTCTCCGCGATGCCGCATGCTGTGGCGACTTCGCGCCACACCTCGGCGAGCCCGTCGTCGGAACCGCCGAAGTAGTGCGTCGGACGCGGCGCGCGGTCGTGCCAGAACAGCCCGCTCGGCGGTGTCGGTTCCGTCGACAGCAGCCATACCGCGGTATCGGCGCCCTCCTGCGCCGAACGCAGAAGCGGCCCGGTGACCCGCCGGAATCCCGGCAGCGAATCGGCGACGCCGGGGGTGTCGACCCACCCAGGGTGCATGCCCGACACCGTGACTCCCGCGTCGGCCCAGCGGTCGGCGAGGATCGGCAGCAACGCCACCTGCACCCGTTTGCTGCGGGCGTAGGCGCGTGCGCCGCGGTAGTCTCCGGACCGGTACTCGAGGTCGTCGGAAGGCAACGCCGCCGTGTACATGCCGCCGGACGACATGAACACGACGCGCGCGTCGCCGGCCGAGGCCAACTGCGGGGCCAGCAGTTCGGTCAGCAGCACCGGACCGAGAACGTGCGTAGCCAGCGACATCTCGTGGCCGTCGGCCGACTCAGTGCGCTCTGGCGGCATCACGCCCGCGTTGTGAACGATCCCGTCCACCCCTCGTTCGGTCAGCCGGTTCGCTAGGTCGCGGACCTCGGAAAGGTCGGAGACGTCGCCCAGTTCGATCCCGACGACTGCGCTCGGCTGCGTCTGAAGAATCGAGGCTCGTACTCCCTCGGCGCGGTCGGGGTTCCGTCCGACCAGAATCGGGCTGCCGCCCAGGGCGGCTATGCGGGCCGCAGCGGCCGAGCCGATGCCTGATGTCGCGCCGGTGACCACAACCGTTCGCCCCACCATCGATCCGGGTGCAGGTTGATTCCACGTCCGGGACCGGATCGCGAACCCGAGGCGTGAGTAGCCCCCGATCACGGAACGGTCCAGCACGGTGTCGAGCAATGCCATCGTGCGGTCCTCTCTGGCGGGTGGTTCAGGTGGTCGCAATGCCACGAGGCGGCGGGAACCGTCCTCCCGCCGCCTCGTGTCGCACTGCTGTCGTCGACTACTTGTTGTCGTCGCCTACCAGCTTCTCGGCGATCTCATTCGCCTTGTCCTTCACCTTCTCGACACCCTTGTGGATCGCGGACGACGCCTGGTCGGCCTTGCCCTCGTTCTTCAGGTCGTCGTCGCCCAGCGCGGCCCCCGCGGTCTCCTTGGCGCGGCCCTTGAGTTCTTCGGCCTTGTTCTCGAACTTGTCCTGAACGCCCATGATCTTGTGGTCCTTTCGTGGATTCTGTGGTGCGGTTTGTGAGGTTCTCTCCCGCCAGAGCGAGAGATCAGCGAGCTTGTGCGGCGGCACCCGTCTCGGTGTGCTCGCTCTGGCCTGCGATGGCACCCGACTCGTCTTCGAGGTGCGCGCGTACGAACCATTGGAACTTCTCGAGTTCGCCGGTCTGGCCGATGAGCAGATCCTCGGACACTGGATCGAGGTCGCCCAGCGCGGCGATGGCGCCGCGACTGCTGGCGATCAGGCCGTCGTACACCTTGTTGAGTGCCGCGAGATGGGCGTCGGTCGTGTCACGAAGCAGGCTGTAGTCGTCCCAGTCCCGGTCGGCGACGACGTCGCCTGCGCGGCCGCGAGGGGAGGCACCCATGGCGGCGATCCGCTCGGCGACTGCGTCCGCGTAACCGCGGACGAGCTCGACCTGGGGATCGATCATCTCGTGGACTGCGATGAACGACTTTCCGACGACGTTCCAGTGCACGTGTTTGAGGGTCAGATGCAGATCGTTGTACGCCGACAAGCGCTTCTGCAGGATCGCGACAGCCTTCTCGGTGTCGTTCGTGCTGAGCCCGGGGATGCTGAATGCGGTCATCTGTTCGTCAACTCCTTCAGCTTGTGGCGGCCAGGGCGGGGACTTGTCCCGTCGAGTGCCTGTTGTTCCGCCGACACCACAAACCTTACACAAATATCTAGTTCTGTCTAATGTTAAGGGTGATGCGAGAATGTACGAGGAGGTGATCGCCCATGTCAGACGGGCTGCGGATCGGCCAGGTCGCGCGCGTCGTGGGCATCCCGACGACGACACTCCGAGCCTGGGAGAAGCGATACGGGATCGTCGTGCCGGTCAGATCCGGGTCGTCCGGCTATCGCGGGTACCTGCCGGCCGATGTGGACCGTCTACGGCACATGCGGGCCCTGGTCGAGTCGGGTATCGCGCCGAACCGTGCCGCAGCGATCGTCGCGACCACCCCGAGAGTCGAGGATGTGTCTGGGCCGAGGCCCCAGGAACTGCTCGACGACCACGACGCGCTGGTACGGGCGGGCGCTTATTACGACGGCGCTGCGCTGGACGCGCTGCTCGATGAGGCGTTGACCGAACCCGATGTCGAGGAGGCCCTTGAACGTTGGCTGCTGCCGAGCATGCGGGTAGTCGGCGAAGCGTGGGCGAGCGAGCGGATTCCGGTGCTCGTGGAGCACTACATAGCCGCCGCGGTGATGCGTCGCCTCGGGCGACTGTTCGATGCCGCGCCGGCGGTCGGACCACGGGTGGTGGTCGGTCTGCCTCCGGACTGCCACCACGAGATCGCGGCACTCGCCTTCGCGGTCTGCCTGCGTAGGCGCGGCGTCGACGTCCTCTACGCGGGCGCGGACGTGCCCCTCGAGAGCTGGCGCCGACTGGCTGCAGAATGGGCGCCCCGCACCGTCGTGACGGTCGCGACCATGGCGGACGACGCCGTGAACGCCGACGCGGTCTGTGCTGTCCTGAAGGATGCGGGCGTCCCCCAGATGTACGTCGGTGGCACGCATGCCGTCGACGTTCCTTCTGCGATCCCGCTCCCGCTGTCGCTGTCGGCGTCGGCCGATGTGGTGGTGGCCTCTCGACTCCGCTCGAGGAGCAGGAGATAGTGCTCGGGGAGCAGGACGTAGCGTTCGGCGGTCAGTTCAGCGGGTCGTGCAGGATGCGGTCGGGCGGGACGCCGGACGCACGCAGCTTGAGCTGCGTGTGAAACACCATCGGGGCCGGCCCGGAGAGCAGGACCTCGTGCTGGGTCCAATCGCTGTAGCCGGCGACGATGTCGCCGACGCGGCCGAACCGCAGTTCAAAGCCCCATTGGCGGGGATCGGCTGAGTCGCCGATCCACCACGGGTCGTCGGGAGTCTCAGCGACGGCGGTCACTCGGAGCCACGGATTGGTCGACGCCAGTTGGGCGAGCACGCCGAGTTCGTACAGTTCACCCGGGTGGCGGGTGCCGTAGAAGACATGCGTCGGAGGCGAGTCCGGGCGGTGGGCCATCTCGAGCAGGATCGCGCGGAGCGGCGACAGTCCGGACCCGCCGCCGACCATGAGGACCGGACGTTTCCCAGTCACCTGCATAGTCCCGTGTCGCTGACCGAAGCGCCACACGTCGCCGGGCTGGGTGTCGCGGACGATGGCCCCGCTGAACAGTCCGTTCGGGATCGCATGCACGTGGAACTCGAGCTCGCCGCGCTCGTTCGGCGGCGTCGCCGGAGACAGATTCCGCCACAGATGTGGATGCTGTGGGACCTGGACCTCGGTGTACTCGCCTGAGCGGTACGGCATCCGGGGGCCCGTGGGCACCAGGCGGACGACGGCTCGTTCGCGATTGATCTGGAACTTCTGGACCACGCGGGCATGCCAGACCGCCGGGCCTTCGACGCTGTCGGCTGCGCCGCGCATCACGCCGGTCATCAGCATCATCGCGTGCGACGTCGCTTCCTGGGCGTCGGGTGACCATCCCGGACCCAACATGGCGGCGAACTCGGCCATCAGTGCGTCGTACATCAACCAGTAGTGGTCGCCGATCACACCGAACTTGCGGTGATCACGTCCCAGCTGCGCGAGAAACTCGATGAGTTCGGCGTGGTCGTCGTCATTTGCGATCGCGTCGAGCACGTGGTCGACGACCTGCGTGAACGTCGCCCGCATGCGGCTCATCTCGCTCGGGAACAGCTCCCGCAGAAACGGTGTTTCGGCGAAGAGGCGATTGAACACGCCGACCGCGAAGCGGTCGGGATCGTGAGCGATACGGTCGCGAAGGACGGTCAGCACAGGCTGCGCGGGTGGGGTCACCGGCGACGTCCTCCTCAGCTTCTCGACCGACTGTTAGTACTAGAGGGTAGCCGCCGGGGCCGACACGACACGTGAATTGCGTCGCCGGCGGCATGTGTCGTCGGACGCATATGCGACCCTGAATCGATGGTGACATTGAGTGGGGTGATCCCGGGGATCGTCGACGCTCACGTTCATTTCTATGACCCGATGCGCTCCACCTGGGCGCTGTCACGGTACGCCCGAGTGGCGACCATGCCGCTGATCAAACGATTCCCACGTCCCGCCCTCTGGGTGTCCGGGATGACGACCCGACGTTCCGAGATGCGGATGATGATCGACCCGAGCATCGTTCGATCCCCGTACGGCTCTCGACAGTACGGTGCCGAGGCCGCGGGAGTGCGGCGCGTGGCCGGTGTTGGCGTCAGCTCGGTGGTTCACATGGAATCGCACTGGTTCGGCGACAGCTCGGATGCGGCGTCGTCGTTCGCCGAGACTCGCTATGTAGCGGGTCTGCCGTTCGGTCACAACGGAGTTCCCGATCTCGGTGCGCTCGTGATCGCAGGCGATCCGACACATGCCGACTTCGGCGCGTCGGTCGACGAGCAGATTCGCTACAGCCCGCTGGTGCGCGGAGTCCGCTACAAATGGGCCCGGCATTCCGACGCGCAGGTGATGCAGTGGAGGCGCGAGCCGGGCGTCCTCAGCACGGCGTCGTTCCTGCGCGGGTTCGAGTCGATCGCTGAGAACCGCCTCGCGTTTCATTCGTTCGCCTACTCTCATCAGCTGGGCGAGCTCGATTTCCTGGCCAGGCGCTTTCCCGAGACCACGATTGTGATCGAGCACCTCGGCCTGCCTGTCGGCGTGTTCGGTCCGGTCGGTGCCGGAGCGGGAGCGACGGCCGCGGCGCGCGCCGAGATCTTGAACCTGTGGAAGGAGCGGATGAGCATGCTCGCCGCTCGTCCCAACATCGTCGTCAAAGTGTCGGGGCTGGCGCTCGGGCCGCTCGGCTACGGCCGCGAGACGGCGGGCAACATCGGTGGCCGCGACATCCTCGCCGAGATGATCGGACCACTCGTCCTCCACGTGGTCGACAGGTTCGGTCCCGAGCGAGTCGTGTTCGGCTCGGACATGCCGATCGACAGGCCCAACGCCTCGCTCGACGTGGTCATCGGCGCCCTGCTCGACGTGGTCGGCGACCGCGGTGAGCGCCTCCTCGCACATCTCTTCGCCGAGAACGCCAAGCGCATCTACGCGATCTGAGACCTGCGCGGGACTACCGGCCAGAAGTGAAACGTGTTCTAGTAACTGTATGGGTGTGTACGTGGTGACCGGGTCGGCGTCGGGAATGGGAGCGGCGGTCGCGCAGCGGCTGCGGCAGGACGGTCACGAGGTGGTCGGCGTCGACCTCGCTGATGCCGACGTGACCGCGGATCTGTCGACGCGGGACGGTCGAATCGCGGCGTCCCGCGACATTCTGGCCAAGGTCGACGGCCCGATCGACGGGGCGGTTCTGGCTGCGGGGATGGGCCCGAGGCGAGGCCGAGAACGCACGCTCGTCGAGGTGAACTACCTGGGCGTCACCGAACTCCTGGAGGCGCTGAGGCCGCGTCTGGCGCAAGCGGGCAACGCGAAAGTTGTTGTGTTCGGATCGAATTCGACAACATCGACGCCCCTCGTCCCGCGCGGAGCGGTACGTGCCCTGCTCGCGGGTGATGCGGCGAAGGCGGCTCGGATCCTCTCGCGCCGTGGTCCTCTGGCGGCACCCGCGTCGTACGCGGCGTCGAAGATCGCAGTCGCTCGCTGGGTTCGCCGGACGTCGGTGGCGGCGGAGTGGGCGGGTGCTGGAATCCGCATGAATGTGATCGCTCCGGGGCCTGTGATGACTCCGCTGCTCGCGGGGCAGCTGGCGAGCCCGACCGGCAGCCAGGTGAGGTCCTTCCCCGTGCCGGTGCGTGAGTACGGAACCCCCGAGCAGCTCGCGCAGTGGGTGATGACCATGCTGTCGCCTGCGGCCGACTTCATGGTCGGATCGGTGATCACGGTCGACGGTGGGACCGAGGCGCTGCTGCGGCCCGACGACTGGCCCGCGCGACTGCCCGGCCGCTTGCTTCCGCGCATGGCGTGGACCATGTACCAGGCGCCGAAGCGCGGTCAGGTGGCCGACTACTCCGACGTCTGATCTGCGCCGGTCATCGTCAATGCGGCGGCGGTGAACGTGTCCATCGCCCACTTGAAATCGTCAAGTGACGGCTGGGTCGAGTTCTCGAAACCGGTGAGAAGCAGCATCGCGGTCGACGCGAGGCGGTCGGCAGTGGCCTCGCCGAACAGTTCGACGCCCATTTCGGCGATGGCGCTGCGCCTAGCGTTCTCCACGTCGGCGAGGGCCGCGTGCACCTCAGGGTCGTTGGCGGCCCATGTGCGGATGGCGCGTTCGGTCGCGTGCGGCAGGCCGAGCGCGATCGAGATCAGTGCGCGGATGCGTTCGTGCGGGTCGGCGACGTTGCGGGCCGATTCGACGAGGCGATCGGTGGCTTCGACTCGCCAATGTCCGATCAGCTCAGATTCGAAGGCTTTCCAGTTTCGGAACGAGTGGTAGAACGCGCCGGTGGTGACGCCTGCCTCCGCGCAGACCGCGGCCTGCTTGAACCCGGAGTAGCCGTCACGGGCGAGCACAGTCATTCCTGCGTCGAGGAAACGGGAACGCAGCTTGTCGGGTTCGGCTGACGTCTCCATGAATGGGATTCTGTCACGTCGGGTTCGGGCAATCCCTTGCGAACCGTCCATAAGTAGACTTATGGTAAGTGGGCAGCCGAAGAGAGGACCCGCCATGTTCAACCCAGATCGCAATGCCGGGCTGGATCCGCACCGCGACTACCTGGAGATGTACCAAAACATGTCCATGCTCGACTTCCCGTGGGACTTCAATCAGGCGCTCAGCTTCGCCCTGTTCCGTACGTACGCGGTGCCGAGCGTCGGCTCGCTCCTGGCGGCGTCGGGCGGATTCGACGACACGCAGAAGCGGTACGACGACACCGGATTGCTCCTGGAAGCCCCTCTGGTCTGCGGGTTCGCGTCGCCCGACGGCAAGGCCGCGCTGCGTCGTATCAACCAGATGCATCATCGATACGACATCTCCAACGACGACTTCCGGTACGTCCTCGCGACCTTCGTCGTGGTGCCCAAGCGGTGGATCGACGAACACGGTTGGCGCAAGCTCAGCTACGACGAGGTCGTCGCCGCGACGAACTACTACCGCGAACTCGGCCGGCACATGAACATCAAGGACATCCCGGAGACATACGACGAGTTCTCGACTCTGCTCGACGACTACGAAGCAGAGCACTTCGCCTTCGACGAGGGCGGACGTGCCGTCGCCGACATGACGCTCGACCTCCTTGCGACCTTCTACCCGACGCCGGCGCGTCCAGCAGTTCGGGCGTTCTCACGTGCGCTGATGGACGATCCGCTGCTCGACGCACTGCACTACAAGAAGCCGTCCGCGGCCGTCGTCGCGCTGAGCCGACGGGCGATGCGTGCACGAGCATGGTTCGTTCGCATGCTGCCGCCGCGGCGCACTCCGATGGGCTTCGGCGACAGTCGCCGAGTGAAGTCGTACCCCGCCGGATTCGAGGTCGAGAAGCTCGGCACGTTCCCGGGCGGCTGTCCGGTGAAGCACCTGGAGGAGGCACGATGACGATCACCGTCGCCGACCTCCAGGCCGGACTGCCCAACGCCGACGCGGCCGCTCTCTTCGACTCGCTGCCGGGCGTCGGAGTCGATGACGTCCTCGGACAATGGCGCGGGTCCGAGGCGCCCACCGGTCACCCGCTCGACGGGTTCCTCGCAGTGAGCGGCTGGTACGGCAAACGCTTCGACGACGCCGATCATGTGCACCCGCTCCTGTTCGGCACACCCGGTTCGTTGTTCCCGGTCAACCCGGGAGCGATGCCGCTGCAAACACTCGTCAAGTTCGGCGCTCGGCTCCCTCGTCCGAAGATTCCCGGGGTCGGCGTCGGCTTCGCCTTGGCGAGGACCCGTCGGCACCGAGCCCGACTGCGTCGCGTTGAATACCGCGGCGTGGTCAGCACGAGCATGGTCTACGACCAACTGCCGATCATCGACCATTTCCGTGCGCTGGATCAGAACACGCTGTTCGGCGCGATGGACGTCCGCGGCTCGACCGAGCCGTACTTCTTCCTGCTGGAAAGGGACTGGTGAGTCAGTCGGCTTTGAGGTCGCGCGCCGCCGTA
This sequence comes from Gordonia malaquae NBRC 108250, assembly GCF_000344135.1. Lineage (GTDB taxonomy): Bacteria > Actinomycetota > Actinomycetes > Mycobacteriales > Mycobacteriaceae > Gordonia > Gordonia malaquae. Next base: position 7,069 of record NZ_BAOP01000049.1, on the reverse strand, counting down.
AGCAGACGCATGCCGTGGTAGATCGCGAGCGCGGCGATCGAGCCGAGCGCGATACCGGTGAAGATGAGGTCGCCGACCTGCCACGTGAAGTTGGCGATGCCGATGATCAGGGGGATCGCTGCGGTCATCTGGTTGATCGGTTTGGAGAAGTCGACGTTCGCGGTCAGCCAGATCCGCACACCGAGGATGCCGACGAGTCCGTAGAGCACCACTGTCGCGCCGCCTAGGACGCCCGGCGGAATCGCCGAGATCACGGCGCCGACCTTGGGGCACAGCGACAAGAGGATCGCAGCGATCGCGGCGACCCAGTAGGCGGCCGTCGAGTAGATGCGGGTCGCCGCCATGACACCGATGTTCTCGGCGTAGGTCGTCGTCGCCGACCCGCCGCCCGCGCCGGCGAGGACGGTCGCTACGCCGTCGGCCATCAGCGCCTTGCCGGTGATCGGATCGAGGTCGCGGCCGGTCATCTGGGACACCGACTTCACATGGCCGATGTTCTCGGCGATCAGGGCGATCACCGCGGGTAGGAACAGCGGGAGGACTGACAGGTTGAACGACGGCGCGTGGAACTCGGGGAAGCCGATCCAGGCGGCGGACGCGATCGCCGAGGTGTCGACGTCGCCCTGGGCCAACGCGATCAGGTAGCCGACCACAACGGCGAGGAAGATCGCCAGTCTGCCGACGAGGCCGCGGAAGAACGCGAGCACCGTCACCATCAGAACCAGGGTGATCAGGCCGACGACAGGCCCCTTCTCGAAGTTGTCCTTCGCAGCCGGCGCCAGGTTGAACCCGATCAGAGCGACGATCGCTCCGGTGACGATCGGAGGCAGGATCACGTCGATCCAATGGGTTCCGACGAAATGCACGACGGCGCCGATCGCGATGAGCACCAAGCCGAGAACGATCAGGCCGCCGAGAGCACTGCCGGTCCCATGAGCTGCGACTGCACCGGTCACCGGCGCGATCACCGCGAAGCTTGAGCCGAGATAGCTGGGGAGCTTGTTGCCGGTGATCACCAGGAAGGCGATCGTGCCGATGCCCGAGAACAGCAGCGTCGTCGACGGTGGGAAGCCCGTGAGCACCGGGACGAGGAACGTGGCGCCGAACATCGCGACCACGTGCTGCGCGCCGATTCCGATCGTTCGAGGCCAGGACAAGCGTTCGTCCGGGGCGACGACCGTCGCGTCTGCCGGGACGGTCTTCCACGTCAACATGCGTCGGAGGTTATCCGACACGCCCGAGGGGCGGCAGTGGAACCGCAACCGCGTGGCGTGCGTCCAACGAGTATGGGGGCAGAACAATCGGTCGGAGTGCGTGCTGCGCGCTTTCTCGCCGACCACGACGGCGTCATCACCACGGCTCAAGCTCGCGATCTCGGCATGACAAGAGGGCAATTGCGCGCGCGGACCGAGAGAGGCCTGTGGGTAGCGCACGCGCGGTCGACGTTCCTGTCGGCGGAGCACCGGATGACTGACATGGCGCGGGTCCGGATCGTCGCGAACGGTTACGCCGGGGCGGTCGTCGACAGGACTGCGGCGGCGTGGTTGCACGGTCTGACGAAGGTCCTGCCCGACGAGGTGACGCTCTCGCTGCCGCGAAGCTCGCACGTCGTCGACTCGTGCACGGTGCCCGCGTCGGTGTGTCGCCGTTCCTTCGCCGCGGAAGACGTGACGACCGTGAAGGGCTTGGCGACGACAGCGCTTCCGCTGACGGTGCTGGCTGCGGCCGCCGATCTCGGCGACGACGGCGTCGCGCTCATGGACAGGGCCCTGCAGATCCGCTGCGTGACGCTGAAAGACCTTCGCTCGGCGCTCGAACGGAATGCGGGTTCGCGGGGAATGCGGACTGCCCGACGGCTCCTGCGTTCAGCGGAAGACCTGTCCGAATCGGAATTGGAGCGCAAGTTCGTCCGATTCTTGAACAAGCACGGCGTCACTGGGTGGACGCAGCAGGTGTGGATGGGCAACCTCCGCATGGACTTCGTGTTCCCCGCGGAGAGGGTCGTCGTGCAACTGCACGGCTGGGCGTTCCATCATGACCACGAACAGTGGGAGAAAGACCAGGCGACGACGAACGCGTTGTCGGCCATCGGCTGGGTGCCGCTGATCTTCACGTGGAAACGCCTCGAGTTCGCGCCCGACGAAGTCTTGACCGAGCTCATGAGCACCCTTGATCTCCGCCGAAGCGTCGACTGATTCACATTTGGTGCTCGAAAGGCGGATATACGCCTTTTGCGAACCAAATGTGCTTCGAGTCGGAGTCTTAGCGATTTCCCTACGAGATATTGACGCTTCGCCCCGTTCCCGAGGACACGAATCGGGGGTAGTTCTGAATGTGCAGCCGCTGATCGAGCGGCCGCTGTCACTACAGAGGGACGGAAGATGACACAAGTGTTCTCGGGCATGTCGGAGCAAGGCGTCCGCGACGTCGAGCCGATGACCGTCAACGGTCGAGCCACTGATCTGAGCCTGCTTGCGGATCGGGTGATGCACCGTCTTCCGCCGCGGCCGGTGATGGTCCTCGATGTACCCGGCAACGAGCAGCTTCGGCACATGGCCACGCGCAATCCCCTGTGGAAGCGGAAGTCGATCGTCGACGTCGGAGGTGTGGTGACGGCGGTTCCGGCCGCGCCGTGTGATCGCCTGCTCGCGGTCGAGGAGATCGGGCCCATCGAACGGGCCGTCCACGACGTGCTGGTGACCGGGCTGTTCACCGCAGGCCCCCAGGTCGCGGAGTTCGAGCACGCGCTTGCGGGTTTCCATGGCGCGGTGAGCGCGGTCGGCACCGCGTCCGGGACGGATGCTCTCGTCGTTGCACTGCACGCGGTCGGGGTCGGGCGCGGTGACGACGTCGTCATCCCGTCCAACACGCCCCACGCGACCACGAATGCGGTCTGTCTCGCCGGAGCGAATCCGGTGACCGCGGAGGTCGGCGACGATCATCTGCTCCACCCGGAGTCGGTGCGCGACGTCCTGACCCCCAGTACCCGCTGCGTCGTTCCGATTCATCTCAACGGTCGTGCCGCCGATGTCCGGTCGATCAGCGCCGTTGTCGCGGGCACCGACGTCGCGATCGTCGAAGACGGTGGTCAGGGCATCGGTCTCGACGGGTTGGGAGTGTGGTCTGACGCAGTCGCCGTCGGTTTCGACGTCCAGAAGAACCTGGCCTCCTGTGGGCGTTCGGGCGCGGTGCTCACGAATCGGTCCGATGTCGCCGAACTCGCACGAGAACTCAGCCTCGACACCCCGATGGACGACGTTCAAGCGGCTGCCCTGTCCGCGCGGCTGCCCTATCTGGCACTCAACAACCTGCGTCGATCGATCTTGGCGCTCCGCTACCTCGACTGGCTCGCACCGCTCGCCGACACCGGATTCATCACCCTGCCCGAGCGAGTCGACAACCACGTGTGGAACCAGTTCGCCGTCACCCAGGACACCCGGCTCGCGGCGCACACCGGCGAGACCCTCGCCCAGCGCGGTGTCGAGACGTCACGGTCCGGGAATGTGCTGCGTCTTCCGATGTTTCCGGGTCTGACGATCACCGAGCAGGATCACGTCGTCGCGGCACTGTTCTCTGCCGCCAAGACCGGTCCGCGAGGGTGAGCGGTCAGGGGAGAGAAGTCTCGACCGGGCGCGTCGGATCGGACGACCACTGTGAGTACGAGCCGGGATAGAGCGTGGCGTCGATTCCCGCCACCGCGAGCGCCGCGATCTGGTGAGCTGCGGTGACACCTGACCCGCAATAGACCACCACCTCCTGGCCCGGGGTGACGCCGAGGTCTGCGAAGCGAGCGCGCAGAACGGACGGGGGCAGGAAGCGGCCGGACGCGTCGACGTTGTCCGACGTCGGCGCGCTCACCGCGCCGGGGATGTGGCCGGGGCGCGGATCGACAGGCTCGACCTCCCCGCGGAATCGTTCACCGGCGCGGGCGTCGAGCACAATCGCCGAAGTGGAGGCGACGTCGTTCATGTCAACGGTCGGCATGGCCCCGGCGGACAGGCTGACGGTGCCGGTCCGAGGCTTCGCGTCGCCCTTCGACACGCGCATCCCGGCGTCCCGCCACGCGCCGAACCCTCCGTCGAGGATCCGCACGTCGGCGACGCCTGCCCAGCGCAGAAGCCACCACGCCCGTGCTGCGGACATGCCCGCGTTGTCGTCGTAGACCACAACCGGCGAACCGAAGTCGACACCCCAGCTGCGTGCCGACGCCTGCAGTCGTTCGAGATCGGGCAGGGGATGTCTGCCGAGTTCGGAATTCGCGGGTGCGGCCAGTTCCGCCTCCAGATCGACGAAGACGGCGCCGGGCAGATGCCCGTCGCGATAGCGCTCGGCACCGTCGTCCCGACCCAGCTGCCAACGGATGTCGAGCACCGCGGGCGGTCGATTCGACAGCATCGATTCGACGAGATCGTCGACGGTGATCAGTACGGCGTGGTCCGAGGCGTCAGGCATACGATCGAGCGTAGCGATGCGCGTACCCGGAGTGGGGCGTCACAGAGTGCGGAGCAGAGCCCGCGTGCGGTCGCGGGTCTCGGCGTCGCGGTCGAAGAGGATGCCGACGTACTCGTCGACACCGAACGACGCCAGCTCGCGGATCTTGTCGGCGACGGTCGCCTCGTCGCCGATGATCGCGGCGTCGGCGGGACCGGTGAAGCCTTCGCGGTCGAGCATCGCCTTGTATGACGGCAGCCCGTCGTACATGGCGAACTGGCGGCCGGCTTCGGCTCGGGCGCCGTCGACGTCGTCGGTCACGCTGACCGGCAGCATCGCGACCGTGCGGACCGAACCGTCGGGTCGACCGGCGTCGGCCGCGGACTGACGGAGTGTCGGGATGATGTGGTCCCGCAGCGTCTTGGGGCCGGTCATCCAGGTGACGGTGCCCGCCGTGCGACGTCCGGCGAGATCGAGCATCTTGGGACCGAGAGCAGCGAAGTAGACGGGCGGCGCCGGGACGTCCACCAGTGACAGCTTCCCGCGAGTGGTCACGAGATCGCCTGCGGCGCTGACCTTGTCGCCCGCCAGCAAGGGGAGGAGTCCGTCGAGGTACTCCGAGGTGCGTTGGACGGGCTTGGCGTATGGGACGCCCCACATGCCTTCGGTGACCACGCGATGACTCAGTCCGAGCCCGAGATTGAGGCGGCCGCCGATGATCTGGTTGACGGTCAGCGCCTGCTGGGCGAGCTTCATCGGATGCTGCGACTGGATCGGGAGAACGCTTGTGCCGAACTCGATACCGGGCACTTCGCGTCCGGCGACAGCAATCGCGGTCAGCAGGTCGGGTTCGTTCGGCATCTGCGTGGACCACACCCGTGCGAAGCCTTCACTGTGGAGTTGCGCGAGATTCTCGATCGACTTGTCGAGGGACAAGTTCTTCGCGTTGATCGTCCAGACGACGCTGACCTGCATGTTCATCTCCGTATGTGTGGGGCGGGACTGTGAGTTCGACAGTACTTGTGCTGAGCGGACCGCACCTCACTGCTCCTCAAGCGAGCTTGCGAGTCGAAGTGCTCGTGCCGAGCCTCCACGCCCCGAGTGAGAATGAGACGGATTCGCGCTGGCGTCTCACGCGGATCGGATCTATCGTCATCAGACATGGGCGTCGAACTGGCAGTGTCACCGCAGCACAAGAAGGTCCGCGATCGGGTGAAGCGATTCACACGGTTCGATCTGCTGCCCTCCGACGCCGTCGCTGAAGCCTTCGCCCGCGGGCATTCGGAAGGCGACCCCGTCGCAGAACGATTCGTCGCCGAGACCTACCACGGGGAGATGGGCGGTGAGAAGGCGCGCGCACTGCTCGACAAGGCGCTGCGCGTCGGAATCGCCAACGTCCCCGATGCACCGGAGTCGATGCGTGCGCTCTTCGCCGAGTTCGAGACGATCCCCGACTGGCTCGACCCGGACCTCATCGAACAAGGCGCGGCAGTGTGGCGGCGCTGGGGATACAGCCTCGGGGCAGTCGGCAACGCCGGAACGATGGACACCTACACCGAGGCGTCGCTCGCCGTCCCGCTGTCGTTGTCGGGCGGCTACGCCGGAGCGTCGGCGCTCCACCGGTATCTGGAGACCAGCCGTTGGTGGCTCGAGGTGTGTCGGCCCGGCGCGGTTCTGACACCGGGGTCGACAGCGCGTGAAGTGTCTCTCAAAGTCCGGGTCATGCATGTGTCCGTACGAGCGCGCGTCGCCGCACATCCCGAATGGCGGTCGGACGTCCACGGTCTGCCGATCAGTCAGAGCGAGATGATGCTGACGCTCCTCGGCGGCAGTGTCGGCCCGGCGCTCGGTCTGTACGCGCTGGGATTTCTCACCAGCCCGGCAGAGATGCGGGCCGTGTTGCACTTCAACCGCTACCTCGGCCACCTCGTCGGATGCCGCGTCGACGACATGTACCCGGCGACAGTCGGCGACGGTGTGCGCCTGCTCTACTACTTCGACGCCACCCGCAAGCACGACTCTGGCGAGCTTGGGCCGGAACTCGTCGAAGGCTTCGTGCCATCGTTCGAGCCTGCAGCGTCGGTGCGCGGATTTCAGCGGGTGCGCACGCTGTTCCACCTGCACCTGCAGGCCGGGTACACGAGGTTGTTCATGCTCCCGTGGAACCGTAAGAACTACCGGCTGCCCAGTGGGCTTCCGGGTCTCGCGTTCATGGTGGCGCGAGCGCCGCTCGTCGCCGTCGTCGAACTGTTGCGCCGAGTTGTCCCCGCCGTCGACCGCGCCGAACAAGCCGTCGCGATGCGCAGTTGGCGCCGTTGGCACGCCTGGCACATCGGGCGACGCGAAGAGGCCTTCGACGCGTCGAAGGCACTCCGCCGCTAACCTTCTGCGCGTTTTCGGCAGGGGCAGTGGGGGGTGACCATCGGACACCGCGGGTAGGCCTTCGATGGGACTTCATTCTGCTCGTTGAGCGAGCGGAGCGAGTCGAAGCGTGTGTTGTTGCTGCGGGGGTCGGGTGGGGTGCTGTGGGCCTTTCGACTCGCTTCGCTCGCTAATGGAATGGACTGAGGTTGCCGACGAGAGTTGGCAGACTTAGTTGAGGTAGCCAGCCTTCGGGTGAGCACTTCAGCTCGCTGGG
>NZ_BAOP01000050.1 GCF_000344135.1 Gordonia malaquae NBRC 108250 | reverse complement strand
GGCTGGGGATCGCCGCAGTGCACGCCGGGCACAAAGTGCGGTACTTCACCGCCGCCGACCTCGTGGAGACCCTGTATCGCGGACTGGCTGACAACACCGTCGGCAAAACCATCGACACCCTGCTACGCCAAGACCTGCTCATCCTCGACGAGATCGGATTCGCCCCGCTCGACGACACCGGCACCCAACTGCTGTTCCGGCTCGTCGCCGGCGCCTACGAACGCCGCTCCCTCGCGATCGCCAGTCACTGGCCCTTCGAACAATGGGGACGATTCCTGCCCGAACACACCACCGCCGCCAGCATCCTCGACCGGCTCCTACACCACGCCACCATCGTCATCACCGACGGCGATTCCTACCGCATGACACACCGAACGGAGGTACCACCCACCTAGAACATCCCGCACAGGGTGGGGACTTTTACCTGGCCACCAGCGGGGACATCAAACTGGCCGTTGACAGAGGCCCAGGGCTACCGCTCGTGCCAGAACATCCTCGCCCTGGGGAAGAGCGACAAACAACTCCTCGAGCGGGCTTGCGGGCAACTTGTCTCCGAACAGACCCGACGGGCGATCTCCTACACCGCGGTCAAGCAACGCCTGGCGGCGCTGCGGGCCCAGGCCGCCGCACGACCGACCACCGCGGCGGAACCAGCGACTGCTGCGTCGGTAGCGCCACCGGCGGGACAGCGCGACACCACCGGGGCGCATCTGGCCGGGCCCGAGCAGTTCAGCCTTTCTGCCTTGACCGGAGCCACCGGAGCCGACTTGACGGATGAGGGAGGGGCCAAGTGATCGATCGTCACCTCACCGACGCGGACATGCCGTTGTTCACGCAGCTGCGTATGACCGCGTTCGGGCAGACCGTCATCGAGCTGGCCAACGATCCCGCCTGCGACGAGTGGACCTTCTCCCAGAAGATCTTCCACGCGCTGGATAAGGAGATCACGGCCAGACAGGAACGTCGGACCCAGAAACTACTCAAGGCCTCCAGAACGCCAAACCCTGATGCCTGCGTAGAAGAGATCCGTTATCTGGCTGACCGCAACCTCAATCGGGAGCTAATCGCACGGCTTTCCAGCTGTCAATGGATCGAGTCGACCCGCAATCTTGTCGTGCTCGGTCAGTCCAGCGTGGGCAAGACCTATGTGGCTCTGGCACTGCTCAATGCCGCGTGCCGAAAGTACTACAGCGCGAGGTTCTTCCGGCTCGACGATCTGGCCAACCGGCTCGCCGTGTTGGAACCGACCTCGCAGCGGCGGTTGGATTTCCTGACGGATCTGCACAACTGTGACCTGCTGGTCCTGGATGACTTCCTGACGACGCCGGTGGCTGCGCACACCGCGGCCGAGTTGCTCAACATCCTGGCCGCTCGTGAAGGTCGAGGTTCGACTCTGGTGACCTCGCAGTTCGATCCGCCGGACTGGTACAAGTCGCTCCAGGACGCGGTCATCGCCGAATCGATCCTCAACCGGATCGTCGCCGGCGCCGAGATCATCGCCCTGGACGGGCCGAACATGCGCCGACATCTGGCGGACAGCCGATAGTTGGGCGCCGCGGTCGGGCAAGCTAGTATTCTCAATATGACTCGCTGATCACTGTGCATGTTCGAGGCTGATCCGAAGTCCACCACTTCGCGCAGCCTTTTTTATACCAGCGGCGGGACGGGTAGGTTATTCGTGCCGAAATTCGCGTGGAGAGCGACCAGTCCACCGCTTGAAGGCGTGAGAGAAGTTGGCGAGGTCGCTGTATCCGAGATCCGCAGCGATCTCACTCACCGACATCGATCGGTCGAGCAGCCGCAGCATCGCACGATCACGCAGGAATGATTCGCGCAACTCGCGAAAGGTGGTCCCCTCCTCGGACAGGCGCCGCTTGAGTGTGCTACGGGATATCGAGAGCTCGTGTGCGACCCAGTCGTTACTTCGTTTGCCGGGATCCTCCTCCAGGAGCCGTCGCACCTTCTCCGAGAAAGACGTGGTTCTGCTTCGCTGTTCGAGGGTTTGCTGCAGATCAACGATGGCGAGGCGATAGGCGACGGGATCGGAGAACCTACATACCTCGTTGAGGGTATCCGCGGGGACACGAAGGAATGACGTCGGAGCGTCGAAGTACAGGCGCCCAGCTAGGGCGTCCTCATGATTGGCCAGAAAGTTCGGCGCCGACCAGCTCAGATGGAGGGTGACGGTCGGCACATCGCCAGCGAGCATGTCAAGCAGGCGCAGGAGCGCCGACCCGCTGTACGCGACGACCAGGCAGTTCAGGGCCGGATCGCCTGTATGTGCGCTGAGCCCCACAGTAAGCCCCTCGTCTCTTGGGTGGAACTGTGGGCTGAGGGCCGTCGAGATCAAAGGCAGATAGGTGAGCAGCTCGACGATCTCGGCTACCGAACCTGCACTGACCAGAGGAAAGCTCAACGGGCCAAAGGACGTCAACTGAGCCTGCTCGGCGAACGCGAAGCCGAGCGTAGTTGCCTGGTCGACATCGAGTGCGGGGTACACCTCGCGAAACCACCGTATCGGGGCCTGGATGTTCCGCTGGATCAACGTCGTCTCGTCGATTCCTTCGCGAGCCATGATGTTGCGAAGCCGCGCGACAGCGTCTGAGTCGAGTGCTTGGCTCTCGAGCAATTGCGCGAACATGAGTGGAGGCACACCCTCCTCGTTGAGGTTCACCCTGGTCCCCTTTGAGCCGAATTCACAAGTTTCTGACTCTGCCGAACATAGCCGCCGCGCTCGTCTTCGACAACACTTTGACCAAGTTCACATTGAAGACGACGTATCCAGGAGTTGGCTATGGCAGTTGTCACCTTTGTCTCCCACGATGGCCAGAAGCACGAGGCGCCCATCGAGGAAGGGCAGTCGCTGATGCAGGTCGCGACCAACAACGCGGTGCCCGGCATCGACGGCGACTGCGGAGGCGAAGCCGCGTGCGGTACCTGTCATGTGATCGTCGATCCGCAATGGTCCGAGCAGGTCGGCCTCTCGGGTCCCGAGGAGGAGGAGATGCTCGCGATGAACCCCGAGCGCCAGCCGACCTCCCGGCTGTCCTGCCAGATGGCGGCGTCGGCGGCGTGGGACGGCTTGATCGTCGAACTACCCGAATTCCAGATGTGACGGCGAGAAACGGTTAAGACCTGATGAAGATTCCTGAAGCAATCACCGCCAAGGTTCAGTCGACCATCCCGATGGATCTGCAGATCCAGGGCGCGCATCTGTATGACAAGACCCGGCGATGGGTGACCGGGACGAACGGAGAGAAGCTCTTCGTCGAGAGTCCTATCCCGCCGGTCGAGGACGTCGAGCTCGCCGACATCGACCTCAGCAACCCTTTTCTCTATCGCCAGGGGCGCTGGCAGTCCTACTTCGAGCGCTTGCGCAACGAGGCGCCGGTCCACTACCAGCCCAACAGTGCGTTCGGTCCGTTCTGGTCTGTCACGCGGCATGCCGACATCGTGGCCGTGGACAAGAACCACGAGCTCTTCTCCGCCGAGCCGTTCATTGTCATCGGGGCCCCGCCTCGTTTCCTTGATATCGCGATGTTCATCGCGATGGATCCGCCACGCCACGACGCGCAGCGGGCCGCTGTCCAAGGCGTTGTTGCGCCGAAGAACCTGCGTGAGATGGAGGGGCTGATTCGATCGCGTGTGCAGGAGGTGCTGGACGACCTGCCCGTGGATCAGCCGTTCGACTGGGTGCAGAACGTCTCGATCGAGTTGACCGCTCGGATGCTTGCCACCCTTCTGGACTTCCCGTACGAGCAGCGTCGCAAGCTCGTCTACTGGTCAGATCTCGCGACGTCGCTGGAGCAAGCCAACGGCGGGCCCTCGGACAACGACGAGGTGTTCCCCGGCATGCGCGACATGGCGCGAGGTCTCAGCGCTCTCTGGCACGACAAGGCAGCGCGGATGGCTGCCGGGGAGGAACCCGGCTTCGATCTGATCACCATGTTGCAGAGCAACGAGAACACCAAGGACCTGATCGACCGCCCGATGGAATTCTTGGGCAACCTCGTGCTGCTGATCGTCGGAGGCAACGACACGACCCGCAACTCGATGAGCGGCGGTGTTCTTGCGCTGAACCGCTTCCCCGATCAGTTCGAGAAGCTGAAGGCAAACCCCGACCTGATCCCCAACATGGGCTCGGAGATCATCCGGTGGCAAACCCCGCTGGCTTATATGCGCCGGGTCGCCAAGGCCGACACCATTCTGAACGGGCAGTTCATCCGCAAGGGCGACAAAGTAGTGATGTGGTACGCCTCGGGCAACCGCGACGAGCGCGTGTTCGAACGGCCCGATGAGTTCATCATCGACCGGGCCAACGCCCGCAACCACATCTCCTTCGGCTTCGGCGTCCATCGTTGTATGGGCAACCGGCTGGCCGAGCTCCAGCTGCGGATCCTGTGGGAGGAGTTGCTTCCCCGTTTCGACAATATCGAGGTCGTCGGCGAGCCAGAGTACGTGCAGTCCAATTTCGTGAGGGGCATCAGCAAGATGATGGTCCGCCTCACCCCGAAATCCAGCGCATGACCTCGCAGCGGGCCCTCATCGTCGGGGCCGGCCATGCCGGGGCCCAACTCGCGGCCAGTCTGCGCCAGGAAGGGTGGACCGGTGAGATCGTCCTCATCGGCGAGGAGTCGGCGCTGCCCTATCAACGCCCGCCGCTGTCGAAGGGTTACCTGGCGGGGAAGAGCACGCTCGACGAACTCGCGATCCGCAGCGCCAAATTCTACACCGAGCAGGGGATCCAACTCCTGAATGCGAAGGTGGAGGCGATCGACCGCTCGGCTGGTCATCTCGTGTTGAGCACCGGCGACGCGCTGCCCTACGACAAGCTCGCGCTGTGCACTGGGGCCCGCCCTCGACGGCTTTCCATCCCGGGGGCCGACCTGGTCGGCGTCTACTACCTACGCACCGCTGCGGACGTCGAGATGATCCGAGAGGCCACCAGCCCCGGGTGTCGGGCTGTGATCATCGGCGGCGGCTACATCGGACTGGAGACGGCCGCCTCATTGCGTGCGCTCGGTCTGGAGGTCACTGTACTCGAGGCGACCGAGCGCGTCCTCGAACGGGTCACCGCCCCCGCTGTATCGGCGTTCTTCGACCGGATCCACCGGGAGGAGGGCGTGAACATCCGGACGGGCGCGCTGGTCGAAGCTCTATCAGGTGACGGCAGGGTCCGCGAGGTGTTCCTGTCCAGTGGCGAATCAATTCCCACCGACCTCGTCATTGTCGGTATCGGCGTTGAGCCGAACACCGAGCTCGCCGCCGCCGCGGGTCTGGTCGTCGACAACGGCGTCGTGATCGACGACCAGACCCGGACCAGCGACCCCGACATCGTGGCGGCTGGGGACTGCGCCAGCCATGACATGGCCCGTTACGGCCGTCGCATACGCCTGGAGTCCGTGCCGAGTGCGGGTGAGCAGGCCAAGGTGGCGGCCGCGACCGTCTGCGGCAAGTCCAAGATGATCGCGGCGCTTCCATGGTTCTGGTCGGATCAATACGATCTCAAGCTCCAGATCGCCGGTCTCAACACCGGGTACGACGAAGTCGTCCTCAGCGGCGACCCGACCCGGGACCGCGACTTCACCTGCTTCTACCTGCGTGCGGGCGAGCTCATCGCCGCCGACTGCATCAACCGGCCCCGTCACTTCATGTTCAGCAAGCGGGTCATCACGCAGCGACTCCCCATTGGCCGGACCGAACTGGTGCTCGCAGGCTCTGTCTGAGGTGATCGGTCCCTTGGCGGCGATGGTACGACAACAGCGAGTACGGGCCCACATTTCGGAAAGGAACGTCAGTGACGAACATCATCCAGCTCCCGCTGGCGAAGGGTCGTGAGCGGCTCTCGTCGGTATTCCTGGCACCATTGCCGAGTCGGGCCGACGCGACCCTGCTAGGGGTCAGCGACCAGTGGCCTGTTCGTGAGCTCGCCCCGCCCCCGGCGGGGTCGGGGCTCGAGCCCGTCCGAGGGACCGCGGGCATGCCTCTGCTCGGTCACACCCTGGACTACATCAGGTTCGGCTCCAACTTCACCCGGGCCAGGTACCAACGCTTCGGACCGGTCTGGTGGATGGGCGCCTTCGGCACGAGAATCGTGATGGTGGCGGGCGCGGATGCCACACAGGAGGCGCTGACGACCAAGGCGAAGTCGTTCTCCCAGGACGGGTGGACCTATCTCATCGATGCTTTCTTTCACCGGGGCCTGATGCTGATGAGCTTCGACGAGCACAGGATGCATCGGCGGATCATGCAGGAGGCGTTCACCCGCGACCGGCTCGCCGGCTACGTCGACCAGCTCGGCCCGACGCTGGAGACCAGCATCCGCAGGTGGACAGCGGGCCGGTCCACGCGCATCTACCCACTGTTGAAGGCCCTGACTCTCGACGTCGCAACGGAGGTCTTCATGGCAGGTCGGGGAGGGAGCGAGGACACTGACGCCATCAACGACGCCTTCGTGGCCACCGTGCGCGCAGCCAGCTCGATCATCCGTTTCCCGCTGCCGGGGACTCGGTGGCGCGCCGGAGTCCATGGGCGCACGCTCCTGGAGGACTACTTCACCCGGCATCTGCCGACGGCTCGAAGTGCCCAGGGAGACGACCTCTTTGCGGGGCTGTGCCATGCGCGCACGGCCGACGGTGAGGCGTTCACTGATGAGGACGTCGTCAACCACATGATCTTCTTGATGATGGCGGCCCACGATACCTCGACCATCACCACCACCGCTGCCGCCTACTTCCTCGCCAAGCACCCAGCCTGGCAGGAACGGGCTCGGGCCGAGTCCGACCGACTCGGTGAACGCCGCCCCGACATCGACGACCTGGACTCGATGGCGACTCTCGACCTGGTGATCAAGGAGACGCTGCGCCTCGTGGCGCCCGTGCCGATCGTGATGCGCAAGACGATCGAGAACGTGGAGATTGCCGGACGCCACATCCCGGCGGACACCCTGGTGGCCGTGGCTCCTGCGGTGAACCACTTCGACGAGTCGTGCTGGACCGAGCCCGACACCTTCGACCCCGACCGTTTCAGCGAGCCGCGCCATGAGGACCAGAATCACCGTTTCGGGTGGATCCCCTTCGGCGGAGGAGTGCACAAGTGCATTGGTCTGCACTTCGGCACCCTCGAGGTCAAGGCGATCCTGCACCACATGCTGCGCACTTACACCTGGTCGGTCCCCGACCAGTATGAAGTGAGATGGGACAACACCTCGCTCCCCATTCCTGTCGACGGGTTGCCGATCACCCTGGAGCGCAGATGAATCCGGCACCGGTGGCGTTCTTGGGGGCGACCGACTTCCTCGACATCGAGCACGAGTCCGTCCGGGCATTCACCGCCGCCGCGGTTGGGGATGCGAGCACCGACCGGGACAAGGCCAATCGCCTCTTCACCGCCGTCCGTGACCAGATCTGGTACGACCCCTACACGGTGTCGGACAATCCCGCCCACTATCGAGCCAGCTTCGTCCTCGAGTCCGGGCGCGCCTATTGCGTCCCGAAGGCGGTGCTCTTGACCGCGGTGTGCCGAGCGGCAGGGATTCCGGCGCTGCTGGGTTTCGCTGACGTCCGCAATCACCTGCAGACCGAAGCGCTGCGAGCGCTCATGGGCGGCACAGACCTGTTCGTCTATCACGGCTACAGCCGTCTCTACATCGACGGCCGGTGGTTGAAGGCGACGCCTGCGTTCAACACCGAGTTGTGTGCGCGTTTCGGTGTGCCGCCGGTGGATTTCGACGGTGATCGCGACGCACTCCTGCACGCCTTCACCGCCGACGGAGCCCAGCATATGGAGTACGTCCGCGAGCGCGGCATCTTCGACGATCTGCCTTTGAACGCGATCCTGACCGAGCTTCGGCATACCTATGGACCGTTGATGTTCAAGCGCGCTGACGTGATCGCTGACGCTTTCACCGACACACCCACCAGCCGCACCCAGCCCGACGGGATCTCCGGTGGGTTCCACTCACCCCTGGAGGACCGATGAGCACGGCGACCGCAGCGGACGCCTTGGACGTGTGCAACCCAGCCGATGGCCGGCTGATCGCAACCGTCCCTGTGGATGATCGCGAGACCGTGAACGGTGTCGCGGCTGACCTCCGCTGCGCCCAGGTCGGGTGGGTCGAGGCTGGCCCGCGGCAACGCGCCAGATGGTTGCATCGCTGGCGGGACTGGATCCTGGCTCACACCGACGAGCTCACCGATCTGCTGCAAGCCGAAACGGGCAAGGTGCGCCCAGATGCCCTCGTGGAGACGACCGCGTCGTGCGAATTCATCACCTACTACGCTGACAACGCCGAGAGGTTTCTCGCTGGCGAGCAGGTCAGGTCCTCGAGTCTGTTGAGTCTGCCGAAGCGGCTGTCCAAGACCTACCACCCATATCCGGTTGTCGGGCTCATCACGCCCTGGAACTTCCCGATCACCCTCTTCCTCATGGATGCAGCGCCCGCGTTGGCTGCCGGATGCGCGGTCCTGACGAAGTCCTCGGAGGAGACGCCACTGACGTGTGCGCGGGTCGTCGAGGGCTGGCACGAGATCGGCGCCCCTCCGGTCTTGGCCCATGTTGTGGGTGCCGGCGAAGCGGGTGCGTCGGTGGTGGACGCCGCTGACTTCGTGCAGTTCACCGGCTCGACAGCCACCGGGCGTGCGGTCGCGATCCGCTGCGCCGAGCACCTGAAGCCGGTGAGCCTGGAGCTGGGCGGTAAGGATCCGGCGATAGTGCTGGAGGACGCCGACCTTGCTCGTGCGGTGGAGGGGATCGCGTGGGGCGGTCTGTTCAACGCAGGGCAGGTCTGCATCTCCGTCGAGCGGGTATACGTGGTAGCTGAGATCTACGACGAGTTCGTGGCCCGGCTGACGCAGAGGGTGCGCTCCCTGGCCCAGGGTGCGGCGACAGGTGACGACGTGGGTGCGATGGTCACTGCGAGGCAGGTCGAGATCGCCGATCGCCACGTCAGCCAGGCGGTGGCGGCGGGTGCGCGGGTCCTGGCCGGCGGAACCCGGAGTGCGGTCGGGAACTACTACGCTCCGACCGTCCTGGTCGGTGTCGACCACACGATGGCTTGCATGACCGAGGAGACCTTCGGCCCCACGATCCCGGTGATGCTGGTCGCGGATGAAGACGAGGCCATCCGTCTGGCCAACGACTCGGCGTACGGCCTGTCTGCGACGGTGTGGACCCGCGACCACGCTCGGGCACAGCGCATTGCGAAACGCCTGGACGCGGGTGCGGTCAACATCAACGACGTCTTCAGCAACCTCTTCGCCACCACACTGCCGCACAGTGGATGGAAGGCATCGGGTATCGGTGCGCGGCTCGGCGGTGCCTACGGGCTGCACAAGTACTGCCGGGTCCAGGCGGTGACCGAGCCGCGGATTCCTGTCCCGGCACGAGAACTCACGTGGTACCCGTACACCTCCCGGCGTGCGGCCATCGCCGAAAGAGTATTGCGCGCGGCAGCCGGCCGCGGCCTGTGGCAACGCCTCGGCCTGAACAAGGAGAACAGCAAGTGACGACGCACATCCCCCACACTGCCGCCAAGACTGTGGCGATCACCGGCGGAGCCCGCGGCATCGGCTACCAGACCGCGAAGGAGCTGATCCGACGAGGCCACCGCGTCGCCATCGGCGACGTCGACGAGGCACGTGCCAAAGAGGCCGCCGTCGAGCTCGGGGTGAAGGTCGTCACCCGCCTCGATGTCACCGATCCCGACTCGTTCCGCGAATTTCTCGACCTGGTCGAGGGGGGCCTCGGCCCCCTCGACGTGCTGATCAACAACGCGGGCATCATGCCCACCGGGCACGCCCACGAGGAAGCCGACGCGGTGACCCGGCGGCAGGTCGAGATCAACGTCCTGGGAGTCATCTTCGGGACCAAACTCGCCCTCCAACGGATGCTGCCGCGGCGTGCCGGGCACATCATCAACACCGCATCACTGGCCGGTGAGCTCGCCGTACCCGGTCTGGCGACCTATTGCGGCACCAAGTTCGCGGTCATCGGGTTCACTGAGGCAGCACGACAGGAATACCGCAAGTCCGGGGTCCAGCTGTCCACGGTCCGGCCTACGTTCACCAACACCGAGCTCGTCGCTGGGACGGCTGGGGCCAAGGGACTGCGCAACGCCGAGCCCGAGGAGATCGCTCGAGCGACAGCCGATCTGATCGAGAATCCGCGTTCTTTCGTGCGTGTCACCCGCCTCGCCGGCGGCATGGTCGCCGCGATGAAGTTCGTCCCCGGTCGGTTGGCTACCTGGCTCGGATCGGCCCTGGGCACGGACTCGGTGTTCCTCGACGACGTCGACATGAGGATACGCCAGGCCTACCTGGACAGAATCCGGAGCAACTGATCCAGTCTTCGAACCCCGTCGTGCGCCGATCCACCGAAGAGGAACTCCTATGCCCCGCAGAACCCTGATCAAGGACTACCCGCATCGGATGGCGGGGCATTGCGGCTCTGGCGCGATGCGCGATCTTCTGCACTGGCATGGTCTGGGGTGGGATGGACCGCCCGACGAAGGTCTGGTGTTCGCGCTCGGTGGCGCGGTGGGGCTATCCTACCTCCGGTCGAGCGACCTCGTCCCACCGCTGTACCTGGTGGGACGAGGTGCCGACTTCGAAGTCGATCTACCCCGCCGACTCGGCGGACAGGTCCACGTTCTCACGACCGACGATCCTCGCGAGGGATGGTCATGGGTTCTCGACGAGATCGAAGCAGGCAGACCCAGTCTGGTGTGGGGCGACATCGGTGAGTTGCCGTACCTGCGGGTCCAGTTGCGGATGAGTCGCCACGATATCGTCGTGATCGGTCACGACGAGGCCGAGGGGATCGCTTTTGTCGTGGACAATGACCGCGCCGAGGTGCAGGAGGTCCCGCTCGATGCGCTGGCTCGGGCGCGGTCCTCGAAGTCTTTCCCGGAACCGACGCGCCACTGCACCTACCGCATCATCTGGCCGGACGCGCTGCCAGACGTGGCGGAAGTAGCGGCAGAGGCATTTCGCCAGTCCGCGGCCAGTATGCGCCGCCCGTCGCAGCCCGGGATCGTCGATCTCACGACAGCGGCGGCCGGGGCCGAGGGCCTAGCTGCGGTCGTACAGCTGGCGGCCGACGTTCGGACCTGGGCCGATCTTCCGATAGACGACCTCGAGATCCTCCTGTTCAGCCTGAGCGCTTTTATCGAGAAGGCAGGTACCGGCGGCGGGCTGTTCCGCCGATTGCTCGCCGATGGCTGCGCGGATGTCGCACGCCTGACCGGCGACTTCGCCACCGCTCAACTCGCCGTCTCCGCCAGCCGTTGTGCGCAGGCATGGACCGAGACTGCACGTGCCGGTATCCGGCGCGACGTTGATGTGCGAGCGCGCGCGGCCGGGATGTCTTTGGCGGCTAGCCGGCTGCCAGAGCTGGAGTTGGACCTGGTCGAGTCCCTGGAGTCTGCTTCAAGCTCGCTTATGGCTGCAGATCGCTGACAGCCCCACTTTTCCCCGGACGCTCGGTCTCCGGATCGCTGTGTTCGAAGGCAACTCTCTCAACAAGGAATGCTATGCAGAGCACGATGATGAACGTCCCGTTGACAACTGCGGCGATTCTGCGCCACGGCTCGAGTGTGCATGGCTCGGCAACCGTGCGGACCTTGCAGCCCGACGGGAGCGTGAAGGTCGCCTCGTTCGCCGAGATCGGACGGCGGTCCGCCCAGTTGGCCAACGCGTTGCGCGGTTGCGGGATCACAGGCGATGAGCGCGTCGCAACCTTTATGTGGAACAACCAGGAACATGTGGAAGCCTACTGTGCGGTGCCCTCGATGGGCGCGGTACTGCACACTCTCAATCTACGCCTCGCCTCAGATCAACTCGTCTACATAGGCAACCACGCCGAGGACCGGGTCGTGATTCTCGACGGAAGCCTGGTCCCGCTGCTGGCCCCCGTGCTGCCGCACATCACCAGTGTGCACACCGTCGTCGTGACCGGGGGGGGTGGACCTCACCCCGCTGCACCGTGACGGGCTCACAGTCGTGGGTTACGAGGAGTTCATCTCCGCTCAGCCCGAGACGTTCGACTGGCCTGACCTCGATGAGCAGTCAGCAGCCGCCATGTGTTACACCTCCGGTACCACCGGGACCCCCAAAGGCGTCGCCTACAGCCACCGGTCGACCTACCTGCATTCGATGGCGGCCTGCGCCGCCGACGGACTGCGAGTCGGCTGCGATGACCGGATCCTCGCTATTGTGCCGATGTTCCATGCCAACGCCTGGGGACTGGTCTATGCCGCCCTCATGGCAGGTGCCGACCTTCTCATGCCTGACCGGTTCCTGCAGGCCGAGCCGCTGGTACGGCTCATCGATGCCCAGAAGCCAACCGTCGCAGGCGCGGTCCCGACGATCTGGAACGACGTGCTGAACTTCGTGGAGGCCAACCCCAGCTACGACATCTCCTCTCTCGGCCTGGTTGCCTGCGGTGGCTCCGCCGTGCCCGTTCACCTGATGGAGATCTTCGAGGAGAAGTACGGCGTACAGGTTGTCCAGGCGTGGGGAATGACCGAGACCTCGCCGCTGGCCACCGTCGCGCGTCCGCCGGCATCGCTCGACACGCAGGAGCGGTGGCGCCTGCGAGCCACTCAAGGCCGTCCGGTTCCAGGTGTGGAATTGAGGATCGTCGGCGACGCGGGCAATGAGCTCCCGCACGACGGCGAAGCCGTCGGCGAGCTGCAGGTGCGCGGACCTTGGATCACCGGCTCGTACATCGGCGAAGAGGATGACGGGGAGAAGTTTCAGGACGGTTGGTTGCGCACCGGCGACGTCGGTCGGATCGATGAACGCAGTTTCGTCACGCTGACCGACCGCACAAAGGACGTGATCAAGTCTGGCGGGGAGTGGATCTCCTCGGTCGAGCTCGAACTGCTGCTCGCCGGACACCCCGATGTGCTCGAGGCATCTGTGATCGGGGTGCCGGACGAGAAGTGGCAGGAACGTCCCCTCGCGGTGATCGTCGTACGTGACGGGCGCGAGCCCACACCTGCCCATCTGCGTGACTTCCTCGTTGGCAAGGTCGCCAAATGGTGGCTGCCCGAGCGTTGGTGCTTCGTCTCCGAGGTGCCCAAGACCTCGGTCGGCAAGTTCGACAAGAAGCGCCTGCGCTCCCTGCATGCCGAAGGAGAGCTTGCCGTCGTCGAAATCTAGGAATCCTCTCTAGATCATCGAGCACGGGTCCCTGCTCACATCGTGGGGTTAGGATCCGCGGCGGACAGTCCGACTTCGAGTACCTTGCCCGGCCTTAGTGGTCACGCCTCTCTTCAGTCACGCCGCGAACGCAGACCGGGTGGTGCGACATACCCCACGCTGAGTCAGCCGAGAACCTCGCAGGCCAAACCTCGACTGCCGCGCGATCGCGGCCACTTGGCGGCCCTGGATACTTCCTGCTGGTACCTGCGAAAATTCCCACCTGCAGTGCTGGCGGCGGTCCGGTTCGACCATCGCAAGGTGTGGGCGATGTGCCGTTGCGACGGGCACCCGGTGTCGCAGGCGACCGTGCTGCGGTGCCTGCGAGACGAGGGTCTGCTGCCGCCAGCCGCAAGGCTGCGTTCGCCGCCGAGCCCACCGGCCCGAATCAGGTGTAGCGTTTGGACTTCAGTGAGTTCGAGACCACCGCTGGCGGGACGTGGCGTATCGCGGATTGCCGGGACTACTGGAGCAAATACGAGCATCCCTGGCATGTGTCGCCGACGGCGAACCAGCACGAACGCGATCACCGCGATCGAGCGCGCTTTGGCCGACTACGAGCAGTCGTACGACCACCCGCTGGCCGAAACGTGCCCACGCGAGCCCGGCCGTGGTCTCGAGCCCGCGGCGACGATCGTGACCTACAACGGCGGCCCGTTCCGGTCGTTCCGCTTCGAGGCGTTCGTCACCGCACACCCCGAACTGCGCCACGTCGGTACCCGAGTCAGGTCGCCGGGCCAGAACGGCTCGCGCGAACGCGGTTTCGGGTCGCTGAAGTACGAGCGACTGTTCCTCGAGGAGATCGATGACGTCTTGGCCGTGGTGAAGCACGCTGACGCCTACCGGGTCGAGCACAACACCGTCCGGCCGCACGAAGCCATCGCTTGGAACCGGCCGATCCAGATCCACCCTGGCCTGGTCGGCCCTCGGATCCCCAACTTTCCCCGAGACCGAAAACCTGCCAACTACTTGACACGGGACACGACGACGCAGCAGCGGCCTCGTCCAGGAGTGTTCGATCAACGGCTCTGGTATCCCTCACACCCGAATTGAGCCAGAGCCGTTGACCCGACCTCCGTACGTGCGGGCTTTTGTCGGTTTTACTTGCGGGTGTTGTGGTTGTGGTGGGCGGTGAGGAAATCGTCGACCAGGCGTGCGCAGTCGTGGTGGTCGATGCTGTGCAGCCCGGTGAGGCGAGCGAAGACGATCGGGCCCAGCAGCTGGATGATGACGAAGGTGGTGTCGAGGTCGCCGAGGTGGGCGCGGGCCTCAGGGCTGGTGAGGATGTGGTCGAACGGTTCGCGGTAGCGGCGGATGACCTGGGCGCGCAGGGAGGTGACCGCGCCCGAGTCAGGGGGTGCGCCGGGGTCGGGGGTAATGGATCCCATGGCCAGCCAGGACAGGGTGGTCAGCTGGAGGGGAGCGTTCTCGATCAGGTCGGCTTGGGCGGTGAGCAACGCGATCAACTGCTCGCGCACGGGCCCGTCGTCGGGTGGGGTGTCCACGCGTGGGAGTAGGCGTTCGAAGGTGGCCGCGAGCAGGTGGGTGCTGCTGCCGAAGTGCCGGTAGAGGGTGGTGCGCGCGACTTTCGAGGTGCGGGTGACCGCGTCGATGGTGACCGCGTCGATACCGCCGGTGGCCAGCAGATGGGTGGCCGCGTCGAGCAACCGTGCCCGCGAGCGCGCCAACCGCGGATCGGCCTGATCGAGATCCGCGTCCTGCTCGCCGGTGGCGGAGTGGGGCGCGGCGGGTCCGGTGCGGGTGTCGGCCTGGTCGCGGGTGGTCATGGTCGGGAAGACCTCCAAGGAAACGGGCGGCGGTGAATGTGTCCGATTTCGACTCTATCGCAACCACTCTCGCCTGTGATACTCATGGTAGCGAAGCGATACCGATGGTTTCGTCGGGTGGGAGGTGCCGGTGAACGCACCGGAAACGACTGACGGTCACAGTGTGCTGGCGCGGGCCGAATGGTGGATGCTGACGGTGTCGTGCCTGGCGGTGGCGCTGGTCGTCGCGGCGATGGCTGCACTGTATTCGGCGTTGCCGCTGATCGCGGTCGCGACCGGGGCGACCCAATCGCAGCTGACCTGGATCGTCGACGGCTACACCCTGATCCTGGCGTGCCTGGTCCTGCCCGCCGGCGCGGTGGGTGACCGCTACGGGCGCCGCGTCGTGCTGATCGCGGGCCTGGCGGTGTTCTCCGTGGCCTCGGCGCTGCCGCTGCTCATGTCGGGGCCGGTGTGGCTGATCGCGGCCCGCGCGGCGGCGGGCGCGGGCGCGGCACTGGTGATGCCCTCGACCCTGTCGATCCTGACCGCGGGGCTGCCCGAAGCGCATCGCGGGCGCGCGGTCGGGGTGTGGGCTGGGGTCGCCGGGTCCGGTGCGGTGCTCGGGATCCTCGGCTCGGGACTGCTGCTGGCGCGGTGGTCGTGGGAATCGGTGTTCGTGGGACTGACCGTGGCCGGGGTGGTGCTGGCCGCGCTGGCGTGCACCATCGCCGAATCCCGCGAGCGGGAACACCCGCCGGTGGACTGGGTGGGCGCGGTGGCGGTGGCGATCGCGATCGCGGCGATCGTGTTCGCCTGCGTCGAGATCCCCGCGCGCGGCTGGCTCGACCCGCTCGTGACCCCCACCCTCGCGCTCGGTGTCGCCGCGGCGGTGGTGTTCGTGATCATGGAGTTGCGGGTCGCCGCGCCGCTGCTGGATGTGCGGTTGTTCGCCCGGCGGGGGTTCGGGGCCGGGTCACTGTCGGTGACCATCCAGTTCCTGGTCACCTTCGGGGTGTTCCTGCTGCTGGTGCAATACCTGCAATTGATCCTCGGGTACGGGCCGCTCGGTTCGGCGCTGGGCCTGGTGCCGATGGCGGTGCCGCTGGTGGCGATCTCGGTGATCGCGCCGTGGCTGTCGAGCCGGGTCGGGCTGCGGGCGATGACCGTCACCGGGCTGCTCGCCATCGCGACCGGACTCTTCCTGGTGAGCCGGTTGACCCTGGCCGCCGACTACCCAGACCTGTTGTGGCCGTTGCTGATCCTGAGCGCCGGGCTGGGATTGTGCACCGCCCCGGCCACCTACGCCATCGTCGCCGACACCCCCGTGGCCAAACACGGTGTCGCCGCCGCCGTCAACGACGCCGCCCGCGAGATCGGCGCGGCCATCGGAATCGCCGTATCCGGCAGCGTGCTCGCCGCCGGATACACCCACCACATCCAACCCGCCCTGCCCCAGCTGCCCGAACCCGCTCGCGGCCCGGTCGCCGACTCCCTCGCCGCCGCCCTGCAGGTCGCCGACCGCGCCGGACCCGCCGCCCAGCCACTGGCCGAATTCGCCAAGACCGCGTTCGTACACGGCAGCACCCAGGCCGCGCTCGCGCTGGCGGCCATCACCGCGGCCGGAGCACTCGCGCTGGCCATCCTCGCCCCCGGACGCACACCCCGGCCCACCCCCACCACGACCTGAAGCGCCCTGGGTTCCGTTCCGTGGTTACACGGTCGCGGGCGCGGTCGTCGTGGTGTGAGTGTAGGTCGCTCC
>NZ_BAOP01000051.1 GCF_000344135.1 Gordonia malaquae NBRC 108250 | reverse complement strand
GCCGGCCGCTGAAGGCGATCGCGATGCGCTGAGCTCAGTCCTCGAGAGTGTGCGTGAACCAGTTCTGCGCTACTGCCGGGGACGGATGGGTGCCGGTGAACGGCACTTGTTCTCCGCTGACGATGTGGCTCAGGAGGTGTTGATGGCTGTGATGACCGCGTTGCCCCGGTACCAAGACCAGGGTCGCCCGTTCATGGCATTCGTCTACGGCATCGCCTCCCACAAGGTTGCGGACGCGATGCGATCGGCCTCCCGCATCAAAGCCGATCCAGTCGACGAGCTCCCCGAGACCGTCGACTTCGCCAACGGCCCCGAACAGTCCGCACTCGAAGCGGACGCAGGTCGCCAGATGCGACTGCTTCTCGAGCATCTGCCCGAGAAGCAGCGAGAGATCCTGGTCCTCCGACTCGTCGTCGGACTGTCCGCGGAGGAGACGGCCGACATGGTCGACTCCAGCCCGGGCGCCGTCCGAGTCGCACAGCACCGTGCGCTCTCGAAACTCAAGAAACTAGTGAATCAGGGAGGTGGGCGTCGATGAGCAACTGGCGAGAACCGCGTGATGCTGATTCCGGCCCCATCGATGTCGGAGCGGTCGGCCGCGACGACACATTCATCGACGATCTCGCGGCGGGACGGCCCACGCCGGTCGCCGACGACGTCGAATACGACCTTGCCGTGATGATCACGGCGTGGCGGTCGGACGCGCTGAGTGCGCCGATCCCCGCCGAACCGACCCTCGCGCAGATCGACGACGCCATGAAGGTTCGGGAAGGCCGCGGCTCCCTGTCGCGTCGCCTCCGGATCGTCTCCGGTGCTGCCGCGATCATGGCAGTCCTGGGCGCAGGCCTCATGGTGCTGTCCGAAGGCGCCGAGCCCGGAGATCCGCTGTGGGCCGTCAAGCAGGTCGTGTTCTCCGAGCAGGCCGAGCAGACGCAGGCCAGGGTGAACGTCGAAGACAATCTGCGCGCCGCCGAAGCCGCATTCCGCGCCGGTGACGAGGACAAGGCTCGCGAGCTGATCAGCAAGGCGGAGTCGGATCTCGGTCCGGTCAACGACAAGGACATGGCGTCGAAGCTCCGTGACCAGATCAACGACCTCCGGGTGAGTGTCCCGAATCTGCCGACGGTGACGGTGCAGACGAGCCCGTCCGATCGCCCCGATGAGCCGTCCGACACCACGAATCCGGGGGAGCCGTCCGACACCGACGATCCGGATTCGCCGTCGACCAGCCCGACGAAGCCGCCGACGTCGTCAAGCAAGCCGTCGTCGTCGACGAGCCCGTCCAAGCCGCCGACTCGAACGAGCGTGCCGTCGTTCACCTTCACGATCCCGATCCCGATCGGCTGACACCGCACAGAACCCCGGGGGTTCGAAGATGAGGCCACCGCGCTCCGAGCGCGGTGGCTTCATTCGTTCGGTTCTGGACTCACTGACCCTTGAGCGGACGTGTCCCGCTGCTCCTTGAGCGCCTTTCGTCTCGCAAGCTCGCTCAAGACCTGCGAAGCGAGCGCCGTCCTGAGCGAAGTCGAAGGGTCGAAAGGTCAGATACGCGGTTCGTTGTACCGGAACACCGCGTCGGCGTAGCCGCGGCAGTAATCCCACGTGACGTAATCCTCGGGATGGGGGTCGACGGCGGGTTCATGCGGTCGGACGGTCCCGTCGACCAGGAGCTGCTTCAGGTTGGCGCGGAGCATGTCCCAGTCGTGGTAGTGGTCATCGTTGCAGTCTTCGCACACCACAACCAGCCCGAGCACGCCGCGCGGCGCCAGCAGACGTTCGTACACGTCGAGGTCCGCGAGGTCCTCTTCGACGGCGAGACGTTCGCCGTCGTCCAACGGGATGCCCGGATCGAGTCCCTCGAGCGCCGCTGCTGGGTCGCTCGGGTCGTCGGCGAAGGGGTCCGGCGGAAGTCCGGGGAATTGGTCATGCACACCTCCACCGTAGCCGATTGCCGGGCGGAAACTCGCCTGCGTCGGATACTCGGTACGATGGGGAAATGACGCAAGTTCGCACTGGTGGAGATGATCCCGGCAAAGTCGCAATGCTCGGTCTGACTTTCGATGACGTCCTGCTGCTTCCGGCGGCGTCTGAGGTGGTCCCTAATGCGGTCGACACGTCGTCGCAGCTGACCCGCGAGATCACTCTTCGTGTGCCGCTGGTCTCCTCGGCGATGGACACCGTCACCGAGGCGCGGATGGCGATCGCGATGGCCCGCGCAGGCGGCATGGGCGTGCTGCACCGCAACCTGTCGGTGGAGGCTCAGGCCGGAGCTGTCGAGACCGTCAAGCGGTCAGAGGCCGGCATGGTGACCAACCCGGTCACGGCGCTGCCGACCGACACTCTCGCCGAGGTGGACGCCAAGTGTGCGCGCTACCGCATCTCGGGTCTCCCGGTGGTGAACGAGTCGGGCGATCTCGTAGGCATCATCACCAATCGTGACATGCGATTCGAGGTGGATCAGCAGCGCGCCGTCGCCGACGTCATGACGAAGTCGCCGCTGATCACCGCGCAGGAAGGTGTGTCCGCCGAGGCTGCACTCGGCCTGCTGCGTCGACACAAGATCGAGAAGCTTCCGATCGTCGACGGCAACGGCAAGCTCACCGGCCTGATCACGGTCAAGGACTTCGTCAAGACCGAACAGCATCCCGACGCCACCAAGGACGCGGACGGTCGTCTGCTCGTCGGTGCGGCCGTAGGTGCGGGCGATGAGGCGTGGACTCGCGCGATGGCTCTTGCCGACGCCGGCGTCGACGTGCTCGTCGTCGACAGCGCGCACGGCCATTCGCGCGGTGTGCTCGACATGATCGGCAAGCTCAAGGCGGAGATCGGCGGCCGTGTGCAGCTGATCGGCGGCAACGTCGCCACCCGCGGCGGTGCGCAGGCCCTCATCGAGGCCGGCGCAGACGCCGTCAAGGTCGGTGTCGGCCCGGGCTCGATCTGCACCACACGTGTGGTCGCCGGCGTCGGTGCA
Organism: Gordonia malaquae NBRC 108250; assembly: GCF_000344135.1. Taxonomy (GTDB): domain Bacteria; phylum Actinomycetota; class Actinomycetes; order Mycobacteriales; family Mycobacteriaceae; genus Gordonia; species Gordonia malaquae. The sequence goes on along the minus strand of NZ_BAOP01000051.1, from coordinate 13,437 downwards.
CCGCAGATCACCGCGATCCTCGAAGCGTGCGCCGTGGCCAAGGCCGCCGGTGTCCCGGTGATCGCCGACGGTGGACTCCAGTACTCGGGCGACGTCGCGAAGGCGCTCGCCGCCGGTGCGTCGACCGCGATGCTCGGTTCGCTTCTCGCCGGAACGGCTGAGTCGCCGGGTGAGCTGATCCTCGTGAACGGCAAGCAGTTCAAGAGCTACCGCGGCATGGGTTCGCTCGGCGCGATGCAGGGACGCGGCCAGGGCAAGTCGTACTCCAAGGACCGCTACTTCCAGGACGACGTCCTCGCCGAGGACAAGCTCGTCCCCGAGGGCATCGAAGGACGAGTCCCGTTCCGCGGTCCGCTCAACCAGGTGATCCACCAGCTGACCGGCGGACTCCGTGCGGCGATGGGCTACACCGGTTCGCACACGATCGCCGAGCTGCAGGAAGCTCAGTTCGTGCAGATCACCGCGGCCGGGCTCAAGGAGTCGCACCCGCACGACATCACCCTCACGGCCGAAGCGCCGAACTACACCACCCGCTGATCAGCGGTTTCACCCTCAAGAAAGGGCGCAACGTTGCGTGACCTCGTCGAGTTCGGCATGGGCCGGACGGCTCGTCGGACGTACGAACTGGAAGACATCTCGATCGTCCCGTCCCGTCGGACGCGCTCGTCGAAGAACGTGTCGACGGCCTGGCAGATCGACGCCTACCGGTTCGGCGCGCCGATCCTGAACCATCCGACCGATGCCCTCGGCTCGCCCGAGGCAGCGATCGAGATGGGCCGGCTCGGGGCGCTCGGTGTGCTCGACGGCGAGGGCCTGTGGGCGCGCCACGAGAACGTCGAGGAGAAGATCGCCGAACTCGTCGACATCGCCGAGAACAACCCGGACCCGGCCGCAGCCGTCCGCCACCTGCAGAAGCTGCATTCTGCGCCGATCAGCAACGATCTGCTCTCGGCTGCTGTCCGTCGGGTCCGCGACGCCGGTGTCACCACCGCCGTCCGTGTCAGCCCGCAGCACGCCGCTGAACTGGCGCCGACGGTCATCGCCGCCGGTGCCGAGATCCTCGTGGTGCACGGCACGATCATCTCGGCCGAGCACGTCGTCCTCGTCGATCGGGGCGACGACGAACTCGTCGCCGAGCCGCTCAACCTGAAGACGTTCATCTCCGACCTCGACATCCCGGTGATCGCGGGCGGCGTCCACGATCACCGCACCGCGCTGCACCTCATGCGGACCGGGGCCGCCGGTGTCATCGTCGGCTACGGCTCCGCCGAAGGCGCGACGACGACCGGCGAGGTGCTCGGTATCGGCGTCCCGATGGCGACGGCCATCGCCGACGCAGCCGCAGCACGTCGCGACTACCTCGACGAGACCGGCGGACGCTACGTCCACGTGATCGCCGACGGCGACATCCACACCTCGGGCGACCTCGCGAAGGCCATCGCCTGCGGTGCGGACGCCGCAGTACTCGGCACTCCGCTCGCCGCTGCGTCGTCGGCGCCGGGCAAGGGCTGGTACTGGCCGTCGGCCGCCGCTCATCCGGTGACCCCGCGCGGTGCGCTGCTGCAGGTGGCCGAGGAGTCGGAGCGTTCCTCGCTCGACGTTGTCCTCAATGGGCCGTCGGACGACCCGGACGGTCTCCTCAACTTCGTCGGCGGACTCCGTCGCTCGATGGCGAAGGCCGGCTACTCCGACCTCAAGGAGTTCCAGAAGGTCGGACTCTCCGTCCGCGCCTGACTTTCACGCTGTATCCGAAGACGCTTCGACTCGCTTCGCTCGCTCAACGAGCAGGAGAGAGTCGAAGCGTCTTTCTCGTTGCGGAGGACCCGCGTCGAAGCGACTTTCGCCGATACCGATCAATTTTGGGGGCGTCAGTGGTCTATACCTATGAACTCACACCGACCACAGGAGACCACCATGTCGTTCCAGGCGTACCTTGACGCAGTCGAGACCAAGACCGGACTCACCCCGCGGCAGCTCGTCGAGAAGGCCACCGAGCAGGGGTTCGGCCCCGGAACCAAGGCCGGCCCGATCCTCGAATGGTTGAAGAACGACTACCAGCTCGGTCGCGGCCACGGGATGGCGATCGTCCACGTGATCACCAAGGGGCCGTCGATCAGTGCCAAGCACGTGGGGACCACCGGTGCGCACAGCGACGCGTCGGACACTCTGTGGCTCGACGGCGCCGCATCCAACCCCCTCGGGTAAGGCTCGGCTTACTATCGGGAATGTCACAATGATCATTAGTATGTTCGCTTATGCAGCAGACTGACTTCGACGTCCTCATCATCGGCTCGGGTTTCGGCGGCAGCGTGAGCGCGTTGCGCCTGGTTGAGAAGGGCTACCGGGTCGGCGTGATCGAAGCCGGTCGGCGTTTCGAGGATGATCAGTTCGCGAAGACCAGCTGGCGGCTCAACAAGTTCGTGTGGGCGCCGAAGTTCGGTCTGATGGGCATCCAGCGTGTGCACGTCCTCAAGGACGTGATGATCCTGGCCGGTGCCGGCGTCGGTGGTGGTTCGCTCAACTACGCGAACACGCTGTACAAGCCGCCGACCCCGTTCTTCACCGATCCGCAGTGGAACCACATCACCGATTGGGAAGCGGAGCTCACCCCGCATTACGAGCAGGCGCGTCGGATGCTCGGTGTGGTCACCAACCCGACGGTCACGAACTCCGACTTGGTGATGAAGGAGATCGCCGAGGAGATGGGCGCGGCCGACACGTTCACGTCCACCCCGGTGGGTGTGTTCTTCGGCGCCAAGACCGGCGGTCAGGGTGCACCGGGGGAGAAGGTCGCCGATCCCTACTTCGGCGGCGCAGGGCCCGAGCGCACCGCCTGCACCGAGTGTGGTGCGTGCATGACCGGTTGCCGGGTCGGCGCGAAGAACACACTGCTCAAGAACTACCTGGGCCTGGCTGAGCGCAACGGTGCGACGATCGTCGACCGGACCACCGTCGACCGTCTGGAGCAGCGCTCGGACGGGTCGTGGATCGTGTCGACGCACGGGTCGTCGTCGTGGGGTCCGTTCGGTGCGCGTCGTCGTCAGTTCACTGCCGGACAGGTGATCGTCGCTGCGGGCACGTTCAACACGCAGAAGATCATGCACAAGGCCAAGGGCTCGACGCTGCCGAAGGTGTCGGACTCGATGGGTGTTCTGACGCGCACCAACTCCGAGGCGATCCTCGGCGCGCAGGCACGTTCGGTCGATCCGGCGAGCAACTTCTCGGAGGGTGTGGCGATCACGTCGTCGTTCCACCCGACGTCGAACACGCATATCGAGCCGGTCCGTTACGGCAAGGGCAGCAACGCGATGGGGCTCCTGCAGACCGCGCTCACCGACGGCGGCAGCATCGCGAACCGCTTCGGTCAGCTGCTGAAGCAGATCGCGAAGAACCCATTCCTGCTGGTCCGTCTGCTGATGGTCCGCAAGTGGAGTGAGCGCACCGTCATCGCACTGGTGATGCAGAACAACAACAACTCGCTGACGACGTTTGTGCGCAAGCGCGGCCCGTTCAAGTACATCACCACCAAGCAGGGCATCGGCGAGCCGAACCCGACGTGGATCCCCGAAGGCAACGAGGCGACGCGCCGGATGGCCGACAAGATGAAGGGCGGCATCGCAGGCGGCACGTGGGGCGACATCGCGAACATGCCGATGACCGCGCACTACCTCGGCGGCTGCGTGATCTCCGACGACCCGGCCAACGGTGTCATCGACCCGTACCACCGCGTGTGGAACTACCCGACGCTGCACATCACCGACGGCGCGGCGATCACCGCGAACCTCGGTGTGAACCCGTCGCTGTCGATCTCGGCGCAGGCCGAGCGTGCGATCTCGTTGTGGCCCAACAAGGGTGAGGCAGACACGCGCCCTGAGCAGGGCGCCGCGTACGAGCGTCTGGCACCCGTCGCGCCGCAGAGCCCGGTTGTCCCGGCGAGCGCACCCGGCGCGCTGCGTCTGTCGATCACGCCCGTCTCGAAGGACTAGTGTCGGTCGCTATGAGCGACTGGCGGGAAGACCGCGTCCAGCACATCCGCGACCTGATCAACCGCGCCGAGCCCGACATCGTCGAGGAGATCAAGTGGGTGAAGCCGTCCAATCCGGGCGGCGTCCCCACCTTCTCGATCGACGGTCTCGTGTGCACTGTCGAGACGTACAAAGACAAGGTGAAGGTGACGTTCGCCAAGGGCGCGTCGCTCCCTGATCCCGCCAAGGTGTTCAACGCCAGCCTCGACGCAGGCACCCGCCGCGCCGTCGACACCCGCGAAGCCGACGTCCTCAACGACGACGCCTTCGCCGACCTCATCCGCGCCGCCGTCTCGCTGAATCGTTCGTAGGCCGGGCCTCGGGATCCTCGATCGCGGTCAGGCTGCGGTGAATGTGAACGTGAGGCGTTCACCGCACGCGCGGGCGATGCGGTCGAGGAGTTCGATCGTCGGCGTGACGCCGCTGTCTTCGATGTCCTCGACGAAGTCGACGGGCTCACCGATGCGTTCAGCAAGGTCGGCAAGGGTGAGGCCTGCGCGAGTGCGTGCATCGTAGGTGACCTGGGCCAAGTGGCCTTGGAGCTCGATGTTCTTCGTTCGGGCGTCCGACTCTGCACGTTCGTCCGCTGTCATCTCTGCCCGGAACGCTGCTTCGCGGGTGTCATAGTCGATCATCGGTGTTCGCCCTCCTGGAAGCGTGTGAGTGCGCCTTGCGCTCGGCGAACCTCGTTTCGTTCATTATTGCGCTGTTTGCGGAAACGCGTAAGGGCGACGATCCGGACCTCAAGGTTGGCCTGATTGTCGGAGGCTGCCGCCATAATCGGTCACCATGGACGAGTTTGTTGACGGTGTTGTGCTCTGGGCCGATCACTGCGGGACTTCCGCGGACCTTGATCGGCTGGACCTTCCCGGTGGACAGCGCTTTTCGCGAGACACGATGTACGGAGCTCGTGACTTCTGGATCGCCGAGCCAGGCGCGCCGGCAGATCCAGCGTTGTGGGCGCGCGCCCTGGTCGCGTTCTCGACCAGTGGATATTGGCCATTGCTTGTGCCCGACGACGTGGTGCCGGACGATATTGGCGGTCAGGAATGGTTCAGCAACGATTGGGGACCTGCAGGGAAGGCTGATCCGGCGTACCTGGCGCATGGAGCGGACGGACCCTTCTCGGTCATCGACGAGCCGTTTCTGGCGGAGTGGGAGGCTACGCACACCAAATGGCGTCGCTGGGACAGCGACGCCGGTGGGAAACTCGTCTCGGAGCAAGACTTTCTGACGGAGTTTCTGACTGGTGCTCTTGATGTCGTGCCGTCGCACTTCCATCACGCATCTCCACAGGCGACACGCAGCCGACTAGAGCCGGTGTCGATGCTGCTCTCGATGCCGCAGTCGAGAATCGTCCTAGTGCCAACAACTGATCCGTCGATGGTTCCCATGGTGCTGGACTGGGGGATCGCCAATGAAGAGCTCTCGCCGGGACGGTTTGCATCGGCCCTGCGGTCCTGGCATCGGAGGTTCGGTGTGGTCTTGACCTCGATGCAGTGGAGCTTCACGCACCTTCAATGCCCGGCGCCGCCGACGTCCGATCTCGCGCTCGATCGGCTTGCGTTGGAGTTGGCCGTCTGGGCGACAGACTCGTTCTGGCAGGGCGGCATCACTGCCCGCGACGGTCGGGTCAAGTTTCCACGCGCCGTTGTCAGCGAGCCTGAGTGGACAATCTGGTGGGACTGACCGAGTCACAGGGCATCGTCTGCATTCCGGAGCTCGGTCTGGCGTGGAGGGAGGCCGTGCTCAGTCGAGCCCGCGGGCCGCGAGGGTGTCGGCGAAGCCGTCGGCAGTCTGCAGCGTCGCGAGAATCACCGGCGCGAAGAGGATGCGCGGGCCCGGGCGGAGGCCACGGGCACGCCGGGCCTCGTCCACCTGCGTGAACACCTCCGCGATCAACGGGATGCTGCGGATCGTCAACGCGAAGGCCATCGCGACCAGGTCGACGCGGACGCCGACGCGAGCGAGCGGCGACATCGCGCGCATCAGTGCGTCGAGGATGTCCGCGGTGCGTGTTGTCAGTGTGACCACGGCTGCGAGGGACGCAGACGCGAGAAGGATCGAGCACACGACGACCGCCCGCCGCCAATCGGTGATGATCAGCTGGAACACGAACAGCGCGGCCAGCATCCAGACCACGCCGCGGACCTGCATCCACACGACTTTCAGCGGAACCCACGCGACGACGAACATCGCCGTCGAGACCCCGATCGCGATCCCGGCGGCGACTGGCGTTCGGACCACAAACGTCATCACGATGATCGACGCCGCCAACAACAGGAACTTAAGCCCCGCCTGTAGGCGATGAAGCACCGATCGCCCGGGAACGTAGACGCCGATCACAGCGCGGCCTCGACTGGCGTTTCGTGTGGCTTCAGACTGCTGCTCGCGGAGCGAGTCGAAGCGCCTGTCATCGCGACATCGACTTCCGGTAGAACGAGAGCGCTGCGGCGGGTTCGTCGTCGGCCACGACCTGTCCGTCGTCGATCACGAGGATGCGGTCGTAGTCGGTGAGGATGTCGAGGTCGTGCGAGAGTACGATCAGCTGTTCGTCGAGCCCGGCGAACACGTCGCGCAGCATGAGCGTGTTCCGGAGGTCGAGCATCGTCGTCGGTTCGTCGGCGACGAGGATCGACGGCCCGAGCACCATGACCGATGCCAGGGCGAGGAGTTGTTTCTGTCCGCCGGAGAGTTGGTGCGCAGGCTGGTCGGCGTGGCCGTCCAGCCCGAAGTCGGTGAGCACCTGCAGCGCCTTGGTGTGGCGGACCGCCTTGTCTTTGACGCTACGAGACAGGGACAGTTCGATGTCTTCGACGACGGTCGGCATGATGATCTGCCGGTCGGGGTCGCTGAAGATGAATCCCACGTCGCGTCGGACCTGCCGCTTGTTCTTGCGAACGTCGCGGCCGTTGACCGTGACTGTGCCGCTGTCGGGGAGGATCAGCCCGTTGATCATGCGAGCCAACGTCGACTTGCCGGAGCCGTTGGCGCCGACGATGCCGATCCGACGCTGCGTCAGGTTGAGATCGATGCCGCGGAGGACGCGCCGGTCGCCGAACGAATGCTCGACGCCGTCGAAGACGATCGACGTGTCAGGCATTCTTTGTACGGCGTAGGGGAGTGATCAGTCCGGGGCGACCCCGGTGGACCGGTGCCGCGACGAGCGCAGCGATTGTTGCCTTGATGGCGTCGCCGGCGAGGAATGGTCCGTTGGTCTTGATTGCTGCGAGCAGGGACATGTCGGTCTTGAGGAGCAGGCCGATGATCCCGAACGCGTACACGACCAGCACGCCGCCGACGATGTTGAACACGATGCCCGCGAACACGTTGTATCGCGGCATGAGGTACGCCGTGAGCAGTCCGATCACCAGGACTCCGGGCAGGAATCCGATGAAGTAGCCCGCCGTCGGTGAGCTGAGTGCGACGAGCCCGGTGCGTCCGCCGGACAGGATCGGGAGTCCGGCGATGGCGAGGATCATGAAGATGAACACCGCGAGGGTGCCCTTCTTCGGTCCGAGCACCGCGCCCGCGAGCATGACTCCCAGCGACTGCAGGGTGATCGGCACGCCCGATGCGAGGTTGATCTGGCCGGGAAGGCCGAGGACGGCGATCAGCGCAGCGAAGACGGCGGCCTGTGCGAGGTCGGGCATCGAGAGTGCCCAGGGGCGGGAGGCGGGAGCCTTGGAGAGGTCGGTCACAGACTTATCGTATTCGGGTGGCCTCGCCGTCCAACTACCGGGCCTGTACGTCGTACAGGATGGGGGCGCGGTCGTGTCGTTCCCCGGGACTGCTGGTACGTGCCGCGACAGACACAACTGAGTCCGAGTTGGCTGTGCGTGGATTCACGGAATCTGCGTGGCTGGGTCCGATTGGTGTCGCTTGATGTACACGTATCGGAGGCTCACGCTCACGCATTGGATTGCGATCGTGACGGCCAGAATCCCGACGATCCATACGGCTGACCCGTACAGGATGTTTGCGACGAGTAGCCCAGTGATGACTGCCATGGCGGCCAGCGATGTCCAGATGCCGCGCATCGGGTTGTTCGGTTTCGAGCCGTTTCGGGTTGTCATGCGGCGAGGGTAGCGCCGACCTCCGACAATCTTGCGGGTCCTCCCATTGTGAGCTGTGATCCGATTTGGGCGCCCGTGCACCATCCAGCGGACTGCTCCGTCCGCCACTTGTGACCACATGCGCGACACAACTGGCGGACAGGATCTGCTGCCGCTATCGGCCGGGTGACGCCTCGGAGAACTCCGATCTCACGTCGGCGAGCCGACGGCCGTCGTCGATCGCCCAGAAGTACCAGCCGTTGGTCGCCGTGTTGCGGAAGTGCCGGCTCGCTCCGGACGGAGAGGTGTAGATCTTTCCGCCGACGTCGATGCCACCGCGGACGATCGTCGCAGTGACTCCGACGTGATCACGATGTGTCGCGCGGAGGACGTCGCCCTCTGCGATGAGGCCGGCCTCGACGAGATGCTTCACCTGAACCCAGTCCTGGGCCTTCGTCTGCGGGTCGGCGACGTGTCCCTTGTGCCCGTCAGGAACTGGCCAGACACGGAGGATCGTCGAGATCATCTCGTCGGTGCGTTGGTCGATGAGCTCTTCGGACCACTCATTGTCTTGCGTCAACTCGATGAGGCGGCCGGTGAGCTTGATGGTGTTGTGCTTGAGCAGCGCATCGCGCTTGGTGGACCATGGTCCGTTCGACACTTTGCTGTTGAGCGAGGTGGTGAGGAGCGTGAGATTGCCGAGACGGTGGACGTGTTCCTGGCGTGCGGGTTCGTCGTCCTCGGGAACCGGCCAGGTGTCGCGCCATTTCTGCGGAAGGATGTGTTCGATCGGGAGGCCGTTGCGTTCGATCTGCGGCTGATTCGTCTCTGCGCGGTAGTCGTTCTCGATCGCTTCCAAGATCGCGCGCAACCTCGCTCGCGGGAACCGCCGGTACGCGAGTTCGGTGGCGAGTGATCCTCGGATCTCGTCGTCGCCCGGCCAGTACGTACTGGTCACCTTGAGTCGAGCAAGATGACTCGTCACTCGCTGTACGAGCTCGTCGGGCGGGGTAGTCATGTGGATGTTGATCACGTCGGCGATCACACGGCCAAGGTCCGAACTCGTCAGCCGCAGGAGCTGCCGGCGCTGAATCCAACTCTCGAACACGCTGATCACACCATCGATCACGTGGGACGGCCTGTTCTGAGTCGGATCGTGCAGCCAGATGAGTACCGGTTTCAGGATCTCCGACGAGTTCGCGGCCATCCGATACACGGCCATTGTTGTGGGGTCGAGCGATCCCTCGGGGGTCGACGCTCGTGTCGTCCACTGTTCGTAGAGATCGGCCTGCTTCTTGATGACGGGCAGCAGGTCGACGACGCGCATTGTCGGATCGTGTTCGACGTACGCCTTGAAACGCGTGAACGTCGATTGTGGGCTGATCTCCTCGCCGAGGCGTGCTGTGAGCCACTGGTTGAGGAACAGGGAGCTGCGGCTGACGAAGTGGCGACCCACGCTCACCTCTTTGGCCCAGAATTTCGTCTCGAACGGCCAGACGTCGTCGTATGTTCGCTTCGCGTCGCCGCCCTCTGCCTCTATGCGTTGAAAGACGAAGTTGCGTACGAGGTCAGCGGCAGTGAGGGGAGTGCCGCGTGCGTTGAGGGTCTCGAAGATCTCCTGAGAGTTCTCGGCGGCCGTCAGCTCGATGGTGACCAGCTGCAGCTGGGACTGCAGAACCGTGGCGAGTGCTTCGGCGCGATCGGCGAACTCGTCTGTGTCCGCTTCTCCGAGCCAGACGGTGATCGCCGATGAGAAGTAGCGATGGGCCTTCACAATCTGCGAGTCGGCGTCGGTCACAGCGGTGTAGTCGACAGGCGGTTCGGCATCCATCACCTCGTCGAACGCTGCGCGGTCGGCGTTCAGGTGCCGAAGTTTCAGCCTGCTCGCGCCCTCAGGTACATAGTCCGCGGAGTTGTGTGTAAGGGATTCGAGACGCCGCGCATAGCGGTCGGTTCCCGGTCGCATCAGCACAGCGCTCGCCGCGTCCATCATGATCTGCAGAGTGGTGAGCCGCTGCTGGCCGTCGATGACGTTCCACGTCGGCATAGTGTCGATCCGAGCCTCATCTGCCTGCAGAACAACAGCGCCGAGGAAGTGCGCGACGTCGCGCGACGGATCGCTGATCCGGAGTTCGGCGACGCGCCGGACGTCCTTCCACAGCGGCTCCCACTGCTCGTCTTCCTTCCACACGTATGCACGCTGGAACAGCGGAATCACGAAATGCTGCGGCTGATTGAACAGCTGCTGCGGGGTGCGCTTATGGGTCTCCACGTCGGACATATTGCCATGTGGCTACGACACTTCCGACGTGTTGTGGAGGGCACATGGAACCCGCGCGACGCTGACGGATCACCGGATCATGGACCGACCGAACTCTGGGGACAATCTCTGCAGGCGCAGCTAGAGGGATTGGGTACCGGTGAGCCGTTGCGTGTCGATGACGTGCTTGCGCCACGCGATCAGCAGATTGACCGCCTGCAGCGCGACGCAGAATCCGATGAGCAGTTTGAACACGACGGAGGTGTCTGTGGCGAACGATCCGATGAGGACTGCGACTGTGGCGAGTGTTAGGACGATCGGGGACAGGAGCTTCTTCATGGGCGCACTGCATCAGGTGGCTACGACAATTCGGAACGAGTCGAGGCGACGGCACCTCTCGCTGGGCGAACAAAGCCGGCCTTTGTTCGCCTGCCGAGAGTTTTTCAAAGAGGGGTTCACCCGAGTGCAGCGACGTCGACGACTGCGAGTTCTTCCGACCGCAGCACCGAATCGATCGCCGCGATCGTGCCGTCGGCCCCGAACGTGACGTCCATGACGAGGTACAGCGATCCGAGGGTGCCGGACGGGTGTGGCACCATGACGCCGATCCGGCCGTCGACGAGAACGGTCACCGCAGTCTTCGCCCGGAACATGAATGCTTCGGCGATGGCGGGTGCGCCGCTGACGAGTTCGAGCGGCTTGTCGTCGGTGTACGTGCGGAAGACCGCGTCGGGGTCGAGGAGTTCAACGAGGGCGGTGAAGTCGCCGTCGCGCGAGGCAGCGAGGAACGCGGTCACCGCCTTCGCGCGACGGGACTCGGCCGTCGGCGGCTGCGCGGAGACTCGCTTGCGGGCGCGACTGGCGACCTGTCGTGTCGCCGCGGGCGACTTCCCGAGAATCGACGCGACGTCGTCGAACGGCAGGCCGAAGATGTCGTGCAGCACGAACGCGACACGCTCGGCCGGATTGAGACTGTCGACGACTGCGCCCAGAGCGGACCCGAGTGCGTCGGCGAGCTGAGCCTCGTCGCCGGGGCCGGCTTGGAGGTCGACCGGCTCAACCGCGTCGATCGGTGAAGTGTCGCGTCGTGCCCGCAACATGTCGAGGCAGATGCGGGAGACGACGGTCGTGAGCCACGCCGTCGGATTGTCGATCTCGTCGTCTGCACCTGCGGTTCGCAGCCACGCCTCCTGCACGGCTTCCTCTGCGTCCGTGGGCGATCCGAGAATCCGAGTCGCCACCGAGAGCAGGCGCGGGCGGGCGGTTTCGAAGTCGTTGATCTGCATGTGTCACATCCTTGTCGGTTGATCCGTCATATGTGTGACGGAGCAAAAGCTCCGTGTGTGACACCCCGGCGACACCGCCGACCTCGATGCAAGGAGAACCACGATGAACGCTCGGATGACCAACCCCGTGATGCTGCTGCCCGGCCTGTTCAACGGCATGAACGAGATCGGCAAGGCGATCGCGGCGACGGGTCTGCCTCAGGATCTCTGCGAGATCGTCAACATGCGGGCCAGTCAGATCAACGGCTGCTCAACATGCATGGACGGGCACTGGCGGATCGCCCGCAAGCTCGGCGTCAGCGACGAGAAGCTCTTTGCGGTCGGCGCCTGGCACGACATGCCGTACTTCTCCGATGCAGAGCGCATCGCGTTGGAGATGACCGACGAGCTCACCCGCCTCGCCGACAATCCGACGGCCGTCTCCGACGATCTGTGGGACCGCGCGGCAGACGAGTTCGACGAAGCTCAGCTCGCCGCGCTCGTCGTCGCGATCGCGAACATCAACATGTACAACCGCATCAACCACGCAACCCGTCAGGTCGGGGGTTCGTGGAAGCCGTGAACTTCTCCGGATGCTCTTCGGCGAGTCGCATCGTTGTGTGAACGGTCTTCCGGAGCGCGATCGTCGCCTGCCGTTGACGCTCCCTGCCTGCGGTGATCGCCGCGCCGTGAGTTGGGCAGTTCTCTGTCTCGTTCCATTTCGCTTTGCACGCGATGTGCACGTCGAGCCACTCTCGTTCGTGGCGCCGGATCTCGTCGAGTTCCTTGTCAAAAACAAACGTGTGCGGTCGGAGTCCTTGAGATCGAACGAAGGCGAGGGCCTCGGCTGCCTTGGAGGCATCTTGCGACCATGCTCGGGCCTCGCCGAGATTCACCTTCGCAGTCTCGGGGTCGGAACCGAGCTCGTCCAACGCGCCGGCACTCCACGCCCGGTCCTGTTCCACTGCGAGGCCTGCCGCCCGGGCCAACGACTCGGGGTCGTTTCCGAAGAGGAACGCTCGTTCGGCGACAGTCACCGGCTCGTCGAGGGTCTCCAAGTGAAGGAGGCACAACTGGCCGATGCTCAAACCGTGAATCAGACGAGTGCCTGACGATTGGTGTTCCGCCGGGCGGTCGGCATCCGACTGTGAGGAACCCGAACGAGTGTTCATGACCGGCACCGTAGCGCCGACCTGCGACAGATTCGGTGGTAGACACAACTGCCCGGTTTGCACTCGATCGCACCGGGTTCGACCGACCACGAGGAGCGATAGTGAAACACGCACTGGCCCTGGATGATCTGCGATGGGAGACGCTGACGCATCGCGCAGGTGTCGGTCCGACGGACGAGATCGACATCGCCGCCGAACTCACGGCACTCCTCGCGGATCCGACTGATGACGAGCGCATCCAGGATGTCTGGGCGTACCTGGCGTCGGAGGGATCGACGTGGGATTCCGCTTACGCTGCTCTTCCGTACCTGGTCGAGATCATTGCGCGACGGGCCCCAGCGGACCGCGGCGAACTGCTCAGTGCCGTCGGGATCATCCTCACGGGAGGGTCTGACGACGACGTGCCCGCGGACCTCGAGGACGGCTACCGCGCGTCCCTCGCTGCGGTGTACCCCTTGCTCGGCGAAGCGATCCCGTTCATCACGCCGACTGACCTGCCGTGGGTTCTCGGCACTATCGCGGCTCTTCGCGGAAACCGGGAGCTCGCGGAGGTGCTTCAGGAACCTGAGTCTCTCGAGGCGACGTGTGACGAATGTGGTGCCGACGTTCACGTCGAGGTGCCAGGGTTGTCGTGAGTTGAGTCTGGAGCCGCAAATGCCC
>NZ_BAOP01000052.1 GCF_000344135.1 Gordonia malaquae NBRC 108250 | reverse complement strand
GTGCGGTGAGTACGGCGACGACTCCACCCGCTTCCGGACAGCGAAGGACCGCCGGAACTTCGCCCAGACCAGCCCCCTCACCCGCCAGTCCGGAAAGCTCCGCATCGTCTGCGCCCGTAAAGCCGGCAACGACTGGGCCCTCGACGCCGCGGTACGACAGGCCAACGCTGCGATCATGCACGACAAGCATGCGCACGCCTACTACCGCAGGCAGCGTGATCGAGGGGTCAAGCACAACGCCGCACTCCGCCAGCTCGCGAACAAACTGACAGGGATTCTCCACGGTTGCCTAGCTCGACACCACCGGTACGACCCCGCGATCGCGTGGGCGAACGCCGATCTCGAGGTCGCTGCTTGACACGTTCCCGTTCTGGGATGTCTCAAGGGACAGGGGAAATCCACTTAAGGGGCAGGGGAAGAGCCCACTCAGGGAGAAGAAGAAGAAGCGGTTCGTCGACGACTGACACTTGACATTCACCGCTCCCTGAACCATTCTGAACAACATTCATTGTTATGAACACTGTTCAGAATGGAGTCGAAGTGAACCGTTCACGTAGATTCGCGCGGCTGGCGATCGCCGCTGCGGCAACTGTCGGGGCAGCAGGACTGGTTGTGCCGGCTGCGGCCGAGGCCGCGCCTTTCGGGCAGGTGTCAGACCGCGCCGCCACCGCCGCACAACCCGGCCAGCCTTTCGGATCGCGCACTCTCCGGTACCACGTCGCCGGCGTGCAGACTCCCGTCCGAGTGCTCCAGGTGGCCTACCGCTCGACCGATGCACAGGGTCGGCCGTCATCGAACGTCACGTCGCTGCTCCTCCCGCCGGGTGCCGCCAAGCCGAAGCAGGCGGTCGCGTACAACTCGTTCTACGACTCCCTCGACCCGGCGCACAGCCCGTCGCGCTCGATCGAAGGCGACGTCAGCTTCGGCGGCCTGATCAACAACGTCGAATCGACCTTCATCGCACCGCTGCTCGCACAGGGCTACCCGGTGATCGTCACCGACACACAGGGACAGAAGGCCCACTTCGCTGCCGGGCCCGAGTACGGCACCAACACATTGGACGCCATTCGAGCGGTGAGCCGAGTCCGCGGCGGCCTCGCCCCCGACACCAGAGTTGGGCTGATGGGCTACTCCGGCGGCTCGATCGCCACGAACTGGGCCGCGGCGCTCGCACCGTCGTACGCGCCCGATGTGAATCGGCGACTTGTCGGCGCCACCGGCGGCGGGCTCCTGGTGAGTCCCGCGCACAACTTGAAGTACGTCAGCGGAAGCCTCGGCTGGTCCGGAGTGGCGGTCATGGCGATCAACGGCGTTTCTCGCGCCTACGGAATCGATCTCACCCGATACCTGAGCGCGTACGGTCGACAGGTCGTCGCACGGACGTCGAAAGCGTCGATCCTCGACGTGCTGTTCCGCTATCCGGGTCTGACCTGGTCGAAGCTGGTGAAGCCCGCCTACCGGAACCCAGCTGCCATCGGGCCCTTCGTCGACGCGGTCAACAAGGTCGACCTCGCCCAGGCCCCCACTCCGACCACGCCGCTGCTGATGGTGCAGGGCGCTCGCGGTGAGCTCGAAGGCTCCGACGGAGCCAAGCGCGGCATCGGGCCGGGCGACGGCGTGATGATCGCCGGCGACGTCCGCAGCCTGATGCGGCAGTACTGCGCGGCAGGCGATCGCCGAGTCCGCTACATCCAGCTCGACTGGGCGAGCCATCAGCCCGCGACAACCGTGTGGCTGGCGGAATCACTCCGCTGGATCAACGCTCGGTTCGATGAGACCCCTGCCCCGTCCGACTGCGGCCGGATCGCACCCGGAAACCCGCTCACACCGATGACGAAGGCGGTCGCGCGATGAACACCCCGACGTTCCTCGACCGACTTTCCAGTCCCCCTCGAGACACCGACCGTGATCGGCTTCGCGCCGCCGTCGAAGGCCGCACGGTGGTGATCACCGGGGCCTCGTACGGTCTCGGTGAGGCGACCGCGCGGGATCTCGGCGCCGCAGGTGCAAAAGTCCTGCTCGCCGCCCGCAGCACGGATCAACTCGACGCAGTGGCAGCCGACATCACCCCAGCGGGCGGATCAGCACACGCCTACCAACTCGATCTGACCGATCTGGACGGCACCTCGGCAGTCGCAGCACGTCTGCTCGACGAACACGGTGCACCCGACGTCGTGATCAACAACGCGGGCATGTCGATCCGGCGGTCGTTGGAGCTGCAGTACAACCGCCCTCAGGACTTCGAGCGGACGATGGCCGTCAACTACCTCGGCCCGGTCAGATTGCTGCTCGGACTCCTCCCGGCGATGCGGGATGCGGGACAAGGTCATCTCGTCAATGTGTCGACCATCGGAGTACGCATCCCGCCCGGTCCCCGGTGGGGCGCCTACCAGGCGTCCAAGGGCGCCTTCGACACATGGGCGCGCAGCGTCGAGCCGGAACTGAAAACCGCCGGAATCGACATGACCTCGATCTACATGGCACTCATCCGAACTCGCATGAGCGCACCGACTCCAATCATGCGCCGGCTCCCCGGGCTGGACGCCGATCAGGCCGCCGACGTCGTCGCGCGAGCCCTGACACGCCGCCCACGCCGGATCGCACCATGGTGGGTCACGCCGACCGAACTGTCCGGGGTCGCAGCAGAGCGCCTCGTGAACGTCGTCTACAGCCAGTCGTTCCGGTGGTCCGCCGACTCGGAGCGAGCGCTCGGCCACGAGGTGCAGCAATGATCGGCCCGCACGCCCGATTCGTCGCATCGATGTGGCGAGCGGGCATGCTCTCACCACCCGCCCCGTCCACCGCATGGCGGATGCTCCGAGCCGGTGCCGACGTTCCGACCGGACTCGGACGGGTGCTGGCGGTCTCGACCGCGCGATGGCCGCAGAGGGTCGCGCTGCGCGACGATCACGGACCGCTCACGTATCTGGCGCTCAGTGAGGCAGTCGATGCAGCGGCCCTCGCATTCGGGGATTCGCACGACGTCGGACCTGGCGACCGAATCGGCGTGATGTGCCGCAACGGACGAAACTTCGTCGTGGCGGTGTTCGCCGCGGCCCGCCTCGGAGCCGACGTCGTTCTGCTCAACACCGACTTCCGCGGTGCAGCCCTGGAATCGACGATCCGCAGCCAGACGCTGTCGCTCGTGATCGCCGACGCCGAGTTCGCCGACCTGATCTCTGCAACCGGAACACCGGTCGCCGACCCGGGGATGCGGTCCACACGCGGAACCCTGCCGACACCGGATCGGGAAGGGTCAGTGGTTCTGCTGACGTCGGGCACCACCGGGAGCCCGCGCGGTGTTCCCCGCGACCCCGACATCGGGGCCCTGCTGAGCATGGTCACCACGGTCCTGGACCGGACCGGGCTGCGCACCGGCTCACGGATGGTGGTCGCCGTCCCGCTGTTCCATGCGTTCGGCCTGGCGACGATGGGCCTCACTCTGGGACTGGGCGGAACGGTCATCGTCCGGTCGAGGTTCGATCCGGTCGCGACGGTGAACCAATGCGTCCGGCACCGTGCACACGCTCTCATGGTGGTTCCGGCGATGCTGCCCCGGATCCTCGACGCCGACCTGACACCCGGCTCTCGCGTCCCCGGTGTGGTGCTCAGCGGAGGCTCGGCGTTGTCCCCGGCAACCACCCGACGGTTCACCGACCGCTTCGGCGACGTGCTGTTCAACGGATACGGCTCGTCTGAAGTCGCGCTCGCAACCCTCGCCACACCGGCCGACCTCCGTCGCCGGCCCGGAACCGTCGGCCGAGCGGTCACCGGCGTGCGCATCGCGGTGATCGATGACGACGGTCGGCCAGTGCCGACGGGCACAACCGGTCGAGTGTTCGTCGGCGGCGACTCGTCGGTGGCCGAGTACGTCGGGGGCGCGTCGAAGGACGTGCACGACGGTCTGGTCGCGACGGGCGACCTCGGATCGCTCGACACGAGCGGACTGCTTCACATCATCGGACGGGAAGACGACATGATCGTCAGCGGAGGAGAGAACGTGTACCCACAGGCCCTTGAGAACGTCCTAGCCGGGCACCCCGGGGTCGCCGACGCGTGCGCGTTCGGCGTCCCCGACACACGTTTCGGTCAACGACTGGCGGCACTCGTCGTCCCCGCCGGGGACATCACGTCGAACGACCTCCACGAGCACCTCCACTCCCGGGTGTCCCGCTTCGAACGCCCTCGGGACGTCGTGTTCGTCGACGCGATCCCGCGGAACGCCGCAGGCAAGGTCGATCGCCGGGCCGCCCGGTCGTTGAGTGTGGAGGAGGAGATCTGATGAGCACCGTCCATGTCTTCGACGTCGCGCCGCTGCGGCCCTTGATGGGCGGCGAGGTCCCGACTCAGGCGCTGGTGATCGTCAGAGGCGACCGGGTGATCGCGGTCGACGCAGGCTACCCGGAGGCGGTCTTCGACGACCCGTCGCTGATCGGATTCGAGGCCCGATTCCTCCGCCTGCCGAATCGTCCCGACGCCGCCCTGACCAACCGGCTCGCGGCGATCGGCGTGCGCCCAGACCAGCTGACAGACATCGTCCTGACTCATCTGCACAGCGAGCACGCCGCAGGCATCGCAGACTTTCCCGCAGCCCAGGTGCACGTGTCGACGGCCGAACTCGAAGTCGCTTCCGGAAGCTCCCTCCGGTCCCGCGTGTCGTACCGGAAGCGGTTCTTCGAGCACGTCCCGAGGTGGCGGACGCACGTCGGCGACATCGAGTGGCTGGGTGTCCCCGGCTGTGCAGAAGTCCTTGAGGACGTGATCCTCGTGCCGCTGCCGGGCCACACGGTCGGGCACTGCGGAGTCGCGGTCCGACTCGACTGCGGAGACTGGCTTCTCCACACGGGCGACGCCAGCTACTCCGACATCCGCAGCGGCTCGCCCGCAGCCTTCCCGCTCGGCCTGTACGAACGCTTCACCGCGGCCGACCGCGACGCTCAGCGTCGCACCCTCGCGACGCTGAGCAGGCTCGCGGACCGCGACGACGTGCATCTCATGTCGTCGCACCGCATCCCGATGCGACTTCCACTCACTGTGACGGCCCCCGAACGCGCTGAAACATTCACCACGAAGGAGAGCACCAAGTGACCACCATCGAGAAGATCGTCGTCCCGGGAGATGAACCGTTCGAAGCACTCGTCGCCCTGCCCGACGACGTCGACGGGCCCCGTCCCGGGGTCCTGCTGATTCACGATGTCACCGGCGACGAGACCGACATCGAGCGGAATCTCAGGATCATCGCCGGCCGCGGATACATCGCATTCGCACCGTTGCTGTTCACCGCGGGCGGCCGTCGCAAGGTCACCTGCGTGGTGTCGGCGATGCAGTCGCTCGCGACACGTCGGGGCCGAGCGTTCGACATCATCGAGTCGGCTCGACGGTCACTCTCAGCGATGCCCGCGTGCACCGGCGACGTCGCGGTCACCGGATTCTGCATGGGCGGAGGCTTTGCCCTGCTGGTGGCCGACGATCAGAAGTACGCTGCGGCCGCACCGTTCTACGGGTCGGTCCTGACGCACGGTTTCGCCGGACCGGACATGTGCCCGGTCGTGGCATCGTTCGGCGCCAAAGACCCGGTGGTGATTCGCGGAGAGAAGCGACTGACCCGAGCACTCGAGAAGAACGGCGTCCCCTACGACACCAAGACGTACCCCGGCGTCGGGCACAGCTTCGCCAATCGGATGGACGACAGGTTCCCGCCGACACTCCTACGCGTGACGGGCCTGGCGTACGACGCCGACGCATCCGCCGACGCCTGGAATCGCGTGTTCGCATTCCTCGACGATCGATTCGCGGAGCGGGCGTCATGAGCCGGTCGCCGCGTGTCATCGTGATCGGCGCGGGCGTCGCAGGCATCACGACCGCGCACGTCCTGATCCGACGCGGATTCACGGACGTGACCATCCTGGAGAAGGGCAGCGCGGCAGGAGGCGTGTGGCACTGGAACAGGTATCCGGGCCTGACCTGCGACGTTCCGTCGAACCTCTACCAGTTCGGATTCGCGCCGAAACCCGACTGGGAGCGGATGTTCGCGACCGGCCCGCAGATCAAGGCGTACTTGAACGATGTGATCGACGAACTCGGTCTGCGCAGTCGGATCGAGTTGAACGCCGAGGTGACCTCCGCGGTGTTCAACGACGGCGAATGGACCGTCACGCTCGCCGACGGTCGCGTCTTCGTCGCCGACTTCGTGGTGATGGCGACCGGCGTCCTGCACAACCCTCAGGTCCCCGACATCCCCGGACTCGACACGTTCACCGGCCCAGTGGTCCATTCGGCGCGATGGGACGACACCGTCGAGACCCGCGGGCGACGGATCGCGGTGATCGGATCGGGATCCACCGGAGTCCAGCTCGTCACGGCTCTGCAGCGAGAGGCCGATCGGATTGTGCACTTCTCGAGGACTCCGCAGTGGGTGATGTGGGCGCCGATGGATCGGCGTCAGCCGCGTCTCGTCACTGCGCTCCTGACTCGATTCCCGGCGTTGCGCACGGGTCTCTACCAGACACTTCTCTCCGGTTCTGGATTCCTCGCCGACATCGCGACCACACCGAGCTGGCGGCGTCGGGCGGTCCAGCAGTACGCGCGACTGTCCCTTCGCGCGCAGGTCCGCGACCGCGCCGACCGCGCAGCGCTCACCCCGGATTACGAGCCGATGTGCAAACGGCAAGTGCTGTCCGGCGGGTACTACCGGGCGATCCAGGCGTCGAACGCCGAAGTCGTCGACACCCCGATCGTGTCCGTGACACCGGACGGGATCATCACCGACGACGGCGTCGTGCACCCGCTGGACATGATCGTCCTGGCCACCGGATTCCGCGCCCACGACTACATGCGGCCGATGGATCTCCGCGGGCGTGACGGCGTGCGGATCGACGACGTCTGGGCCGACGGTCCACGCGCCTACCGAATGAGCGCGATCCCGGGCTTCCCCAACCTGTTCACCACGCTCGGCCCCAACTCGCCGACGGGTTCGATCTCGCTGCAGTACACCGCCGAGCGGACCGCCGAGTTCATCGCGGGCTGGCTGGACAGATTCGCCACAGGCGAGTTCGACACCGTCGAGGTGACCGACGAGGCGACCGACGACTTCCTCGCCGCCGCGAACTCCGCGATGGTCCCGACAGTGTGGGCCACCGGCTGCGATTCGTGGTACCTCACACCCGCCGGAGACGTCGACCTGTGGCCGTACGATCGGGCCACCCTCACCGCGATGCTCGCCGAGCACCGCGACGACCATTTCCGGTTCAGTCGGACGAGTGAACTGGCTGAGTCTGGAGACGACAGATGAAGATCCACCACCTCAATTGCGGAACGATGCATCCGATCGCGACCGGCCGCATGGTGTGCCACGTCCTGCTGCTCGAAACCGATCGAGGGCTGGCTCTCGTCGACACCGGATTCGGCGTCCGCGACGTGGAGTCCCCGGCAGAACGCATCGGTCCACTCACCCGCGTGATCCGACCCGAATTCGACTATCACGAGACGGCTCTCGCGCAGGTCGAGGCGTTGGGCTTCGACCGCGCGGACGTGACCGACATCGTGATGACTCACCTCGACTCCGACCATGCCGGAGGCATCGACGACTTCCCCTCCGCTCGACTGCATGTCAGTGCTCGCGAACTGGCCGACGCCGATGCGGAGTCCGGCCCGTCGCCCGCGGTGCGGTACCGGCCGTGGCGCCAGTCCACACATCCGGACGACGTCCACTCGTACGACACGACACCCGACGACTGGTTCGGGTTCGCTGCGACGTCGCTGGTCGGATTCGGCGACGACGTCGCGTTCGTCGCTCTGCCCGGGCATACGGCGGGCCACATGGGTGTCGCGGTCCGCCGGGGCGACGGCTGGCTGCTGCATTGCGGCGACGCCTTCTACCACCGGAGCGTCGTGCGCGGCGGATCGATCCCATTGACGCTTGCGTTTTCCCAGTTCGCCTCGGCGCGCAAGCCCCGACTCGCAGGCGCCACGCGGAATCGCCTCGCTGACCTGCACGAACGAACGTCGGAGAGTATCGAGCTCGTGTGCGCTCACGATGCCACGCTGTACGACGAATCTGCAGGCATCGGGCACTTGTGACGACCGCACGACGGCGCACAGGGCAGGATGGTGGGGTGACTGAGAGCCCAGACGAGACACCCGCCACCCGGTGGGGAGACCGCGAGCAACGCCGCCTCGACATCCTGCGTTCCGGTGAGACCCTTCTCGTGTCCGGCGGATTCGCCGCATTGCGCATGCGCGACGTCGCCGCGGGCGCGGGCATCTCCCTCGGCGCCGTCTACACCTACTACTCCAACAAGGAGTCGCTGTTCATCGCGGTGTTCGCCGACCGCCTCGACCGCATGATGGCAGGCCTCGAACCCGCCGCGGCCACCGCGACCGACGCCACCGAACTGTTCACGGTCACCACGAACATGTACCGCGAGGGCTACATGGTGTTCGGTCGGCAGTTCGACGCGCTCAGCCTCGTCACCGACGTCGACACCGTTCAGCCGGAGGTCGCCGATCAACTCCGCGATGCGACTGCACGCATGGTCGCCAGCCTGTCGAGCGCACTCATCCGACTGGGTTACGAGGGTGATGTCCCGGCGGCCATGACACTCCTGTGGGCGTCGATGACCGGTCTGGCGAACCACTTCGCGACCGAACGGCAGGAGTTCCTCGCCATGTCCTGGGACGACGCCGTCGCGTTCGCCGCAGACACCCTCGCCCGTGGACTGGGTCTGCCTGCTCGCGGCTGACCCCGTGGCGATAGTCGCTGTCGGCTACCCGCGTGCCAGAATCATCGGACGCCGATAGAACACGTTCCATTTTGGACCGCGCCGAGGAGAACCCCGATGGATCACCGACAGACGATGCTCGCGACCGCACAGGGATCCCCCGCTGCTGTCGCGGCACACGACAAGGCCGCCTGGCTCGCACTGTTCACCGATGACGGCATCGTCAACGACCCCGTCGGCTCCGCGCTGCACAGCGGATCCGACGAGCTCAGCGCGTTCTACGACACCTTCATCGCTCCGAACACTGTCGTGTTCCATCCACACCACGACATCGTCTGCGGTGACGTCGTAGTGCGTGACGTGACACTCGAGATCCAGATGAGCGACGCCGTGGTCCTGTCGGTGCCGGTACATCTGCGGTACGAGATGGCCGGAGCCGATCACATCGCCGGGCTCTATGCGCACTGGGAGCTGCCGACGATGATCCGACAGATGCTCGGCAAGGGCCTCGCCGCAGCCCCCGTCTCCCTTCGCCTTACCAAGTCGCTACTGCAGAACCAGGGACTATCGGGAAGTGCGGGATTCGCGCGCGGCTTCTCGCGCGTTGGAGCCCGAGAGAAGCGAGCTGCACTGGAGCATCTGCGCACCACACAACCGGATTGGACCGCGGGGAAGTGCCTCGCGGCCGGCCGGTACGTCACAGTGAGCATGTCGAGGGCAGGCGAGCACGCAGTCGCGATGGTCGAGTTCTCCGGCAAGTCGATCACCGACGTAACGTTGTTCACCGACCAGTGAACAATGAGTGCACTCACGTCTGGTTACCGCGCAGCACATGCCGGATATTTCGTATCGATTCGACACGAAATGAATCCGAGCAGCGGATATCCGAACGGCTCGAATGCGCGTCTGACATGCGACGTGCCGTCACACATAAACAACCGACACTCTCCGCACCCCGCGCCGATTGTCATCCAATTGAACTACAATCGCATCACAGGGAGGCCATCGGCTCGCTTGCCGCAAATCTTTGGTTACCCGTTGGTCAGTTGGTAACTGAGACACCGAGACAACTCCTGTCCAGCGTCTCAGGAGTCACCCGGCCCCGCCGCAGACGAATGCCCCTGACCTGCATTTTCCACCACCCGATCCTCGGTAGTGAGACTTGATTTCTCAAATTAACTGGTCATCCGACACGGTTTGCGTTACGGTAACTACCGTGCCCCGGAGGGAGGTCCGGGCCAAAGGTGTCAAACGAGGGGTGTCGAGCCGGCCTAGAGTCGATCGGCCGATGCGATGCCTACGCGTCTCGAGCAATTTCGAGGCCGACGGCGGTGGCCGGTTCCGTGGGGGGACCGGCCACTGCTGTTTGCACACCACCATCTCTGCGGCCGCGATTGTGTGCCCCAAGCGCGACGCCCACGTGCCCAATCGCACGACAGGTATGGCCAAACTCGCAGAAGTGGAGAAGTCTCCAGATCAGCCGCCTCGGCCGGCAGGCAAGCCGCATCGTGGTGGAAGCAGATCGCCACAGAGACGACAATCTTAGCCACCTCGTCGCCTCCGACCCCGCAGACGGATCCGAGCAGCATCTCCAAACCGTGCTTGACGTGGCAGTTTCGTCACCACTGACCGCATGGAATCAAATTGCCCACGAGTTGCCGAACGCGAACCGACGGCTACCAAAGAGTGATACCCTCTGGTAGCTTGCAATGAGGTCCGTTCACTGAGTAGCCAGCGCGCTCCAACGAACATACGACACGACTAGACCAGAAGGCGATATGGACAACGGCTTTGCAGATCGGCTCAACCGACTGTTCGAGACGGTGCACCCTCCGGGGCGTCGTCCCCACACCAACTCTGAGGTCGTCGCTTCGTTGACGGCTGCCGGCCACTCGATCTCAAAGCCCTACATGTCGCAGCTGCGCAACGGGCACCGCACCAACCCGTCTCACGAGATCGTCGTCGCTCTGGCCAAGTTCTTCAAGGTTCAGCCGGACTACTTCTACGACGACGTGTACGCGGCCAAGATCGATCACGACCTCGAAGTCCTCGCTCAGTTGCGTGGGCGCGGCCTGCGTCGCCTCTCCGCCCGCGCCTTCGATCTCTCCGAAGAGTCGCAGGAGATGCTGACCGCGATGGCCGAGAAGCTTCGCCGTGGCGAGGGTCTCCCCGCCACGCCGAACGAGTAGTCGCGCCCGAATCCTCGGACCACGGAACAGGTGAAGGCTGTGACCCGGAAGAGTCGCCTCGTGCGCGCCTCTCTTGCCTTGGGCGCCACCACCTTCGTCGTCGGCATCCAGGTCGGCATGCCCACATTCGCCGACGCCACCCCGCCCGCGGTCAGGTCGACGCTCGCATCGCACCACTGCCACCACCACTCGTGGGGGCACCACTGCTCCGATGACGATCCGACGACAACAACGACCACCACCACGTCGACGACGACCACCACGACCACAACCACAACATCGGACCCTGTCCTGACCATCGACACCGAGACTCCGGATCCGACGGACACTGACGATCCGACGAGTTCGGAGACTACGAGTTCCCCCGAGTCCACGGACGACGACAACGGTCCGGTCATCATCCCGACGCGCCCCGGCACCTCGAGCCGCCCGACGAACCCCGGTGTCACTCACACGCTGACCACCGACCGGACCGTCAAGCAACGTCCCACGACGACGAAGCGGTCGGATTCGGGCGCGGTCGCTCCGGGCGGCGACAAACCGCGAAATCGTCCGCGACGAGATGTCCCCAACCGCAGCGTTCCGTCGGTCGGATCCAGCCCGTCGCACAGCACTCCCACCGATGAAGCGACTCGCGACAACCGAGACCGTTCAACGGTCGCCGCGCCCGCAGACCCGAACGACGTCCCCGGCACGGTGACGGCGTTGCCGTCACCTGCTTCCGCCACCGCGAGCCAGTACGTCGCGGCTGCGGTGGGCGTCGGCGGGGTGGCAGCGATCGCGGTGGGCGCAGGCGCCATGAGCTTCCGTTCGGCGCGCGCCGGGCGCGTGCGGGTCAACACGGCACGAGCGGAGTTCCTGTCTCCGCGGATATGATCAGTGAGATGGCCGTTTCCGGTACGAGTTCCACGCCAGCGCGACGCTCCCACCGCCGCATCCACGCGGCCGTAGACGCCGTGCTGGACGTCGCCGCCCAGAAACACGCCGGCAGCCTCCTGGACATCGTGCACGCAGTCGGAGAGAGCCGCGGCCGACCCGTGATCGTGGCTGTCGACGACCTCGCACCCGGGGTGTGGGGTCAACGCCGCGAGTACGAAGACCATGATGAGATCATTCTCGCCCGATCACTTCCCAGCGAGGCTCGCACTCTTGCCCACGAACTCGGCCATGTCGTGTTCCGGCACCCCGGGACGGCCGCCGAGGGTGCGGCAGTCGCCGCCGACGACGACCTGATCGCGTACATGCTGCGAGGTGAGGAACCCGCGGAGGCGCAAGCAACTCCCGACGAGGACCTCGAACTCCAGGAGTGGGAAGCAGAGGCGTTCGCCGCTCGCCTGCTGCAGCGGCTCGGCCAGCTCAACAAACGACACTCACTGCG
Organism: Gordonia malaquae NBRC 108250; assembly: GCF_000344135.1. Lineage (GTDB taxonomy): Bacteria > Actinomycetota > Actinomycetes > Mycobacteriales > Mycobacteriaceae > Gordonia > Gordonia malaquae. Next base: position 2,726 of record NZ_BAOP01000052.1, on the reverse strand, counting down.
CCCGTTGCTGCGCTACGACGAGGCGCTTGGATGACCTGGGCAACCTGGATCATCGCTCTGTTCTGTTCAGCCGCTGTCGGAACCCGCATCGGTCGGCTCACCGTCCGACCGCCATCGCTGGCCCGCACCGCGGTCATGATCGCAGCGATCGGGGTCGCGGCAGCCGCGACCGTCCGCACTCCCACGCTGGAGGTGGTGATAGGTCCGGTCGGCAGCACCGCACCACAACTTGTCTTCATCGCACTCTGGGTAGTCGTCGCGGCTGCCACCGCCATCATCGCGTTCGCAGCTTGGCCCGCGGTGGACAGACAGACCGTTGCAGTCCTCACGATCGCAGTCCCCATCGTCGTGCTGGTCGACATCGTTCTCATCGCAGTCACCCGACAAGCCGCATTCGGCTCGATCTTCGTGATCGTCGCAGGCCTGTTCTCATTGGCCGTCGGCGTCCGCTACATCGCGTGGCACTCTCTCGGCCGAGCGATAGCACTGTATCTCCTCGGTCTGGCAGTCGCGATGGTCGTGCTCGTCATCGATCCCGCCCACCCCGACCCCGGCGCCAGTTGGTGGGCGATCGCAATCGTGTTGATGAGCCTCGGCTGTTCGTCGGTGATGATCGAGTCGTGGTTCCTCGCTCGATTCGATCTGCGGATGAGTGGACCGTTGTCGGAGATGCTGCTGACCGCGCACCCGGAACTCGCCGCAGCCGACTACAAGTCGGCGACCCCCGTTCTTCGCGCCGACGATCGGGTCTCCCAGATTCTCGACGGCCTGTACCTGCACGCAGGTGCAGGCGTGATCATCGTCGAACTCGACGACGTCGATGCACTGTCCCCACACGATCGAGCGGTCCTCGTGGCAGCGTGGTTGCACGACTCCGAGGTGACCCCCATCGATCCCGACCTGCTGTCCACGCCGGACGCGCTGTCCGACCGGACCTGGGTGCGGATGGTCGCGCGGGAGTTCAACAAGACTCAGCGGTGACGGGTGTGCGGTTTCGGCGGCCGATCGGAGACGACGCCGTAGTAGCTCACGCCGTTCCATTCGATTGTTGAGAACCAGGTGGTCTCCCACCCGCTGACAAACCAGTCACGGAGATGCGGCGAGCCCGTCCACGCGTAGAACGGACGGTTTCTGTCCGCGCAGAACTGTTCGCACGTCTCCATCATGTCGAGGACCAGTGATCCTCTGCGGTGATCCGGCAGAACTGCGGTGAACACACAGTTCACGGCGTCCTGCACAGGAATCGGGAGGGGCGGCGACGTCCACAGTTCCAAGAGCCGCTCACGCAGGCCCGGCGTCGCGGCGGCCACTTCTACGTCCGCTGGAGTGAGCGGCGGCGTCCCGTCGGGCGAGAGATTCACATCGTGTGGCTGCCAGGCCACGACGCCGACGAGTGTTCCGTGGGAGTCGACGGCTCCGACCACGCAGCCCGCGTTGAGCAGGGGTCGCAGGATCAGTTCGGCCAGCCATTCACGTTTGTTCTGGTCGTCGATGTGCTCACCGAGGAGCCAGCGGTAAAGCGGGATGTCGCGGACGCCCTGCTCGGCGACGGCGATGACGTCCGCCAGTCGGTTGCGGTCGAGGGCCCGGATGATCGTGCGCATCGGTGATACGAGTCGGGCCGCCCCGCCTTCACGGCGGAGCGGCCCGACTCGTTGGATCCGGTTGAGATCTACTCGCTGCTGCCGCCGGCAGACCCGGTGCTCAGGGTTTCCAGAATCGGTCCGAGGATGTCGATCTCGAGGCGGATAGGTCCTTCAGCCATTTTCTGCTTCTTTCTCACGATATGAGTGGGAGTACGTTCGACCGACGTTTCAGTCGTCCGTTCGGCCTACGATGCTCCCGTATGTGACGATCGGCACACGATTTGATAAATGTCGTTATTGAACCGTTACCTCACCCGTTTGAACGACGCCTGATCGGACGACATTCTTGCCGACAGTCCATTGCATGTAACGACAGGCAAGACTGCAGCGATATCCATCTTTCAGTACCGTTGACCCATGGCTGACATCATCATCATCGGCGGACACGGCAAGATCGCGCTCCTCCTCGCCCCACTGCTGAGCGAACGCGGCGACAACGTGACTTCAGTGATTCGCAACCCAGCCCAGGCCGACGCAATCGTCGCCGCTGGCGCACAACCGCTCGTCTTCGACGTGGAGACCGCGACGCAGGAAGAGATCGCCGGCGCGCTGTCCGGCTTCGACGCAGTCGTGTGGAGCGCGGGCGCCGGTGGCGGAGATCCGACCCGCACCTACGCCGTCGACCGCGACGCGGCGATCCGAACCATCGCCGCCGCCGCCGACGCGAACGTCGACCGTTTCGTGATGGTGTCGTACCTCGGCGCGGACGTCGACCACGGCGTGCCCAGCGACAATTCGTTCTTCGCATACGCGGAGGCGAAGGCCGCCGCCGACGTCGCCCTCCGCGAGTCGGACCTCGACTGGACCGTCCTCATGCCCGGAGCCCTCACTCTGGACGAGCCGTCCGGAACGATCGATCCCGCCGCGATCCGAGCCTCGAACCTCCCCGGAACCTCACGCGCGAACGTGGCCCTCGTGGCCGCGGCGACCCTCGCCAGCCCCTCGTCGATCCGTCAGAACATCCCCTTCACCGACGGCTCCGTCCCCATCGACGTCGCGCTCGCCGCCCTCTGACCCCCTGGCTCCTTGTAGCAAGCGCACGTCCGCTGCTCCTTGAGCGAGCGCACGTCCGCTGCTCCT
>NZ_BAOP01000053.1 GCF_000344135.1 Gordonia malaquae NBRC 108250 | reverse complement strand
CAACGAGCAGGGGAACGTCGATTGTCGAGCGGGGGATGGTGAGCACTCGGAAGGCGGTGGATAGGGTGATCACATGCCTCAGGGAGTCCCCGAATCTGTCCCGAACGACGGTCTGACCACACGTCAGCGACGCAATCAGCCGGTGCTGGCGGTGCACACCGGACCAGGCAAGGGCAAGTCGACTGCAGCCTTCGGAATGGCGATGCGTGCGTGGAACGCCGGGATGGACGTCGCGGTGTTCCAGTTCGTGAAGAGCGCGAAGTGGAAGGTCGGCGAGGAGTCGACGATGACCGCGCTGGGTCGCCTTCACGAGCAGACCGGCGAAGGCGGACCGGTCGAGTGGCACAAGATGGGCCAGGGATGGTCGTGGATCCGCCGGAGCGACGACGCCGAACAGGACCATGCCGATGCGGCGCGTGCCGGTTGGACCGAGATCGCGCGGCGCATCGCATCGGAACAGCACGACTTCTACGTACTCGACGAATTCACCTATCCGCTGCACTGGGGATGGATCGACGTCGACGAAGTGGTGACCGCGCTCCGTGAGCGGCCCGGCCGCCAGCACGTCGTGATCACCGGTCGATACGCGCCCGATGCGCTCGTCGAAGCCGCCGACCTGGTCACCGAGATGACCAAGATCAAGCATCCGATGGACGCCGGCCGCAAAGGCCAGAAGGGCATCGAGTGGTGATCAGCACCCGCCCGTCACGTGGGCTGAGTGTTCCGACGATCGTCATCGCCGCACCGTCCTCCGGCAGCGGCAAGACGACGATCACCACCGGACTCATCGGTGCACTCGTCGCCGCAGGTCACCGGGTTGCGCCGTTCAAGGTGGGCCCGGACTACATCGACCCCGGATATCACGCAGTGGCCGCGGGCAGGCCTGGACGCAACCTCGACCCGAACCTCGTGGGGGAGCACCGCATCGGGCCGCTCTTCGCGGCGGGGTCGGCGGGCGCGGACATCGCGGTCGTCGAAGGCGTGATGGGCCTGTTCGACGGCCGGATCACCGACGACGACGGCACTCTCGGAGTCGGGTCCACCGCGCACGTCGCATCGCTGATCGGGGCCCCCGTGGTGCTGGTGGTCGACGCAGGCGGACACAGTCAGTCGCTTGCGGCCCTGCTGCACGGATTCGTCTCCTACGATCCGACGGTTCACGTGGCGGGCGTGATCCTCAATCGGGTCGGGTCCGATCGACATGAAGCGGTGCTGCGGCAGGCTGCGGACCGGGCGGGTCTGCCGGTGTTCGGTGTGGTCCGCCGAGACTCCGCGTTGTCGGTGCCGTCGCGGCACCTGGGACTGGTGCCCGCGGCGGAACGCAGCGCCGAGGCCGTGGCGTCCGTCGACGCGATCACTCGGCTGGTCGGCGCAGGCATCGACGTCGAGGCGATCATCCGTCTCGCAGCGACGGCCAGGGGCACCGACGTCGCACCGTGGTCCGCCGCCGACGAGATGGCCGAGCATCGTGTCGACACGAGACCTGTCGTGGCAGTCGCCCAGGGCGCGGCGTTCACATTCGGTTACGCCGAGCACCCAGAACTCCTGACCGCGGCAGGCGCCGATGTGGTGTCGTTCGATCCACTGCACGACAGGCTGCCCGAGCACACGTCGGCGGTGGTGATCGGAGGAGGCTTCCCGGAGGAGCACGCCGTCGACCTCGCCGCCAACGTGGGACTGCGCGCCGACCTCGCCCGCCATGCCGCGGCTGGACGTCCCGTCCACGCGGAATGTGCGGGGCTGCTGTATCTCTCGTCGATGCTCGACGGCCATGAGATGGTCGGAGCGATCGAGGCCGACGGCGCGTTCGGACCGCAACTGACCCTCGGCTACCGGGACGCAGTCGCCGTTGCCGACAGCGTGCTCTATCGCACCGGTGAGCGGGTCACCGGACACGAGTTCCACCGAAGCACCGTGGACTTCCGGGCGGACAGGACACCGGCGTGGGCCTGGCGCGCAGGAGAGACGAACTGCGCGGACGGCTTCGTCTCAGGTGGCATTCATGCCTCTTACCTGCATGTTCACCCTGCGGGTGTGCCCGAATCGATCGGACGGTTCGTCGCCGCGGCAGGGCGGGCCCGATGACGTTCCAAGAGGTCCGCACGGCGGTCGACGCCCTCGCGGCCAAAGACGGCAACGATCCCACGGCTCTGCGTGATGTGCTCGAGGCAGTGCTTCTGGTCGGGCAGGGTCTCGAACTCGACCTCGCGCTGCAGCGGATCGTCGACGTTGCAGCAGGTGTGCTCGACGCACGATATTGTGCGCTCGGCGTCCGTGGTCCGGAACTGAGCCTGCAGGCGTTCGTCTACACGGGGATCAGTCCTGATGTGCGTGCGACGATGGGCCGACTGCCCGTCGGACACGGTGTGCTCGGCGAACTGCTTCACCATCCCGAGGTACTGCGCATCGAACGACTGTCGGACCACCCGGCGTCGATCGGGTTCCCTCCTCATCACCCGCCGATGAACACCTTCCTCGGGGCGCCGATCATCGTCCGCGGGGAGTTGTTCGGCAGCATCTACCTCACGGAGAAGCAGGGGGCGCCTGCCTTCACGGAGCTCGACGAGAAGATCGTCGCGGTGCTCGCCGTCGCCGCAGGCATCGCGGTCGACAACGCGCGTTCCTTCGAGAGCGCACAGACCCGCTTGCATTGGATGCAGTTGCTCGCCGACCGCGGCAGCGAACCGGTTCGTGGGATCTCACTCGACGACACGCTGACCGGCGTGTGCGCGGACGTTGCGGCGTTGAGTCACGCCACCGACGTGTATGTGGTGACGGGTGCGGAGCTCGTCGCACACACGGGAGATCCGGTGGACGTCGCCGACGTTGCAGACACATTCGGCGCGCGTGACGCAGGTCTCGCAGTGTCCGCTGTCGACGACGAGCGCGCGTGGCTGCGCGACGGCGCGAGGTGGGTCACCGTGCAACCGATTCAGGGGCCGCCCGGGCAGTTCCGCGCGATCGTCCTGACCCACGTCGATCGTCGAGTGTGGACCGCCGAAGAGGAAGCGGGGCTCGCCGGTGTCGCACGCGTCGCGTCGTTGTCGATCGCGTACGCGCAACAGCAGGAGCTGGCACGGGAGATGGAGGTCCTCTCCGACCGGCATCGGATCGCTCGTGACCTGCACGATCTGGTGATCCAACGACTGTTCGCGATCGGCATGTCGATGCAGACGATGAAGGCCCGGCCGGCCGAACTCGACGGCCGCATGGATCAGGCGATCACTGACCTCGACTCCACGATCGCCCAGATACGAACGTCGATCTTCGACCTTCACAGCAGTTCGGGCCAGAGCACGAGAACACTCCGGCGGCGGGTGCTCGACGTGGTCGCCGAGCTCGCCGCACATGCGCCGATCACCCCGAGCGTCGCGTTCTCCGGTCCGGTCGACACGATCGTCCCGGACACCTTGTCGCCGCACATCGAAGCGGTCCTGCGGGAAGGACTGTCGAACGCCCTCCGCCATTCCGACGCCGAGTGGATCGGCGTCCGGATCGTTGCGTCCGACAACCTCGTCGTGGAGGTGTCCGACGACGGTGTCGGCATACCGCAGGACGCTCGTCGCTCCGGCCTGCGGAACTTGGAACGCCGCGCGACAGAATGCGGCGGCGTCTTCAGCGAACGGTCCGCCCCAGGCGAAGGCACCACACTGACCTGGACGGTCCCGCTCGCCTGAGTGGTACCTCTGCGCGGGGGCGTGCCGCAATCGGGCGACGCATCGCCGCTGCGGTACCACTCGGGCGACAGTCTCGATCGTCTGTCTCCGACGGTCGAAGAGCTGAGTTCAGTCGACCAGTTCGCGCATGTGGACGCTGGAGTCGGGGAGGATGATCACCTCGCGGTCGTCCGTCAGGACGTGCAGGAATCCAGGCTCGGCCTCAAGGACGTACCCCTCGATGACGCCCTCGTCGGTCGTGATCCGTTCCGCGCCCATCCACGGAACATCGTTCACCGCGGCGAGGGTCAGAACGCCTGCGGCGGCGAGCATCGAGACGCGTCGACTCACCCGGAGCAATACGTCGTGCACGGCGCCGGTGCGCCACCACAGCCGCATGGCCGCGATGACGAGTCCGACGGCTGCGGCGCCCAGGAACGTCGACGGGTTGCCGAAGGTGACAGTCATCGACAGTGCCATCGTCAGGAGTGTCACCGCGCCCAGCACGATCGACACGGTGATGGTGCCGCGGTGTCGATCCATCGGCCACACCACGCGCATCAGCACGATCGGCAGCAGCAGCGCGATGAACACCCCCGTCAACACAGGCTGACCGACGACAGTCCCGAACGCGATCGGAAAGGCGTCCGAGAAGTCGAACGTGTCGGCGATCGCCGCGACCGTGTGCCAATCCCAATGTGCGACGGCGAGCATGCGGAGCACCAGGAACAGCACGGCGACCGACGCGGTCGTCCCGAGTTGAACGCTCAGTTCCCGGCCCTCGGACGGTCCACGATCGGACGCGTCGGGGTCAGCGGTCACGACCGCGCAGTTCTGTCGCCAGGACGGCGACCTGGGTGCGACGCTGCATGTCGAGCTTCGACAGGATGCGCGAGACGTAGTTCTTGATCGTCTTCTCGGCGAGGAACATGCGGTCGGCGATCTGCCGGTTGGTGAGTCCTTCGCCGATCAACGTGAACACTTCGCGCTCCTGCGACGTCAGTTGGGCCAGGGGATCGGTGGGTTCGCCCTTGCGCAGCTTCGCGAGCAGTGCGCCGGTGCTCTTCGGATCGAGCAGGGACCCGCCGTTGCCCACGGTCCGTACCGCTTCGATCAGGTTGTGGCCCAGGATCTGCTTGAGCACGAAGCCCGACGCGCCTGCGAGGACCGCCGCGAGGAGTGCGTCGTCGTCGGCGTAGCTGGTCAGCATCAAACACCGGATGTTCGGGTTCTCTGCGCGGACGTCTCGACACAGTTCCACGCCGTTGCCGTCGGGGAGTCGAACGTCGAGCACTGCGACGTCGGGTTCTGTGGAGGCGATGCCGACCCGGGCCTCGCCGACGGTTGCGGCTTCGCCCACCACAAGAAGGTCGTCTGCGGTCCCGAGCAGATCGCGGAGTCCACGTCGGACGAGTTCGTGGTCGTCGACGAGGAACACGCGTACTCGGCGTCGGGTGGGGTCAACGGGTCCTGCAGTCATGCGAGCAACGTTACCGCAGGTGAGGAGTGGACTCGGGGCCCAATCGACTCGGGACCTTCGGCTCAGGACATCATCGGGTCAGCGTCGTCATGGTGGAGGCATGACTGCACTGATCGGCTCGCCGATGACCGGCTCGGACCTGCTTCGTGAACTGCTTCCCGACTGCGAGCGGGAAGTCGAACGACACATGAAGCTCACCCGCGACTGGCATCCGCACGACTACGTCCCGTGGGACGACGGCCGCAATTTCGCAGCCCTCGGCGGTGTCGACTGGGACCCGGAGCAGTCGCAGCTGTCGGAGACGGCGAAGGCCGCGATGATCACCAACCTCCTGACGGAGGACAACCTGCCGTCGTACCACCGGGTGATCGCCGACAACTTCACCCTCGACGACGCATGGGGCTTCTGGGTGGGACGGTGGACCGCCGAGGAGATGCGTCACTCGATCGTGATGCGCGACTACCTCGTCGTCACCCGCGGTGTCGACCCGGTGGAGCTGGAGAATCTCCGAATGGAACACATGACCGGCGGATACAACCCGCTGCCGGACGACGACGGCCAGCGCGACCACAGTTTCGACATGCTGTACGCGGTGGCGTACGTGTCGTTCCAAGAACTGGCCACCAGGGTCAGTCACAAGAACACCGGCAAGGCGTGCGGCGACCCGATCGCCGACCGCATGCTGCAGCGCGTGGCCGCCGACGAGAACCTGCACATGATCTTCTACCGGAACATCGTCTCCGCAGCCCTCGACGTGGTGCCCGACGAGGCGATGGAGGCGATTTTCACGATCGTCTCGAACTTCGCCATGCCGGGAGCGACGATGCCGAACTTCCGGCGTAACGCCGTGTTGATCGCCAAGGGCGGCATCTACGACCTGCCGCAGCACATGAACGAAGTGGTGATGCCGGTGTTGCGCAAGTGGCGGATCTTCGATCGCGACGACTTCGGTCCGACCGGCCAGATGTACCGGGAGAAGCTCGCCGCCTTCCTCTCGGCGATGGACGTGAAGGTCACGAAGTTCGAGGAGTCGCGCGCACGGGCCCTGGCCCGGGCCGAAGCACGGATGTAACACGTCGCCGACTACTGTCAACGGTCATGGGGCACCCTCATTACCTGGCCGGACTGGACCTGCGAGACCGACGTGTTGTCGTCGTCGGAGGCGGAAGCGTCGCGCAGCGTCGCTTGCCGAATCTGCTGGCAGCGGGCGCGGACGTGCATGTGATCGCCGTCGATCCGACACCGACGATCGAGTCCGAACCTGCGGTGACCGTCCATCGCCGGGCGTACGCTGCCGGTGATCTCGCCGACGCCTGGTACGCCATCGCCTGCACCGACGATCCGGCGGTGAACGCCGCGGTCGTCGACGAGGCGACGGCAGGCCGGATCTTCTGCGTCCGGGCCGACGACGGTTCGTCCGGCACCGCGGTGACACCGGCGTCCGGACATCACCGTGATCTGCAGTTCGGAGTTCTGGCCGGGGGCGATCACCGTCGTTCCGCGGCGGCCCGCGCCGCGATCACCGCGGCGTTCGCAGACGGCACGTCGTTGACCGTCGAGGACGACAACCGTCATGCGCCGGGTGTCGCGCTCGTCGGCGGTGGGCCCGGCGCGGCGGACATGATCACCGTCCGCGGACGCAGGCTGCTCGCCGAGGCCGACGTCGTGGTAGCCGATCGCCTGGCTCCCGTCGCACTGCTCGACGAACTCGGTCCACAAGTGGAGATCATCGACGCGGCGAAGGTTCCGTACGGCCGCGCGATGCGCCAGGAGCAGATCAATGAGATTCTCGTCGATCGGGCCAAAGCGGGGAAGTTCGTCGTCCGTCTGAAGGGCGGGGATCCGTATGTGTACGGGCGTGGATTCGAAGAACTGCAGGCGTGTGTCGAGGCCGGTGTCCCGGTGACGGTGGTCCCCGGTGTCACGAGCCCGATCTCGGCGCCCGGCCTCGCGGGAATCCCGGTGACCCACCGGGGAGTGACCCACGAGTTCGTCGTCGTGTCCGGTCACGTCGCACCCGATCATCCGGACTCGCTGACGAACTGGAACGCACTCGCGCAGTTGCGGGGCACGATCGTGCTGATGATGGCGGTCAAGCGGATCGACGTGTTCGCCCAGGCACTGCTCGACGGAGGGCGCCCGGCGGACACTCCCGTCGCCTTCATCGAGAACGCATCTCGCCCCGATCAGCGGCTCATCCGCACGGATCTCTCTCATGCGGCGCAGGCCGCGAGTGACGAGGGACTGATCGCGCCCGCTATCGCGGTGATCGGTCCGGTCGCCGGATTCACCGACGTCGATCGTGCGGTGCTCCTGTGAACGCCCGCATCGCCGCCGGGGTGTCCGGTTCACTTCTGCTCGTGGCCGCCATCGCAGCATGGTTCGTGAATCCGGTGGTCACCGCCGTGCTCGTGGGACTGGCAGTGGTGGTGATGTCGGGGTGGCAGATGTACCGCCGTCGCGCAGGCATCGAACCGCTCCCCGAATCCGGTTTCACCACGATCGTCGTCCCGCTCGTGTTCGGCGGGCTCGCGGTCACGGCTCTCAACGGCTGGATCTACCGAATCTCCGCCGACGCGGGCTCGGGATCCGGCGACTTGCGCATGCTGATCGGGCTGATCACCGGCGTCATCGGGATGGCCGCGGCGTACGGTTACGGCCGCATCCGCGCGCAGAAGGCTCAGATCGCGGCGATCGACGACGAGGACTGACTTCAGGGTGCGAATCGGTGTCATCAGGTGGCACCGATTCACCCTTAATCTGTGTCAGCCCTCCGTGACCACCGTGATCTCGATCGGTGAGGTGATCTCCACTCGCTGACCGGCGTCGGACAGCACGGCGGCCAGCCCGTTGATGTCACGGACGTTCCGGCGTGTGCGGACGAGTTCGTGTGCGACGAGGCCCTTGTAGTGCTTGTTGAAGTGGCTGACCACCTTGCGGGTACCGTTCGCGTACTCGGTGACGACGGTTGCGGTCACTGCGCCTGCAACGGGCCCGAGCTTCTGGTAGACGCCCGACCGCAGGTCGACCACGAAGTCGTCGATCGCATCGAGCGCGGGGGAGAGGACTGGTTTCCACACGGAGCCGAGTGTCCCGAAACCGGGAAGCTTCGATCCGCCCGAGAGTCGATACGCCGGAATCTCGTCGGTGGCCGAGACGACGCCGAACAGCGCCGATCCCACCATGAGCCGGTCGGCGGCCTTCGCCTTGGACGCGCGGGTCATTCCCGGGTAGTCCAGGGCGTCGTAGAGGACGCCCGTGTACCGAGTGATCGCCGGACGGGTCGGACTGGTGAACAACTCGGCGTTGCGGGCGACCTCGGCGATCGCCGCGTCGCTCGCGCCCAGTCCGAGTGCCTCGCGGGAGGCGTCGAGATCGGACGACAGCGTGACGACGGCGTCGGCCAAACGTCTGCGGACGTCGGTGAGTGCAGGAAGCGACAGCGATTCGAGGTCGAGCGGGACCGACGTCCCGCCGTCGGACTTGGTCTCCGAAGGAGGCAGGATCACGAGCACGCGACCACCCTAACGAACGCGACGTGACCCGCACTAAGCTGGACTACCGTGATCACACGCATGTCCGCACTGTTCCTCCGCACGCTCCGCGACGACCCCGCCGACGCCGAGGTTCCGAGCCACAAGCTCCTCGTCCGCGCAGGCTACATCCGACGCACCGCACCGGGCGTCTACTCGTGGCTGCCGCTCGGCCTGCGGGTGTTCCGGAACGTCGAACAGGTCGTGCGCGACGAGATGGACGCGATGGGCGCGCAGGAGATCCTGCTGCCCGCCCTGCTCCCTCGTGATCCGTACGAGTCGACCGGCCGGTGGACCGAGTACGGCCCCAATCTGTTCCGCCTCAAGGACCGCAAGGGCGCCGAGATGCTGCTCGGTCCCACCCACGAGGAGATCTTCACCCAGCTGGTGAAGGGCGAGTACAGCTCGTACAAAGATCTCCCAGTGATCCTGTACCAGGTTCAGACCAAGTACCGCGACGAAGAACGTCCCCGCGCAGGCATTCTCCGCGGGCGCGAGTTCGTGATGAAGGACTCGTACTCCTTCGACCTCGACGACGCGGGTCTGCAGGTCTCGTACGACAAGCACCGCGCCGCGTACCAGAACGTCTTCGACCGTCTCGGCGTCAAGTACGTGATCGTCAAGGCGACCGCAGGCGCGATGGGCGGCAGCCAGTCCGAAGAATTTCTCGCCGAGTGCGAGGTGGGCGAGGACACCTTCGTTCGCAGCACCGAGTCCGACTACGCAGCCAACGTCGAAGCCGTCGTCACCACCGTGCCGTCGGCGCGGCCGATCGACGGTCTGCCCGCCGCTGTGGCCCACGAGACCGGCGACACTCCGACCATCGACACTCTCGTCGACTGGGCGAACGCGACCCTCGGCGGGGAGTACACCGCTGCAGACACCCTCAAGAACGTGATGGTCAAGATCCGCAAGCCGGGAGGCGAGTGGGAGATCACCGCGATCGGCGTGCCAGGCGACCGCGAAGTCGACTTCAAGCGGCTCGAGGCGTCCGTGGAGCCCTCAGAGGTCGAGCTGCTGGAGGAGTCCGACTTCGTCTCGAACCCCGCGCTGGTCAAGGGCTACATCGGTCCCAAGGGAGTGCAGGGCGCCGGATTCACGTATCTCGTCGACCCGCGAGTCGTCGAGGGCACGTCGTGGATCACGGGCGCCGACGTGAAGGGTCAGCACTTCGTCGACCTCGTCGTGGGCCGCGACTTCACTCCGGACGGAGTGATCGAGGCCGCATCGGTGCGCGACGGCGACCCGTCGCCCGACGGCAAGGGTGTTCTGACCTCGGCCAAGGGCATTGAGATCGGGCACATCTTCCAGCTCGGCCGCAAGTACGCCGACGCCTTCGAGCTCGACGTCCTCGGCGAGAACGGCAAGCCGGTCCGCGTCACGATGGGGTCGTACGGGCTCGGCGTCTCGCGCATGGTCGCGGTCCTCGCCGAGCAGATGCACGACGACAAGGGGCTGCGTTGGCCGCGCGAGGTCGCGCCGTTCGACGTTCACCTGGTGATCGCCAACAAGGATGAGGCCGCCGTCGCAGGCGCCGAGGATCTCGCCGCCGAACTCGACGCGGCGGGCGTCTCGGTGCTTCTCGACGATCGCAAGGCGTCACCCGGTGTGAAGTTCAAGGACTCCGAACTCCTCGGCATGCCGATCGTCGTCGTCGTCGGACGTGGCTGGTCCAACGGCACCGTCGAGATCCGGGACCGCTTCACCGGTGAAGCCGTGGAAGCGCCGGTCGACAGTGCCACCGACGCCGTTCTCGCCGCAGTACGCGGCTAGCGTCTAAGGTTCCCCGATTCCGCCGATTTCGCCGGCGCGCAGCCGGAAATCGCGCGGATCGGGGAACGTTACGCGCCGGGGAAGGGGACGGTCGTCGGAGAGACGCCCTGCGACGCCCTCCAGTGTGCGATGCGCAGTGCGGAATCGGTGAGGCCGTCGACTCCGAGCCTGCGGGCCGCGGTGTCTGATGCTTGTTCAACGAGGGCTCGATAGGCCTGCGCGCACGTGTTCTCCGCCTGCAGGATGGCCTTTCCGGCAGTGGCGCCGTCGGTCACGTCGAACGGCAGTGTGTAGCCGGCCGCGGGTACTCGTTCGTTCGACCCCGCCGTGACCAGCGCATTGTTCAGCGCGTCGCGGCGAACCCGGTGCGCGGCGATGTACGTGCCCACGGCGGCTCGGTCGTCGCCCGTTGCGAATGCGGTGGCGAGACCGTACACGAAGATCGCGGTGTTCTCGGCGTCGGCCGCAGTGGAGAGTGCGTCGACCTGGGTCATGCGAGCTGGACCTCCGTGAGAGTGCGGCACGCGGCCGAGGTGGATGCGAGCAATCCCGCGACGAACCCCTCGGCGGCGACCGCCGACGTCGCGGCCGACTTGGTGGACGCGGTGATCGCCGAACGCAGGGCGTCGATCGTGGTGATGGCGGGTCCCGCGTCGTCGATCCGTGCCGCCGACGAGGAGTGAAGTCTGTTCACTTCGTCACGCAACGCCTGTGCGTGTTCGCCTCGCTGCGCCGCGACCACTGCAAGCGCTGCTGTGTATTCGGTGACCCGCGGGCCGAGCGACTGAGCGGCCTTCTGCTCACGAACCGCCGCCTGCGCATGCTGGACCAGCATCTCGGCGGTGTCTCGCCGCTCGTCGACCGTCGGGCCACATGCTGTCACCGATACGCCGGCGACAACGACGAGGGGGACCGCAGCCGCTCCGCGTAGGACTGCTCGGCGGGATGGACCGGGGTACGGGGATAGGGCAGTCACGTTGTCGAATTCTGCCAGTCCGTCGAATCGACTACACTCAGCAGGCCCCGAACGGTGCGTTCTCGGCCACGTAGAGTGGACCGTCGGAACGGGGCGCGGATCAGGAAAGTCACGAGGTGAGGGCACGATGAGCGGCGACAAGACCGAGTTGATCGGAACGGTCGTCGAACCGGTTCTCACCGACGCAGGATACGACCTCGAAGAGGTCGCACTGCTGACTCCGCCGGGACGACGTGACGTCCGCATCGTCGTCGACCGAGACGGTGGAGCGAGTCTCGACGCGATCGCCGAGCTGAGCCGAGCTGTCGACGAGGCGCTGGAAGCGTCCGGGGTGATGGGCGAACAGCCGTACGACCTCGAGCTCACGACACCGGGCGTCGGGCGACCGCTCACCGCGGAACGCCACTGGCGGCGCTCGACCGGCCGGACCGTGAAAGTCGCGTACACGGTCGACGGAGTCGACAAGGACGTCGTGGGGCGGATCGGACCGATCGCCGAGGGAGTGGTGACACTCGTCAAAGCGGACAAGGGTCGCCTCTCGACGGTCGACGTGGTCCTCGACACGGTCACGCGCGCTGTGGTCGACGTCGACTTCCGCCGGCCAGACGAAGCGGAGTTGCGGGCCTGCGGCCTCGACGACGCCGAGATCGCGCGGCGGCGCGAACGCACAGACGACTGAACACAGAACTGAACAGACAACTCAACCCGACAAGCGAATAGGAGTCGCCATGCACATCGATATCAGTGCTCTCCGCCTGATCGAAGCCGACAAGGGCGTGTCCATCGACACCGTCATCACCGCCATCGAATCGGCGCTGCTCACCGCCTACCGGCACACCGACGGCTTCGCGCCGAACGCCAGGATCGACGTCGACCGCAAGAGCGGCGCCGTCCGGGTGATGGCGCAGGAGGTCGACGAAGCAGGCGTCGTCGTTCACGAATGGGACGACACTCCTGAAGGATTCGGCCGCATCGCCGCCACGACCGCCCGTCAGGTGATCCTGCAGCGTCTCCGCGACGCCGAGAACGAGAAGAACTACGGCGAGCTCGCGGCCCACGAAGGCGAAGTCGTCGGCGGCGTGGTCCAGGCCGACGCCCGGCTCAACGCCAAGGGCATCATCGTCGTCCAGATCGGGTCGGACGCCAATGCCACCGAGGGCATCATTCCGCCTGTCGAGCAGGTTCCGGGCGAGCAGTACAAGCACGGCGACCGCATCAAGTGCTACGTCGTCGGAGTGACGCGCGGAATGCGCGGACCGCAGATCACCCTGTCGCGCACCCACCCGAACCTCGTCCGCAAGCTCTTCGCGCTCGAGGTGCCGGAGATCGCCGACGGCTCGGTCGAGATCGTCGCGGTCGCGCGCGAGGCAGGCCACCGCTCGAAGATCGCCGTCCACACCGGCGTCAACGGGCTCAACGCGAAGGGCGCGTGCATCGGCCCGATGGGCCAGCGGGTCCGCAACGTGATGAGCGAGCTGTCCGGCGAGAAGATCGACATCATCGACTTCGCATCCGATCCCGCGGTCTTCGTCGGCAACGCGCTGTCGCCGGCGAAGGTGCTGTCGGTCACCGTCATCGACGCCGAGACCAACGCCGCGCGAGTCATCGTGCCCGACTACCAACTGTCGCTCGCAATCGGCAAGGAGGGGCAGAACGCGCGCCTGGCTGCACGTCTGACCGGGTGGCGCATCGACATCCGCTCCGACACCGGCGACGGCGGGCCTCGTGAGACTCCGGAGAGCACTGAGGGGGACGTCACACCTGACGCGGCGCACGACAATGCGGTGACGTCCGGCCCGTCCGATGAGCTAGACTGACCTGTGGCTCCTCGAACGTCGACCGCGCCGGTCCGTACGTGCATCGGATGCCGCCGTCGCGACAACGCTCCCGAACTGGTGCGTGTTGTCGCTCGGCGAGCGCCCGGTGAACCGAGCACCGTGGTGATCGACACCACGAGGAGTCTGCCGGGACGTGGCGCCTGGCTGCATCACTCCGCCGACTGTGTGTCGGCCGCGATGCGGCGACGAGCCTTCGGTCCGGCGCTACGGGATCGCGGTCTCACCGTGAACCCGCAGGACCTCGCCGATCTGATCGACGAGATCACGCCAACAGATCCCACGCGGGATCAGGACAGGTAGCAGAGAACCATGAGCACACCGTGAAGTCTCCACGATGAGCACGTTGACCGAATAAATCGAGGTCGCAGCGGGAAGCCCGCTCGACCTCCAAGTGAGGAGAGCAGTGGCAGGCAAGGCCCGCGTTCACGAACTGGCCAAGGAACTCGGCGTTCCCAGCAAGACAGTGCTGGAGCGCCTGAAGGAACAAGGCGAGTTCGTCAAATCCGCATCGTCGACAGTGGAAGCCCCCGTGGCTCGTCGACTGCGTGAATCCTTCTCCGGCGGATCCGCCGGAGGTGACGCCCCCAAGGCGTCCCCTAAGCCCTCGGCTGCGAAGCCGAGCCCCGCGAAGCCGGGCGTCCCCGGTCCCAAGCCCGGTGCGCCGAAGCCCGCAGCAGCAGCACCCGCACCGGCGGCTCCGTCGCCGCGTCCGGCAACTCCCGGACCTCGTCCGGGCCCCGCGCCGACTCCGGCGGCTCCCGCCGCACCGGCACCGAAGCCCGAAGCTCCGCAGGCGCCTGCCGCGGCCGCTCCGACACCGTCGGCCCCCGCAGCGTCAGCTGCTGCTCCGGGTCCGAAGCCGGCCGGACCCCGCCCGGGTCCGCGCCCCGGTCCGCGTGCACCGCGTGTCGGCAACAACCCG
>NZ_BAOP01000054.1 GCF_000344135.1 Gordonia malaquae NBRC 108250 | reverse complement strand
AGGTCATCACCTCCCGCGGGTTGTGGTAGCCGTTACGCACCACCAGCCGGCGCCCATCCTCATCGTGAATCGCCCCGGCGTGTCCGGAGACTCTGTTCGTTGGGAAGGATGGAGTCATGTCAGGAAGTGGGACGAAGAGGTACCCGGCCGAGATGCGTGAGCGGGCGATCCGGATGGTCGCTGAGATTCGGGCTGAGGATGACTCGGAGTGGGCAGCGATGGGCAAGGTCGCTGAGCTACTCGGGATAGGTACGCCAGAAACGGTCCGCAAGTGGTGTCGTCGGGCCGAGGTCGATGCTGGCCAGCGGCCGGGAACAACGACTGAGGAATCGGCCGAACTCAAGCGACTCAGACGCGAGAACACTGAATTGAAGCGGGCTAACGGGACTGCTGCACGTATAGGTGACATCTGATCTGGCTTGCCCGAGGGTGGGCCTGGAAGGATGACTATCGTGCCTAAGCCTTATCCGCAGGAGTTCCGCGACGATGTGGTCCGGGTAGCCCGAGACCGTGAACCTGGCGTGACACTCGCGCAGGTCGCGAAAGACTTCGGGATCCATGAGATGACCCTGGCCAAGTGGATGCGCCGCGTCGCCATCGACGACGGACACAAGCCTGGAACAACGTCGACCGAATCTGCCGAACTGAGAGAGCTTCGGAAGCGGAATCGGTTGTTGGAGCAGGAGAACGAGGTCCTGCGACGGGCTGCGGCATATCTGTCGCAGGCGAACCTTCCGGGAAAAGGCTCTACCCGCTCGTGAAAGAGCTCGCCGCCGACGGAATCCCCGTCACGGTGACGTGCCGGGTACTCAAGCTCTCCAGACAGCCCTACTACCGGTGGCTCAGGGACGCGGTCACCGCGGCAGACTGGGTCGAAGCGGAGCGGGCGAACGCCCTGTTCGACGCGCATCGTGATGACCCGGAATTCGGGTACCGCTTCCTCGCCGATGAAGCCGAAGCTGCTGGTCAGCCGATGAGCGGGCGGACGGCATGGCGGATCTGCTCGGCCAACCAGTGGTGGTCGAGCTTCGGCAAGAAACGTGGGAAGAACGGTAAGAAGCCGGGCCCGCCTGTGCACGACGACCTGGTCGAACGCGACTTCACCGCCGACACACCGGACCAAGTGTGGCTCACTGATATCACCGAGCATTGGACCGACGAGGGCAAGCTCTACCTCTGCGCGATCAAAGACGCCTGCTCGGGGCGGATCGTCGGCTACAGCATCGACTCCAGGATGAAGTCCCGTCTCGCCGTGACCGCTCTGGACAACGCTGTTGCCCGCCGAGAGGACGATGTTTCGGGTTGTATTGTCCATTCGGACAGGGGCTCTCAATTCCGGTCGCGGAAGTTCGTGTCCGCGCTCAACCGACACGGCCTGGTTGGGTCCATGGGCAGAGTCGGTGCCGCCGGCGACAACGCAGCGATGGAATCGTTCTTCGCGCTCCTCCAGAAGGACGTCCTGGACCGGCACCGCTGGAGCACCCGCGAGCAGTTGCGGATCGCGATCGTCACCTGGATCGAACGGACCTACCACCGACGCCGTCGTCAGGCCCGCCTCGGCCGGTTGACCCCGATCGAATACGAGACGATCATCAACACAGCCGCCTCAGCGGCATGACACCGAAACTGTCACCTGGTCGTGCAGCAGTCCCCCGGCTTTATGTTTGCTTTGCGGGGTGGGGTCGGTGGCGGCGTTGGGTGGGAGGGGTCGTTGGCTTTTGGGGCCACCAGCTTGCGTTGCCGAGGAGTGTGGCGATGGCTGGTACCACGATGGTGCGGACGATGAAGGTGTCGATGAGAAGGCCTACGCCGATGATGAGTCCGACTTGGGTCATGATGCCGATGGAACCGGCGATGAGGCCGAACATGCTGGCGGCGAAGATGAGGCCTGCTGAGGTGATAACTGAGCCGGTGTTGGTGACGGTGCGGAGCACTCCGACTCGGACGTTGTGATGTGATTCTTCGCGCAATCGTGAGACCAGCAGCATGTTGTAGTCGGCGCCGACGGCTACCAGGACGATGAACGCTAATAGGGGCACAGGCCAAGCGATGTCGGTGTGGAGTATGTGCTGAAAGATCAGGACGCCTATGCCCAATGCTGCGGTGTAGTTGAGTACGACGGTGCCGAGTAGGTAGATGGGTGCGACCAGTGAGCGCAGCAGGATGATCAGGATGATGCCGACGATGGCCAGGGTGGCCAGGGCCAGGAGGCGGAAGTCGTTGGTGAGCAGTCGTTGCAGGTCGGCGTTGATAGCGGGGAAGCCGGCGACGGAGACGGTGGAGTCGGTCAGGGTGGTGTTGGGTTTTGCGTCGTTGGCGACGGTGGCGATGGTGCTGGCCAGGCGCATGGCGTCCGCGCTGTAGGGGTCGAAGCTTGTCTGGACGGCGTAGCGCACGGTGTGTCCGTCCGGGGAGATGAATTGGCGCGCAACGTCGGCGAATTGCTGGTCAGCGAAAGCATCTTTGGGTAAGTAGAAGCCGGTGGCCGAGTCCGAGCCGCGGGTTTCGCGCGCGGTGGTCTGTAGTTGGGCGGCGAGCGTGGCCATGCCGGCGAGTTGTTGAAGGTTGCTGTCGACGAGTGCAGATACGCCTTCGGCGAGTGTTCGCGAGCCGGCGGCGAGTTGGGAGACCCCGGTCTGCAGTTGGGCGAGTTTGGTTGGCAGGTCTTGGGCCCCGATGGTTCCCAGCGTGGTCTCGAGGGTGGCGACGGTGGCGTTGAGTTGGTTGGTGACCGCGGTGAGGGGGGTGTCCATCTGCGCGAGCTGGGTGGACAGTGTCGTGATCTGGGTGAAGAACCCGCTGTCGCGGAGTGCGGCGAGATCGCGGGCTTGTTGGCGCAGGGTGCTGCATTGGGGTAGTTGAGTGCACAGCGCTGAGTTATCCAGTAACGGGAGCACTGAGGTGATTGTGGCTATGGCGGCTGATGACTGTTCGGCCAGGGCTGCTAGCTGAGGGGCGTTCTGCGCGGCTTGGTCGAGTTGGGGTGCGGCGGCGGTCAGTGTTTGTAGAAGTGGTTGGTATTGACCTATTTCGGCCCCGATGGTGGTGACTTGGTTAAGAATGCCAGCCAGTGGGGTGAGATTGGTGCGGATCTGTATGTCGAGTTGTTCGAGGCCGTCGGCGAGTTGGTCTGCACCAGAACGCAATTGTTCGAGGTCACCTTTGCGGGCTTGGCCCTCACCCACTGAGCCGGCCACCCGATCGCCGATCTGCCCGTTCTGCCAGGAGAGTTGGGCTTGTTCGAGTTTGGCTCCGGTCGGGCGAGTGACACCGACCACACGGGTGACGCCGGGGATCTGCGCAATCCGAGCTGCCATCTGATCAAGGTCGGCAAGTCCGTTGGTTGTTCTCAGATCGGTGGGCGAATCCACGACGACAAATTCCGCGATGGTGATGTCTTGCGGGAAGTGCCGGTTGAGCAGTGCGTAACCTTCGTTGCTGTCGGTGGTTGTGGGTTGACCGTCTCGGTCGTCGTAGGTGATCTGAATGCCCAGCGCGGTGACGCTCAGGATCGTCAATCCGACGAGGCTGACGGCCAGCAACGGCGCCGGGCGGCGTACGACGAGGACCGCGATGCGGTTCCAGTAGCGCCGCGTGAGGTCTTTGCGCGGGGCACCCCACCCCCATCGCGCAGCCCACAGCAGCACTGGCGGCAACAACGTGACGGTGGCGAGGAATCCGATGAGGATCGCCACTGCGCAGGCGGGGCCGAGGGTGGCGAAGACGCTGAGCTGCCCGAAGACCATGGCTAAGAACGCGAGAGCAACAGTGCTTGCCGACGCAAGGATCACCCGTCCGATGGTGGCGGTGGCATCGATGAGAGCGTCGGACGCGGCGGCGCCTTGGCGCAGCCTTTCGTGGTATCTGCTGATCACAAAGACCGAATAGTCCACACCGGCGCCGAGCAAGATGACGGTCATGAACGCAACGGTGAATTGCGAGACTGGCATGCCCAGTTCGCCTAACGCAGACATGACTCCGCGGGCTACGGCGAGACTGATACCGATGACCAGAAGCGGTAGCAACGCAGTGAACACCGACCGATAGACGATCAGCAAGATTATGGCGATCAGCACGACGGTGGCGATGGTGATGACCACCAGATCCTTTTCAGCGGTGACGATTTGGTCGCTGAAGGTCGCTGTTGGTCCGGTCACGTGGACTGTCGTGCTGGTGCCGGTAAAGACCTCTGCTGCGGTCTCGCGGATCGATTCCACAGCGTGGGCCGCCGTCGGCCCGCCGAGGCTGCCGCTGACCCCGACGGGCAAGTACCAGGCTTTGCCGTCTTCGCTGAGCGCTTGTCGGGCAGTGATCGGGTCGGCGAGCAGGTCGCGTACGGCCTGCACATCATCGCGGTCGGCGCGGAGCCGGACCACGAGGTCGTCATAGCGTTGGCGGGCGGGCTCGGTGAGTCCGGCCGGATCTTCCATTGCCACGAACACCGTGGTCTTCGCGCCCTTTTCGTCGAACGCCTCGCCCATGCGATCGAGCGCCTGAAACGACGGCACGCCCTTAGGAATTGGGTCCACCGATTGCTGGCGCACAACTGTTTCCAACTGGGGAAACAGCACAGCCAACACCACGGCAACAGCCACCCAGACGCCCGCTACCAGCGCTTTGTGCGACAAGACGAAGCGTCCCACCTGCCCCAGCGACCGGCTGTACTCACCGCGACCGGTCGATCGCCGAAGCTTCACCACTGCTCACGCATCCATCGCTGCGTTGGCATCGCACACCCTTCGACAAATGAATCAATCGGTATCACTACGCTACAGCATGTAGCGAAAGGAATGGATTGTTCGGCGACGCGGGACTATCGGATCAGCGGCGGTGGGCGGCGAGAAAGTCGTCGACAAGCTGTTCGCAGTCCGCGCCACTCATCGAGCGAAGGCCGGACAGCCGCGCGAAGACCAGCGGGCCCACGAGCTGGGTGATGGCCACGCCGGGATCGAACTCGTCGAGTTCCTTCTGGGCGGCGGCGCTCTGCAACACCTGATCGAACGGTTCCCGGTACTGCGCGATGACACGAGCGCGCAGCGGCGCGAGGGTGTTCTGCTGCTCCCCGGGCTCCTCCGGCACCATCGCCAGCCACGCCAAGGCGGTCAATTGCAGTGGCGCCTGCTCGATCAACGCAGCCTGAGCACGGACCAACCGCACCAAACTGTCGCGGATTGGTCCGTGCGCGTCAGGGACGTCGGCGTGGGGCAACAATCGTTCGAACGCCGCAGCCAACAAATCGGTGGTGCCGTCGAAATGCCGGTAAAACGTCGTTCGAGCCACCCGCGACATCCGGGAGACCGCCCCGACCGTGACTGCATCAACCCCGCCGGTCTTCAACAGGGCAGATGCCGCATCAACCAACCGGTTGCGTGAACGAACCAAACGCGGGTCTTTGTCATCCATCACGTCCTTGGACCGAGGACCCGCGTCGCGCCTGGCCGCCATCACCGCACCCACACTCCCATCCCCGAGACTGCTCTCGGGCGCCTGGCGATCTTGGTTCGCACGAAGTGCTACTGATAATAGCGAAAGTCGAGGAGTGTCCGCCGGGCTAGTCGTGCAATTCACCTGTTCGACACCCCGACCCGGCAGGAAGGTCGGCGCCACGGTGCCCGCCTCCGGGGTACCTTCGGCGAAGGGTTGGTAGATCAATTCGGGGCTTGGCGGCAGGGCTGGGGTGGGTACTGCTGAAGGGTGAATCGCCCCGGGTCTGGTGGAGGCTCTGAATCCACGGGAGGATGAGGAGCATGGCAGCACCGAGGAAGTACCCCGACGAGCTTCGGGAGAGAGTCACGAGGATGGCTGTTCAGTCACGGCGCGATCCATCGACGAGGTCGGGCACGTTCCGCCGTGTGGGCGAGCAACTGGGGATCAATCCCGAGACTTTGAGGAACTGGGTTGTGCAGGCCGAGGTCGACGAGGGGCACCGTCCCGGGACCACGACCAGCGAGTCCCAGCGCCTGGTCGAGCTGGAGAAGGAAGTGCGTGAGCTGCGCAGGGCGAACTCGATCCTGAGGTCGGCCTCGGCTTTTTTCGCGGCGGAGCTCGACCGCCCACAGCGTTGATCGTGGAATACATCGACCAGTACAAGCATGAGTTCGGCGTCGAGCCGATCTGTCGGACGCTGACCGCAGCGGGCACGCAGATCGCGCCGAGCACGTACTACGCGTTCAAGACCCGACCACCCTCGAAGCGAGCACTGCGCGACGAGGAACTGCTGATCGAGATCCACCGCGTCCACTCGGCGAACTTTGGCGTCTACGGGGCGAAGAAGGTCCACGCCCAACTGCGTCGCGAGGGCGTCGTCGTCGCGCGCTGCACGGTCGAGCGGCTCATGCGCGTTGCGGGGTTACGAGGGATTAGCCGAGCCAAGGGCCCGCGCACCACGATCTCCGGTCGCGGCCCGGATAGTCGGCCTGACCTGGTCGATCGCGACTTCACTGCAACCGCTCCGAACCAGTTGTGGGTCGCGGACATCACCTACTGCCGCACCTTCGTCGGCTGGGTGTATGCCGCGTTCGTCATCGACGTGTTCTCTCGCCGCGTGGTCGGCTGGCAGCTCTCGAAGTCGCTACGGACCGACCTTGCGCTGGACGCGTTGGAGATGGGCATCTGGACCCGCGATCGCGCAGGCCAGTCGGTCACCGGGCTCACGCACCACAGCGACAAGGGCGTTCAATACGTCGCCATCCGCTACACCGAGCGTCTTGCCGAGGCTGGCGCGGCCGCCTCGGTCGGTTCCACCGGCGACTCATACGACAATGCCCTGGCCGAGGCCTTCAACTCGCTGTTCAAGGCCGAGCTGGTCCGCAACCGCGGGCCCTGGAAGAATATCGACGACCTCGAGATCGCGACCGCGGAATACATCGACTGGTTCAATCACCGGCGATTGCACGGCGAGATCGGCATGATCCCGCCCATCGAGCTCGAGGACACCTATCATCACAACCACCCCGCACCGGTACCCGCCGACGCGGCACTTGCGAGCCTCTGACAAACCCGGGGCGATTCAGTCTTGATCGACCCGCTTGGGTTCGACACCGGAATCCATCTCTGACTCCGCACACCGGAGCACAACGGCCAAGACCTCTGCGACAGCGGGGCCGCTCTGCGCGCTGGCGGGCGGCGAGACGCCCGCCGGGGCGAACGGCAACGTCATCATGCGAATGGCCTCAAGCGTTCCCAGAGGGTCGTAGCCAGCGAACCCCTCGACGAACTGCGTCGCCGCATCATCGATGCGCCGCTCAACCTCCGCTGCAGGGTCGGTCGCTTTCGAGACGTCTGAAAGCAACCCAGCAGTATCGAAGGCGCGCTCCAGCACTACCTGAACGTGTTGGTCGGCGTGCCCGGCTTTAGTAGCGTCCTGGCGGCGCTTCTTGTTCCGCCGTTTTCGGGAGGACTTGGATGCCATCAAAACGGCGCCTTCCCTTTTGCCCACTGCTTGGACCAATCGCCTCGGATGCCGGTGGCGTTGAAGTCACCGAGGTCGGTGGTGGCGAATGGGTTGTCGAGGTAGCGGACCTCGTCGTGCTGGGCGCCACGCGGGTCGACGCGGACGAGAGCGAGGCGGTAACGCGGGGCGGCGTTCTTACCAACCATCACCTCGTTGTGGGTGACGAAGAAGTCGGTCGCTCCTTCGATACGCGCTTTGACCTCGATGCGGTAGGTGTCGCCTTTGGCGTCTGTGGAGAGGATGTCGAAACCGGGATTGTTGAAGGCCTGCTCGACGGGCTTGCGTCCGAGTTCACGTTCACGGGCCATCACCAAGTCGACACCGCGGCGTTCGACCTCTTTGGTCTCCTTCGCGTGGATGGGCGCGGTCGCGGGTAGGTCGGTCTCCAGTATCCCGACGGGGAGCACCAGTGCTGCGGTGACGATGCGTGGTGGCTTGGTCGACATAAGCTGCTGGTGGTCAAGCAGTGCGAGCCTCTTGCGTAGACGGGCGTCGAGTTCGACGGCTTTACGATTCAGGCTCTCCGATGATTCTTTCGGTTTCTCACCGGCGCGTTCCTTTTCCGCCGCGACGGCGGCATCGAGGATGAGGCGGTCGCGTTCACCTTCGAGCCGCTTGATGACCAGGTCACGTGCCTTACTCAACTCCGCGAGGCGCCTCGGCTGAACGTCGTCGAGGTAGTCGGGGAGTTGGTTGGCGATAATCCAGCTCGTGGTTTTGTCTTCAGCACCTGCCAGCCACGGGAGGGTGCGGGCTGTATCGGTGACAGCGTTCTCGGGTGCCGCCACGCAGTCCAGGTAGGGCGCGGGGCCGGCAGGCGTCACGGTGCCGAAGCTGTCGACGTATGCGTAGCCGAAGCGGCGTGCGACGGACTCTCCGGTCGCGTCGGCGACCTCTTCGATCACGCCGACGAGCAGGTGTGTCTCCTCCAGCGTCGAGGAAACCAAGATCGTGCCTCGGTTGAGGGAACCACCGAACTGTCGCACGGACTCGTCCATGACCGCGTCGTGCAGCGGATGATCCGGGGCGAGAAGGTCGGCGCGGCTGAGTTCGTCGGCGTGGACCTTGCCAAGATCGAACGTGACTCGGTCGTACTTGGTTGCGATCGGCCCTGTGCCTGCGGCGCGTATTTGCTGGGGCACGTTCGCGATCTCGTAGCGACCCTGTTCGCGCCTCACGATGCGGCCGCCGAGGCGGGCGAAGGCGGCCTTGAATGCCATCTCGATGTAGTGCGGTTGAAGGCGGCGGGCGCGTGCTTCGTCCATTGCCGCGCGCAGTGCATGCAGGTCGGCCTCGGCCAGGTTCTCCGACGCCAATGCCCGTTCGTCGAGGAGATCCTTGAGTCCATCCCCGACCGACGCGTCGATGACCTCATGCATTTTAGCCTTGACGTCGGGGCGCTCGCCGTGCTGGATGGCATCGAGCAGGAGGTTGCGCAGCGGGGTCTCGGTGAACGCCTCGCCGAGGACGTCGAAGACTTTGCCACCGTATGTCTGACGCATCTGGTCGAGCTTCTCCAGCAGGCGGGTGAAGACTTCACCCTCGCGGGTGTTGGAGGCTACGAGGTTCCAGAGTCGGCAGACCTCTTCTTGGCCGATGCGGTGGATGCGGCCGAAGCGTTGCTCGATGCGGTTGGGGTTCCACGGCAGGTCGTAGTTGACCATCAGGTGCGCGGCCTGAAGGTTAAGCCCCTCTCCAGCGGCGTCGGTTGCGATGAGGATTTGGACGTCGCGGTTCTTGGTGAACTCCTCGGTGATCACGCGCCGCTCACCTCTGCGGACGCCACCGTGGATCGCCTTGACCGAGTCGGGCTTGCCGAGCAAAGAGCCGATCTTGGACTGGAGATAGTCAAGGGTGTCGCGGTGCTCGGTGAAGATGATGAACTTCCGTGGCCAACCGTTCGAATCGGTGACCAGCGCATTGTCCTGGAGGATCGTGGAGAGTTCGGTCCACTTGCGGTCGGTGCCAGCCTCGCGGACCTTCTTGGCGGTCGCAATCAGATCGGCGAGTTCGACAAGTTCTGCGTTGAGCTCCTCGACGGTCTGGGCGGCGGTGGCCGCGTCCATCACGTCTTCCTCAAGCTGCTCCAGTTCTTCGGCGTTGTATTCATCTTCGTCGAAGTCGCCCGAGCCGATGACGTCGTCGGGTTCCTTGTAGGTGCCGTTGAGGATCTCGGTCTTCTTGCGCTCCAGCCGTTCGGTGCGGCGGACGAGGCTCTTGTAGATCGCCTCAGGGCTGGAGGCGAGTCTGCGCTGAAGGACAGTCAGGGCGAATCCGACAGTGTTCTTACGCTTGCCGCCAAGCCTGTCGGCACGGTTCATGCCCTCGCGGACGTAGCGAGTGACGTCCTCGTAGAGGCCCTTCTCCCGCTCGGTCAACTCGTAGGGCACAGTTTCGGCGATGCGTTCAGGGAAGAGCTTCTTACCTTCGAACGTCAGCAGGTCTTCCTTGACCATGCGCCGCATGATTCCGGTGACGTCGACAGACTTCTTCTGCTTGCCCTCGAACCGATCGCGGTCGAGCAAAGTGAGGAAGAGCTGAAAGTCCTCTTCCTTGCCCGAGTGTGGAGTCGCGGTCATCAGCAGGAGGTGGCGGGTAATTTGGCCGAGCAGCTCCCCCAGCAGGAAGCGTTTGGTCTTCTCCAGCTTCCCGCCGAAGTAGTGCGCTCCCATTCTGTGTGCCTCGTCGACGATGATCAGATCCCACTCCGTCTCCTTCAGTTGGGCCTGGAGTGCCTCGTTGCGGGAGAGCTGATCCATGCGTGCGATCACGAGTGGGTTCGTTTCGAAGACGTTGAGGTTGATGTTGGCATCGATGAGCTGGTTGGTCAGCAGGTCGAACCGCAGCCCAAACTTGAAGAACAGTTCGTCCTGCCACTGCTCGACCAGTCCACCGGGAGCGATGATCAGGCACTGCTTGACGTCGTCGCGGAGCAGCAGCTCCTTGATGTAGAGGCCGGCCATGATCGTCTTGCCGGCACCGGGGTCGTCGGCGAGAAGGAACCGAAGCGGGGTCCGCGGTAGGAGTTCGCCGTACACCGCGCGAATCTGGTGCGGCAGCGGCTGCACGTCGCTCGTGGCGACGGCCAGCATTGGATCGAAAAGGCCGGCCAGCGAGATACGTTGGGCCTCGGCGACGAGCTTGAAGTCGCTGGCGGTGGCGTCAAACGCGCGGCTACCGCTGGTGGCGACGCTGAGGTTGTCCTGGTCCTTGCGGAACACAACCTGTTGGCCAAGTCCACCTGAGCCGTTCTGGTAAGTGAGTGCGAGTGCGTCCGTGCCATGCCATTGAGCAGCGATGACAGTGATCACCTCTGCGGGAATGAGACCCTCGACTCGCAGACCGGGCTTCAACTCTTCAAGCTGCACGCGTGGACCTCCTCATTGCCAGCCCTCGAACGCTACCCGCCGATACTGACAGGTTCGCCATCGCCAGGAATTCAACGAGACCAAGCCGAGTGGCATTGCCAGGCCTTCGAACGCTTGCTGAGAAGCTGTCGAAGACTTCGCTGAGGTGCCGCCCGACGCCCGTCACCTCGAGTTCCCATCGGCGAGTTCGCGCAATGCTCGCCCCAACTCCTCCGGAAGCGTGTCACGAAACACCCGATAAGCCGCCTTCGATTGTCGGGTCACCGGCGGCGGCCACGCCGGGCTGGTGTCCAACCCCCCCTGAGCAACCTCGCACCACATCCATGTCACCGCGTACGGGAGTGCGGCCGCGCGCCTCCTCGGACTCGCCGACCGCGCCCAATCGGTGAACCACGTGTCGGGCGTACTCGCGAGCTCGATGACTCGTCGCTCGAGCGCCCGAAAATCCCGTCGACGCGATAGTTCCCTCGCTGCCGCGCTGGCGGCTGCCGCGATCTCTGAAGGACTCGCGGCCAGTCGCGTGCTCGCCGCTCGCGATGTCCGTCTGCCAATGTCCGGGTCGAGTTCGATACTCGCTGCAGCAGTGGACCACGTCGACCCTGGCCGTTGTGCGCGCGCAATACACAGGGAGGCGTACAGCCGCCCCGTGCTTTCCTGCGTTGTCAGCATCCCAGCGAAATGACGACGGTAGGTGTGCTCATCGAGGAGTTGAGGGATCGCAGACAGCGGCAGATCGATCAACGCGTCGTGATGATCGATCTGCAGGCCGACATGGCGGCGGGCTGAAAGCACCTGGACCACCAGCCAGCTCAACACCGGACTCTTTGCCGCGCGATTGACGATCCATCCTCTCGGGCCGCCCGGGACGTCCGGGATCAGATCGAACCACTCGGCCAACCGTGCGACGGCGTCCGCACTCTCCGGACTGGACAGAATCCCATCCGCCTCCGCCAGTGCTTCACCGCGGGTGACTGCACTTGTCGGCGGCTGAATACCCCACCGAGGCCCTCGAAGCTCAGTTGTGCGACCAGCGGCTTCGGCTTGGAGATCTCCGGCCCATTCGACGAAACCGGC
>NZ_BAOP01000055.1 GCF_000344135.1 Gordonia malaquae NBRC 108250 | reverse complement strand
CGGTTGGGGAATGAGACGTGGCCGGTCTTTGTGCATCTACCCACGGAGGGTGCACAAAGACCGGCCACGATCTTTAAGGCGGGTGTGGTTCAGGAGCGTTGCTGGCGCACCAATGTCGATACAGGGACGATCAGGCCTAGGACGGCCACGATGATTGTTCCTACGATCTGACCGGTGAACATCTCTGGAACGGGATCGTCGAGCCTGATTCCGTCGTAGATCATGAACACGAGGTAGAACGCAACGGCGACACCGAGTGCACCTGCGACCTGCCGACCCACTCCAGATCTAACGTTCACAGACAGTCTCCTTGCGACTAGAACCACTTATGAGTAGGACGATAGCTGAGGACCAGCTACCCGATGAGTGCCTTGGCGCAGCCGCCGATCGAACCGGCGTCATTCGCGACCGGCATGACCTTCGCGATGCTCTCCATACTCTCTGCAGGTAGCAACACCCCGTCATCACCGGAAGGGACGATCCGATTCGGCATCGTCCTCGAGACGGAGAACCCGCCGAGCTGTACACGCGGCTACGAGAGCACGCAGCGGATGATCGACCAGATCAAGGCGCGCAACCCCGACTTCGACATCAACTACGACGACTTCCCGTTCAACACCGAAGCCGCCTGCTCGGTGCCCACCGGCAGTCCGACAGCGGTGCGCGGCGCCAACAACGCCGACTTGTCGAACCCCGACTTCGTGCAGCCCTGGGACAACAAGCCCAAGCGTGATCCCGACGAGCTGAACCTCAACCCGCTCGCCAACCAGTTGGCAGGCCTGGTGGGCGTACGCGCCGAAAACTAGCGTAGCCGCAACAGTTAGCCATGAACCCCGCAGTTCCGCAGTATGAGAAAGGCCGCCTATGACAATCTCAGGGCCGAACAGGCATGAACCCACACCGTCGGTTTTCAGCAACGGCGAAGCCGTTTCCGATCAGTTCAAATAGGTCGCGGCCGTAGGCCGTGCCAATTGCGCCCGGAACGGCGAAGCCGGTCCATCACCGCGCGGCGCCGCGTGGACGCACAGCATCTGTGTTTCCCCTACGGTCGGGCGCTTGCCTTCCGTTCGGGTGAGATGGTCTTACGTTTGGCGGTGATCGCACGGCGGCCCGATGTAGGGGAACGAATAGAAACGCCCCAACCGCACCGAGGGGGGCGGTGCGGTGGGGCTTGCGTGGACAGTAGCCGACCTGTCGCGATTGTGTGGGCGTGTACGACACGTCGCCACCCGAGTGGGCATAGGATCGAACTGCCCGGTGGATCTGATTGCCGTCGATTCACAGGGGATAGGTGAACCAACTTCATAGAAAGGCCCGACTGATGCCGTCCAGTCAGCAGGGAGCGCGTATGCGCTCATGGGCGACGGGCTTCGATGGGGCCGGCCCTTCCTCCTCACCGCTCGTGAGTAGCGCGGCGAAGACGACTAGCAGCGGGTCGGGGCTTGGTACATGTCGCTGACGTCGACGCTCACGGTTTTCTTGTTGACGCGGACGACGAGGTACCAGGTGCCTCGGGTCTTGATCTTGTCGTCTTTGGCGATGGTGTCGGGGCCGTAGTTGGTGGCGGCCCCTTCGCTGATCTGCTGTTCACGGACTTTGGTCCAGTAGT
Organism: Gordonia malaquae NBRC 108250; assembly: GCF_000344135.1. Taxonomy (GTDB): domain Bacteria; phylum Actinomycetota; class Actinomycetes; order Mycobacteriales; family Mycobacteriaceae; genus Gordonia; species Gordonia malaquae. Next base: position 7,987 of record NZ_BAOP01000055.1, on the reverse strand, counting down.
CGAGCTGGTCGGCGCGTTCGGCCATGCGGGCGGTGAGAGTGTCGCGGCGGCCGCCGGTCGCTGCGGAGGATGATCTTTGCTGGCACATTCACGCCAAGCTTCGTCTTGAGGGTGGCCACAATGTCGATCTCCGTGAGGATCCTGGGGCGCGCCCATGAAACCCTCTACGTGATGTTCACAGTTCGACAGTTAGCAACCTTCTGAATTCATCTCGAATATTCGTAGTGTTAGCCGATCGCCTTGAGACGTCCGTCACGCAGGGTAGATTCATAGTTTTCCTTGAGGTTAACGGCGTGATGCAGAGTCCGTCGATACCGCGTCTCGACATCGTGAAACGGCCTGTGGCGCGCCTCGGTTACTGCGCCATAGCTGTTTACATTCGCGTCACTGATTTGCTGAGTGTTGCGCATCACTATTTTTGCTATGGGCTCCGGTTGAGACGCGAAATACTCTCTGCCGCATGAATATTCGGAGGTCCGGGATCTTGGTTCTGCTTGCCGCGGGACTTCTGTCCCCGATGTTGCCATCAAACGTCGGAGTGACGTCGGCCGCTCCGAGCTGCCCGCAGGTGATGGAGTTCTCCACCGGAGGGGCGGCGCAGCCCGACGGCATTCGACTCGGTGCGATGGGAAAGTCGGTGCCCGCCGACACGCAGCGAACGAAAGTTCACTACAGCGCGAGCATCTCGCCGGTCGGGGGCAACATCAGTGGGGCCGAGTCGACGGCCGAAGGCGAACGGAACCTGCGCCGGGCCGCGCGGTCGTTCCGCGCGCGCTGCCCGGAATCGCACATCCGCCTGGTGGGATTCTCTCAAGGGGCTCTCGTCACCGGCAACGTGTGCAACACGTTCGACTCCGACCCGGTGATGGCGCGAAACACGAGCTGCGTCCTCTATTCGGATCCACGCCGACCCGATCCAGTCCGACCCGGAGTCATGGCGACGCTGCCGTCGTTTGTGCCGGGATTCCCGATGATGGGGCCGCGGCCGCAGACGCGGAACATCCGCGTCACGCAGGTCTGCCAGACCAACGACGGGATCTGCGCGGCGCCCAACCCGATACTCGACCCGATCGGGTTCGTCAACAATCTCCTCGGGTACCTCGTCTACGGCGCGCACGGCGACTACTTCGCCGCACCGCACACCGTCGACGACGGCCGCTTGCACACGGTCCGGCGTACGCCGTACATACCGACGGCGGACACCCCCAGGCCGGCGCCGGGGGTCCCGACGCTCTACGACGTACTCGACCCGGTCACTCGCCTGTTCATCACGCCCGCGCCGATCGCGACGACGTATCGGCCGACACCTCTGGCCGCATACTTCCCGCCCATCCTCGCCTGGGCGCTGCCACCACGCATCGGTGCCATTGTGCTGCCGCCGATCACGGATCTGCAGGCCATCCTCATCACAGTCGTCCAGGTTGTCGATGCCGTCGTCGGGACCGTCGCCGACGCCGTCGACGCGATCACCGTTCCCGGAGTCGTGGCGGCCGAGCAGATTCCGTCGACTCCGGTGGCCGTGCCCGTCACCCAGGATGCCGAACTGGCCGCGACGCCGCTGGCGCCACTCGTTCCTAAGGATGGGACTGAGACTGAGCTTCCCCGGGTTTCGGAGATCGCATCGAATGTGTTCGGCCCGGCGGGGGGCGACGGGACCCAACTCGACCGAATGGCTGCTCGAGTGACAGCCGCGGTGTCGGACCTTCCGGTGCATCCGGCGTTCACGGTTCCCGCCGAAGCGCCGCTCGCCGACGCGTGACGATCAACCGGCAGCGGGTATCTGCACCTGAGCGAACAAGTCGTCGACAATCTCGGCGAGAGGTATGTACTCGCGGCCACACAGCCAGCCGCGGGTCGTCGGCGCGATCGCGCCTCGTGCAGCTCCTGCCGGTCCTCCCAGGGCACCGGCAGCGCCGCCGATAGCGCCGTCCTTGTAGCACTGCTTTTCCTTGGGACCGATGTTCGGATCGTCCTTGCATCCGTATCCGGCCTTACCGTTGAAACATGCCGATCCCGCGCTCGGAGCTTCGACCTGATGCGCACCCGCAGGAGCTGCCGAGGCGCTCCCCAGCGTCGGTGCCAGACCCACTGCGATGAACGCTGCCGGTGCAACCAGGCCAGCCATAGCGATGTTACGAAGCTTCACGATGTTCCTCCTAGAACGAAGTGCGATAGAGGATGTTTCCTCCCCTGGAAGCAGTTCAGATCAGGACGGCGCGGTCGGACAACTGCACACCGCAAACACGCGGCAAACGCCCATGTCGGGGGTGTAATTCATTTAGCCGGTCCGGACAACCGGCTGTCCGGACCGGACAACTCTCTCCGGTAGGTGCTTTTGCAGACAGGGTTAGCAGCGCGGAAGCCGAAGCAGGCCGACGACGGATCGATCTGGTTCGAGATGGATAACGGCCAGCAGCGGGTAGCGGCGGTCGAGCGTGCGGCAGCAGATCTGATAGGCGCGCCGCCGGAGAGTGCAGCAGCTTTCGCCGCGAGGATTGCCCGTCGCGGCGTCGTCAAGGCCAACCCTGCCGAGACCCCGGTCAAGAAGAGGCCCGTGGAGCCGAGCCGCCAGGACTGCGCACGCCGAGCAGTGCAGAAGCCGCAGGACCCACGACGCGGGCTGGGCAGGTGAGCGAGGGCGGTGGAAGACACGCCGTAAACGGGTGCGCGTGAGAGATGTTAGGGGCTGGTGATAAAGTTAGGAGTGGACCGTTAGGTCGCAGGTATCCCCACTCTATCTCTTACTGTCAATTAGAGAGTAACTGACCGTGCTACAATTATCAAACACGCAGGTCAGGCTGGTTTTTGGAGTGAAATTCCTGCGGTCTGACGTTCCCTCGTGATGTCCGAAAAAGGTGTGACATCTCAAGCGAACGGAAATTTGCATGACAATTTCACTCAACCGACACGGGGCGCTCATCGTCGCACTCGTGGCATTCCTGGTGGTCTTCGCCGGATGCGACAGCTCGGTTCAAGCGCAGATCCTCACGGTGATCTCGCAAGTCGCGGATCGATAGCCACTGGGGACCAGAGCGGGATGCCCTGCTCTGGTCCCCAGTGCGCGCGTGGTCGCCGAGGATGTGCGGCTGGCGCGACGCTGTGAGATGCAGATTGAACAGGGCTGACCACCACCTGTTCGGGGCGTGTCCGAGGGCCTGTACGAGGACGTGACCGCCTAGCGTTGGTGGACATGAAGATGTTCAGCGCTGCCGAAGCGTCCCGCGAGACCGGCGTGTCTCGAACGACCATCATGCGCAAGCTGGCTTCGGGTGAATTTCCGCAGGCCACAAAGGATGATGACGGTTGGCACATCCCCTTGGCGGACCTGCTCGCGGTGGGGCTGTCCCCTGGCCGTCCATCCCCTCCTGTACGAGGACATGATCAGTCCGAGGTGCGGACAGTGGCTGAGCTGTCCCACCAGGTCGAGCTGCTCCGTGTCCAGCTCGCCGCCGCGCAGCAGCTCGCCGTCGAGAAGGACCGCCTGGCCGCTGAGAAGGATCGGGTCATCGAGACCCAGGCCCAAGCGCTCCGCGCACTCGAAGCGGCACCGAGTCCTCCAGAGCAGCCGTCGGCCGCCCCACCAGTTGAGCCGGAACCGCAGGTCAGCACGCCAGCACCAGCGGCGCAGCCTGCGCGGCGCGGTGGGATTCTCGGTCTGCTCGGCTTTTGAGGGCTGCCGCGCGACCGCTCCGCGCTCGCTTGCCCTATGAACAGTCCTGCCGGATTCCGGTGCGCCTCCCCAGAATTGGGGCTGGTCAGAGCTACTGTCACCGCAAAGAAATGAGCGCCACCAGGGTCTTGGGGTCCCTGGCGGCGCTCGCTTAACCCCCTGCTGCGAACAGGGGAGAAAGCGTGGCATGAGTCTAACCGAGAACGATCTGACCAGCATCGAAGCGCCGCCGACGACGCGCCGTGATCTTGCTGACGCGGTCGCGCTGCTCGTTGAGGGGCTGGGCGCTCGCCCGTTGGGTCTGGTGTCGCTGGGAGCTGGTGACGAGGACCGTGCCCGTTTGGCCGCTCACCTGGGCCGCAACACCCTGCACGGCTGTCCTGGCCGCGATTTCCGCGCTGCGTGGCGGACCAACGCCGCAGGTGATGCCATCCCGCGACTGTTCCGTATGGGCACCAAGGGACTGGGCCGGTGTCAGTACGTCGCACTGACCCACCCGCAGCGGTCAGCTGTCCTGGTGATCGACGTTGACCAGCGTGGAAGCGCTGGTGGCCTGGTCGAGAACCTGAACTCGGACGTGTACAGGGCAGTGTCCAGGCTGTCCGCGACCGGTGCAGGGCCGTCGTGGATCGGGATCAACCCGCAGAGCGGAAAAGCCCAGCTCATCTGGTTGATTGACCCGGTGTACGCAGGTCCGGGCGGCGACTCATCGAACGTGCGGCTGCTCAAAGCCACCGCAACGGTGCTCAGTGACGTTCTCGGCGGTGATCCGGCGTTCGCGCACGTCCTGTCGAGGTCGCCGTTCTACCGAGGCAATGACCCGACCGCTTACCGTTGGCACTGCCAGCATCACCGGGTGGATCGTCTCGGTGATCTGATCGAGGAAGGTAGGGCGGTGACCGGCGAAGACGGGTCGACGCGGCGCAGCGAAGCGCAGTCGTTCACCAGTGGCCGCGCCTTGCTCGAAGCGGTGCAGGCGCGCCGTGCCGAGGCCGAGACGTTCAAGGCGCTGGCGGACGAACTGGCCGCAGAGCTGCCCGACGCCGCCGCGATGGACGCTGATCGGATCGACGGTGTGAAGGTCCTGTGGGTGAGTCAGGGCCGCGCTGCGCGTGATGAGACGGCGTTCCGGCACGCGTTGGCCGAGGCGCATCGACTACGCGCGGCAGGGCAGCGGATGAGCGATGCGAAGATCATCGACGCCTACGAGAGGGCGTACGCCGTCGCGCACGCGGTGGGCGCCGATGGCCGGACCGAAGACCTACCGCCGATGCGTGATCGTCTGACGCTGGCGCGACGAGTCCGCGGTTACGTCGTGGCCGGGCGCCCGTCCAGCTCGACTGCAGGCGGACCCGTCGAGACAGGTCGGGCCAACACCCGCGAACGCAAAGCGCTGGCGACGTTGGGCCGTAAGGGCGGCAAGAAGGCCGCCGAGCGATGGGCCGATCGGGACAGCGACTACGCACGCGCACAACTCGACAAGCTCGACAGTGCGAACCGACTGCGTGCGCTTAACACCGACGAGAACAAGGGCCGCGTGCTCGCCTACATCGCGAGTGAACGACGAGAGAAGCGCGAGCCGACGACGCGAGAGATCGCGGAGGAACTGGGTCTGTCGGTGAGTCGAGTGAAGGCCCTTCGACAGGCACTCGGGATGCAAGCTAAACGGGGCCGACCCAAAAAGGACTGAGCCGTAAGCAATATACGGTTCCCCTGCGGTACGTACCGCAGACGTGGGTTCCTAGCTTCTCCGGTGTTCCATTAACAGGGCCTCGTTCTGTTCGCGGTGCGGTGTCGTAGGGCGGTCGTAGTGTGCGGTGCATGGTTGATGAGCGGAGCGTCCCGGCGTACACCGAAGCGCAGGCGATTGCGGGAATGATCGCCGGTCACCGCATGGCCGGGATGGAGCCGACCCCGGGTGACGTTGCGGCGGCGCAACGTGGCTTCCGTGGCGAGTCGACCGCCGAGGACGAGCGTGTACGAGTGCTGGCCGAGATTACTGCGTCTCGGTCGGCTGCGCCGCCCGATGGTCAGCCGCTGCGCGACTGATTACCGTGCGCTGCGCGCCCGGCGTGACCTGAGCGGACGCACCGGCTCGCACAGTCCGGCGTTCTCCGCTAGCGCTCCGAACACGGCCCGTGCTCACGGTCCGTCCGCTCAGGTCACCTCGTGGTCTGGCTGCTCCTCGTCCTGCGCGGATCGTTCCTCACCACGCATCCGCTGACAGACCACGAGAGCGAGCTATACCCTAGAGTTACTCCGTTGCTGCGCAACGTTCGTACTCTAGGGTCGCTCGCCGTGTTCGCTGCGCTCACTACGGGACCTGTTCACTTCGTTCACAGGAGGTCGACGTGACCGTCGAGAGTGGCGGCTCCGCCGCTGACAAGGCGCTCGCCGCACAGGTGTTGCGGCTGTACCGGCGCGCGGAGTCTGAGCGCCAACGCGGCGGCGTGAAGCGCACCCGCGTGGTCGCTGTGCGCTTTACCGACGCCGAGCATTCGGAGCTGGAGCAGGCCGCGTTGAGCGACAACTATCGCCAGTTGGGTGCGTGGATTCGCGAGGTCCCGGTGCGGTTGATGCTCGACATGCGCCGCAAGCAGCGCAGCGCCGAGCGCGCCGCCCGCGGGGAATCGGCCGGCACTTCTGCCGGCGGATCGTCGGTGCCGGCCGAAAGTGCCGGCGGATCGACGGCGGGTGCGCTGTCGGTGGAGCAGTGGCAGTTGGTCCACGATCTGCGGGTGGAGCTGTCGAAGGTCGGCAACAACGTGAACCAGATAGCGCGCGGCTTGCACGGTGAAGCCAAGCCGATGGACGAGCGGCGGTACGCGCGAGCGCTCGAGGTGACCACCGAGCACATGGACGCCACGCGCCGCGAAGTCGCGCGGCTGTACGAGCTGCTGGCCCGGTTGGAAGAGAGGTGATCGCCAAGATCACCCGAGGGTCGGACGCGGCGGGTCTGGCCCGGTATCTGCATGGGCCTGGCCGGTCGAACGAGCACGTCTATGTGCGCGGTGGCCGGACGTACTCGGGTGGTCTGGTGATCGGTGGGACGGTGCCGGTGGTCGATGATCGCGACGGCAGCGGGTGGGCGCGCGCGTTCAAGTTGGCGCACGAGCAGCGTCCGCGCGTGCAGAAGAATGTTTGGCAGTGCTCACTACGTACGCACGCCGACGATCGTCGGTTGAGCGATGACGAGTGGAACCAGGTAGCCGATCAGCTCGCGGAGCGTCTCGGGTTCGCTGAGCACCCGTACGTCGTGGTGCGTCACGCCGACGATCACGTGCACGTCGCGGTCTCGCGAGTGGCCGACGACGGGAAGGTGTGGAAGGGCGCGCACGACTTCCGCGCAGTGCGCCCGGTGATGCGCGAGGCCGAGCAGCGCTACGGACTGACCGAGGTCCCCGACTACCAGCAGGCACCAGCACCCAAGACCGGGTTGACTCAGGGCGAAGAACGCCGCGCACGCCGTACCGGTCAGACACCGGTCCGCGCAGACTTGGCGATGAACGTTCGTGCCGCCGTCGACGTCGCCGCCGGATCAGGACGTGCGGGGTTCGAAGCGGAGCTGGATCGTGCGGGGATCCTCTACCGCGCCAACGTCGCGAGCACCGGGAGGGTCAACGGGTACAGCTTCGCCGACCCCAACCGACTCGACGGCGACGGTCAGCCGGTTTGGTTCTCCGCGTCCAAGCTCGACCGTGGACTGTCCTGGTCGAAAATGGCGCCCACCCTCGACGGCCCCGCGAAGCACCGCGCGGCACCTGGCGGGAAGCCGGTAGAGCCGCGTAAACGGTTGGAGAGCGGCGCGAGCTTCCAACGCCGCACGGACGAGGCACGCGCCGAATCCGACCGGATCGGGCGCAACCGGTACCGACACGAGCGCACCAACGCACTGCGCGACGAGCAGCAACAGCACGCACGGTTCTGGACCACACAGCCGGTCACCGCACCGCCGAAGAAGACCGCACCGCCAGCGGCGGCGATCGCGGACCGGCGGCGCGCCGCCGAGCGTGCTGCAGCCGGTCCGCTGGGTGCAGGGGCGAGGAAGACCACGCCGCCGACCGCGGTCGAGCGTGCAGCAGCGGGACCGCTGGGCGCACCAGCGGAGAGTGCAGCAGCTCGCGCCGCGAGGCTGGCCCGTCGCGGCGTCACCCAGGCCAACCCGTCCAAGGCCCCGGTCAAGAAGAAGACTGTGGAGCCGAGCCACCAGGACCGCGCACGCCGTGCCGCGCAGAAGCCGCAGGACCCACGACGAGGAATGAGCAGGTGAGCGACGAAAGTAGTCCCGGCTAGCCGTTCCGGACGCCTCTGCTGCGA
>NZ_BAOP01000056.1 GCF_000344135.1 Gordonia malaquae NBRC 108250 | reverse complement strand
GGTCGTCCCGGCGGCGGTGGCGGCGGCAACCGTGGACGCGGCGGCGCAGCAGGCGCGTTCGGTCGTCCCGGTGGCGCTCCGCGTCGTGGACGCAAGTCGAAGCGTCAGAAGCGGCAAGAATACGATTCGATGCGCGCTCCCGAGGTCGGCGGCGTCCGTCTGCCTCACGGCAACGGCGAGGTCATCCGCCTCGCCCGCGGCGCATCGCTGTCCGACTTCGCCGAGAAGATCAACGCCAACCCGGCATCGCTGGTCCAGGCACTGTTCAACCTCGGTGAGATGGTCACGGCGACCGAGTCGGTCAACGACGAGACGCTGGAGCTGCTCGGCGGCGAGATGAACTACACGGTTCAGGTCGTCAGCCCCGAGGACGAAGACCGCGAGCTTCTGCAGAAGTTCGATCTCACCTACGGCGAAGACGAAGGCGACGAGGACGATCTCCAGCAGCGTCCGCCGGTGGTCACCGTCATGGGTCACGTCGACCACGGCAAGACCCGCCTGCTCGACACGATCCGCAAGGCGAATGTCGGCGGCGGCGAAGCCGGCGGCATCACCCAGCACATCGGTGCGTACCAGGTGAACACTCACCTGAACGACGAAGATCGCCTGATCACGTTCATCGACACCCCGGGTCACGAGGCGTTCACCGCTATGCGTGCCCGTGGTGCGAAGGCCACCGACATCGCGATCCTCGTGGTCGCGGCCGACGACGGCGTCATGCCGCAGACGGTGGAGGCTGTGAACCACGCGCAGGCGGCCGGTGTGCCGATCGTCGTCGCGGTCAACAAGATCGACAAGGAAGGCGCCGACCCGGCCAAGATCCGCGGTCAGCTCACCGAGTACGGTCTGGTGCCCGAGGAGTACGGCGGCGACGCAATGTTCGTCGACATCTCGGCCAAGCAGGGCGAGAACATCGACGCACTGCTCGAAGCCGTCCTGCTCACCGCGGACGCGTCTCTCGATCTGCGCGCGAACCCGGACATGGACGCACAGGGTGTGGCCATCGAAGCTCACCTGGACCGCGGTCGCGGCCCGGTGGCGACGGTGCTCATCCAGCGCGGCACGCTCCGTGTCGGCGACTCGATCGTCGCCGGCGACGCCTACGGTCGTGTCCGTCGCATGGTCGACGAGCACGGCGACGACGTCACCGAGGCGTACCCGTCGCGTCCTGTCCAGGTCATCGGCTTCACGTCGGTGCCGGGTGCAGGCGACAACCTCCTCGTCGTCGATGAGGACCGCACGGCTCGCCAGATCGCGGACCGTCGCAACGCACGCAAGCGCAACGCGCTCGCTGCACGCAGTCGCAAGCGCATCAGCCTCGAGGACCTGGATTCGGCCCTCAAGGAGACCAGTCAGCTGAACTTGATCCTCAAGGGCGACAACTCGGGCACCGTGGAGGCGCTCGAGGAGGCCCTGCTGGGCATCGAGATCGACGACGAGGTGTCGTTGCGTGTCATCGACCGCGGCGTCGGCGGCGTCACCGAGACCAACGTCAACCTGGCGGCGGCTTCGGACGCGATCATCATCGGCTTCAACGTCCGTGCCGAAGGCAAGGCGACGGAGCTGGCGAACCGCGAAGGCGTCGAGATCCGCTACTACTCGGTCATCTACCGGGCCATCGAGGAGATCGAAGCAGCGCTCAAGGGCATGCTCAAGCCGGTCTACGAAGAGGTCGAACTGGGACGCACCGAGATCCGCGCGATCTTCAAGTCGTCCAAGGTCGGCAACATCGCAGGCTGCATGGTCCAGTCGGGTGTGGTGCGTCGCAACGCCAAGGCGCGTCTGCTGCGCGACAACAACGTCATCGCCGAAACCGCGACGATCTCGTCGCTGCGACGTGAGAAGGACGACGTCACCGAGGTCCGCGAGGGCTTCGAGTGCGGTCTGACGATCACCTACAGCGACATCAAGGTCGGCGACATCATCGAGACCTACGAGATGGTGGAGAAGGCGCGCGACTGATGGTCGATCATGCACGAGCCGCACGGCTCGCCAAGCGGATCACCACCATCGTGGCTTCCGCAATCGGCTCGGAGATCAAGGATCCCCGGCTGGCGCACGTGACGATCACGGATTGCCGGGTGACCGGCGATCTGCACGACGCCACGGTGTTCTACACGGTGATGGGCGCGTCGGTCGACGCCGAGCCCGACATCGCCGAGGCACAGGCCGGCCTGGCCGCAGCCACCGGCTCCCTGCGCTCCAAAGTGGGCGCGGGGACGGGGGTGCGGTTCACGCCGACCCTCCGGTTCGAGCTCGACACCGTGCCGGATGCGACGCGGGCCATGGACGAACTGCTTGCTCGCGCTCGTGCTCAGGACGAGCTCGTCGCTCGAGCTGCGCAGGACGCGAAGCCCGCAGGAGAGTCGGACCCGTACAAGCACGACGATGAGTCGTCTGGGGAGTCGTGAACCGGGCGTCTGCCTCAGCGGTCGCGTCCGCTCTGCGGGACGCGGATTCGGTCGTGATCATCAGTCACGTCCGGCCCGATCCCGACACCATCGGCAGCGCCCTCGGACTGGGACTCGGACTCGCATCGCTCGGCATCGCCGTGCGGTGCGGGTTCTCCGGTCCCGAGCCGTTGCCGAGCACCCTCCTGGAGCTTCCGGGTGTCGAGTTGGTCCAGTCGTTGACGATGCCGTCCGCCGGTGAGGTGGCGGTGGCCGTCGACGCTGCGACGCCGAGTCGGCTGGGGGATTACGAGGCAGTGTTCGCTGCGGCCGACACCACTGTCTGCATCGATCACCACGTGTCGAATCCCGGTTTCGGCGATCTCGACTTCATCGACGCCGAATCCGATTGCACCGCAGTGCTGGTCCTCCAGGTGCTCGATGAACTCGGCGTCGGCTTGAGCGCCGACATCGCGACGTGTCTCTACGCGGGTCTGGTCACCGATACCGGATCGTTCAAGTGGGCTCGCCCTGCGTCGTTCGAAGTGGCGGCGCGATTGCTGAAGGCGGGTGTCGACGGAGGCAAGTGGAGCCGGGTGCTGCTCGACTCTCATCCGTACGCGTGGCTGCAGATGGTCTCCCAGGTGCTCGGTTCGTCTGTGCTCGATGAGACGGCATGCGATGGACGTGGACTCGTCTACGGATGTGTCAACGCCGACGCGATGGCGGACATGAGCTGGGACGAGTCGGAGAGCGTGATCGACATCGTGCGCACCGCTCGCGAAGCCGAAGTCGCAGCCGTCTTCAAGGAGGCGACAGAGGGATCGTGGACGGTGTCGCTGCGGAGCAAGGGCGCTGTCGACCTGGTGCCGATCGCGCGGGCGCTCGGCGGGGGCGGACACACTCGTGCGTCCGGCTACTCCGACACCGGGACGGCCGACGAGGTCGTCGCCCGGCTGCGCGCCCTTCTGTAGTCGTTCATGCTCAAGCTCGCCGCGTCGGCGTTGGTCGTCCTCGTGGCGCCGCCGTTGTATCTCATGCTCGACCTCGCCGTCGTCGGACGGCTCGGCGCTCACGAGCTGGCGTCGCTCGCGGTGTCGACGCTGGTTCTCGGAGTGATCTCCACACAATTGACATTTCTGTCGTACGGGACCACCGCTCGGTCGGCCCGTGCGTTCGGCGCGGGTGACCGAGAGCGGGCGGTCGACGAGGGGGTGCAGGCCACATGGATCGCGCTCGGTGTCGGCGCGCTGATCGTCGGCGTCGCCTGGCTGGTCGCGCCGTGGGTCACCGGCGTCCTCGTGCCCGACGACGTCGTGGCGTCCGACGCTGCGCGATGGCTTCGCATCGCGGTGTTCGGAGTACCGCTGATCCTCGTGTCGATGGCGGGCAACGGGTGGATGCGCGGCGTGCAAGACACCCGGCGACCAGTGGTCTACGTGGTGGCCGGGCTGTCCGTCGGCGCCGTGCTCTGCGTGGGACTCGTTCACGGACTGTTCGGCCTTCCGCGACTCGGATTGGAAGGCAGCGCAGTCGCCAACCTTGTCGGCGAGTCGATCACCGGCGCACTCTTCGCGTGGCGATTGGTCCGTGAGGCGTCGGGGCGGTTGGCGCCGGTAGGGGGCGTCATCCGCGCGCAACTCACAATGGGTCGCGATCTCATCCTGCGCAGTCTTTCGTTCCAGGTCTGTTTCGTGTCTGCTGCCGCTGTCGCCGCGCGATTCGGCGTGGCCCAGGTGGCGGCGCATCAAGTGGTGCTGCAGTTGTGGGAGTTCACCGCCCTGCTGCTGGATTCGCTCGCCATCGCCGCTCAACAACTCGTCGGCGCAGCGCTCGGAGCCAAACTGTTCGACGACGCTCGGAAGACGTCGACCCACGTCACGAAGGTGTCTGCCGCGGTGTCTGTTGCCGTGGCCGCAGGTCTGGCGCTCGGGGCGGGACTGCTCCCGCGCATCTTCACGTCCGATCAGGGTGTCCTCGACGCGATCACCACACCGTGGTGGTTCTTCGTGGCCATGCTTCCGATCGCCGGTGTCGTCTTCGCACTCGACGGTGTGCTCCTCGGCAGCGGCGACGCGGCGTTTCTCCGCACGGCCACCCTCGCGGGTGCGCTCGGCGCATTCCTGCCGATGATCTGGCTGTCACTCGTGTTCGACTGGGGCCTGGCCGGCATCTGGTCCGGTCTTCTGCTCTTCATGATCACACGGCTCGGCGCCGTCGTCTGGCGTGTCCGTTCAGGCGCCTGGGTCCGCTGATCTGCTACAGGTCAGTCGCCATCGGCGAGCCAGATCAGAAATGGGTCCGTCGGGTCGTCGTCCATGTCTGCGGCGGTGGTGACGATGTCGACGCCTCGATCAGGGATGTCCACCGCGAACGTTGTCCTCAGAAACGTCTGGAACGCGGTCGGGGCGGTGAACGGAGGATCGTCGTTGTCGACCTCTGCGGCGTAGACCTCTTCCGGCGTCAGCGCGTGCGCCTCGGGCCAGCAGGGTTCGTCGTAGCCGATCGCAAGGAATCGGAGGAAGTCGACGGCGTCGTCGGTGCTCACTCCGGACCACGTTGAACCGGACCCGGACCCCAGATGGACGAATCGACTGCGGCCATCGTCATCGACCCACAAACCTGCGTGCGAACCGTCGCCGCCCGTGCGGAACAGCGGGATCACCCGGTCGCGTTTGGACTCGTCGTCGTGCCAGTACGTCATGAAGTCGGGATCGACGTCGACGGCGACCTCGCTCAGTGAGTCGATGCCGACCGGAACGAGGCGGGCATGCAGATGGTCAGTCGCGTCGTCGACATGTCCGTTGTCGGCGAGCCAGTCGAACGTGGTGAGGATCGGTTGTGGCAAGACGATTCCGGCGGGGAGCAGCGCTACGAGCCGGTCGGTGAACGGAGTCATGGAACGAACGTATCGCTGGACCGGATCCTCCGCCGCGGGTACCGTAATGAACATGTTCAATGAACACGTTCAGTCAATGAGGGCGGAGCAGAAGTCTGCGACTCGAGAACGAGTCATCGCCTCGGCGCAGAGACTGTTCGTCGAGGTCGGCTTCGGGGCGACGACGATCCGCCGGATCGCCGAAGACGCGGGAGTCAGCGTGGGGACGGTGATGAGCGTGGGGGATAAGGACTCGCTGCTGCTCGCCGCATTCGACGGATGGATCGGGGCCGTGCACGGGGCCAGGGGAGAAGTGTCTCCCGGTGGTGACCCGGTCACACGGATCGGCGACGTCGTGCAACCGTTCCTCGACATCTTCGACGCCGACCTCCATCTGGCGCGAGAATACGGAGCCGTTCTTGCGCGGGGATCGCAGTCGACAGAGGTGTTCGGCGCCCTCGCCGTCGCGCTGCAGAACGACTTTGAGGCGGTGTTCGCCGACGCGGGCCTCGGACCAGACGCCGGACCCGCCGCCCGGGCGGTTTACCTGGCCTATCTCGGGCTGGTGATGACGTCCGCCGTCGTCGACAGCGACGCCGTCGCCATCCGTGCCGATCTCGAGTCCGTCGCTGCCGTGCTCATCCGCTCGACCGTCGCAGATACGCAACCCGAGGAGTCCTGATGTTCGCAACACCCGATCCCATCTGGCCCGTCCTGCTGCTCGCCGTTGTCATCGGCGGGGACGCGCTCATGTCGATCCGACCGCCGGCTTTCATCCGTGACTGCTACGCGGGTGTCGGCTTCCCCCTCGAATGGGGATGGGCGCTCGTCTACATCAAGGCGCTCGCCACCGCGGGCCTGATCGTCGGAGTCTGGCATGACGGCGTTGGAGTCGCGGCGACGGCAGGTGTCGTCGCGTACTTCGTCGCCGGGTCCATCGCTCACATGCGGGCGGGCTTCGTCGGTGTCACCTTCTGGATCAACTGCTTGGGAATGCTGGCGCTGTCTCTCGGGGTGCTGGCGTGGTCGTTCGTCTGGTGATCCGTTCTCGGATCACTTCCTCGAGCCAGAACGCGACATTGGCGGCGGCGATGATCACCCAGCCGATTCGGATGGCGCCGGACGCGTGGTTCACCAGGTGCTCTGAGGCGGGGCCGGGCATCACGAAATAGACCATCAACATCGCGTACCCGTAGACGACCACGATGGTCGCGGCGATGACGCCGAAGAGCCCGATACCGACTCGCCTTGCGATCGACCATGCGAGGACGTATGCAAACGGCCAGCCGACGATAAACAAGGTCGCGTCTGCGACCAGCGGCAGTGACACGACCGGAATCACTGTTGCCGCCATTGCAGTGCTCGCCGCGGTCGCGGCTCTTCCTGGTGGAGCTATGGCATAGAGCACCGTGCTGTACAACACCGCGTTGACAATCAAGCCGAACACGGCGGCAGCAACGGGGATCTGATCGGCGAACGTGAACATCGCTACCGGCACAGCGCTCGACACCGCGAGGGCGACAACGGCGATCACAGCGCGCAGCCGCGAGTCCGTCGGCCGCATCAGGCCAGGATCATGTGCTGGTACTGCGGGAATCTCTCCACGAACTTCTGCACATACGTGCAGACCGGGACCACTTGCCGGCCCTCGGCTTCGAGGGCGTCGAGCAGTTGGACGGTGAGGAGGCGAGCGAAGCCGGCTCGTCCGAACTTCTCGGTCACCACCGTGTGGAGGATGACGATGTCGCCCCCTGCGGTCAGCTCGTAGCCGGCCAATCCGATCAACTCGTCGCCCGACCACATCTCGTAGCGGTCCCGGTCCGGGTTGTGTCGGAGGAGCGGGGACGGATCGAGTTCCACTGTCGGCGGCGGAACCGGGATGGGCTGCGTCATGGCTCCACGGTAGTCCTCTCATCGCGCCGCGCGTCCGATCCGGAAATGAAACGGGGCAGTCGGCGAGTGCCTCGGATGGTGTCGCGCGGCGGTGATCAGCCGTGAATCGACGCGTGCGACGATGAACGCATGGCGACTCTCTGGGCGATCAGCGATCTGCACGTCTCGCACCGCGGCAACGAGCAGATCCTGGACCAGATCAGGCCCACAGATCCCGGGGACTGGCTGATCGTCGCAGGCGACGTCGCCGAGCGCACTGACGACATCGTCGACACGCTGCGCCGTCTTGCGGCACGTTTCGCCAAGGTCGTGTGGGTCCCCGGAAACCACGAGCTCTACACGACGGCGAAGGATCCGCTGCAGATCTTCGGCGTCGCCCGATACGACTACCTGGTTCAGGCCTGCCGCGACCTCGGTGTGGTCACCCCGGAGGACATCTATCCGCTGTTCGACCCGGGAGACGGCTCGGACCCTGTGCGGGTCGTCCCGATGTTCCTGTTGTACGACTACACATTTCGCCCCGAGGGCACAACAACAACGCTGCAGGCGCTGGCCGTCGCACGGGAGCGGAACGTCGTCGCGACCGACGAGTTCCTGTTGTCGCCGGAACCTTTCGGAACCCGCGATGCGTGGGGTCGAGCCCGGATCGAGGCCACCCGGACACGGTTGGAGGCGATCGATCCGAGTGAGAAGACGGTGCTGATCAACCATTGGCCGCTCCGACGAGAGCCGTGCGACGCACTGATGTACCCGGAGTTCGCGTTGTGGTGCGGCAGTGAGCTGACCGCCGACTGGCACACCAGGTTCAACGCTGCCTGCAGCGTCTACGGTCACCTGCACATCCCGCGGACCACCTGGTACGACGGTGTCCGGTTCGAGGAGGTGTCTGTCGGCTACCCCCGGGAATGGAAGCGACGCGGTCTGCCGCATCCGCTGCTGCGTCCGATCGTGCCGGACGGCGGCATCACACCCGACGCGCTGCCCGAGCACGGTGCGCGCTTCGACCTGCCGCCGGACTACGAGGAGAAGGCGGCCGAGTTCCGCAAACGCATCGAGGAGCGGCGCGCCAGGCGCGACAGATGAGCATGGCAAAATCGAACACATGATCTCGCGACTCGTGCCGTCCGGCGTGGGCGCCGCCGAAACATTCGGCGACCCACCCGGACTGACAGCCATGCCCGCCGAAGAGAGCCTCATCTCGCAGGCGGTGGAGAAGCGTCGTCGCGAGTTCATCACCGCGCGGCACCTCGCCCGTCAAGCCCTCGGCCAGCTCGGATACGACCCGGTTCCGATCCTGCGCGGCGAACGCGGCATGCCGCTGTGGCCGAATCAAGTCGTCGGAAGCATGACGCACTGCGACGGCTATCGCGCGGCCGTCGCCGCCTACACGATGCAGGTCCGCTCGCTCGGCATCGACGCCGAACCGCACCTGGCGCTGCCGGACGGCGTCCTCAGCCACACCTCGGTACAGGCGGAGCGTGACGTCCTCGCCACCCGAGACGACGACCTGCACTGGGATCGCCTCCTGTTCTGCGCCAAAGAGGCGACATATAAGGCGTGGTTCCCGATCACTCACCGTTGGCTCGGCTTCGAGGACGCTCACATCACGTTCACCAGGGACACTGACGCCGACGGACTGAGCGGCACGTTCACGTCCACCATCCTGATCGACGGCGCCACCATCGACGGGGGCGGCCCGCTGCTGACGATGCCCGGTCGGTGGGCCGTCACGGACGGTCTGATCCTCACGACGATTGCGCTCACCTGATGGCAGATTCCAGCATCGACAACGCGGGGCTGCTCATCGTCGACAAGGCTGCCGGAATGACAAGCCACGACGTCGTCGCCAAGACCCGGAAGGCGTTCCAGACACGCAAGGTCGGGCATGCGGGAACCCTCGACCCGATGGCGACCGGGGTCCTCGTGATCGGCGTCGAGCGCGCCACCAAGCTTCTCGGCTTGCTGTCGCTGACGACGAAGTCGTACGCAGCGACAATCCGACTCGGCCAGAGCACGAACACCGACGACGCCGAGGGCGACGTCCTCGAATCGTCGGATGCGAGCGGCGTCACCGATGAGCAGATCGTGGCCGGAGTCGCCGCGTTGACCGGCGACATCCTGCAGATCCCCGCCAAGGTCAGTGCCATCAAGGTCGACGGCCGACGCGCTCACGTCCTCATGCGCACGGGCGAGGAGTTCGAGCTCGATGCTCGACCCGTCACGGTCTCGAGATTCGACATCCTCGACATCCGCCGCGACGGCGCGTTCGTCGATGTCGACGTCGACGTCGACTGCTCGTCAGGAACCTACATCCGTTCCCTCGCGCGGGATCTCGGCGCCGGCCTGGGCGTAGGCGGTCACTTGACTGCGCTCCGCCGCACGGCCGTCGGGCCGTTCACTCTGGATCACGCGCGGACGATGGATGCGGTGACGGAGGCTCCCGGACTGTCGCTCGGGATCGATGATGCGGCGAAGCTGTGTTTCCCGCTGCGCGAGATCAGCGACGACGATGCCGAGTCGATCAGCCAGGGCCGCTGGCTGGAGCCTGTCGGGATGAAAGGCGTCTACACCGTCGTCGATCCGTCCGGGCAGGCGATCGCACTGGTCCAGGAGAAGGGTCGACGAGCGAGCTCGGTCATGGTCGTGCGCCCCGCGACCCTCCGCTGATCCCTCACGCGAACAGGTGCGGCTGCGCTCCTGCGACGTGAGGTTCCCACCCCGGATCACCGGACATGACGAATGCCGTCCAGACGGCGTGCATTCGGGTCGCGAGTGCTTGGTCGGGGGAGTCGCCGACCAAGCGGTGAGCGTCATCGAGGTGATCGAAGACGTAGGGGATCTCGACGGCGTGTCCGGCGCGAATGCCTGCGACCGGGCTGTGGCGGCCGAACTCGTACAGGAACGTGTGAGTGTCTCCTCGGGCGTCGGCGATGTTGATCGTCGGGTCGGAGAACCCCGTCCGGGTCAGTTCGGCGCACAGAGCGTCACCCGGAGTGACGCCGCTCGCGACGAGTTCGGTGAACCGCGCCGTGTCGAGTCCGGCACGTGCCAGGAACCCGGCGGCGCCGGCCTCGTCGACCGCGGCGACCAGACCGGTCGGCGCCAGGAAGAAGTGGAACTCGTCGGCGTTCCAGCCCGCGAGCAGCGGCACTCCGGCGCCTGCGCCGTCGGCGATCGATGCAACAGGGTGGGCAGGCAGTACGTCACCGTCGATCACCGGGAACAAGCTCATGATGCCTTGGCCTGCAGCGATGACCGATTCGCCCCACACGGATGCATCGGGGTTCATCGACAGTTCGAGGGCCATCTGGGTCTGGGCCGCAAGCAGGTCCTCGGACGACACGGATGCCCAGCCCGCAGCAGTCGGTTCCACGCCGAGGATCTCGCTGATTCTGGCGCTGACCTTGCGAGCGTCGGGGATCGTCGCGGCCGCCACGCCGTTGCCGCTCTCCATCACGGCCCGCTGGAACAGTCCCGTGGCGCGCGGTGACGCCAGGAGCGACGCGACGCTCATCGCGCCTGCGGATTCACCGACGATGGTGACTTGCGACGGGTCGCCGCCGAACGCGGCGACGTTGTCGCGCACCCATTCGAGGGCGGCGATCTGATCGAGCAGTCCACGGTTCTCCGGTGCACCTTCGACAGACGCGAAGCCGGGCGCCCCGAGGCGGTAGTTGATTCCGACGAACACCACGCCGTCGCGGGCGAAGGAGTCGCCGGAGTAGATGCCGACCCGATTCGCTCCGCGAGTGAAGGCTCCACCGTGGATCCACACGAGAACCGGAAGGTCGTGCGCGTTGGTGTCGGGTGTCCACACGTTGACGTTCAGGTAGTCGTCGCCGGGCGCGATGACGTTCTCCAGGATCGATCCGATCGGCTCCGGATACCCGACCTGCGGTGCCGCGGGCCCGTACTCACCGGCGTCGCGAAGCGCCGTCCAAGCAGTGGGAGGCTGCGGTGCGGCGACTGCGAGGTCGCCGACAGGTGCTGCGGCGTAGGGGATTCCGAGGAACGCGGCGACGGTCGAACCGTTGCTCGTGGGGACGAATCGGCCGCGGATGGGGCCGGACACGGTCTCGACGACGGGATGCTCGATTGAGGCGGAGGTCACAACATGCACCCTATCCGCTTCGGGCTCAGCGAGACGGGTTCCCCGAACTCAGTACTCAGAAAGCCGGTCGAGGGCTATC
>NZ_BAOP01000057.1 GCF_000344135.1 Gordonia malaquae NBRC 108250 | reverse complement strand
CTTCCCTCGGATGTCGCTGTGAGTACTGAGTTTGGGAGTGGGTCAGGCGCGGTCGAGGAAGATCGCGCGGGCGGCGATGTCACCGAGGTGGATCGGTGTGCCGTCGTCGACACAGACGGTCACCGTGCCTGCGAAGGCTCGCTTCTCGGTGATCCGCACTCGACAGTCGAGGCTGATGCCGATCTCTTCGAAGTACCGGAGCATCTCGGGGTCGGAGTCGGAGATGCGGGTGATCGTGCCGACGTCGTCCACGTCGAGGTCGGCGAGTTGGAGTGACGCCGACGAGGGCACCGTTCCGTTGGCGTCCGGAATCGGGTCGCCATGCGGGTCGCGCTTGGGATGGCCGAGTTTCGCGTCGATGCGTTGGAGGAGAAGCTCGGAGACGGCGTGTTCGAGGACTTCGGCGTCGGTGTGCACCTCGTCCCAGCCGTACCCGAGTTCGCGGACGAGGAAGGTCTCGAGGAGTCGATGTCGGCGGACCATGCCGACTGCGGCCTCACGGCCGCTGTCGGTCAGAGTCACCGCACCATACGGGGCATGGTCCACAAGGCCCTGATCGGCGAGCTTGCGGATGCCTTCCGACGCGGTGGACGGGGACACGCTCAGCTTCTCGGCCAGCAGTTTTGTCGTCACCTTGGTGTCGGACCACTCCTGCGACGTCCAGATCACTTTCAGGTAGTCCTGGGTCACTGACGAGAGTTCGTCGACCGGTCGAGAGTCGGGCATGAACCAAACCTTACCCACCGGGCACTGCCGATAGCGCGCGCGAGTCGTACTCTTAGACCCGTGTTGCGTTGGCGAGGTTTGGACGAGGTACCTGCCGGATGGGGTCGCTGTGTGGTGACCATCGGCGTGTTCGACGGTATTCACCGTGGGCACGCCCAATTGGTGAACGCGGCGACGCGTGCGGCGGCGGAGCGCGGAGTGCCCGCCGTTCTCATGACGTTCGACCCGCATCCGTCCGAAGTGGTGCGACCGGGCAGCCACCCGCCGCAACTGTCGACGCTGCGGCGCCGCGCGGACCTCGCGGAGGAGATGGGGATCGACGTCTTCTGCGTCATCCCGTTCACCCCGACGTTGGCGGCGCAGTCGCCCGAGGAGTTCGTCCACGAGGTCCTCGTCGAGCAGTTGCATGCCGCAGAGGTGATCGTCGGTGACAACTTCACGTTCGGCCACAAGGCGCTCGGCGACGTCCCGAAGCTCCGCGAACTCGGCCAGCGGTTCGGATTCGAGGTCACCGCGGTGTCGCTGTTCGGAGAGCACGCAGTGACGTACTCGTCCACCTACATCCGTTCGTGCGTCGCATCGGGCGACGTCGAGCTGGCCGCAGAAGCGCTCGGCCGCCCGCATCGGGTCGAGGGGGTCGTCGTCCACGGTGAGCGCCGCGGCCGCGACCTCGGATACCCGACCGCCAACGTCGCTCCGCCCGAGCATGCCGCCATCCCCGGCGACGGGGTCTACGCCGCATGGTTCACCGTCCTCGGCGACAAGGAAGCGGACGACATCCGAGTCGGCGAGCGCTACGCGGCGTCGGTGTCGGTCGGAACCAACCCGACGTTCTCGGGACGGAACCGCACAGTCGAGGCGTACGTCCTCGACGTCGACGCCGACCTCTACGGACAACACGTCGCCGTCGACTTCGTCAGTCGTCTGCGCGGCATGGAGTCGTACGACGGCATCGACGCCCTCATCGCCGCGATCGCCGACGATGTCGACCGCACGCGAACGATTCTGTCGGCCGAAGACTGACAGATGGAACGCCGCGGCGGTGCCGCCGGCACGCTGGCAGCAGTCCTCGGCGTCGCCGCAGGGTGCATGCTGATCATCGCGAGCACGGTTCGGTGGTACGGGCCCCGAACATGGCGCTCGAACCGCGTGGTCTCGGTGTCTTCTACGTCCACCGCGACGAACTGATCACGACTCATCCGGCTGGTTGGGCTGTGCTCGTGACCGGAGTCGCCGTTTGTCTGGCGTTCGCTGTGGGGGCGTTCTACTGTCGTCGCACTCTGGGCGTCGTCGGCGCAGTTTCTGCGCTGGTGGCCTTCGTCGTGCTGCTGAGGTCGTGGCTCGACCCTGACTCGGTATTGCGTGAAAGCGAAGCTCGGATCGGCGTGAACGTGTTTGTCGATTCATCGGCCGCGTGGGGGCTGTACGCCGGGATGGCTGCGAGCATCGTTGCTCTGATCTGCAGCGCGGTCGTCTCTGTCAGCGGTGCCGCCGCCCGATCGGATTCTTCACAACAGGTGTGACCTGGTAACGTACACCGCTGGTGTCGGCTGCGGTCCGTGGCGGCGCACCCTTTCCCTGGTGGGGAAGTCTGGAGCACGGACTGGAAATCAAGGAGACTCTCATGGCATTGACCACTGAAGAGAAGAAGGCCATCCTCGCTGAGTACGGCGTGCACCCGACCGACACCGGTTCGCCGGAGGCTCAGGTCGCGATGCTGACCAAGCGAATCAAGGATCTTACCGAGCACCTCAAGCAGCACAAGCACGATCACCACAGCCGTCGTGGTCTGCTCCTGCTCGTCGGTCGTCGTCGTCGCCTGCTGAAGTACTTGGCCGGCGTGGACATCAACCGCTACCGCTCGCTGATCGAGCGTCTGGGCATGCGTCGCTGACGTAGCCGTGATTTCGCCTTCGAGGCCGCAACCCGCACGGGTTGCGGCCTCGAAGTGTTTTTGCAGGGTGAATGCTAGAATGTCCGTGCGATGAAGGTGCGGTACGCACGAATGGTCGTGACACGTCAGATCGGTCCTCGGTAGTGGCTGTCGGAAGTGCAAGGGCACATCCGGCCGCTTCGATCGAAGGCCGTCTACTCACAGCGCGAGGTGCGCTGTTCACGACCGTAGGGCCGTTCCCACACTCTCATCGCGGTAGACCCCTTGCGGCACAGTGCTGCTGGAGGGTCTGCACCTGCATATCGCCGCGCGTGGATCGCGACGGCACAAACAAAGGAAAATCCACTTCATGACTGATGTCATCAACGACGACTTCGACGATTCGATCACCGAAGTCTCCGCTGTCATCGACAACGGATCGTTCGGCACCCGCACGATCCGCTTCGAGACCGGCCGCCTCGCACTGCAGGCCGCAGGCTCGGTCGTCGCGTACCTCGACGAGGGCACCATGATCCTCTCGACGACCACCGCCTCGAAGTCGCCGAAGGACCACTTCGACTTCTTCCCGCTGACCGTCGACGTCGAAGAGCGCATGTACGCCGCGGGACGCATCCCCGGATCGTTCTTCCGCCGCGAAGGCCGCCCGTCGACCGACGCGATCCTCACCTGCCGTCTCATCGACCGTCCGTTGCGCCCGTCGTTCGTCGACGGCCTCCGCAACGAGATCCAGGTCGTCGAGACCATCCTCTCGCTCGACCCGAACGACCTGTACGACGTCGTGGCGATCAACGCTGCTTCCGCGTCGACGCAGATCGCCGGCCTGCCGTTCTCCGGTCCCGTCGGCGGCGTCCGCGTCGCCCTCATCCCGACCGACGAGAACAAGGCGGGCCAGTGGGTCGCGTTCCCGACCGTCGAGCAGCTCGAAGGCGCCGTGTTCGACATGGTCGTCGCAGGCCGCATCGTCGCCGGTGAAGGCGCATCCGCCGACGTCGCGATCATGATGGTCGAAGCCGAGGCCACCGAGAACGTCCTCGAACTCATCGCAGGCGGCGCTCAGGCGCCGAGCGAGACCGTCGTCGCAGAAGGCCTCGAGGCTGCGAAGCCCTTCATCGCCGCACTGTGCGAGGCGCAGAAGCAGCTGGCCGCGGCAGCCGCCAAGGAGACCCGCGACTTCCCGCTGTTCCCGGCCTACGCCGACGACGTCTTCACGGCAGTCTCCGAGTTCGCATCGGCACGCCTCGGCGACGCCCTCGCGATCTCCGGCAAGCAGGAACGCGACAACGCGACCGACGCACTCAAGGCAGACGTCCTCGCCGAACTCGGCGAGCGTTTCGAGGGTCGCGAAGGCCAGATCGGCGCAGCCTACCGCTCGCTGACCAAGAAGCTCGTCCGCCAACGCATCCTGACCGACCACTTCCGCATCGACGGCCGTGGCATCACCGACATCCGTGAACTGTCGGCCGAGATCGGGATCATCCCGCGCGCACACGGCAGCGCACTGTTCGAGCGCGGCGAGACCCAGATCATGGGCGTCACCACCCTCGACATGGTCAAGATGGCTCAGCAGGTCGACTCACTCGGCCCCGAGACCAGCAAGCGCTACATGCATCACTACAACTTCCCGCCGTACTCGACCGGTGAGACCGGTCGTGTCGGCTCGCCGAAGCGTCGCGAGATCGGCCACGGCGCACTCGCCGAGCGCGCCATCGTGCCGGTGCTCCCGAGCGTCGAGGAGTTCCCGTACGCGATCCGCCAGGTGTCCGAGGCTCTCGGCTCCAACGGTTCGACGTCGATGGGTTCGGTCTGTGCTGCGACCATCTCGCTGCTCAACGCCGGTGTGCCGCTGAAGGCTCCGGTTGCAGGCATCGCGATGGGCCTGGTCTCCGACGAGGTCACGATCGATGGCAAGACTGAGACCCGCTACGTCGCCCTCACCGACATCCTCGGTGCCGAGGACGCATTCGGCGACATGGACTTCAAGGTCGCAGGCACCAAGGACTTCGTGACGGCTCTCCAGCTCGACACCAAGCTCGATGGCATCCCCTCGAAGGTTCTCGCCGGTGCGCTGAGCCAGGCCAAGCAGGCCCGCCTCACCATCCTCGACGTCCTCGCCGAGGCTATCGACGAGCCCGACGAGATGAGCCCGTACGCTCCGCGGATCACCACCGTCAAGATCCCGATGGACAAGATCGGCGAGCTGATCGGACCCAAGGGCAAGACGATCAACGGCATCACCGAAGAGACCGGCGCCAACATCTCGATCGAGGACGACGGCACCGTGTTCATCGGCGCAGCCGACGGCCTGTCCGCTCAGGCGGCGATCGACAAGGTCAACGCCATCGCCAACCCGCAGCTGCCGAAGGTCGGCGAGCGCTTCCTCGGCACCGTTGTGAAGACGGCCGCCTTCGGCGCATTCGTCTCGCTGCTGCCGGGCCGCGACGGCCTCGTCCACATCAGCAAGCTGGGCAACGGCAAGCGCATCGGCAAGGTCGAAGACGTCGTCAAGGTCGGTGACAAGCTCCAGGTGGAGATCGCCGACATCGACGAGCGCGGCAAGATCAGCCTCATCCCCGTCAACAACGACGCGGACAAGGCAGACGACAAGAAGGCGGAGGAGAAGGCTGACGCCTGATCCCTCGGATTGACGGCTCCGGCCCGCGACACTCACCGTGTCGCGGGCCGGAGTCGTCTGCGAGGCTGGTGCTGGCTCTACCATGAACTGTCCACACCAGGCCCGTGACTCCATCTGTGCAGGTCAATAGCGTTCAAGGCATGGTAATCACCGATATGAACCGAACCATCCACTCCGCGGACGAACCGTCTCCCGGCGCCCCGTGGCAGCGCATGCGGCAATCGCCGCTCACGTACCTCTTGTCCGCCACGCCGTGGCGCGCGGCGACGTACACCGGCGTCACGCTGATCCTCGGCTGGCTGACGATCCTCGTCTACATCGCGATCGTGCTGCTGCCGTTTGTTCCCGCATGGGCGAATCTGCTCGGCAAGATCGAACGCCAGCGCGTGAGACTGCTCGGGCTGCCCGAGATCGGCGACCCGCACCGACCGGTGGACGGTGGCTTCGGGATGCGGATCGGAGTCCGACTCGGTGAGGCGTCGACGTGGCGCGAGGTGGTCTACACGCTCGTACTGGCTGCGGTGACGCCCGTGCTGACACTCATCCTCGTTCTCGAAGGTGTTGTGCTCGGCATGTTCGCCCTCGCGCCGATGTTCGTCGTTCAGGACATGCCTATCGAACTCGGGTTCTGGACGGTGGAAAGCACGGCTGAAGCCTGGATGCTGGTCCCGATCGCGATCCCGCTCCTGATCATCACGCTGTACCTGTGGGCCGTTGTCGCCGCAGCGACTGCGTCGATCGCGATCGCCCTGCTCGGACCCCGCCAGGAGGAGCTCGCCGCCCGTGTCGAAGCGCTGGAGTCGTCTCGTGGTGTGCTCGTCGACTCGTTCGAGGTGGAGCGACGCCGTATCGAGCGGGATCTCCACGATGGCCCACAGCAGGAGTTGGTGGGCGCGGCGATGCAGTTGGGAGAGATCGCCCAGATGAACGACGACCCGACCGTCCGTACCGACGTCGAAGCAGTTCAAGCGCGCGTCGAGCGCGCGCTCTCGTCTCTGCGGGACACGGTGCGGGACATCCATCCGCAGGTTCTCGAAGACCACGGTGTCGAGGCGGCGTGCGCGGAGCTCGGCGGCCCGGTGGTCGTTCACGTGAGCGTGGGCGACGGATGGACTCCGGGCCGACGACTGTCGGGCCCCGTGGAGCGGGCGCTCTACTACACGGCGAGCGAAGCGGTGACGAATGCCGTCAAGCACGCGGCGGCGTCGACGGTGACCATTCACCTCGCCGGTGCGGACACGGTCACCATGACCGTCACAGACGACGGCGCGGGTGGTGCGGACGTCTCGGCAGGCAGCGGGCTCGCCGGCCTCGTCGAGCGGGCGGAGGCAGTTGGAGCCGCTCTCACCGTCGACAGCCCGACAGGCGGCCCCACCGTCCTTCACTGGTGCGGCCCGTCGTCGTCCTGACGGCGTCGGGGACAATCGGACGGTGACACAACGCATCGTCCTGGCCGAGGACTCGATCCTGCTGGCCGAAGGCATTCAACGCATCCTGGAACGTGCAGGCCACGATGTGGTCGCCGTCGTCGACAACGCCGACGCACTGCGTCTCGTGGACGTGACCGACGTCGACCTGGTGATCACCGACGTGCGCATGCCCCCGGGGTCGGGTGACGACGGCCTGCGCGCGGCGCTTGAGCTTCGGCAAGGCCGACCCGGACTGCCGGTGCTGGTGGTGTCGCAGTACGTCGCCGCAGCGTATGCCAGGACGATGCTCGCCGAACCCGGGGGAGCGGTCGGCTACCTGCTCAAAGAGCGGGTCGGGCGAGTCGCGGACTTCTTGCGGGCCGTCGACACGGTCATCGCCGGCGGTGTGGTCGTCGATCCGGAGGTGGTCGCATCCATGTTCGCCACGGCGGTGCTCGACCGGCTCACGCCCCGTGAATCCGAAGTGCTCGAACTCATGGCTCGCGGTGCGAGCAACTCGGAGATCGCGGCGTCGCTCGTCGTGTCCGACGCCGCGGTCTCCAAGCATGTGGCGAACATCTTCGCCAAACTCGATCTGCCTCCCGAGACGGAGAATCGTCGCGTGCGCGCGATCCTCCTGTATCTGGGACGGGTCAGCTGACCTTGATGCGACCCGTGGTGCCGGTGATCTCGCGAAGGCCGCCCGACGCAGACTTCACGTCGCCGTAGTACCGGATGCGGTAGTCGCCTGCGGGAGTGTTGCGCGGCACGTGCCACGACACGGTCACCTTGGACGCCGACGCGCTGCCGCCGGGTCGGACCCAGGTCATCTCCGTCGACTCGTGGTCGTCGTCGAAAGCGACCGTCCACGCGGTGCCGGTGAAGCGCTCCACGGCGAAATAGCCCTTGGTGCCTTTGCCGCGGCGGATCTTGTTGGACGGGAACGCCCCGCAGAAGCTTGCGGAGACCGTCGTCCCGACCTTCGCCGACGACGGGACCTTCGACACGACCTGCCCGAACTTGCGGCCAGGCATCGGTGTGTCCGCGGGCTGACCGCCGAGGAGATCGGGCTGCAGATCGTCACGGTTCGCCGGGCGGGCACCCGCAGGCTTGCGGCTGCCTCGCGCCATCGAGCGCGCCATCGAATGGAACTCCTGCATGTACGCGCACAGCGTCCACCGGCCGAACAGGCTCTCGCCGCCCTCGTACTGCTGGGCCAAGTACTCCTCAGGCGTCACCGTGTACTGGCTGTAGCCGTTCGAGTAGCCCTGGAGAAGGACGTTCTCCAACGGCATGCCGAGAGCATCGGCGACGAGGCGGCGAATGCGCAGACCTGCGACGATCGTCGTCTCCGAGGGCATCGCCGCGAGCGCGAGGTCGCCGATGCGGATCAACTGGATCGGCAGGCGCTGCTCGATCCACGAGCGAGGCGGAAGCAGACCGAGCGGAAAGAGGTCGGCTTTCGGCGCCTGGACGTCGAGCATCCACTGTGCGGGAGTGGGTGTCTTGCCTGCGCCGAGTGCCATTGCGAGCTCGTTGCGCATGCCCTCGTGCAAGATCGCGAGCTGGCTGCGGTTGTTGTCCTCCATGCTCGTCGCGGCCGCGGCCATGCCCATGATGGCGGGCGACGTGCGGGTCGACTTGCCGTTGGGGGTGTAGTGACCCGAGATGTGCAGGTCGTCGAGGTTGAGGTAGCGGGTCGCAGTGTCGACGCCGCCCTTCGACATCGCGCGGGCACCGGACAGGGCGCGCTGGCCCGCGTCGTCCTGGCGGCGGCCGATGAGCACGCGGTTGGTGCGATGGTCCTCGGTGGGCCCGCCCGGGTTCATCTTCCGCAGCCACAGGTTCGGTGTCATGTCGCCTGCGTTGGTCTGCGCGTGAGCTGCGACAACACCTGCGTTGCGCTGTTCGGCGAGGTACGACGCGTAACCCTTGTTGTCGGGGCCGATCTGGAAGTTGTTGTCGGTCAGCGACGTGCCGTGGGTGGCGAACCAGGTGATCTCACCGATGGTCTGACCGCCGCGCCGGAGCCGGAGCGCGGTCACCTGCGGGTCGATGTTCTCCGGGAAGTGGCGACGGTCCTCTGCGGCGTTGAGCTTGAACGCAGGCATCGACCGGTTCGCGCTGGCGTTGTGCAGCTCGTCATGGCCGAGTTCGACGGTTCCGGGGCCGAGGCTGCGGTGAGCTTCGTCGACGGCGTCGAGCAAGCCGGCGAGTTCGGCCTTCAAGGAATTGCCGCGGTGACCCATCGCCGCCAGCACGTATGCGTAATCCCACGACGTGCCGCCGCACGAGGTGTGGTTGTGCGTCGCGTTGATGTTCACGTTGTGCACGTTGTACGTGTCGCCGTAACGCTTGGCGAGTTCGGCGAGCAGGAGGTTGTGGTGCGAGGTGAAGATGCATGCGATGTCGGCGGTGATGAACAGGACACGCTTGCCGGTGGCCGCGTCGGCGATGACGTAGGCGCGTGCCCAGGTCCGACCGAGTAGGCCTTTCGCCACCTGCTCGGCGTCGGAGTAGCCCATCATTCCCTGGCCCGCGATGGCGCCGGTCATGTCGCCCTTGCCCGCGCCGACGAGGTATCCGGTGGCAGCGGTTGCCGGCCCGGCCTGGCTGACGGCGACTCCGCCGATCGTGGCTGCTGCGGCGGTCGCGGTCGCACCGACGGCGGCTGCCTGCAGGAGTGAGCGGCGAGAGATGTCAGACATGAGTCTCCTCGAAAGTGAAACGCGTACTAGTCAAGCGATTCTGTGACCCTAGCCTCATTCGATCGATCGATCAAGAATCCTCGTCGGATGTGGCCGAGAACGTGCTTCTAGACTGGACAGGAGATCCGCGACAAGAGAGGCTCCGCTCATGGGCAACGGCATCCGCACGGGTGTACTCGGCAGCAACGGCAAGGTCGGCAAGGCCATCATTGAAGGTGTTGAAGGCTCCTCCGACGCCGTGTTCACCGTCGGCGTCGACAAGGGCGACTCCCTGCAGGCCTTCGTCGACTCGGAGACGTCGGTGGTGGTCGACTTCACCCACCCCGACGCAGTCATGGACAACCTGAAGTTCTTGATCGACAACGGGATCCACGCGGTCGTCGGCACCACCGGGTTCACGTCGGAGCGCCTCGCGACGGTCACCGAGTGGCTGGGTGCGAATCCGCGCAGTGGCGTGTTGATCGCACCGAACTTCGCGATCGGCGCCGTCCTGTCGATGCATTTCGCGCAGCAGGCCGCACGCTTCTTCGACTCGGTCGAGGTCGTCGAGCTCCACCACCCGCACAAGGCGGATGCGCCGTCCGGCACCGCAGGGCGAACGGCCCAGCTGATCGCCGCGGCTCGCGCCGAAGCAGGGCTCGGACCGTCGCCGGACGCGACGTCGACGGGCATCGAGGAGGCGCGCGGCGCAGACGTCGACGGTGTCCGCGTTCATTCGATCCGCCTGGCCGGACTCGTCGCCCATCAGGAAGTGCTGTTCGGCACCCAGGGGGAGACGCTGACCATTCGCCACGACTCGATCGACCGCAACTCGTTCGTCCCCGGTGTTCTCCTGGGCGTCCGCGAGATCGGCTCCGCCCCGGCCTCACGGTCGGCCTCGAGCACCTGATGGATCTGTGACACGTGTCTGCCCGTAAACCCGACTCCCGCCCGATCGTGGCGATGATCGCCTTCCTCGTCATCGCGATGTGCGTCTACTTCGTGATCCTCGGACGAATGGCGGTGAATCTGATCGGGGAGGGGACCGCGGTCTCGATCGGTTTGGGCGTCGGCGTGTTCATCCTCCCGCTGCTCGGCGTGTGGATGATCGTCGCGACGCTCAAGTCGGGGATCGAACACCAGCGCATGGCTGCCGCCGTCGCCGACCTCGGACGCGAACTCGACGTCGACGACCTGCCGCGACGCGCGTCGGGTCGCATCGAACGCGACGCCGCCGATGAACTGTTCGCCCAGGTCAAGGAAGAGTGGGAAGCGGACCCGTCCGACTGGGTCCGCACCTACCGAATCGCCCGCGCCTACGACTACGCGGGCGACCGCTCCCGCGCCCGCGAGATGATGAAGCGGGCCGCGGGCCAGTACCGCGTTGCCAAGTCCACCCCCGCTCCCTGAGCCAGCTCGACTGCTCCTTGAGCGAGTTCGACCCTGCACCTCAACAAGCTCGCCTCTGCTTCTTGAGCGAACTTGCCCCGCTGCTCC
>NZ_BAOP01000058.1 GCF_000344135.1 Gordonia malaquae NBRC 108250 | reverse complement strand
ATCTACAGGCGAAGTTATCGTCTTTAACGCACCTGAACTGCGCAATCGAGACAATCTCCTGTTGGAGAGGCTAGCGGCCCATGAGGCCGGCCACGTCAAACTCGGCAAACGCGGCGAGGGCGTGATAGGCCGCCAGCACCTCGTTGACTCCGAGTGGCGTTGGCTGCTGATGTGCCTCGGAGCCCTGGCCATTGATGAACTTCGGATCGAGCGTGGGCTCGCTGACCTTGGGTATCCGGTCGCAATGACCGGCGACGTTGATTACATTGATGAGGCAATGTTCTGGCTGAACTGCGAACTCATGAATGCCTTGGTCGACCCGGCCAGCTCAGACGTGGAGAAGTTTCAAGGCGCCGTCATGTCAACGCAAGATTGGCTGACCAAGCACCTTGCATATGTTGCCGCATACGCTTCTAGCCCGACGCTCGATTTATCAGCTCTGTCGAGCCATTCGAGACAGAACTGGGATGATTACATCGCGGCACATTGGGGCAAACGTGTTGCCTTCTACGAAAACATCCCGGACGTCCGCACGGCACTCGACGCCTCGGAACTGGACTCAATCCTGCTTTCGGCTATCGATATTGAGGCGGATCTGCTCAGCTCACTTGGATTTCGACTTTCTGACGGTGGCCACGGTCAAGGATATGCCTTCCGTCGAGTCTCCAGCGATTCTCAATGTGCTCGTCGGCTGCAGCGCGCGCGAGAAGCGTTCGCGCTGCGAGACAGTGCCTGAGGTGGGGGAATCCGCACTGGTGGCGCACCATATTCGATGGTGAGCTATGCGGCGGACAGTCCCGCAGAGGTGAGGCTGTCATTGGTCAGTGGGATCGCACTGGAGGTGATTCCGGTAAGCAGTTCTAACACTTGATGTTCCGTTTTCGGGCCAGGATGATTTTAAGTCCGTCGACGCCACAGAGACTGTGGCGGGGTGCTTACAACGCAGCCGAAGACGACTGGAGTAGTGGTGACCGGCATGCGGTCAGGTGTCGATTCATCAGATGCAATACGCATACTTCTACTTGTCATAAGGTCTGGTTACCGGTGCTCGATGTGGGTGGCAAGGCGACACGAGTTTTCGGACACTGCTGCCCTGCGGAAACGACTGGTTCTGTGAGTGTCGCGAAATCGATCGCTAGCTAGCGGACGCGCTCGGACGGGGGTTTGACTACCTTGAGCCACCGTCGTGAGGTGGGGTCGTCACGTCCCACGCTGACTTGCGGATACGAGATGAAGGTCGCTTCGTCGATGTAGGGCGGGACCGTTGCTCTTTCTGGTGACGTCCTGCCGTGTGTCAGTTGAAGCCTCCGGACGGTGTCGTGGCCTGCTCTCTTTGCCACATGACGATGGTCAGTTCGGCGTAGAGGACGGTGTGGTCGTCCTGATCGGTCAGCCGCATTTCTATCTTCACTCGTCCGCGTGTTCCGTCGAGAGTGATCTCGGCAATTTGGGCGGTTCCGGTGAGAACGTTGCCGGGTCGGACGGGCGCCGGGAACCGTACCTTGTCGAATCCGAGCCCGGCGATCACTGCCCATTGGTTGAGCATTGTTTGTGTGAGCAGCCGTTGAGCGATGGCAATGGTGTGTACCCCGCTGGCGATGAGTCCGCGGAAGTGACCCTGGTTGGCGGCGTCCTCATCGATGTGAAACCACTGTGCGTCCCAGCGGGTGGCGAAATCGACCAGTTCGGCCTTGGAGACGGTGTGATCGCCCAGTTTGTGAATCTGGCCCGGGGTGAAGTCTTCGGCGTAGACGGACGGACTTGGGGGAGTGGCGTTCACAGCGACCTGGCTACGAGCAGCTTCATGATCTCGTTGGTGCCGCCGTAGATCCGCTGCACGCGGGAGGCGGTGTACATCTGGGCGATGGGGTACTCCATCATGTAGCCGTAGCCACCGAACAGCTGTAGGCACTTGTCCACCACGCGGCACTGCATGTCGGTGGCCCACAGCTTGATCATCGAGGCGCCGGCGGCGTCGAGGGTGCCGTCGATCTGGCGGCGGATGCCGTCGTCGATCAGCGCCTTGCCGGCGTAGACGTCGGCCTTGCACTCGGCTAGTACGAACTGGGTGTTCTGGAAGTCCAGGAGTTTCTTGCCGAACGCATCGCGCTCTTTGACGTACCGGATGGTCTCGATCACCGCGGCCTCGGCCACTGCCACGCCGGCGACTCCGATGATGAGTCGCTCCCGCGGCAACTGGGTCATGAGTTCGGCGAAGCCGGAGCCCTCCTCGCCAAGGATGTTCTCCACCGGTACCCGCATGTCGTCAAAGAAGAGTTCGCGGGTGTCCCATCCGTGCATGCCGATCTTCTCGAGGACGGCGCCGCGGGAGAAGCCCGCGACGTTATTGTCGACCTCGGCGACTAGTAGGGAGATGCCCTTGCCGCCGGCCGCTGGATCGGTCTTGGCCACGATGACAACCAAGTCGCAGTGGGTGCCGTTGGAGATGAAGGTCTTGGCGCCGTTGACCACGTAGTGGTCGCCGTCGCGGATCGCTGTGGTCTTGACGTTCTGCAGGTCTGAGCCGGTACCAGGCTCGGTCATGGCGACGGCCACCACTTTCTCGCCGGAGGCGAGCCCGGGTAGCCAGCGGCGCTTTTGCTCCTCGGTCCCGTAGGCGTTGATGTAGTGGCTGACGATCGTGGAGTGCACGGTGAAGCCGAACGCGCTGTCGTGCGCGTACGCCAGTTCCTGGGCCACTACAGCCTCGTGGCCGAAGTCGCCTCCCCCGCCGCCGTCCTTTTCGGCGATGTCGGTGAGCAGTAGGCCTGCCGCTCCGGCTCTGTTCCAGAGTTCGCGGTCGACGTGGCCCTGCCGGGCCCAGTCCGCCTGGCGGGGGGTGACTTCTCTGGCGAAGAAGGCGCGGGCGTGGTCCCGTAGCAACTCGTGGGACTCGGTTTGCCAGGTGGGGCGGTGGTCGGGGAACAGGGTGGTGGTCATGATCTTGTCCTTGTCGGGCCGGGTCAGCGGCCGGTGAAGTTCGGCGAACGCTTGGCCACGAAGGCGGCCTGGCCCTCGTGGCTGTCGTCTGAGGCGAGTGAATAGACGAAGTTGCGCTTTTCGTGCTCGAGCCCTGCGGCTATCGACCCGGTCTGCGCGGCCAGGGCGGCGTCTTTGGCCAGGGCCACGGCCAGCGGGGAATTAGCCGAGATCCGCTGCGCCAGGGCGATCGCCTGTTCGACGACCTCGTCGTCGTCGACCACCTTTCCCACCAGGCCGAGGGTGGCGGCCTCGGTCCCGGTGACCAGGTCGCCGCTGAGCAGCAGTGCCATGGCGCGAGGTTTGCCGAGCGCCCGGATGAGTCGTTGGGTGCCGCCGCCGCCGGGGATGACGCCGAGCTTGACCTCGGGTAATCCAAGGCGGGCACCCTGGCCGACGATGCTGGTGTCGCAGGCCAGGACGAGTTCGAGCCCGCCCCCCAGGGCCAGGCCCTCGACGGCTGCGATCACCGGTTTGGGGAAGTTCTCCAGGTCGGCCCATAGAGTCCCCCCGGAGGCCCGCCGCTGCCCGATCAACGGATCGGCCCGCAGGGCGTCGAACGCGGTGATGTCTGCTCCAGCGCAGAACACGCCGCTCGCGCCGGCCAAAACTATGGCGCGCACGGAGTCATCGGTCCGCAGCTCGGCTAGGTGCCCGTTCAAGGCTGCGAACACCGCGGCGTTCAGTGCATTCCGGGCCTCGGGTCGGTTGATGCGCAGGATCGCGACGGCTCCGCGTCGTTCGCTGCGCACCACATCATCGTGTCCGCTCCGGTTGTTCATTCCTCGGCTCCCCGGTAGAGATCGGCGTAGTCGGTGCGTAGCGTCTTTTTGTCCAACTTGCCGACGCTGGTGCGCGGCAGCGCGTCGGCGAAGATGACGATGTCGGGCAGTTGCCACTTGGCGAACTTGTCTTCCAACACGGCGTGGATGTCGTCGACGTCAAGATCGGCACCGTCTTCTTGGACGACGATCGCAACCGGGCGCTCTTGCCACTTGGGATGCTCGATCCCCACCACGGCGGCTTCGCGGACCTGTGGGTGGGCGACGATCGCGTTTTCCATGTCGATCGAGGAGATCCATTCGCCGCCGCTTTTGACCACGTCCTTGATGCGGTCGGTCAGCTTGAGGTAGCCGTCGGGGCGGATCGTGCCGGCATCGCCGCTGCGCCACCACCCATCGGCGAACGCGCCGCCTTTGTCTTCCATCTTGTGGTAGCGCTCGATGATCCACGGGCCGCGCATGAGCACCTCGCCCTGGGAGACACCGTCGTGGGGTAGTTCGGTTCCGTCCGGTCCGACGACCTTGATGTCGATCCCGTTGACCAGCAGACCCTGGGCCCGCTTGAGATCCCACTTCTCCTTCTCACTGAGCACGTCCCGCAGCGTGTGCTTCAGGCCTGCGTTGACGGTGACCAGCGGAGTGGTCTCCGTGGCGCCGTAGGCGTGGATGATGTCGGCGCCGGTGAGGTCATGGAAGCCGCGCATGAGCGTGAGCGACGGTTCGGTCGCCCCGGACAGCAGACGGGCGCGGCTGAAGTCCGGGCGCGTCTTGAGTGTGCGGATGTAGTCGAGCATCGGCTCGAAGATCGCGGGGGCACCGTTGGCTACGGTGACGGACTCGGAGATCATCGCGTCAACCAGCACAGAGGTGTCCTCGGCCGTATACCGTCCGGGCAGCACGACCTTGGCGGCCGAGTAGATGGCCGACTGCGGCAGTCCCCAGCCCTGGCCGTGGAACATCGGGGTGATGACCATGACGGTGTCGTCGTCGCCCATCTTCAACTGCGCTGCCTCGGCAAGAGTGTGGAGGTAGATCCCGCGATGGGAGTAGTACACGCCCTTGGGGCGGCCGGTGGTGCCGGTGGTGTAGCACGCGCTGTACGCCGAGGTTTCGTCGATCATCGGCCAGTCGAAGGTCGATTCCGCGGCCGTCAGCGCGTCTTCCCAGTGGACGACCCCGGGCAGGGTGGTGGAGATCTCCGAGAGTGGCTTGTCCGTCATGACCACCCAGGTCTTCACCCCGACGCCCTGCTCGACCAGCGCCTCGGCCACGGGCAGCAGGGACTCGTCGACCAGCACGATCGAGGCTTCGGCGTGGTCGGTGACATAGGCCAGGTCCACCGGGGCGAGCCGCAGGTTCATCTGCAGCATCACCGATGCGATACCGGGAATCGCCCAGTACAGCTCCATATGGCGTTTGGAGTTCCAATCCAGGATTCCCACCACCGTTCCGGGGCCGGCCCCCAGCCCGGTGAGCGCGTGGGCTGACTTCCCGACCCGCTCGAACATGTCTGCGTAGGTGTAGCGGTCCCAGCCCCCGTCGATGGTGCGGAATACGATCTCCTGCTCGGGGTAGGTCCGGGCGGAGTGCCGCAGCAGGGTGGTGGTGTTGAGCTGGTAACTGTCACCGTGTGTCGACGGCAGACCGGTGACGATGGGGTGGGACGTCATGTTGGTGCTCCTGAAGTGGGGTTGGGACGGTGGCTGGGACGGAGGGGGCTCGTCAGAGGCGTTCGATGATGGTGGTGTTAGCGGTGCCGTGGGCTTCGCAGATGGTCTGTAGCCCGTATCGGCTGCCGGTGCGTTCGAGTTCGGTCAGCAGGTCCGTCATCATGCGGGCGCCGGTGGATCCGAGGGGGTGGCCGACAGCCACCGAGCCGCCGTTGACGTTGAGTTTGTCGTCGGGGACGCCGAACTCTTTTTGGAACATCAGCGGTACTCCCGCGAACGCTTCGTTGACCTCGAACAGGTCGATATCGTCCACCGTGAGCCCCGACCGGTCCAGGGCCTTGCGGGTGGACTCGAGGATTGCGGTGAACTGGATGATCGGATCGGCCGCGGCGACCGCGTGGACCACGAAGCGGGCGCGGGGGGTGAGCCCGTGGGCCTCGGCGAACTCGCGGTCGGCGATGAGTAGTGCGGCGGCGCCGTCGCTGAGCTGGGAGGAGTTGGCTGCGGTGGTCTTGCCGTCTTCGGCGAACACCGCCCGCAGGGACGCCATCTTCTCTGGGTCGAGCTCGGCCCGGATCCCCTCATCCGCGGTCACGGGCTCGCTGGAGTCATCGAGCGGGTCGCGGCGCAGCGGAACCAGCTGGGTCTCGAAGCGGCCGTCGCGGGTGGCAGCCAGCGCCCGCTCGTGGCTCCGGCGGCTGAAGGCGTCGAGTTCCTCCCGGCTGAGGTCGAAGCGGGTGTTCATCAGCTCACTGGACGGGCCTTGAACCAGCAGTCCGCCGTCGTAGCGGGCCAGTTCGCGGGGGGAGTATTGCGGGCCTAGCGGGGCGCCGGGTTGTAATGAGGATGGCAGCGCCACCTGTGACATCGACTCCACGCCGCATGCGATGGCGAGGTCGTAGGACCCCGCCTCCACACCGTGGGCGGCAAATGCGACAGCTTGCTGCCCCGAGCCGCACTGTCGGTCCACGGTCACGGCCGGCACCGAATCGGGCAGGCCGGAGGAGAGCACCGCATGGCGAGCGATGTTGGAGCTCTGCTGGTCGTGCGTCATCACACAGCCAGCGATCACGTCGTCGATTTTCTCCGGCGCCACATCACTGCGGCGAACCAGTTCACTGAGGGTGGCCCCCAGCAGATCGGCGGGATGCCAGGCGGCCAGCGCCCCGCCGCGCTTGCCGACCGGGGTCCGGACGGCATCGACGATCACGGCCTCGCGGGTGGCTCGGGAACTACGGGGCTGGGGGGAGTCGGTCATGACTGGGTCCTTCCTCAAGGTGGTCAGGTGGTGGGCGCCGTGGGCGCGTGAGTGGTCTGCGCTGTGGCCGGGTGGGCATCGCGAACGGCGGTGAGCGGGATGTCGTGGCGCGCGGCCAGATCCTCCCAGTGGGCCGTGGTGTGCGCGGCGAAGGCGCGGGTGTAGGCGGCGGATGTGCCGTCGCAATCGAGTACTTCTCTGGTGCGGGCCTCGAAGTGCGGTTCGAGTGCCCCCAGGGCGATGTGGCCGTCGGCGGTGGCATAGATGTTGTAGGAGGGCAGAGCCCCGCCCAGTGGTGCTCCATTGCCAAACAGGCCGTGCCGGAGGGCAGCCGCGGAGTCGTACGCGGCCGCGTCGAGAGTGATGCGTTGATGTCCGCCGGAGTCGTGCTGTCCCCGGGCCAGCAGCAGGGCCAGGGCGGCCGAGATGGCCCGCTCCCCACCGACGGTGTCGGCGACCGGGACCAGCGGCAGGTGCGGCGGCCGGATGGTGCCGTATCTCGCCTGATATGTCAGGTCGTGGCCCGCGACCTCCTCGTCGGCGCCGTCGTAGCCCACGATCTCCACATGGCACAACCGCGGGTAGCGGTCGCTGAGATCGCCGAGGCCGAGTCGGCAGAACGCTGACGGGCGCATGGCGGTCACCAACACGTCCGCCGTATCGAGCAGCCTGGTCAGCTCCTCCAGGCCGCTACGACTTTTGAGGTCGGCCCGACGAACCTCCACTCCCTGTGTCAGTTCTGCGTACCAGGAGGGCGCGGCCACGGCCAAGGCGTCACCCACCGGCGGCTCCACTTTGATCACCGCTGCGCCGAGGTCACGAAGGCCTGCCACGGCCAGCGGACCGGGCAGGTTGGTAGCCAAAGAGACGACCTGTATGCCGGCCAGGGGTCGGAGCGATCTGGGACTCATTTCAGCGACTATACAAGTAGTCAGTAAACTTAGCCACTGTATAGCTTTAGCGATTGGCGCGTCCCCGTAGACTCGTTTGTCGACCGAAGGGAGACCGCGTGGACCGCCCCGCCCAGCACTCCGGCGACCAAGATCTCACCGCCAAAGCGCGAATCCGCAACGCCGCTCTCGAGCTTTACGCGGCCAACGGCGAGGACCGCACACCGATGCGGGCGGTCGCGGCCGCCGCCGGGGTTACCGTAGGGCTGGTGGTCCATCACTACGGGTCCAAAGACGGCCTCCGCGAGGCCGTGGAGCAGATCGTCGTGGAGCGTTTTGCGTCGGCCCTTGCTTCGGCGCCGACCGACGGGGCCGGCGAAGAAATCGCTCGCGTGCGGAACGAGGCTGTCTCGGAAATGCTGGTCAGAAACCCGGAGGTGGTCAACTATCTCCGCCGGGCGCTACTCGAACCCGGTGGTCAGCGGGGGCAACTGCTGGAGCGGCTCACCGAACTTACCCACCGGGAGGTCGTTGCGATGCGCGAGACCGGCGCGGCCTCGCGGGGTCGCGCCGACTCCGTCCAGGTGGTCGACGTGATCATCAACCAGATGGGCCGGCTGTTCCTGCAGCCGCTGGTGGATGCCGTCTGGACCCACCTCGGGACCTTTACCCACACCGAGGGGCGCAGCAAGCCCGAACTCGGCGTGAGCGTGTCCGGGGGAGGAGCTGTCGATCGTTCCCACGGGTCAGCCACCTGACTCGAGTTTCACTTTCACTGAACATCTGTACAAGCATCACGCTGGCGGTTACTGTTCCTGCTGTGTCCGGGGTCACATATCCGATCTCGGAGTCATCGACACCTCAGGAGTCACCATGGCCACTCTCGGAGGCGCCCTCGCGCTCAATGCCCGCCGGCACCCGGACAAGACCGCACTGATCTTCGGCGAGAGCACCTACTCGTACGAGCAGCTCGCGGCCCGGATCAATCAGTATGCGCACGCGTTGGCGTCGCTCGGAGTCGGCAAGGGCGACAGGGTGGCACTGCTGAGCCCGAACTCCGACGCGTACATCCTGGGCCTGTACGGAGCGTTCCGACTGGGGGCCATTGCCGTGCCTCTCAACCCTCGCGTGCCGGCCCGCGAACTTCGCTACCTGCTCGAGGACTCCGGTGCGACGGTGCTGCTGTACTCCGAGGGGCTCGCGGTGGTGGTGGCCGGCCTCGACGAACTCGATCCGCTGCCGTCCGCGCCGCAAAGTCTGGTGCTGGACGAGCCCGCCGCGCAGGGCATCGCGCGGCTCGCAGACACCATGCCGACCACCGCGCCGGAAGTGGAGGTCATCGAGGACGACGACTGCATTATCCTCTACACCTCGGGCACGACCGGGCGTCCCAAGGGAGCGTTGTTCGACCATCACCGCATGCTGTGGGTGGGGAACTCGGTTTCCGCACTCGGTATGAATATCTTCGACCGGAATCTGCACGTCGCGCCGATGTACCACTGCGCGGAGCTGGTCCTGTTCGTTATGTCAGGGTTCAGCCTGGGCACCACTCACGTGGTGCTGCCAGCGTTCGAGCCCAAGGCGGTCCTGGATGCGCTGGAGAAGCACCGCATCACCGTGTTCCTGGGCGTGCCCACCATGTACCAGATGCTGCTGCAGCACCCCGAGCTCGGCACGCGCGATCTGTCCGCGTGGCGGCTGGGCTTCTTCGGCGCCGCACCAATGCCGCCGAGCGCGGCGACCAGCTTGCTCGCCACCCTGCCGCACGTGCAGTTCTTCCAGCTGTGCGGCCAAACCGAAGGCGGCCCGACCGGCATCTTCCTCACTCCGGACGAAGTACGCGCCCGCCCAGATGCCACCGGACGGGCGTCCATCACTAACGCCGAGACGCGGATCGTCGACGACGAGGGCAACGACACCGCGGTCGGCGAGCCCGGGGAGATCATTTACCGAGGCGAGACCATCATGAAGGGCTACTGGAACAAGCCCGAGGCCACCGCCGATGCGCTCCGCGACGGCTGGCTGCACAGCGGCGACGTGGCGGTCCGGGACGCCGACGGGTTTATCACGATCGTTGATCGGATGAAGGACATGATCATCACGGGCGGGCGCAACGTGTACTCGGTGGAGGTCGAACAGGCCCTCGCCGGCCACCCGGACGTGGCCGATGTGGCGGTCGTCGGGCGGCCGGACGAGATGTTCGGGGAGAGCCTCATCGCCGTCGTCACCCCGGTCGAGGGCCGCGAGGTCACCTTGGAGTCGCTCCGCGAGTACGGATCCCAGTTCATTGCGGGTTACAAGCTTCCGCGCGAGCTCATCACCCGGCCCATTCCCCGTAACCCCTCGGGGAAGATTCTCAAGCACGTGCTGCGTGATGCAATCACGGAAGGCACAGTCGCCACCAGCTAACAATCGGATAGCTCGTTAGGCTCCTCTACCAAGCCACCTGCCATTTGGCCCGCTCTGGGAGAGGTCGAGTTCGCCGGATACTCGGCATCGTT
>NZ_BAOP01000059.1 GCF_000344135.1 Gordonia malaquae NBRC 108250 | reverse complement strand
GGCTAGTAAGTCGCCTAACCGACTGCCCAGTTTGGCACGGGGGCACTACCCACAAGATGGCCACCTATCACGCAGAGCTGGCCATCTGTGCGCAGCGAAAGTTAATTATTTGGGACAAGGTTTCGCGCATGACATTCGCGGAACACGTCCCTGTAACCAGTGTCCTGAGGAGGCCGTTTCATGCTCATCCGCCGCATTGCCCGTCCCATGCTCGCGACCGCGTTCATCGCCACCGGGATTAATGCGATCCGCCGCCCGGAACAGCTAGCCGAAACCACCCAGCCGTTTGTCGACAAAGCAAAAACCCAACTGCCCCTGCAGGCCGCGGATCTGATCCCGTCCGACGCGCAGGTGCTGGTCCGGATCAACGGCGCGATTCACATCATCGGTGGTCTGGCGCTGGCCACCGGCAAGTTCCCGCGGCTCGCCTCTCTGACCCTCGCAGGCGTCATCATTCCGACTACGCTGGCCGGAAACGGTTTCTGGAACGAGACCGATCTGGACGAGCGGGCCGAGCAGCAGGCCCATTTCATCAAGAACGTGGGACTCTTGGGCGGGCTGCTGATCACAACCGTCGACACCGAAGGGAAGCCTTCGCTGGCATGGCGCGGACGCAAGGCAGCAGCCATCGCGAGTGACAAGGTCACCGCGGTGCTGCCGTCGACCGCCGCCAGTGCGACAACGGCCGGTGTCCTGGCCGGTCGTGCGTCGCACATCGCCGAGGTCGTCACAGAACGCGCCGGCGAGCTCGCCGAGGTCGCTACTGAACGCACCGCGTCGCTGAGCAAAGCGGCTGCGGAAAAACAGGCCAAACTGGGCGAACGAGCCGGTAAGAAGTAGGCGAAGTTGGCGATGCAGCTGCCAAGCCGGAGGCCAACATTACCCATCGTCATAATTCTCACCGCTTCGTCCGCCGATTCTTGGCCAAATAGAACCGATAAGAAAACAGTCCCCGTTAGATATGCCCCTAAGTCGCAGACGCCGATAAACAGTATCGGCACTTGTTGTGTCAACAATGCCGGAGGCCGAAGAATCATGAGTTTCAAGAGTCCCTTTCCCCCTGTGGAGATCTCCGAGGATTCGATCTACGAGACGTTGTTCGGGTCGATCAGCGAGGAGGACCTGGATCGGACCGCGCTGATCGACGCCGGCGCCACCGAGGGCACCACCTACCGCGAGCTGATCGGCCGGATCAACGCCTTCGCCGGAGCCCTGGCGGCGCGTGGCATCGAGGTGGGCGACAAGGTTGCACTGCTGTCGCCGAACACCTCGGCGTTCGCGTTCGTGTTCCACGGCATCCTGCGTGCGGGCGCCACTGCAACCACCGTCAACGCGCTGTTCACCGCGCCCGAGATCGCCAAGCAGCTCACCGACTCGGGTGCCAAGATGCTCATCACGATCACCCAGCTCGGTGACCAGGCCAAGGCGGCAGCAGCGCAGGTCGGTCTGCCCGAGAGCGCGGTGATCTTGCTGAACGGGCCCGGAGAGGCCGAGAGCCCTCACCCGAACGCGCTCGATCTGCTGGGTGCCGGCCTTGCGGCACCGGACGTCAGCTTCGACCCGGCCACCCATCTTGCGGTCCTGCCGTACAGCTCGGGCACCACCGGCAACCCCAAGGGTGTGATGTTGACCCATCGCAACCTGGTCGCCAACGTGGCGCAGAGCCAGCCGCTGCTGAACATGTCCCACGACGACTCGGTCCTCGCGGTGCTGCCGTTCTTCCACATCTACGGGATGACGGTGCTGCTCAACCTCGCGCTGTACAACCGGGCGAGGCTCGTGGTGATGCCGCGTTTCGATCTGGTGCAGTTCCTCGAATCCATCCAGAACTACAAGTGCAGCTATGTGTTCATCGCGCCGCCCGTGGCGGTCGCGCTGGCCAAGCACCCGCTGATCGACGACTACGACCTGTCGTCGGTCAACACCATCATGTCGGGTGCCGCGCCACTGGACGAGGTGCTGGGCAATGCTGTCGCCAAGCGCCTGAACACCCGGGTCATCCAGGGCTACGGCATGAGCGAGCTGAGCCCGGTCAGCCACGCCATGCCCAGCAAACCCGGCGACGGCCCGGAGGCGCCGCTGTCGTCGTGCGGTTGGCCCATCCCGAACACGGTCAACAAGATCGTCGATCCGGCCACCGGCGACGAGATCGACATCCCGGCCGAAGGACTCAGCGAGCCGGGTGAGCTGTGGGTGGCGGGCCCGAACGTCATGGCGGGCTACCTGAACAACGACAAGGCCACCAAGGAGACCATCGACGACGACGGGTTCCTGCACACCGGCGACATGGCGCGGGTCGATGCGAACGGCTGCGTCTACATCGTCGACCGGCTCAAAGAACTCATCAAGTACAAGGGCTACCAGGTGCCGCCCGCCGAACTCGAGGCGTTGCTGCTCACCCACGACGATGTCGCGGACGTTGCGGTCATCGGCGTGATCGAGGCCGACACCGGCGAGGAGATCCCGAAGGCGTTTGTGGTCAAGCGTGAAGGCTCCGATCTCACCGGTGAGCAGGTGATCGAGTTCGTCGCCTCTCAGGTTGCTCCGCACAAGAAGGTCCGCGAGGTCGAGTTCATCGACGCCATCCCGAAGAGCGCGGCAGGCAAGATCCTCCGCAAGGACCTGCGTAGAGCCACGGGTGATTGATCGAGTGGTGGCGAGGTAATCGCACTCCTGGTCGCCGCACCATCAGAAACTGATCGCGAACGTGTCACACCAATGTCCGCCGAGCTATAACGACCGTGAAGATGGTGTCCCGCAACAGCTGCGGGGTCAGGCGCAGACCGGTCACGGTGTCGCAGAGAGCGAACGTCGCCTCGTGGCAGTGAAACTCAGTGCGCTTGGCCGACCCATCGGGCTCGAGTTCGAACCCGCCGATCTGACGCATCAGCGGCATGAGCTCATCGGGTGTCGAGCCGTTCCGCTCAGCGGCGAATAGCGTGTCGAACCATGTTCGGCTCTCGCCGTCGACCTACC
This sequence comes from Gordonia malaquae NBRC 108250, assembly GCF_000344135.1. Classification (GTDB taxonomy): domain Bacteria; phylum Actinomycetota; class Actinomycetes; order Mycobacteriales; family Mycobacteriaceae; genus Gordonia; species Gordonia malaquae. The sequence goes on along the minus strand of NZ_BAOP01000059.1, from coordinate 6,251 downwards.
GAAAGAAGTACGAGTTCTCGCTGCCGTGATGAACAACGATTTCCGGCCTGCCGAAAGTGGTTGCATCAGTTCCGGAGTCGCCCCGATATAGCCGTTGCTTTCGTACATAATTGTCCAGTCGCAGTGCTGGACGAGACCGGCCAGGAGATTGTCTGAACCGATCTCCTCCCACGACTCCAACGAGCGCAACAGGAGCGTTGCGAGGTCGCACTGGGCGGGTTGGCTGACCGTAGGCAGAGCGTCGATCCGCTCAGGCAGCGTCGCGTTGCTGATGACCGTCACACAGAATGCGTTGTTCAGCTCCGGCACCTTCTTGGTCTACGCATAGTCCCGGTATGTCACATCGCTCATGGCAGTCACCCTAGCTAGACGGGTCAAACCCAAGCCGCGGGCGGTGCAGTAGGCCGGCGCGATGCTTCCCAGGTTTGTGTCGGCAGGGTTCGTCCTTTGAGGGAGCAGTCGCCGTGTGGTGTCCAGTATTCGCGTTCGGGTTCGCTGGCGGCTCTGATGACGGCGTCGCTGGCGAGGATCCGTCCCGGCGTGTGTTTGGCGAGGTCGGTGAGGCGTGATGCCTCGTTGACCGCGTCGCCTATGACGGTGTATTCCAGGCGTTGGTCGGTGCCGAGGTTTCCGGCGAAGACGGGGCCGGTGGCGAGTCCGATCCCGATGTCGAGTTCCCCGTCGGCCAGGACGCGGTCGCGGATCTGCCGTGCGGCGTGGAGTGCGGAGTCAGCGGCATCGGCTCGGGCGACGGGCGCCCCGAAGATGCAGAGTGCGGCGTCTCCCTCGAATTTGTTGACCAGCCCGTGGTGGCTCTCGGTTGCCGCGATCACTTCTGCGAGGAGGCGGTTGAGCTTGTCGACGAATTCTTGCGGTGAGATCTGGTGGGCGAGTGCCGTCGAGTTGGTTACGTCGACGAACAGTGCTGTTATCTCCCGGATTTCGCCGGTCAGGTCGGCTCCTCGGTCGAGTGCGCGTTGCGCGACGTCTCTTCCGACGTGCCGTCCGAACAGGTCGCGCAGTCGGTCCTGCTCCTGGAGTCCGCGGACCATGTCGTTCACGGTGGATTGCAGTACCCCGATTTCGCTGCTGTCGTCGACGGGCACGCGCACGTCGAGCCGGCCCTGCCCGATGCGGCGGAGTGCACCGCGCATCTGGTGGATCGGTTGTGCGACGGCGCGGGCCAGCAGTGTTTCCGCGAGGGCCCCGGATACGAGTCCGAGGGCGGCGAGGTAGGTCGCGGCGCGGATGCGGTCGGGCGGTGCCGCATCGGGATAGTGCAGGAGCGCGATGGCCGCGGCCAATGGCAGCGCGGAGGTCAGCACCCAGGTCAAGATCAGCCGGGAGATGACTGACGTTCGTGGTGGCGCGTGTGGGGTGTCGACGGCCAGGATCGTGGCCATCACTGGACGGAGTGCACGTTCGACGAAGAGGTAGTTGTATCCGACGGTGGCAAGTCCGCCCAATGTCATGAGTAGGGTTCCGCCGAGGGCCTCCCAGACGGGCAGGAGCGCGAAGGCCGAGCCGGACATCGCGAGGATGCCCCCGGCCCACAGAGATCCGATGAGGACGGTGGACTCGGTGGGCAATCGCAGGGTGTGGCGGGCGTGGTCGGGTGTCGGCGCAGAGGAGGTGTCCAGCCACCCGAGGCTGCGTCGACGCAGGGCGAGGACGCCGCGAACTGCGACGAGCAGAGCCACGACCACATAGACCGCCAGGATCTGCAGAAGCGTTCCGAGCTGGGCACCGAATCGGTGCGGTGCGCCGCCCAGAACGATCAGCAGCGCGACGACGACGGCCCCGCCCACGCTCGAGCCCACGGTCAGCAGTGGTAGACCCCACTTCGTGCGTAACAGCACCGGAACTGGCTGGGCCGCATTGTGGGCTTCTGGTGGGTGTGGCCGCCCGGGGTGAGGACGGGCACTGGTGTGCCGCATTACCGATGCATCTTCTTTCGGTCGTGTCAGCGGTCCGGCGGGTGCGGTGACGGTCTGTCCGGCCCGTCATGGTCGAGCGCGGAGGTGAGGCGGTCGAGTAGGTCCTGGACGGCGCCGGGGGCGCCATGTTGGGCGAAGTGCTCGATCGACACGGCGATGAACACCGCGTGGGCGGTGAACAATGCGGTGCCGTCATCGGCGGTGGCGGTCGCCTTAAGGTGCAGTTTGCGGCCGTCGATCTCCCGGACGTGGGCGCTGATGCGCAGGGGCCGGTGCAGCGGGACGGGGGCGAGGTAGTCGACGGTGAGGCTCCGGGTCACTGCCGGGGTGCGGGCGATCCAGAGGCCGAAGCCGAACAGGTCGTCGCAGGCGGCGGCCACTGCCCCGCCGTGCGCGAGGCCGGGCGCACCGATGTGGCGTTCGTCGAACGTCACATCGGTGTAGACCTCGTCGCCGGAGCGGAACACCACCAGTTGCAGGCCGGCGAGATTGTCTGGCCCGCACCCCATGCAGGTCGGCGAGTGCGGCGGCAGCGGTAGCTGGGTCACGGGCGTTCCTTCTCGACGGTGCTGGCTAGCGGCGGGCGCGGGATCCGACTGCGCTGGGCCGGTTCAGCCGGGCTCCTCGATGCGCCTGCGTCCGGGGAAGCGCGGCCGGGCGCCCAGACCAGCAGGATCGCGGCACCCGCCGCCGCGATGAGTGCGAGGACGATCGCGGACTGCTCGACGCCGTGCAGGAACGCGGACTTGGCGAAGTCGGCGAGTTGCTGGCCGGCCGGTCCCGCCCGATCGGCGACCTCGAGGGCACCGGCGAGTGAGTCGGCGACCGGGCCCCGCGCCTCCGGTGGGAGCCGCGCGATCGCCGGGGCGATGTTGTGGCTGTACCCGGCGGCCAAGACACTGCCGGCGACCGCGATGCCGATCGCCGCGCCGATCTCGCGAGTGGCGTCGTTGACCGCCGCGGCGACCCCGTGCTTTTCGACCGCGGTGTCCGCGACGATAGCCGCCGTCGCCGGCGCCGCGGTCAGGCCCAGACCCGTGCTCATGATCAGCGTCGGCCACATCACGTCGACGTAGGTGGAGTCCAAATCCAGCCGGCTGATGAAGTAGAACCCCGCGGCGATGGCGAGCAGACCGGTCACCGTCATCAACCGCAACCCCAGCCGGGTCGTCATCCACGGTGCGACCGCCGACAAGAGCACCAACGGCACCATCATCGGCGCCAAGGCCAGCGCTGAACCCAACGGGCTGTATCCAAAGATCAACTGCAGGTATTGGACGAGGACCAGGAAGACACCGAACGTCACCAGGAACTGGATGGTGATGGAGAACGATCCGCTCCCGAAGCCCCGACGGGCGAAGAACCGCACATCGAGCAGCGGATGATCCGCCCGCAACTCCCACACTACGAACACCACTGTGGCCACCACCCCCAGCCCGAACCCGGCGACCACCACGGGATCCGACCAGCCGCGTACTGGGGCTTCGATGATGGCGAGCACCACTAGTCCGACCGCGAACACCACCGCGACCGATCCCATCACATCCATCAACGGCGGATTTTCCTGGCGGGATTCAGGAATGGTGAAGGCACACAACAGCAGAAACACCCCCACCGCGGTCAGGCCGACGAAGATCGACTGCCACGACCAGTAGTCGAGCAGCAGCCCCGACCCGAGAATCCCCAGCAGACCCCCGGACCCGGCGACCCCCGCCCAGATCCCGACCGCGCGTCCCCGCTGCTGCTCGGGGAATCCCGCAGTCAGGATCGACAGCGTGGACGGCATCATGAACGCCGCACCCACCCCGGCCGCGGCCCGCGCCGCGATCAACCACCACGGGGTCGATACCAACAGTGGCACCACCGAGGCCAGCGAAAACAGCGCCAACCCCACGATCAGCACCGCCCGCCGGCCGTAGCGGTCACCCAGGGCCCCGGCGGGCAACACCAGACACGCCAACACCAGCGTGTACCCGTCGACCACCCAGGTGAGCTGGGTTTGCGTCGCCCCGGTGGCCACCGCAATGTTCGGAAGCGCGGTGTACAGGGCCGCCATTGAGGCGACCACCAGGGCCACCGACAGGCACGAGACCACCAACGTCCACTTCTGCGCCCGCGACAGCAGTACTCGATCATCGGCGGTCATGCAGCCACCTCCACTTAACGCTACAGTTGGTAGCGTTCCACTACTATGAGTAGCACAACGCGGGGTGCGGGGATAGTGCCTGCGGCTGATCCGAGGGCACAATTACGAGGTGGGCGAAGAAATGATCAACCAGAACACCGACGACGACGAGGACCGGCTCGTGGATCCCCGCAAGGCACGCTCACGCGCACGACTGCTCGACGCGGCGACGTCCCTGCTCTCGACCGGCGGTATCGAGGCCGTCACGATCGACGCGGTCGCCAAGGCGTCCAAGGTCGCGCGGACTACCCTCTACCGGCACTTCTCCGACAGCACCCAGCTCCTGGCCGCGGCGTTCGAGCGTTTGCTGCCCCCGGTCACCGCGCCGCCGGCGTCCGGAACGATCCGTGAACAGTTGATCGAACTGCTGGACCGTCAGGCCAAGCTCATCGAGGAAGCCCCCGCCCAACTGACGATGCTCGGGTGGCTCGCCCTCGGGTCCGCCCAACCCGGCACGGCCGGGGCGACATCGCATCCCGAAGAAGACCGGAACCAGGTCAGTTCCCTTCGCGCACGGGTGGTCAACCAATACCGCGAACCGTTCGACCGGATCCTGGGCAGCCCCGAAGCCCAGCAAGAGCTCGGTCGCTTCGACACCAATCTCGCCCTGACCCAACTCGTCGGACCCATCGTCTTCACCCGACTCACCGCACTCCCGCCGATCGGCCCGGCTGAACGCCATCAACTCGTCGACGACTTTCTCGCTGCACGCTCCGCGCAACGCGCGCTGACCGTGACACCGCACTGATCTCTGATTCAGCACCCGCCCGAGGCGGCGGGCTGGGACGTCAATTCGCGATCAGCGCCTCGACGCGGGTTTTAATCTCGTCGCGGATCGGGCGAATCGCTTCCACGCCCTGGCCCGGCCGGGTCGTCAAGGACCCCGTCCCGGTAGCTCTTGCCCGGGGAAGATAGGGCAGCTGTCACCGCAGCCCATGGTGATCACCACATTTGAGGCTTGCACGGCATCGGTGGTGAGGATTTTCGGTGTTTGCGCCGTGATGTCGATGCCCACCTCGGCCATCGCCTCGACGGCAGCGGATTTGAGCTGTCGGTGGGGACGCTTCGGGCGGAGCGGACCTCCATCGCATCGCCGGCGAGGCGCGACAGGAAACCGGCGGCCATCTGCGAGCGTCCGGCGTTGTACACGCAGACGAACAACTCGCTGGGGGTGGTGGACATGAATTGAGATCCTTTCGTCAGGAAGAGACAGGAGATGGAGGTCCGGCAGGAACGGGAGTGGTCAACTCGCGCAACAACTTTTGGACTCTGGTGTCCAGGTCGTCGCGGATGGCGCGGCAGTGCCCGGTGACACGCAGGGCCCAGAGCGTCGGAGGTACTCGCTCAATATCCTTCTCGCGATGTCGCCAGAATTGTTAGGACACACGCGCGCGGTTCATCGCCGAGCCCGGCGGCGGGATCGGCGACGGATTGCCACTAATCGCCAACCGCTGCTGAGCGCCAGCGCGGCCCCTACGTACCCGATAAGTGTTGGTGAGAAGATCTCGGGCTCACCTGCGTGAGTTATGCCCCAGTACAGACCGAACGCGACGCCACCGACGCCGATCACTACCGCCGCTACGTGAGCTGAGTTGATATACGTGCGGGTGGTCTGCATGGCTCCAGACTCGCACGCCACCGGCCATACGTAACAGAGTAAGAACCCCTAGACGCAACTTTGACATCGGCCAAAAGGTATCAAGCACGTCAGGAATCGCGAGGCCGGTCTACCCCAAGGCGCATCGTATCTACCGCGCAGAAACAGTCGCTATTTCAAGTGACAATAGTTCCTTATTGAATAATGCCGGTTGCCGGTAATCTTGACAATGCACTGGTGGTAAAGCATTGGCGTGGGTGCTCGGGAGTAGCCATCGACGCGTTCCTTGTCCGGCTCATTCTCGTGCCGGCCCTCATGTGACTCCTCGGCCGATGGAACTGGTGGCTCCCCACCCGCCCGATCCGCACTCGCCCAACCTGTAGCTGCACTCGGTGACGAGAGCAACGGGCTACTTGAAAGCCTTTTCGTGGCGGCTTGCACTCCCCGGACTGGTGTTTCGTCCGACTCCTCAACCGGGTATGGAGCCGTTGGCGGGTGTGCTGTCCCAGGATCAGACTGCCGACAGGTTGTC
>NZ_BAOP01000060.1 GCF_000344135.1 Gordonia malaquae NBRC 108250 | reverse complement strand
GGAGCAGTGGGAAGCACGTTGCCCCACTGCTCCTTGAGCGAGCTTGGTCCTACTGCTCCTTGAGCGAGCTTGGTCCTACTGCTCCTTGAGCGAGCTTGCGAGTCGAAAGGCCCGCGACCCAACTGAACTCAGCCGCGGACGACGGCCCCGAGCTTGGTGTACGTGTCCTCCCAGCCGTGGACGTGGACCGAGTCGATGCCGAGGTCGGCGACGGGGCGGTCGTTGCCGCCGTCGTCGAGGCGGTCGCCGAAGAAGAGGATGTCGTCGATGCCCAGCCCGAGAATCTCCATGAGACGACGCGCGCCGAACGCCTTGTCGATGCCCTTCGCGGTGATGTCGACGGACGTCGACCCCCCGCTGCGGACTTCGAGTTCGGGCAGGCGCGCCGCGGCGTAAGCGCGCAGCGACTCCTTCTTGCGGCCGTCCGGATCCCATGCCGCCTTCGCGTCGACAGGGGCCGACTGGCCGAGCGCGGAGAAGGTGACCTGGCTGCCGCGGTCTTCGAGGATCGGGCCCCACGTCTTGGACTCCCACAGACCGAGTTCGCGAGCCCCCTCTTCGACGACGGCCATTGCGAGCGACTTCTGCTCCTCGGAGAGGTCTTCGGCGTAGACGGTCTCCCAGTCGTCGCCTGACCAGCGGACGTAGCGGGTGCCGTTGGTGGGCATCAGGTGCAGGTTCGCTTTGTCGGGGAAGTCGCCGAGTCGGTCGAGGACCTGTGACTGGAACTGGCCGTATTGTCCGCCGGAGATGATGCATCCCAGGCTCGTCGCCAGCAGTTCGCGGAACAGTTCGACCATCTCGTCGCTCATCGCAGTCTTCGACGGCGCGAGCGTGTCGTCGAGATCGAACATGACGAGCTTGTACGACTTACCGTCGCGAGTGACTCCATCAACCATGGCTGGGACTTTACTGGCCGGTACCGCCGATCACCCATTCGAACGCCGGTGCCTTCGACCGAGCTCCCTGCGCCGTCTTCGACCGCGAGGTCTCCCCGAGTTCGGCGAGCAACGTCTCACCTGCTTCGACGAGCGTCCCGAGCAGCTTCGGCGTGAGGTAGTCGGGTCGGGTCGCGAATAGCAGGTCCTCCGACGACGTGTTGCCGCTCGCTCCCGGGGCGAACGGGCAGCCACCCAGACCGCCGAGTGCGCCGTCGACCATGTGGGCGCCCGCCTCGATCGCGGCGAGCGAGTTCGCGACGCCCATCCCCCATGTGTCGTGGCCGTGGAAGACGAGGCGTCGCCCTGCTGCGTCGACTGTCCGAAAGAGGTCGGACACCTGCGCCGGGTGCGCTTGGCCGAGCGTGTCGGCGAGGACGATGTCGTCGGCCTCCACCGTGCGCGGATCGGCGACGATGCCCCGGACTCGGGCGGGATCGACAGGCCCATCGAACGGGCACGTGAACGCCGTCGCGATGCACAACTGGATACGTCCACCCGCTTCGCGGATCATGTCGATCGCCTGCGGCATCGCGGCGACGCTGTCCTCCGTCAGGCGACCGATGTTCGCCTCGTTGTGGGCGTCGGACGCCGAGAAGCAGTACTGCACATTGCGCGCTCCCGCAGCGATCGCCTTCTCCACGTGTCGAGGCGTCGCGACCCAGATCCAGCAGCGTTCGAGCTCCTCCGGCGTGAGCTCGGCGACGACGTCGAGCGATCCGGCCATCGGCGGCACCAGATCGGGCCGGGCCATCGACCCGATCTCCAGTTCTGGCACTCCCGCGGCCAGCAACGTCCGCGCCAGATCGACACGCGTCTGCACATCGAGCGCCTTACCCGTCAACTGCAAACCGTCACGGAGAGTCACATCGCGCAGGATCGCGTCGTGGAGGGCTGTCATGGGAGCGAGTTTATCGACGCTTCAACCTCGGAGGCCTTTCCGGTCCAGGGGCCGGAGAAGGTCTCCAGAGTCGGCGAGTCATCCATCGCGGAGGAATCGCTCCCGAATCTCGTCGGTGTGCTCACCGAGGTCGGGCCCGACGGAGCGGATCGGCAACGACTTCTCGCCGAGGACCGGCACGATGCCCGGGAATCCGACGCTGCGCGGGGTGTCTCCCCCGGTGTCGACGTCGAAGTGCTGCACCATGTTCCGCGCTTGGTATTGCTCGTCGGCGACGATGTCTGCGGCGGTGTAGATCGGCCCGGCGGGAACGCCCGCGTCGTCGAGTATTGCAAGCACATCCGCGCGGGGCAGGGTTTCGGTCCAGGCGCCGATCGCGTCGTCGACCTCGTCGCGACGCCTCCAACGTCCGTCGTTCGTCGACAGGTCGGGGTCGTCGGCGAGATCGGGGCGGCCGATGGCTCGCATGTAGCGTCCGAAGATCGCGTCGGCGTTGCCGGAGATCACCACCGACAGTCCGTCGCCGCAGGTGTAGCCGTTGGACGGCGCGATGCCCTCCATCCGGCCGCCGGTCCGCTCGCGCGTGACGCCGTACGCGCCGAGGTCGGGCACCAGCGACTCCATCATCGAGAAGATCGCCTCGTTGAGCGCGACGTCGACGATCCTGTCCTCCAGCGGCAACGGCTCGTCTGACTCGTCACGGCGACGCAGCTGTTCGTACAGGGCCATGACCGCGCCGAACGCGCCGTACAGTCCTGCGATCGAATCGCCGATGGACACTCCGACGCGCACGGGTGGTCGGTCTGGATCTCCGACGAGTTCCCGGAATCCGCCGTAGGCCTCGGCGACGGCGGCGAAGCCCGGCCGTTCGGCGTAGGGTCCGGTCTGGCCGAACGCCGAGATCCGCACGAAGATCAGATTCGGATTGGCCTCGCTGAGCTCCGCGGGACCGAGCCCCCACTTCTCGATCGTCCCGGGCCGGAAGTTCTCGAGCACGACGTCGCAGTGCGCGGCGAGCGCACGCACGTCCTCGCGCCCCTCATCGGTCCGCAAGTCGAGGACGATGGACTTCTTGTTTCGGTTGATCGTGCGGAACAGCATCGACGTGTCGCCGTCGTACAGGCGCCAGTTGCGCAGTTCGTCGCCGGTCTCGCGTTCCACTTTGATGACCTCGGCACCGAAGTCGGCAAGCATGCGCCCGGCGGTCGGGGCGGCGATGTAGTTGCCGAGTTCGAGGACCCGGACACCGTCCAGCGGCAGTCGGCGAGCCATCAAGCAGGCAGCGCGTCGAGAGTGACGATGACGGCGGTGCCCTTGTCACCGATTCTCGCCACGCCCGTGCCGGTGCGGGTTACACCGTCGAGCACGATGCTGATCGGCTCCGGCCCCGGCTGAAAGTTGCGCCACCACGTCTTCTGCGACGGAGCGGCCACCCCGATGACCACGGTGTCGTCGCCTTTGCACTGGAAGGCGATCGGCAGACTGATCGTCCGTCCGCTCCGTCGTCCGGTGTAGGTGATCTCCGTCATCGACGAGCTCAGTTTCGGCCCGATGATCGGGGCCTTCATGATCGGCAGCATCACTGCATTGACGGCCTTGGCCACACGCTGGAAAGTGTTCACACCGAACAGTTTAGGTGCGCCGCCAACTCCCCGCGGGGATGGACGTTCACCTCGTCCAGCCCGCGCCAGCGGGCCATCGTCTGCAGGTCGACGGCGAGCCGCTGCGCCACCTCTCCCCTGTCGACGTCCGGTTCGACGTGCGATGCGAGGACCTGCAGCACCCGGGCCGCACGATCTGCTTTCAGGTCGACTCGCGCGACGACCCGGTCGTCCATGAGGTACGGCAGAACGTAGTAGCCGTGCACCCGTTTGGCTTCGGGCACGTAGATCTCGATGCGGTAGTGGAAGTCGAAGAGTCGCTCGGTGCGCGGCCGGAAGAACACGAGCGGGTCGAACGGCGACAGCAGTGTGCTGCGGCGCACCGACCGCGGAGTTCGCGCATCTCGATGCAGGTAGGCGGTGTCGCGCCAGCCGTCCACGGAGGTCTCGGTCACGACTCCGTCGTCGACGAGGTCCGGGAGGACGGCGCGCACCTGGGCGGTGGTCATCCGGTAGTAGTCGGCGAGATCAGCGACTGTTGCGACACCGTGCGCGGCCGCAGCCTGCGCGACCAACGCGCGATGCGCGTCGTGCCGCGGAATCTCGAGTCCCGCACGCTCGTCTCCGACGATGCGTTCGGCGAGGTCGTAGTGCCGGACGAAGTTGGCGTTGCGCGTCGCTGACAGTTCGCCGGATGCGAACATCGCTTCGCAGACGTGCTTCACATCGCCGCGGTCCCACCAACTTCCGGATGCCGCCGACGGACGTTCGATGCCCAGCGCGCCCTCGATCTGCCGTGGCGTCGACGCTCCCTGCGCGACGATCACCGCGCGGATGTCCGCCGCGAGCTCGCCGTTGCGTCGCATCACGTCGCGCGTGTAGCGGTACCGACCGTCTCGATAGTCGTCCATCCGCCAACGCATCAACGGCCAGTCGTCGATCGGAATCAACGCGGCCTCGTGAGCCCAGTACTCGGCGTACAGGCGCGGCGACCGTTTCGTGTCCGACCAGGCGGCACGATCGAGGAGCCCCTCGTCGTACGGCCCGATCCGGCTGAACGTCGGCATGTAGTGCGCGCGGGCGAGGATATTCACCGAATCGATCTGCAGAAACCGGGTGCGGCCGACGACCCGTTTCAGATGGCTTCGGGTCGGCTCACCGGCCGGCATCGGGTCGGTGAAACCCTGGGCGGCGAGCGCTATGCGCCTGGCCTGAGGCAACGAGATGTCGGCTGTCACCGCATGTCCTTCAGTACAAGCGGCAGTCCCACCGCGAGGAGCGTGACCCGATCGCACACCGCCGCCACCCGTTGATTGAGTCGTCCGAGGTCGTCGACGAACGCCCTGGAGTGCGGGTCTGCGGGCACCACACCCGCTCCGATCTCATTGGAGATCACGACGACTCGTCCGGGCGGGCCGTCGAGCACACCCACCAGTTCGTCGAGTTCACGCTCGCGGTCCGTCGGACGGTCGACGCCGTAGTGCAGGTTGGCCAGCCACATGGTGAGACAGTCGACGATCACGACCGTTCCGTCGGCCGCGTGACGTCTGACCGCATTCGCGAGATCGTACGGCTCCTCGACCGTCGCCCATTCGCGCGGGCGGTCGGCGCGATGGCGCGCGATCCGCGCTCGGGTCTCCGCGTCGCCCGCGATGGCGGTGGCGAGCACGATCACCCGATCGCCCGACTCGGCCGCCAGCGTCGACGCATGCCTGCTCTTGCCCGAACGGGCGGCACCGACGAGGAACTCGCTGGTCACGAAAGCGGTCGTCGTCGGTAGTCGACGAATCGGTACAGCGTTCCGGTCTTCGAGTACAGCCAGTCCCCCGTGGACTCCGTCTGCCAGATGTCGGGGTCGATCTCCGGTGCGAACGCATCGGCACCCTGGACGTGCAGATCGATCTCAGTGACGCGCAGGTCCGTCGCAACGGTCATCGCCGCCGCGTAGATCTCGCCGCCGCCGATCACCGACGCGACACCGTCGACCAGATCGAGGGCTTCCTGCAGACCGGCGACCACCTCGGCGCCCGGAGCGTCGAACGCGCTGTTCCTGGTGACGACCACGTTGCGTCTGCCGGGCAGCGGGCGGAACGACGCCGGTAGCGACTCCCACGTCTTGCGGCCCATGATCACGGCCCCGGCGCCGGTGAGCGCCTTGAAGCGGGCCATGTCCTCGGGGACGCGCCACGGGATGGTGTTGGCTTTGCCGATCGCTCCGACACGGTCCTGTGCCCAGACGAGTGCGACGGTCATCAGCGCTCCGATCGTGCGGACACGCGGAAGATGCGGATCAGACCGATCAGCACCGCGCCCATCATGACGGTGAAGCCGGTCGCCAGGACGATCCCGCCGCCGATCTCGTGAGCGGCGAGACCGATGCCTGCGTACAGCAGGGAGAGCCCGACGCCCATGAACACGAGCATCGTCTCGCCTTCGCGGTACAACGCCTGCGCGTTGTCCTCGGTGACTCGAACCGGCAGGTTGAACAGTTGCGGCTTTCGCGCGAGGTACGGGAACAGTGCGCCGATCACTGTGAAGATCGCCGCCAGAATGAGCACAGACCACCGCGGGCCGAACGAGTCCGCTTCTCCCACACCGTTGAAATGCGTCGGCACTTCGTCGGGCAGCGACGGATAGGTCGCCAGGAGGACAATGGTGACGATGCCTGTCACGGCGGGGCCAATCCACCGGGCTGCGCTGGTGATCGGACCCGTCCGGTAGTCCGGAGCGGGCCGTACCTGCCTACGGATGCCGACCACGTCAGACCGCCACCGGAGCTTTGATCGCCGGATGCGGCGTGTAGTCGACCACGGCGATGTCGTCGAACTCGTAGTCGAAGATCGATGCGGCCTTCCGCAATTCGAGACGTGGGTAGGCGAACGGCTCGCGCGACAGCTGCTCGGTGACCTGCTCCACGTGGTTGTCGTAGATGTGGCAGTCGCCGCCGGTCCAGATGAAGTCCCCGACGTCCAGTCCCGCCTGCTGCGCCATCATGTGCGTGAGCAGCGCGTACGACGCGATGTTGAACGGAACTCCGAGGAACAGGTCGGCACTGCGCTGATACAGCTGGCACGACAGTTTCCCGTCGGCGACATAGAACTGGAAGAACGCGTGGCACGGCGGAAGCGCCATCTGCGGGATCTCACCGACGTTCCACGCGGACACGATGTTGCGCCGGGAGTCAGGGTTGGCCGTCAACGTGTCGAGTGCGGTCTGGATCTGATCGATGTGCTCGCCCGACGGGGTGGGCCAGTTGCGCCACTGCACGCCGTACACCGGTCCCAGCTCGCCGTCAGCGTCAGCCCATTCATCCCAGATGGTGACTCCATGCTCCTGAAGCCAGCCGACATTCGAATCGCCGCGAAGGAACCACAGGAGTTCGTAGACGATCGACTTGAGATGGACCTTCTTCGTCGTGATGAGCGGAAAGCCCTCCGACAGGTCGAACCTCATCTGATGTCCGAACACGCTCCGAGTCCCGGTACCGGTCCGGTCCGCCTTCGGCGTGCCTGTCTCCAGGACCAATTTCAGCAGGTCCTCGTACGGTGTGGGGATCGGCGTGCTCACGTGCCCGAGTCTACTGATCTCGCAAACGCGGTGGCCGTCGGCACGCCACGACTGTCACGAGTGGCGCGACAGTCTGTAATGCAGTCGGAGAGCCCGGAACGGTCCGACTCTGAGCTCGTGATCGGTTCGGAGCTCGCCTTCGTCGTCGACGTAGACCCGAAAGGACTCCCGCAGCGGAGGCTGCGCCGAGTACCACTGATCGTCGAACAGCACCGAGATGTAGGCGCCGTCGGCTCCGAACCGCCGGGATCGCGAGGCCAGAGACAGCGCGCCGTCGGCTTCGACGCGCGGCGTGAGGAACACGTGGATGTGACCGAGTTCGAGGGGAAACGCGACGGCCACATGCGGCTGCTCCGCACCCGGCAACACTGCGGATCGGTAGAACCCGCTGTAGACCGCCGAATTGTCGAGCCGAAGTCGGCGGAGCCACGCTGCACCCTGCCGCCGCCCGGATTCGTCGACGACCGTGCGGACTTCGCTCGACATCCCGCGGCTCACCGAGAGCGGTTCGGTGGGCAATGCCAACTGCTCCACCCTGCGGCCGAACAGCGCGGTCACAGCCATCCCGCCGGGAGCGAAGAGCGGATTCCACTGCGACCAGACGTCCATCCGCCACGCACCGGTGTGCTCATAGAAATCCCGCACCAAAGGATGCAGGTCGCGCGCCCGGAAGTCGGGGCCGTCGAGCACCGCCATGTCGTCGAACAGACCCGCGGTCGGCGACGACGGATGGACCGCGCCCTGCTTCTCGTAGGCGTGGAGCCACGCGTCGCCGACTTCGTGCCTGCGATTGTGCGGCGCAGCCAGAAAACCGAACTCCGGCGTGGACAGGTCGACTGGACGACCGACCGCACGCCACCAGAGACGACTCAGCGGGTCGAGCACGTGCATCCCCGGCCGCCGGATCATGCTGCGGATCGTTCTGCGAGTGCGCGAATCATGCGAGAACAGTAGCGATCTTGCTCCGACTCCGACGGCGTGGCCGGGTGAGGTCTGATCGAGTGTCTGCCGATCGCGTCGAACCATTACCGTTCACGGCTCGTACGACTAGGTTCGGCTTCATGAGACGTGTCCGGGCCGCGTGGATCGTGCTCGCACTTCTCGGGGTTGCCAACCGGGTGTCACGCGCGTTCTCAGAGGCGGGAAACGGTGCAATGTCGTGCGGCAAGACCGGCGAACTGTATATGGACGGAGTGCGAGCCGATGCGGAATGCACGGACACGTACATGAGCGCGTTCGGCGTTTGGCCCTTAGTTCAGGTCGGATTCTTTCTCGTGGCACCGGCGCTCGTCGCTGCGTTCGCCATGCGCGCCCGCGTATCGGTCGCCGTCACCGTCGCCTACGGGGCACTCGTGGTTTTCGGTGTCGTGAATTGGTACAACCGGTGGGGCCAGTTGATCGGTCCATGCCTTATCGCATCGGTGCTGGCGTTGATCATCACGCTCTTGCACCCTCCACGTTCAATCATCCAGCTACAGACGCAGAGCGGGACACCACCGCCTCGCACGCTGAGGTCAGTCCATCAGTCCGGCCGCGATCGTCGCGCCGAGCTCCCAGCATGCGTCGAGGTCGGCTTTTGTCGGCTTGCCGGACACGATGACGTCGGCACCCGACTGGACCCAGCCGAGCCCACCGGCGATGGAGTGGACACTGCGTTCGGCGCCTTCGGTTCCAACGTTCCCGTGCATGAACAGGCCGTAGGGTCGCCCCTTGGTGGAGTCGAGGATCGGGTAGTAGCAGGTGTCGAACGCATGCTTGAGTGCACCACTCATGTACCCGAGGTTTGCCGGCGTCCCGAGAAGATATCCGTCGGCGTCGAGCATCTCGGCGGGCGAGACGGTCAGCGCAGGACGCCGCACCACGTCGACGCCGACTATCTCGGAGTCGGTTGCGCCCGCGACGACGGCCTCGAACATCTCCTGGCAGTGCGGCGACGGCGTGTGGTGGACGATCAGCAGGCGAGCCATGTGGTCAGAGTGCCGGAGGG
>NZ_BAOP01000061.1 GCF_000344135.1 Gordonia malaquae NBRC 108250 | reverse complement strand
CCCAGCACAGAACAGTGTCGGCCGGGCACGGACGGGAACGCAGGGCGGCGAAGCGCGGTCTCTCTGGATCTTCGACGACGACGACAAACGGGCCAGAACGTTTGTGGAGGTCGTCTTCCCGAATCCACGAGACACCGCGAAAGCACGCGAGACGCTGGGAAGGCTGCCGTTCTGATGATTGGTCGATCAGGAGACCGTTCCACCACCGGAACGACAAGCGTGCGCCGCCACTTTGCAGTCATCGGAGCTTCCGCTGCTGTTGCTCTAGTGGTTGCGCTCCTCGTAGTCCGATTCGTCATCGGTGGGGGCGGCTCCGTTGACGCGCCCACCGGTGTGAGCGTCTCCGCCAACGGCGTCGTCGTGAAGATCGCCTGGACGGGCGTCGATGGATCGGATTCTTATGAGGTGGTGCGTGACGGATCGGCGGTGGTGTACAGCGGGAGCGACACGGCCGTGTCTGACAAAACCGCGACCGAAGGGAAGCACAACTATGTTGTCCGCGCCATTTCCGATGGCGTGACGTCGGCGCCGAGTTCTTCCGGCGACGTGACCGTGGGCCCGAACTGGGGCGACTACGCACCCTTGGTCGCACTGTTTCCCCAGCTGCTGCCGCAGACGCCAGACACCACGGGTTGGAACGACATCAGCTGCTCATGGCTGCTGTCCGGTTTTGACGATGAGATGGGGCCGGCAGACCAGGGGAGCGGAAAGGTGTACGCACGCGCACGTATGGCGTGTGCTGGTCAGTCGACGATGCTGGCGCTGGCATGGCTGGTCTCGAAAGACGCCACGGACTCGGTATTCGCCGCTGCCTCGCGGAAACCCGGAGCGCAAGCGATTCGGTGGCGATTCGGTACCGGATACCTCGATGAACGGAATGGTGTCGCCTACCTCCGGCCCGACACCGTGGAGAACGTCTGGCTCGCAGTCGGCGCGCAGGGTGCGAAGAAGGACCAGATACTTGCGCTTGCGAATCAGCTGCCGCTGGAATGATTGAGTGCCGACAAGATCTGCGGCAAAGCGACCCATGGGGTGCGTCTGCGCTATCGAGACCGAATGCCGGGGAACTCTGAATAGTCTATGGACAGGGGATTCCAGACAACGGTTACTGCGTCTGATGTCGGAACAACGGCATTCTTAGCGTAGTCAACCTCCGCGAGAAGTATGTCGATCAGCTGAACGCTTCCGACAAGCGAAATATGGTGTATCTCATCGAACGGACATACTTCTGGCGACACGGCCTCCAGAACGCCGATCCGGAGGTCGTGAACTATCTCTCTCGTGCTGAAAAGGTCGTAGTCGCGCAGTCCTGAAATGACCTCAAGCCCCTCATGTATACCCAGTGACATCCATTTGATGGTCAGGATCCGCGCATCGTCGAATATGAAGCGCAAACCTTGTTCGAACTCGATCGCTCCATCGAGTAGGTATGGTCCTGGGGTCTTGTGGGGCGGCTTGGCAACGAGTTCCTCCACCCTGCTGACGCTGGCACCTATGAAAGAATTGAGTACGGCTCGGGGAGTTGGTTGCGATGCCATCTTGACATTTGCCTTCAGGGAGTTGAATACGGTCGGTGGCTCACTGAGTACGGGAACGTTCGAGACGTGACGAGAACTTCGATTTCACCAGGTGCCCGATTTGAGGATCGTCCATCAGTTTAACGATCAGCTTTTGTCCCGCGTCTGTTCGAGCGGAGAGCTTTGCGATCACGAAGATCCGTCCCGGCCCTAGCTTCGGATCGAGGATCAACCGTTCGATTGTCGAGAGTCGTTGTGCAGATACTGGTTTGAGCTGCGTTAGTGCATTGAACAGCGCACTTCGGACCTTCTCCTCGGTTGGTGTCGATTTCACTCAACTCGGCCGACTCACGTAGGCGCTGCGGGAACACGGCCCATAGCTCGTTGGACGTCTGTCTGTCTGCCGTCTTCCCGATGAGCCCCGCGAGCATGTTCATATAGTGGTCCTGGTACGCCCGGCGTGGATTCATTATGTGTGATGCGGCTATCTGGGCGACTGTCGAATAGAATTCTTCAGGAAGTCCGCCGATATCCGGCTGCCAGAACATTTCACTTTGAACCGACTGGTCCGGAAGTGCCGTCATGATATCGTCAATGAACGGCTCAAACAGGTGGCGGCCTTCTTGTTGCATTGTGAATCGACGGTACGCCTCGCTGAGGTAGTCGACGTTCCATTCGCTGCGTGGGAGAAGTTCGTTCGTGGCCATGTGCAGCAGAAAATCAGGGTCGTCTAGATGCGATGCTCCGCCGGCGTCATCCATGTTCGCTATTCCCGTTCGTATTATAGGGGCTCTTCGGATCTGAGAGTGCGTAGGTGCGGTCCAGCTCGAGCGGGTGTGACCACAACATGTAGGCGGGTCCTGGGCGTGAGAATGAAAGCTCTCACACACCCAAACTCGCACGACCAGGACCCATGGACGAGCCTACGTGCTCTGCCGCTTACGTGATCTGCCGAACCGTCGAACTCGGACTCACGATCACTGGAGTGCCTATTGATCTCGACGAGCGGACTCATATCGTCTGCCGGATCCTCTACCCTGGTTCGTGCTGTCCGGGCTGCGATACTACTGGTCAAGTGAGTGATCATGTTGATCGGGTGTCACGGCTGTCCCACCCGCGGGGCGGCCGGTACTGCTGCATGTGGCGGTCACGCACTGTCGACTGTTCGAGGTGGGGTGTTTCGTGCCGACATCATCACGATCGCGGCACCACGAGCGGTGATGCTATGCCGGACCGAGCGGTGGATTCTGCAACGCATCGCTGTCGATAAGTTGCGCGTGGCCGCGGTCGCGGGGGACCTCGGGATCAGCACAAGGGGAAACGCCGTCGCGGACAACGCCAGTCGTGATGCATCTTGGCAGATCAGCAGCAGATGAATCTGCCGACTTCGGTTGCTACGTTTCGAGTATTGACCCGAAGGCTCCGTCAATCGACGCAGTCGGCCTTATCTGCGTGCATCAGCACTGTTATCGAACACTAGGAACGAGTCCGGGATGAGCGCGATACTCTTGTGTCCTGTTGATTCGCCGAGAGCGAGAGTGAGGCTTCTTCCGTCAGGAGATACGAAGGATGCAGACCATAGGGTCCAGGCGTTCGAGAGTAACGAGACTTGGTCAACAGCAAATCTGACTTGTGCGACTCGAATGCCTATTGCGTTCGCATCTGGAAGTCCGGGAAGCTGGGGTTCGGCCAGTTCCGCAGTCAGTCGAACTGTGTTCGAGACCTCACTGTAGAATCGAATCCTCGTGCCGTCCGAGAATTGGACGATAATTGGATGGAATGTCTCGCGAAGGTTCGCGCCTGGCGTACTGAATTGCGCGGCCTCGCCGGTTTCCCAGTCAATGCGGTGTACGTCTGAAACTGTGCGACCGATGGCTGACTGGATAGTCGAAATGGAAGCTCGGTCGGGCTCTTCGAGTTGTGTCTCTTGCCGCACTGTTCAACTTCCAGGTAGTCAGTTGGATTGAGTAACGGAATCACGGATGATCACTCTATTGTCGAGCGTTATCCTGGTTGATCCGGAAGTATCCGGCCATCTTGTTGAGATGTGAATCTGCAGACTTCCGTTCGGATCGCGAGAGAACTGCAAACTCTCGACCTGGTCTCGGTAGATCTCGACTCTGGGAGTTTCCGAAATCGAGAACTGGATCCACGCAAAATCCTCCTGAGTACTCCAGGTAACGGTTATCGATTCATCGACGTAGTTGGTGGCTGTGACCGTAGTGACCCACGGGCTCTCCACGTCGTGCGAGACCTGCAGTCCAAGGTCTTCGAGATCGGTGGCGTGGGGCGCCTGCATTGAATCTCCATCTGGTTTCATTTCGATAATCTGAACTCTAGGCTCTGGTCTCGTCGTGTTGATTTACTACGGCCGACACTAGGAGGATCTACTGTAGCCAGGGTCCTTGGGCTTCGTCGAGGGAGTCGACGCACTCTCGGATCCGAAGAGCCACATAAGTCCGACCGGGTCGGTCCATGCGCGGAGTTTCCCTGCATTGTCGGACGAACAATCGTGACCATCGAAGCCTGGGAATGACGCACGCGGCCTGTCGGGTGGACACCGCAGACTGTACGTACCATGACTTCGGCCAACTGTAGATTGTCCTTCCTTGCGGGTTCGCAGGGTCCCGTGAAGGAGCCTCGGAGGTTCAATGGATTTCCAGGATCGTCCCGACCGCCACTGTTCTTGGGCCCTCTGTGAGTTCGATCGTTGAGAGCTCTCTAAGTATCGGCAAGGCTGGCGAGAATGGGAGGTCGATTGCGCAGACCCAGGTATCGGCATCCTCTGAATGCAGTTTCTCTACCAGGATGCTGTGGAGCTCGTCGCCAGCTGTCGAATGCTGATTGTCGTCCATTCGGAAGCGGCATGTGCTCATGTAGACGGGCGCGGTAGGCGGTCCTGATTGTCGACCTCCGCCGGCCGGAGGAAGCCAGGCAATTCGCGCCAATGCAATAGGCGTTTCAATGTGTTCTATCGTCATCAATTCGAGCCACTCGGCGTAGGTGCATTGGCAGCCCCAACTTCGTCCGATACTTCCTTGGTTTGCGTGGAGTCTGTGTAAGGTTGCGGATGGCATCTGTGTTTCAACGGTTGGACCTCATCCCTGCTTAGAAGGTCGCCTCATCTCTCGGCATCGGCTTCAGGTTATCGATGGCAGCCTCGAAGTACCTGCGCAGGACCCCCAAGGCTTGTGGAGCCCTCGACGACTACATATTGAAGTCACTCCTGTACGCTGTCCAGCTCGCCGAACGCATCAAATGCGCTCTGAAATCCGAAGATCTACTATAGCTTGGAAAGTAGAGAGTTGGACACTTCGATGCTCGTCTCATCCGTGGTTACTGCCATCAGCTCGGCAAGAACGGTGATTGCGTTATCGTCCCTCGCGAGGACTTTGCCAACTCTCCCATCGATCATTTCTGTCGCGGCCACTGATACTTCAAGATGATTGATCTCACCTCTGCTCCATCTGAAGACGAGGTCGATAACGTCGTCTCGTGCGGATTCGAGGACGTATGCGTCGCGAAATTCGATCGCCTTGGTGAAGCTGCCGAGAAGGAGGTTCTCGTAGTCTGCTGTCCCGCCGCGAATTAGGCTTGGGTAGGTGATCAGGGTGGTGCTATTCGTCCCGTTGGGATTGTAGTTATGGATGAATCTCCAGCTTCCGCTTAGTGGCCTTGCTTCGATTTCGCCGAGGGTGTAGAAGTATATGCACGGAAGCCACTCTGGGCTTCCTTCATCGTTCGCAATGAGATAGTAGCTAGTATTCTTCTTTTCAAGGTATCCGACAGCGCAGTAGCGCTTCATTCCCGTAAGTGAGTACGTGTAGCCAGGCCGATTAAATGTGCTGATGTCCTGGCGGCAATAGATGATCATTGGATGCCTACTTCTGGCTGTTAGTGCGAACAGTATGGGCCGCCGGAGAGTTGTTGACGTCTTGGGACCACCATACTCGCCGGTGTTTGTACGAAGTGTACTCGTGTTGTACCTGCTCATCGAGAGCGTATCGCATCCAGCCTCTGTTGTCTTCGTGAGTGCTGGTCGAGATCGATGTTCAGGGCGTCGCCAGTTCAACGTTTGCTCACATCGATTCCGTGGCGAGTTGGCAATTCAGGCACTGAAGCGTGGGGGCGTGCCAGCAGGGCCACTATCACATTAGAGGTGGCCCTGGTTGAATGCCTTCATGGTTCCGGATCATCTCTGAGTATGTCTGCCCGAAGTGTTCTCCATCTGGGTGCAGCCAGGGGTCGGTGATGTCGTGCGCTGGTGGTAGAAGGGTAAATTCTTGGATGAATCTCCGCAGTTCTTCTAGTGTCGATATTCGGTCCGATACTGCTTTGATTCTATGGATGATCTCTCGGACGCCGCGAGCCCGTTCGGCGACTGGAAGTGTCGACGTCAAGTCGAGAAGGCTCCGGCCGTAATCTTCGTAGGACTCCTGATCGAATCCGGATTCGGGCGGGACTCCAATCTCAATTCCTGGTGAGAACTCGATGAATGACCAGGAAATGTACGACTCGTCGTAACCGAACTTTGGTCCGCCCCCATTGTGTCGTGATCGTAGTTGCCAGGGGCCTGCGTTCAATGCTACGCACGCGGTGACGTTGAAGCCGGGCTTGGTGTTGATCGATCGAATATCGATAAACCATTCGAGTTCTTCAGTGGTGCGCCGGAGTGGTAGAGGTGTGTTCTTGTATGCCGGGCGGAAACCTGAATTCTCGAACTCTTTGAGGAGTAGGGCGCTGAACCAGTCGGAGGAAATAGCTGTTTCTGACGGCGAGCAATTTGTGTTTTCATTCATTGAATCGAAATCTTTGCGCGACATGCTCGCTCCATTATGTAAACTTCCGAAGAAGTGATGCTCCTGCGAGGGTATGACGCCGCCGTTGCTATCGCCAAGTTCTTTGATTAGTTTCTGAATTTGAAGATCAGTTATCAGGTGGCGTTGATTGGCGTGGTCGGCAGATGGTTCGACACGATCTATGGATGAGATAGCGAGGAGGGCCTGCCAATTTTCACGTGGGTAGATTTCCGGAGGCTGGATGTTATTGACCCAATATCGAGCCCATGCTGATGTCTCGGTTCGGGTGGTTGGCCTGCTACTCAGGTTGGAAAGGGTCTCGGTAATCTCGGCCGCGGAAGGTAGGGGCGCAGTGGCGGGTCGGATGCCGTCTTCGGGCGACATGAGCTTTAGGAGGCCTGGTTCCCACCGGCGAAAGACGAGCGATTCGCCGGGCCGGAGGGCTATGATCCCGGGCTCGGCGATGGTGCTGATTTGGTAGTCGAAATAGTCACTGATTCGCGATGGGGTTTCCGAAATGAGATCGTCAATCACGTCGGAGAATACTTCTTCGATGGTCTCTGTGGGTTGCGAATCTAGAACGAATCTGACGAAGACTGAAGACTTCCCGTTTGCGGCCGGTGTGTGTACCGAAACCGCGCGGAGCGTCGGCACAATGCTGCCTAAGAGTCGGAACTGGAGTACTGATATGACGGATTCGAGAGCTACTCGTTCTTCGGGCATGGATTGAGAATTCTCCTGGTCCCAATCGGGAATGCGAGGTTCAGTGGGGGGCCGCCGGCGACGTCGGTGATGATGGCGTGGAGTTCGGAGCCGATCTGGGTTGTGTCCAGTCAGGCCTGACGCGAGCCGATCCACATGACTTGAAGAATATCTCCTCCGATCAGCTCGCCGACAGAATTGATGCGCTGTGAGATCCGAGGAGCCGGTTCATACTTGTTGGTTGGGTTTCGCGTCGGGCTCGGTCCAAATGTTCACCTCGTAACCGTAGCCGCCTTCGGAGTGGGACGTTCGTATTCGAAGCTCCGGAAACTGCGATCTGGCCGAGGTCGACCAACCTGATGCTATCCATGCGGCGATGAACTCGGAACTTCGTGGCCCGAAGTCGGCGACGTCCCAGATGTGAAGGTGGTTGACCATCCTTTCGGCGGCTTGCGTGGAATCCAGTTCTTCAAGCCAAAGGTCCACGTTCTCATGAGAGGTTCCTTCACGGATCAAACAACCTCGGTAGATCTCGAATGTCGACGACTGTAACGATGCGATAGCGACTATTGTCGGAACGCTTGCCGCGCTATGCAGGTACGCCTGGGGGTCGATGTGGCCGAAGTTCTCGGTTTCTGCCACTTCCTGCCATGCGGACTTGGGTGTCATCGTATTCGGCCGATCTTGTCACGAGAAGTCGGCGGATTGTTTGTATTCGCCGATCGCTTTTGCGAGACTTGACGCTTGCTGAGTGTTCGTGACGACAATGAATCCGTGATGCGGGTCGTCAAAACTGCCGAATCTGAAAATGATTGCATCGCTGGGGTGCCGGTACTTGATAGACCTCGAAAGAAGGATTCTGTGGTTTAGTTTGGTCGTGGCGTCGCCGAGTAGATTGAGAGTCTCGGGCTCGCTGAATAGTGGGGATTCCAAAGGCTTGCGCACGGCGGCGATATGACTAACTCCATCGATCGATGCGAGGTCGTCTAAGTATCTCGAGACGATTCGTCTGCCAACGAGTTGAGTGGTTCCATCCTCGAATCTTCGAACCTCGGAGAAGCTCGCGACCGGCGAAGGGTCATTCTCGAATTGCTTCCATAGTCCGTTCTGTAGAAATCTTCGTTCCAATAGTCTATTTGCGAAGGTTGCCGGGGGAGTGGCTGAGCGGAGCTCAAGCCGATTTTCGGGGTCTTTTGACAGCGATGCAGCGAGCGCGGAGCGCGTCGTAGAGAAGTCTCGTTCGACTTGAGTTTCTCTCCAGTCTTGTGCCAACTCAAGGATCGCTGTGGATTCCGGTTCGACCAATGGATTGGTCTCGGTCACTATCGGCCATTCGGTTGCGGACGAAGTCGTAACCTTAATGCTAATAGTCATAGTGCTCGCCGTCTGGTGTGTTGAAGTGAGGCCCTCGGTTCTGGGCGGGGTCATTGAACCGCCCTGGTCCGGTCGCCCCCCCCGGGCCTGTGAAACCCGGCCGCGATCCGGCGGCAACCGGCCAATCTGCCGTACCCGACCACCACAATCAGACCTACCGCAATCAATCCGAACCGCTCAGGCCGGGAGCGGCATCGGATGAAAGATCGAGGCTGAACCTCGCGGATCTCTATTGGAACTTGTCGATTGTCGAACCGAATGCGCCATCGATCGTTGCGAGTGGCCGGTGTTCCCGTGCATCATCACTCTTTTCGAAAACTAGAAATGAGTCTGGGATTAGTTCGATACGCTCGTGGCCGGTGGCCTCTCCAAGGCTGATTGTCACGCTACTCTCGTCTTCAAGTTCAAAAGATGTGGACCATAGTGAGTAGGCGCTTGAGAGCAGTGAGATTTGGTCGATAGCGAATCTAACTTGCACTACCCGG
>NZ_BAOP01000062.1 GCF_000344135.1 Gordonia malaquae NBRC 108250 | reverse complement strand
GGCCCTCGTTCAGCAGCGGTCCGAGCGGCGCTGACGTCCACCCACGAGGTTGTCCGTCAAAATACCTTGGTCGCCGAACAACTCCGAGCGCCAGGTCTTGAGCAGATAGTCTGTGGGGTTGTCGCTGGGATGGAACCCGCGACGCGTGTAGGTTCCTAACTCGCGCAATACATCTCGGTTGATCCACGGGTTGGTGCGCATAGCCGCCACGCTTCGCAGAAGACGAGCCGGGTTGTACGTGGCGCGATCGGTGAGCATCGACGCCAGCGTGGACACGGTGACAAGCCCCAGGAACGTGATGTGGATCCCGCGCATCGTGCCGATACGCAGAGCTTCGCTGCCACCGATGGTCCGGTAGACGTCGAACGCCACCGCTTTGTGTTCGACCTCCTCGTAGGCGTGCCACAGCAGGAGTCCCCGCACCTCGTCGGAGGTGAGTAGCGCGCGTGCCTCGGTATTCGTGAGGAGCAGAGAGGCCAGGGTCGCCGTGTAGTGCTCGAGGCCGGCGGTCATGGCCAACGAGAATTTGTGCGGCGCGTGGCGGTAGATCATCGCCAGCGCTCGCTTGGTGAGGCGGTCATTGATCCGAGTGGGGTAACCCATTTCCTGGAGATGCTCGTTGATCTCGCGGTGCTCGCGTCCGTGTGTAGCCTCTTGGCCGATGAACCCGTCGACCTGCGCCCTCAATGTCGCGTGGGCGATCTCATCCTTGTAGTACTTCACCGACCGGATGAAGAAGTCCTCGCCCTCCGGGAAAACCGATGACAGCATGGACACGACGTGACTCATGATCAGGTCGTCGGAGACATAGTGCCGGTTCATGGAGCCCTGCGGATAGGAGAACTTGATCCGCCTTGCACGGATGGGCGCTGCCTTGAAGTCGACCACACCGGCGTCGTCGGTAGAGCTGATGGCGGGTTGCTCCGCGTCCATGCTGTCCTCCGGTCCCGTGCCGCCACACCAGAATATGTGTGTCAGCATCCACAGCTCGGTTCCCAATTATCAGTCCGCAGAGACAGTGCTGTCAATGATCGATAAGGCCCCGATGGGGGTACCGCGGTCGGCGAACGCACACGTGATGGCACCTGCCCCAGGCCGAAGTAGACGCCCTGTGGGGCCGCGCCGAAGGACCCCAGCCAGGCATATGCTGACCCCGCCAAATTGCGCTACGTACAATGCTCGGCTGACCAGCTGCGGCCGCGCGCAGCTGGTGCGCCTGGCCATCAAGCAGTTTGTCCGGGATCGGGAACTGGACCTGGGTGCTTCAGGGTACTTGAGAGAACTAACCCGTGAACCGCGATCATTTCGCCCGCCCCACCGCCGGCATGTGGTCTTGTCTCTCGACCGCCGGTGCGCTTGGCTCTGATGAGCTATCGAATCCACCTCACAGAAGGACACCCAATGCCCAACCAGACCACGTCCGTTCCTCGCGCTGCCGGAGTCGTCGTCGCCGCGACCGGCTTAGCACACTTGGTGGTGCCGCGGGCGTTTCATGCCATCACCGCGTCGGCGTTCCCGAAGGACACCACCACGTGGACCAAGCGGAACGGGGTCACCGAGGCCGTCGTGGGCACCGCGATCGCGATTCCGGCGACGCGGAAGGCGGGGCTGGTCGCACTGGGCGCCTACGTTGCGTTCCTCGGTTCGCGGATAGTTCTCGCGAGACGGTGACACTCACCCGGTGCTGGACTGATTTCGGTCACCGGGAGTTCTGACGACCACCTACGAGGTGAAGCCGGGGATCGGGTACTGCCCGTTGAGGCTGTGCTGGCCTACGTCGGCGATCTTGTATGCCTCTGGGGCGTGCCGGGTGTGGGTACGCACGTTGCGCAGAAACGGTCGAAGCCGTACTTGGGATTGGTCCCGCGCCGTACCGATCACCTCGAAGATCCCGCTGTTGAGGTTGAGCGCGGCAGTGGTCGCCAACGCCTTGACCCCGGACACCTTCACCATCAGTTCGCCGCGGTCCTCCGGGTGAGAGCATCACCACTTGTCCCAGGCCCGTCTGCAGCAGGAGCGTCGCTTCGCGGGCGATGGAGTCATCGCCCTTGCAATGCGGTGGTGGATTCGCCGTGGGAGCGAAGCGTGTAGGGATCGTGAAGGTGCACCCCTCGTGAAGATCGATCCGCCGACGAAGACGAGACCAGCACGACGGTAAGCAACATCGGCCCCCATCCGGGTAGCCGGGTAACCATCCGCCACCTCGTGTCTCAGCATGACAGCGGGCTCGTCGTCAGTGACAGAAACCGGCCAGCATCCGCTGCGTGAACGGCGGAGTAGGTGCGGCGGCCGCAACTGCCAACATGTCGGCGACCGAGGTGAACTTGTCGCGCGGGCGGCGCCCTCCGCCACGCTTGATTTCGGCTTCGTCGATGGCCCTCCATCCGGCCGCGTTCACCACATCTGGTCTGCGGCTGCGCACCAGTTTCGCCAACGCGTGGGGCCTTGTGCGCGGCGCGGTCAACAGACCGGCGTTGTAATCATCGACGACGCTTTGTACCGTCTCCGCCGCGCACGACTTGTTGGTGCCGATGAAACCGTTGGGGCCGCGCTTGATCCAGCCCGCCACGTAGCTGCCTGGCACCGGCTGTGCCGTTTGCGGATCGATGACCCGGCCCCCGTCGTTGGGTATCACGGCGGCGACGTCATCGAACGGTAGATCGCGAATGGCCTTCCCGCGGTATCCGATCGATGTCAGCACCAGGCCGGCGTCGAGATGACAGATTCGATCCGAACCCGTCACTGTGAAGTCGATGCCGCTCACGAGGGCAGTGCCGAGGATGCGCGCGGGCGTCAACCGGTATGCTAACCGGATCTGCGGGCGCGTCGCGGGCACTGACGCGTCTCCGAGCTTGCTCAGTACCTCCAGTTTGTTTCGGATCAGCGGGTCCTCCGCCGTGGCGAGGTCGGCCTGCACGAGAGCTTGGTCGGTCGCATCGAGAACCACGTCGCACGTCGATGTTAGCCCGATCAACTCGGGCAGGGTGAAAGCGGACTGCGCCGGCCCGCGGCGGGCTGCGATCACCACTTCGTTGACCTTCGACTGCCGCAGTGCGGCCAGCGCGTGATCGGCGATGTCCGTGCGCGCCAATGCGTCCGGATCAGTCGTCAAAATGCGGGCCACGTCGAGCGCGACGTTGCCGTTGCCGACCAGCACCACTCGTTCATGTTCCAGCGTGACAGGGAGATCTGTGTATTCGGGATGTCCGTTGATCCACGCGACCATTTCGGTGGCCGTGCCGGTGCCGGACAGTCCCATGCCGTCGACGTCGAGTCTGCGATCGTTCGGCGCTCCGACGGCATACACCACCGCATGATGGTGGGCCAACAGTTCGGAGTGGGACACATCCGATCCCACCTCGACGTTGAGGTAGAAGGTGAATCCAGGCGATCGGCTCACTTCGTCGAAAAGCCGCGTGACCCGCTTGGTGTTCTGATGGTCGGGTGCGACGCCGGCCCGCACCAGCCCATAGGGCGTCGGGAGACGTTCGAAGACATTGACCCGCACCCCCGACTGGGTCAGCAGTTCGTCGGCGGCATACATCGCCGCCGGACCAGAGCCAACAATCGCCACCGTCAATGGATCCGACTCGCGTGCATCGACTTTCGGCGCGGCGATGACCGGCGCCAGCTTAGACGTCGGCGGAACCCTCTCGCCTGCGGGCCGATCCGGGTAGAACGCCGCGTTGAGGGAGACAAACGGCAATTGTTCAGGCCGCAGCTTTGCCTGCGGCACTATCGCCCCGACCGGGCAGGCAGATACACATGCGCCGCAGTCGACACACGAGACCGGATCGATGTACAACATCTCAGCGGTGGCGAACCCGGGTTCGTCTGGCGACGGATGAATACAGTTGACCGGGCAGGCGTACACACAGGAGGCGTCGCTACAGCACGACTGGGTGATCACATGGGGCATGTACGCCGCCCTACGCTACGGCGGACACGTGCTGGCGCTGCGGCTCGCTACGGTAGCGACTCGGCTTGCCGTCGATCTTGCAGATCCGCCAAACGATCTTGGCGAGCGGATTGATCAGTCCCGTGTCGTGGCACAGCATCCGGACGTCACCGAACATGTCACGTAGCATTTGCCGCGACTCCGGCGAATTGAAGAAGACCTCCTTGCGCACCGAGCGCGGAATATCGAATTCCTTCCAGAACTCCCGCGGCGGAACCATGATCGCCGAACACAGCACGCGCATCATCACCGGCACAAACATCGACAACAAGAACCGCTTCCCCCGCGACAAATGCGGCACCCGCTTACGCAGGTACTCATGCGCGAACGAGATGTGCCGCGCCTCTTCAGCCACATGGATCGCCATCACCCGCTCCATGATCGGGTGCAGCTGTTTACCCTCACGCAGAACATTCTTCTGCGTATGATCGATGGGCTCTTCACCGGCGAGAATGCCGAACCAGAACGGTATCGGCAACGGACCCGCCATCAACGGGACCACCGGTTGGGACCACCTCAGCAACCGAGGCATCCCGGGCACGTCGACCCCGATGCGGTTCACCATCTCCTGGAACATCATGGTGTGGTTACACTCTTCGGCGGCCTCATGCAGGCAGTAGCGGTACTCGGGCGACCCGTTGGGCGTCCAGAACGCGTAGTCCATCAGGCCGCGGATCAGGACCAACTCGAAGTGCAGGCCGACCTTGGCAACGTTGGCCTGACGCCACATACCGATCTCGATCTGGCGCTCGACCGCTTGCGCTTGATACCACGGGTGACGTCCGAGCGGATCGGTCCCAGGAAGGATCCACCGCTCGTCATTGGGTGTCACCGCGAACTCGGGTGCATCCCAATCGATATCGATATAGGGGTTGAAATGCCGTCGCACTGACCCCTCAGACAGTGTGTTGAGCATGTCGGTGTACACGGTGTCGTCGAGCACATCCATGTTGCTACGCCAACGTTTGATGATGCCGGTTCTAGCCATAAGAAGCCTCCCCTGAGGTTGATGTTTCTACGGCTTTTATACGTACACGATACCGCAAGTATCGGATATCGGAAATGCCCCGGTCGTGCGATGACCGAAACCGCCCCGATCCAGGGCCGCGCGATAGGGAGCGGTGGCTGGCAAGACGGCTAACCAGCGAGACGCAAAGACGGCATGACGGCCTGGGCCGCGCGGTCGCTACAGGCGCGTGTGTACAGGAATGGAACGTATATGTACACGCGGAGGGTCGGACGGTGTTGAAATCATCGAATTGTGCACATGTCAGAACAGAGCGGGCGGGCGGTGTCGTCGTGCGCCGGTTGCCCCCGTGTCGCTTCGGCGGGCTCGTTTTTCAACCGGAACCGACACCTCCCTCAGGACAGTTCTTACCGCTGACAGCTGATCTTGACGGCTGATGGTGACCAGGTGATCGTAGGGGCCGCTCAACCGGCTACGACGCCGTCCTGGCCGAGCTAGATCGCCAATCGGCCAACCACCGGCCGTCAAGCACCAAGTCTGGCTTTTGTTGGTGCACGAAGGCGGCAGCGAGGGGCTCTCGCTCTGGCACGGCGGCCCACATATTTCGTGTTCTCCGGCCCACTGGGACGACGGGCAAGACGACCATCGGCCGCATCCTCGCAGCGGATGGGGGTCAATAGTGCTGCGCCTCGTGATCTACGGTCTATGCATGGTGGCAGCAGCTGTGAGATACGTGCCGGCCCGAGTCGCGCATACTGCTTTACAACGACCACGTACGCCGGGCGAGCTCGTCAATACACTTCGCACCGGGTCGCCGGCCAGGCGGCTACGGTATTCAACCGTCCTCGTCACTGGCTCTTCGTCGGGCATCGGCGCTGCGGCAGCTGAAGAGTTCGCCCGTCGTGGAGCCCACGTCTTGATGGTGGCGCGTCGTGCGCACAGCCTAGACGAGCTCGTCACGCGTATCCGGGCCGCGGGCGGCTATGCCGACGCCTGTCCGGCGGATCTCTCCGACACCGACGACACGGCTCGCCTGATCCAGCACGTGCTCGCCGAGTACGGCTGCCCAGACATCGTCGTGAACAACGCCGGGCGGTCGATTCGCCGCGAGGTCCTCGACTCGACGGATCGGCTGCACGACTATCAGCGCACCATGGCGGTCAACTACTTCGGTCCCGTGCAGCTGACGTTAGGGTTCCTACCTGCCATGAAGGAGCGCGGCAGCGGCCACTTCATCAACGTCTCCACCTGGGGGATCCCAATGGGCGCTATGCCCAAGTTCTCGGCATACGCGGGATCGAAGGCCGCGATTACCGCCTTCGGACGCAGCATAGCGTCGGAGTTGCGTGGCACAGGGGTCTCTGTGACGACCGTCTTCTTCCCGCTCGTGCGGACACCGATGATCGAGCCCACCAACGAATACCACCAAATTCCCGCGCTCACCGCGGTCGAGGCTGCGGACTGGCTCGTGCACGCGGCTGTGTATCGCGATCTGGAGGTCATGCCGCGAGTGGCACGGCTTCTCCGACGAGTGGGCGCGGCCTCGTCGAGAGTCGCGGACCGGCTTGTGGAACGTAATGCGCCCTGACGTGTGCCCCAGATGGTGGCCCACGGCGAGGTGATCAACTCGGCGAGGAGGGCCGATGTGCGACACGGGGATACCTGACTCGTCGGTGCGATCGGCCCGAGGCTCTGCTGCACGACGGTCCACTTAGCCTGGTCCCGCCGCCGGGCTGTCGGGGTGGTGCCCCGGACCTGCGATCTCGGCCAACGTGTCGGCACGACATATGCGACGCCACGCGCCACCCGACGATCATCCGGGAGTAGACGTCGGTAATGAAGCACACATACCCCACCCCGCACCAGGTCGGCACGTACGTCAGAT
Source organism: Gordonia malaquae NBRC 108250 (assembly GCF_000344135.1). Lineage (GTDB taxonomy): Bacteria > Actinomycetota > Actinomycetes > Mycobacteriales > Mycobacteriaceae > Gordonia > Gordonia malaquae. The sequence goes on along the minus strand of NZ_BAOP01000062.1, from coordinate 497 downwards.
CGGCACCCACAGATGATTGGGTGCGGTCGCGGTGAAGTTGCGTTTGACCAGATCCGGATGCCGTGGCGTATCTGGATCGGCTTTCGTGGTGCGCACCTGCTTTCCCCGGCGGACCCCTTCGATGCCGGCGAGCCGCATCAACTGGGCGACCTGGTCGCGGCCGACGGCGTGACCGCGCCCGGCGCGCGGCCGTCCACAGCTTGCGGTCACCGTAGACCCGGTAGTTGTCCTCCCCCAGCTGTTCAAGAGCCGGACCCATCACCCGCGTCACGTCGCGTCCGCGCCGACGGCGCGCGGGCCTTGGTCACGTAGTACGTACTCGGGGCCACCGGCACCCCTGCTGAGCGCAGGACAGCACTAATGGGCTCGACCCCAAACCAAGCGGAAGTAGAACTCTGAAGCCCACACCGTGTGGAATCCGGTGCCGAGGATCGAGAGACCATATGTACTCACAGCATTCCTTCCGCTACAGGTCGCCGCCCGGCGCGCGACGCGGG
>NZ_BAOP01000063.1 GCF_000344135.1 Gordonia malaquae NBRC 108250 | reverse complement strand
CGGTGAGGCCAGACCTTTCGACTCGCAAGCTCGCTCAAGGAGCAGTGAGTCGTGCTCGCTCAAGGAGCAGGGGAGCGCGACTTCAAGGAGCAGTGAAGGATCAGAGGGGTCAGCGTTCCTTCGAACGGACGCGGATGCCGCTGATCGGCACATTGACGGTGCCCGAGGGATCGGTGAAGAAGTCGTTGCCCTTGTCGTCGACGACGATGAAGGCGGGGAAGTTCTCGACCTCGATCTTCCACACGGCCTCCATGCCGAGCTCGGGGTACTCGATCACTTCCTGGCTCTTGATGCAGTCGAGGGCCAGGCGTGCTGCGGGGCCGCCGATGGAGCCGAGGTAGAAGCCGCCGTGCGTGTCGCACGCGGTGGTGACCTGCTTGGAGCGGTTGCCCTTGGCGAGCATCACCATCGAGCCGCCTGCCGCCTGGAACTGCTCGACGTAACTGTCCATGCGGCCGGCCGTGGTCGGTCCGAACGAACCCGACGCCATGCCCTCGGGGGTCTTCGCCGGTCCGGCGTAGTACACGGGGTGGTTCTTGAGGTACTCGGGCATAGGCTGCCCGGAGTCGAGGAGGTCCTTGATCTTGGCGTGCGCGATGTCGCGGGCCACGACCAGCGGGCCGGTCAGCGACAGGCGGGTCTTCACCGGGTGCTTGGTCAGCTCAGCGAGGATGTCGGCCATCGGCTGGTTGAGGTCGATGTCGACCACCTCGCCGCCTGCGATGTCCTCGGCGACGCCCGCATCGGGCATGTACTGGGCAGGATCTGTCTCGAGCTGTTCGAGGAACACGCCGTCGGCGGTGATCTTGCCGAGGGCCTGACGGTCGGCCGAGCACGACACGGCGATCGCGACGGGGCACGACGCGCCGTGGCGGGGGAGTCGGACCACACGCACGTCGTGGCAGAAGTACTTGCCGCCGAACTGCGCGCCGATGCCGAACGACTGGGTGAGCTTGAAGACTTCCTCCTCCAGCTCGGTGTCGCGGAAGCCGTGCGCTGCCATCGACCCCTCAGTCGGGAGGTTGTCCAGGTAGTGAGCGGAGGCGTACTTGGCGGTCTTGAGCGCGAACTCGGCCGACGTTCCACCGATGACCACGGCCAGGTGGTACGGCGGGCACGCGGCGGTGCCGAGCGAGCGGATCTTCTCGTCGAGGAACTCGAGCATGCGCTTCGGGTTCAGGATCGCCTTGGTCTCCTGGAACAGGAACGACTTGTTGGCCGAGCCGCCGCCCTTGGCCATGAACAGGAACTTGTACTCGGGACCCTTGGGGCCCTGCTCGGTCGCGTAGATCTCGATCTGCGCGGGCAGGTTGGTTCCGGTGTTCTTCTCGTCGTACGTCGTGATCGGCGCGAGCTGCGAGTAGCGCAGGTTGAGCTTGGTGTAGGCGTCGTACACGCCGCGGCTGATCACCTCGCCGTCGTCGACGCCGGTGAGGACGCCTTCGCTCTTCTTGCCCATGACGATCGCGGTGCCGGTGTCCTGACACATCGGGAGGACGCCGCCTGCCGAGATGTTGACGTTCTTCAGCAGATCGAGTGCCACGAAACGGTCGTTGCCCGACGCTTCCGGGTCGTCGATGATCTTGCGTAGCTGACGCAGATGCGCTGGGCGCAGGTAATGGCTGATGTCGTGCATCGCCTCGGAGGTGAGTCGCTGGATCGCTTCGGGCTCCACCTTCAGGAACTTCTGACCGTCCACCTCGAACGTCGAGACGCCCTCGGTGGTCACCAGACGATAGGGCGTGTCGTCCTGGTTCGCCGGGAGGAGATCCGAGTAGAGGAATTCGGGGGCCGATGCAGATTCGCTCACGGGACGCATGGTATCCATCGCATGCGGCCAGGCAGGAGTAAGGCTACCCTATATCACTTGTTGCGGGGCGAATCGGTGCTGGTCGGCGGCGATTCGGTCAGGGTTGCTCACGAACTGACGAGAGGCTCGGCGGGCTCGGCGCGACGGCCTCCGTCGACGTCGAGGAACGACGCCGCCGTCAGGTACGCCTCGACGATGAGCTCGTCGGCCCGACTGAAATCGAGGGCGCCGACCGTGATCGGGCACGGTGGCGGCAGGACGATCAACTCGGCGTCGTCGGAGTATTCGCGGATGTCGGTGATCAGCCTGCGGTGGATGAGCAGGGCCATGGTGTGGAGGAGGATCTCGGCGACGTTGTCCGGCGGCTCGGTCAGCGTGCACGGGTCACCGCAAGGGAGGACGTAGACGATGTCCGCTCCCCGGTCGATCGCAGGTCCCAGAGCGGTGTTGTCGGAGACACCGCCGTCGACGAGTGTGCGGCCCTCCCACAGAACCGGCGGCAGAAGTCCGGGCAGCGCGCTGCTCGCGAGCACCGCATCGACGGCCGGTCCGGTCCGCAGCGGCACCTCGTCGCCGGTGACCAGGTCGGTGGCGATGACGGTGAGATCGATCGGTGCGTCCTCGAGTCGATCGAACGTCAGGTGTTTGTCGACGAGGTCGCGCATCCCGCTGTCGTCGAACATCGACGGGCGCTGCCCGCGCAACGCTCCGACCACTTGGCGGACGCTCGGCGGAAAGAGATCCCACGCCTTGAGCGAACGCCACACGTCGGAGAGATCGTCGAGTGCCGCTCCCGTGAAACCGTGACCGGAGATGAACGACGCGTTCAACGCGCCGGCCGACGTGCCGATCAGGACGTCGGGGGAGACGCCCCGTTCGCGGAGCGCCTGCATCATGCCCACTTGGGTGGCGCCGAGATTGGCACCGCCTGCAAGGACAAGAGCGGTGGTCATGGCCGCGGAGATCGAGCCGGGAGGCCGACGTCGACCCGGTGGTGTTCGAGGTCGTGGAGGGCGTACACGGCGAACGTGTCCACTGTGAACGACGATCCGTTGCTGCGGAGGCCCCGTCGGTCCCACTGGTCGTCGGCGACCGCGTCGTAGGCGGCTGCGAACCGGGCCGCTGCGTCGGCGATCTCGCCCGCGACGACAGTCGGGTCTTGTGTCCGGTAGCCGTCCGCGACGGCGGTCTCGTCCTGGTCCCAGTTCGCGAACTCGGCGGGTTCGGTGGTCAGCATCAATTCGAGACGCTTGGCCATGATGCGGTGCACATCGCGGATGTGACAGCCGTACTCGAGCGGCGACCAGGTGGAGTCGTTCGGACGTTGCGTCGCTTCGGGCCCGGACAGGATGTCCGCCCAGCCGTCGGCGGACGATGCGATCCGATCGCCGACCTCGTCGCGGTCCACCGTCGACGGGTCGAACCCGCAGTCGGTGCACGGGCGCGACATCACCCAGGTCCAATCCTTGGTGTCCGGTTCGATCGCCATGGTCGACAGTTTAAGCCGGTGATCTCAAGTGCACCGCGTCGACGAGCGATGCGAGCTCCGGCTGCTCGCCTGCTTCCTGGAGGGCTTCCTCGAGAGTGCGGTCGTGGGTGGGTCGTGCGGCTTCGAGAAGCGCGACGCCGGACGGCGTCAGTTCGGTGTAGATGCCTCGTCGGTCGTCCGCACAGAGGATGCGCGTCAGAAGTCCGCGGTCTTCCAAGCGGGTCACCAGCCGGGTGGTCGCACTGCTCGACAGCGCTGCCGCACGAGCGAGCTGCTGCATCCGCATGTGCCATCCGTCCTGCCGGCTGAGTGCGTCGAGGACGGTGAACTCCACCACTGACAGTCCGTGTTCGGACTGCAGAGACCGCTCCAGCTTGGTCTCGATGAGGGAATGGAGTGCCACAAGGGTGCGCCATCCGCGGGCGCGGATCTCGACCGCGTCGTCTGCGATTCCCATGGTCAGCCGCCTTTCGTCAGTGCGGTCAGCATAGCACCTTGCGAAGATAACCAGCGCGTGCAACTATCTAACTCGTTGCGTAAGCAAAGATTGCACACGCCGCTAATTGTAAGGAGTTGATATGCCTGTAGCGCTCTACGCCCTCGCCCTCGGCGGATTCGGGATCGGTCTCACGGAGTTCGTGATCATGGGGCTGCTGCCCGAAGTGGCCACCGACTTCGCCGTCACCGAGACCGTCGCCGGTTATCTGATCTCCGGCTACGCGTTGTCGGTCGCCATTGGCGGCATTCTGATGACGGCGCTGCTCGGTCGGATCGACCGCAAGAAGGCGTTGCTCGGACTGCTCGTCCTCTTTATCGTCGGCAATTTGATGTCGGCGACGGCGTCCACCTATGAACTGATGCTCGCAGGCCGGATCGTCGCTGCACTGTGCCACGGCGCATTCTTCGGAATCGGCGCCGTCGTCGCGGCGGATTTGGTTCCAGAGAATCGCCGCGCGGGGGCGATCTCGATCATGTTCGCCGGCCTCACCATCTCCAACGTGCTCGGCGTCCCGCTCGGCACCTTCCTCGGTCAGGCCGCAGGCTGGCGGTCCACCTTCTGGGCCATCACCGTCATCGGCGTCATCGCGCTCATCGGTATCGCGGCGTTGGTCAAGCCGACTCCGGCGCCACGCGAGCGTGCTGGGGTCTTCGCCGAGTTCGGCATCTTCCGCAGCCGCCAGGTGTGGCTGTCGATGGTCGTGACCGTCCTCGGATACGGCGGCATGTTCGGCGCCTTCACCTACATCGCCTACACCCTTACCGACGTCAGCGGCTTCAGCTCGTCGACAGTGCCGTGGTTGCTCGTCCTCTTCGGTGTCGGTCTCTTCGTCGGCAACTTGCTAGGCGGCCGCGCTGCCGACCGCGACCTGCGTCGCACGCTGATCGCCCTGTTCATCGCTCTCGCAGTAGTGCTCGCGGCGTTTGCGCTGACCGCAGGCTCGCAGATCGCGACCGTCGTTGCACTAGTCCTCATGGGCGGTCTCGGCTTCGCTACCGTCCCCGGCCTGCAGATGCGCATCATGAACTACGCGGGGGATGCGCCGACGCTGGCCTCCGGCGCCAACATCGCGGCGTTCAACGTCGGAAACGCTCTCGGCGCCTGGATCGGCGGCCTCACCCTGGCCGCAGGGCTCGGCTACACCTCTCCGCTGTGGGTCGGCGCGATCATCACCGCGGCCGGGCTGGCCGTCTACCTGGTCGCCACCCGCCTGCCCGGCGGCGAGTCGGCAACGGCGACCGAGCGCGAGCTCGTCGCAGCCTGACTACTCGCCGCGTCGACGGCGAGGGAATGGCCAACCGGCCCGCGTCGTCCAGTCGAATGACAGACTGTTCACAGCGAACAAGCTGTGTTCGATGTAGTTGATGTCAGCGTTCGACTCCGGGTCGACGCGAGGGAGGAAGGGCGCACCGATGAAGCGCAGCATCGCCGGAGTCGTGGGCGCCTTCCTCCTGTCTGGAACTGCGATCGTCGTCGTCGGATGCTCCGCGGAGCCGCTGTCGGCGGAGCAGACCACCGTCGACGAGCCGCTGACGCCGTGTGCGTTCGCGGAAGCGGACGATCTGGTGATGATGGTGCAGAATTCGGATCTCTCCGAGCGGCTGGCGTGGCCGATCACGTTCGAGCACGTCGACTGCTCCGGTGACTCGGCGATCGCCCACACCATGCCCGACGGCCGGACGCAGCCGACGGGGGTGCTGTTCCGCTATTCGGATGGAACCTGGCGGGCACTCGACGTCGGAACCTCGATCGACTGTGCCGCGTTCGGCGTGCCCGCGTCCGACGTCGGTCGCCTCGGCGGCTGTATGAAGGCCGTCGAGTAACTGTCTCCGTACGCTGGAATGGTGCGCATCCCTGACGAGCTGAACGCCCAACGACGTCTCGGGCCCGACTGGGAGAACTGGCTCGACCGGCTCCCGCGGCTCTGCGACGAGATCGTCTCCGACTGGGGGCTGACCGTGGTGGGAGAGCCGACCAACGGGTTCGCGTCGATCGTGATTCCGGTCAGCACCTCTGACGGGGACGCGATGCTGAAGGTCGGCTTCGACTCGTCCCCGGAGACCGAACATGAGCACCTCGCACTGACGTATTGGGCGGGGGACGGCGCCGTGACGATGTTCCGAGCCGACCCCGCCCGCCACGCGATGCTCCTCGAACAGCTCCATTCACGTGACCTGTCGCAGGAGTGGGACCTGCAGGCGTGCGAGATCGTCGCGGGCTTCTATTCGAGGCTGCACCGGCCCGCTCCGCCGCGGCTGCGGCCACTCACCGGTTTCGTCGACCGCTGGCTCGGCGCGCTTGAAGCCGACGCCAGGGAGATGCCGGTTCCGCGGAGGCTGATAGACCACGCTCTCAACCGCGGCAGGGCGTTCGTCGACGATCCGGCGTCGGTCGGGCGGATCATCCACGGCGACCTTCACTACGAGAACGTGCTCGCGGCCGACCGTGAGCCGTGGCTGGTGATCGATCCTCAGCCGATGTCGGGCGACCCGCACTATGAGCTCGCTCCGATGTTGTGGAACCGGTGGGACGAGATGGACGGCTACTTGCGCGAGTCGATCCAGCGCCGCTTCTACACGCTCGTCGAAGCTGCCGGACTCGACGACGACCGTGCCCGCGACTGGGTGATCGTCCGCATGATCCTCAATGCCCACTGGGCCGTTGAAGACGCTAAACGCATGAACCGCGCCCTCGACGCCGACGAGCGCGACTGGATCACCCGCTGCATCGCCGTGGCCAAAGCCGTCCAGCGCTAGCCCGCCAGCCTTCTCGAGCGCCCTGCCTCTTGCGGGACGCTGCCCGCTGCTCCTTGAGACATCCCAGAACGGG
>NZ_BAOP01000064.1 GCF_000344135.1 Gordonia malaquae NBRC 108250 | reverse complement strand
CTCCCTGCTCGTTGAGCGAACGAAGTGAGTCGAAGCGCGCGCATACCTTTCGACTCACTCCGTTCGCTCAAGGAGCAGTAGGGGTGCGTTCGCTCAAGGAACAGTGTGGAGTGCGCTCACTTGAAGTGCAGGGAGGCGTCAGGGAGCAGTGGAAGATCAGTCGAGTTCGGCGACGACGGACGAGACGACGTCGCGCAACGATCCGGTACGGGCGAACACCTCGTGCTGGCGGTTGTAGCTGACCCCGCGGGCCACGATGTCGGCGACGGACGCCAGTTCGGCTGAGCACCCCAGGGACACGGCGACAGGCTCAAGTCGGACGAGCAACTCGGCGAGATCCTCGGTCACGAGCCGCTCCGCGCAGTCGGAGTCTTCGATGATGATTGCGTCTATGCCGTAGCGCGCCGCACGCCACTTGTTCTCCTGCACCAGCCACGGGGCCATCTGCGGAAGAGTCTCGCCTGCGGTGAGGCGGCGGTCGAGGTCGACGATCAAACAGTGGATCAGTGCGACCAGTCCCGCGAGTTCCTGCCGGTTCGACACGCCGTCGCACACGCGGACCTCGATGGTCCCCAGATGAGGGGACGGGCGGATGTCCCACCGGATCTCGTTCAGATGGTCGATGATCCCGGTGGTCATCTGGTCTGCGGCGAACGCCTCGAACTCAGCCCACTTCTCGAACTGGAACGGCAGTCCCGCGGTCGGGAGCTGCTGGAACATCATCGCGCGGTTACTTGCGTATCCCGTCTCGTGACCACCCCACATCGGCGACGACGCGGAGAGCGCCAAGAGATGCGGGTAGTACTTGAGCAGGGACGACAGGATGGGCAGCACCTTGTCGCGATGGCTGATCCCAACGTGCACATGGACGCCCCAGATCAGCATCTGTCGACCCCACCACTGCGTGCGAGAGATCAGTTCGGCGTACCGCGGTCCCTCCGTGAGCTGCTGCGCGGACCATTCCGCGAACGGGTGGGTACCCGCGCCGTACAGGTCGACGCCGATCTCGTCGGTGAGTCCACGGACCACGTCGAGCGTCGCGCCGAGATCGGCCATCGCCTCACCGGTGGTGTGGCAGATCCCGGTCACGAGCTCCACCGTGTTGCTGAGCAGTTCCTTGTGGATCTGTCCGGCCCGGTCGACGCCGCGTGCGGCGATCAACTCGAAGAGGTCGGGTGCGGCGTTCGTCAGATCGCGGGTGTCCCGATCGACGAGCGCGAGTTCCCATTCGACGCCGAGTGTCGGTTCTGGTGAACCGACGAACGGTATCTGTGTGATCGGGACCCCCACCGCCGCGACCTGCGATTCCTGCTAGACGCGGCCTGCGATGACACCGCACGCTTCGCGCTGGGTGCCGTCAGAGTCGCCGACCTTGTGGACGACGATCGCCTTGCCGCGGATGTCGTTGACCTTGAACGCGTCGGTCGACTTGCTGAGGGTTCCGGTGCCGTTCTTCAGAACCGTGATCGAGCCGAGGTCGCCGCTCTCCGGCTTGCCGGTGTGGCCGCCCACCTGGAGGTGGTCGCCCGCCGACGCGAACTTCGTGGAGGCTTCGCACTTGCCGACCGAGTGGATGTGGACGCCGTGCTCGCCTGCTTCCAGACCAGACAGGCGGATCTCGAAGGTGACGGCGTCGTCTTCGGTGGTGAAGGTCGCCGAACCGACGTTGTTGCCCGCGATGTTGACGATGGTGACCGTGGCCGCGTCGCTGTTGGACCGCTGGACGCCCGCGTTGACGTCGTCACCGGGCTGGACCTGGTCGCCGGTGATGACTGCCGGACGGGTGCCGGGGACGTCGGAGGGGTGCTCGTCCGGCGAGCAGCCCGCGAGGACGGCTCCTGCGGCACCGGCCGCAGCGACCACTGCCAGGACTCGGGTGGTCGAGATTCCGGTGAGGTTACGGGCGAACATGACGCTCCTTAGATCGCGTGATGGAGAGGGCTGAGGTCATTTGGACACGACCACGACGGCGAGTTCGCCGGGGCATTTGGTGAACGCTGCGGGACGCTCGGTGACGTCGGCGCCGCCCGGCACCGATTCGGCGACCTTCTTGGCCGCCGATTCCTTGCCTGCACCGTAGAAGATCGTGTTCTCACTGATGCTGGCGGTGGAGAGGTTCGCGGCCTCGCTGACCGTGAAGCCCGCTGCCTTCAGCGCATCCGACACCTCACCGGCGAGACCGGTCTGGGTGCCTGCGTTGAGGACGCACATCGTCCCGACGTCGGCGGCGTCCGTCACGGTGCTGGGCGCGGTGGACGTGGACGCCTTCTTCGGAGTCGAAGCCGAGGGCGTCTGGTCTGCAGACGCACTGGTTTGCGTGTCTGCGAGATCGGCTTTGCCGTCGTCGCCGCTCGTGGCCGCGCTGTGCCATCCGAGGCCGATGCAGACCACGGCGATCGCGAGCAAGAGCATGGCCCCCGCTCGGAGCGGAAGCCGGTTGGTTTCTCGGTCAGCTTTCATCACGGCAACTTTAGCTCACGACGTCGCGTAGTACGTCTAGGGCGTGTCTGGAGAATCTCCGACGAGCGTCCTCAGATCGAACGCGCCCTGCGTAAGGTTCCCCGATTCACCGTCAGATCGAGCGAAACCATCGTGTTCACCGAAGATCCGGGAACCTTACGCGAGGGATGTCGAGTCACGTCAGATGTCGAAGCCGAGACGACGGGCCGCACGCGCCTTCTGGCGCGACGCGCGCAGTCGGCGCAGACGCTTGACGAGCATCGGATCGGCGGCGAGCGCTTCCGGCCGATCGACCAGGGCGTTCAGGATCTGGTAGTAGCGGGTGGCGGACAGGCTGAAGAGTTCCTTGACCGCCTCTTCCTTCGATCCTGCGTACTTCCACCACTGGCGTTCGAACGCGAGGATGTCGTGTTCGCGTCGAGTCAGCCCGTCGGCTCCGACCTCGTGCGGGTCAGCAGGCAGACTGTTCTGCGCAGCGACGGCCGAGTCGTCGTCCTTGGGGGTTCGCGCGGTTGCGCCGTCCATCTCGCTCCCTTACCGAATGCCGTCAAAAAGCATGTCGCCGAGTGTCCACTGCCGAAAGTGCTTCCGCTCGCGCAAAGTCCCCGCCCGCCCGAGCCACCAGGCTCGAGGAGGAATCACACGCGTGTGGTTTCGCCGATGAGTCTAACCACTGACAACGCGTCACCTCACGACGACACGCACCGGCGACGACGACCGGTTACGCCGGTAAAGTGTTCAGCCATGGCAATTCTTCCGATCTGCATCGTCGGCGAACCGGTTCTGCACGCGCCGACGACTCCCGTCGAGCTCGACGACAAGGGCGTTCCGTCAGCGGAGATCATCACCCTGCTCGACGACATGTACGAGACCATGGACGCGGCGAACGGTGTCGGCCTCGCCGCCAATCAGGTGGGCCGTGACCTGCGCATGTTCGTCTACGACTGCCCCGACGGCGGCGTGCGACGCCGCGGCGAGGTGATCAACCCGGTGCTCGAGACGTCGGAGATCCCGGAGACGATGCCCGATCCCGACGACAACGACGAGGGCTGCCTGTCGGTTCCGGGCGAAGGGTTCCCGACCGGCCGCGCCGACTGGGCGAAGGTCGTGGGCACCGACCGCGCCGGTGAGCGCGTCGAGATCGAGGGCAACGGCTTCTTCGCGCGCATGCTGCAGCATGAGACCGGCCACCTCGACGGTTACCTGTACGTCGATGTGCTCGTCGGACGCAACGCGCGCGCCGCGAAGAAGGCGATCAAGCGCAACGGCTGGGGTGTGCCCGGGCTCACGTGGACCCCGGGCGAGGTCCGCGATCCGTTCGGCCACGACGACTGAGTCGTGAGCACTCCCGATCCGGTGGTCGGCGACCGTGTTGTCGTGCGCTACCGGCTCGCGCGCGACGCGCCCGCCGATTGGCGGAACGCTCCGAATCCGGCGCTGCCACACAGTCCGACGTTGTCGGACGTGACCGGTGTGCTCGTCGCCGCCGACGCCGACCGGTTTGTCGTTCGCCGCGACGACGTGGAGCACACGATCCCGCGCACGGCGATCACCGCGGTGCGGACCCTGTCGCGCAGGGTGGTCCGGAACTCGGAGATTCGCGACGTCGAGCGTGCGTTGTGCACTGCGGCGGGAGGCGACCACGCCGAGATCGACGGGTGGTTGCTGCACGCAGGTGGAGCCGGACTCCGCGGCGACCTGGCCGTTCCGGTCGGCTTCACCGCGTCGTCGGCCGCACTGCCGGACATCCGCTCCTGGTACGCCGACCGCGACCTGCATCCTCGCGCTCTTCTGCCTGATCGGCTGGTGCGAACCGGATCGATCCCCGTACTCGACGGCGGACTCGACGTCGAAGTGCTCGTCGCCGATGTGACGCCGACGGTCGACGCCGTCGAGTTCTCCCCCGGCCGATGGGCGACGACCCTCACCACCGACGATCGGACTGCACGAGACGCTGCTCGACGTGCTGGGCTGGCGCTCCACCACACAGGACGCATCCACGCTCTGTGATCGGCCTGCCGGACCGACTGGGTTGGCGCCGCCCGATGCGGCCGGAGCCGGGCGAGCCGCTACCGTGGACGGTGATGTCCTCCCCCACAGACGCCCCCGAACACTCACGTCGCCGCATGGCCGCGTCCGCCCTCGGCGTGCTGGTCCTCCTCGCCGTCGTAGCGCTGACCTGGTGGATCGACGGCCGGAGCTCCACCGACGAGGCGACTCCCGCATCGTCGTCCATGAGCATCGTCGACGGAAGCAAGACCAGTCCGGCCGACCGCTCGCGTACCGAGAGGCCGGGACCGTCGGACACCCCCGCACGCGTGCAGCAGACCCTGCAGTACGTCGATGCAGGCGACTGGCCCGCAGCGGCGAATGCTCCCGGCACGCACGGCGGCGACGTGTTCCGCAACAACGAGCGACGCCTGCCGTCGAAGACGTTGAAGGGCAAGCGGATCACCTATCGCGAGTGGGATGTGAATCCGAAGCAGCGTGGCCGTGGCCGCGACGCCGAACGCATCGTGACCGGCAGCGACGGCTCGGCGTATTACACGCTCGATCACTACGAGACGTTCACCAAGATCCGAGGCCCGTCCACATGAGCATCGACGAGTTCGTCCGCACCGGCGTCGTAGGCGTCGCGACAACTGTGCCGTCGCTCTACGGCACCGGCGTGATCGCTCGACGAGTGGACGCCACCGAGATGACCACTGTCGACGAGGTGCTCGATGCCTTCGCGTTGGCCTGGGACTTCCCGGATCACTTCGGCTTCAACCGAGACGCCCTCGATGATTGCATGCGCGATCTCCCGACCGATCTGCGCACCGCCGAAGGCACTGCCTCCACCGGTTACCTGACCGTTGTCGGCGACGCGGACGGCCTGTTGGGCGCCCAGACCGACTCCCTCGATTGGTTCGCCGAATCGGTCGAGTTCTGGCACGACCATCATCGTGCCCACGGACGGTCGTTCGCGATCCTGCTCGTCTCCGACGATCCCGGCACCGTCCGCGACAGGTGGTCCAGGACAGGGGTTTCCGTCGTGACCGTCACTGGGAGAGACTGAACGGCATGCGCCTGGCCACTTGGAATGTGAACTCGATCCGCGCCCGGTCGGAGGACGTCGTCGCGTGGATGACCAGGCACGCCGTGGACGTGCTCGCCATCCAGGAGACGAAGTGCTCCGATGATCAGTTCCCGGTGATGAGTTTCATCGCCCACGGCTACGACGTGGCGTTCCACGGCACCGGTGGATACAACGGCGTCGCCATCGCATCCCGCGTCGGTCTGCAGGATGTACATCTCGGATTCGACGGTCAGCCGGAGTACGACGGCGTCCGCGAGGCCCGCGCGATGTCGGCGATGTGCGGCGGTGTCCGCGTGTGGAGCCTGTACGTCCCCAATGGACGGGCGCCGGGCGACCCCCATCTCGCGTACAAGCTCGAATGGCTCGACACTCTCGCGGGAGTGATGCAACTGGAGCTGACTCACGACCCGGCGGCGCAGATCGCGCTCGCAGGCGACTGGAACGTGGCGCCGACGGACGATGACGTCTGGGACGTCGACTACTTCGCCGAACGCACGCACACGTCGGACGCCGAGCGTGCCGCCTTCCGCGCGTTCGTCGACGCCGGATACGCGGACAGCGCGGCGCCGTTCACGCCAGGCCCGGACACCTACACCTTCTGGGACTACACCGCGGGCAGGCACCAGAAGAACGAGGGCATGCGCATCGACTTCGCCCTGTGCTCTCCGGCATTGAACGATCGCGTGCACGACGCGTTCATCGACACTGCCGCCCGCGCCGCCAAGGGTGCGAGCGACCACGCACCCCTCGTCCTCGACCTCTCCTGACTGCCCCATTGAGCGGGCCCGCTCCCCATCAATTCCTTGAGCAGCTCACTCCCCACTGCTCCTTGAGCAGCTCATTCCTACTGCTCCTTGAGCGAGCGAAGCGAGTC
>NZ_BAOP01000065.1 GCF_000344135.1 Gordonia malaquae NBRC 108250 | reverse complement strand
CCGTTTTCGACACGACCACCTTCAACAACGTCGGCAGTTCACTCGGTTGCGGGTTCTGCACGTTCTGCGTCTTCTGGCTCGCGAAGACCATCACCGTGTACTCGCCGTCGGTGTCACCGGTGACGCTGGTGGCCAGCACGCGTCCCGACGCCTGCACCTGGGCCTGCTGCATGATCTGCGTCAGCGTCGGTCGAACCTCGTCGTAACGCTTGACGAGCGCCTCACCTGCGTTCTCCTTGACCGCCGCAAAAAAGGCGTCGGTGTTCTGATAGCTGTAGGTCAGGGACTTGGTCGTGTAATCCGAGGCGGCCTCCGCCGCCGCAGCCCGTTGCGCGGCGTCATTTTCCAATACCGACTTCGCGTCGTCGGCCTCGAGGTAGAGGTAGGCGAACACGCCGACCAGCACAGCGAGCACCACGATCACGGCCGAAACGACCACGGCAGCACGTGATCGCGGCCATACTGACCAGCGACGCCCACTCGGCGAGGGGGAGTCGACGTCGCTGTCGTCAACCCCCGTCGCGGCTACGGAAGCGGTTTTGGCGTTCTCGTCCACCAGCAGATCGCCATCCGTCGTCGCTGCTGCCACACCGCCCTCGACCTCAGTGGCCTCAGTAGGCGGTTTGGTCTGCTCGTCATTTGTCATCTGGGGCCTTCTGTGTACTTGCTGGTGACAGTCGCTTGCGGACAAGCCGTCATCTTGGTGATTGCGACACGGTGATGGGGACCTCGGCGCGACCTGGTCGCGACGTCGGGAAGGTTCGGGCGAGGAGGTCGCCGATCGACCCGAAGTCGACGTAGGTGTCCGCGACCTTCGCGGTCGCCGGTTTCACCGCCCGGGTGATCGTCAGCAGATCCGGCTGCAGGATCTGGATATAGCCACTGAGCTTTTCCACAAGCTTCAACACGGGAGGCCACTTGTCGTACGAGGTGGTTGTGAACTCGATGAACGCCCGTTGAATGCGCGCCAGTCCGTTTACGGCGTCAGGGGTGCGCACAGCTGCCGTACTGAGGACGTCCCCGACATTGGACATGAGGCCGAGCAGGAACTCGGCGTTGTCCGCGGTCACCCGGACGGACCCATCTTTGCCGACGAAATCGACTAGACGGTGCATCATGTCGCCGATCGTGTCGAGGTCTTCCTGCCGTCCTGCGACGGCCTCGGCGACGGTCTTGTTGATGGACTCGATCGATGCCGGGTCGAGTCCATCTGCCACTGCAGCCATCTTCGGCAACACCTGGGGCACCGATTGCGACACGTGCACCGCGTCCGCGGGCACCACATCTCCGTTGTGGAAGTACCCGCCGGTGGCCGTGCCCGTGGGCACGAAGTTGATGTACTGTTCCCCCGCGATCGACAGATTCTGGATCGACATCACGCTGTCCTGGGGGATCTTGTGATCGGAATCGATCGCCATCTCGACCTTAAGTGCCGAATCCACGACGTTGATGGAGGCCACTTTTCCGACGGGTATCCCCCGCACCATCACCGGCGACGTGTCCAGTAGACCGCCTGAGCTGTCGATGAAGGCGGTTAACGAGTACTCGGAGCGGGTGGGGTTGACGCGTGCCACGCCGACGACGAGGTAGCCGAGCCCTACGACGAACACGACGGCCAAAGCCACCATCGATATGAGCGTGCTGCTGCTGCGGTTCACGGCATCATTCCGATCGATTTCAACACGGTAATGAACGATTCGGCGTCACGCCGCGCCAGGTCCCGACCATCGATGGAGATGTCCGAGAGGTTGATGTCCGGCGACCCCACGAATGGAATGAGTTTGTCGCGGATGACGCGCGTTGCCTGCTCCGTGACGGACTTCGAGTAAATGTCGGAGTTGGCGATCGACGCGATCACCGGGGCGATCGCGGCCACCGACTCCTTGATGCGTGAGTACTCCGGATCCACGATCCTGCCCGCGGCCGTAGCAAATGTACGCAAGTTGGCGATGAGTAACGCGACGTCGATCAGGGAGTAGCCGAGGCCATAGAAGTTGGTTCCGCCCTTAGTCAGCATCCGGTCGATTCCCGACGGATCAGCCAAAATCACCTTCAGAGTCCGATCAGCCGACCTCAACACCACGTCGAGCTTGTCAGTGTTCGAGGAGACCTCCGAAACGGTCTCCAGCGTTGTCCGATACAGGGCGTCGAATTCCTGCGGATCCTTGGGGAACGCGGTGTTCAATGTCGAGATCGCGGTGTGGATCTTGTCGAGTTCACCGCCGCCGAGGACATTCGCCATCCCACGCATGACGTCCTCGACATTTGCTGCCGGCTCGGTCCGTGCCAGCGGGATCACCGAACCCGACCGCAGCAAGGCACCCGTCGACGGCTCGGCTGGGGGAAGGATGGAAACGTAGATTTCACCAAGGAGAGTGTCTTGACGCAGCTCGGCTCGCGATTCGGCCGGCAGCTGAGTCTTGTTATCGATGCGAGCTTTGACGACTGCATGCCCGTTCTCGTACGTGACATTCTCGACGGTTCCGACGCTGAGCCCCTCTGAGAGGACTTTTGCGAGGGCCGGCAGGTTGAGTGCGCTGGTGAACTCCATCTGGATGTCGTAGCCGTTGCCGTCGGAGGTTCCTATGGTCGGCGGATTGTCGGCGTTGATCCCACACGATGTCACGAACACCATCGCTGCCATCAGTGCGATCACCAGGGGTCCGAGGCGTGCGCGGTTGACTGAGATCATCAGGCCCCTCCCCCCATCATCCCGGCGATCGTCCTTGATGCATCGCCGGGCCCGCAGACGCCGTTTGCCGCCGGCGCGGCGCAGCCACTGACGAGGCTTCGCAAAGGCAGCGACACTGCGAACGCCCGCACGATCGACTTGGCATCGGGGTGTTTCATGATGAGGTCTGCCGTGCGGGCTGCGACCGCTGCCACCATGTCCGGCTGCTCTCCCATGCCGGCGATGAGCGGAACGGCAGCATCACCGATCGCGAATATTGGGGGCCCGAAATCCGTTGCGAGCCGCGAGAGGATCGGTACGAACGTCCCCGCGTACTCGACTGCCGCGCCGAACGTCTGGCCGAACGCGATGATGACATTGATGGCGCCCACGAAGTTGTCGAAGAGGGCGGTCACCTCTTTGTCGTTCTCGGTTGCCACCCCCGTCAGTGTTGCGAGGTTCCCGACGATCCTGCGAACCTGTCCATCCCGCTTGGCCGGGTCGTTGATGAGCGTGGCAGAGTCCTTGATGATCCCGGCCACGTCACCCTGGGTCCCTTCCAGATTGCGGGAAACGAGCTTGAGGGACTGCAGGATGGCGTCGGTGTTTCTGCCGTTGTCCTTGACCAGGTCCTCGGACAAGTCGCTGATCGAGTCGAGCGTCTGACTGATTCCCAGCGGGGTTCTGGTCTTACTCAACGGAATGCACTGATTCGTCTCGTATCGGGCTCCACCGGAGTACGGCTTGGTGAACTCGATCTGACGTTCGGTCACGATGGATGTCGACACCAGAGTCGCGCCGACGTCGGCGGGCAGCGGCACGCTCTTGTCGACCCGCATGTCGATCCTCACACCGGACTGACCTTTATTCTGGTGCACCCCGACGACGCTGCCCACCTTCTTGCCGAGCATGGCGACTGCGTTGCCTTCGAAGAGGCCCGATGCATCGGTGAACTCTGCGCATAGGGCGCGCGTGTCGTCGGACGCTGTCCGGCCTATCCCGATACCAGCGATGACCACCACCACCACGGCGATCAGGAGCAGCAGTCTTCGGACCCAGGTGGTCAGCATTTGTCGTCACCACTCGGAATGCACACACGAACCTCTGGTTCTGTGGTGGCCGGCGCACCGACCGGCGCCTGGAGGAGGACGCCGAGGCGCTGAGTGATCTGATCGATCTGTGTCAGGGCATTGGAGTAGCCCGGCATCTCTGTCGACACCTTGTCCAGGAGCGTCTTGAACTGTTGCACGGACGGTTCGATGCCATCGCGGTACGCCACGAGCGGCCTCGTCAGGAGTTTGAACAGACGCCTGAGATAGTCGAACCCGCCGCGGACGTTCTGGATATCAGGTCCCAGCGTCCTGGCCAGGAAGCTGAGTTGACGGAGAAAGTCGACTAGCACCTGTTTTTGGTCGGCGAAAGCTTTGACGTATTCATCCGATAGAGCGACCGTTTTGTCGAGCTGACCGTACTGTCGCTCTAGGAGGTCCATCAGACTGCTGGTGTTCCTCAGTGCGTCGGGAATGTTTGTGTTGCCGTCGGAGAACGCATTCTGCAGCAGCGCCGCAGTTTGACGGAGATCGACGCCGTTCACATCACGGAACACCGGCGTCGTCGTCTCGAGCGTGTTGGAGATGTCGTAGGTACTCGATGTCTGAACAAGGGGGATGGCCCCCGACAGCGCGGTCGGTCCTGACCCTGGGTCCAGATCGAGAACTCGCCCGCCGATCGGCGTGATCAGGCGAACCGCTGCGGTAGCATCCGAACGGACTGACACCGAGTCGTCGAGTCGAAATTTGACTGTGATAACCGTTCCCGTGAGGTCCACCGACGACACCTTCCCTTGTCTTATCCCCGCTATACGCACCTGATCACCCGACTCCAGCCCGCCGGTGTTGACCAGATGGGCCGAGTACACCTTTTGACCGGGCGGTGCGATATACACGGCCCCGGCGATGACCAGACCGACCACCACGGTCACCACCACCACACCGGCGACGATGAGGTCGCGTCTGCGTTCGGGCTGGTGATGCGATCGATTTCGATTGAACAACCTCACTTACACACCACCAATCGTTGCCCCATAAGCGCAATCTGCGCTGTATCCGGCAGGGGCAGGAGACCTTTCGAACATTGCGCCTCGCTCGGCGTGGAGTTCGTCGCAGCGGTGAGCGAGTCCATAAGGGGCTTGAGCAGTACCGCACCGTTGAGTAGACCCTCTAATTCCCCGGGTTCTCGCGCCAGACGCTGATAGATCGTCGCGAAACTCTGGTCGTACGTTGACTCGAGTTGCTCGCCGGTGAGGACCGTCTTCGACATGGACCGGTTGACCTCGCGTAGCGACTCTCGCAGCCGGTCACTCACGCGGCTGAAGGCGTCGACGATCGATCCCAGCTTGTCGACGAGTTCGACCATCTCCGCCGAGCGGCCTTCGAGCTGGTCGGAGACCTGGCCGAGACTCGTCACAATATTCGTGATGATCTCAGACCGCTGGTTCCCGTAGGCGGTGATGTTGGCGATCTGCTTCAGAACAGGCGATATGCCCCTTCCATCACCTTGAGCAACGCGCAATAAATTGGACTGCAGTTCATTGATCTCGTCGGCATTAAGCGTGTCGAACACCGGCTTGAATCCGTTGAACAAGGTGGACACATCAAATGAGGGAATGGTCTTGTCGAGCGCCACCTGTGTGAGTGCCCCCTGTGTTTTTCCCTGTTCCGCACCGATCAATTCGACATATCGCTGTCCGAGAAGATTCTGATAACGCACGGCGGCGGTGGTTTTCGATGTGATCGTGATGTCGTCGTTCAGTTGGAAATGAACGACCGCCGTGGCCCCTTTCAGGTCGATCGCCGTCACATAACCGACCTTGACTCCAGCCAGCCGCACACCGTCGCGAGGTTTGAGCCCGGAGGCATCGGAGAAGACCGCTGATCGTTCAGAACTCGCTCC
>NZ_BAOP01000066.1 GCF_000344135.1 Gordonia malaquae NBRC 108250 | reverse complement strand
ATGTGTGGATCGTCTTTGCAGCGACGATTCCCGCTCCCCTGCCAGCCGAATAGGCGGGGTTCTGGGTGAGTCGCTGAACGGTGTCAACGAAGTTATCAACAATCACAACCCGGGCGTCCGGCTCTGACATTGCATTCAGCCCCGCTTCGATCGCGGTCAGCTGATCCTCTCGAAAACCTGCTCCAGTGACCTCAGCTTGCATGTGGCACTCACTCCGTTTCACCGGGCCCGAAGCCGACGCTCCATGGCTCGGTACTCAGCATAGGCTTGGGCGCCGACAAGACCTGCGGCATCGATTCTCGGCCGACTGATTGGGAGGCGAGTCGCGCGCCTTCGACTGACATCCGCCTCACTGTCGACGCTGAGCAGCGGGCGAACTCTTCCCCACCCCCGGCGCAGCAGCTGTTCGTCAACCTGCGTCGTAGTCGATTGAGATACTGGATCGGTGCCCTCGCGCGATGAAGTCCTGATGAGTACCTGGCGAATCCATGTCCTCTGAACGCGTCCCTTGGTCTCGCCTCGACAGCGGCGAGTTCGAACACACCGTCGCGATGCTGGTGTGCGCCGACCACCCGCTGGGGCAGAAGTTCACACCTGGCCCGGACGGCGGCATCGATGTCTTCGTTCCCGACGGCGACAGCCAGCGCAAGGTATTTCAAGTCAAGAACTTCCCCCTGAAGTTTGCCGGTGCAGAGTTCCGACAAGTGAGGAAGTCGCTCAGGGCGGTCGCAGAAACGTCAAGGCAAGAAGGATGGACGATCACCGAGTGGCACCTTGTGATCCCCCGCGATTCAACCCCCGGATACCGCGCTCGCATCGAAGAGGAGATCAAATCTCTGGGTATCCCGACGTGGTCATGGATGGGCCTGACTCAGCTCGATATTCTCGCAGCACGCCACCAGGAGCTCATCGATTACTACCTCAAAGGGGGCAAAGACCGTTTCGCTGATCAACTCGCCGAACTTACCGCCATCATTCGCGGTGACACGACCCTTGCTAGCGGGACTCGTTTGCAACCTGCCGACGTCGGCGAACGAATCAGGATCTTGCAACGTGCAGCAAACAATGACCCTCACTACCGGTACCACTTCGGAACATCCGATTGCCCCCCACACCAAGTCGACGAGCCCTGGCTGGTCGCTGTCGCAGCCGAGCAACACGGCCCCATGTGGCTTCACATCAAGGTGTATGCAAAGTTCGCTGCCGCCCTCAGCGAGCGTCCGATAACCACTACCGTGCAGGTCGACGTAACCGGCGACCCGGCACTCGCCGAGAGCTTCGAGCAGTTTCTCAATTTCGGAACAGATCTCACGATTCCCTCGTCTGCTGCGTCCGCAGAACTCAACCTCCCCGGCGGGCTCGGCGGCACTATTGACAATGCTGAGATCCACTTCACCGCCATCACGGCCGAAGCGGGCGGTCCGGAACCGGCATCTAGTATCACCGTTGGAGTCCGAGACGCTACAGGTGATGTCGTCGCCGAACTGCGGTTGGAGCGGAAGAGCTTCACGTCGGGGGTGCGCGGCGGCCAGCGAATCGTCTGGGCTGACCGGACCGGCAAGGTGGAGCTTGCACTTAGGGCCCGCTTCGGGCCCGTCGAAGTCGAAGCAGACTTCCGTATGAACTGGGACGTCCATGGCCAGTTGCCAGGCGACCTTATCTGGACCGTTCCCGCTCTGGTGGACACCCGGAGATGAGCGGTGAGTTCCCCCAAGATAGAGGGAGCGGATTATGGGATCTACTCGTCGGAGCTTCACTGCCGAGTACAAGGCCAACGCGGTAAGTTTGGTCATCGATGATGGCCGTGCGATCGCCGAAGTTGCACGCAGTATCGGCGTTCACGAGATGACGTTGGGGAAATGGGTGAAGAAGACTCGAGACGAGGGAAACGGTGAGTCTGACCGCCCGTTGAATGAGGACGAGCGGGCGGAACTCGAGCGCCTTCGCGAAGAAGTGAAGCACGCCCGGATGGAGGTGGAGTTCGCAAAAAAAGTAGCGACCTGGTTCGCGAAAGACCCGCGGTGAAATTCGCGGCTATCGCGGACTGGGCTGAATCCGATTCATATACGGTCACGTTCATGTGTGCTCAACTCGGCGTATCGACTTCTGGCTACTACAAGTGGCGCGGCAAGTCGCGCTCAGCTCGAGACCTCCGAGACGACGAGTTAACAGCGCTGATCGAGTACCACTACGAGCACCTCAACGGCCGTCCCGGCGTTCGGCGCATGCGTGCGGAACTCGCCGCCGGCGGCCACCGGGTCTCGCACAAGCGGGTGTGGCGGCTCATGAAGGTCGCAGGTCTGGAAGGCCGCCACCCGAAGGCGTGGAAACGCACCACCGTCGCCGGAGACAGCCCCGTTGGGGCACCTGACCTCATCGGCCGCGACTTCACGGCGGCCGAGGCGAACACCAAATGGTGCGGCGATATTACTTACGTACGGACCTGGAACGGCTGGGCGTACCTGGCCACCGTCATCGATCTGCACTCCCGGATGGTCGTCGGATGGGCCGTGGCCGACCACATGCGAACCGAGCTGGTCACCGACGCACTGGACATGGCCATCGCTCGTCGTCGACCACCCGGAAAAGTCATATTCCACAGCGATCGCGGAACTCAATACACGTCCACCGACTTCGATAAGTACTGCACGAAAAACAATATCCGACGATCATTGGGGCGCACTGGCATTTGTTTCGACAACGCGGTCGCAGAATCATTCTTCGCGAGCTACAAGAAGGAACTCATTCACACGCGCCCGTGGCCCACTCTAAAAGCACTCAAAAAGAGCACATTCACCTGGATTGAGGAGTACTACAATAGGGCCCGACGACATTCCACACTGGGCTATTTGACACCAGCCGAGTTTGAACTAGGATTCAGAGACATATACGACTCGCCGCTTAATTGCAGTGGCCACTTTAGCCCCCCTGATTCATGGGGTGTGGGAGATTCGGTTCTCTACGGATGTCGCGTCCTGATTGGCGAGTAGGCGTGCGGAAGCTCCGGCTAGCGCTGCCGGTGGGCGGGTCTCCGGGTGGTGCTGTCGTGGGCGGGCAGGTGAGGTCAGGCGGGTTTGGGGATCGCGGCGATCGTGTGGAACACCGCCTCGATGGCGACGGCCCACGGCCAGGTTTCGGGGATTTTCACGCGTCGTCGGCGGCTGCTGCGGGTCAGCAGGGCCGCGACGTGCAGGAATCGGTAGCGCATCGCTTTGGGCTCGCACAAGGCGAGAACGGCGGCCTCGCCGATGCAGGCCAGCAGCCGCGTCCACGCGATGAGGTCTGCGGCGATCATGACCGCGACGAGCCAGGCCTGGTTGACCGCGAATTCCCGCGAAGGAAGGCGGCCGAGTCCGGTGTCTTTGGCGTGGCGGATCCGGTCCTCCACGCGGGCGTGCGCCCGATGCCGCGCTTCGAGGAACTGCAGTTGACCGACGGCGGTGTTGGTCACAAATGCCTGGTAGCGCCACCCGTCGAGTTCCTCGAACATCGACAGTTGGGCGCCGGGGTGGGGTCGTTCGCGGCGGACGATGACCCGCATCCCGTCTGGCCACTTGGCGAGCATCCGTGGGGAGAGGAACCCGGTCAGCTCGGCGACCTCAGCCCCGGGCCGCAGGTCCCCGCCCTGGTTCAACGCTGGCCCCCACGCGGTGTCGGGGGCGATCGCGATGGCCCGGCGGATTCCGGCGGTGATCGAGAAGCCGACCGAGTACTCCACCCGCCGACCACGGATCCGATTCTGCTCGGAGATCCACTCCAACAGGTCATGGGAGGCGCCGGCGCCGTCGGATCGGATCAGCACATCACGCCGATGGGCGGCGGGAATCTGGGCGATGGCTTGCCCCAGGACGTCGATGTGGTCGGCCGCGGTGTTCGACCCCGCGTTGCCCGGCCGCAAGCTCGCAGCGAGGAACTCTTCTGTGTTGTCGCACCACACGCCGATCGGGTGGTAGCCGAAGGTGCGCTTGTAGGTCGGCGCGCTCTGTTCTTTCTCGCTGTGGGTGACCACGATGGTGGCGTCCACATCGAGCACGACCGTGTCCCCCAGATCCCGGCCCGCGCACTTGGAGGCCGGCACCCCGCCGGGCAGCTGGGACCACACATGCCGCCGCGTACGGGCCCGCGCGACCTGGATCTTTTTGCGTTTACCAGCGGTGACCTCGTCCAGGGCGCGCCACACCGTCGGAGAGGAGGCGACCGGACCCAGGACAGTGGATTGGTGGCGCAGGACGCGGATGTCGGCGATGGACGTGCCGCCACCTGTGAGCATCACCGCGACATCGGTCAACACCCTGCCACGGTCATGGATCGGGATGGATCGGCGCTGCGCCATGGCCCCCGACAGCTCGGCGGTCAGGCCGACGCGATCAGCCAGAAGACGCGGCGCGATGACCCCGGCATGAGCAATCACCCCGACATCCTCGACGGAGAACGACAGACCAGACGACCACGAAGTACGCTTCACCTACCGAGTGCTTTCTGCTTGAGGATCAGGAACCTTAAACAAGTCCCAGTTTCCCCTGTTCAGGAAGCACTTCGGTCTATTTTCACCCAGCGATCCGCAGATCCCCGTGAACTACCGGGG
>NZ_BAOP01000067.1 GCF_000344135.1 Gordonia malaquae NBRC 108250 | reverse complement strand
GGCTAGCGTTCTCTTTTGACGGATATATCAAAGTTCCACCGCAACAAACGTGTTCCCCGTGTAATGCCCTTCTCTACAACAACTTCGTCTTACATAATGGGCTCCTGATCTTATTTCCACGAGACGACGGTTAGTGGTCTGCAGTCGCCAACGAGCTGGACGCAAGTTCCAAAGCCTCGACAAGATCCGTCTCCTCCTTTGGCAGTCGACCGGCGGCCTCGACCACCGCATCTAGGCGAGCTCGCACATCAGCGCCGCGCTGGATCCCGGCGCGCGCGGTCTCGGTCCAGGCCCGCGCACAGCAGTCGGCGGCTTGCGCCAGGTCTGCTGTGGCGAGGTCGCCAGTCAGTCTTGCGACCTCAGCGCACCCCTCGGCGAGTAAGCGTCGGAACAACCCGCCGCCGGTGCCTGCCTTCTCGATGAACGCGCCGAGGCTGAACAGTAAGATTTCAAGTTCGTCATCTGGAAGGTCGGCCCAGGTGTGGACGTCGGCGGCCAGCGCTGCCGCGGCGGCCAAGCCCTCGGCACCGCTCGCTACGGTGAGATCGGCGATGCTTGCCCCCGATGCCTGACGCATGTTGTCAGCAGACTGCCGGAACGCTGCCGCTGCAGTGTCGCCGATAGTGGGGAGCGCGCTCGGCCAGGTAATGCGATACGTGCAGTGGCGCGTCGGCTGTGGGAACGACGTCGAAGACCTGGCCCGAGCCAGCGAGTCGAAGGGGACCGCCTGCACCTCGGCCCGGTCGTTGTCTACGACGAACGCTACGCCCGCGTCCTCGTCGTAGCCGATTACGACGATGTCGTGGCGGCTCATCTGCATCTGGACCCTCAGATACGGTAGCTCGGCGATGTCGCCCCACACCAGGCTTGGTCGACCGGAGTCGATTTCGTCGCGAACCCACGACCATCCCTCCTCTGGATCATCGGTGGTTAGGACCTGGACCTGCCCGCCGAGCCGGCGGGGTAGGTCGACTTCGAAGTCAGCACCTCGTCCCACCAGATACAGCGGTGGAACGAGGGCATTCGATCGAAGATAGGACAACCCCAAGGCACCCCCGAGGGTAAATACGAGCCCTTCGCTGGGCGGTCCGTCCCACCCGAGACCGTGCCAGTGCAGCAGATCTCGCATCGCGCCTGAACCACAGTGGCCCCCGATCTGATGGGGGTAACCCTGGATGAAGGTCTTGCGGGGCATATGCCGTCCTTTCCGAGTCGCGGGGCGTTGGTGTGGCGGGGCGTTGGTGTCAACGCCCCAGTCAATTGCCAGGGATGCGTTCCAGGGAGGATGTCCCGAGTTCCACGGAACTCGGGACATCCTCGCAGTTCAGTCCGCCGATAGACGGCCCGTTCGGTCCGTCATGTGGGGGTGTGTCCTTAGGGACGTGCCACATCGTCGGGTAGAGGTGCGTGAAACCGTGGGCCGTTGTCTCGCTCGTCGTCCATCCGTTTGTTGAATGCTTCGATCTCTTCAGGTGTTGCCGGTTGGCCGCCTTCGACTACCGATTCGGTTCCTGGTGCGCCGCGGCCGGGGTACGCAGCAGCGATACCTTGGTCATCGGGCCTGGGCGGGAGCAGTGGTTCAGTCATCGTTTCAGATTGGCTGGCCCCGAACTATCGGACAACGAACTGCATCTAAAGGCTGGGTTGACTCCCTAAGGCATCTGGATGGTCGGTTCGCGGGCTGACACGACTCCATGAAGGTGTGGGCTGTCGGTCGCGACGACCTTACCAATGGTTAACCTGCTCGTGCCAGGCTGGGTCTATGGTGCGGATCGCGACGTGGAACCTGGAGAACCTGTTTGCGCCGGGCGGACAGGCCGGCCCCGAGACGACGGTCGAGTTCGACGCGAAAGCCAATGCTTTGGCGACGACCATCGGGCGCATGGCACCGGATGTGCTCGCTGCTCAGGAGGTGGGGAGCCCTTGCACTGTAAACAGTTTGAGGAGTTCGGTCCCGGTGACGCGTGCCGAATAACCCTGCCGCCACCTCGATTAAGGCGCGGCTTCGCGAGAACAGTCCGGATCGATCCACAATCCCATAACTACCAACCCCCTGAGTGTCTCACCGGTGATACACTCGGGGGGTGACTGAGGTTGTCAGCGTGCGAGATCTACGTAACAACGGTGGGGAAGTGCTGCGCCGGGTGGACCGCGGTGAACGGATCGTGGTCACACGTGACGGCACACCGGTGGCTGAGCTCAGTCCACTGCCACGGCGCAGCGTCAGTCCCGAGGAACTGATCCGTCGGCGACGCAATCTTCCCCGCGTCGACGTCGACACGTTGCGTGCAGATGTCGACACCGTGCTCGATTCCACAGTATGAGCCAGGCCGAGGGCCGACACCGGGGCCTTCTCGACACCTCAACAGTCATCCTGCTCGGCAGGCTCACCAATCCCGCCGAGCTGCCCGACGAATCAACCATCAGCGCTGTGACCCTTGCTGAACTATCGGTAGGGCCCCACGTCGCCCAGAATTACGCCGAACGCAGTGCGCGCCAACAACATCTGCAACAAGCAGAAGCAGACTTCGAGATCGTGCCGTTCGACGCCGAAAGCGCACGTGCCTTCGGCGGCGTGGCGGCGGCATTACGGAGCTCTGGCCGCAAACCCGCCGCCCGCGCCTACGATGCGCTAATCGCTGCCAGCGCAATCGCACACGACCTGCCGCTCTACACCTGCAATCCAGACGACTTCGTCGGAATACCCCAACTCGACCTCAGGGCCGTCACCCACCCCGATTCACATCAGCCAACATAATCAAAAGGGGTCACTGGCGAGGTGTCTCACACGCAGCAACCGGCATCTCAAGCCCATTGCCAGGCCACACACGGGGGCCTAGCGTCCCGTGTGGCGGCGTCGCACAATCACCACGGTCCGCCATACAGCTGCTATGAGGACGATGCCCGCGAGGGCCATCAGCGGCAACGGCACGACCGCCGTGGCCCTTGTCCACCATGTGATTTCGCTGACCGGTCCGGCGGTGTTCGGAGGATGCGGTGGACCGTAGATCCGCTCGAGTACCGGCCGCACATCAACCCCCGGCACGGCGGACGGTCCGTTGCACAGGCTGCTGTTCCACGCGTGGCCAACTCCACCGCCGGCGGACACGAAAAGTAGGTACTCGTCTCCCACGTCGTAGCTGACGCCGCAGGACGGTCCCTGCGACGATGTCTTGACGGTGGTACTGGTTCCGACGTCCCCTTTGAAACCTCGAGCACAGCGAACTCGTAGATGTCATCTGGCCCGGCCGACACCTTGTCCGTGGCTCGCGCGACGAAGACACCGTCAGCCTGCGTTGCAGCTTCCTCCGTGGTGTAGCCAACACAACTGCACGCACACGCAGTGCCGGCGGCCCCCACCGAAACTCCCGTTGCAATCAAGAGTCCACACATGGCAAGTCCAACGACTCGGGGGAGGAACCGACGGAACGGACCGATCTGAATCAGGGAGCTGGGTTGAGCCTTTGATGCATTGACCATCGTGCTACGCGATCGACATCGGGCCGGTCTGGCCGGTGACCTGCCAATGACCGTGCACCTTGTCGACCACATAGGTCACCGCGAGCCCGCAATCGCCGCCGCACCAGTAACCGGCACCGACATGCACAGTTCCCTCACCCTGGTAAGCCAGCGGGGCGAGGCCAACGATGACACCATCGTTGTCAACTGCGGTCAGACCCTGGCGTTCGACATGCCCTTTGTCTTCCCTCCGTGCGATGAACTCCACCGGCGGCATGTCGCCGGGTTGGTTCGCGATCGCATTCTTAAGGTCAGCGTCCAGAGGTGGTCCGTCAGTCACGATGACCATGTCCCCGCTGCCGGACGCATAGCTGTCGAGCACATACACCTGCCTGAACGGAGTGGGTGGACCGCTCCCGAATGAATGGTCGATCAGGACCAATTGCCGCACGACAGCAGCGTAGATCTCCGACTCCGCCCGCGGTGGGGCTACGGATTCAGAAGTAACGCTCGTCAACGGATCAACATCTACGGGACCGGGTGTCGCCGATGCGCAGCCGGCGAGCGCTACCGCAAAGACGACCGACAGTACCGCTACTTTCATCCGCATTTCTCGACGCTAGCTGCCACGGCGTTCCCAGGAAGGTCTTCGGCACGTTGGCCCCAACAGCTCACATCACCGGGACC
>NZ_BAOP01000068.1 GCF_000344135.1 Gordonia malaquae NBRC 108250 | reverse complement strand
GGCTAGATGCGGTGGCCGAGGCCGCCGGTCGACTGCCAAAGGAGGAGACTGATCTTGTCGAGGCTTTGGAACTTGCGTCCAGCTCGTTGGCGACTGCAGACCACTAACCGTCGTCTCGTGGAAATAAGATCAGGAGCCCATTATGTAAGACGAAGTTGTTGTAGAGAACGGCGTTACACGGGGAACACGTTTTGTTGCGGTGGAACTTTGATATATCTCTCAAAAGAGAACGCTAGTGACAAATACACCATGGACGCATCCCGCCGGCACACTCGACGGGGTCGCTGCGCGACCAGCTCATCGAACTGATGTGAGTAGTTCGACCAGGACAACGACGCCGAGCAACGAACCGACACCGACGCCATGATCAGGACCATCACCAGGTTCGCTTCGATCAGTGAACTCGAGTGGGCCGGCAGGCTGCCTGAACATATGGGCGGTGGAGAACAGCAAAGGCCTCGGCCATCCTGTCGCTGTGGCTGCTCGAGCAGGGGAATCGGTTGTCGATGTCCCTCCACCGAGACCGCCCGAGTGCGCCAGCTCTCCCGCGCGGCGGGCCGCTGATGCGGTGCGGGCGGCGCAGCGGGACCGGCAACAGGTACTCGACTGTGAGGCGGCGGGTGACAGCCGGGGTTGCAGCAACCACAAGGTGAGCCCGGCAGGTCGTCCCACGCCGCGGCGATCGCGCCGCCGTGCGCCATCGCCGAGAGTCGTGACATGCAGGGGCGCTGCGGCAAAGAGGGAAGCTTGTCGGCTGAGCAGCGGGTAATCGACCAGTACCGCCAACCATTTGAAGCCATTCTGCAAAGCTCTCATGCCCGCGAGGAACTAGACGACTTCGACATCGAACTCGCAATGTGCCAACTTCTCGGACCGCTGGTATTTCGCACGAAGAACCGGGCTACGAAACATCGACCGGCACGACTGCGCGCACATCGTTGACGACTTCCTCGCCGCCCACCAACGCACACACACCCCTCAACCGGAACGCACGATCAACCCGACCGCAACGCAAAGAATCGGTCGAATCGCGCCGCCACTGGCAAAACAAGTTCGGCGAATGGCTCGCTGCCAAACATGGTCAGTCCACTTAGCGGCGGGACGCGAACCCGGGATGACTGAATGGCAGACCACGTGAGAAGGCGACGCCTATGGTCGCGCCCGCGCCATCGATGATTCCCCACGTCGTTTCCAACAGGTGTGCGGCGAAGAACTTGTCGTCCACCCCTTGCTCACGACCGCCGTCGGTCCACCACTGCGTCGCAGATAGACCAGAACCCAGAATGGACGCCACGGCCATGGGAATAATCGAGGTATCTGCATGAATACGCTGCAGAGATTCAGTAAACCGACCGGCGATGACCTCCATCACCGACCTCAATTGCTCCGCAACTCCGCCGCTTCCCGATCCGGAGTACTCAAACAAATGATTCGCCATGAGAAATCTGACGACCACGGGATGTTGCCCGACGAGCGCGACGTACGACTGGATAGACGAGCGAACCATGTCGTCGACCGAAGCATGTTCTTGCTCGGCAAAAATTGTGACTTGCGCCGACTCCCACATCAACGCCCCGAGCTTCGCCGCCACCGCCCCGTTCAAGCCCGCTTTGTCGCCGAAATAGCGGTACAGCTTCGGTTTAGATACCTCGGCCTCCGCAGCGATGTCGTCCATGCTGACGCCTACGCCACAGCGTTCGATGGCCCGTATGGCCGCCTCGACCAGCTGTGCGCGTACCGCGACCCGATGTTCATCCCACCGCGTGCTACGGGCATCACGCACCCGACGCTGTACCTGAGATGGTGCGGAGGAAACGCGACGGACGACTGACATTGTGGAAGCAACGATACCGGAAGGGCCCTCCCCCCGCGATCATCAGCTATGTGCGTCCGGTCATAGGCATCAAGAGTTAGCCTTTCTCCGTGGCTGCGTCCAATCGCGCCACCGCTTCGTTGAAATCGTTCGGTGCCTCCATGTTGATCATGTGACCGATCTGCGGCAACACCACGAAATCGTGCAGCTGGCCGCGCTGCTGCAGCCGTTCGGCGAGATCGGTGGAATGAACCTCGGGTGTCAACCTGTCGGCAGAGCCCACGATCACTGTCGTCGGAACCGCAAGTGAGTCGACTCCTTTGCTGACATCGATAGTGGCCAGGACCCTGCCCCACATTCCCCGAACCGCAGGGGGGCAACGCAGTACTATCTCAGAACACTCAGCCACAACGTCGGCCGACGCGTGTGGACCCATCGTCCCGTACTTCACCAACCGCTGGTTGAAGCGCGTGTCGAGCATCTCCGGCCCCGCCATGGCGAGCCCGGCTGCGAAGGCCCGCTCCAATGAGGCGCGGAATCGGCGCGGCGACCTAATCAGCGTCGATCTACTTACCAACTGGGAGGGTCCAGTGCTCGCCAAGACGGCACCGCGGGACAGGAGGGGCACCGACTCCGGGTGCTCGGCAGCCCAACCCATGACCGACATCCCGCCCATACTGTGACCGGTCACCAATGCCTTACGACTCGACGTGACGACAGCCCGCAGGACAGCCTCGAGGTCGTCGCCGAGGACCGACGAAGAGAAAGGGGTATGACCCCGGTCACTCCAGCCGTGCCCTCGTTGGTCATACACCACCACACGGTGTGTGTTGGCGAAGTGTTCGATCTGAGGTCTCCAGAATCGGCCCTGGCACGCCCACCCGTGACTGAACACCACCAGCGGCGCATCATCACCCAGCCCGTACTCCTCAACGAACAGCCTTGTGCCGTCAGTGGAGAGAACCTCCCGCGACCGCCGCGACAGTAGGCCAGCTCCCGAAGAGTCAGAGGTCATCGAGTCAGAGGTCATCGAAGCTCACCGTCACAGCGTCGGTGAGCGGAAGTGCCTGGCACGCGAGTCGCTCACCGTCCTCAATGTCATCGTCGACGAGGATGTTGTTCTGCACCATGTCGACATCACCCTCGATGAGCTTGCACACACACGCGCTGCACGCGCCCTCTCGACACGAGTACGGGGCGTTGTGCCCTCGTGAGAGCAGCACATCGAGCAGCGGCGTGTTACGTGGCCACTCCGTGGTGATGCACTCTCCGTTGAGATAAACCGTGGCCGTCGCCACACCCTCATCGTCACTGAGTCGACGCAGTGTGGCGGTGTCGAACGGGTCACCCGCCAGAGACTGGAACACCTCCCGATGTACATCCGAATGGTCCACTCCACACGCGGTGGCAGACCTTTCCACCAGGTCCATGAAGGGGGCAGGGCCGCAGGTGAAGATCTCCGCCCCTTTGTGGTCACGGATAATTTTCTCGACAGCCTCGGATGTGGGGATCCCGTTCTCGGACTCAAGCCAGCCGACCAAAGTGAACCGCTCGGGGAATTCGGATCTGATCTGCTGAAGCTGGCGCTCGTACATGATCGAGTCGGCGTCACGGTTCGCGTAGAACAGGACGACGTTCCCACCGCCTGACACCAGTGCCGACTTCACCAGCGACAGGACCGGCGTGATGCCGCTTCCGCCAGCGAAGAAAAGCATGTCGACGTCGAGGCTCTTCGCGGTAAACTTCCCTGACGGCGTGAGGACGGTCAGCTCCATGCCGACGGAGACGTTGTCGCACAACCAGTTCGACGCATATCCCCCATCGGTGCGCTTGACCCCGATCTCGAGGCGGAAGTCATCGACATGAGGTGAACTGCTCAGCGAATAGCATCGTGCGACGTGGCCCGTCTGGTCGGACGGGATCTTCAGCGTGATGAACTGCCCGGGAAGGTGTTTGAAATCGTCGACGATCTCGTCAGGCACCTCGAAGGCGATGCTCACAGAGTCCTTGGTCTCTTGCACGACCTCCGACACGGTCAGCGTCCGCGACCGGGCGGTGGTGCCCGGCCGAGTCTCCTGCTCGACGGTCATTTGATGATCCCCCGCTTGCGAGCCAAGGCGTAGCCCGCGCGTGTCATCGGCGCAGCCATGTCCTGGTAGCGCGGACCCACCACGCGTGCGACAAAGTCAAAGCCCCGTGCGTCTGCGCCGATCAACACG
>NZ_BAOP01000069.1 GCF_000344135.1 Gordonia malaquae NBRC 108250 | reverse complement strand
GCTCCGCTCGCTCAAGGAGCAGTTGAGTCGCGTCCCAAGGATCAGTGGGGCGCGTGGTCAGCCGACGCGCCAGAGGGGATTGACGGGGCCGTGGCCTGCGCCGAGCGGGTACGCGGACTCCAGACCGCGCGTCACCCAACGTTTGGCGAACACGACGGCGTCTGGCATCGAGTATCCGTGGGCCAGCGCGCTGCAGATCGCGGCGGCGAGGGTGTCGCCCGCTCCGTGATCATGTGGTGTGTCGATGCGTGGTCCGTCGATCTCGATGTAGTCGTCGCCGTCGAACAGCAGGTCGGGACTGCGGTCGCTGCCGCGGAGGTGACCGCCCTTCACGAGCGCCCATCGTGTGCCCCGATCACGGAGGGCTCGTGCGGCCGCTCGCTGTGAGTCGGCGTCGACGACGTCGACGCCGGTGATGAGCCGGACCTCGTCGAGATTCGGTGTGACGATGTCGGCCAGCGGGAACATGCGGCCGACCAACGTGTCGAGGGCATCTGTCGCGAGCAGAGGGTCGCCGTGCATCGACGCGCACACCGGGTCGACCACCAGCGGCACCCCTCCGCCGCCGATGCCGACCTCGGTGCACGCGTCGGCGATCGCCGAGATGATCTCGGCCGTCGCCAGCATCCCCGTCTTCACGGCGCTCACCCCGATGTCGGACGTGACCGTCCGGATCTGGGCGGCCACCACCTCGGGGTCGATCGTCTGCACACCGCTGACTCCGAGACTGTTCTGGACGGTCACCGCGGTCACGGCGACACAGCCATGGAGCCCGAGGAGCGCAAACGTGCGGAGGTCGGCCTGGATTCCGGCGCCTCCGCCGGAGTCGGACCCGGCGATCGTCATGACGCGGACCGGTGTCTCGCCGGGGGCAGCGGTGGGCAGCAGATCGGTCACGGTGCGGCGACCTCTTCCTTTGCAACCCCCTCATTGGAGACCTCGGTGAGCGGCAGGTACACCTGGTTGCCGGCGGCCGCGAACTCCTCCGACTTCGCGGCCATCTCCTGAGCGATCTTCCGATCGATGTCGTCGGCGGTGACGAGGTTGTTCTCCTCGGCGTACGTGCGGACGTCGGCCGAGATCCGCATCGAGCAGAACTTCGGTCCGCACATCGAGCAGAAGTGCGCGGTCTTCGCCGGCTCGGCGGGCATCGTCTCGTCGTGGTATTCGCGAGCCGTGTCGGGATCGAGCGCGAGGTTGAACTGATCGGTCCAACGGAACTCGAAACGCGCCTTCGAGAGGGCGTCGTCCCGTTCCTGCGCCCTGGGATGCGCCTTCGCCAGATCAGCGGCGTGGGCGGCGATCTTGTACGTGATGACGCCGACCTTCACGTCGTCCCTGTTCGGCAGCCCGAGGTGCTCCTTCGGCGTGACGTAGCAGAGCATCGCGGTGCCGGCCTGCGCGATCATCGCCGCGCCGATCGCCGACGTGATGTGGTCGTATGCGGGAGCGATGTCGGTGGCGAGCGGTCCGAGCGTGTAGAACGGAGCCTCCTCACACCACTCCTCCTCCAGGCGGACGTTCTCGGCGATCTTGTGCATCGGGACGTGGCCAGGGCCCTCGATCATCACCTGGACACCGTGACTCTTGGCGATCTTCGTCAGCTCGCCGAGCGTGCGCAGCTCGGCGAACTGCGCCTCATCGTTGGCGTCTGCGATCGAGCCGGGGCGCAGACCGTCGCCCAGCGAGAACGTGATGTCGTAGCGCGCGAGGATCTCGCACAGCTCGTCGAAGTGGGTGTACAGGAACGACTCGGTGTGGTGCGCCAGGCACCACGCCGCCATGATCGACCCGCCACGCGAGACGATGCCTGTGACCCGCTTCGCGGTCAGCGGCACGTAGCGCAGGAGGACACCCGCGTGCACGGTCATGTAGTCGACGCCCTGCTCGGCCTGCTCGATGACGGTGTCGCGGTAGATCTCCCAGGTGAGCTTGGTGGGATCGCCGTTGACCTTCTCCAGGGCCTGGTAGATCGGCACGGTGCCGACGGGGACGGGGGAGTTCCGCATGATCCATTCGCGGGTCACGTGGATGTCCTTGCCCGTCGAGAGGTCCATGATGGTGTCTGCGCCCCACCGGGTGGCCCACACCATCTTCTCGACTTCCTCCGCGATCGACGACGTGACCGCTGAGTTGCCGATGTTGGCGTTGACCTTCACCGAGAAGGCCTTGCCGATGATCATCGGTTCGCATTCGGGATGCTTGTGGTTCGCCGGGATCACGGCCCGGCCGATTGCGACCTCGCTGCGCACCAGTTCGACGTCGACTCCCTCACGGGCGGCGATGTAGCGCATCTCCGGGGTGATCACTCCCGCCCGAGCCCATGCGAGCTGCGTTGCGACGCCGTCGACGGGCGCCGGCCTGGTCCACGTGTCGCGGGTCTTCTCGAGACCGGATTCGACGTCGATCACGGCGCTCGAATCGGTGTACGGACCCGAGGTGTCGTACAGGTCGAGGTGCTCGCCGTTCGTCAGGTGGACACGTCGCTGCGGAACGCGCAGTTCGTCGACGTGCAGGTACTCCTTGGTGCTGCCCTGGATCGGGCCTGTGGTGACGCTGTCTGCAGACACAGGTGTGCCCATGACTTCTCCTCCCTACGCCGGCATTACCCGGACAGGTTCGAGCGGTCGACGACCGCCAGTCGCCATCTCAGCCCTCGGATCGTGAGAGCCCCCGCGTGTGTAATTGTGTGTGCTCGCCGTCGTTCGCCGGAGCGATGAGGGGCACGATGGTCAGCGTACGTCATGGCGTTCGGCGGCGGGCAGGGCCCGGGCCGACGCTGAAACGTGATGCAGATGTGACTGATGTGACTTGCGACACATGGTTACGCGACCGTAAGGTTGTGACTGCCATCACAGGAGGTGTCATGCATCTGAGGAACCGTCTCGGGAACCATCGCCATCACCCGCCGCATCGTTCGGCGCGGTCGTTGCTTCAGCAGATTTCGGAAGTCGTCCACAACCCCGACCGTGAGCGGTTCGAGCTCTGGGTGGCGGGCGATCTGGTCGGCGTTCTCGGCTATCGCATCGACACCACGGAGCAGACGGTCACCATCCTGCACACCGTCCTGTACGACGAGTACTCCGGACATGGCCTGGCCACCCGTCTCACCGGCAACGCCATGGAGTACATGCGTGACCAGGGTCTGCGCGTGCGGCCGTTGTGCACGTTCACCAAGCGGTACGTCGATGAGCATCCCGGCGTAGTCGCCCTCGCTCCCGTCTGAGGAGTTGGTTAGGCTCACCTCATCTACGAGAGGTTGGCCGGTATGAGTGAGAAGCAGCCGTCGCGCGGTTGGCAGGGCGCGATCATGAAGGCATTCCGCGCGGACGACTTCGTCTTGACGGTGACCGGCGTTGAGCGGGTCACCGAGCATTATGTGAGGCTCGGATTCGCCGCCGGGGGTCTGCTCGCCGCGATCCCCGTGCATCCGACCATGTGGGTGCGTGGATGGTTTCCGTCCGACGACGCCCTCCATCAGCGCGGATACACTCTCGTCGACCCGGACCCGGAAACGGACACCTTCCATCTCGAGTTCACTCTGCACGACGGCCCGGCCGCTCGGTGGGCGCAGAAGGCGAAGGCCGGCGACCGACTGTCCGTCTCCGTGATGGGCAGCAAGTTCGACATGCCCGACCCTGCGCCCACACGATGGCTGATCGCCGGCGACACCGCCTCGCTCGCCGCCATCAACTCATTGCTCGACGCATTCACCGGTGCCGGGACCGATGTGGCCGCGACGATCTGGTTCGAGTACGGCCACGACGACGACCGTGACCTTCCG
>NZ_BAOP01000070.1 GCF_000344135.1 Gordonia malaquae NBRC 108250 | reverse complement strand
CGAGCAAATCACCACCGACCTCGCGCCGCTGTCGGGGTTGCTCGAGCAGGCCTCGTCGGCCGGCGAGCAGCTCAGCCAGTATCGTCCGCTCGTCGATCAGCTGGCTGCTGCGGCGCCCGCACTCGATGAGTTTTCCCAACAAGCTCCCGAGCTGTCTCGAGTGGCACGACAAGCACAGTCGGCTGCCGACGCCGTCGCACCAGTGTTGAGTGCACTCGATGCTCCCTGGTGCGTCCAGATCCCGCAGTGTTCGGCCTTGCAGACACAGACCTCGGACATCCGCGCACTGGCCGACAACCAGTCCCTCGGTCGCTTCGCGGACTTCGCTACCCAGCTCGGTGGAGTCAACGGCCCGGGAACGGCGGACATCGCGCAGTTGCAGAGCTCATTGAACGTCCTCGACTCCGCTCTGCAGACGATCAACGGCCAGGACCTCGGCAGTCGGTTGTCACAGCTCCAGACGGGCGTCCGAGCGCTCGCCGACGGGGCCCGCCAGCTGTCCGGCGGTGTGAGCGCATTGGTGGACAGCAACGTACAGCTGCTGGCGGGCCTGTCTCAAGTGGCCGCCCAGCTACGCGCGCCCGCCCGGGACATCGGCAACACCGACTCGGCAACGGGATTCTACCTACCCGCCGACGCGTTCAAGGATCAACAGTTCAGCCAAGTGGCGCGCCAGTTCATCTCGCCGGATGGCAAGACTGCTCGCTATGTAGTGCAGACCGCCTACGATCCGTATACCGCGGATGCCATGACGTTGGCTAACAGCCTGTCAAAGGTGGCCGAGGACGCCATGCCGAACACCACGCTGCAGGGTGCGCGCGCATCTGTCGCCGGGTTCCCGGCGATCAACGCCGACATCCAACGACTTCTGGCGTACGACTTCAAGTTACTCGGATTCGGGACGCTCCTGATAGTCGGCCTGATCCTAATGCTCTTACTCAGGGCGATCGTCGCACCGATCTATCTACTGGCCACTGTC
>NZ_BAOP01000071.1 GCF_000344135.1 Gordonia malaquae NBRC 108250 | reverse complement strand
TGGCAGATAGGGCTTGTCGGTACCGCGGGTCCGGCGAGTTGGTACCGCTGTTCCGGCGACCCGGAACCGGCCCGCGCGTGAGGCGGGCCGGCACCGTCGGGGGTTACTCCCAGTAGCCGGTGGTCGCCCGGGCTTGGTCGTCGCGTTGGCGTCGCATGTCGACTTCGCCGAGGTTGATCTCGCGGGCGTTGTTGGCCAGCCGGTTGACGATGGAGTCCGCGGCCACCCGGTCAGGTAGGGCCTCGAGCCAGTACGCCGGTCGGGATTGTGAGGCGATCATCGTCGGCAGCCGGTGCTCCCGGTTGGCCAGCACGGCGAACAGGTCGTTCGCGGCCTCGGGGTCGATGCCCACGGTGAGGAAGTCGTCGATGATCAGCAGTTCCACGTCCGACAGGTCGTTGAGCATTTTTTGGTGGCGGATGCCGTCGCCGCGGGCGATGACCAGCCGCCGGGCGAGTTCGTCCATGCGGGCGTAGGTGACGGTGTGCCCGTTCTGGCAGGCGGCGATGCCGATCGCGCAGGCCAGGTAGGTTTTCCCGCCGCCGGTCGGTGAGAGGACCAGCAGGTTGGTGGGGTCTTGGCGCCAGTGGTGCCCGGCGTAGCGTTTCATCCGCACCGGGGTGATCCCGCGTCCTTCCTGGTAGTTGATCTCCGCGATCGAGGCCTGCGGGATCGGGAACTTCGCGGCGCGGATCAGCTTGTCGATCCGGTGGGCTTGGCGCTGGTCTAGGGCGTCGTCGACGGCGGTGAGGAAGATCTGCTCCGGGGTGAGCTCGTCATTGGCCTCATCGCTGATGAGCTCCTCGAACCGGGTCGCCACGTGCGTGATGCGTAGGTTGCGGAACTTCTGGTGATCGATCTCGGTGAACATCACACGCCCTCCCCGCTGCGGCCGCGCGCATAGTGATCGGCCGAGCGGACTTGAATCGCGCCGTCGTCTCGGGCCCCGGCCGGTGGCGGCGGTTTTCGTGTGGCCGCCGCCGGGACCACGGGCCGGGGCGCCTTGTGGTCGGAGTCGATGCTCGCCATGACGCGTTTGAGCACGCTGTAGCTACCGGCACTGTTCTGGTTGAGCAGTACCTGGCAGGCTGCCTCGAGCCGCTGGCGACTGCGCTTGCCGAGAGTTTCGAGGATGTTCTGGCAGTCCAGATAGCCCTGCGCCTCGATCACGTGACGATCAAGGATCTGGGCGATCACCTGCTCAGTGGCGGGGCCGAACCCGCGGGCACGGTCGGTGAACCACTGCCGGGACCACAGACCGTCGATACCCTGGTGCTCCTTCGGGGCGTGAGCGAGCACGGTCGAGTACTGGCCTTTGCGGCCGTGGCGCCGTGGGTGCTCGCAGACGACCTGGTCACCGTCGAAGAGCGTCACCGACTGCGCGGTCAACCGGACTCGCAGCAGTTGACCGGCGAAGGTGTACGGCACCGAGTAGTACTGCGAATCGCAGGAGACGTGATAGTTCCGTCCGACCTTGAGCTGCTTCCACTCCACCGTGGCGAACCCGTCGTCTGGCAGCACCGCCAGCAGCGGCGCCTCATCGGACTCGAATCGCTCCCACCGTGTCGTACCGTCAGCCCGGCGAATCTGGGTGTTGATCTCGGCGACGCGGTCATCAATCGCCGCGTTCAGGGCCTCGACGGTGGTCCACACCTCCTCGGCGAGGTAGCCGATCACGCGCTTGTTGACCACTTCCACTGCTGACTCCACGGCCGCTTTGTCGCGGGGTTTGCGGACCCGCGCCGGCACGATCGCGGTGCCGTAGTGGTCGGCCAGTTGCTGGTAGCGGACGTTGACAGCCCTGGCCGCCTCGCCCTTGGCCTGCCGGTGGGTGGCGGTGGTCGGGTTGTCGGGCACCACCATCTGCGGCGTCCCGCCGAAGAAGTCGAACGCTGCGACGTGAGCGTCGATCCACGACGGGGACTTCATATCCGTAAAACCGCGACAGAACACCGCACCGGAGTACGGCAGCACCGCCACGAACAAGTACAGCTTGGTGACCTCACCGGTGACCGCGTCGAGGACCTCGAGGGTGTCGCCGGCCCAGTCGACCAGCATCGTCCTGCCGGGTTCGTGATGCAGCGTGGCCACGACGTCCTTGATGCGGGCGTGGTCGGCGAACAGGGCGCAGTACTGGGAGTACCCGTACTTCTTCCCGGCCCCGACGGGGTCCGCGAGATATTTGCCCCAGGCCTGCTGGATGGTGAAGTGCCGGTTGAACTTCATCGACGCCAGCACCCGATCAAAATCGGGCTTGGTGTAGTCCTCCGAGACGCGTTTGCGCCCGTCGGGGAACATCCCGGCGATCTCGGCCGGGTTCATCGACGACGCTTGGCCGGCGGTGATGCCGTACGCGGTGATCGTCTTCTTCACCGCCGCGATCTCCCGACGCGAACACCCGACGGCGGCGACGATCTCGCTGTAGCTATGCCCGGCCAGCGCCAACGTCATGATGGCCTTGTACTCGGCCACATCAGCCTCCTCAAATAGGAAGAAGCGGCGCAGTCGCGCCGCCTCACCCCGAGCAGACCACCCCGCCCGCCCTAAGGAGTACCGAGTCGCCGGAATCGAAGTACCGGATCGCCGGACTAGGCGTACCCACTAGCCCTATCTGCCA
>NZ_BAOP01000072.1 GCF_000344135.1 Gordonia malaquae NBRC 108250 | reverse complement strand
CTGGGGGCTGGCAGATCCAGAACTATGGCCCAGCTGAATAAGACTGAGACTGCCTGCTCCGCAGAAGGAGTTCCCATGAAGAACACGATGCAGGACGGTCACCTTTGACGGTGACGTCGATTCTCCGCCACGTCGCGACCGAATGACGCCGTAAGACAAGGTGATCACCTACGGGCGGAAACGAACCGGCTCGAGCCGTACTGGTCCCTTGAGGGACGATGCGGGTCAACTGACCAATGCTCTTGGGTAGCACCGGTGTTGGCGACGATGACCGTGTCGCCACTTTGCTGTGGAACCTCTTGGAGGCGCGTACGCTGCAGTTCCGTTCAAGGTGCCGTCCTGCGCACCCTGAACGTTGCGGTTGTCTCAGCGTCCGACTTGAGCTCATCGGCGAACCACGCTGAGGACCGGCGGGCCATCATCACTGATAGTTTCCTGGCTCTTCCTGATTCAGAGTGCGTCGAGGTGTTGTGCGAGGCCGCCGGAGTGGATGAGTGACCGCAAGATGTAGTGGTTGAGGTTGCGGAAGCCCAACGCGATCCCGCGGAGGTGTTCCAGGCGGCCGTTGATCGCTTCGACGGGTCCGTTGGAGGCGCCGGTGTCGAAGTAGGCCAAGATCTCGGCACGCCGCGCCCATAATGATCGGCCGAGTTGGGCCAACTCTGCCAGCCCGGACGGAACGCCGGTATGAATCCGTTTGAGCAGCTTGTACATCGCGACCTTGCCGTCACGCTTGTTCTCCTGGCCGTAGGCGTTGATCAGCTCTTGGTAGATCGCGTAGGTGACCGAGACGGCCACGTGCTCCTCGTGAGCCTCCAACCCGCTACGTAGCCGGGCCTTCTGCTTGTCTGTCAGCAACGCGATCCGGGTCAGCAGTGGTCGGCGGATACCGTAGAGCGGATCACCCGTGCGGCCGCGGTGCCCACACGTATCGTGTTGCACGCGTTGACGACACACTGTGAGCTTCTCGGCGGCCAGATGGACCACGTGGAACGGGTCCATCACCGCCCGCGCCTTATCCAATGCCTCGGCGGTCGCGGTGCGATACCCGGTGAATCCGTCCATGGTGACCACCCGGATCCGGTCCCGAAAGGAGTCATCGCGGGCATCGAGCCAGTCCTTCAACGCCGCTTTGGACCGGCCGGCCACCATATCCAGCAAGCGCGCCGACCCGGTCCCATCCACAATCGGTGTGAGGTCGACCAGCACGGTCACGAAACTCGAATCACCATTGCCGCGAACATGTTTCCACTTGTGCTCATCAACACCGAGAACCCTGACACCGTCGAGTCGGCCAGGCGCCGAAGCCACCGTACGCGCCGCCTGCAACGCGAGGGCATTCACGGTGTTCCAGCCCAACCCGACCGACGCGGCGACCGCAGAGACGCTCATCTTGTCCAGAATCATCCGCCGAAGAATCCACGCGATCGTGCGGCGCGACGATCGCCGAGATGTCGGCGCGAAAGATGCCCTGACCACACGCGCCGTTCTCGCAGGCGTAGCGCGGCACCCTCAGATGCAACCGGGTCGGATGGCCCACGATCGGTAGATCTGCCACCTCACGATCGACATGATCACGCAACCGACCCGCCCGCTCGCACCTCGGGCAGCTACTCTTCGGGGCCAAGACCTCGCAGAACAGGTGTGTGCGATCCTCGCCGTCGAGAGCGGCATCGGTGATCGTCACCCCGAGTTCGATCGTGCGGCAAATCGTGTCGGCAATGGCGCTACGCTGCAACGAGGGTCCTGTCGGTGTGAGTGATGAGGTGTAGGAGCTTTCATCTTCACACCACAGGACCCGCCCGCATCCCCGGCTCGCCGCCGCCGAACCCGACCTACATCTTGTGCCCGGTAGAACCCGTTCTACGCACCGTCAATCAGGAAGAGCCAGTTTCCTGGTGCCGTTGGTGGCAACCGGTCCCGCCGGGCATCGCACCCTGGATGTGGATCTTTCGTCGATTAGTCTGGTCGCCTGCGGTGGTGCGCCGGTGCGGCAAGTCGTTAATCGAGGGATTCGCCGACAGGTTCGTGCATGCAAATCCAAGCGTGGGGGATGACGGAAACCTCGCCGCTCGCCGCCGGTCAGTCGACCGTCACCCGGTGTCGCACCCGAAGCCCGCCCTCGGTGGAATCCGGCTCACCGGCCGGGCGGTGCACCCTCCCTGGCCACCAGCTCGCCTCACCGAGCAATGCTGCCAGCGCAGGGACGACAATCGTGCGGACGAGAAAGGTGTCCAAGAGTAACCCGATACCGATGATGAAGCCGATCTGCACCATCACGTCGATCGATCCCAGCATGAGTCCGAACATGCTCGCCGCGAAGATCAAACCGGCTGAGGTGATGACCGAGCCGGTGTACGCGACCGTGCGCAGAACTCCGAGCCGGATATTGGCCGTCGATTCCTCTCTGAGCCGGGAAACCAACAGCATGTTGTAGTCGGCCCCCACTGCCACTAGAACGATGAAGGACACCAGTGGGACCGGCCACGCTATTTCGTTGCCGACAATGTGTTGCAGGACTAGGACACCGATGCCCAGAGCGGCTGCGTAGTTGAGAAT
>NZ_BAOP01000073.1 GCF_000344135.1 Gordonia malaquae NBRC 108250 | reverse complement strand
CCCAGGGCTGGCAGATCCAGGACTATGGCCCAGCTGAATAAGGCGGCTGCGCCGCAGAAGGAGTTCCCATGAAGAGCACGATGCAGGATGTGCCCTTGACGGTGGCGTCGATCCTCCGCCACGTCGCGACGAATCACGCCGCAAGGCAGGTCATCACCTACGGCGGAAACGAACCGGCTCGGACCACGACCTACGGGTCCCTTGAGGAACGATGCGGTCAGCTGGCCAATGCTCTGCGTCGTGCCGGTGTTGGCGACGATGACCGTGTCGCTACTTTGCTGTGGAACAACCAGGAACATCTGGAGGCGTACGCAGCGGTTCCCGCCATGGGTGCCGTCTTGCACACCCTGAATCTGCGGTTGTCTGCGTCCCAACTGCAGTTCATCGCGAACCACGCCGAGGACCGGGTCATCATCACTGATAGTTCCCTGGTGCCGTTGTTGGCACCGGTCCTGCCGGGCCTGTCGACCGTACGCGTCGTTTTCGTCGCCGGCGATGGAGAGGTGTCGGCGCTGGAGGGCAACGGCGTCGACATCATCCGGTATGAGGACGCACTCGCCGCGGAGTCGCCGGTGTTCCCGTGGACAGATCCCGATGAGAGATCGGCGGCGGGTATGTGCTACACCAGCGGAACCACGGGAGACCCCAAGGGGGTCGTCTACAGCCACCGGTCGGTGTTCCTGCACTCGATGGCAGCCTGCACCGGTAATGCGCTCGCCGTGGAGGAAGGGGACCGAGTCCTGCCCGTGGTGCCGATGTTCCACGCCAGTGCCTGGGGTCTTCCCTACGCGTCCCTCATGGCGGGTGCCGACTTACTCATGCCGGACCGTTACCTGCAAGCTGCTCCGCTGGCGCACATGATCCAGACACATCGACCCACGAAAGCTGGTGCCGTCCCGACCATCTGGAGCGATTTATTGCAGTATGGGGTATCGCACCCCGAGGTGGATCTGTCGTCGATCAGTCTGGTCGCCTGCGGTGGTGCGCCGGTGCCGCAGTCGTTGATCGAGGGATTCGCCGACAGGTTCGGCGTGCAGATCATCCAGGCGTGGGGGATGACGGAAACCTCGCCGCTGGCCGCGGTCAGTCGACCACCGGCCGGTGTCGCACCGGAATCGGCCATGTCGTATCGCAAGCGTCAGGGCCGTGCCATCTGTGGCGTCGAGATGCGTCTCACCGACGAGGCCGGGATGCCGGTTCCGCGTGATGACAAGTCCGTGGGGGAACTGGAAGTCAAGGGACCGTGGATCACCGGTGCCTATTACCGTCTCGACGAGGACAGCGACAAATTCCGTGACGGCTGGCTGCGCACCGGCGATGTGGGCCACATCAGCCCGGACGGTTACCTCACGCTCACCGATCGATCGAAAGACGTCATCAAGTCCGGCGGCGAGTGGATCTCATCGGTGGAGCTTGAGAACACCATCATGGGCCATCCGCAGGTGGCCGAGGCCGCAGTGATCGCCATCCCCCACGATCGATGGCAGGAGACCGCCCTAGCCGTGGTCGTCCGGGCGCACGACAGTGACGTAACCGCCGATCAGCTCAGAGAATGGTTCCTCGCCAATTGCCCCGACGAGATCCCTCGTTGGTGGATCCCCCAGCACTGGGCGTTCGTGGACCAGGTGCCACGCACCAGCG
Organism: Gordonia malaquae NBRC 108250; assembly: GCF_000344135.1. Classification (GTDB taxonomy): domain Bacteria; phylum Actinomycetota; class Actinomycetes; order Mycobacteriales; family Mycobacteriaceae; genus Gordonia; species Gordonia malaquae. The sequence goes on along the minus strand of NZ_BAOP01000073.1, from coordinate 816 downwards.
TGGGCAAGTTCGACAAGAAGGTCTTGCGTGCCCAACATGCCGACGGGAATTTCGTCGTCGTGCCAAACTGAACACATCTCTTGCAGACGGCGGCGGTGCAATGGACCGCCGCCGTCTGGTGTTCACCTCACCTGGCCGGTTGGCCGGTGCACCTAGAAGCATCCCAGGCCGCCGTCGGCAGCGATGCCTAACTTTGCGCCTGAGCAGCCACGGCACGGGCGGAACCGTCGCGCGAATGCGCAATCGACACCGGTCGTGGTATCGCTTCCCCAGCGAGAACCGAGAATGCCTGTCCGCCCTTGCCACGCTGACGCCGGATTGAATCCGCCGTCAGCGATTAGACACCGTCAGATCGTCCTCGGGCAGGGGACCACCCGGCTCGGTGGAATCCGGCTCACCGTCCGCACGGTGCACCCTCCCTGGCCACCAGCTCGCCTCACCGAGCAATGCTGCTAACGCCGGGACGACAATCGTGCGGACGAGAAAGGTGTCCAGGAGTAACCCGATACCGATGATGAAGCCGATCTGCACCATCACGTCGATCGATCCCAGCATGAGTCCGAACATGCTCGCCGCGAAGATCAAACCGGCCGAGGTGATGACCGAGCCGGTGTATGCGACGGTGCGTAGAACTCCGAGCCGGGTATTGGCCACCGATTCCTCTCTGAGCCGGGAAACCAACAGCATGTTGTAGTCGGCCCCCACTGCCACTAGAACGATGAAAGACACCAGCGGGACCGGCCAGGCAATTTCATTGCCGAAAATGTGTTGCAGAACTAGGACACCGATGCCCAGAGCGGCTGCGTAGTTGAGAAC
>NZ_BAOP01000074.1 GCF_000344135.1 Gordonia malaquae NBRC 108250 | reverse complement strand
CCTTTGAGGATGGTGGCCGCCGCTTTTTCCGGGGTGGTCCTGGCGATGTTGTTGAACATCGAGGCAATGGTCGCGGTATCTGCCCCCATATCGGATACACCCCGAGCGTTATTGACGATATTTGTCTTGACGCCACCGGGGTGAACGCATGTCACCGTGACCGGATACCGGCTGATTTTCATCTCTTGGCGAAGTGCTTCGGTGAAGCCACGCACACCGAACTTGGCGGCGTTGTAGGCACTCTGACTGGGGATTCCGACCAGACCGAAGACACTGGAGGTGTTCACCAGATGACCATCACCGGAGGCGATCAGATAAGGCAGGAACGCCTTCGTCCCGTTGACGACACCACCGAAGTTGATACCCATCAGCCAGTCGAAGTCCTCCCAGGACATGTCGACGACGTCGGCGCCGAGGGCGACGCCGGCATTGTTGAACACCATATTGACGCGCCCGAATGTCGACTGGACGCCATCGGCGTAATCCTGGAACGCCGCCCGATCTGCCACGTCCAACACGGCGGTCTCGACCGTCGCCCGATGCGCGGTACGGCACATGTCCGCCGTCTCTTTGAGATGCATCTCGTCGACGTCGGACAAGGCAAGGCTGGCCCCGCGTCCGGCCAATTGGAGGGCAAGGGACCGGCCGATCCCCGAGGCGGCTCCCGTGACGACCGCGACCGGGGTCGCGTTATGGCCTGCTGTCGAACTACTCACTGTTGTGTACTCACTTCTCCGATGACCTACGGCTGGACTGTCAGGCGATCTCGTACTCGGCGGGCTCGAAGTCTTTCGTCGCTCGCCAGTACTGCCAGGTGAACCCCGGCCACACCGTACGGTTGACACCCTGCGAGTCCAGATACCAGCTCGTACACCCGCCGTTGGTCCACACGCCCTTGGCGAGCTTGTGCTGAATGTTCTTGTTGAAGTGTTCTTGAACCTCGGGCCGCACATCAACGCGCTGCGCTCCGCGACTGTCGACGGCGTCGATGGCCTTCATGATGTACTTGATCTGCTGCTCGATCATGAATACGACAGAGTTGTGTCCAAGACCTGTGTTGGGTCCGAGCAGGAAGAACAGGTTCGGGAAGCCCTCGGTGGTGATGCCGAGGTGGGTGTTGATGCCCGTCCGGTGCCAGTGCGACGGCAGGTCCTCGCCCCGCGCGCCCTTGAGGGCGAGTTGATCGAACCCGTCCGTGACATGGAACCCTGTGGCGTAAATGATCACATCTACCGGATGCGACACGCCGTCAGCGGTGACGATCGAATCCGCGGTCACCTTCTCGATCCGATCGCTGATCACTGTCGTGTTGGGCGCGGCGAGCGCAGGGTAATAGTCGTTCGATCCCAGGATGCGCTTACATCCGATGCGGTACGACGGCATCAGCTTTCTGCGTAGCTCAGGGTCGGCGATAGAACGCTCGATGTTCCACTTGGCCACTTTTTCGATTGGCCGCATAAGGTTGGAGTGGCCGTTGAGCCCGAAGGCCAGGCTCTCTGCGCCCCAGTAGACCGACCACCGAGCGAGGCGGCGTGTGATAGGGATCTTGCTGAGCACGGTCCGAAGTGCCGTCGGCACCGCGAAGTTCTTGCGTGGAAGTACCCAAGCCGGGGTTCGCTGGAAGACCGTGAGTGTGCCGGCCTCCTTCTGCACGAATGGCACGAACTGAATCGCGCTGGCACCGGTGCCAATGACGGCCACCCGCTTGCCCTGGAGGTCCACCGTGTGGTCCCACTTTGCCGAATGGAATGCCTGGCCGGCGAACTCGTCGATTCCGGGGATGTTCGGGAAGTTCGGGATGTGCAGAGCGCCGACACCGGACACGACGTACTGCGTGACGTACTCCCGGCCCGACTCGGTACGCAGGTGCCACCGGGATTCGGACTCGCTCCAGTATCCGGAGACCAGTTTCTGTCCGAAGTGGATCTTCTGGGTGATCCCACGCTTGTTGGAGATCTCTTTCAGGTACTGCTCGATCTCAGGCTGTGAGGACCACACCTTCGACCAGCTACCGCGGCTCTCGAACGAGTAGGAGTACATCAGTGACGGCACGTCGCATGCGCATCCTGGATAGGTGTTGTCGCGCCACGTCCCACCGACGGAGTCGGCCTTTTCCAGCACGATGAAATCGTTATTCCCGCGTCGGCGGAGCTGCACGGCCATACCGAGGCCGGAGAATCCGCTGCCGATGATGAGCACCTTGGTAGTGATGGGTTCGGTCGTTCCCGGGTCTGTCGCCGTGGCGGCGCGCGGCGCGCGCTTGGTGTTGGAAGACGGCATTGAGTGAAGGTCTCCTGATCAAAGAGTAGAGCGAACGGACCTGCTCGGCGCGGGACGCGTGGCAGGCAGATGTGAGGCATCCGTCTGAGCCCAGAGAGATCCGGGCGTAGGGTCGAGAGACGGATTAGCGGCCGCGTGGACTCGGCCGGGACGGGTCAGCGCAGGTCGTCG
>NZ_BAOP01000075.1 GCF_000344135.1 Gordonia malaquae NBRC 108250 | reverse complement strand
CGCCGCTTTCTCCGGAGTGGTCCTGGCGATGCTGTTGAACATTGTGGCAATGGTGGCGGTATCTGCCCCCATATCGGATACACCCCGAGCGTTATTGACGATATTTGTCTTGACGCCGCCGGGGTGAACGCACGTCACCGTGACCGGATGCCGACTGATCTTCATCTCTTGGCGAAGCGCTTCGGTGAAGCCACGCACACCGAACTTGGCGGCGTTGTAAGCACTTTGACTGGGAATACCGACCAGACCGAAGACGCTGGAGGTATTCACCAGATGACCATCACCGGAGGCGATCAGATAAGGCAGGAACGCCTTCGTCCCATTGACGACACCACCGAAGTTGATACCCATCAGCCAGTCAAAGTCCTCCCAAGACATGTCAACAACGTCGGCGCCGAGGGCGACGCCGGCGTTGTTGAACACCATGTTCACGCACCCGAAAGATGACTGGACGCTGTCGGCGTAATCCTGGAAGGCAGCACGATCTGCCACGTCCAACACGGCGGTCTCGACTTTCGCCCGATGCGCGGTACGGCACATAGCCGCCGTCTCCGCGAGATGCACCTCGTCGACGTCGGACAAGGAAAGGCTGGCCCCGCGTGCGGCAAGTTGAAGCGCAAGGGACCGGCCGATCCCTGAAGCGGCTCCCGTGACGACTGCGACCTGGTTCGCATAGTTATCTGTTGTCGAACTACTCACTGTTGAATACTCACTTCTCGATGACCTACGGCTGGGTTGTCAGGCGATCTCGTACTCGGCGGGCTCGAAGTCCTTCGTCGCTCGCCAGTACTGCCAGGTGAACCCGGGCCACACCGTACGGTTGACACCCTGCGAGTCCAGATACCAGCTCGTACACCCGCCGTTGGTCCATACCCCCTTGGCGAGCTTGTGCTGAATGTTCTTGTTGAAGTGTTCTTGAACCTCGGGCCGCACATCTACACGCTGCGCTCCGCGACTATCGACGGCGTCGATGGCCTTCATGATGTACTTGATCTGCTGCTCGATCATGAATACGACAGAGTTGTGTCCAAGACCTGTGTTGGGCCCGAGCAGGAAGAACAGGTTCGGGAAGCCCTCGGTGGTGATGCCGAGGTGGGTGTTGATGCCCGTCCGGTGCCAGTGCGACGGCAAGTCTTCGCCCCGGGCGCCCTTGAGCGCGAGTTGATCGAATCCGTCTGTGACATGGAACCCTGTGGCGTAAATGATCACATCTACAGGATGTGACACGCCGTCAGCGGTGACGATAGAATCCGCGGTCACCTTTTCAATCCGATCACTGATCACTGTCGTGTTGGGCGCGGCGAGTGCAGGGTAGTAGTCGTTCGATCCCAGGATGCGTTTGCATCCGATGCGGTAGGACGGCATCAGCTTTCTGCGTAGCTCAGGGTCGGCGATAGAACGCTCGATGTTCCATTTCGCCACTTTTTCGATTGGCCGCATAAGGTTGGAGTGGCCGTTGAGCCCGAAGGCCAGGCTCTCTGCGCCCCAGTAGACCGACCACCGAGCGAGGCGGCGTGTGATAGGGATCTTGCTGAGCACGGTCCGAAGTGCCGTCGGCACCGCGAAGTTCTTGCGTGGAAGTACCCAAGCCGGGGTTCGCTGGAAGACCGTGAGTGTGCCGGCCTCCTTCTGCACGAATGGCACGAACTGAATCGCGCTGGCACCGGTGCCAATGACGGCCACCCGCTTGCCCTGGAGATCCACCGTGTGGTCCCACTTTGCCGAATGGAATGCCTGGCCGGCGAACTCATCGATTCCGGGGATGTTCGGATAGTTCGGGATGTGCAGAGCGCCGACACCGGACACGACGTACTGCGCGATGTACTCCCGGCCCGACTCGGTACGCAGGTGCCACCGAGATTCGGACTCGCTCCAGTATCCGGAGACCAACTTCTGCCCAAAATGGATCTTCTGAGTGACACCACGCTTGTCGGAGATCTCTTTCAGGTACTGCTCGATTTCGGGCTGCGAAGACCACACCTTCGACCAACTACCGCGGCTCTCGAACGAGTAGGAGTACATCAGTGACGGCACGTCGCATGCGCATCCTGGATAGGTGTTGTCGCGCCAGGTTCCACCGACAGAGTCGGCCTTTTCCAGCACGATGAAATCGCTATACCCGCGCCGGCGGAGCTGCACGGCCATACCGAGGCCAGAGAATCCGCTGCCGATGATGAGTACCTTGGTAGTTATAGGCTCGGCTATTCCCGGGTCTGTCGCCGTGGCGGCGCGCGCCGCGCGCTTGGTGTTGGAGGACGGCATTGAGTGAAAATCTCCTGATCAAATACAGCAAACGGACCTGCACGCGCCGGGGACGCGTCGCAGGTGTGAGAATGTCATCCACCCGAGCCCGCGAACGGAGACATCCGAACGTGGGGTCGAGGGTTGGCGAGTGGCCGAGGGGGCCAGGCTGAGGGTGTTAGCGCAGATCGTC
>NZ_BAOP01000076.1 GCF_000344135.1 Gordonia malaquae NBRC 108250 | reverse complement strand
GCAAACACCTACGGTCAGCGAAGATGCTGCTGACTGAAATCGGCGTACCACCCGCCGTGGCGGATCGGACTGTTCGCAATGGGCACCACGCGGAGCAGTTTGAGAACGTCGGCCGTGGGATGAGAGACGGGTCGATGTCCGCAGAGATCGCCGATGCCATTGGCTCGGGCGTCGCCCGCGTTGCGGCTCGGGTCCCGCTCGACCCAGGCGAGCAGCAGCGGTTGGCGCGCAAGTTGGCGTTGAACACCACGCCGGGTGAGGTGAAGACCGCGGCCAAGCAGGCCGCGATCGCGTTGGCCACCGTGTCCGACGATCCGGATCTGGTTCCGGCGTCGGAGAACCCGGAACTCAACGAGATGTCCCTGTATCTGAACGACGAAGGACGCGTCGAGGCCACCATGGATCTCGACGTCGTGACCGGTGAAGAGTTGAACGCGGCTCTGGATCCACTGTGCAGGCCGGTTCCCGAGCCGGACGGGTCACCCGATCCACGGACGGCCCGGCAGCGTAGAGCTGATGCGCTCGGGCAGATCATCCGGACCTACCTGTCCGGATCGGACAGGCCTACCAGCGGCGGTGTCCTACCGCACGCGTCGATCGTCATACCCACAGTCGGTTCACCGTGTGACGGGGTCGCACGGCTCGGTTTCACCGGGCCCGTGTCCCCGGCAACGGTCGCGTTGAGCTTGTGCACCTCCGCCGTCACTAGGATCACCGTCGACGGCGAAGGTGTCCCGCTTGGATGTGGGGCGGGAGCAGCGATTGATGACACCCGGCATTCGGAAGGCCCTCGCGGCGAGAGACTGCGGATGCGCCTTCCCCGGCTGCGGACGCCCAGTCACCTGGACCGACGCACACCACTGCACGCCATGGTCAGAAGGAGGCGCGACCAGCCTGAGCAACGGAGTGCTGCTGTGCCGGATGCACCACACCCTGATCCACCAGACTGGATGGGAGGTGTTCATCGGCCACGACGGACACCCGTGGTTCCTCGAACCAGTCGACCCGGCACGACCTGATCGACCGCGGGTCCCGATCAGATCGCACGCCCGACGAACGATGACAGTGCACCCTGCGGCCGCGTGATTCGCCGCGGCCCTTCGACTCGCTGCGCTCTCGCTCAGGGAGCAGAAGGGCGTGATTCGGCTAGACCGGGCGGCCGTCCCACTCGTGGTCGTGCATGAAGCCGCCGTCGATTCCGACTCCGTACTTGCGCGCCTGACGCATGATCCCCGCGTACGCGAGCGGCATCATCGCGGCGGGCTTGGGGTCGAGCGGGTCGATGATGACGTCCTTCGACTCGCGCATCTTGGCGCGGAACTTCTTGAACGTGTTGTTCGGGTAGGCGTTCTTCTTCCAGCCGAACAACAGCATGCCCGCACCGATCATCGTCGATCGCCCGAGCGGCGGCGTGATCAGTTCGGTGTTCTCACCGAAGAAGGCCCGGTCCACCCGCTGTTCGCGTGTGAACATCATGATTCCGCTGGTCCCGCGCGGATTGCACTCGATGGTGTACAGGCCGCGTTCGGGATGGTCGATGAAGTCCAGACCCATGTGACCGGTGAAGTTGACCGACTTCGCCAGCTTGCGAGTCCACTCGAGGATCCCCTCGTGGTCGACGTGCTCGAACGTCAGGCACGACTTGCCGTCGATCGCATAGTCGACCGGGTACGTCGCGTGCGCGAACACCTCACCGTCGCGGCACACCGAGTACGTGCAGTATCTGTCGCCTTCGAGCCACTCCTGGGCGATCCACGGATTTGTCGGATCGAACTCCAGGTAGCTCAGGTCGTCGCCCGGGTGGGCCTTATAGATAGTCTGCGAGCCCCTCGAGTAGGCCTGTTTGATCGCAAACGGGGTGGTGAAGTCGAGCTTCTCGACATCCTCCGGACTCGACAGTTCCATGAACTTCAACGTCTCGAATCCACGCTCGGTCAACGCGCGCTGGTACGAGAGCTTGTTGTGCAGCATGTCCTCCACCTCGAACGGCGAGAGGAACAATTCGACGGTGTCCGGAAAAAGACCGGGC
>NZ_BAOP01000077.1 GCF_000344135.1 Gordonia malaquae NBRC 108250 | reverse complement strand
CCTAGCCGTATACTTCGCAGAGAACCCTCGAGCCAACCGACGTTCGACACGCTCCTGAGTTCCGATCACGGTGATCGGACATGCCGACCCAGGCGCGAAGTGCCCCAAGGGTTCTAGTCAGGACCTCTGCGGGCCCGCAACACCGACACCAGATGCTCGACCGTCGGTGACCCCGCGAAGCCTGAATCGGTGCGATAAACACGACACGCAAGTTCGTCAACCTGAACCGCGTCGTCAAAAGCGTCGCTTCCGTCAACCAGAACCGTCGACGAGCCAGCCAACAACGACGCGGACGCCTCCGCATCCGACGAGATCGGCCGACAGCGTATGTCGATCTCACACCCTACGATTGCCGCAGCCTCCCGTACCCGCGATAGGGTCTCCTCCCAATTCGGGCACGCTTCGAAGTACAGAATCTCAACCTGCATCGCCCTATTCTCTCAAGTTGATGCCCGTCGAAGGACAGCAATACGCATCAGAGTGATACGCAAGGTATCCAGTA
>NZ_BAOP01000078.1 GCF_000344135.1 Gordonia malaquae NBRC 108250 | reverse complement strand
GCCCTGACTTGATATTGAACTCGGTCTTCGCCGTGGACGACGACAGTTCGCTCTGCGAGGCAAGCCCCGCCGTGTCCGCGTCTGCAAACGCCGCGATCCGAACTTGGTAGAGCATGTCCTCGCCGTCCTGCTTCTGACAGAGGATCATCGACGACGGGTGCGATGTGGAGAAGTCGGGCCCCGAGCCGCGGCACTTCATCGCCTCGAAGCCGTTGGTGCTGACCGGAGTTGCCGGCACCAGTTCGGGGAACATTTCCGCCACCTCACGTAGTGCACCCCAGGTCAGCGTCACATTGACCGGATCTGAGGAGACGAAATCGGAGCCTCCTCGAGAAGTGCTCCGCGCCGCGACTGCGTACACGTGCTCCCCCGGCAGCGGCGCACTCAGGACGACGTTGGTGTCACTGACGGTGCGCACCACAACATCGTCTTCCATGACCACGTACTCATTTGCGCCGGAGACTCTGTCCCAGGACAGTTCCACGCCCTGCGCCGATGATTCCGCAGTGAAGTCGGTCGGGGTGTCGAGCGCAGCGCCGGAGAGCCACAAGAACCCCGCGCCGATGCCGACCACTGCCGCAACAGCAATCGCCGCCGTCGCCAGGACCGGAGTCCTTCGGTACCACTTCACCGGTGACGGCGGCTGCGGGCTCTGGAAGGCGCCCGTCTGTGCGAAGTTCGGAGCGAACGCGGCCGGATTCCCCTGGCGGACCGGCGCGCCCGGAGTGTTCGCGAACGACGGCGGAACCACCACGGCTCGGCCCTCGAACAGGGCGATTCGCAGTGCGTGCGCAAACGCCCCACACGTCGGGGGACGCTGGCTCGGGTCCTTCGCGAGTCCAGCGGCCAGGATCGCGTCGACGGCAGGCGGCAACGACCGATTACGTTCGCTGGCCCGCGGCGGCTCCGCGAACATGTGCGCCGTCATCAAGCCCTGCAAGCTCTGCGAATCGTACGGCGAGCTGCCGGTGAGCAGCTCGAACGCTGTCGCAGCGAGCGAGTAGAGGTCGGCGCGGCCGTCCACCGCACGACCGTCGATCTGCTCCGGGGAGCAGTAGCGCATCGTGCCGACAGTGGTCCCTGTGCCGGTGAGGTTGCCTTCTGCGTCGCCGATCGCCTGCGCGATGCCGAAGTCGGTCACCTTGATGGCCTCGGGGAAGATCGGATCCGGGCCGGGAGTGATGAGGATGTTCGCCGGCTTCACGTCACGGTGCAGGATTCCGTTGCGGTGAGCGACGTCGAGCGCCGCGGCGACGCCGTCGACGATGTTGGCGACCAACCGGGAGTCGAGCCCGCCCGGGGACTGTTTGATGATCCGCGACGCGTCGGTGCCCGGCACCATCTCCATCGCGATCCACAGCAGATCGTTCAGCACACCGCGGTCGTAGACGCGCACCAGATTGGGGTGTGTCAACGGCGCGACGAGGTCGGCTTCCCGCTCGAACCGCGCCCGCACGACGGGGCTGTCCGCGTGTGCGGAGCGCAGGACCTTCAGCGCGTCACTGCGCGGCAGACGCGGGTGCCGAACCCGGTACACCTCGCCCATGCCGCCGGCTCCGAGCACCGATTCGACCCGGTACCCCGCGATCTCTTCCCCGACTTCGAACATGCGCCGCATGCTACCGGGTCTTCTCAATTCGACCGTGCCCACACAACTGACCGAACGACTCTCGCCTACTGCTGATCGTCAGTTCGTCGAGCGAACTCGAGCCCCCTCGAATCCCCGTTGATCGAACATACGTTTCTGTCAGAGGTGATCTATATCATGTAGTTAGTTTCCGGTTGACG
>NZ_BAOP01000079.1 GCF_000344135.1 Gordonia malaquae NBRC 108250 | reverse complement strand
TCGATCTTTCATCCGGTGCCTATCCCTGCCTGAGCGGTTCGGATTGATTGCGGCAGGGCTGATTTTGCGGTTCGGGTACGACAGGCTGGCCGGTTGCCGCCGGATCACGGCCGGGTTTCACGGGCCCGGAGGGTGTCTTTCAGGTCGTTCGGATACGTCAGGACACGCTGGTCACGTGCTGTTCGGGTAGCCGTCGAGACGATCGAGCCCGGCGATCAGCAGACCGGTGTACTTGGCACGGGCATCGAACCGCAGCCGTCGCTGACGGGCGTGCCGAGCGATCCGAGCCGCGATCGCGAACAACCGAAGACGCAATGTCTTCAACTCCCACGTGCGGGCATCAGTGCTGGTCAACGCCAGCATCTGCATCCACGCGTTCAGATCGATCGCCAACGCTACGATCGAGGTCCACACCTGGTTCTGCGCGAACGAGAACAACGGAAGGTTCAACAGCCCGCAGTCTTTGCCCTGCCGGATCCGATCCTCGCACCGGGCGCGTCGGCGGTGCCGTAGTTCCAGATCAGCCAGCTGCCCGCGCGTGGTATTCGTGGCGAACGCGGTCAATCGCCACCCGTTGCGGTCAGTGATCCGCAGCTGTGCACCGGGATGGGGTTTCTCCCGCCGCACGATCACCCGCATCCCCGGCGGCCACCCCGACAGGTCGATCACTCCGGTCAACTCGGCGACGTCGGCGCCGTCTCGCTGCTCGCGGTCGCTGTTGTAGGCCGGAGTCCATGCCTTCTTCGGGAGTCGGTCGATGATCTCACCCAACCGGGCATCGAGACCGAATCCGACCGAGTACGAGACTCGCTGTTTGTGCAGGTAGTCGAGGAAGTCGTGAGTGGCGCCGGCCGAGTCGGTACGGATCAGGATCTTGCGGCCGGGACGCGGTGGTAGGTCGGGGATCTGCGCCAACGACTGCTGGGTGGTGGTGATGTGGTCGGTGGCGGTGTTCGATCCGGCATTGCCTGGTCGTAGCAGGATCGTTCCGGCTTCTCCGGTCGCGCCGGGCCCGTGGTCGATGAACGCGGTCATCGGATGAAAACCGTAGCCGCCCTTGTAGTTTCCCGCCGCTGACTGCTTGTCCGAGTGTGCGGTGACCAGGGTTGCGTCGAGGTCGATGACCAGTGGGTTCTTCGCCGAAATCCCGTGGTTCGGAGCAGCAGGACCGGCCAACGCCCACACCCGTGCCCGGGTCGCTGCTCGAGCCGCAGCGATCGCCGACAACGCCTGGACCGGCGAGGCGGCCAGCGTTGAGATCAGGCGGGAGACGGTCGGGTCGGAGGCGACGTGGCCGAACGTGTCGGGTTGTTCGCGGATGGTGGCGATGTCGGCGAGGCAGTCGCCGCCGGCGACCAGTGCGACGGCGAGGTCGGCGATGATCTTGCCCGGATCATGGACTGCGGAGGGCGTGCGCCACGGCGCGAGTGCGGTCGACAACTCGGCCGCGAGGCCGCTGACCTCGACTGTTCGGGTCAACAGGATGGTTCCGGCGTGGGACACGAGGTTCTCGCCGTCGCCGGTGGCGCGGATGTGTGGGTAGAACACGGTAGAGTTACTCACCAGAAAGGTGCTCCCTCGCTCTGACGTAATCGGACTGTCGCAAGAACGATTATCGCAGGTGAGAGCACCTTTCTTCATGCATCAGGGTCGGCGAGTCGAATTCACCGATGAAAGAACCAGG
>NZ_BAOP01000080.1 GCF_000344135.1 Gordonia malaquae NBRC 108250 | reverse complement strand
CTGGGAGTAGAGCGCTTTGCCCGTGCGTGTGGCCAGGTTGTAGGTCATCTTCTCGATCGGTGACGCGTCGTCGGCGGGCGGAATCAGCTCGCTCGTGTCGCGGGGCAGCTTGTGTGATTTCGCGGTGGCGATCAGCCGTGCAGGGCCGGTCGCGGTGATGTTCTCTTCGGAGAGGTAGCCGGCGTCGGCTAACAGTGTTCCGATCTGATCGGGTTCAGCGTGATGTTCGGGTGGTCGGTGTTCGGCTAGGACTGCGGCGGCCTCGACGGCCTTGCTCATCATCGGGATGAACGTGGGTGCATCAATCGGTCCGTCGCCGACGCTGGTGGCGATGATCAGGCCGTCGGCGGTGGTGACGGCCTGGCAGTTGTAGCCCTGCACCCAACCACCGCCCCGTAACGGCATCGGCCGTGACTGCGGATCGGTGATGTTGCCGAGGTTGTCGATGGTGGGGCGATGGGGTTTGCAGGTCACACGATTGATCAGAATCCGCTGCTTACGTTGCTCCCACGCGTGCTGCTCGGCATCACGTTCGGCCTGCCATACTGCAGTGTCTGCGTGCGCCTTGTCGAGGCGATCGCGGGCAGCACGTACCGCCCTGGCCTGCTCTACCGGCGCTGGCCGTGGACCCCGACCCCCCTCGGTCTCGCGGCGGTCGATCCTGGCCTGATGCCGAACGCGGGCCGTGTGCACAGCGGCTTCGGCGACCTCGACCCGCGCCTCGATCGGCACCACCCCTGGCGGGCGAGAACCGTCGGCCCACTCCTGCTTCCACTGCGCAACGAACTCGTCCCGCGCAGTCTGCTCAGCAGCACGCTTGGCTTCGAGTGCCTCGAAGTCGATCGGCGTGGACTGCCTATCCTCGGCCGCCTTGTTTAATGCGCGAACATTCTGCAGCGCTTCGTCGATCCGTGCGAGCCGATCAGATCGCAGGAGCTCATCGGGAACGGACTGACCATCATCGTCATCGGCGTCGTTGGCTGCGTGCTCGGTATCAGCAGAGCGGGCGGTCTCCGTGAGTCTGTCTCGCAACGCGGCGACCTCTGCCTCACGTGCCTTCACCAGTGACTTCTCGGTTCGGTTCTTCGATGTCGAAGCGTTTGAGGCGATCTTGACTCCGTCCAACGCGACCACACCGACCTTGCCCATCCCCAGCTGGGCGCATGCGGCGAGCACCTGCGTGAACAGGGTCGGCATCACCGGTGAGGCCTGCGCCCGGAAACGGGCGATCGTCGCGTGGTCGGGCGGATCGCCGCCGCAAATCACGCGGAACGCGATATCCCGATGGCATAGACGCTCCAACGTCCTCGACGACCGTTCCCCGTGCGCCCATCCCCAGATCAACAGCGTAAGCAGCATGTCCGGGTCATAGCCCCGGCGCCCGACCCCACCAGTCTTACGCAACGCATGCAACTCCGAGGTGTCCAAGCGGTCGACCAACGAAATCACCAACCACACTGGATCATCGGCTGGCAACCACTCCCTCATGCTCGGAGGCAACAGGAACTGCTGATCACGATCGACTGTCCGATACCCCTTAGCCATAGCGTCATTATCGCAGGTCAGAGCCTATTTATCGCCAGTTCTGCGGAGATTGTCGACGACCCGAAACTGCAACAGCCCGAT
>NZ_BAOP01000081.1 GCF_000344135.1 Gordonia malaquae NBRC 108250 | reverse complement strand
GCTCCGCTCTCTCAAGGAGCAGGAGGAAAGCCCGCACTCGAGGAGCAGGGGAGTGTCCCCGTTCCTCCCTCCGAATGAACGTCAGCGGAGGCGGTCGACGTTCGCCATCTTGAGCACGTCGAGGCGAGCGTCGAGCTCGTCGAGCGACAGCTTGTCGCCGATGAGTCCACGGTCGATCACGGTCTGCCGGATGGTCTTGCCCTCGCGCAGCGCCTCCTTGGCTACAGCGGCGGCCTCCTCGTATCCGATGGCGGAGTTGAGCGGCGTCACGATCGACGGTGACGACTCCGCCAGGGTGCGGAGGCGGTCCTCGTGCGCGACGAGCCCGCTGATGCACCGGTCGGCGAACAGCCTCGACACATTGGCGAGCAGGGTGATCGACTCGAGCACGTTACGCGCCATCATCGGGATGTAGACGTTGAGCTCGAAGGCGCCGTTGCCGCCACCCCACGTGACTGCGGCGTCGTTGCCGATCACCTGAGCAGCCACCTGCGTGACCGCTTCGGGCAACACCGGATTGACTTTGCCGGGCATGATCGAACTGCCGGGCTGCAGATCCGGAAGAGCGATCTCACCAAGGCCGGTGAGTGGACCCGAACCCATCCATCGGACGTCGTTCGCGATCTTCGTCAGCGAGACGGCAACAGTCTTGAGCTGCCCGGACAGCTCGACGAGTCCGTCGCGCGCGGCCTGCGCCTCGAAGTTGTCGGTCGCCAGGCTGAGCGCATCGACGCCGGTCAGTGCGATGAGCTGCTCCACCACCTTGGTCCCGAAGCCTTCCGGGGCGTTGAGTCCGGTGCCGACGGCGGTGCCGCCGATCGCGAGCTCACCGACGCGAGGCAGAGTCGCACGCAGACGTTCGACGCCGGCCTCGACCTGCCGGGCGTATCCGCCGAACTCCTGGCCGAGCGTCACCGGAACCGCATCCATGAGGTGCGTGCGTCCGGACTTCACGACCGTCCTCCACTCCGACGACTTGGTCGCCAGCGCGCCGTGGAGCTGCTCCAGCGCCGGAATGAGTTCGCGTACAACGGCTTCAGTCGCGGCGACATGGGTGGCGGTCGGGAACGTGTCGTTTGAGCTCTGGGACATGTTGACATCGTCATTGGGGTGGACGCTCACGCCGTTCTGCGCGGCGATCGACGCGATCACCTCGTTGGCGTTCATGTTCGAACTGGTGCCTGAGCCCGTCTGGAAGACGTCGATCGGGAACTGGGCGTCGTGCACACCGTCGGCGATCTCTCGGGCGGCGGCGACGATCGCATCCGCCTTCTGCGCATCGAGCAGCCCCAGGTCGTGATTGACCTGTGCTGTCGCCGCCTTCAGCAGTCCGAGCGCACGGATCTGGGTCCGCTCGAGCGGCCGGAAGCTGATCGGGAAGTTCTCGACCGCACGCTGGGTCTGCGCCCTCCAGAGCGCGGCCGCGGGCACCCGCACCTCGCCCATCGTGTCGTGTTCGATCCGGTATTCGATGTCATCGGCAGCCATGCTCTGTCCAACCGCGCCGACGCTCTCGATGTTCCGGCGGCGTTCTGACCTGTGGACAGTTCCTGGGCCCAATCGTCCATCGGGCCTAGACTCGGGACCATGACCTTCGCTT
>NZ_BAOP01000082.1 GCF_000344135.1 Gordonia malaquae NBRC 108250 | reverse complement strand
GTCTGCACTATCAGGGCGACCTGAAGTTGTACTCGCTCGCCGACCTGCGGCGTGGCCTTGTCGATGCTGTCCAGGATCTGCGGGATGGTGTAAACGGTCCGCGCGAGCCCCGAGGCCGATCTGGCGACTGGCCTCGCCAGATCGAGGCCGACGTCCAGTAGTGAACTCAACGCCGGGTAGTTTTTGTTCAACAGTCCTCCGAGTGCGCCGAACAGGACCTCGCCGGTGTCGTTGAGGTTGCCCTTGGTCTGTTTGATGGCCTCGTCGGTGGCGAAGAAGTCAGCGATGTCGACGTTTATGAGGATGCCCGGAATGAACGGCTTCATGAAGTCGGCAACACCCTCGGACACGTCTGCCGCGATCGCCAAATCCTGGCCCACTGGCCGCTGTTGAACGTCCCGAGTGAGCTGTGCGATCTGGAACATGAGTTTTCCGGCGTCGGCAAACGTTTGGGAATCGTCGACGACAAACTTCACCACCGAATTGAACGCCGGCTGATCGAGAGCATTGACCAGCTTGGAAAGTTTTCGAATCAGGGTCGAGACCGACGTTTGTTCGGACTGCTGCTTGCTCACATAGACACTGCCGCCATCACGGATGAGCGCTCCCTGCCCGGGGTCGACAATATCCAGTGCCGTCGGCCCCAGCGCGTTGGCGGACGTGTAATTCACCGCCAAGCCCTGACGCAACCGGATGTCGTCGTTCACTCCGGTGAGCTCAATTTTCACAGACGTGCTTTGGTCGCGCACCGACACCGAGGACACCTTGCCCACCGTGAGGCCCCGATACTTCACCTCCGATCCGCCCTTCAACCCGTCACCAATCGCGTCGGTGGTGATCGTCACTGTCTTGTTATCTTCAAATTTTCCGGTTGCGTTTGACACCAGAAAATAGGCCGCAACCACCACTACGACGAGGACCCCTATCCCACGCAGTGTCAAATTTGTTATTGAGGGCGCGCGCCCTGACGGATCTTTATAAACAGCCACTTCAACCCCTAGCCCGAAATCCTGACGCCCGAATCGAAGCCCCACATCAGCAGGGTCAAGATCATGTCCTCCACAACAATGACGATGAGACTGCTGCGGATCGCTCGACCAGACGCGCGGCCGACGCCTTCTGCTCCACCGGTGGCGTAGAAACCCTGGTAGCTGTGGATGATGACGACCGAAACTACGAAAATCAGGACCTTGATGACTGAGAACGCCAGATCCTGCGGTTTGAGGAACGCATTGAAATAGAAGTCGTAGGTGCCACCTGACTGGCCGTGTAGCAGGATGACGACCAGTTTGGCCGCGGCGAAACTGAGTATCAGCGTCACGATGTAGAGCGGGATGATGGTGGTGATCGCTGCGACCACGCGTGTGCTGACGACGTATGGAATCGGCCGCACCGCCATCGATTCGAGTGCGTCGATCTCTTCGGCGATGCGCATCGAACCGATCTCCGCAGTGAGGCGACAGCCGGCCTGGGCTGCAAAGCCGATCGCGGCGATAATCGGTGCCAACTCCCGAGTGTTGGCGTATGACGAGATGAACCCGGTAAGAGACCCCATCCCCACCAGGTCCAGCGAGGCGTAACCCTGGATGCC
>NZ_BAOP01000083.1 GCF_000344135.1 Gordonia malaquae NBRC 108250 | reverse complement strand
AGATTAGTGCGTCGTCGGCGTATCGTCGTGGTCACTTACCTGCTGCGGAATAGCCGTCTCTACAACGTGGTTCGGAGAACTCTTACCCAACGTGCTCGTGAAGTGCTCCAGCGTGACGACGATGAAGAGCCCAACCGCCGACGCGACGCGCTGGCCGGTTGTCGCCTCTCGCAGTTCGGCCCGGACTTTGAGTTTGCGGCCCGTCCGGGACACGAGATCGGCACTGACCTCGTACCGGGTGCCCAGCAACACGGGGGCGAAGAACTCGGTGTCGAGTTTGCGAGTTACCGCCATCTCGCCCACGACGTAGAGCAGCATCCCCACCATGTCATCGAGGACGGTGACCACGGCGCCACCGTGTGCTATTCCGGGGGCGCCGCGATGTCTACCATCGAATACATGCACGGCAACCACGCCATCTCCACGCCGTCGGGCCTGCAAGCGGTATCCGTGCGGATTGTCGGTACCGCACCCAAGACACCATGGGTGGTGCGCCTCCAGTTCTGCACCGTCGACTACGTCGCCGCGGTTCTGGAATGCGTTCCACCAGTGGACCGTTAGCTGCTCATCGGTTGGACTGTCGATGACGATGCCTCCTGAAAATCAACACGCAGCTTGTTTTTGACGTCCCGCCAGAGCGCGCCACGGTCATCAAACGGGCGAATCCGAGCACTTTGACTCGTTTCGACTCAAGTTAGTCGATCTCACACCGAGAGCAAACACGCACATCAGTTGTTACTGATCGCAGCAGGCGTTCGCAACCGACATCTTTGCCCACGAGCTGCGGCAGTCAGCAGTACCGCCTTCGGGACGCAGTACGCCCTCGACCCGGAGGCTTGAGACCGCGTCTCGTCAAAGCCCTCGAAGTCGCCCCGAACTGCGAGAGGCGACGCCCGGCCACGCGCGTCGCGTCAGAGGTTGGGCTCTTCATCGTCGGCACGCCGGCCCAATCCCTCACCGTGTCTTCTGTCCCCAGCCGAGCCGCCCATTCAGCGAGGTCGCGAAGCGAACCCGCACCGCAACGCTCTCCCTTACTGTGACGGCAGGAATCAGCACCTCGTCATCGCGTGTCTACCGGCGAAGCTGTCGATCCTCGGAAGGACAATCCGCTAGCCAAATCACTGCAATCGTTCATGGTCAGGCGTCAAGGACCCGCAGCACGCTGGTGTAGTCCTCGGGTTTTGGAACAGCATGGTGCGAGCGGCGATCGGGCATAGATCTCGGTGAGCTGCACACCGCTGTTCCCCTCGATGATGGGTCTCCGATCGTGATGTCGTGTCAATGAACGTCACCACACCGCCGAGCAGCCCCCCATCAGCGCGCCGCGCGACCATCTCACTGGCCTGCCCAATCGAGTCCAGCCCATCGACAGCCTGGACACTACTTGCAGTGCTCGACACTCCTCCTCACTAGATGGTTGACAAAATCGAGTGGAGGACCAGATACTGTAGGTATCTGATACTCAGGGTTTCGAGTACCTGATACCATAGTCCTGATGCGATCAACGAGGGTGACTTTGACGCCAATGGCGCTACTCCGCGGTTGGCCCCCGATTTTCGTGGCAATACCGGCAGCCACTAG
>NZ_BAOP01000084.1 GCF_000344135.1 Gordonia malaquae NBRC 108250 | reverse complement strand
GTCGCCTAACGTTGTGTACCTGGTGTCCCGTTCGCTGACCCTAGATTACTGACACCCGAGCGGTCACGTCGGGTGTGGATCGGCCGCAATTCCGGCTGGGCTCAGATATTATGATTGCGACGAAAGGTGCGGCAATTGAAAATTGCTGAAAAGCAGAAGTCGAAAACCCCCCGCCCACCCCGGTGGGCTAGCCCAAAGGCAACGCATGTGGCTGCGGCCGTTACGTCTAGGAGTCCGGCGGTGGTGACAGCGAAAACCGCCTACAAGACCGGAAAGGCGACGACGTCGGTGTTGCCGAAATTGATCGGTTTGGGAATGGCGGGAACAGGGTTGGCGCACTTTGTTGTTCCGCAGGCTTTTGAATCGATCACCAAGCTTGCATTTCCCG
Organism: Gordonia malaquae NBRC 108250; assembly: GCF_000344135.1. GTDB lineage: Bacteria > Actinomycetota > Actinomycetes > Mycobacteriales > Mycobacteriaceae > Gordonia > Gordonia malaquae. The sequence continues at coordinate 1,140 of NZ_BAOP01000084.1, read as the reverse complement.
AGAACACGCGTGAATGGACTTACGCGAATGGTGCAAGTGAGACCCTGATCGGCCTCGCCCTCTCCAACAGCCGGTCCCGCGTTTACGGTTTGATTGGGGTGGTCGCATATGTCGGGTTCCTCGGCAGGCGAGTCGTGCAAGCCTGACAGTGACCGCCGACATTCACTCTAATGCAGTGCCATGAAAGGATTACTCGTCGAGTTCGCTGACGTGCAGGGGCGCCTCGGCGAAGAGGGAAAAGCTTGTGGCGTGAGTAGTCCAATGGCTGCGTACCGGGGGTGCCGGCGGCGGAATTACATCCAGAGCCAGCGGCACACTGGGCCAGCAACTAGCTGCAAACGCGGGTCAGTTCATCTCGAGGCGGGACGCGAAACCGGGATGGCTAAATGGCAGATCAGGTGAGAAGGCAACGCCTACTGTTGCGCCTGCGCCGTTGATAATTCCCCACGTTGTCTCCGATAGGTGTGCGGCGAAATAGCTGTCGTTGACCCCTTGCTCACGACCGTTGTCGATCCACCACTGAGTCGCAGATAGTCCAGAACCCAGGATGGACGCCACTGCCAAGGGAATGATCGAGGCATCTGAGTGAATACGTTGCAGACTCTCAGTGAACCGATCGGCGACGACCTCCATCACCGACCTCAACTGGTCAGCAACTCCACCATTTCCCGATCCGGAGTACTGAAACAAGTGATTCGCCATAAGGAACCTGACGACCACGGGGTATTTCCCAACCAGCGCGACGTAGGACTGGACCGACGAGCGAATCATATCGTCAACAGACGCATGATCTTGCTCAGCAAAGATTGTGACTTGCGCCGACTCCCACATCAACGCACCGAGCTTCGCCGCCACTGCCCCGTTTAGACCCGCTTTGTCGCCGAAGTAGCGGTACAGCTTCGGTTTAGACACGCCTGCCTCCGCAGCAATGTCGTCCATGCTCACGCCTACGCCATGGCGGTCGATGGCCCGTATGGCCGCATCGACCAACTCCGCTCGTATTGCGACGCGATGGTCATCCCACCGGGTGCTGCGGGCATCACGCACCCGACGCTGTACCTGAGATGGCGCGGAGGAAACGCGGCGGACGACTGACATTGTGGAAACTATCCTACTGGAAGCCCGCAAGCTAATCAGGGC
>NZ_BAOP01000085.1 GCF_000344135.1 Gordonia malaquae NBRC 108250 | reverse complement strand
TCTTCCGGTTTCAGAGTGCATGGAGGTGTTCTGCCAGGCCGCCGGAGTGGATTAGTGACCGCAAGATGTAGTGGCGTAGGTTGCGGAATCCCAGGGCGATACCGCGGAGGTGTTCCAGGCGGCCGTTGATGGCTTCGACGGGTCCGTTGGATGCGCCGGTGTCGAAGTAGGCCAGAATCTCTGTTCGGCGGACCCACAAGGATCGGCCGAGCTGCGCTGCCTCGGCCAGCCCGGCCGGTAGGCCGGTGCGGATGCGTTTGAGGAGCTTGTACATCGCGATCTTGCCGTCACGACGGTTCGGCTGCTCGTAGGCGGCGATCAGCTCCTGATAGATCGCGTAGGTGATCGCGACTGCCACATGCTCGTCGTGCGCATCCAGACCGGTCTTGAGCCTGGTTTTCTGCTTATCGGTGAGCAACCGGGTCCGGGTCAACAAGGTCCGGCGGATACCGTAGAGCGGATCACCACTGCGGCCCCGATGCCCGCAGGTGTCGGTCTGGACGCGTTGGCGGCACCGGGTGAGTTTTTCGGCGGCCAAGTGGACGACGTGGAAAGGGTCCATGACCGCTCGGGCGTGATCGAGGCTCTCGGCGGTGGCGGTGCGGTAGCCGGAAAAGCCGTCCATCGTCACGACCCGGATGCGGTCACGGAAGGCTTGATCGCGGGCGTCGAGCCAGTTCTTCAGCGCGGCCTTGGATCGGCCGGCGACCATGTCCAACAGCCGGGCCGGCCCGGTGCCGTCAACGACAGGGGTGAGGTCGACCAGCACCGTGACGAAACTCGGATCTCCTTGTCCGCGAACATGTTTCCACTTATGTTCATCGACTCCGAGGATCCGGACCCGGTCGAGACGTTCCGGTGCCGCGGCCAGATTCCGGGCCGCTGACAGGGCGATGGTGTTGACGGTGTCCCAGCCCAATCCGACTGCCGCGGCCACGGCTGTGACGCTCATCTTGTCGACGATCATCCGCCGCAACATCCAGGCCGTGGTGCGGCGGGTGACCTGGGTTCGTGGGGCAACGATGTCCCCGATATCGGCCCGGAAAATGCTTTGGTCGCAGGCGGTGCTCTCACAGCGGTAGCGCGGAACCTGCAGGTGCAGGCGGGTGGGGTGGCCCACGATCGGCAGGTCAGCGACCTCGCGGTGCACATGATCACGCAACCGTCCGGCCGCCCCGCAGCCTGGGCACCGATCATCCGGGGCAAGGAGTTCGCAGTAGAGATGGGTGCGGTCCTGCCCGTCGAGGGCTGCGCCGGTGATCGTCACCCCGAGGTCGATGGTGCGGCAAATGGTATCGGCGATCGCGGTATTCTCGGCCATGGGTCCTGTCGGTGTTCGTGGTGTGGGTGTCAGAACTTTCACCCTGACACCACAGGACCCACCTACCTCGCCACGACTCGCCGCCGGGCCCACCATGCGCAGCCCGTCCCGCTCCTACATGTTGTGGTCACCAGAACCGGTTCTACGCACCGTCAAACCGGAAGA
>NZ_BAOP01000086.1 GCF_000344135.1 Gordonia malaquae NBRC 108250 | reverse complement strand
AAGCGAGACGCTTCTATGTTTGTCAAGCGGCAGCGGTGGTCACCTCAAGGTGGGTGAGGAGTCGGTATATGCGGCGGGCGGTGTAGCGCTTGAGAGTGCGGCGGATCGCGCGGGGATGTTTACCCTGCGCGATCCGTGCGGCGATGAACTGTTGTGTCTGCTGATCGCTGCGACTGTTGGTCAGGACGATCGAATGCAACGCGCGGTTGAGTTGTCGATCGCCTCCGGTGTTGAGGCGCCGGTGCTCGCGGTTGCCTGAGGACACTTCGATCGGACAGACTCCGCCCAGTGCTGCGAACGCGGCCTCGGATTTGAGTCGCCCGTGGTAGGCCCATGCGGTCAGGATGATCGCGGCGTTGACCGGCCCCACACCCGGCATCTGCAACAACACTGGTGCGTGAGCAGTGACCAGCTCACGAAGCGACGCCAGGTTCTGTGCAAGCAGGCCCTGCAGGGCCACGATGCGTTGCGCCAGCTGAATCGCCTCGGCGCGAGCGAACTGCTCGGCCCGGGAATCGCCGGCACGTTCGCGCCACCGCGCGATCTGCTTGACTGTGGGAAGTCCGGGTTTGCGGCGCGCGTCGATACCGAGATCGTGATCGCGCAGCATCGCCACCAGAGCGTTGAACTGGCGGGTCTTCTCCCGCGCCATCCGGTCCCGCGCGGCCACCAGTGTCTTCAAGCATTCGTGCAGGTCGCCGGTGCGGGCATCGGCAAGACCGTCACGCTCGCGTGGCACCATCGCCAGGGCAGCTGTGCGGGCATCGATAGCGTCTGTCTTCGACTTTCCGCGGTCCCGCTTGGGTGCGGGCGCGTCGGCGACTCGGTAACCGGCACCGAGCAGTGCCCGGGTCAGGCGCGTGCCGTAGGAGTTCGTGCCCTCCACGCTGAGCAGGATCTCGGTCACGGCGGCAGTGGCGGTGCGGCGACCGATCCAGGCCACGGCCCGAGCCAGGCCCGCCGCCGAGGTCGGGAAGACGGCCTCATCGACAACTTTGGCGGTGGCGGCTTCGATAATGCAGTACGAGTGTGTGGCGGAGTGGGTGTCGACTCCGACGACGTACCGATAACAATCTGCGACGATGGGCATGCGGACTTCCTCCTCGTATGGAACAACAGGCGGTTCGCTGAACCGGTGGTCGTTCCTGAGGGATCACCGCATGGCGCTACTGTGATCGGTCACCACGCTCCGGGTCGATACCCCGGGACGTTGGACAGGCTTCTTATCAGGCCAATGCGGTGGCAGGGCGGCCACCGGCTCCCCATCACGAACGGACGAGTCTCGCTCAAAGGCACCGCGAACGGGCCAGCGCAGCGATGGGTCACGAACGCGACGGAGAACCTACGGCCAACCCTGCCAGTCA
>NZ_BAOP01000087.1 GCF_000344135.1 Gordonia malaquae NBRC 108250 | reverse complement strand
TGAACCGTCCTGGTCCGGTCGGAGACCTGGATTAGGCCACCTCGGGTGTCGAGGGGACGGTCTGACGGTAGCGCGCCTCATGCTCGGTCGGCGAGATGTAGCCGATCGCGGAGTGCAGACGCTCGGTGTTGTACCAGTGCACCCAGGCCGCGGTCTCACGCTCGACCTCGGCCCGGCCGGTCCAGGACCGGGATCGTTCGACGTCGATCAGCTCGGTCTTGTACAAGCCGATCGTCGACTCCATTAGCGCGTTGTCGAGCGCATCGCCCACGGAGCCGATCGACCCGGTGATCCCGGCGGCGCGGAGCTCGGTGGAGAACGCTATCGACGTGTACTGACTGCCGGCATCACTGTGATGCACCAAACCTGTTGGGGTGAAAGCGAATTCACCCCGTCGGCGAGTGAAGAGGGCTTGCTCGACGACACTGGTCACCAACGGGGTGCGCTTGCTCGACATGACCCGCCACCCCAGGATCCGGCGAGAGAAGACGTCGACGAGAAACGCGACGTAGACGAACCCAGCGAGGGTCCACACGTAGGTGAAGTCGGCCACCCACAACTGATCCGGCGCAGCCGGTCGGTTCCATTGCCGCTCAACATGATCGGGGAATCTCGGTGCTCGATCATCGCGGTGGGTGGTGACAGTGCGATGCGCGCCGCGAACGGCGCCGGAGATCCCGCACACGGCCATCAGTCGGGCCACTTGATCGCGACCCATCGCCTGGCCGGCGTGCCACATCGCGTGCCAGAGCTTGCGAACCCCGTAGACACGGCGGTTCCGCTCGTAGACCCCGAACACTGCGTTGGCGGCGTAGGCCTCGGCCAGGACTGCTTCGGAGACTGTGCCGGCCTTCTTGCGTGCGTAGTACGTGGACGGGGCGATCGCCATGCCGTGCTCGGTGAGCACGCGGCAGATCGGGTCGACCCCGAACCGTTCCCGATTGTCGTCGATGTACTCGACGATCACCGCAGTCGGCGGTCGACCTCCGCCGCTGCGAAAAACGCTGACGCAGTCTTCAAAATCTCGTTAGCCCTTCGCAATTCAGCATTCTCCTTCCGGAGGGCCTTCAGCTCAGCCGAGACATTCGAGCCCGATTCTGCATCGCCCGCCGACCCTGCCATTTCGTCGGCGTCGATCCAGTTGCGGAGAGTGGCGGGGTTGATGTCCAGGAGAGAGCCGACATGCCGCCGGGCACCCAACTTGGATTCGCCGTCGTTCTCCTTCAGTCGGTCGTGGTACATCCGGACGGCCCGCTCACGGGTCTCCTGGTCGAACTTGCGTGGTGCTGCCATGATCGCATTCTCCTGGTGCGTTCACGGTCTCCACCAGACCCAGGACGGTTCA
>NZ_BAOP01000088.1 GCF_000344135.1 Gordonia malaquae NBRC 108250 | reverse complement strand
CATCCACGCGTTCAGGTCGATCGCCAGCGCCACGATCGCCGTCCACACGTGGTTCTGCGCGAAGGAGAACAACGGCAGGTTCAGCAGGCCGCAGTCCTTGCCCTGCCGAATCCGGTCCTCACAGCGTGCGCGCCGCCGGTGCCGCAGTTCCAGATCGGCGAGCTGCCCTCGTGTGGTGTTCGTAGCGAACGCCGTCAACCGCCACCCGCTCGAGTCGGTGATGCGCAGTTGTGCACCGGGATGTGGTTTCTCCCGCCGCACGATCACCCGCATCCCCGCAGGCCATCCCGACAGGTCGATGACCCCAGTCAGTTCGGCGACGTCGGCACCGTCTCGAGGTTCACGGTCGCTGGTGTAGGCCGGAGTCCATGCCTGTTTCGGGAGTCGGTCGATGATGTCACCCAGGCGGGCGTCGAGGCCGAATCCGATCGAGTACGAGACTCGCTGCTTGTGGAGATAGTCGAGGAAGTCGTGGGTGGCGCCGGCCGAATCGGTGCGGATCAGGATCTTGCGGCCGGGACGGGCGGGCAGGTCGGGGATCTGCGCCAACGCAGCTCGGGTGGTGGTGATGTGGTCGGCGGCGGTGTTCGATCCGGCGTTTCCCGGTCGCAGCAGGATCGTTCCGGCTTCTCCGGTGCCGCCCGGTCCGTGGTCGATGAACGCGGCCATCGGATGAAATCCGTAGCCGCCCTTGTAGTTTCCCGTCGCCGATTGCTTGTCGGAGTGGGCGGTGACCAGGGTCGCGTCGAGGTCGATGACCAGCGGGTTCGTCGCTGAGATGTCGTGGTTCGGAGCAGCGGGACCGGCCAACGCCCACACGCGTGCCCGGGTTGCTGCTCGAGCAGCGGCGATCGCCGACAACGTCTGGGCCGGCGAGGCGGCCAACGTCGAGATCAGGCGGGAGACGGTCGGGTCGGAGGCGACGTGACCGAACGTATCGGGGCGTTCGCGGATGGTCGCGATATCGGCGAGGCAGTCACCGCCGGCGACCACAGCGACGGCGGGGTCGGCGATGATCTTGCCCGGATCATGCCTGGCCAACGGTGTGCGCCACGGTCCGAGTGCGGTCGACAGTTCTGCTGCCAGACCGCTGACCTCGACGGTCCGGGTCAGCAAGACCGTTCCGGCGTGGGACACGAGGTTCTCGCCGTCGCCGGTGGCGTGGATGTGTGGGTAGAACACGGTAGAGTTGTTCACCAGAAAGGTGCTCCTTCACTCTGACGTAATCGGACTGTCGCAAGAACGATTATCGCAGGTGAGAGCACCTTTCTTCATGTATCAGGGCTGGCGAGTCGAATCCACCGATGAAAGATTCAGGCTAGG
>NZ_BAOP01000089.1 GCF_000344135.1 Gordonia malaquae NBRC 108250 | reverse complement strand
AAGACCCGGGTTTGATGGAGACCGATCAGTTGTTCTGTAGGGCAGGTTCAGGGGCAGTGTGCTGCGCCCAGTAGTCGGTTTCGGCCGCTGCTGGTGTCTGGTAGTCCAGGGCGCTGTGCAGGCGACGGTTGTTGTACCAGTGGACCCATTCGGCGGTCGCGATCTCGACGGCGTTCGTGCTCGTCCACGGTCCCTTCTTGTAGATCAGTTCGTGCTTGTACAACGAGTTCAACGCTTCGGCCATCGCGTTGTCGTAGGAGTCGCCGCGGGATCCGACCGATGCGACGGCCCCGGCCTCGTCGAGGGCCTGGGTGTAGCGGATGGCTCGGTATTGCACGCCACGATCGTTGTGCGCGATCAGGCCGGTCACGTCCTGGCCGGCACGCCGACGTAACCACAGGCCCATCGCCAGTGCGTCGATCGCGAGGTCGGCGAACATGCGGGTCGAGGTCTGCCAACCGACGATCATCCGGGAGAACACATCCAGGACGAACGCCACGTACACCCAGCCGACCTCGGTCCGCACGTAGGTGATGTCAGCGACCCACAACTGATTCGGCGCATCAGCACAGAACGCTCGATCGACCAGATCGTCGGGTCGGGCGGTCTCGGGCGCAGGCTTGGTGGTCCGCGGGAACTTACCACGCACGACACCCCGTATCCCCAGGTCACGGCACAGTCGTTCGATTGTGGACTTCGCGACGGTGATGCCGGCGAGGGCGAGTGCGGCGCGGATCTTGCGGCGACCGTAGACGCCGCCGGAGTCCTGATAGACCCGCATGATCTCGACTTTGAGGTAGTCGTCGCGGACCGCGCGGGCTGATGGTGGTCGGGTTCGGGCGGCGTAGTAGGTGCTGGGGGCGATCGGGCAGCCGGCCTCGGTGAGGACGGTGCAGATCGGCTCGACACCCCAGCGATCACGGTGATCGTCGATGAACGCGACGATCACCTGCGTGGGCGGTCGAGCTCCGCCGCAAAGAAAGCCGACGCCGCCTTCAAGATCTCGTTCGCGCGGCGGAGTTCGGCGTTCTCCTTCTCCAACTGACGGACCCGCTCGATATCAGAAACCGTCTGCGCACCAGGCACGGCCGCGTGGCCGTCCTCGACTCTGCGGACCCAACTGCGCAGTGTCTCGGGATGGATGTCGAGCTGACCGGCGATCCGTGCGATCGCGCCGGGAGCAGTCCCGGGGTCCTTGCGAGCGTCGATCGCCATCCGCGTTGCGCGATCACGCAACTCCGGCGAGTACTTCGATGGGCGAGGCATGAAACAAGTCTTCCTTCCGGTCAAACCTGTCTCCATCAAACACGGGTCAATTCA
>NZ_BAOP01000090.1 GCF_000344135.1 Gordonia malaquae NBRC 108250 | reverse complement strand
TAGATGCCCCGACAGCCATTCCGAGAATGACCAGCACGACTGCGGTACCCCCGCCGACCAGAACAGCGCCTCGTCCCCAGGCAAACTCATGTATGTACAAGAGCGTCTGTCGTCGATAGGTGGTCGCGACGTGACGAATTCCTGCGACGGTGTCGATGATGAATGTGGTGATGTGCCCGAGTTGTGCGGGGACTTCGGCGAGGGGCGTCACAGAACGCACGATCGGACGAGTGATCGAAGTGAAACGGGTGGATGGTATGGCGGTCACGTGTTCTCCGTCATCCGATGGTCTGCGGGACGAACATGATTGTCAGCTGGGTGATGACCACGTTGATGACGAAGCACGCCACCACCCCCAGGACCACGGTGGCGTTGACAGATTGGGCCACACCCTTCGGGCCGCCTTTCGTGGACAGACCCCGGTGACATGCGATCGCCACGACCACGAGACCGAACACCAATGACTTGATCAGTGCCACCAGGATGTCCGCCGACGAGGCGAACGAGGCGAACGAGGCGACGTAACTTCCGGGCGTGATGCCCTGGACGTTGACGCTCAGGATGTAGCCGGCCACGAGACCGGTAAACACGATCAGCATGCACAACATTGGAGCGACGATGAGAACCGCAACGAACCGCGGTGCGACGACTCGACGGGTCGGATTGAGTCCAAGAGTTTCCATGGCATCGATTTCTTCACGGACGGTGCGTGCGCC
>NZ_BAOP01000091.1 GCF_000344135.1 Gordonia malaquae NBRC 108250 | reverse complement strand
GAGGTCAGAGGCGATGGCTGACCCTGCCGCACCACCGAGCAGAAGGGCTGTGACGATCGGTGCCCCCTGCTGAATGATCCCGAGTCCACCAGCGGCGCCGGCGATGGACGTGGCCCCGACCTGCTGGGTCAGACTTCCGACCTGCACCGAGACGATAACGCCGAACGGAATCGCCACCAGGATCGCCGGCAACGTCGTGACGGTGATGACGAACCAGGTCTGTACAACGACCTCCCGGAAAGGAAACCGTCCGGTGACAATGTCGTGCACGGCCCACCGTAATGCCTGGCCGGCGAGGGCAATCGTGTTTCCGAAGGTCGCAAGACTGTCTGTCGCACGACCAGCAAGTTCCGTAGCGATACTGATTCTCCTTCACCTTGCTGAACAGCCCTCCGCGATGGGTGTTCGCACAGTACCAGGTACTTACAGTACCCCATTCGCGGTTTGGATACTTCTGCCCGAATTGACCAGCCGGCACGACGGAACACCGGCCCTGTTGACCCTCGATGACGCGTCCGGCCCGTCCCTATGTGCGGCAGTGGCTCTGCGGGGCTCGCAGGTCTGCTCCGAGTTCGTTATTTCGGTTGACGAC
>NZ_BAOP01000092.1 GCF_000344135.1 Gordonia malaquae NBRC 108250 | reverse complement strand
GATAGAGCCCCGTGGGGTGGTGGACTTCGGATCGAGCGTAGAGCGTCACGCGATCTGATCAACGAGTCGATCTGAACGCTAAGCGATCTGCGCTTGCGAGTCCAGTACTGCGGCAGATTCTGCCTTCTTCGCCAGGACCCCGCGGAGCTCGTCCATCGAGACCTCTGACATGTAGCGGCGGGTGACCTGCCATTCGTCGTGGGCGTCGATCACGACCGCTGTTGCCAGGCGTAGGAACGCGTCCGGGTTCGGGAAGATCTCGACGACGTCGGCGCGGCGTTTGATTTCCTTGTTGAGCCGCTCGATCGGGTTGTTCGACCAGATCTTCTGCCAATGCGTTTTCGGGAAGGGCAGGAACGCGAGTACATCAGTTTTGGCCTCGCGCATCATCGCCGCTACTTTCGGCAACGGCCCCTGGAAACTCTCAGCGACCTGATCCCATTGCGCTGCAACGTCTTTGCGTTCGGTGTGGGCGAAGATCGTCCGTACTCCAGCGGTGACGACCGGCTGCTGCTTCGCCGGCACCACCCCATGCAGGTTCCGCATGAAATGCACCCGGCAACGCTGCCATGCTGCGCCTGTGAACTGTTGTGCCACAGCCGCTTTCAGACCTGAATGGGCATCAGAGATCACCAGGTGCACCCCATGTAGACCGCGGGCTTTCAGGCTCTTGAGGAAGTCCTTCCAGAACTCGTACGATTCACTCTCGCCGACAGCGGTGCCCAGGACCTCGCGAGTCCCGGTCGCTGACACCCCTGTGGCGACCACCAGCGCTTGAGAGACCACGTGGGCGCCGACGCGGACCTTGCAGAACGTGGCATCGCAAAACACATACGGGAACTCGGTGTGGGTCAGCGACCGATTTCGGAATTCGGCGATCTCGGCGTCCAGACCTGCACAGATCCGGGACACCTCGCTCTTGGACACCCCGGAATCGACGCCCATCGCCCGCACCAGATCGTCGACGCTGCGGGTGGAGATGCCCTGGACGTAGGCCTCCATGATCACCGCGTACAACGCTTTGTCGATTCGTCGTCGCCGCTCGAGCAGGACTGGGAAGAACGAGCCTGCCCGCAGTTTGGGGATCTTCAGTTCCACATCACCGGCCGGGGTCGAGATCGTCTTCGGGCGATGGCCGTTGCGGACTGTTGTCCGGTCGGCGGATCGCTCGTAGCGGCCGGCGCCGATCGTGGCGGTCGCTTCGGCCTCGATGAGGGCCTGCAGGCCGGCCCGTAGGACCTCCGGGAGGACCTCGGCAAGACCGCGTTCCCCCGATCGCAGAGTGGCGATTTCAGCGAGTTGA
>NZ_BAOP01000093.1 GCF_000344135.1 Gordonia malaquae NBRC 108250 | reverse complement strand
AGTGTCGTCAGTGTTGTTACTGCGATCAGGTCGTTCTGCGTGGCTGGTCGGCAGACAGCCAGAGCGGTGACCAGGTGCGTTGAGTCCAGGTGACGGTACTTCTCGCGGATGGCTTCGGGCGCAGAGATCAGGATTGCACGCATCTGGTTGATCGCTGTGGTTCGTGCTTTCACTGCTGACCGGGCGGCCAGGTGCAGGCCTCGCAGGATGTTGGTCCGCTCGTCCTTCGGCGTTGAGGTGCCATCGTCAGCCAGGGCGGCGCGGGCGGCCTCGTATGCATCAAGGGGGTCGGACTTGCCGTTGTTTCGACGGGACGAGGGACGCCCACCGTAGACCTCGACGACCGTGTACCCGGCAGTCTGTAGCCGTCGGGTGATCCCGGTCCCGTAGCTACTGGTTCCCTCGACTCCGACCAGCCCGACCGGACCATGGTCGGTGATGAACGTGACCGCCGCAGAGTATCCGTCCGCAGTGCAGGCGAACTCGTGGTCGATGATCGGGATTCCGACAGGGGAGATGATCCCGATGTGCAGCGAGTCTTTGTGGGTGTCGATTCCGGCGACGTTCAAACCCGGTCGTGCGACTGTCATAATCGTTG
>NZ_BAOP01000094.1 GCF_000344135.1 Gordonia malaquae NBRC 108250 | reverse complement strand
GAGATGCTCCTATGGTTGTCAAGCCGCGTTCGCGGGGTGGTGGTCGGCTAGCCATTGGCGGTATTTGTGGGCGAGGTGGTCGTCTCGTTTGAGGTTGCGTTCCAGGCGCGAGATTTCCGTTTCTGAGGTTCCGAATGCGGCTGCGACGACGGTCAGTGGCAGCCCGGCGGCTTGGCGTGCGGGCCGCAGGTCGGAGAAGTCCTCGAGTTCGATCTGGCGGGTCAGGAGTTTGAACATCTCGCGGGCGATCGCTCGTTTGAGCATCCGCAGGATGTCCTTCTTCGTTCGTCCGGCGGCCAGTTGTCGGGCGAGGTAGGCCTTGGTCTTCGGGTGGTACCGCATACGACTGAGCGCGATGGTGTGCAGTGCACTGTTGCCTTGTCGGTCGCCGCCACGGGAGAGCCGGTGCCGGTTGGTCTTGCCTGAGGAGACCGGTATCGGTATCACGCCGCACAATGCGGCGAACGCTGCTTCACTGGAGAGTCGGTTGGGGTTGGCGCCGGCGGTGATCATCAACTGGGCGGCGACGTCGGGGCCGACTCCGAACGCCGCGCACAGGGCAGGGTTCATCTCTCGAGCCAGGTCCCAGACTTGTGCAGTGAGGTCATCGTGCTGATCGGTGAGGAATCGAGCTCGTTTGGCCAGAGTTCGC
>NZ_BAOP01000095.1 GCF_000344135.1 Gordonia malaquae NBRC 108250 | reverse complement strand
AGTGTTCCCCAGTTGTGTCGTTCGCGGTTGCGGGTGGGTGTCATCTTTCGTCTCCGGGGTTAGATGCGGCTGGTGGGGCCGTGGTCGTAGTGACAGGAGACCAGCACCATCACGCACACCAACAGGAACAGGCGCAGCATCACCACGCCGCCCTGCACGCCCACGCTGCCGCGATCGCCGCACTGTGCCCGGCACCCCTCAAACAAGGGGGCCGGGCACAGTCGTCTACGTAGTCGGTCAGCTCACCGGAACAGTCGAGCTTTCCGTCGCCGACGGCGCGACCGTCACCGTCGCAGTCTCAGTCACCGTGACCGGCGACGTCGGTGGTCGTTGCGTCAGCGTTGGGGGATCGGGCGAACGGCGATCCAAGGTGTGAACTGGCCAGTCGACTCACTGTCGCATCGGTGCTTGGCCATATAGCGGTAGGCGACTTGCTGGGGCTCATCTGCGATCGCGGCGCGGGCGTCCGAATCTATCTTCGACGGGTCAGTGACCGCCAGAGTGAGGAAGTGGCGGTCGGCCAGTTCCATCTTGATGCAGTACCCCACTACGGTCATCGTGCCTGTGGGTTTTGCGTCGGCTGGCGCGTTGTCTACAACTACCGTTAGGCCATTCTGATCCGCGGCTGCCAGCGTGTTATCGACTCCTGGTGTGCCCAACCTATGTTTGGCCTGGTCCAGTGGCTCTCCGATCAATTCGGACAGGTTGAGTTGATCCCATCCTGAATATGGGCTCACGACGTCCGTGCCAGTTCTTGATTCTGAACTGGTGTTGAAGGAGATGATCCCTAATGGTCGACCGAAGACCGAAACAAGTAGAAGGTAGATACAGGCTAAGGCAAGGACTATCCCACCAATGATCTGATTGCGGCGCGATATTCTAGACAGCCTTTTCCGCATGGTCATCCCTTCCATTGCAGGTGTGATCCGATCGGCCCGCGTACAGGTAGCGTACTCGTTGTCGGAACCCACTGGTAGGCGGGATAGGACGTATACACGCCGTCGCGTTCTGAGACGACATCGTATGTCCACAGTTCCCAGATCTGGTAGTAGGCGATTTCCTCGCCAGGCTTCAAATCGTCCGGTGCAGTCCATGATCCCGTGGTGTTCATGCCTTTGACGGAACCGCTGTCAGTGGTTGTGCTTGACCCAAGTGTTCCACCGACATTCACTCCACGGCTCTCAACGCCCGCAGTGCCTTCCTTAGAGGAAGTCTCTGACACACTTTGTGATGTCTCGCTGCTTAGCC
>NZ_BAOP01000096.1 GCF_000344135.1 Gordonia malaquae NBRC 108250 | reverse complement strand
GCCCCCGCTTGCCTGAGCTATCCATGTTCTGTGGTTCGAGGGATCTTAATTCTAAGGGTTCTGCAGTCAGGCGACTCTCGTTCGATACTTCGCTGTAGAAACGAACACCATGCCCATCCGAGAATCTTACAATGATCGGATGGAAGGTTTCACGGATTGCTGGTAGTGGCGTTTCGAATGGCCTAGTTTCGCTAGTGTCCCAATCTGTGGGTTCGATACTTTGAATTGTCCGTCCAATGCAATCCTGGATAGCCGATATCGACATCTGCTCCTTTGTTCCGAGTGTGATATGTTCGCTCATTTATGTAAACTTTCCGAAGAATTGAAAACTTCCAGATGAGTCGAAGACTGCGCCATGTCCATCTGGGCGAGTATGTATTGTGCCACCCTGAAAATTTCCTCCAGTCTTGGTTCGACGCGAGTTCCTGGTGCGGTGAGTATGTCATCTAGATGGTTCTGGCCGGACGTGTTGAGATCGCGGCCTGGTACTTTTTCGAGGCCACTCCCCGGCCTGTTCATATGTTTCTGATAGTTGCGTCCCGCCACTGTTAGGTCTGATTTACCCGATGCTCGACTGCCGGATTTAGACAGAGAATCGAGGTCTGGTGTGTCGCCTTTGTTGTTGGTTCCGTTCGGGCATGTGCTTTCGAGGCCGAGTGGGTCTGTCCAGGTGTGTGGGTTGTGGACGTAGGCGGTTGCGGAGGTGGGGTTGGGGGTGAGGCCGAGGGGGTCGGGTGTGGTGTAGGTGCTGGTGGTGGGGTTGTAGTAGCGGTGTCGATTGTAGTGGAGGCCGGTTTCTGGGTCGTGTTGTTGGCCGGCGAACCGGAGCGCAGTTGTTACGCCGGTCCAGGTGGTGGTTCCCCAGAGTGTGGTGGTGGATCTGCCGTCGAGGGTTCCGTGGTCGGGGTTGATGAGTTCGGTGGGTGCGCCGGCGAGGTCGGTGATGATGGCGTGGAATTCGGAGTCGATCTGGGATTGTGTCCAGTCGGCCGGCCGGTGCGGTGACGGGTTGGAGGCTGTGGCGCCTGTGGGGGTGTGGTGTGTTGCGTGTTGGGCCAGCGGTGCGCTGGTGACGGGGTGGTAGGTGAAGGTCCAGGTGCTGGATGCGCCTGAGGGGGTGGTGGCGCGTGGGGTGTGGGCTGTGTTGGTTTGTTCGATGAGGTCGGGGCCGTCCCAGGTGAAGGTGACGGTGTCGAGTAGTTCGCCGTGTCGGTTGTGGTGGGT
>NZ_BAOP01000097.1 GCF_000344135.1 Gordonia malaquae NBRC 108250 | reverse complement strand
GACGTTCGCCGGGGTGCGGTAGCCGAGAGCTTCGTGGAGCCGGGAGGTGTTCCACCAGTGGACCCAGCCCATCGTGGCGAGCTCAACCTCGCTGACTGACTCCCAGATCCGCTTGGAGTAGATCAACTCCGCCTTGTATAGGCCGTTCACTGTCTCGGCCAGCGCGTTATCGTAGCTATCGCCGACGGTACCTACTGAAGCCGTAACTCCCGCGGCGAGCAGAGCGTCCGAATAGGCGAGCGAAACGTATTGACTACCCCTGTCGGAATGGTGGATCAATCCGCTTTCGTTCCTGCTCACCCCGGTGGACTGCAGTGCATGCTCCAGTGCGAGCAATGGCAGAGACTCCGTGTGGAGCGTGGGCGCGACCGCCCAGCCGACAATTCTGCGACTGAAGACATCGGTAACGAATGCGACGTAGCAGAACCCGGAGAGCATCCGGACGTAGGTGATGTCGGCGACCCAAAGCTGCTGCGGTCGATCCGCGACGAACCGCCGTTCAACGAGGTCCGGGCGCTGGTCATCTCCGTCTGCGGAGCAGGTGGTGACGGGCTTTCGACCTCGGCGAACGCCCTGCAGGCCGGCGATCTTCATCAGCCTCGCGACCTGGTCGCGACCGACGTTCCATCCTGCGTGGCGCATTGCGTGCCACATCTTCCGGACCCCATAGACGCTGTAGTTCGCCTGATGAATCCGCTGCACCTCCTCCGCCAGCATCTCGTCCCGAACGCTGCGAGCGGAGGCCGGCCTGTTCTTGGCAGCGCGGTATCCGCGGGAGGTGATGAACCCACATTCTGTCGCACTGAGGATGCGGCAGATGGCCTCGACCCCGAACTTCTCGCGATGCATGTCGACGAACGCGATCATTTCGTCGTGGGGCGGTCGAGTTCCGCTGCGAAAAACGCTGAGGCGGCCTTCAGGATCTCGTTCGCACGTCGCGCCTCGGCGAGCTCCCGCCGGAGACGGCGATTCTCCTCCTCGAGCGGCTCTCCCGGTCCGACCGGCTCGGTGGCGCCGTAGCGATTGCACCAGATCCGCAGCGTCTCTGTGCCGACACCGAGCTGCGGCGCGACGGCACGGATCGATGCTGCGCGAGGGCCGCCCTCGCGGGCTTGGCGGTCGTAGACCATGCGCACGGCACGCTCACGCAGCTCTGGACTGAACTTCTTGGGC
>NZ_BAOP01000098.1 GCF_000344135.1 Gordonia malaquae NBRC 108250 | reverse complement strand
CGGTGTCAACTCGTGGAAGCAACGTTGTCCTTCAGTAGGCGTTCGAAGACTTCCCGTGGAGTGTAGAAGCCCAGGCACTGCCGTGGCCGCTCGTTGAGCTCGCGGGCGATCGCTTCGAGGTACAGCTGATCGGATGGGATTTCGGTGCCCTTGGGCAGGTACTCGCGGATCAGGCCGTTGGTGTTCTCATTCGTCGGGCGTTCCCATGGCGAGCGGGGATGAGCGAAGTAGATCGGCAACTCGGCGGCCACGGTGACGCTGGCGTGCTCGGCCATCTCGGTGCCTTGATCCCACGTCAGGCCCTGTCGCATGAACTCCGGCAGTCCTCGCAGGTGATCGATCAGCACATCAGCAACGCCGGGTGCTTTCTTCCCGTCCGGCAGACCCAGGATCAGCGTGTACCGGCTGGTGCGCTCGACCAAGGTCACCGCCGCGGACTGGCCGGCCTTCCCGACGATCAGATCTCCTTCCCACCAGCCCGGCACCCGCCGATCGGCCGCGGTCTCGGGGCGGTCGTCGATGCTGACCATGCCCACGATCCGCGCCGACCGCTCACCGACTGACTTGCGGGGTTTACGCGCGGTGCGCTTGGACTGCAACAGGATGCCCTGAGCAGCCAACTCTCCCTTCGGAAGAGCATAAATCCACCGATAGATCGACTCGTGTGACACGCGGCGGCCCTGCGCGTTCGGTGAACCCGTCATGGGATCCACTGTGGGGTCTTGGGCCTCGAGCTTCAACCTCCCCGCGATCTGGCGCGGCGTCCGCGACCTGCGCAGGTCGGACCGTACCCGGTCGGCGAGCACCGAGTCAGCATCGATCGCCCTCGTCTGCGGACGGGCCCGCCGTGCGCGGGCGTGCTTGTCGGCGTGCACCACCTGATACGCGCCCGTCTTGGTGGCATTGCGTTTGATCTCGCGAGACACCACCGACTTGTCGCGCCCGATCTGCTCGGCGATCGCCGTGACCGTCATCCCCGCACGCCGTCCGACCGCGATCTCCGTCCGGTCCGCCACCGTCAACATCATCCGTCCCAGCCCCACCCAGGGTCTCCTACCGCGCTACCCGCAACCCCTCGTGGCCTGCAGTGTTGCTACGACGGTATGACACC
>NZ_BAOP01000099.1 GCF_000344135.1 Gordonia malaquae NBRC 108250 | reverse complement strand
GGCGATTTCAGATGGTCAGTGCACCACCATTCCCGCTGAGAGTATCAGCGAGTTTCTCTGCCGGTGTTCGCCAACCGAGGGTTTCGCGTGGTCGGCCGTTGAGTTCTGCAGCGACGGCGTCGAGGTAGGACTGTGAGTACTGGTGAAGGTCCTCGCCTTTGGGGAAGTACTGGCGGAGCAGGCCGTTGGTGTTCTCGTTCGACCCGCGCTGCCACGGACTGTGCGGATCGCAGAAGTACACCGGTATCCCGGTAGCGATGGTGAACGACTCATGTCGCGCCATCTCTCGCCCCTGATCCCACGTCAGCGAGCATCGAAGGAGGTCAGGGAGGGTTCCCATGAGATTCGACAGCACCAGCGACGTCCGTGCTGCGGTGTGGTCGTAGTTCAGTTTGCCCAACAGCACGAACCGCGTGGAACGCTCCACCAGGGTGATGATCGCCGACCGGTTCCCGGCACCCATGATCAGGTCGCCTTCCCAGTGGCCGGGCACCGCACGGTCCTCGACCTCGGGTGGCCGCTCGGTGATCATGGTCATCGCCGGGATGACCTTCTTGCGGTTCTCGGCGATCTCGCGCCGCTGGGCTCGGCTCACGCGGGTCGTTCCACCGCGGCGGAGCTGGCCGAGCAGTTGGACTTTGAGCTGGCCGCGGGCCTGGAAGTAGAGCGCCTGGTAGATCTGTTCGTGGGACACTCGCATAGTGTCGTCGTCGGGGAAGTCGATGACCAGCCGCTTGCTGATCTGCCGGGGCGACCACTGCTGCCCGAGACCCGTATTGACCTGCGCCAACAAGCGCTCATCGGTTTCGATCTTGCGGTCCTTCGGGCGTGCCAGACGAGCATCTGCTGCGGTTTGAGCAGTATGGGCTCGATACTCCCGGCGCCCGCCGTTGCGGCCGACCTCCCTGCTGATCACAGTGTGGTCGCGGTCGAGTTCACGACCGATCTCACGAAACGACATCCCACTCGGCAAGAGACGGGAAATCTCTTCTCTCACAGAAACATTCAGAACAACGCCACGGCACATGTCGGCAGATCCTTCCAGGAAATTGACCCTGGTGGTGCACTGACCCCCTTACGCCGCCC
>NZ_BAOP01000100.1 GCF_000344135.1 Gordonia malaquae NBRC 108250 | reverse complement strand
CTAGTGACAAATACACCATGGACGCATCCCGCCGGCACACTCGACGGGGTCGCTGCGCGACCAGCTCATCGAACTGATGTGAGTAGTTCGACCAGGACAACGACGCCGAGCAACGAACCGACACCGACGCCATGATCAGGACCATCACCAGGTTCGCTCCGATCAGTGAACTCGAGTGGGCCGGCAGGCTGCCTGAACATATGGGCGGTGGAGAACAGCAAAGGCCTCTGCCATCCTGTAGCTGTGGCTGCTCGAGCAGGGGAATCAGTTGTCGATGTCCCTCCACCGAGACCGCCCGAGTGCGCCAGCTCTCCCGCGGCGGCCGCCGCAAGAACGACCACATCCACGCCGCCGCCGACGCGTGCGTTGCGGCGCTGCAAGGCGAAGGCCGGCCGATCTACACCGAGGACTACACCAGCGTATTGCGGGTCCTCGATGAACGCCGCCGCAACCTCTTGCACACCAAAGGCCGGCTGATCAACCAACTCCACGCGATCCTGCGCCCGGTGCTTACCCGGCGGTGCCCCAACGGATCTCGACTCTGAGAAAGCTGCGATGGGGGTTTTGATTCGGGGCTGATCAAACTGGCTCTTGAACGCGGCTTCAAAGCCGAGCCGACCGACCACCTAGGCTATGAGAAGGGCGACCCCGCCGGGCGACCGAGAAAGCTACTTGACCCTGGCTCCAATCGGCGCCGGCGGCAGCCAACTCGGCAGCATTAAACCTTCGAACTGCGGGCCGTCGATGACGTGCACATCTGCCTGGAACTCATCGCCTCCTTGTCATTCGAGAAGTTCCATCCGCACCAGAAACGAGCAGGCCCCATGACAACCAACGTCACCGGGCCTGCGCCTCACAGTTCTCCGACTTCTTCCCGGCGTTCGTTGCTCGGGACTACCGCTCCGAACGGTGAGTCACAGCGCATGCAGGGTTGGCGTCATCGGCGGATTCGGTTGCCGTGTCGGTGATGACGGCGGTCACCCGGTAGGTCCGGCGTCGCGGGAAAGCCGGTTGAGCAGGCCCGCCGCAATCGCCGAGATCGATCTCCGTGCGCGGCGAAATGGTCGGTGTCGACAG
>NZ_BAOP01000101.1 GCF_000344135.1 Gordonia malaquae NBRC 108250 | reverse complement strand
CTAGGGCGTGTCTGACAATTCTTTCGACCAGGCGATCACGGCGTTGAGGACGACTGCTGCGCGGTAGTTGACGGCGTGCTTGTCGTAACGGGTGGCCAGTCCGCGCCACTGCTTGGTGTGGCAGTAGCGGCGTTCGATGACGCTGCGGTTCTTGTAGTCGGCGACATCGAGCGCGACAGGTCTGCCGCCGCGGGAGCCGCGCCGCTTGCGGTGGCCCTTCTGATCGTCGGGCTCGGGGATGACGGCCTTGATTCCGCGCGCTCGCAGGTGGGCCCGGATCGCCCGCGACGAGTAAGCCTTGTCGCCGCGGACCGCGTCCGGACGGGTGCGTGGCCGGCCTCGTTCGCGGCCGACCCGCAGCTGGCTCATCAGCGGCAGGAACATCGGCGAGTCACCGGCCTGGCCAGCGGTGAGCAAGGTGACCAGTGGCAGTCCGTTGCCGTCGACGAGCTGGTGAATCTTCGTCGAGAGCCCGCCGCGGGAGCGGCCGACGGCGTGGTCAGGCGGCTCGATCCCCGGATTCGTGTAATTCGATCCAGCCCCCTGTGAGGCGCGTGGTGTTCGTGGCGTGCTGATGGGCGCGAGCGATGGTCGAGTCCACCGACAGCGACCAATCCACCAGTCCCGCAGCATCAGCGGCGGCAGTGAGCTTCGCGTGGACCTGATCCCAGGTGCCCGCCTTCGCCATCCGGTGATGCCACGTCCACACCGTCTGCCACGGCCCGAACACCTCCGGCAGATCACGCCAGGCGATACCGCACCGATACCGGTAGACGATCGCTTCGACCATCGTCCGGGCATCGGAGAACGGACGCCCCTTACGGCCCGTCCGCTTCGGCAGCATGCCCTCGATCAACGACCACTGAGCATCCGAGAGCACCTGAAACCGCGACATGAACCCAGCTTCTCAGATCCCACCCCGCCGATTTGTCAGACACGCCCTAG
>NZ_BAOP01000102.1 GCF_000344135.1 Gordonia malaquae NBRC 108250 | reverse complement strand
GGTAAACCGTGGCGGTAGCTACACCCTCATCGTCACTGAGTCGACGCAGTGTGGCGGTGTCGAACGGGTCACCCGCCAGCGACTGGAACACCTCCCGATGTACATCCGAATGGTCCACTCCACACGCGGTGGCAGACCTTTCCACCAGATCCATGAAGGGGGAAGGGCCGCAGGTGAAGATCACCGATCCCTTGTGATCACGAATAATCTTCTCGACAGCCTCGGATGTGGGGATCCCGTTCTCCGAC
This sequence comes from Gordonia malaquae NBRC 108250, assembly GCF_000344135.1. Classification (GTDB taxonomy): domain Bacteria; phylum Actinomycetota; class Actinomycetes; order Mycobacteriales; family Mycobacteriaceae; genus Gordonia; species Gordonia malaquae. The sequence goes on along the minus strand of NZ_BAOP01000102.1, from coordinate 695 downwards.
TCAAGCCAGTCGACCAAAGTGAACCGCTCGGGGAATTCGGATCTGATCTGCTGAAGCTGGCGCTCGTACATGATCGAATCGGCGTCAAGGTTCGCGTAGAACAGGACGACTTCCCCACTGCCCGACACCAGTGCCGACTTCACCAGCGACAGGATCGGCGTGATGCCGCTTCCGCCGGCGAAGAAAAGCATGTCGACGTCGAGGCTCTTAGCGGTAAACTTTCCCGACGGCGTCAGTACGGTCATTTCCATGCCGACGGAGACGTTGTCGCACAACCAGTTTGACGCGTATCCCCCAGCGGTGCGCTTCACCCCGATCTCGAGGCGGAAGTCATCGACATGAGGTGAACTGCTCAGCGAATAGCATCGTGCGACGTGGCCCGTCTGGTCGGACGGGATCTTCAGCGTAATGAACTGCCCGGGTAGATGCTTGAAATCGTCGACGATCTCGTCAGGCACTTCGAAGGCGATGCTCACCGAGTCCTTGGTCTCTTGCACGACCTCCGACACGGTCAGCGTCCGCGATCGCGCGGTGGTGCCCGGCCGATTCTCCTGCTCGACGGTCATTTGATGATTCCCCGCTTGCGAGCGAAGGCGTAGCCCGCGCGGGTGATAGGCGCAGAGATGTCCTGGTAGCGCGGACCCACCACGCGTGCGACAAAGTCGAAGCCCCGTGCGTCTGCGCCGATCAGCACT
>NZ_BAOP01000103.1 GCF_000344135.1 Gordonia malaquae NBRC 108250 | reverse complement strand
CCAGATCAGGCTGCAGGATCTGGATATAGCCACTGAGCTTTTCCACAAGCTTCAACACGGGAGGCCACTTGTCGTACGAGGTGGTTGTGAACTCGATGAACGCCCGCTGAATTCGCGCCAATCCGTTCACGGCGTCAGGGGTACGCACAGCTGCCGTACTGAGGACGTCCCCGACATTGGACATGAGGCCGAGCAGGAACTCGGCGTTGTCCGCGGTCACCCGGACGGACCCATCTTTGCCGACGAAATCGACTAGACGGTGCATCATGTCGCCGATCATGTCAAGGTCTCCCTGCCGTCCTGCGACGGCCTCGGCGACGGTCTTGTTGATGGACTCGATCGAAGCCGGGTCGAGCCCATCTGCCACCGCAGCCATCTTCGGCAACACCTGGGGCACCGATTGCGACACATGCACCGCCTCCGCGGGCACCACATCTCCGTTGTCGAAGTACCCGCCGGTGGCCGTGCCCCCGGGCACGAAGTTGATGTACTGTTCCCCCGCGATCGACAGATTCTGGATCGACATCACGCTGTCCTGGGGGATCTTGTGATCGGAATCGATCGCCATCTCGACCTTAAGTGCCGAATCCACGACGTTGATGGAGGCCACCTTTCCGACGGGTATCCCCCGCACCATCACCGGCGACGTGTCCAGTAGACCGCCTGAGCTGTCGATGAAGGCGGTTAACGAGTACTCGGAGCGGGTGGGGTTGACGCGTGCCACGCCGACGACGAGGTAGCCGAGCCCTACGACGAACACGACGGCCAAAGCCACCATCGATATGAGCGTGCTGCTGCTGCGCTTCACGGCATCATTCCGATCGATTTCAACACGGTAATGAACGATTCGGCGTCACGCCGCGCCAGGTCCCGACCATCGATGGAGATGTCCGAGAGGTTGATGTCA
>NZ_BAOP01000104.1 GCF_000344135.1 Gordonia malaquae NBRC 108250 | reverse complement strand
GCCGGCTTGCGCCTCACCCAGATGGAAACCAGAATAGCCCTTCTTCACGAGGATTTCTGAAAGCTCCGACGTTACCGCAAATATCCCGTAGCGGCCGAGGACATCATGGCCCCTCAATGGGAAATCGAAGAAGAACACCGCCGCTGTGACGACGCCGTCCTCCGACGAAATCTCATCAACATGCTCGTTTGAATATGGCGGAACGAGATAGTACTCGCTATCCACACTCCGATCGCGCATCGAGAACCTCCAACTTCATAGCCTTCTCCATCCGGGACCCGACTAGCGCTTTCCTGGATACTTCCGGATGGGCTTTCCTCCAGGGTCCAACTCCTGCGAGAAGCGGGCTACAACTGGGTCTTCCAACGCAAGGAACTCTTGCACCGACTCAGACACAAACAGATCGTTCCTCGAATTCCGGAAGAAGTCATCTTCCATGAACCTGCCTCCGACAACCAACAGGCGAATTTCAGGAAGGCTGATCTCGCCGCGCTGTTCGGCATGTTTCCATCGGAGAGCCCTCGCGGGCGCCCACGAGTAGCCCGTAAGCCGGGACGCATCCATCTTCTGTGCAAACTCTTCTCTTACACCACATATCCCATAGCGCCCCATGAGTACGTGGTCTATTGAATAGTCGAGATAGAAATCAGCACTAGAAGTGACAAACCTTGCCGGATCCCGCACCTCCTCAACGTGTGCAGTTGAGAACGGGAACACTTCAAAGTACCGCATAGCGCAAAACCGTGATTTCCGTCGACAGTATGTACTCCGACTTTTGCACTCTCGTCATCCACGCGTCGACAAGATCCGTAAGGACGCGGGCGACGAATTACATAGCCACGAACGCATCTCTCCGTCCGACCGCATGAAACATTCATCAGTATGCAGGAAACTAGCC
>NZ_BAOP01000105.1 GCF_000344135.1 Gordonia malaquae NBRC 108250 | reverse complement strand
GGAACGGGATCCCCGCCCGCTCCGCGGTACGAACCAGTTGTGCTTGGGCTGCGTCGAGAACGTTGCGGGCCCGGGCGACTTCCACGATCGCCGACAGAATGTCGGCGTCGTCGGTGCCGACCTTGCTCGCCGAGGTGAGCAGGCACGCAAACCTCGGCGACTGTCCCGAGTCGGTCTCGGCGGTGGTGGGTGGTGCGAGTTCGTCGACGATTCTGTCGGTGAGCTCGCGCACAATAGACGTGAACATGACAAACCCCCTTCCAACCAAAGGTGCGTGGCAACAAACGTGAACCGACCAACGGTTCGGCAGTGACCTCCGACAGCACCACTCATCCACAGGCGGGTGGTGCCCGTCGGCGGTCACGTGGTGCCGGGTCACCAGCCCGGCCAAGTGTCGCTGCGAGTCTCCCGCGGCTCGCACTCTCACCCGAGGAACGAGCAGTCTGTAACGGGTTCGCCTGACTGCAGCGCGCTATCGACTTGTCAAAGAACCTCTGTCGCCAGCGTCAACCGGAAACTAGCTAAATGATATAGATCACCTCTGACAAAAACGTACGTTCGATCAACGAGGATTCGTGTGATGTATCAGGACTTCGATGACAGTTCTGTGTCAGGACATCGGTGACGGTTGGTGTGTCAGGACTTCGGTGACGGTTGTGGTGGCGTGGCTTTTGTGCGGCGGCCGACGTACGTCGTTCCGGGTGGGGCTTTCGTTGTTTGCAGGAGGAGCTCGCCGGATTCGAAGTGTGAGACGAACAGCGTGTTGCCGTCATGGATCACGCGGACCATCTCGAATGGTCGGGTCGGGTCGACCAGATACTGCACGTAGTCGTACTTGACTGCGCCGGAGCTGCTTAGCC
>NZ_BAOP01000106.1 GCF_000344135.1 Gordonia malaquae NBRC 108250 | reverse complement strand
CCCGTCTTGAGGTAAGTGATGTCCCCGACCAGCATTGTCGTCGGCACCGGCGGACAGAACTGGCGGCGCACCAAATCCTCACGAGAACCAGCCTCAGGTGAAGCAACAGTGGTCCGTCGGGTGACTCGAGGCTGCAAGCCACAGATCTTCAACTCCGCCATAATCGACCTGACCAGCCACAACGACACCATCTGCCCATCGGAGAGCAGATCAGCATGAATCCGACGAGCACCATGAACCCGCCGCGACTGCTCCCACAACGAGTGGATCCGATCAGCAAGGACCACCCGTCGCCCGGCCCGCGATTCCGGTGCCGGCTCGAGGTCGCAGTCCCTACGCCAGGCGTAATACCCGCTCCGCTCAATCTGCAACAGGCGACACATCATCGTGATCGGGAAGTTGCCTTCTTCCGAACGGATCAGCCGATACTTGCTGACTACCGCTGTTCCTGCGCGAAGAAGGCCGCCGCTTTTTTCAAGAACGCGTTCTCCTCCCGCAACCGAGCCAGTTCCCGACGCATCTCATTCGGATCATCACCAGCCAAGTCCGGAGCCCGACGATTCGACCCTGAACCCGACCCAGCCGTACCCGTGGCCGAGGCAACCCACCGCCCCAACGTCGACTCACCAATCCCCAAATCCCGAGCCACCTCAGCACGAGGACGACCCAACTGAGTCACCATCGCCACCGCATCAGCCTTGAACTCATCAGTGAACACACGACGAGGCCTAGAAGTACCCATACCCAACAGTCTCCTCTCAACAAGAGTTCTGCTGTCTACAAGAACCATGACACCCCAG
>NZ_BAOP01000107.1 GCF_000344135.1 Gordonia malaquae NBRC 108250 | reverse complement strand
TCCGCAGCCAACGCGATCGCGGCCTGCTTCGCCGCGACCTTCACCTCGGCCGGCGTGGTGTTCAACGCGAGCTTGCGGGCCAACCGTTGCTGCTCGTCGGGGTCGAGCGGAACCCGATTCGCAACGGTCGCAACACCGACTCCGATCGCATCGGCGATTTCCGCGGACATCGACCCGTCGCGCATCCCACGCCCGACGTTGGCGAACCGCTCGGCGTGATGACCATTGCGAACAATTCGATCCGCCACCGCGGGTGGGACACCGATCTCAGTCAGCAGCATCTTCGCCGACCGCAGATGCTTTCGGAACGGGATCCCCGCCCGCTCCGCGGTACGCACCAACTGTGCCTGGGCTGCGTCGAGAACGTTGCGGGCCCGGGCGACTTCCACGATCGCCGACAGAATCTCGGTGTCATCGGTGCCGACCTTGCTCGCCGAGGCGAGCAGGCACGCCAACCTCGACGACTGCCCTGAGTCGGTCTCGGTGGCGGTGGGTGGCGCGAGTTCGTCGACGATTCTGTCGGTGAGCTCGCGCACAATAGACGTGAACATGACAAACCTCCTTCTAACCAAAGGTGCGTGGCAACAAACGTGAACCGACCAACGGTTCGGCAGCGACCTCCGACGACACCACCGACCCAACTAGCGGGTGGTGCCCGTCGGCGATGACAATGTGCCGCTGCGAGTCTCCCGCGGCTCGCACTCTCACCCGAGGAACGAGCAGTCTGTAACGGGTTCGCCTGACTGCAGCGCGCTATCGACTTGTCAAAGAACCTTCGCCCCCGG
>NZ_BAOP01000108.1 GCF_000344135.1 Gordonia malaquae NBRC 108250 | reverse complement strand
GCCGCTATCAGCGGCCATGTGCGTGACCCCGTAGGCATCGATACTTCGCTGTCAACGTTCTACGGTCGCTGCGTCCAATCGCGCCGCTGCTTCGTTGAAATCGTTCGGTGCCTCCATGTTGATCATGTGACCGATCTGCGGCAACACCACGAAATCGTGCAACCGACCGCGCTGCTGCAGGCGTTCGGCGAGATCAATGGAATGAACCTCGGGTGTCAACTTGTCGGCAGAGCCCACGATCACTGTCGTCGGAACCGCAAGTGAGTCGACTCCTTTGCTGACGTCAATGGAGGCCAGGACCTTGCCCCACATTCCCCGCACCGCAGGGGGGCAACGCAGCACTATGTCGGAACACTCCGCTACAACGTCGGCCGACGCGTGCGGGCCCATCGTCCCGTATTTTACCAAACGTCGGTTGAAACCAGTGTCAAGCATCTCCGGTCCCGCGATGGCGAGCCCGGCTGCGAAGGCTCGCTCCAATGAGGCGCGGAGTCGACGTGGCGACCTAATTAACGTCGATCTACTCACCAACTGGGAGGGTCCAGTGCTCGCCAAGACGGCACCACGGGCTAGGAGGGGCACCGACTCCGGGTGCTCGGCAGCCCAACCCATGATGGACATCCCGCCCATACTGTGACCGGACACCAACGCCTTACGACCCGACGTGACGACCGCGCGCAAGACCGCCTCGAGATCGTCGCCGAGCAACGACGAAGAGAAGGGGGCGCGACCCCGGTCACTCCAGCCATGTCCTCGTTGGTCATAT
>NZ_BAOP01000109.1 GCF_000344135.1 Gordonia malaquae NBRC 108250 | reverse complement strand
TCGACAGCGACGAAGACGGCGGTTGCGGTGAACCGGGTGACACTGTCGTCTCCGGTGCCGTAGCAGTGACGTGCAGAGCGCGGCCCCTCCTTCCGGTGAGGCGGCCGCTGATGCGGTGCGGGCGGCGCAGCGGGACCGGCAACAGGTACTCGACTGTGAGGCGGCGGGTGACCGCCGGGGTTGCAGCAACCACAAGGTGAGCCCGGCAGGTCATCACACGCGGCGGCGATCGCGCCGCCGTGCGCCAACCCCGGCGCGCCTAGATGCCGTTCGTCGAACGCGATATCGGTGAACACCTCATCGCCGCAGCGGTGCACGGCCATCTCAATGCCGTGCAGGTTGTCGGGGCCGAAGCCCATGCACCTCGCAGTGTGCGGGGGTAGCAATACTGGTGACTCGTCCGGCGGTTCCTCACGATGATCCGCCATCCGATCGGGTATGGCCGCCCACCGGCAACCGCGCGTTGGCGTCATCGTTGCGGCTGTCTCGTCACAGTTCCTCGCAACTGCTGGCCGCCACCTTCGAGCGACTGCTGCCCCACGTAATCCCACCGGCACCCTCGACGGGTCCGCTACGCAGCCAGCTCATCGAGCTACTCAGCCGACAAGCTTCCCTCTTTGCCGCGGCGCCCCTGCATGTCACGACTCTGGCCTGCCTTACCCTCGGGTCGCAAGTAGTGACCCAGGGAAAGCGTAGACGCGCAGACCCCAACCGGAACGCTGCGCAT
>NZ_BAOP01000110.1 GCF_000344135.1 Gordonia malaquae NBRC 108250 | reverse complement strand
CCACTGTTTCTTCGGGAGTCATTGGCGATCCTCCTTTGTGACGCGATACCGCGCTCTCACGATAGCAGCGCCGGCGGGAACCGCGCCGAGTTCTTCGGGGCCGAGCGTCTACCGCGGGCCGAGGTTGCGAGCAGCGGCCCGTTAGCAGCTCCGAGTGGCGGCAGTGTTCAGGCTCATCCCCTGCCGGGCCGGTAGGCGCAAAGAAACCGCCCCGCCTCGATCGTGTAATGGATCGAGGACGGAGCGGACCAGTCAGGTAGAAGTGACTTAGGTCGCCGCCGTGCGCCCGCTACGGGGCTGCGGCTATGGCTAGTGTTCGGAAGCTACTGAGACAGCCAGGTCAGTGCACCCGCGAGCCCAATCAGGTGGTCCAGAGACGCTTGCTCGACGCATCTCGTTTCGCCAGCGATCGACATCCATTTTCGTCGGTTGCCCCTGTTCGCGTGTATCAACGACACGCAGCCACACCTCCGTGCCCTTGCCGTGATCTAGATTGGCACAGGCCGCGACTACGATGGCCTGGTCGTCCGTAGTAGGTGCAGGTCGTGACTGCTTCCCCATCGGCACACTATGCACGTTCTTCACTGCGCCGCCAAGCTTGCTTCTCACATCAGCAACGGACATCCCCGGCATTGCGTCAAGCCGGAAGTTGTTATCGTATAAGGCT
>NZ_BAOP01000111.1 GCF_000344135.1 Gordonia malaquae NBRC 108250 | reverse complement strand
GGGCAGGCTGCGCGTTGCGCGCCACATCGCCATCGTGAATTTCCCCTCCATCATCCCGGCCTCGTGGAAGAACCGGATCATAGGCTCGGACATGAACTGCAAATTGACGCGATAGTTCGGGCTCGTCTGCTGCGCCCACAGCCCGCGCAGACGGTTGATTCCGACAGCGGGGTACACCTTCGGATTGATGAGCAACGGGTACGCAAAGTTCGCAATGACCGCCAGCGTGCCTCGATGCCAAGCGCGCGAGATGCGTCCGCGACGCTGCATCCCCTCCACCATTTCCAGCCGCGCGAAGGTGATGTGGCGGGCCTCTTCGAGAACGTGGATCTTCATGAGCTGGCGCAGCTGCGGCTGCATTTTCGGGTCATTCATCGCCTCACGCTGAGCGCGGTCGAGTATCTCTTCGATGAGCAATGTCGCGCCGGATACAGACGGGCCGAGAGGCACAAAATGCAGAATCTTCGCGAAGCCCAAGAATCCCTTCGGCAACTTGTACGGCGCCAGTCCCGTCTTGTTGATCAACCGGGCAAACATCGTCGAGTGACGTGCCTCGTCGCCGATCTCGTTAA
>NZ_BAOP01000112.1 GCF_000344135.1 Gordonia malaquae NBRC 108250 | reverse complement strand
CTAGAAATAGAGAATCGCCCGCTTTTGGCGTATCTCCGTCACCGTATATCGGCTGAGTTTCGGTCCAGCACTGGACGCGGTTCGACTCGACCTGATTGGCAATCTCAAGCTCGGTCTCTCGGTCTAGCGCGAGCCCAACGATAGCCTCCGTATACGGGCTGTCGTCGAGTCGGGCGACGAGAATTTTCGCACTATTCACAGGAGGCTTCATTTCTCATATTTCGCAGTGCTCTCTAAAACTGAGGTTGCGGTTGTTGCGTAATATCTTTCGCCGTTCGTGTCCACTATCTCTCCCTCCACGGTTCCTACGAAGGCTGTGTCGACGGTTCCTGCGCAGATGAACTCGACTTTCTTGTCTTGTAAGGAACTCTGGTTATTGTTTCCACTGATCTGCGGATTATCCCATCTTATATTTACGTTCAACCACCATGCGTAGTACTATCCGGAGGAGTTCGTAAGTCCGCCAATAAAGGAGACGACGGCGACTATTGTTACTAACGCTTAGCCCGTTACAATTCTCAAATTGCGCTGGAGAACTCTGTTTGATTTCCGCCGCGTCGGAAGAACTGGC
>NZ_BAOP01000113.1 GCF_000344135.1 Gordonia malaquae NBRC 108250 | reverse complement strand
CTGCGCATCCGGGTAATCGACCAGTACCGCCAACCGTTCGACGCCATTCTCAAAGCTCTCATGCCCGCGAGGAACTAGACGACTTCGACATCGAACTCGCAATGTGCAACTCATCGGACCGTTGGTTTTCGCACGAAGAACCGGGCTACGAAACATCGACCGGCACGACTGCGCGCACATCGTTGACGACTTTCTCGCCGCCCACCAACGCACACACACCCCTCCACCGGAACGCACGATCAACCCGACCGCAACGCAAAGAATTGGTCGAATCGCGCCGCCACTGGCAAAACAAGTTCGGCGAATGGCTCGCTGCCAAACATGGTCAGTCCACTTAGCGGCGGGACGCGAACCCGGGATGACTGAATGGCAGACCACGTGAGAAGGCGACGCCTATGGTCGCGCCCGCGCCATCGATGATTCCCCACGTCGTTTCCAACAGGTGTGCGGCGAAGAACTTGTCGTCCACCCCTTGCTCACGACCGCCGTCGGTCCACCACTGCGTCGCAGATAGACCAGAACCCAGAATGGACGCCACTG
>NZ_BAOP01000114.1 GCF_000344135.1 Gordonia malaquae NBRC 108250 | reverse complement strand
CACGAGCGAGAATGCGGATCGCGGCAGATCCTTCGGAGTCTGCGCCGACTGTGGTGAGTGTGCGATGCCGGGAGCGGACCAGTTCTGCCAGGCCGAGGGCATCGCCGCTATCGCTCTTGGTTTTGGAGTTCGACCAACTCTCACGAAAGCGTTTGGCCTGCAACGGATCAACTCCGAACACCTGGTACCCAGCGGCGACCAGAGCCTGGACCCAGGGCCCGTGATTGAGTTCGATACCGACCATGACCTCGACAGCGTCATCGTCGAGGTCATCGTCACTGGTGACTGTCTTGAGCGCTGCTCGTGCGATGACGTCGGTGAATGCGGTGATTCCGGCCGGTCCTTCGGGGACCCGGGCTCGGGCCACGACCTTCTGATTGTCGTCGATCACGACCAGATCGTGATGGTCTTCGGCCCAGTCGTCTCCTACAAACAACATGTCCCTCGACCTCCCTATGCTGCTCGGTTCCTTCTCTGGCGGACGGTGGTGCCGCCCGAGGTAGGCAGCCGGGGTCCGGCGAGC
>NZ_BAOP01000115.1 GCF_000344135.1 Gordonia malaquae NBRC 108250 | reverse complement strand
GAACTGAGCAGATTCTCTGCGTACATACCGAAGCTGAGAATGCTGACGATCTCGTGGCGCCCGAGTTCCACCTTCTGCTCGTCGCTCATCTTCTCCCACAGCTTGGTGCCGTAGAGCGAGACCCGATGCTCGGGCAGGAAGTACTTTCCTTCCTCCCAAGGCGAGTCCCAATCGATGTCGATCTCCGCGTCATAAAATTTCTCGGCCGCCGCACGCAGCAGTCGACCGGCAGACCTCTGCATGTCGACGGGCTTGCGGGCGCTGACGCGCGCAACGCCTTCCGTCGAGACGTCGGGCTTGATCTCCACATTTTGAACGGTCATGCGACACCTCCGTTGTGTTCCGGGTCGAGCTGAGTCTCGACTTCATACCCGATACTCTGGGTACCCGATACTGCTAGTGTCACTGCCAGTGTGTTCTTTTGTCAAGGCTTGATGTGAAGAAAGTGAGCTTTACGTGTCTGACGACCACGATCTCGACTACTCCGGCGAGGGCACGGC